>CAVRIR010000005.1:0-1057656 GCA_963721305.1 uncultured Acidimicrobiia bacterium
GTTATGTCGTTCACTTCGTTCAGTTACGTGTTGGATCCGTACGACGCGGATCCCGAGCTGCTCGCGCGCCGCCTTCGCCTCCCACGCGACGCAGACCTCCGCCAGGAAGTCGCGGCCGGCCGAGGCCTCCTCGTCGATCGGCTCCGAGCCGCGGGCGCCGTAGTAGCCGCTCGCCGAGGAGGACACCAGCACCTTCGGGCGCGGATCGGCTTCGCGCAACGCGGTGACGAGGTTCTCGGTGCCGGTGACGCGGCTGTCGCGGATTGCGCGCCTGGCGGCGGGCGTCCAGCGCTCTGAGACCAGCACCCGCGAGGTGTGCGATCGCGTCACGGCCCGCCAGCGCCTGCACAGGCAGCGGTTCCTCCACCGGATCCACCGGGTCGGTCTCGACGTCGCCGAGCGCGTGCTGGGCGCGCACCGGTTCGCGGCTCAGGATCGTGACCGCCCAGCCCTGGCGCTGCGGCCTCGTCGACCAGGCGGCGGCCGATCATGCCGCTCGCCCCGAGACGGTGATAGAGAGGGCATCGGCGACTTCCTCCTCAGACGCGGCCGTGGGCCGATCCCACCGGCGCCGGGCGCGACCGTGTCGCCCTGCGCGTAGCCGACCTCGAGGCCCGCCTCCGCTGTGCCGGCCAGCCGCGCCTGCTCGCCGACGGCAGCCGCGACCGCGGGCGCCACGTCGCGGTTGAAGACCGACGGGATGATGTAGTCGTCGCGCAGCTCCTCATCCGGGACGATCGAGGCGATCCCGCGCGCGGCGGCCATCTTCATCTCCTCGGTGATCGCGGGCGCGCGCACATCCAGCGCGCCGCGGAAGATGCCCGGGAAGGCGAGCACGTTGTTGATCTGGTTGGGGAAGTCAGCAGCGCCCTGTGGCCGATGACTCCCGCACGTGCGGCGCCCGCCTCCTTCAGGTAGGCCTTCGGGGGTCGGGCTTGGCCATCGCGAACACCATCGCGTCGGCGATTCATGGCGCGCGCCAGCGCCTCGGCGGGCGTCGCGCGCGCGCCCGAGAGCCCGATCAGCCAGGTCCACGCCGGTCGATCCAGGTCCGCGGGGACACCGGAAAGACAGTCGGGGTTCGTCACCTCGGCGAACCCAGCGCTTCACGGGGGTTCTGATGGGAGCTGCATCGAGGGTAGGGTCCTTGTCGCGCTGGCACCGGTGCAGGCCGCCCCCTCGGAGTCCGCGCCGACGATTCGCGTCACACCCGCCGCGCGCAGGATTCCTCGTGACCGCGATTACCGGCGGCGCCGAGCCCGATGATCAGCTACGTTCCAGGTCCTCGATGTTGCGTTCCGTCAGCTCTCACGGGGCGTCTTCAGCACCGCGGCCATCACGACCACGGCGGTGCCGTGCTGGTCGTCGTGGAAGACGGGGATGTCCGAGCCCTCAGCGATCAGCCGCTGCTCGAGTCTCGAAGCAGCGCGGTGCCGAGATGTCCTCGAGGTTGATCCCGCCGAGGCCGGGTGCCATCAGCTTTGACCGTCTGGACGATCTCGTCGGTGTCGGTGGTGTCGAGGCAGATCGGGAACGCATCGACGCCCGCGAACTCCTTGAACAGGCAGCACTTGCCCTCCATCACCGGCATCGCGGCCTTCGGTCCGATGTTGCCGAGGCCGAGCACGGCGGTCCCATCGGAGACGACGGCCACGGTGTTGCGCTTGATCGTGTACTGGAAAGCCTTGTCCTCGTCGTCGGCGATCGCCAGGCACACGCGCGCGACGCCGGCGTGTAGACCATCGAGAGGTCGTCGCGGGTCTTCGAGCGGGTGCTTGTTGGACTGTTCGATCTTGCCCCCGACATGGAGCAGGAACGTGCGGTCGGTGGTGTCGATCACCTCCGCGCCGTCGACGGCCCCGATCGCCGCGAGGATGCGTCCCAGTGGTCGCGGTCGGCGGCGTCCACCACGATGTCGCGCAGGGCGCCCGCGGCGTCGCTCTCGACCACGTCGACGGCGCCGACGATGCCGCCCCTGCCTCGCCGATCGCGCTCGTGGTACGGCCGAGCACGCCCGAGCTGTCGTCGAGCTTCACGCGAATCGTCAGGCGGTACTGCGCGCTCGGTGTGGCGCTCACTGCGGGACTCCCTCCTTGGCTGGCGGCACGGCATCTTCTCAAGAGATTCCCTCGCAAGCTGCGCGCAAAGCCGCGAGGCGCCGCCCGGCGCTCCGTGCCGCGCTTCGCCTGGCCGGCGCGACGCGCTGCGCGCTGGGACATAGAGTGAGAGCGATGGCGGCCGGGACAAAGAGCGCGCGGGCGAAGGCGCCTCGGCGAGCGCCGGCGCCGGCGCCGGCGAGCGGCGGCTGTTCCTGATCGACGGCCCGAGCCTCGTCTACCGGGCCTTCTTCGCGCTGCCCGAGTCGATCGCGACCTCGACCGGGGTGCCGACCAACGCGATCTTCGGCTTCGCCTCGATGCTCGTGAAGATCGTCACCGAGTACGGGGTCCAGCCCGACGGTCGTCGCCTGGGACGCCGGCACCTCGGGGCGCAACGAGCTGTTCGCCGACTACAAGGCCCCGCGCCGCTCGCGACCGGACCTGCTCAAGCAGCAGTGGCCCGTCGATGGAACCGCTCGTCGAGGCCTTCGGCTACACGCAACGTGCGCGTCGAGGGCTACGAGGCCGACGACGTGATCGCGTCGCTCGCCGAGCGCGCGCTGCGTGCCGACCCGCCGGTTCCGGTGATGATCGTGACCGGCGACCGCGACGTCTTCCAGCTGATCGACGAGGACGGGCTGGTGAAGGTGATGGCGACCGCGCGCGGGATCACCGAGACGAAGATCTACGACCGCCAGGCGGTGATCGACCGCTACGGCATCGCGCCCGAGCTGATCCCCGACTTCTACGGCCTGAAGGGCGACACCTCGGACAACATCCCGGGCATCCCGGGGATCGGCGACAAGACCGCCAGCGAGCTGCTGCAGACGTTCGGGACGCTCGAGGAGGTGCTCGCGCAACGTCGAGGAGGTCAAAGGGCGCCAAGCGCAAACAGAACCTGGTCGAGCACGCCGAGGACGCGCGCATGTCCGCGAGCTGGCGACCGTGCGGCGCGACCTCGAGGTCGACCTCGACGTCGCGCTCGAGGCGGACGCGCGAGCCCGACCGCTCGCGGCTGCGCGAGATCTTCCGCGAGTTCGAGCTGCGCGACCCGCTGCGCCGGCTGGAGGAGGCGCTCGGCGACCCCGACGTCGCCGCGCCGGCGAGCGCCACCGAGGTCACGCTGACGGCCACGCTGCGCGCGGGCGCGCCCGCCGACATCGCCGGCTCGGCTCCGGCGACGACGGAGATCTGCCTGGTCGTGCGAGGAGATCGAGGCGCCCGAGGGCGAGCTGTTCGCCGAGGGCTCGCCGTGGCGCTTCGCGGCCGCTGCCGGGGGCGCGGTCGTCGTCGGCGACTGCGACGGGCCCGAGGAGGTGGTCGCGGCCTGCGACGGGCGCGCCGCGTCGTCGCGCACGACGCCAAGGCGCTGCGCACGGTGCCGGGGCGCCTCGCCCACGACACGCTGCTCGGCGCCTACCTGCTCGAGCCCGCGCGCCGCGGCTATCCCCTTGACGGAGCTGTGCGAGGAGCGCGGGCTCGGCAGCGACCTCGAGGATCCGCTCGCGGCGAGGCGGTCCTGCTGGGGGCGCTCGCCGACTGGCAGCGCGAGCAGATCGCCGAGCGCGGCCTGGAGGCGGTGATGGCGGAGATCGAGCTGCCGCTCGTGCCCGGTGCTGCGCGAGATGGAGCTGCTCGGGCGTGCGGCTGAACCTCGAGCGCCTGGCGGCGATCACCGAGCGCGTGCGCCGAGGAGATCGGCGGCCTCGAACGCGAGATCTTCGAGCTCGCCGGCGACGAGTTCACGATCGGCTCGCCGCAGCAGCTCGGCGAGATCCTGTTCGAGCAGCTCGGCCTGTCGCGCAAGCGTCGCGGCAAGACCGGCTACTCGACCGACGCCCGCGTGCTGCAGGCGATCCGCGCCGAGCACGAGATCGTTCCGAAGATCGAGCGCTGGCGCGAGCTCTCGACGCTGATCAAGACCTACCTCGACGTGCTGCCCGAGCATGGTCGAGCCGAGTCGCGCATCCACACGACGTTCCTGCAGGCGGTCGCGACGACGGGACGGCTGTCGAGCACCAACCCGAACATGCAGAACGTCCCGATCCGCACGCCGCTCGGGCGCGAGATCCGCGGCTGCTTCGAGGCCGAGCCCGGCAAGGTGCTGATCTCGGCCGACTACTCGCAGATCGAGCTGCGCGTGCTCGCGCAGGCGGCGCAGCGAGGACGCGCTGATGGAGATCTTCAAGCGCGGCGAGGACGTGCACACGGCGACCGCCTCGCGCGTGTTCGGCGTCACGGCCGAGGAGATCGACCCGGGTATGCGCTCGAAGGCGAAGATGATCAACTACGGGATCGTCTACGGGCTTTCGGACTACGGCCTCGCGGATCGACTGAACATCCCGCGCGAGGAGGCCAAGGAGTTCATCGACGCCTACCTCGATCGCTTCCCGCACGTCGCCGAGTTCATGGCGGCGACGATCGAGCGGGCCAAGGAGGAGGGCTTCGTCAAGACGCTGTGGGGTCGGCGCCGGCAGATCCCCGAGCTGCGCGCCCGCAACTACCAGGTGCGCACGCTGGGCGAGCGCCTGGCCGTCAACACCGTCGTCCAGGGCACCGCCGCCGACATCATCAAGCTCGCGATGGTCCGCACCCACGCGGCGCTGGCGGAGTCGGGCCTGCAGACGAAGCTGCTGCTGACGATCCACGACGAGCTGCTGTTCGAAGGCCCTCCGGAGGAGACCGAGGACGCGAGCAGCCTGGTCGAGCGCGAGATGGTCGCCGTGTGGGAGCCGCACGAGCCGCCGCTGGCGGTGGACATCGGCTCCGGCGCAGACCTGGCTGGAGGCGAAGTGACCCGCAGCCTCGCGATCTTCCTCGGCGCCGGCGCCGGCTGCTCGTCGGCATGCAGGCGCCGATCAACTCGCGGCTCGGCAAGACCGTCGGCGGCGTGCAGGCCGCGACGTTCTCGTTCCTCGTCGGCACCGCCGCGCTCGTGGCGATCAGCTTCATCCTGCGCGGGCGGGCTGAGCTCGCTCGGCCACGTCGGCAAAGTGCCGTGGTGGGCGCTCGTCGGCGGGCTGCTCGGCGCCGTCTACGTGTTCGTCGCGCTCGAAGCCGTCCAGACGCTCGGCGCGAGCGGCCTGACGGCCGTCGTGATCACCGGCCAGCTCGACGATGTCGGTCGTGATCGACCGCTTCGGGCTGCTCGGCGTCGCGAAAGCCCCCGTGAGCGTGCACCGCGTGCTCGGGATCGTGCTGCTGGTCGCGGGCGTCGCGCTCGTCGTGCGGAAGTGAGCGCCGCGGGTCGCGCCGTCGCCCGCGACCGGGGCGGCCGCCGTCTCAGGCCAGCGCGGCCGGGAACCCCTCGCGCCAGCTCGGGTGCGCCGGCTGCCCAGGCGAGCTCGCGCCTTCGCGCGCTCGTTGGAGGCGCCCTGCGCCCTTGTCATCGCGGTGACGCCGTACTCGCCGGCGACGAGGCGCGCGAGGAACGCGGGGACGCGCATCGGCCGCGGCGCGCCGGCCGCCTTGGCGAGCGCGGGAAGCCACTCGGCGACGGGCGCCGGCTCGTCGTCGACGACGTTGTAGAAGCCCGGCGGTCGCGCTCGAGCGCGAGCACCGTCGCCGCCGCGGCGTCGTCGACGTGGACGAACGACCAGACCCCCGCGCCCGAGCCGACGATCGGCATGCGCCGGCGGCGCAGGTCGGAGACGATCGAGCCGTCGGGCGCGATCGCGCTGCCCGGCCCGTAGAAGTAGCCGTAGCGCAGCACCGTCCCGCCGGCCTCGAGCGTGGTCTGCTCCGAGCGTCTTGACCGCGTTCGCGCTGCGCGCGAACGACGCCGGGGGATCGCGCACGCAGCGGGTCCTGCTCGGAGTGGAGCGCTGCCGGCCGGGCCGCGCTCGTACATGAACGCGATGCTCTGTGCGACGAGGCGCTGCGACGCCGGCTCCGCGGGCGGCGCCGACGAGGATCCGCGAGCCCTCGCTGCGCAGGCGGTCGTTGCGCTCGAAGTCGCGCTCGATCTTGCGCGGGTCGATCCGCTTCGGCAGCGCCGTGAGCTGGTTGACGACCGCGTCCGGGCGCGCCTGGGCGACCGCGTCCGCGACGGCGCTCGCGTCGAGCGCGTCGGCCATCGCGCGGCTCGGCGCCCGGCCGCGCGCGCCTGCTCGGCGCTCTCCGCGCTGCGGCACATCGCGCGTCACCTCGTGGCCCGCCGCGAGCAGCGCGGGCACGAGCCGGCGGCCGATCACGCCGGTCGCGCCGGCGAGGAAGACCCTCACGGGCGACCGCGAGCCCGGGCGCGCCGTCGGCCGCCTTCGGAGCGCGCCCTCCGCGGCGCGTCGGCGTCGGCCGCTGCGCCGGTCTCCATCGCGCGCAGGCCATGCCCTCGCTGAAGCCGGCGGCGCCGAGCCCGAGCGCGCGTTGAAGCGCGAGCGCAGGTTCTCGACGGCGATCAGGTGCACGAGCTCGACGAGCTGGGCGTCGCCGCCGAGGCGCTCGCGCAGCGCTTCGAGCAGTTCCGGCGCGACGACGACCGGGGTCGTTCGTCATCGCGACCGCGAGGTCGAGCACGAGCCGCTCGGTCTCGTCGAAGCGCTCGCTGTCGCGGTAGCGGTGCAGCTCGAGGAGCTGCCCCTCGTCGACGCCCTTCGCGCGAGCCTCGAAGGAGCCGATGTCCTGGCACATCTCGCAGCCCTGCATGACCGCCGACTTCAGCACCGCGAGCGCGCGCAGGTGCTCGGCCACGCAGCGGGCGCGCGCGACGCTCTTCTCGAGCTGGGCGTAGCCCACGAGCTGCCCGAAGCGGTGCGCGCGAACCGGGATGTCAGGCGTCAGCAGCGCCTTCCCGGTCATGCGCCGCACTTCGCGGCGGGCGAGCGCGTAGGTGAGGCGGATCAGCGGGCTTGCGGCGGGCGGGGACGCCCTCGACGACGGTCATGGTGTGCTCCTTTCGGCGCGGGGGGAGGGGAAGGTGAGACCGAAGTTCGTGCGAGCGGGTTGCCGGAGCCGGCCGGCGACTCGCGGACCGTTCGCGGCAGGCCCTTCGTCGCGGGCGGCGGAGCGCCACATCCAGGCCAGCAGCAGCGTGCCCGCGAGCAGCGAGAAGAAGTCGAAGCAGCCCGTCCACTGCGGGTGCGCGGAGCTCGCGTCGACGAGGTGGTTGACGGTGTGCAGGCCGAACTGCGACGTCGAGATCGCGAGCACGGGCACGCGCCAGGACGGCCGCCGGATCGCGACGCCGCGGCGCCGACGCCCATCGCGGCGCTGTAGGTCGCGACGTCGCGGATGTAGTGCCGGTTGAGCTCTTCGAAGGGGCCGATCGCGGTGAAGAAGGCGTGCGGGGCGATCGCCATGAAGCAGCGCCGAGCACGAGGTTGTAGGCGGCCAGCACGATCAGCCCGGCTTCGAAGACGAAATCGGCGGCGCGAGGTTGCTCTGTCATGCAGGCGACGATATGGTCTTGATGGTCCATCGTAAAGGACCAATTCGAGCCTTGAAATGGGTACCAATCCGGCAGCCGCCGGATCGGCCTCGCCGCGAGGCCTCGACGCGCACGGCGAGGAGCTGCTGCTCGAGCTGGACCGCAGCAACGGGACGCCGCTGCGCGCGCAGCTCGAGGACGGGCTGCGCGAGGCGGTCCGCAGCGGCCGCCTCGCGGCTCACGTGCGCCTGCCGCCGACGCGCGCGCTGGCCGCGGACCTCGGCGTCTCGCGGCGGCTCGTCGTCGACGCCTACGCGCAGCTGCTCGCCGAGGGCTATCTCGTCGCGAGGCCGCGGCGCCGGCACGTTCGTGGCCGACGGCGCCGCACCGTCGGAGCCACCCGCGGCGCCGCGCGCGGCGCCGCCGCTGCGCTTCGACTTCTTCCCCGGCTTTCCGGACCTCGCGACGTTCCCGCGGCGGCGTGGCTGCGCGCGCTGCGCGAGATGCTCCGCGACGCGCCCGACCAGGCGCTCGGCTACCCCGATCCGCGCGGCGCCTCGGCGCTGCGCCGCGCCCTCGCCGGGCACCTGCGCCGGGTGCGCGGGGTGGCGGCCGACCCCGACTCGATCGTCGTCTGCTCGGGTGCCGCCCAGGCGCTCGCGCTGATCGGCGCCGAGCTCGGCGGGCCGCACGGTCGCGGTCGAGGATCCGGGGCTGCCGGCGCACCGCGCGATCCTCGGCGCGGCGGGCGCCCGGCTCGTGCCGCTCGAGGTCGACGACGACGGCGCCCGCGTCGAGCTGCTGCGCGCGATCGCGCCGGACGCGGTGGTCGTGACGCCGCGCACCAGTCGCCGACCGGGGTGGCGCTGTCGCCGTCCCGGCGCGCGGCGCTGCTCGCGTGGGCGGGGAGACCGGCGCGATCGTGGTCGAGGACGACTACGACGCGGAGTTCCGCTACGACCGCGCGCCGCTCGGCGCGATGCAGGGGCTCGCGCCCGAGCGCGTGCTCTACACGGGCACGGTCAGCAAGACGCTCGCGCCCGCCCTGCGGCTCGGATGGCTGGTGCTGCCCGCGCGCCTGCGCGAGGGCATCGCCCAGCGCAAGCTGCTCGCCGACCACGGCTCGCCCGACGCTCGACCAGCTCGCGCTCGCGCGGCTGTTCGAGACCGGCGCCTACGACCGCCACCTGCGGGGCGCGCGCCGCCGCTATCGCGCGCGCCGCGACGCCCTCGTGGCCGCGGTCGCGCGACCATCTGCCGGGCGCCTCGGTCACCGGCCTCGCCGCCGGGCTGCACGCGATCGTGCGCCTGCCCGAGCCGGTGCGACGGGATCGCGCTCGCGCAGGCGGCCGCGCGCGAGTCCGTCGGCGTCTATCCGCTCGGGCTACGCCTACGTGACGCCGCGACCGCGCGACGACGGGCTCGTGCTCGGCTACGCGAACCTGCCCGAGCCGGCGATCGAGGAGGGCATCCGGCGGCTGGCGCGGGCGCTCGGCCGCGCTGTGAGCGCGCTGACGCTAGGCGCGGACGCCGGCGACCGGCGAGGGGATCGCGCGCCCGGCGATCCTGCCCGTCCGGCTCGGGCCCGCGCCCGCGCGAGACATAGGAGGGCGGCGCGATCGCCAGGTACTGGTCGAACGCCCACCGCGTCAGGCGCCGGGACTCGAAGCGCGCGCACGAACTGGGTCACCGCGCGGCTCGGCGTGATCTGGCCGATCGCGCGCTGCGCGTTCAGCAGCCAGCGGAACTTGCGCTCGTGCGCGTCGGAGAACGCGCCGTAGCGCGAGCAGCGCCTGCTCGCGGGAGCGGTGGCCGGTGACGACCGCGCGCAGCTCGCGCCCGCACGCGAGCCCGAAGTAGAGCGCGGTGCGGATGCCCTCGGCGGTGAGCGGAAGGCAGTGTCCGGCCGAGTCGCCGGCGAAGAAGACGCCGTCCTCGGCGGCGCGGCGCAGCTGGTGGGGGATCCAGTTGCCCTGGTAGCCCTGCGGCGGCAGCCCGAGGTCGCCGGCGAGGCCGGACCGTCGGCTCCTTGACGTGGTGCGAGGGCCAGAACGAGCCGACGCCGACGCGCAGCTCGTCGCGGGCGGGGAAGCTCCACGAGTAGCCCGCGCGCACGTAGGAGGGGTCGATCCACAGCTCCATGTCGCGCCCGCTGCCGGCCGGGTGCACCTCGAGGCCGCGCGAGAGCTTCGCGTCCGGGCGGCTGGATCGGCGCGGCGTTGGAGAGCACGCGCCGCCAGCCGAGCGCGTCGACGATCAGCGGCGCGCGCAGCTCGCCGCGGTCGGTGACCACGGTGTCACCGTGGCGTCCGGTCACCGTCGCCGTCTCGAACTCGGCGTCGCCGGAGCGATCCCAGAGCAGCGCGCACAGCTCGCGGTAGTCGAAGGTCGAGAACGACCACGGCAGCTGCCAGCGGGCGGTGCGCCACGGGGTGTGGACGACCAGCTCGTCGAAGCTCTGGCGCTCCGAGGCGGTGAGGTCCATCGCGCGCAGCCACTGCGTCGGGATGCCGCAGGCCGAGGTCTGGCGCTCGCCGATCTCGTAGCGATCGAGCACGAGAACCCTGGCGCCGGAGCCCGCAAGCTCGCCCGCGACGGCGAGCCCGGCGAAGCTCGCACCGCACACCAGCACGTCGCAGTCCTGTTGCAGGGCCGTGCGCTCGACTCCCCGCTTGGTCGCTCTCACAGGCATAGGCCCCGGCAATGATAAGGCTGCGCTACGCTTCGGCCGGTGCAAACTGTGATGGACAACCCGCAGGCGCGGGTCGTTGACGGCTCCAACGGGCTCCTGCTGGAGATCGACGGGCAGATCGTCCCCAACTACGACGCGACCTTCCGCGAGATCGAGGAGGGCGAGGTCGTCACCGGACACGTCGTCCGGATCGACAAGGACGAGGTGCTCGTCGACATCGGCTACAAGTCCGAGGGCGTCATCCCGGCCAACGAGCTTTCGATCCGCAAGGCGGTCGACCCGGCCGACGAGGTCCACCTCGGCGAGGAGGTCGACGCGATCGTCATGACCAAGGAGGACCAGGACGGTCGCCTGATCATGTCGAAGAAGCGCGCCCGCTTCGAGAAGGCGCTGGCGACGCATCGAAGCCGCCGCAGAGTCCGGCGAGCCGGTCGAGGGCACCGTGATCGAGGTCGTCAAGGGCGGGCTCATCATCGACCTCGGGGTGCGCGGCTTCCTGCCCGCCTCATTTCCCGTTCACCCCCCAATGGGTAGCCACGGCCGCCGTCACTTGGGCGTCCTCGACTCCCGGCGGGCGCGCTCGCATCCACTGATCCTGCTCCATCGCAACACCCGTCTCGGGGGTTTGATGGTGTATGGCGCCGCTGGGACCGACCGAACCGGCAACAATCGCGCCGCGACGGAGCAGACGACTTCGCAACGTTCTTCGGTCAGCACTATGTCCGTCTCTGCCGTGGCTTGTTCCTGATCACGGGCGACGCGGCCGAGGCCGAAGACGTCGCGCAGGAGGCGATGAGCCGCGTTCACCAGCGGTGGACACGGATCGCGTCGATGGACTCGCCGGAGGGCTATCTGTGGCGCAGCGCGCGCCAACCTCGACCACAAGCGAGCACGTCGCGCCGCAGTGCGGAACCGCTTCACGCCTACGGTGCCAAGCGGCCCCGATCCGCAGTCATCGCGACCACCGGCGTCGATGTCCGAGCCGCACTTGCGCAGCTGAGCCCTGCGCACCGCGAGGTCTTGATCCTCATCGACTGGTTCGGGCTCGACGCCGTCGCCGCGGCGCCCCGCTCGGCATCGAGCCCGTTTTGGTGCGAAGTCGTCTGCATCGCGCCCGCGAACGAATGCGCGAGCTGCTGGAGGAGGAGCATTGATCGACCTGAACGAGTTGCTGGAAGCGGAAGCACAGCGCATCGAGGTGCCCGCTGACGTCTTCGAGAAGGTGGTCGTGCGGGCACGTCGTCGACGCCGTCGTCGCCGGGCGTGCGGCGTCGCGATCATGGTCGTCGTCTCCGCCGTTGCGCTCGTCGCCGGCAACAGGATGTGGCCGTCATCACGGAAGACCGACGTCGTGACGGTGTCACCTTCGTCGACGGCGAGCAGGAGCGACACGAACCCGCCGCATGTGGTGAGCGCGAAGGAGCTCCCGGTTGGTGGCGCAACCGATGTTGCCGTCGACGAGTCCGGGGACGTGTGGGTTCCGGGAGCCGACGTTGTCCGCCGCCTCGACGGGCGCACCGGCGAGGTGGTCGCGACGATTCCGGTCGCCGGCTCGAGTGACTATCGCTACGCAGCCGCAGGGCTCGGCGCGGTGTGGGTCGTCGACTCGGGCACTGCCTCGCTGACCCGCATCGACCCGTCGTCGAACACGGTCACCGCCAGCGTCCCGCTCGCGGCGCCGCCCGTCGGCGTGGTCACCGGCTTCGGCAAGGTCTGGGTGCTCGCGTCCCTCGCGAGGGGCGGCATCACCACCACCAACGACGCCACGCTCTCCGCAATCAATCCGACGACCATGCAGATCGTCGACCACGTCGACACCGCGCGGCGCACGCTTGTCAGCGAGCGACACCGAGGTGATCGTGAGCGGTGATTCGGATGGTTTCGTCCACGCGGTCGACCCGGAGAGCAACTATGTCCGGAACGCACGTCCTTTCGGGGGTGCAGTGGCCACGGTATGGGGCGCCGGCGACGACATGTGGATCGTCACCGAGAACTCGGTGCAACGATTCGATCCGCGTCGCTCACGCCAACGGGCAACGCGGTCCACACTCTTGCCGGCCCGATCGCCGTCTCACCCAACGCCGTCTGGCTGCTGCAGCAGCCGTCGAGCACCGAGCCGTCACAACTGCAAGAGCTCGACCCTGCCGGACCGACGACGGTGGGTGGCCCCTCTCCCGTCGGGCTCACCGCGGTCGACGTGGTGGCATCCGGCGACCGCGTCTGGGTCGCCAACTTCAATGCGGGAACCGTGACGATGCTCACCCTCGCCTGACCCGTGAACACAACGCCCGACCGGCCGCGGGGTCAGTCCGGGGGCTTGGCTCCGGCGACCCGCCAGCAGTACCAGGCGGCGATGGTGCGGTAGGGACGGAAACGTTCGCCCAGCGGCAGCAGCTCCTTCGACGTCGGGACCTCGGACATCCCGTAGGCGCGCCCGTACCCGACACGGACGCCGTAGTCCCCGATGGGCCACACGTCCAATCGCCGCAGCGTGAAGATGAGGAACATCTCGGCGGTCCACGGGCCGATGCCCTTCACCTGCACGAGCTCGGCCACCACCTCGTCATCCGGCAGCCGGCCGATGCGATCGAGCCGCACCTGTCCGGACACCACCTTCTCCGCGAGATCCAGGGTGGACATCGCTTTGGAGCCAGACGATCCCGCCGCCCGCAACGCGTCGTAGCCGGCGTCGAGCACCGCCTCGGGCGTGAACGGCCCGTCGACGATGGCGCGGGTTCGCGTCCAGATCGCTTCCGCGGCCTTGCCCGCGAGCTGTTGGTAGCAGATCGCCTCGGCGAGTTGCTCGAAGCGGCTGTCGCCGGTTCGCCTGCTCCCGAGCTTCGGAGGCCCGTGCTCGACCACCAAAGTCGCCATCACCGGGTCGATGGCCGACACGGCGGCGACCGCGTCCCGCACGGAGATTCGAGCGGGAGGCATCGGGCTACCGTACGCCGATGCCCCAACCTCCTGCGATGCAGATCGACCTCGACACCATCTACCAAGTGGTGATCGACACCGATCGCGGTTCGATCACGATGGAGCTCGACCCGAGGCTTGCTCCCAACACCGTCAACAACTTCGTCTCCCTCGCTCGCGACGGGTACTACGACGGGCTCGCCTTCCATCGGGTCGTGCCCGAGTTCGTCGTCCAGGGTGGCGATCCCGAAGGAAGCGGACGTGGTGGTCCCGGTTACAAGTTCGCCGACGAGCCCGTCAAGGGCGAGTACACGCTCGGCGCGGTCGCGATGGCGAACGCCGGCCCGAACTCCAACGGCAGCCAGTTCTTCATCTGCATCGACGACTGCAGGCGGAAGCTCGACAAGTCCTACAACCTGTTCGGCTACGTCATCGACGGCGTCGACGTCGCGCAGAGCATCAAGCAAGGCGACGTGATGCGCTCGTTGACGATCTCCGAGCGCGCCACGGATTGAGCCGACGCGTGAGCGCACCGACACACGACCACGACCATCCCGACATTCCCCCGCCGACCGTCGAGGAAGT
Source organism: uncultured Acidimicrobiia bacterium (assembly GCA_963721305.1). Taxonomy (GTDB): domain Bacteria; phylum Actinomycetota; class Acidimicrobiia; order Acidimicrobiales; family JACDCH01; genus DATAES01. Next base: position 13,658 of record CAVRIR010000005.1, read on the forward strand.
GAGCGACGGCGTCTTCGCGTACGTCCAGCTCGACGGCTCGTGGGGACTGAACAACAGCGGCTTCCTCGTCGGCCGCGACGCGGTCACCGTCATCGACACGTGTTTCACGGAACGCCGCACCCGCGCGCTGGTCGACACCATCGAGTCGGTGACTGCCCTGCCGTTGCGCACGCTCGTCAACACGCATCACCACGGCGACCACACGCACGGCAATTACCTCATGCCGTCCGCCACCATCATCGGGCACGAGCGGTGTCGCGAGGAGATGATCGACAGCGGCCACATCGCGACCGGACTGTTTCCCGGCGTGGACTGGGGCCGGCTGGAGGTCGCTCCGCCCTTCGTGTGCTTCGAGGACCACCTCGACCTGTACGTGGACGATCGGAAGGTCGAGCTGCAGTTCGTCGGTCCCGCGCACACGACCAACGACGTCGTGGCGTGGCTCCCGCAACAACGCGTCCTGTTCGCCGGCGACCTCGTCTTCAACGGCGGCACACCGTTTGTCGTGATGGGTTCGGTCGCGGGCTCGCTCGCTGCACTCGACCGCATCCGCGCGCTCGGTCCCGACCTGATCGTCCCGGGACATGGACGGGTGTGTGGCATCGACGCCGTCGACGACCAGGTCGCCTACCTTCGCTTCGTGCAGGAGCTCGCTCGGAGCGGCTTCGACGACGGCACGCCGCCACTCGAGCTCGCACAGCGCACCGACCTCGGACGCTTCGCCGGTCTGCACGATCCCGAGCGGCTCGTCGGCAACCTCTACCGCGCCTACTCGGAGCTGCGGGGTGAGCCGCTTGGCACGCCGATCGATCCGCAGGCGTACGCCGACATGATCACGTACAACGGCGGTGAGCCGCTGCGATGCCTGGCCTGACGAGCCGGATCGAGCTCGACCACCGCGCCGACCTTCGCCGCACGACGTACCTCATCGGTCACGGTCGCACCGATCCGACCATTCGCTTCACGCCCGACGGTGTGTGGCGAGCGACGCGGACGCCCGACGGTCCGGCCACGGTCCACCTCGCCGTCGTGCCGAGCGGCCACGCCGTCAGCGCGCAGGCGTGGGGACCCGGCGCCCCGTGGCTGCTCGAGCGCGCCCCCGGGATGTGCGGCGCGCTCGACTCGCTCGACGGCTTCGAGCCGAGCCGTCATCCGGCGGTCGAGCGGCTCGCACACCGGATGCCTGGCGTTCGTCTGTGCCGGACCGATCGCGTGCTCGACGCGCTCGTGCCCGCCATCCTCGAACAGAAGGTGACAGGACGCGAGGCACGCCGTTCGTGGGCCGGGTTGGTCCGCCGATTCGGCGAACCAGCACCGGGGCCGGTCGATCTGCTCGTCGCTCCCCCATCAGCGCTGCTACGGACGATCACGTCATCGACGTGGCACGCCCTGGGCGTGGAGCGCAAACGGGCCGAGACGATCCGTCGCGTCGCAACGGTCGCGCATCGCCTCGAGGAGGCGGCGGACCCGGCCGACCTCCGCACCCGCCTCCTTGCCGTTCCGGGAGTCGGACCGTGGACCGCCGCCGAGGTCGCCATCGTCGCTCACGGCGACCCCGACGCAGTGAGCGTCGGCGACTACCACCTCCCCCACGCCGTCACTTGGACCCTCGCGGGCGAGCCGCGAGGCTCGGACGAGCGCATGCTCGAGCTGCTCGAGCCCTTCGGCGGCCACCGGGGCCGCGTCGTTCGCCTCATCGAGTCGAGTGGGCTCGGCGCACCCCGGCGCGGTCCGCGGATGCCGCTACGCGACATCGCTCGCCACTGAACGAAGATTTCCCGACCGCACCCGTCGGACCTGGCGCTTCCCGAGCGATGATCTGTATGTGAGGGGGCTCGAAGCCGGCGCCGGCGACCACGGAGTGGCGCTGCTCGACATGTATGACGTCGCCCTTCCCCAGGTGTACGGCTATCTCGCGGCGCGCACCCGCAACACCGAGGTGGCCGAGGACCTCGCATCCGAGACGTTCCTCGCCGCGGCGCAGGCGGTGCAGCGCGACACGGTTCCGGACCTCACGGTCGGATGGTTGATCACCGTCGCTCGCAACAAGCTCGTGGACCATTGGCGGCGGCAGGAGCGAGAGGAACGCAGCCTTCGCCTCGTGGAGCCGGCCGAAGCGTTCGAGGACGACATGGAAGGACGCTTCGATCGCCAACGTGCCCGCGACGTGCTCGACCGCCTCGGAGCCCATCACCGCGCCGCACTGACACTGCGCTATCTCGACGGCTTGTCCGTGCCCGAGGTCGCCGCCCTGCTCGGACGGACGGTCCACGCCACCGAGGCGTTGCTCGTCCGGGCCCGCAACGCGTTCCGAGCCGCGTACGCCGAAGGGGGGTGCGACGACGATGTCTGATCCGTTCGACGCCCTGCGCGAGCCCGTCGCTCCCATCGCGCCACGACCACGGTTCGTGAACCAGCTCCGCGACCGTTTGACGGCGGCGCTCGGCATCGCGGCGTTGCCGACGGAGCGGAAGGAAGTCCGCGAGTACACGCCCTCGCGGCTGCACTCGCTCACGCCCTACCTCGCGTGCAGGGGCGCGGACCGTGCCATCGAGTGGTACCAGCACGTGTTCGAAGCGAGCCTTCTCGGCGATCCGATCGTCATGCCCGACGGGCACATCGGGCACGCCGAGCTGTGCGTCGGCGACACGGTCTTCATGCTGGCGGACGAGTATCCGGCCGAGCTCCATCTCGGACCGGACACGCTCGGCGGCAGCAGCGTCGCGCTCATGATCCACGTGCCGAACTCGGACGCGACGGTCGCAGTGGCGGTCGCCGAAGGCGCAGAGCTCCTTCGCCCGGTCGAGGTCAACTACGGCGCACGCAGTGGTGTGATCCGTGATCCCTTCGGCCATCGATGGTTCGTCGCCACGGCCGTCGAACCCGACGACATCCCGGTCGAGGACGTGCCCGGCCGCCGGTTCGGCGATGTGGGTTACCTGACGCTCGAAGTGCCGGACGGTGATCGAGCCCAACGCTTCTTCGGCGAGCTCTTCGGATGGGACATCGACGGCGGCTATCAGCCGGGCTCGTTCCACATCTCCTCGATCACACCGCCCGGTGGGATCCACGGACGAGAGGGCGACCCAGAGGTGCGGCTGTACTTCCGGGTCGAGGACATCGAGGCGACTGCGGCACGAGTCCGTGAGCTCGGGGGCCAGGTCCTGTCGGTCACGCAGTACGAGTCCGGCGGCAACGCCGAGTGCATCGACGACCAGGGCCTGCGCTTCGACCTGTTCCGTCCCCGCCCCGGCTACTGAGCTCACCAGCCGGTCGCGAACTCCGGGGAGAAACGGGCGCCATGGCGCCCGTTTCCATCCAACATTCCCTCTAAGTCATTCAAGGGACGTAGATGCTCAGCCACGCCAATGTGGTGAGCCCGAACAGGCCCGCGGCGCAGACCAGCGCGGCGACCCGCTCGGCGAATCGGGACGACACGAGCACGGCCAGCGCGATCACCAAGGGGAACGCATTGAGCCCGTATCGCTCGATCGAGTTGAGGTTGTCGGCGGCGAGCGAGGTTACGACGATCCCGAGCGAGAAGAGCCCGTACGAGGCGGGCAGTCGTTGGAACACCACGACCGTCAGCACCACGAGCGCGATGGCGAAGGGCAGGTGCAGGCCGTGCTTGTCCAAGTGAACGACATCGGACGCGGCCTCGCCGATGCGGATGATGGGGTTCGACAACTTGCCGCGCAGGTCGTTCTGCAATTGCAGCGGGAGCTTCCAGTTGCCGAACTCCCGACCGACCCACCACATGTACGTGCCGACACCGGCGAGCGGCGCGAGCACGGCCGCGATGCGACCCGGCAGCTCGTCCACGCGACGCCCACGCACGCCGCGCGCCGCTTCGACCACGGCGGCGAGCGAAAGGAACACGCCCGTCGGCCGGGTCAGTCCCGCGAGGTACCCGGCGAGCGCGGCGATCCACCAACGTTCGCGACGCAGGCCGAGGAACATCGCTGCCGCGAGCGCGATGAACATGGCCTCCGCGTACGCGAACGTCAGCACGAACGCCGGCGGCACGATCGCGAACAACAGGGCGGCGCGATGCGCCGTGCGACGGTCGAGCTCCATCATCGTCAACCGATAGACGAGCGCGCCCGCGATCAGCGCGGCCACGTTCGCGATGATCACCAACGCGACGCCGGGATCGATGAACGTCACCGCCGCGACGAGCCGCCCGAACAGCGGGTACAACGGGAAGAAGCGCAATGCCTCGTGCGGCTCGAAGGCGTAGCCGTGGTCCGCGATGCCTCGGTAGAAGACGCCGTCCCACGCGTACAGTCCGAACCGGCTCGCGTCGGGGCGTACGCCGTTGCGGCGCACATGGATCCACAACACCGATGCGAACCACGCCGCGACGACGATGCCGCGGGCGATGACCCAGCCGGGAACGGCCGCGCGCAACCCCGAGGCCGCGCCGCGCGCGCGAGTCACTGCGAGGCAGGACCGGGGAAGCGCAAGAGGGCTGCATGCTCGAAGAACGCGTCAGCGTTCTCGGCGATGACCGACGACCCGCTCCCCAAGCGCGCACTCAGCTCGTTCGTCAATGCCTCGCATTGCCCCTCGAGGGTCTTGTAGCTACCGCTCGCGACGAGCCACACGGAGTGTGCCGAGTCTGCGTGCGCGCGGTCGACGATCTGGTCGGCGATGGCGAGCGGATCGGCCTTCGCGTTGCGCTGCGCGTAGTCGCGCCAGTCGACGCGGTCGGGCGATCCCAGCGTCGGGTAGACGACCTGGTCGACGGACGCGGGCAGGAGCCGGTGCATCGACGGGCCCAGCTGGTCGGGGCACATCACCACGAGGTCGCCCGGCTGCAACTGGGAACGAATCGAAGCGGCGATCTCGCCTGACTGGGTGCGGTCGGTGACCACGTTGTGGACGCCACCCACGAAGCCAAGAGCAACCAGGGCGAGGACAACGAGGGGGCGCACGATCGGCATGTCGAGCCGCGTCAGTCCCACTGCCGCGACGACGAGGAACAGCGGCAGGATCACTGCGGCGTATCGCGTCGCATAGGTCGTGTTGGTGGCGTAGCCCGCGACGCAGGCGATCGCGATCGTCAGTCCGACGATCGCGGCTTCGCGACGCACTTGCGGCACGGTCCGCACGTCAAGCTCGAGTCGACGATCGTCGATCCGTGTCGCCATCAGACCGAGCGCGAAGAGGGCCAACGTCGCCCACCCCAACAGAACCGCTTCTGCGTAGTCGCCGCCGCCGAAGTCCTCGAGCGTGTCGGTGACCATCGTCGTCGGCCGCACTGCGGCCGCCCACGGCGTGCCGGTGTGCGCGGCCTGCGACAGCATCGACGGCAGCCACGGGAGCATGAACACCCCGCCGAGCACGATCGCGCAGAGGACACGCACCGTCTGTCCGCGTGTGGCCGGACGGCGAGCCCGGAGCACGAGCACGACGATCACCGCGGCGAGCAGCCACAACGCCCAGTAGTGGGTCAGCAGCAGCGCGCCCGTGATCAGCGCGATGCCGACCAGGCGCCCGATCGACGGCCGCTCGAGCGCGTTGGCGACCAGCAGGTAGCCGCCGAGCACGAGCAGCATGATCAGCGAGTACATGCGGGTCTCGGTCGCGTAGCGGATGGCGAACGGCGACAGCGACAGGAGCACCACGAACGCCCATCCCGCCCGTGGACCGCCGGCGCGACGCCCGGCGAGGTAGCCGAGCGGCAGGGTGGCGACGGCGAACAGGCCAGAGAGCGCACGGACCGCGGTGTCACCGTGTCCGAACACGGACATCCACCCGTGGAGCAGGTAGTAGTACAGCGGCGGATGGCCGTCGTGGCGCAGCGCGCCGGCGATGTCGCCGACCGGGAGCCGCGCGATGTCCACCGTCAGGGCCTCGTCGAGCCACAGGTGGGAACTCGTCCAGAACCGCAGCACCAAGCCCACGGCGACGACGGCCGCGACGACAACGGCCTCCGCCGGGGACAGCGAAGAAGACTCCTGCAATCCCGCGCGCGAGCTTGGAGATGAAGGCGAGCGAGGCTCGGTGTCGGTCAACACGACGCCTCAAACCTTAGTTGGGGGGTCTCCGGGCACCCGACCAGCCCTGCGTACACTCGCCCCACGTGACCGCGCCCGACGACCACTCTCAGCAGCCCTCGCTCGCCGAGCACAAGGTAGTCGTGATCGGCGCCGGTCCGGCCGGGTTGACGGCGGCCTACGAGCTCGGCAAGGCCGGCTTTCCGGCCACCGTGCTCGAAGCCGACACCGTCGTCGGCGGCATCAGTCGCACGGTCGAGCGCGACGGCTGGCGCTTCGACCTGGGCGGCCATCGGTTCTTCACCAAGGTGCGCGCCGTCGAGGAGCTGTGGCACGAGATCCTCCCGGACGGCGACTTCCTGCTGCGCCCTCGCATGAGCCGCATCTACTACGACGGGAAGTACCTCGACTACCCGCTGCGGGCGTTGAACGTCCTGCGTTCGGTCGGTGTCCTCGAGTCGATCCGTTGCGTGTTGTCGTACGTGTGGATCCGCATCCGACCGCCCAAGGATCAGACCACCTTCGAAGGCTGGACGGCGGCGCGGTTCGGTTGGCGCCTGTACCGCATGTTCTTCAAGACGTACACCGAGAAGGTCTGGGGTGTGCCGGCTACCGAGATCCAGGCGGACTGGGCCGCGCAGCGCATCAAGAACCTCTCGTTCCTCAACGCGGCCGTGAACGCGATCCTCCCGAGAAACAATCAGAAGGACATCACGTCGCTCATCGAGGAGTTCGAGTACCCGAAGCTCGGGCCTGGGATGATGTGGGAGCGCTGCAACGAGCTCGTGGAGAAAGACGGAGGGCGAGTCCTGCTCGAGGCGCCGGTCGTCCGGATCGAGCACGACAACGGCCGCGCCACGGCTGTCCACTACGGCGGCGACAGCCCCGACGCGGTCGCCGTCACCGACGTGATCTCCTCGATGCCGCTTCCCCATCTGCTCAAGGCGATGGATCCACCGATCCCGGACGATGTCAGGCGCGCCGCCGACGACATCCACTTCCGCGACCACCTCTCGGTCGCGCTCGTGATCCCCGCCGAGGACGCGTTCCCCGACAACTGGGTCTACGTACACGATCCGGTCGCGGTCGTCGGGCGCATCCAGAACTTCGGGGCGTGGTCGCCGTACATGGTGAAGGAAGGCAAGACCTGTCTCGGTATGGAGTACTTCGTGTTCGAGGGCGACGAGCTCTGGATGATGGCGGACGAAGACCTGATCGAGCTGGGCAAGACCGAGCTCGGCAAGCTCAGGCTCGTCGACCCGTCGCGCGTCGAGCACGGCTATGTCGTGCGGATGCCGAAGGCCTACCCCACGTACGACGAGTCGTACCGCGCGAACGTCGAGATCATGAAGGCACTGGCTGGCGGAGAACGCCCGCAACGTGCATCCGGTCGGGCGCAACGGGATGCACAAGTACAACAACCAGGATCACTCGATGTACACGGCGATGCTCACCGTCGACAACATCCTCCACGGAGCCGGCCACGACATCTGGTCGGTGAACGTCGAGGCCGAGTACCACGAAGAGGTCGCCGACGCCGGCGGTGACCGCACCGGCCGCGACGCGCCGGTCATCCCCCGCCGGGCACGGGAAGACGCGGCTGCGGCTCGTCGAGCCGATTCGTCTCCGTCGTCGTCCTAGACGTCGCCGTGGCGGTCGACGCCTCCCCCGTCGATCGACTCGACCGCAGCCAGCCGCTCAACAGACCCGCAGCGAGGATGGCGAGCAACGGATCGACCGGAACGTGAAAGCGCGCATCACCGAAGAAGGCGATGATCGGAACGACGCCGACGGCGATCACCGAACCGAACACGAACCATCCGCCGAAGTCACGGCGGCGAAGCCACCAGAACAACGACGCGACCGCGACGGCACTGACCGCGACGAACCAGAGGTTGGCGACCGCCTCGAGCGACGTGCGCAGCCAGGTCGGGAGGAACGGATCGCTCTCGTAGGACTCGGCCGCACGCAAGCCGTCCGCATCGTTCTGGTAGCCGTAGTGCAGGCGGGAGATCCAAAGCCTCACCTCGGTCGCAGGGTGATCACGCACGAACGTGAGCGCCTTGTGCGTCCCGTCGTCGTTCTTGCGGATCTCGGACGCGGGACGGCGCAGGCCGGTGAGATCGCTGTTGCAGTAGTCGGTGAGCAGGAAGCTGCCGGTCGCGTCGGGCTGGCGGCTCATGCAGAGGTTGTCGCCCGTGTTCGTGGACAGCACGGCCGAGCCCATCACGATCTCGTTGCGCATGATCCACGGGACGAGCACGAGGATGCACGCGACGATCACGGCGCCGGTGCGGAGCAGCACCTCACGCCAACCGACACCGGCGATCAGCCACGCGAGGGCGAGCGCGGCGATCATGGGCAGAGCGACGGGCCGGACGAGCACGGCCAGCCCCAGGGCGGCACCGACGGCGGCCGGCCGTGCCAGTGACCGTCCCGCTCGCGGCACCTTCAGCGCGAGCCAGATCGTGAGCAGCATCAACGCGATGAACAACGTCTCGCTCAAGGCAACCGCGGTGTGGAAGATCAGGTTTGGCCAGAACGCGACCAATGCAGCAGCGATGAGTCCGGTGCGTTCGTTCGCGATGCGGCGAGCGATGGCGTACACGAGGACGATCGACGCGATCCCCGCGACCAGGTTGATGATCACGACGAGCGCGTTGACGTTGTCCGGAAGCGGCGTGTGGTTCGTGAACCACTCGAAGGCGCCGAGCAGCAGCGGGTAGCCGGGTGGGTAGTACGCGGTCGGCGCCCAACCGACGCCCACGCCGTTGAACAGTGGCGGGTAGCTGTAGCCGTGGCCGGTGGAGACCGCCTCCGCGACGATGTGGTACATCAGCGGATCGTGGAGACCCTGGGGCGTACGCGCCGCGTACACCGACCACCCGATGCGCAGAGCGGCACCGGCCGCGACGATCACGACGAGCAGCGAGGGGAGGTTGCGCAGTCGTTGCGTCACGCGGGAGCGTCTGTCCTACGCGCGACAGCAAGAACCGAGGTGCCGAACGGCAGGGAAACGCGCCCGACGAGCGCTCGCTCCAGTCGCGTGAGCACCATGGCGGTGCGGTCCACGAACGTCGAGGTCTGATCGAGCCCGAGCGCCGAATCTCGCGACTGAGCGATACGACCTTTGAACCACAGCGCAGGCACCAACCAACTGAACGTGTGCGTCGTGAAGACCGGCTCGAGCCTGGCCGCCACGAGCTGCTCGCGCAACGTCTCGCGGTTGTACCGCCGGCGATGGCCGAGCAGTTCGTCGCGTGCGCTCCACAGCCACTCGTGTCCGGGCACGTTCACGACGACGAGCCCTTGCGGCGCAAGCACGCGCGCCGTCTCCCGCAACGCGGCCACCGGATCGGGAACGTGCTCGATCACGTCGAGCAGGCACACCACGTCGACCGAACCGTCCGGCACAGGCAGGTGCTGGACGTCAGCGCCGGCCGCGTGGAGGCCGTGCCGGCGTCGAGCCGCCGAGGCGAGTGCGGTGTCGCCGTCGACGACCAGGGTGCGGTCAGGATTCCATCCGAGCATCACCGTGACACCGCCGGCGCCGCCGCCCGCGTCGACCATCCAACCGGTGCCTCCCCGGGCGGTGCGCCTCAGGGCGGTGGAAACGAGCGCGGCCTTGCTCCGGAACCACCAATGCGATCGATCGGCGAACGCCGACAGGTCGATCACGCGGGCCGTGGCGCCGAGGTCAGTGCTCTCGGCACGCACCTGAACCTGGTGCTCAGCCCGCGTCCGGTTCGTGTTCCGCCAGATTCGAGGCGTCGCCAGCACCATGGCGAGCCCGTCTCGTCCGACGTTGATGCTCGTGCGATCGTCGTGGCGCCACTCCACCGGCACTTCCACGATGTCGATGCCGAGCGCCTGGGCGATCGCAACGAGCTCGGCATCCCAGGCGAAACCTTCTTCGTGCAGGCGGGGCAACACCGTCTGCCACACCGAACGTGCAGCCACCTTGGCTCCGCACTGCGTGTCGACCACGCCGGGAGTGAGCGTCGCCTGCACCAACCGGTTGTACGCGTGGCCGAGCGTCTCTCGCAGGCGGCTCTCGGGCTGGACGAGGTTGGATGCCGGCAGATCGCGCGAGCCGATCGCGAGCACCGGCGCGCGACGGGCCGCGTCGATGATGCGCTCGAAGTGGTCGAGCGGCGTGGACAGGTCGATGTCGCAGAAGCCGCCGTAGTCGGTCGACAGCTCGGTCAGGCCGGCGGACACCGCGGCGCCCTTGCCGCGATGCGGACGCCTGAGGACACGCGCGGGAACGTCGCGCGCGCCTGCGAGCAGTTCGTCCACCATGTCGATCGTGGCGTCCGAGCTCCCGTCGTCCACGAGCAGCAACTCGCTTCCCGATGGCTGTGCGGCGATGAAGTCGAGCAGGGGCTTGCCGTAATCCGCCAGCCGCGCTTGCTCGTTGTACATCGGCACCACCAGGCCGATGGTGGGCTTCACGGTTGTGCGTTCACCGGTGCCAGGAAGATGGCGACCGTCTGGAAGTTCCACCGATGCTGCAGATCCGCGTACCGCTCGAAGCGCTGCTTCCACGTAGGGTCGAGCTGGATCCAATCGTTGGCGAGCATCTCGCGGATCTGGTCACCGACGAGCAAGCCGCGCGGGTCGGGCTGGCCGCCGGCCGCGGGCGGCTCGAGCGCCGCGATCTTGCCTTGCGCGACCGCGCGCTCGCCGTTCGCCGTGAGGTGCAACCCACCCGAGGCCAGCATGTCGCCGATCTGCTGCTGGAGGCTCGCCCGTTCCGCTGTCTCCGAATCGTCGAGGTCCTTGTGGAGGGCGACGCGCGTCATGCCGGGTTGCGCGGCGACCGCGTTGTCACCTTCCTCGATCACGATCGTCCCGTCCGCATGACCGTCGAACGCACGGGCGGGCCCGAACTGGCGGATCATGCCCGGATCGTCCACCACGACCTCGTGGCCGCGCCGGTCGAGACCGTTCGTGATCGCCACGTCCCATGGCTCCGCGAAGCGCAGGTTGTGGACGTCGAGCAGGAGCTTGTGCTTGCCGTCGAGAGCGCCGAGTTGCGACAGGATGTCGTGCACCGCGGGGATCGAGGCCGCGTCCGCGCTCGGTCCCGCGTTCTGGTTGTAGTACGGCAGGTTGAGCACGCCGAGCACCGCAGTCGCAGCCGTGAGCGCGACCGCGACCGCGCGGACGCCGACCCACGTCGACGCCACCCATCGGGCGACCGTGAGCACGAGCGCGAAGGTGATGAACAGGCCGACCGGCCACAACCAACGGAAGTGGTGCGGCGCGATGCCGAAGCTGCTCTCGGGCAACGTGCCGGCCGTGAACAGCGATCCGATGACGAGCACGATCGCGGTCGCGGCGGCCATCGCGGTCGGACGGTCCTTGTTCCGCTTCGCCCACCACACGCACAGGACGAGCAACACGAGCAGCACCGCGAGCGAGGCCACCGCCCGCGCCGCGGACGGGACGTCCACCGATGCCGCCGGGACGCCGGCGACCGCGGCGGTGTTGGCGTCCGGTAGGAACGACTGGCCGAACGACGGCCGGAACCACAGCGGCGGCGACGAGAGCACCGACGCGACAACGCGGGTGCCGAGGGAGAAACCGACCTTGGCCTTCGCCGCACCGATGCTGCGCACCAGCAGGGCCAGGTTGCCGTCCCGTCCGTGCTGCAACTGCTCGACGATGGCCGGCGCCCACGCGACCAGCCCCACCACGGCCGAGACGATGATCGGTCGACGGAGGCCATGGCGGACGGCCGGCCAGCCGTCCGGGTCGTCGCGACGGCGCTCCCAGTACGTCCACGCCAGCGCACCGATCGCCCACACCGAGATGATCGGGACGAGCACGGCGTAGCTCAGGTGCGTCTCGAGCACGAGGCTGGCGACGCCCACCGCGAACGGCAACATCCAGATGTCGCCGCATGTCAGCGACCATGCGAGCACCAGGAAGAACAGGAACGGGATGAGCATGCTGTGCGGCTGCCACGGGTCGAACAGCAACTCGCTGCCCATCGTCCAGCTCAGCCCGCCCGCCATGAACGTCGCCGCGGTCGCAGGGACGACGCCTCCGCGCCGGAACGCGACGAGCGCGATGCCCACGATGGACGCGATGTTGATCGCCGCTACCGCGCACGCGAGTCCGGCGTCGTTGAACAGCTTGGTCGGGATCGCCAGCAGGTCGAAGAACAACGGGCCCGGGTTGTTGAGCTGCAAGCCGGCTTCCTGCGACGCGGACGTCCACGTACCGAGCAGCGGGAAGTGGTGGCTGAACACGTCGCGCGCCCGCAACTCGAACAGAGCGTTGTCACCGACCGCCAACCAGTGGTTGTGCAGCGCGCGGATGGTCGCGACGAGGATCGGCAGCGTCGCCGCGAGCACCGCGAACAACACGATGAGCTTCCCCGACGACTCCGGAGTCTCGTCGTCCTCCGCGACGTTGGGATCCGGCGAGGTCTGCGCTCCCTCGTCGACGAGTGTCGTCATGGGCCGATCGTGCCAGGTGGCGCGAGGAAGATGGCCGTCGGAAGACCGAGGTCGAGCATCTGCTGCAAGCGTTCCTGGATCGGCTGGTTCGCCGGCGAGGTCAACCGATCGTCGATCGCGGCGCCGAAGAGATTGTCGTCGACGTGAGGAATGATGTCGTCGAGGCCCGCGGTGTGCAGCATCTGGATCACTTCACCGCGGAGTTGCGCGAATTCGGCCTGCTGCGCGGGCGAGCGCGGCTCGACGAACGCGACCTCGACCGCTCCCGGGACCTTGCGCCACTCGTCGATGTGGAAGCCGGTTGCGAGATGGACGACAGCGGTGGCGTCCGCCGGCTCGATCACGCGTGTGCTCGTCATCGGCACCCGCGCCGAGTTCGGCACGCCGGCCCTGAATCCCTGACGTTCGAGCTCGAGGACGATGCCGTAGCCCTGCGAGCCGATGTACAACGCGTCCGACCACGTCACGGAGTATCGGCCGTCGCGTCCGGTCGCGGTGCCCTGGTGGTCCAGCAACGCCTGCTCGGTCGGCGGCATCACCGACGCGAGCACCGAAGAGAGGCCCGGCGCGGGCGGGTCGACGTTCCGCGTGCGTCCGCCGCGAGCGCCACGCTCGAGATGACGATGAACGCGCCGGCGGCGGCGGTGCCGATCTTGAGGAGCCGGCCGCGCGCGTCAGGACCGAGGCGTCGGCGGGCGACCTCGACCGCGGTCCACACCATGGCGAACACCATGAACGCCGTGATCGCCCAGGACCAGAGCATCAGGTAGAACCACAAGTGGCCGAAGATCCGCGCCATCGAGATCACGGCGAGCACGACCGATGCGCCGATCACCAGGTGGAGCTGCAGCAAGCGGATGTGCTTCAGCTTCCATGCCGCGACGACGCTCGCACCCCAGAGCGCGAGCAGCACGAGACCGGGGATGACCGAACCGTCGGGATCGCCTGACGCGTTGACCAGTGAGCCGGTGTCGTTGCGCTGATCCTTCGCGAACTTGGTGAGATCGAGGTGCAGCAGCTCGAGCCGGACGCCGGTACGGAAGCCGACCGGCTGATCAGGCGGGTGCTCGAAGTAGTCGCGCAGCTGCGCGAGGTTGCCCGGATCGTGACGCAACTGGTCGACGACCACCGGCGACCACACCACGAGCCCGACGGCGAGCGAGACCAGGAGCCACTTCAGGAGACTGCGCCGCTGCGGCGACTTCGCAGGCGTGCGGCGGGCGACGACGATCGCGGCCACGACGGCGAGCGCGCCGAGGCCCAGTGAGAGCCCGAGGTAGGGCAGGTGCGTCTGCGCGCAGAACGACGCCGCCAACACCGCGACGGGAAGGATGACGAAGTCGCCCGCGACGACGGACCACACCGCGAGCAGCAGCACGACCCACCACATCAGCGGCAGATACGGGTTCCACGGCTCGGTGAGCGTGCCGACCCCGTAGCCACGCACGAGGAACGCCAGCACCGCGCCGACCCCGATGAGCAGCCGGAAGCCGCCGCGCCGGTGCGCGAGCACGAGACTGACGGTGATCGCGACGAGGTTGAGGACCGCGGTGGACGCCTCGAGGGCCCACGAGCTCGCTCCGAGCAACCGGTACGCAGGGGCGAGCGCATAGAAGCTGAGCGGTCCGGGGTGGCTCCCCTGCTGCGCGAGCGTGCCGATGCGCCCCGGCAGTCCGATCAGCGGCGTGTGCGCGGTACCCACGTCGCGGACGCGGACCTCGGTCATGGCCAGGTCGAGCACCGGGAACCAGTGGGTGCGGTGCAACGCGATCGCGGCGACCACGAGGGGCAGCCCGATGATCGCGACGAGGACAGCGATCAGCAGCCAGGGACGCGCCGACGAGCGACCGCCACCAGTGCGGACCGGTCGGTGCCGTTTCGTCCTCGAGCTCCAGCTCGGGGGGTTCGTCGACCACCTGTTCATCGGCCAGCGCGACGCCGGGCGATTGAACGGGCGGCATCGAGCGAGTATAGGAACGGACCCCCGCCGAATCGGAGACGCCCCCCTCCCGCTCGCCTCACAACTCCGGGGAGAAACGGGCGCTATGGCGCCCGTTTCCATCCAACATTCGCTTCGAAGTCAGGGGAGGTGGCGAAGGAGCTTCAGGGCACCGAGGCGGACCGGGGACTGGTGATGGGACCGGGCCACCCCGACCTCGTCGCGGTGGGCGAGGTACCACTCGTAGGACTCGATCAGCATCGAAGCGTTCGAATGACGTGACTTCCATCCGAGGTCGGTGTGCGCCTTCGACGTGTCGAAGAACAGCGATTCGCTGTAGAGCAGCCAGTGGTACGGAGCGAAGGGCGCCGCGCCCACCGTCGCGGCGGCGCGCATCGCGAGCTGTGCCGGCGCGGTCGGCAGCGACCGGATGACCGACCCCGTGCCGGCGTGGTCGACCAGGGCCTGGATCGTCTCGCGCATCGTGCCGAACTCGGACGCGCCGACGTTGTACGTCTCCGGACCAGGGCGATCGCCTGCTCGCAGGCAGGCGTCGGCGAGATCATCGGCGTGGACGAGCTGGTAGCGGTTGTCACCCGAGCCGAACACGTAGACGGGTGCGCCTTCGGCGACGAACTCGAAGAGGATCGCGAAGATCCCGAGGCGGCCGTGCCCGAGGATCGTGCGCGGCCGGATGATGCTCACGTCGAGTCCCGCCGCCGCGGCTTCGTGGCACAGCTGCTCCGCCCGCAGCTTCGCCCGCCCGTACGCCTCGAGGGGACGCGCCGGTGCGTCCTCCCGTACCGGATTCGACTCCGGGATGCCGAAGATCGCGCTCGACGACGTGTGCACGACCTTGGCGACGCCCGCATCGCGCGCGCCGACGAGGACGTTCGCCGTCCCGACGACGTTGACGGAGTCGAACAAGGCCCGGTCCTTCGCGAGCGGCACCTGCGCGACGTTGTGCAGCACGACGTCAGCGCCTTCGCACGCGGCCCGGACACGATCGGCGTCGCGCACGTCACCTCGAACGAACTCGACATCGCCGTCGGTCACGTCGGGCTCGTTCACGTCGAAGATCCGGACGCGGTCGCCTCGCGCCAGCGCCTGGGTCGCCAGCACGGTCCCGAAGTAGCCGCTGCCCCCGGTGACGAGGACGGTGCGGCCCATCAGACTTGCTCGCCGTTCGCGAGGCACCAACGGATGCTCTGTCGCATCCCCTCGAGCAGATCGACCGGCGGGTCGTACCCGAGCTCGTCGCGGGCGCGCGTGATGTCGCACGCGATCGTGTCCTTGAGCTCGCCGAGCACGTGCGCGGCCTGGACGTACCGGCCGCGGCCCTGCACGAACCGGTCGGCCGCCTCGGCCGCCTTCGCCGCGACCAGGGGAATCCGAATCGGCTGACGCGAGGTCGCGTCCATGTCCTCGTCGGCGAACGCCTGGCGCACGGTGTCGAACACCTCGCGCAGCTCGTACGGCCGCGCGTCGGCGATCCAGTACGCGTTGCCCGGTGCTTTGGCCGCGGTCTCCGACAGCAGCATGCCGAGCACGAGGTTGCCCGTGTAACACCATCGACCGTTGTTGCGTGCCGTCGCCGACGAGCGGGAACCGTCCCCGCCGCACGGATGCGAGGAACTGCGTCTGCCGCGCGGGTTGAAACGGCCCGTAGAACCACGGTGGCCGAACGATCACCGTCTGGAGGTCGCCGCGTTCGAAGCGAGCGCATGACGAGTTGCTCGCTCTCGAGCTTGGACCTGCCCGTACGCCATGTACGGGTTGAACGGCGACTCCTCGGTGAACCGGTCGGTCGGGGCGTCGTTCGCGCCGAACGGAGAGTTCGAGGACACGTGGACGAATCGCACCGCGCCGGCACGCCGCGCCCGGTCGAGGGTGAGTTGCGTCCCGCCCACGTTGACGTCGAACAGCGTGCGGAGCTTCCCCTCGGGATGGATGACCCCTGCTGCGTGGAAGACGGTCGCGGGTCCGACGCCGTCGAACAACGCGTCGAGCGACGCCGGATCGCGCACGTCGCCGACGACCGGCTCGATCGAAGGACCGATGACCGACAGCATCGACGCGTCGTCGTGGTCACGGACGAGGCAGCGCACGCGGTCCCGCTTCGGTGCGAGCGCGCGGACGAGGTTCTGGCCGAGCCAGCCGGCGGCGCCGGTGACGATCGCGGTCGGCGACGGATCGATGTCACCGTTCGGCCCGTTCGATGTGTTCGGCCCGTTCGCCGAGTTCGGCTCGGTCACGTTTGCGCGAGGAAGTGGTCGGTGTTGCGTGCCGCGATCGTCATGATCGCGGCCTGCGGATTGACTCCTGGTGCATCCGGCAGCAACGACGCGTCGTTCACCCGCAGGTTGCTCACACCCCAAACGGATCCGAAGCTGTCCGCCGCGGTGCGGCTGCGGTCTTCACCCATGCGGACCGACGATGTCAGGTGCACGGTCATCAGGTTCGCACTGGCGCGCTGCGACCGCGTCCCACCACGAGACGAGCTCGTCGTTCGGCGGACGACGCGCCCGCCGATCACCGACGGGTACAGCTCGGTCGCTCCCGCGGCGAGCAGCACCTCACCCGAGATGGATGAGACCTCGCGCCAGGCGGCTCATGTCCGCTTCGGTGAGCCGGTAGGACACGAGCGGCGCCTTCACGCCCGGAAGCGCCACCACCCTTCCGCTCGCGTCGCCGCGGATGGCGGCGTAGTACACGTACACCCGCTCCCAGTCTTCGAGCGCCGCGCTGAAGTCTGCGGCCGAGTCGCTGAGCGCGAGCGCAATGTGCCCTTTGCGGCTGACCGACCCGCCGATCGTGAGGCTCGGGGCGAACTCCGTGACCCGGTGCATCGGCACGCCGGCATGGTCGAGCGGGTTCGGAAAACGCGCCGCGATCTTGATCGTCGGATGGAGCTTCAACCCGCGGCCGGCCTGGCCGCGGATGCCGCTGCGTTGCAGCAGCGCTGGCGTCTGGATCGCTCCCCCGCACACGAACACGTGATCCGCCTCGATCGAGCACGCGCTCGACCGTGCCGTCGGGCCGCGTGCACTCGCAGCACGCGCCGGTGACGCGATCGTTGCGCATGCACAGCTTCAGCACGCGGCAGTCGGCCAGCACGGTCGCTCCGTTGCTGACGGCGTCCGGGATCAACGTGCGCGCCATGGTCTGCTTCACGCCGCGGCCTTGGTGGTCGTAGCGGAACACGCGCGGGAACTCGACCGCCCGCCAACCGAGCTTCGCCGCGCCCCGCTCGAGCGTCGCCGACGAAGGCGGAGGCGCAGAGGGCAGCCGTGACACGCCTTGCACGTCCTCGACCTGCTCGGCATACCGGTCGAGCACGTCTTCGGTGAACTCCTCGATGCGGTACGTCCGGCGCCACTCATCCGACAGGTAGGCGGGGAGCCGGTGCCAGAGACCCGAGTTGATCTCGGTGCTGCCCCCGACGCACCGGCCCTCGGCGAACGCGACCGGCGGCGACCCCAGCGTGGCGCACGAGCCCCGATGTCGGTACTTGAGCACCATCTCCTCGAGCGAGAACGGCTCGACCGCGTCAGGGTCGATCCAGGGACCCTCCTCGACGACGGTCACCGTCCGTCCTGCCGCCGCGAGCCGCGCCGCGGTGGTGGATCCGCCCGCGCCCGACCCGATGACGAGGACCTCCGTCTGCAGCGTCGACGTCGGACCGCTCACGGCACCGCCAGCAGCGCGGGCAGCTCGTGCGACGACTCGGGCAGCTCCTGTTCGGCGAACAGGACCAGCGATCGGAACACGCGGACGTACTGGCGCAACTGCGGGATCGGGCTGGTGTCGAGCGACGGGACGCTCGGCCCACGACCACCGACGGCGATGGACCAGGCGCCGAGGCCGAGGGATGCCGCGACCAACGCGGCCCGAAGGTGCTCGGGCATCGAGCGCAGCGCGCCGTCGACGAAGGCCGCCACGTCGCGGCGGCGATCGGGATCCTGAGTCCTCGTGAGTCCGTCGACGACCCGGCGCTCGAACCAGAGCATGCACCGGAGGTTAGTGAACCTCGCTACTACCCTTGGCGGTCGTGAGCGCCGTCGTCGAGGTTCCTGCGCGCTCCGAGCCAGACGCCGTGCCGGCGCCGTCGTCGTGGAAGTCATGGCAACGATGGTTGCCCGTCGGCATCGTCGCCCTCGTCGTCCTGCTGCCGCTGCGGGGCCTCATGCGGGCCCCGGGTCCGCCCATGGAAGAGGGCTTCATGCTCGTCTTCCCCGAAGAGGTGCTCCGAGGCGCGATCCCCAACCGCGACTTCCTGCACCTGTACGGCCCCGGGAGCCTGTGGGTGCTCGCCGGGCTGTTCAAGGTCTTCTCGACCTCGCTGTGGACCGAGCGGGTCGCCGGCTACCTGCAGCAGCTTGCGCTCGTCGCCGCCGTGTACGTGATGGTGCGCCCCTACGGGCGCCGTCTCGCAGTGGGCGGCGCGGTCATCGCGGCGATCATCATCATCCCGCCCATCGGTCTCACGGCCCTCGCATGGGTCGGAGGCGTCGCGCTCGGTCTGTGGTCGATGGTGGCGTTGCTGCGCGGCCGGTTCCTGCTCGCGGGCGTCGTCGGGGGGTTCGCGCTGCTCTATCGCCCCGATCTCGTGGTCGCCGTCGGGCTCGGCTTCATCGTCGTCTGGCGCGTACTCGCGAAGGTCGAGCGCAAACGGCTTCTCGGGGGATTCGCTCTCGGCGTCAGCCCCTTCCTGATCCAGATCGCGCTCGCCGGTCCTGGCCACGCCTTCTACGGGATGGTGATCCAACCGGTGTTCCAGCTCCGGTCGGGGCGGCATCTCCCACTGCCGCCCTCGTGGAGCCACTTCGACGGGTTCCTGCAGAAGGCCGGCGTGCTCAACCAGGCCAAGTGGCCGTTCCCGGCGCCACCGTCGCCTGGCCAGCTGACGTTGTGGCTGCTGCTCCTCGCGGCCGCGATGATCACGCTCGTCGTGGTCGGCTGGCAGGTGAGCCGCCGTTCGACGGCGACGCTCGCGGGGCGGGCTGTCCTCGTGATGGGCGTGTTCAGCCTCGGACTGCTTCCCCAGGCGCTGCAACGCCCGGACTCGACCCACCTCGCCTGGGTCAGCGCGGTGCCGTTCGGGCTGCTGCCGGTGGCGTTGGCCGACCTCGTGCGCCGCTTCCGGCCCGCGTGGCCGGTCGGACGGCGCCTCGCGTTCGCCGCCCTGACGCCGGCCGTCGTGCTGCTGCTGCTCGTCCCGCACCACACGTTCCGGACGTACACGGACGCCGTGGCGCAGACGTTCGGCAAGCACCGCTCGTCCTACGTGATCCAGAACATGGGCCGCAGCTTCTACTACGGCCGCAAGGACGCGGCAGATGCGGTCAACGCCATGCTCCCGGTCGTCGACCATCTCGCCAAGCCGGGCGACAAGCTGTTCGTCGGCACGGGCGATCTGCGCAAGACGCCCTACAGCGAGGCGTTCCTCTACTACCTGCTCCCCCAGACCCGTCCGGGTACCCGCTACATCGAGATGGACCCCGGCGTCGCCAACCGCGCCGATTCCGGTCTGGCGGACGACCTCGCGTCGTCGGACATCGTGATCCTGTCCTCGATCAGGGACGACTGGGTCGAACCGAACGCCTCTCGCGACTTCGGCTCGGACGCGCCCAACCAGGTGTTGCAGCGCGAGTTCTGCCAGGTCGGTTCCTGGGGCCAAGGCGTGTTCGGGCGTGGCCTGTATGAGCTCTACGTACGGTGCGATCGCCGCTAACCTCGCCGCCGGTATGCGCACGCTGATCGTCGTACCCACGTACGAAGAAGCGGGCAACATCACCGAGCTCCTGCCGCGCATCCGGACGCGCCGCGCCTGACGCCGACGTGCTCGTCGTCGACGACAACAGCCCGGACGGCACCGCGAAGATGGCGCAGGCGGTCAATGACGAGCTCGGCCACATCGACGTCATGATCCGCAAGGAGAAGGCCGGTCTCGGCACGGCCTACCGCGCCGGGTTCGCGGTGGGTATCGAGCGCGGTTACGACGTGATCGTCCAGATGGACGCCGATCTCTCGCACGATCCCGCCTCGATCCTGCCGGTCGTGGCCGCCTTGACCGACAACGTCGGCCTCTCGATCGGGTCGCGCTACGTGCCGGGCGGACACATCCCCCACTGGCCGTGGCACCGCCGGTTCCTCTCCCGCTACGGCAACCTCTACACGCGCCTCGCGCTCGGACTGAAGGCGCGCGATCTCACGTCCGGCTTCCGCGCGTGGAAGACGAGCACACTCGAACGCATCGACTACAAGACGACGAACGCGACGGGCTACCTGTTCCAGATGGAGATGGCGTACCGAGTCGCGCAACATGGCGAGCAGATCGCCGAGGTGCCGATCACGTTCACCGATCGCGTGCGGGGCACCTCGAAGATGTCCGGCGCCGTGATCTTCGAAGAGCTCACCCGCGTCACGTGGTGGGGCCTCCGCGACCGCTGGCACCGCGTCACGCATCGCTCTTCGCACCCGCCGCTTGCGAACTCCGGGGAGAAACGGGCGCCATAGCGCCCGTTTCCATCCAACATTCGCTCCGTGGTCAGTACGGCCAGGGGCCTTTGCGCAACTTGGCGACGATCAGGGCCTTGAGAACGAGGTTGCGGGCGAACCACGGGAGCTGGCCGAGTTGCGCGGCGGCGTTGCGAAGGCGCGCCGAACCCGTCACCAGCTCCCGGCGGTACTCCGTCATCGATCCCGACCGACCGACGTAGCGGAACCGGTAGCCAAGGACGAGCGCGCGCAGGATCGCGAGCGTCACGCCCACCGAGCTGAACGAATCGTGGATCAACATCGTGCCGCCCGACTTGACCCGCGCGCCCCACACCCGGATGTCGGCGAGCGCCGGCGCGAACCGGTGAGCGCCGTCGATGTACAGCAGATCGACGTCGCCGTCGAGCTTCCCGAGAGCATCCTGCGAGAGGCAGCGCAGGTGATGAACGCGATCGTCGACGCCAGCGTTGTGCAGGTTCTCGTGGAACACGTCGTGGTCGATCGCGGCCTCTTCCTCGAAGCCGGCGATCTCCTGGGGACCGCGGTCGTTGCCCGCGTGCGGATCAATGGCGGTGATGGCGACGCCTGCCGGTACGGCCGATGCGAGCACGACCGTGGAGCGTCCGCGGAACGACCCGATCTCCACGATCTGGTCGGCGGGGCCCAGTCGGCTGGCGTGGTCCCACAACCGGCGAGCCTGGTCGTCGGTCATCCAGCCGTCGACCTTCTCGACCGTGCGGAGGACCTCGTCGAACGAACGCGCCATTCCCGACGACGTTAGTTGCGACAGGTACCCTCTCGGCGTGGGCGACCCGGGGGCCGACGCGAGCAGACCGAGCATCGCGAAGATCGGCGATCTCGCCGCCGCGGCAGGCTTGCGTCGCATCCACATGCTGTCCTGGCGCGACCTCGCCGACGTCGAGGCCGGTGGCTCGGAGGTGCACGCCGCGACGGTGGCTCGCCTGTGGGCGGAAGCGGGCGTCGAGATCACGCTGCGCACGTCGTACGCGCAGGGCCAGGCGCCGGTCGTGACCCGCAACGGCTACAAGGTGATCCGCAAGGCCGGGAGGTACCTCGTCTTCCCACGAGCCGCGGGCTCGGAGGCACTCGGATGGCACGGTCCTCGCGACGGACTCGTCGAGATCTGGAACGGCATGCCGTTCTTCTCGCCGGTGTGGCGCCGGGGCCCGGGGATCGTGCTCCTGCACCACGTGCATGCCGAGATGTGGAACATGGTGCTGGGCAACGAGGCACCGTGGGCCGCGAACGTCGGGCAGACCGTCGAGAGCCGTATCGCGCCGCTCGTCTACCGCCGCACCAAGATCGTCACGCTCAGCCAGTCGTCGAAGGACGACATCGTCGAACTGATGAGACTGCCGGCTGCGAACATCGAGGTGATCCCGCCGGGCATCGACCCGATGTTCACGCCCGGTGGCGAGCGCGCCGCCCACCCAATGGTCATGGCGGTCGGACGGCTCGTACCGGTCAAGCGGTACGAACGCCTCATTCGGGCCGTCGCACAGGCACATCGACGACATCCCGACCTCACGCTCACGATCGTGGGTGAGGGCTACGAACGCGAAGCGCTCGACAACGTCGTGCGCGAGCTCGAGGCGACCGACTGGGTCTCGTTCGCCGGTCACGTCTCCGACAACGAACTGGTCGATCTCTACCGCCGGGCCTGGCTGGTAACGAGCGCGTCGGCCCGCGAAGGTTGGGGCATGTCGCTCACCGAAGCGGCGGCGTGCGGAACGCCCGCCGTAGCCACTCGGATCCCCGGTCACACCGACGCTGTCGTCGAAGGCGAGACGGGCGTGCTCGTCGAGCGCGATGACGATCACGCGCTCGGCGATGCGATCGCCGATCTCATCGCAGACGACGAACGTCGGTCCCGATACGCGAGCGCTGGGCTCGCCCGGGCTGGGCGGTACTCGTGGGAGGCCACGGCCGCGGGCATCATGCGTGTGCTCGCCGCCGAAGCCACGCGCCACCGCCGTTGAGGCACGCAGCACCGCGGCGGAGGCGCCGCCTCCGCCGTGGATGGACGCGCTCGTGGCGCGCGGTGATCCGGCGCTGGCCGCTGCTGGTCCTCGGCGCGATCTGTTACATCCCGCTGTTCTTCACCGCGCCCGGCGAGGTCGGGGCGGACACCAAGAGCTACCTGTACCTCGATCCCGCGCGACTGCTGTCACGCGCGTCGTCGATGTGGGATCCCAACATCGGCTTCGGCACTGTCACGCACCAGAACATCGGCTACCTCTGGCCGATGGGGCCGTACTACTGGTTCGCGGACGTCACCGGCATCCCGATGTGGTTCGCGCAACGGGTGTGGCTCGGCTCGATCCTGTTCCTCGCCGGCGTCGGCATGTGGTTCCTGTTGCGCACGCTGCGCTTCGAGACGTTGCCGGCCGCGGTCGCCGCTTTCGCGTACGCGCTGACGCCGTACACGCTCACGCTCGCGGCGCGGCTATCCGTCATCCTGTTGCCCTTCGCGGGTTTGCCGTGGATGTTGGCGTTCACCATCCGCGCCATACGCCGCGGCGGTTGGCGCGATCCGGCGTTGTTCGCGCTCGTCGTGATGACGGTCGGCGGCGTGAACGCGACCGCGCTCGTGTTCGCGGGCGTCGCGCCGGTGTTGTGGTTCCCGTTCGCGATCTGGGTGACGAAGGAAGCGACGGTCCGACGGGCCGCAGGCCGCGTTCATACGCATCGGCGTGCTCACCCTGTTGACGTCGCTGTGGTGGATGGCCGGCCTGTCGGTGCAGAGCGGCTACGGCATCCAGATCCTGCAGTACACCGAGACGGCGGCAGTCGTCGCGTCGGCCGCCGTCGCACCCGAGCTCCTGCGGGGACTGGGCTACTGGTTCTTCTACGGCGGCGACCGGCTCGGACCGTGGATCGAGCCGAGCGTCGACTACACGCAGCGGCTCTGGCTCATCGCGGTCACCTACTTGCTGCCGACGCTCGCGCTGCTCGGTGCGGCGATGAGCCGATGGAAGCACCGCGCGTACTTCGCCGTGCTGGTGTTCGTGGGGTTGTTCATCGCCGTCGGCGCGCATCCGTGGGACGACCCACCCCTGACCGGCCAATGGTGGAAGGACCTCCTCAACAGCGACAAGGGCCTCGCCCTCCGGAGCACGCCGCGAGCCGTGCCCCTGATCGCGCTCGGCCTCGCGGTCTTCCTCGGACTCGGCGTCGCCACCCTGGCGCGGTCCGCGCCGCGGTTCGTGAAGCCAGCGGCGTTCACGCTGCTCGCGCTCGCGGTGTTGGGACTGCCGTCGCTGTTCACCGGCGACATGGTGGACGCCAACCTCGAGCGCGGCGACATCCCGCAGTACTGGCTCGACGCGATCTCCTCGTTCGACGCGCAACCGCACGACACGCGTGTGCTCGAGGTGCCTGGCATCGACTTCGCGTCGTACCGCTGGGGCAACACCGTCGACCCGATCACCCCGGGCCTGATGGATCGACCGTACGCCGCACGCGAGCTCATCCCCTACGGCTCACCGCCATCGAGCGACCTGCTCAACGCGTTCGATCGACGGTTGCAGGAGAACACACTCGA
Organism: uncultured Acidimicrobiia bacterium; assembly: GCA_963721305.1. Taxonomy (GTDB): domain Bacteria; phylum Actinomycetota; class Acidimicrobiia; order Acidimicrobiales; family JACDCH01; genus DATAES01. The sequence continues at coordinate 38,135 of CAVRIR010000005.1, forward strand.
CCCGCGCGCGGTGTCACCGATCGCGCGCCTTCTCGGCGTCGGCGACGTGGTCGCTCGCAACGACCTCCAGTACGAGCGGTACCGCGTGGCGCGGCCATACGAGGTGATGCCGCTGCTCGGCGCGTCGCCGGGCCTCGGCACGCCGACCGGGTTCGGACCGCTCGGTACGAACCAGCCGTCGCCGATCGCGCCGATGCAGGACGAAGCCGCGCTGCGCGACGACACCGGCGCGCAGTATCAACCCGTCGTCGAGTTCCCCGTCGACGGGCAGCAACCGATCGTCCACACCGCGAGCGCGCAGCAGCCGATCATCGTCGCCGGTGACGGCGAAGGGCTCGTCGGGCTGGCGTCCGCCGGCCTGATCAACGGCAACGAGCTCATCCAGTACGCGGGATCGTTCGCCGGTCAGCCCCAGCAGCTCGACGACGCGATCAACCGAGATGCCTCACTCGTCGTGACCGACTCGAACCGCCGGCGCGGGCGCCGATGGAGCACGCTCCGAGACAACGTCGGCTACACCGAGCAGGCCGGCGAGACGCCCCTGCGCCAGGACCTCACCGACAACCGACTGCCGGTGTTCCCCGACGCCACCGACGACTCGTCCACGGTCGCGGAGTATCCCGGCGGCGTCTCGGCGCGCGCCACGAGCTACGGCAACCCGATCTCGTTCACGCCCGAGTACCGAGCCGCGAACGCGGTCGACGGCGATCTGCGAACGGCGTGGCAGACCGGTTCGTCGTCCGATGTCCGCGGCGAGGAGCTCGAGCTCGACTTCGCGCAACCGGTCACCACCGATCACATCACGGTGACCCAGTTGCTGACCGGCTTCCGCAACCGCTCCATCACGAACCTCGATCTCCGCTTCGACGGCAAGGACACCGTGCCGGTCGTGCTCGACCAGACGTCGAACACCTCGGCGGGCCAGGTGCTCAGGTTCCCCCAGCGGACGTTCTCGAAGCTCGAGCTCATCATCCGCGGCGACGACTCGGGCCGAGAGAGCAAGCCGCTGCGCCCCGCACGGTTCAACGGCTTGTCCGAAGTCGGGTTCAGCGAGGTCGATGTCGACGGACGCCACGGCGACGAACTGATCCGTCTCCCGAAGGATCTCCTCGCCACAGCGGGTGCCGCGTCCGCCGACCATCCGCTCACGCTGTCGCTCGAGCGTCAGCGCATCGATCCGGCCGAGTCCGTCCGCCAGGACGAGGAGCTCGCGCTCGCCCGTGCATGGACGTTGCCGACGGCACGCACGTTCGCGCTCACTGGCGAGGTGCGACTCAACGCGAACGCCGACGAGAACACCATCGACGCGCTCCTCGGCGTGGTCGGCCCGACCGCGACATCCACTCGCCGGTTGCCGGGAGACCTGCTGGCGCGAGCCACATCGGCGGTCGACGGTGATCCCGCGACCGCATGGTCGCCTGCGTTCGACACACCCCCCGCCGGCGGCGACGCGCTCGATCTGAACGCCGGGCGCCAAGTGAGCTTCGACCACCTCGACCTGCAGGTCGTCGCCGACGGGCGCCACTCGGTGCCGACGCACCTGACCATCGACGCGGATGGCAAGGAGGCAGCGAGCGTGACGATCCCGCCGATCGCCGACCGCTCCGGCGCCCAGGGCGCGGCGGCGGTGACCACTGTCCCGATCGACCTGCCCGCCCAGGTCACCGGCACCGACATCCGCTTCGCGTTCGACTCCGTCCGCCAGGTCATCACGACCGACTGGTTCTCGAACCAGCCCGTCCAGATGCCGATCGCCATCGCAGAGCTCGGCGTCCCCGCGCTCACCACTTCGGTCCCGACCGGCGCATTCGACACGGGTTGCCGGTCCGACTTGCTGACCATCGACGACACGCCCGTCGACGTCGACATCACCGGCACCGTCGAGGACGCGACGAGCGGCAAGCCGATGCAGACGCGCTTGTGCGGATTGTCGGCCGACGGCATCTTCCTCGACAGTGGCGACCACGTGCTTCGGGCGGCGAAGGGCCTCGACACCGGCCTCGATCTCGACTCGCTCGTGCTGCAATCGGCCGCAGGCGGAGGGGCGCCGGCCGCGGTCGGGCCCATCGACCCGTCACCCACGCCCAGCCCCGCGGTGAAGGTCGACAGCCAGGGACGCACGAACTTCGATCTCAGCGTCAGCGGCGCCTCACCGAACCAGCCGTTCTGGCTCGTGCTCGGGCAGAGCAACAACAGCGGCTGGACAGCGTCCGTGAACGGCCATGACCTCGGTAAGCCACAGCTCGTGGACGGCTACGCGAACGGTTGGTTGATCAGTCCGACATCGACCGACATGAAGGTCGCGTTGATCTGGACGCCGCAGCGAAACGTCTGGATCGCGCTCGGTCTCAGCGCGTTCGGCGCGTTGCTGTGCCTGGTCTTGGCCATCCGACGTCCGCGCGCGCTCGCGTTGCGCGCCGACGACCCGGCACCCGAAGCGATCACGTGGCGGACGTTCGTGCGTTCGCGCGGCCGAGACGAGCCGTCCGTGCGCGCCGCGCTCCTCACCGCGCTGCTGGCCGGCATCGTTGCCGGGGCCGTGATCGGACTCGTCGCGGGCGTCTTCACCGCGCTCGTCGTCGGCGGAGCAGCGCACCGCCGACGCTCGCGCTGGTGGCTCGCGCTCGGCGCGCCGGCGCTGCTCGGGCTGAGCGCGCTCTACGTGCTCGCCCGCCAGGCGCACACCAAGCCCACCGCCGCGTTCGAATGGCCCGCAGAGCTCTCCGCTGTCCATCAGGTGGGCTGGCTCGCGGTGGCCTTCCTCGTCGCGCTCGTGGTCGTCGACTGGTTGTGGGATCGCGTCAATCGCCGGTCTCGCTCGGAGGTCGCCGCTGTTGCTTCTGCTCACCACGACGACGCTTCGCCTCCAGGCGCCGACGACGAGCCGCCTGCGTAGGCGCGGTCGAGTGGCGCGCCTTCTCGACGCGGAGCGCGGCTTCGAGTCGTTGCGCCAGCCGCTGCTGCGCGAGCGCGCGGTTGCGACTCTGCGATCGCTCGTCGTCCACCGCCACCCGGATCGCGGGCCCGAACCGCTCGAGCAGGCGCGCCCGCTGGCGGGGTCCGAGCGACGGCGAGTTGGCGATGTCGAAGCGGACCTCGGCGCGTGTGTTGGAACGATTGGCATGCTGGCCGCCTGGGCCTCCGCTGGGCGTGAACCGCCACTCGAGCTCGTCGAGCGGGATCCGCAGCGACCGGTTGACCCTCAGCACGTGCTCCACGGCCTCGTAGGATCGCACGGGTGACGGAGCTCCCGGTTGTCCTGGTCCACGGGTTCGCAACCTCCGCGGCGCGGACCTGGGGCGAGAACGGATGGATCGACCTGCTCGGCGACGCCGGCCGATCGGTGGTCGCCATCGATCTTCTCGGGCACGGCACCGCCGACAAGCCCCACGATCCCGCCGCGTACGAAGCGATCGAGTCACTCGTCGTCGACCAACTGCCCGACGGGCGGTTCGATGCGATCGGGTTCTCGATGGGCGCGCGGGTCCTGCTGACGATCGCGGCCGACCATCCCGACCGCTTCGAGCACCTTGTCGTCGCGGGCGTCGGCGCCAACCTCTTCCGCGACGATCCACGCGATGCCATCGTCAAGGCGATCAGCGGCAACGCGCGTGACGACAATCCCGCGGCGCAGTACTTCGCCGGGCTCGCCGCGCAGCCGGGCAACGATCGCGACGCTCTCGTCGCGTTCATGAAGTCGCCGCGGCCGCGCCTGAACGACGAACGCTTCGCAAAGGTCACCTGTCCGGTGCTCGTCGTGCTCGGCGATCGCGATTTCGCCGGGCCGGCCGATCCCCTCGTCGACGCGCTGCCGAACGCGAAGCTCGTCACGTTGCCCGGTGTCGACCACTTCGCCACGCCGAAGGACTATCGCTTCATCGACGCCGCGCTCGACTTCCTCGGGGTGTCGTTCTGAGCAGTCGCGATCGCGGCTTTGTTCTCGGGGTCGACCTCGACGGCGTCTGCGCTGACTACACGAGTGCGTTTCGTTCGGTGGTCGCGACCGAGCGGGGCATCGACACCGGCGCGCTCCCCGAGGAACGCGGATGGGACTTCGCCGAATGGGGACTCGCCGACCTCGGTGGGTTCGATGCGGTCCATCGCCGGGCCGTGCTCGAACATCGGATGTTCCGTTCGATGCCGATCATGCCGGGCGCGCCGGACGCGCTCTGGCGGTTGTCCGACGCGGGCGTGTGGATCCGCATCATCACCCATCGCCTCTACGTGAACTGGGGCCACGCGATCGCGGTGAGCGACACCGTCGAATGGCTCGACCAGAACGCCATCCCATACCGGGACATCTGCTTCCTCGGCCGCAAGCCCGAAGTCGAGGCGGACTGCTACGTGGACGACAGCCCCGACGTGGTGGTGTCCCTGCGGCACGAGGGCAACCGGGTGATCGTGTTCGACGCGCCCTACAACACCCATCTCGGCGAGCCGCGGGCGACGAACTGGGACGAGGTCGAGCAGCTCGTCGAGGCGTTCGTGGCCGAGAGCGGGGTCGTCCTCCAGTCGACGTTGCCCGGCATAGACCCCGGCGTCGATCGCCTCCGCAACCGCATCGGCTGATCCCAGCCCGTCTGCGTGTCAGGCGCCGAGGGTTGCTGCGCCACAGGTGTCGGTCGCCAGATGAGCGCGGCGACGAACACCAGCACGGCGAGAAAGGCGATCAGCAGAAACCACCCCGGCAGAGGTGGCGTCCACGCCGGGTCGCGCCAGAAGTCGACTGCGCCGTCCGCACCGACGGAGTAGCGCCGAAGGGCTTGGGCGAACAACAGGAACTGCGCCACTACGAAGCACGCGCCGAAGACGATCGGTAGTCGGGACCGCTCGACGACGCGTCCACCCGTGCTCCATGCCACCGCAAGAGCGGCGACGATCGGTACGCCCACCGCGAGGGGAAGCGTCCAGCGACCCTGCCACCCGAGGCCGATCTTCCGGGCTTGCGAGACGTCGATGGCAACGGGCACGAGAAGAGTGAGAACGACCAGCCCCAAGACGACGGCAGCGTGTCGGCGCGACGCGAACGCAAGCGCGAGGACGATCAGCGCGCCCACGCACACGGTCCACAGCACGTACGTGAGCTCCGGAGCCGGTGTGTCGAGCCAACCGACGACACCGATCATCATCTTGTACTGCGTATTCGAGCCACCGAACGAACGTTGGAACAACGTCCAATCGCTGACGGGCCCGGGAGTCGGACCGTGGGGGTAGAGGTTGCCGAGCGGGCGCGCCACGAGGAGCCACGCGACCGCGGCCGCGATCGCGGCAACCAAGCCGAGACTCCACCTCCGCACCGAGCGCGAACGCACGAGCGCGCGCGCACCAGCGCGCGACGCCAGCGCAACGCACGTCACGCCGATCAACCCGAGCCAGAGAGGCGAGAGTCCGCGCGCGACGACGAGCACGATCATCGCGATTGCCGCTCGGCGCACGACGACCCTGTCGACGTGCATTCGCGCATCATGCGCGAGGATCGCGCCGGAAGCCCACGCGCCGACGGCCGCGGCGATCTCGACACCGTTGGGATTCACCGTGCCGGACAGGAACAACGTCGTGGGGGTCAGCGCGAAGGCGAGGCCGGACGCGGCGAGCCATGCGGGGGCGACTGATCGAAGCGACAGGAAGGCAGAGGCGAGGAGCGCGGCGCAGATGAGTGCGCTCACGAATCGCATCAGGTAGACCCCCGCCGCCGACGTCTTGACGAGACTCGGGAGTCCGACCACCGCGTAGAACGCGGGTGGGTCCAGCGCAACGTCGGTCGGTGCCCTGACGCTGGCCGAGTCGCTCGGCAACGCGCCGAAACACGACGCTGACAGCTCCGGCCGGAAGGCGAAGCATGGGACATACAGGGTCGGGTCGGCGTAGAAGGGGTTTGCCCCGGGCTTCACCAAATGTCCGGGAACGGTCACGACACGGTCGTACGACCCGAGACCGGCAACTTTGTCCCCGAGCAGGTCCCCACGGGCAACCGACGCAGCGCGGATGACATGAGAGGCCTCGTCTGGAGCGGCAAAGACCGGCGTCGCGATCGCCCACAGGATCCCGAGCGCGGCGAACAGCCCGAACGGCAACCACCAGCCGCCCATGAGTCGCTCGGGCAACCGCGCGAACACGAGGCGGCAACGTAGCTGACCAAGGCGCGCCACCAACGGGACGGCCGACGATTCCCTCAGGAAATCGGCAGACCCCGCCGAAATTGAACCATCGCTGTCAATCGAGATGCCGACGACCGCTGGTCGCTGGCGGTGTTCGCCGCCGTGGCGGGGACTGCGGTGGTCGGGCTCTCCGCCACGTGGGCAGGTACTGCTGCCGCGCTCGGACGCTGGTTCGACAGGAGCGATCCGCTCGTCGCGAACGTCGTCCTCACGCTGATCTCCATCGGTCCCATCGCCTTCGCGCCGCCTGATGGTGTCCGTGGCGAACCGCATCCGGGAAGCGATCGCTCCCGTCGGGGTGGCGGCGCGATTCGGAGGCGACGAGTTCGTCGCCGTCCACCCGGTGTCCGGACGCTCGGAGGCCGACTCCGGACCATCGCCGCGGACGTCGATACCGCGGCACAGCTCGCGCAGCTGCGCCGGATCGGTTGCGACCGCGGCCGTTCCTCGGCGTCGCACTCCCGGTCCAGGAGGTCGACCTGCTCGTTCTCAGGGTGCGCGCCCGACGACGTCAGGGCCCGACCGACGCGACCCCTTCCATCTTCGCGACCCCCGCGCCCTCCGCCACCTCCGCCGCCCCCGCGCCCTCGCGGCCCATCCTCCCCGTCGCCCCCTCGATCACATTGATGGCTGAGACACCGAATTGCGTCGGTCAGCCATCACAGAACGAGAGGGTGGGGCTTCTGGGTCGACTGAGCCACGGAATCGGTGGCTCAGCCATCACAGAACGCGACGGCCGAGCGCAGGCTTCGAGACCTCAAGGTTGACCGACGAGGCAGCTGCCGCCGTGGCTGTCGACGCCGGCGAACGGACCGCACGGATTGTCGACGATCCACACGTGCAGCATCGGCGGCGTGATCCACAGCGTTCCCGAGCTGCACACGCCGTTCACCGTCGTGCCGACCACCGTCATGGCGGTCGACCAACACAGGTCGTCGTGGTAGTGCCATGTCGTCAGCGCGCCCGCGATGTCGGGGACATCGGCCATCGTCTTGCCGATCGAGAGGATGTACATCGCAGACACCACCTTCACGGTGCCGTCCGGTAGATGTCGCACGAGGATCGACTCGATGTGGTTCGGATCGACCTCGTACGGATCCGACAAGTACGACCACTGCACATAGTGCTCGTACCCGTTGACATCGGTGTCCCCGATCGACACGTAGCCCGCCGCTTGCACCGCGGCGAGGTCGGGAAATGCCTGCATCGCCTGTGTGGTGCTCGCGATCAAGGCCCGAGCCGAGGCTTGTTGCGCGGGCGTCAACCGTGGATCGTCCACCGAGATGATCGGTCCTGATGGCGTGCCGGGAGGCGGGTCGGACGAACTGTTGAGATCAGTCGCCGGATGGTCCGGCGCCGGCACGGCGTTCGCCGGGGCCGGAGTCGACGGGTCACCCCCGGCACTGCCGCCGTGGTCGTGCGCCGACGACGACTCGCCCGGCGCGCCGGCTACGTCGGACGAGTGTCCCGACGATGCATGGGTCGACGGATCCTGCACGTGCGCGGCGTCGACACTCGCGGACGACGAGGACGACGCGGACGGAGCCTGCACGTGAACATCCACTCTCGCGTCGGTGGACGAGCTCGACGCCCCAGAACCGTGGGCGGGGGGGTGCGAATGACTCGCGGCTGGTCCACCGGCGACGACGTGAACATGTCCGGCGGGATGGGTGTGTCCCGCGGCGATCGCCGGCAACGCGAGGACGAGCGCTGCGGCCCCCACGAGTGCGGACCATCGCACCGGGAGCACGGTCTTCGCGACGGGACGTTTCAGCACGACGGCAGCAGCAATGGCGCTCGCCGCGGCATACAGCGCGCACGCAAGGTCTTGTGTCTCGATCGATTCGGGTTGTTGCAACGTGTGGACGAACGGGATGCCGGTTGTTCGGGAGAAGAACCAGAAATAGAACGCGCCGCCGTTGAGGATGATGCCGGCCAACAGGACGCGCTTCGTCGGACGCTTGACTGCGACGTACGCCCACCCGATTTGTGCGATCCCGCACGCGATGAACATCCAGAACAACGTGAACTCGCCGAAATGTTCGCGGGTGGCGGCGAGGTGGATCACACCGGCGAGCGCCGAGCCCGCTACCGCGACGACGATCGCGGGCCGGATGCCTGGCAACGGCCGGTCCCTCCTGGTCAGGTCGCGCATTCGATACGCAGTCTCGCGCGCGTCCCTCAGCGCTGTTTGCGCGGGCCGCCGGCAAATCGTGTGCCCGGTGGGTCGACCGCCCAAACCGCCGGCTCGCCCCAACCGTCGTCGTAGACGACCTCCGCGAGCGGCCGCCGGCGCACCGGGCCCTGCGAACCTTCCGGTCGTCCGACGCCGATCGTCGCCGCGATGAACACCGACTCGGGGATGCCCAGCGCCTCCCGCAACTGCTCGTCAACGAGGACGTGCCACATCGTCATCACCCCGCCGTAGCCCAGCGCCCGAGCGGCGAGCAGCAGGTTCTGGCATGCGGGATAGACGTTGGCGCCGTCGAATGGAGTGAGCGGTCGGTACGGCTCGTGGCATGCGAGGACGACGACGGGCGTCTCTTCGAACCGGTCGACGAACTGTTGCATCGCCCGCCCCATGCGCGCCTTCGGCGAGCTCGTGTCGGCGCCCGACCCGGCGTCGTAGCCGTCTGCGGCGCGCTTGGTCCCCCACTCTGACCGAAACGATTCGCCGAGCAGCGCCCGCGCCGTGCGTGCTCGCGGTCCGTCCCGCAGGACGAGGAACCGGAACGGCTGGCGGTTCGATCCGGACGGCGCTCGGCTGGCGTGCCACAACATCGCCGTCAGATCGTCCTCAGGGATCGGGTCGGGACGGAACCGGCGGATGGCACGTGTCGTGGCCATCCCCTCCAGCAACGAGATCTCGTCTTGCACCGATTGCCACCCTACGGGCAACGCTCGCCCCCCGAATTGCTCGAATGTTGGATGAAAACGGGCGCCATGACGCCCGTTTCTCCCCGGAGTTGAAAGACTGGAGGAATGGCGAACGACCCGGGTTGGTACCCGGATCCGTGGCAACCGGCGCGCCGGCGATGGTGGGACGGCAGCGCGTGGAGCGACCACACGTGGGATCCGAGCCGCCCGTCTCAACCACAGCAGCCGCAACTACCGCAGCAGCCCATGGTGTGGTTGCAGCCACCTGACCCTCGCCGTGACTTGGAAGACGAGCGGAACGTCGCGATCTGGGCGCGGCGCGGCTACGTCACCATGTGTGTGGCTCGAATCGCGAGCGGCTTGATCTCGGTGATCGCCATCAGCACGTTGGTCGACGGTTTCCAGCGCGCCGCCGACACGGGCTCGACCGATCAGACGTCGTCGAGTGGCTGGCAGGCGCTCAACCTGCCCGTCTCGATCCTGCTCATCCTCGGTCTCATCGCCGTCATCTTTTGGAGCTACAAGGCGACGACCGTCGCGGCGAAGCTCAACTATCCGGCGCGCCACGCGCCGCTCTGGGCGATCCTTGGCTGGATCGTGCCGATCATCAACTTCTGGTTCCCGTACCAGTGCGTGCGTGACTGCCTCGCACCCGGCAACTCCGAGCGCAAGACGGTCGGTCGGTGGTGGATGCTGTACATCGTCGGCTCGATCGCTTGGTTCGCGGCGATCGTCGTCTCCGCGTTCGCCGGTACCGCCCTCGCGCTCGCCATTGCGCTGCCGTGCATCGTGATCAGCGGACTCGAAGTCCAAGCCGCGCTCCGGGTCGTCGACGCCGTCATCGCCGATCACGCGGACGCGATCGGCCGCCTCACCACCACGCCCTGACCGACCCGCGGCTCCCGGCGATCAAACCGCGATCGTCTCGCCTCCTGCCGCCGCGGACCGGTACACCGCGTCGGCCAGGGTGTGTGCGCGCAGCGCATCCGCGAACGACGGCCACGCCGGCTCGTTGCGGACGACGGCGTCGATGAACAGCTCGTCCGGATTCCCCAGCGCCATGCCCCGCCGGCCGACTTCGTCGATCAGGTCGGCAAATTCCAGGTGCATCGGCGGCGAGCCAGTGGTCGTCCACGCGACAGGACCGAACCAGTCGCCCTCGAGCACCGCGTAGGTCCGCTCACAGAACAGCTCGACCCGGCGCAGGCTCGGTCGCTCGAGGATGTCGTGCCACACCGACAGCAGCGTGCCGGTGGCGCCGTTGGCGAACCGCAACAAAGCCGACGCGACGTCTTCGATGCCCGGCAGTTCGTGGAACTCGGCAGTGGCGGCGGACACCGACACGACGGGCCCCATGACGTGTTCGAGCATGTCGAGGTCGTGGATCGAATGCTCGAGCAGCGTCCCCGCGCCTGCCTTGGTGACATCGCCACGCCATGTCGACCGGTAGCTGCCCTGGATGGGGATGAACTGATCGTCCCGGAACACGACGCTCATCGGTCGTCCGCTGGCAGGATCGGCGGCGAGCGCCTTGAGCATCCCGAACGCCGGTGAATGGCGCAGGACGAGCCCGACCTGGTTGACGACACCGGCCTTGTCCACCGCCTCGGCCATGGCCGTCGCCGCCGCGAGGTCGATGGCCAGCGGCTTCTCGCAGAACACGGCCAGCCCCCGCTCAGCGGCCGCTGCGACCAGACGGGGGTGCTCGGCGGTCCAGGTGCAGATGTAGGCGGCGTCGCAGCCGTCGAGGACCTGCTCCTCCGTCTCGCACACCGTCGCCCCGGCGGCGTGGGCGAACTGCTCGGCCCGCTCGGGGTCGGGGTCGTAGACGCCGGTCCAGGTGACGTCGGCACCCGACACATGCAGGGATTTCGAGTGATAGGTGGCAATCAGCCCCGCCCCGAAGAACCCGACCCGTGTGGCCATACGAGGCGTGACGGTAGTCGCAGCCCCGGTTGGGAATGGCCTGGAGGACCGTATGGTTCGTTACTTGCAATCTGATAGTCACTAGGAGCCCCTCATGGCCGAACGCCTGGACCCCACTCTCGACAGCCTGACTCTGCCTGTCCTGCCCCTCACCCAGGGCGTGGTGCTCCCCCAGATGGTCGTGACCCTCGCCCTCGAGACCGACGAGGCGAAGGCTGCCGCCGACGCCGGGGCGGAGACGAGCCAGATCCTGCTCGTCCCCCGGTTCGAGAACGGTCGCTACGGCCGTGTCGGGACCATCGCCAAGATCGAGAATCGCGGCACCGTTCCCGGCGGCACCGCCGCCCTGGTGGTTCGCGCCACCTCCCGCGCCCACGTCGGCGCCGGCGTGATCGGTACGACGTCTGCCCTGTGGGTCGGGGTCGAGCCGGTCGCGGAGTCCGAGCCGACCGAGCGCGCCCACGAGCTGGCCCGTGACGTGCGGGCCGCGGTGTCCGCCCTCTTCGACCAGCTCGGCGGTCGCCGCCTGACCGAGGTGCTGCGCGGCGTGGACGATCCCGGAGCGCTCGCCGATCTGGCCGGTTGGTGGCCCGACCTCGCGTTCGAGCGCAAGGTCGAGCTGCTCGAGACGATCGACGTCGAGGAGCGGCTCACGAAGGTGCTCGAGTGGGTCAAGGAAGCGATGGCCGAGCTCGAAGTCGCGGCGCGCATCCGCCAGGAAGTGAGCGATGGGCTCGAGAAGAACCAGCGCGAGTTCCTGCTGCGCCAGCAGATGAGCGCGATCCGCAAGGAGCTCGGTGAGGACGGCGAGGACGAAGACCTCATCGAGGAGTACCGCACGAAGCTCGCCGCGCTGGTCGAAGCGAAGGCAGTGACCGAGTCGACACGCGAAGCGATCGACCGCGAGATCGGTCGCCTCGAGCGCACGCCCGCGCAGAACATGGAGCACGGTTGGATCCGCACGTGGCTCGACACCGTCCTCGGCATCCCGTGGGCGGAGCACACCACCGACGACCTCGACATCGACGACGCCCGCCGCATCCTCGACGAGGACCACACGGGTCTCGACGAGGTGAAGGAGCGCATCGTCGAGTTCCTCGCCGTGCGCAAGCTGCGTGCAGACAGAGGGCTCGACGATTCGGGCGACGACGATCCGACACTGAAGCGCAAGCCCGGCGCGATCGTTGCGCTGGTCGGTCCTCCGGGTGTCGGCAAGACGTCATTGGGTGCGTCTGTTGCACGCGCGCTGGGCCGCAAGTTCGTGCGCGTCGCGCTCGGCGGCATTCGTGACGAGGCTGAGATCCGCGGTCACCGCCGCACGTACGTCGGCGCACAGCCGGGCCGCATCGTCCGCGCCATCACCGAGGCGGGAACGATGAACCCGGTCTTCCTGCTCGACGAGGTCGACAAGGTCGGCGCGGACTGGCGAGGCGATCCGAGCTCCGCGTTGCTCGAGGTGCTCGACCCTGCGCAGAACCACAGCTTCCGTGATCACTACCTCGAGGTCGATCTCGACCTGTCCGACGTGCTGTTCATCGCGACCGCGAACGTCATGGAGACCATCCCCGGTCCGCTGCTGGACCGCATGGAGATCGTCCGCCTCGACGGCTACACGGAGGACGAGAAGGTGGCGATCGCACGCGACCATCTCGTCGAGCGTCAGATCGGCCGCAACGGCCTTCGCGACAGCGAGGTCGTCGTGACCGAGGACGCGTTGCGTGGCGTCGTGGCCGACTACACCCGTGAAGCCGGCGTGCGGAACCTCGAGCGCGAGCTCGGCAAGATCCTCCGCAAGGTGGCGACCAAGGTCGCAGCCGGAACAGAGACTCCCGTCACCGTCGACGGAAGCGATCTGGTCGCGTACCTCGGGCGACAGCGCTTCTTCTCGGAAGTCGCCGATCGCACCGCGGTGCCCGGTGTCGCCACCGGACTCGCGGTCACCGGCGCCGGCGGCGACGTGCTGTTCGTCGAAGCGACGTCGATGGACGACGGCAGCGACGCCGGACTGACCGTCACCGGCCAGCTCGGCGACGTCATGAAGGAGTCGGCGCAGATCGCGCTGTCCTACGTCCGCTCGAAGGCGAGCGAGCTCGGCATCGATCCGTCAACGCTCGAAAAGAAGCGGTTCCACGTCCACTTCCCCGCCGGCGCGGTCCCGAAGGACGGTCCTTCTGCCGGTGTCACGATGACGACTGCGCTCGTGTCGTTGCTCACGCAGCAAGCGGTGCGCAACGAAGTGGGCATGACCGGCGAGGTCACGCTGTCCGGACGGGTGCTCCCGATCGGCGGCGTGAAGCAGAAGGTGCTGGCCGCCCACCGGGCGGGACTCACCGAGGTGATTCTCCCCGCCCGCAACGAGGCCGACATCGACGACGTCCCCGAGAAGGTGCGCGACGAGATGACGTTCCACTTCGTCGACACGGTCGACAAGGTGCTCGGCATCGCATTGAGCACCGAAGTCGCCCGACAGGCAGCCTGAGACGCAGACTGGGGTCCATGCGGACCCCAGTGTGCGACTTGCTCGGTATCGAGTTCCCCATCCTCGCCTTCAGTCACTGCCGTGACGTCGTCGCGGCGGTGTCGAAGGCGGGTGGGCTGGGTGTGCTCGGCGCCGTCGCCTTCACGCCCGAACAGCTCGACGTCGAACTCGACTGGATCGAGAACGAGGTCGGCGACCGGCCTTACGGCGTGGACGTGCTCGTCCCCGCGAAGTACGTCGGTGTCGAGGAGGGTGGCCTCGGCGGAGCGCAACTGTCGACGATGATCCCCGAGGAGCATCGCCAGTTCGTCGACGACATGCTGGCCCGCTACGGCGTGCCCCCGCTGCCGGAGGCCGAGCAGTTGCCGCGCGACGTCGGTCTGTTGTCGTGGTCGCACAAGGGCGCGCAACCGTTGATGGACGTCACGTTCGCGCACAAGACGCGCCTGATCGCGAACGCGCTCGGACCCGCGCCGGACTACATGGTCGAGCACGCGCACGCGAACGACGTCGTGGTGGCTGGGCTCGTCGGCAAGAAGCAGCACGCTGAACGACAGCGCAACGCCGGCGTCGACATCATCGTGGCGCAGGGCTACGAAGCAGGCGGCCACACCGGCGAGATCAGCACGATGGTCCTGATCCCGGAAGTAGTCGACGCCGTCTCGCCGACACCCGTGCTGGCCGCAGGCGGCATCGGCAACGGCCGCCAGATCGCGGCGTCGCTCGCGCTCGGCGCGCAAGGCGTGTGGTGCGGTTCGGTGTGGCTCACGACGGAGGAGGCGGAGACGCATCCCATCGTGAAGGAGAAGTTCCTCGCGGCAACGTCGTCGGACACCGTGCGATCACGCGCGTCGACGGGCAAGCCGGCGCGCCAGTTGCGCACCGCGTGGACCGACGAGTGGGACGATCCGAACAACCCTGATCCGCTGCCGATGCCGTTGCACGGCATGTTGATCGCTGAAGCACAAGGACGGATGCGTCGATCCGCCGCGACCAACGAGGGCGCGCGCCAACTGGTCAACTACTTCGTCGGCCAGGTCGTCGGGCAGATGAACCAGGTGAAGCCGGCCAAGCAGGTCGTCTACGACATGGTCGAGGAGTTCATCGACGCCGCCGAACGAATCAGCGGCCTTCTCGACGAGTAGACGCCGCACGGCCCGGCTCGCTCTGGCGTTGTCACACGAGCGTCAACGCTTCTTGCGTGGTTCGTAGATGGCCGTGTGCTCGACGCGCATGACAACACGGGTGTCGTTGGCGACGATCACGACATCGAGCACCACGAACTTGTGGCCCTTGCGTTCGAAGTTGTTCGTGACACGCGCCCGAGTCGACAGTTGATCGCCGTCGCGCACGAGACCGAAGTGGCGCACGTCGCTCGCGACGTGGATCCACGGTCCGAGCCGAACGTTGGCAACGAGCACGTAGTTCGCGGATCGCAACAGCCAGCCCCGATGCGCGATCCGCTCGTCCGTGTACACCGACAACGTCTCGCCGACGTCGCTGAGATAGCCCATCGCTTGATCCGCATGGAAGCCGAACTCGAGCGAGCCGAGAACAGGAGCCGTGTCGAACAACTTGGCTGACGCCGGCGACGGGCGCGCCGGCAACGGTGTGGACGGGATCTCGTCGGCGCCCGGCCGATCGGAGGAGTACAGCGGCAACCACGCGGTAGCCATCGCGCACATCTCGCCGCTCGAGTCGGTCAACGTCAGACCGAGTCCGCCGTCACGCTGGTCTGCCTCGATCGTCACCTCGTCGCCGTCGTACACAGGGCGATGGAATCGAGCGGACATCGTCCCTCGCTCCAGGAACGGGACACCCCACTGCTCGACCGGGATGTGCGTGAGGTACGCGTACACATCCACGCCGGGAACGAGGCCGCCCTCGAAGCCGTACGAGCGGGCGACCGCGTCGTCGTGGATCTTGTTCTCCGACGTCGTCGCCGTGTTGAAGGTCTTCACCCGCCACCGGGTACGAGCGGTCAATGCTCGGTGTAGTTGATCTCGCCCGCGTCGGGCGTGGCGACCGCGAAGCAGAAGCAGTGGATCGGCGCGTTGACGGTCACCGGCCGCAACGAGTGCATCGCCATCGGCGGGATGTGCACGAGGTCGCCCTGGCGGATCTCGCGGGTCTCGCCTTCGATCTCCATGAGCCCTCGGCCCGCAGTCACGTAATAGAACTCGTGGGTCGGATGGTTGTGCGGATCGACGTAGCCACCACCGGCGACCTCGAACTCGCTCACCAGCTCGAGATGGCCGCCCTTGGTGATGTCGAACATCTCGCGAGGACTGACCAGCCACCAAACCGGCACTGTCCCGTTGTGCTCGATGGCCGGCGACACATCCTCGATCGACCTGACATCCATGTCAGCAAGCGTAGATCGCTCATCGGTACGATCGGTGGGTGGCCGGCCCCTCGACC
The DNA here is from genome assembly GCA_963721305.1 of uncultured Acidimicrobiia bacterium. Classification (GTDB taxonomy): domain Bacteria; phylum Actinomycetota; class Acidimicrobiia; order Acidimicrobiales; family JACDCH01; genus DATAES01. The sequence goes on from CAVRIR010000005.1 coordinate 53,996, forward strand.
CACACGGTCCGCGCCGAGCCGCTGACCGCGGAAGCCTTCGCGCCGTTCGGGCAAGTGGTGCAGGAAGGCGACATGGTGATGGAGCTGCGCGGTGATGAGGTCTTCCACCTCAACGTGCTCCACTACGACCGCAAGCCGCTGCGGTGTGACCACTTGAACCGCCATCACCGCGCCACGCAGATGCTCGTTGCGCTGGCCGGAAAGCCGACGTTGCTCGTCGTCGCGCCGTCCGACCTCGACTTCAGCGATCGCGCTCATCTCGACGGCGTTCGGGCGTTCGTGTGCGACGGCACTGCCGGTGTGAACCTGGCGCTGGGCACGTGGCACTGGGGCCCGTATCCAATGGCCGACTTCGTCGACCTGGTGAACGTGCAAGGAAAAGACTTCGAGCACGACAACGAGGTCGCCTACCTCGAGCGTGACCTCGCAACAAGTGTCGAGGTCGTGCTCTAACACTCTCCTAACCCGAGCGGTTCACCGTATGGCCGATGAACGTGCGGCGACTTGCCACCGGAGCAGTGACCGTCCTGCTGTTGCTGCTCGCGCTGCGTGTGCGCTCGGGCGTCGTGTTCGCTCTGGTCGTGCTGATCGCGATCTTCGTGCCGATGGAGAAGCTCTTCGCGCTCCATCCGGGCAAGACGTTGCGACCGCGATGGCGCAGCGACGCGGTGCACCACTCGATCGAAGAGATGGACTGGCTGGCCGCGAGCCGACTCCATCCGCTCGACTCGGTGTTCACGCGCGCGGTGACGATCTTGCCGCTGTACGTCCTCGGCTTCAGCCGCGCCACCTTCGGCGGCTACCTCGTGTTCACGGCGTTCGTGGCGATCTTCATCCACGCCAATGTGCGTTCCGCTTCGGACCGCTGCGCTGGATCACGGCCACACCGGAGTTCCATCACTGGCATCACGCGCTCGAGCCGGTGAACAAGAACTTCGCGGGCCAGTTGCCTTTGCTCGACGTCGTGTTCGGCACCGCGCATCTCCCCCGCGGCTCGATGCCGGCTGCGTACGGCATCCCCGACCCGACGCCCGACGGCTACCTCGCGCAACTGGCGTGGCCGTTCGAGCCCGCCCGACCGGCGGTCGCGTTCTCCGAGGTCCACTAGCGTCGCCGAGCGTGAGCTCGGACCTGTTCTCCATCACCGGCAAGACCGCTCTCGTGACCGGCGGGTCACGAGGCATCGGTCTCATGATCGCCCGAGGCTTCGTCGAGGCCGGCGCCCGCGTGTACATCTCCTCACGGAAGGCCGACGTCTGCGAGCAGGTCGCATCCGAGCTCTCGGCGAAGGGCGAGTGCTTCGCCATCCCCGCCGACCTCGCGACCGAAGCCGAGAACCGGCGGCTCGCCGAAGAGCTCGCGGCTCGAGAGGACAAGCTTCACATCCTTGTGAACAACGCCGGCGCGACGTGGGGCGCGCCGCTCGCCGAACACGACGAGGCGACATGGGAACGAGTCCTCGCCCTCAACGTGAAGGCGGTCTTCCACCTGACGAAGTACTGCGTGCCGTTGCTGCGGGCGGCGGGCACGGCGGACGATCCCGCGCGCGTGATCAACATCGGCTCGATCGACGGCATCCAGGTACCCGCGCTCGAGACGTACTCGTACTCGACGAGCAAGGCAGCCGTTCATCAGCTCACCCGCCATCTCGCGGCGAAGCTCGCGCCGGAGATCACCGTGAACGCGGTGGCCCCCGGACCGTTCGAGTCGAAGATGATGGCCGCGACCCTCGCTGCTTTCGGAGATTCCATCGCCGCGAGCGCACCGATGAAGCGCATCGGGCGACCGGACGACATGGCTGGTGTCGCGATCTACCTGTCCTCGCGGGCCTCGTCGTATGTCACCGGCGCGCTGATCCCGGTCGACGGCGGTATCGCCACCTGCAAGTAAGCCCGATGTGCCCGATCACCTCGATCGAACGGTGAGCATCTCGCGCGACCTCGGTCGCCTGCCCGGCGACCCTGCTCGACAGGGTTCTAATCAGATCACTGTTCCCGATCCCGGTCGGGTTGACTCCCGCCGGCAACCCGGCGGATCGGCTCAGCTACAGCCGCTGGTGCTGCCGCAACTCGGGCAGGCGTGGCAGGAGCCGGCTCGTTGCATCTGGACGCCGCATTGCATGCAGTACGGCGCGTCGGCGTGGGAGACGGGCGCGGGGCTGGGAGCGGCCACCGGTGCCGCGGGGGGCACGGCACCGGTGCGTTGCTGCTCCTCGGCTAGGTCGAGCAACGTGAGAGCGGACTCGATCGACGGCGGATCGGATGGGATGTCGTGGCCCTGCACTGTCTCGATCACGGTCTCTTCGACGCCGGGCAGCGTCGGCTGCGTGCGCTCGTCGACCGACAGGATGTTGAGCTCGGCCCGCTCTTCCTTCGAGAGGTAGTCGATCGCGAGACGGCGGAAGATGTAATCGACGAGGCTCGAAGCGAACCTGATGTCGGGATCGTCGGTCATGCCGGCCGGCTCGAATCGATAGTTCGCCAGCGTCTCGATGTAGGCCCGCAACGGCACGCCGTACTGAAGGCCGTAGCTCACGGAGATGGCGAACGCGTCCATGATGCCGGCGAGGGTCGAGCCCATCTTGGAGATGCGGATGAAGATCTCGCCCGGGCGACCGTCGGCGTACTCGCCCACGGTGACGAAACCCTTGCAGTCAGCGACACGGAACTCGAAGGTGCGTGACGTGCGGTTGCGCGGGAGCTTCTCGCGCACTGGCTCTTTCACGGTGATGACCTTCTCGATGACGCGCTCGACCACCGCGGTCGCGCTGACCGGTACAGCCGCGCTGTCGCCCTTGCCGGTCGACAGCGGCTGCGCCACCTTGCAGTTGTCGCGATAGATGGCAACCGCCTTCAGGCCGAGCTGCCAGGCGTCGATGTGCAGCTGCTCGACGTCTTCGACGGTGACGTCTTCAGGCATGTTGACCGTCTTGGAGATGGCGCCGCTGATGAAGGGCTGCACTGCGCCCATCATGCGGACGTGCCCGGAGTAATGGATCGGGTTGTCACCCATCGAGCACGCGAAGACCGCGAGGTGGTCGGCCGTGATGTGCGGCGCGCCGATGACGGAATGGTTCTCGTCGATGTGGCCGACGATCTCCGCGATCTGACTGTCGTCGTAGCCGAGTCGTCGCAGCGCACGCGGGACCGTCTGGTTGACGAAGGACATCGTGCCGCCGCCGACGAGCTTCTTGAGCTTGACCAGACCGAGGTCGGGCTCGATACCGGTCGTGTCGCAATCCATGAGCAAGCCGATCGTGCCCGTGGGCGCCAGGACCGAAGCTTGCGAGTTGCGCACACCGTAGGTGTCGCCGAGCTCGCACGCCGTGTCCCAGCTCGCTTGCGCGGCACTCAGCAGATCGGCGGGAACGAGCTCTTCGTCGATGTTGGCGGCCTCTTGGCGGTGCATGTCGAGCACGTGCAACATCGGCTCGCGATTGTCGGAGAAGCCGGCGAACGGGCCCATGCGCGCCGCGGTGCGGGCCGACACCTCGTAGGCGTGACCTGTCATCAGCGCGGTGATCGCGGCCGCCCACGCCCGACCGGCATCCGAGTCGTACGCATGGCCGAGCGCCATGAGCAGCGCCCCGAGGTTCGCGTAGCCGAGACCGAGCTGGCGGAACCGGCGGCTGGACTCTCCGATCGCCTCGGTGGGGTAGTCGGCGTTGCCGACGAGGATCTCCTGCGCGGTGAACACGACTTCGACCGCGGCCTTGAATCCCTCGACGTCGAACTCGTCGTTGTCGTCGAGGAACTTCAACAGGTTGATGCTGGCGAGATTGCAGGCCGAGTCGTCGAGGTGCATGTACTCGGAGCACGGGTTGGACGCGTTGATGCGGCCGGTGTTGGACGCGGTGTGCCACCGGTTGATGCTGGTGTCGAACTGCATGCCCGGATCGGCGCACTCCCACGATGCCGTGGAGATCTGACGCATGAGATCGCGCGCCTTGATGCTCCTGATGACCTCACCGTTGGTGACCGCACGGAGCTGCCAGTCGGCGTCGTCGAGCACCGCCTGCATGAACTCATCGGTGACGCGCACCGAGTTGTTGGCGTTCTGGTACTGCGTCGAATGGCTGTCGGCGCCGTCGAGGTCCATGTCGAACCCCGCGTCGCGCAGCACGCGCGCCTTGCGCTCTTCTTTGGCCTTGCACCAGATGAACTCTTCGACGTCAGGATGGTCGACGTCGAGGATCACCATCTTGGCGGCGCGTCGCGTCTTGCCGCCGGACTTGATCGTTCCGGCGGACGCGTCCGCGCCGCGCATGAAGCTCACCGGGCCGGACGCGGTGCCGCCGCCCTTCAGCAGCTCGTGCGACGACCGGATCTTGGACAGGTTGATGCCCGCGCCGGACCCGCCCTTGAAGATCGTGCCTTCCTCGACGTACCAGTTGAGGATCGAGTCCATCGTGTCGTCGACGGAGAGGATGAAACAGGCCGACGCCTGCTGCGGAACACCGGCGACGCCGATGTTGAACCACACCGGGCTGTTGAACGCCGCCTTCTGCGTGACGACCAGGTGCTTGAGCTCGGCGTTGAACGCGGCGGTCTCGTGGTCGTCGACGAAGTAGCCGCCCTGCACCCCCCAATCGGTGATGGTGTCGACCACCCGGTCGGCGACCTGCTTGAGCGACCACTCACGCTCGGGCGTGCCGAGCGTCCCGCGGAAGTACTTCTGGGCGAGGATGTTCGTGGCGTTCAGCGACCAGTTCGCCGGCACCTCGACGCCCGTCTGCTCGAAGGCCACGGAGCCGTCGCGGAAGTTGGTGATGCGGGCGTCGCGACGTTCCCATCGGACGTCGTCGTAAGGATCGCTGTCCTCGGCCGTGAAATGCCGCCGCAGGCCGATCCCTGCTCGCTCCGAAGCCAATGCCATGGTCGCTCCCTCGATGACGCGTGGATGAATTGCAACAGCGCCTCGCGGCTTTTTGTGCCCCCGAAACCGCTCGGCCCGCCCACAACATCTGGTGGTCCGTGGTGGCCCCCGACCGGCGACGACCACAACATGTGCCAAATGACGTGGATGAGATTACAGCACTGTCGTTTCACCCGTGTCAACGGTGGGGCCAGCGCGAAGGTGCAGGTCAGAGGCCGTTCGCGAAGGTTTGCATCCCTACGCTTCCTGCTTCGGCCTCAAGGCGTCGTCCACCCATCACCCCGGCCACCATCCGCACCACTCGCGCTGCTCAATGCCCCCGTTGACGGGTGCACGCTATGCAAAGAGGGCTGTGGACGAACAGAGGAACAACGGTGTGAATTCCAGGTGGAAAAAGGGGTCAGGCGTCCACAGCAACGACCGCTGACGCCGCCACCGCGACCGGCGCAACGGACACCGGGATGCCGTTGAGGACCGCGTTGCCCGACAACGGATCGAACAGCGTGTCGTCGGCCAGCAGGTTGCTGTTCACACCCGCTCCGATCGTCGAGGCGATGCTCAACTGGACCCCGTCGACGTCATGGCCCCAGCCGTGGGGGATGCTGACCACGCCCGGCATGATCCCGTCGGTTATCTCGACCGGAGCCACCACCGCGCCGGTCCGTGAGCGAACCTCGGCCGGGTCGCCGTCGGCGAGCCCGAGGCGGGCGGCGTCGTCCGGATGGATGTGGAGCGTGCACCTGGGCTTGCCCTTCACCAGCACCTCGAGGTTGTGCATCCACGAGTTGTTCGAGCGGAGCTGCCGGCGGCCGACGAGCACGAGCCCGCGGGAGTCGTCTCCATCGCCGGCCCGATCGCTCAACGCGGCCCGAAGACGGGCGACGTCGTCGACCAGTGGCTCGGGCGCCAGCTCGATGGTGCCCGACGGCGTGCGCAGCGCATCGGGCAACCGGGGCTCGAGCGGCCCGAGGTCGATGCCGTGCGGTTGCGCGATGAGCGCATCGAGCGAGAGGCCGTCGCTCGCGTCGTCGAACCCGTCGCCGTAGGGACCGGTGCGCAGCATGAAGTCGATCAACCGCTCCGGTCCTCGCTTCGGCTCGAGCGCGGCGAGGATCTCGTCGGGGTCGCGCTGATGGATCGGTGAGGTCTCGTCCCCCACCGCGTTCTGCACGAGCCCGCTGATCGCCATGTCGTCGACGATCGACGCATCGGCGGCTGCACCCATGCCCTGGAAGATCAGCGCGAGCTTGGCGAGGATCTCCCACTCTTGTGGCTCGTCACTCGCGATGACCGGCGGCGAGTAGTTGGCGACGTTGCGGATCGCGAGTTGGAGGAGCGCCACGTCATAGTGCGACTTCTCGAGCGGATCAGGCCCGGGCAGGATCACGTCGGCGTGTCGCGTCGTCTCGTTGAGGTAGATGTCGACCGACACCATGAAGTCGAGCGACGCCAGCGCGGCATCGAGGCGACCGCCGCCGTTCGGCGTCGACACGACGGGATTGCCGGCCACCGTGACCAGGGCACGGATCTGCCCTTCGCCTTCGGTCTCGATCTCCTCGGCCATCGCGACCACAGGTAGCTCGCCCATCGTCTCCGGCAGCCCACGCACGCGGCTCGATCGGCGACCGATCTTGAGACCGCGACCGACACCCGCCTTGCCGCGAAGGTTGCCGGATCCTGTGGCCGGCGTGGTGAACATGGCGCCGCCCGGTCGGTCGAGGTTGCCGGTGCAGACGTTCAGGACGTCGACGAGCCAGCTCGCAAGGGTGCCGAACTCCTGCGTCGTGGTGCCCATGCGGCCGTACACGCAGGCCGTCCGGGCCGCCGCGAGCTCGCGGGCGAGGCGGCGGATGTCGGCGGCGGCGACTCCGGTGACCGGAGCGACGGCGTCCGGCGTGAAGTCGCCGACGAGGCGCTCGACCTCGTCGAGACCGCTCACGAACTCGCCCACCGTGCCCAGGTCGACGAGGCCGTCTTCGAACAGGACGTGCGCGATCGCCATCAACAGGAACGCGTCGGTGCCGGGACGGATGAAGACGTGCTCGTCGGCGGCCTCCGCGGTGCGACTCCGTCTCGGATCGACGACGACCAGGCGGCCGCCGCGGGCGCGTAGCGCTTCGATGCGACCGGGCCAGTCGGGCGCGGTCGCGAGGCTTCCGTTCGACGCGTACGGGTTGGCGCCGAGCATCAAGACGTAGTCGGTGCGATCGATGTCGGGAATCGGAATCGTGAGCGGCAGCCCGAACATCAAGCCCGCGCTCAGCTCCTTCGGCCGCTGGTCCACGGTGCTGGCGGAGAACATGTTGGCGGAGCCGAGCGCCTTCACGGCGAAGCGCCCGTACAAGATCGCGCCGAGGCTGTGCGCACTGGGATTGCCGAGATAGATGGCGACGGCGTCGCGACCGTGCGCTTCGAGGATCGGCATCAGCCGGCGCTCGATCTCTTCGAACGCTTCGTCCCACGAGACCTCGACGAACCGTCCGTCACGCTTCACGAGGGGCGTTCGGATGCGGTCGGGGTCCTCGTGCAGCTGCTTCAGCGTCGAGCCCTTCGGGCAGATGTACCCGTGGCTGAAGACGTCGTCGCGGTCGCCTCTGATCCGCACCACCTCGTCGCCCCGGAGGGTGATCTCGAGCCCACAGCCGGCCTCACAGAGAGGACAGGTGCGGAACGTCGTACGGAGCTCGCCGTTCGATCCGCTCATGGGTGCCATGCTGCCACCGATGCGTGAGCTCTACCCGGTTGCTGTCGAGGACGTCGATCCGTTCGAGCGCTACCGATCGGACGAGCGAGCAAGGGCTGCCGGTGATCGCCCGTGGGTGCTGGTCAACATGATCGCGACGGTGGACGGCGCCACGTCGGTCGAGGGTCGCTCAGGTGGGCTCGGCGGACCGGCCGACAAGGTCGTCTTCGGCGCCATCCGTGCCGTCGCCGACGCCATCCTCGTGGGGGCCGGAACCGTGCGCGCCGAGCAGTACGGCCCGCCACGCGCGCCTGTTGGGCGGGATCGACCCCCACGTCTCGCGATCGTCACGCGCTCGCTCGACATCGATCCGTCGTCACGCGTGTTCACCGAGACGGACAGCGGTTCTCGCCCGCTCATCGTGACCGCAGCGCGAAGCGACGCCTCGCGCCGTGCCGCGCTGGCAGAGGTGGCGGAGATCGTGATCGCCGGCGACGACGGACGTGGACCTGCTGGCGGCGATCGTGGCACTCGGCGAACGGGGCGCGGCGTGTCGTGTTGTGCGAGGGCGGCCCCTCGTTGAACGGGCATCTCGTGAAGGCGGACCTGGTCGACGAGCTGTGCCTCACGCTCGCTCCCCTTGTCGCAGGTGGCGATTCGCCTCGGCTCGCCCACGGCGACGGCATGCCCGTGATCCACCCGCTGGTGCTCGATCGCATCGTCGAAGGCGACGATCTGCTGTTCCTGCGGTATGTGCGCCGAGACGCGGTCAGTGCCGCTTCGGCGCCGTCGACTTCGTGAGCAACGTGAGCTCACGCTCGAAGTCGGCAGCCTCGTCGAAGCCCTTGTAGACGCTCGCGAAGCGGACGTAGGCGACGTGGTCGACATCGCGCAGGCCGTCGAGCACGAGAAGGCCGATGCGTTCGGTCGAGACCTCGCCCGTACCCACCAGCTGCTCTTCGACGGTTGACGCGATCGTCTCGAGCTCGTCATCGGGCAACGGCCGGGACTTGGCCGCGGCGCGCAGACCGACGACGATCTTCATGCGATCGAACGACTCGCGCTGCCCGGACCGCTTCACGACGACCAGCGGCAGCTCCTCGAGCCGCTCGTAGGTCGTGAAGCGCCGTCCGCAGGCCAGGCACTCGCGACGGCGGCGGATCGTTGCACCGTCGTCGGAGGCCCGTGAGTCGACCACCTTGTCATCGACACTCGAGCAGCCCGGACAGCGCACTGCGACCGAGGCTACTGCGGGTGCCACGTCACGAACCCGGCGTCGGCGCCAGCGCCAGCCGCTGGCCGGCCTGCAACGCCGCAGAGCCGTTGAGCGCCTCGAGATGGTCCACCTCCGCGCGGACGTCGGCTGTGGGCGCGAGCTCGCGGGCGATCGACCACAGCGTGTCACCCGGTTGGACCACGTACACGGAGCCAGGCGGCGGATCGACGTGAGCGCTGCCGTACGCCGCGAGGTCGCCGACGACGGCGCCCGGTGCGGCCTCGGTGCGGACCGCGACGGATCGGCCGCCATCGACGCGAGCCGTGAAGCCGGCGACGAACACCGCGGCCATCACGACGATGGCACCGGCGACCAGGCCGACGCCGATCCGGCGGCGCCGGAACACGGCGTCGGATGGTTTCGACGGCGCCCGCACGACCCGCAAGCGGGGCCGGACGACCACCTGCCGTGGATGGGGTCTCGGATATGCGATTGCAGCCATGGGTTCATCTTCCGCAGGGGGTGTGACAGTGAAGCGGGGAAGCGTCGGAACGTCGGCCGTCCTCGGCGGGTTGCGCCGTTGTCCCACCAGACATCCCCCGAACGAGTGTTCGTCTGTGGCAAACTCAACCACGAACGCCTGTTCGGCGTCAAGGCCCGATCCGAACAGATGTTTGCCTCGCTGCACCCGTTCTGGTACGGTGCCTCAGTCAAACATACGTTCGATCGCCCCCGAACATCACCGACCTCCGCGGAGACCGCAATGACCGACCAGACCCTGACCGACCGCCAGCGGCAGATCCTCGAGATCATCGACAAGTCGATGCGCGATCGCGGGTATCCCCCGTCGGTCCGTGAGATCGGTCAAGCGGTGGGCCTGACCTCGCCATCGACGGTCCACTCGCACCTCAACACGCTGTCCAAGCTCGGGTTCCTTCGCCGCGACCCCACGAAGCCCCGTGCGATCGAAGTCCGCTACGACCCCAACTCCGGGGCTGTGCTCGAGCGCCGGCCCGCCCACTTCGTCCCCTTGGTCGGCGACGTCGCCGCTGGCACCGACGTACTGGCGCAGGAGAACGTCGAGGAGATCCTCCCGCTGCCTGTGGACTTCACCGGCGACGGCGATCTCTTCATGCTGCGCGTGCGGGGCGAGTCGATGATCGAGGCCGGCATCCTCGACGGCGACTTCGTGGTGGCGCGTGCACAGCAAACGGCCGACAAGGGCGACATCGTCGTCGCGGGCATCCCCGGCGAGGAGGCAACCGTCAAGACCTACTCCCGCAAGGGCAACAAGGTCAGGCTGCTGCCGTCCAACCCGTCGATGGAGCCGATCGAGCTCGACACCGCCGACGTCACCATCTACGGCAGGGTCGTCACCGTGCTGCGAAGGCTGTAGGCGCGAGCCGCGTCTGTCAGTCCGCGCCGATCGTGACGAGGTCGTAGAGCACGTCCCACGTGCGTTCGAGTTGCGGACGGGTGACGAACTCGTCCTTGGTGTGTGCGAGCAACGGATCGCCGGGACCCAGGTTCGCGGCAGGGATGCCTCGAGCCGCGAACCGTGCGACGTCGGTCCAACCCAACTTGGCGCGCACCTCGAGTCCGTTGCGGCGGATCAGTGCCGCGAGCAGCGGATGGTCGAGACCGGGGCGAGCCGAGGTCGCCGCATCGACCACTTCCACCTCATCGCCCGGCTCGAGTGCAGGCGCGAGCAGCGAACGCAGCCAGTGCTCGGCCTCGGCCGCGTCGCGATCGGGTGCGAAGCGGTGGTTGAGCACGACGCCCGCCTCGTCGGGGACCACGTTGCCGGCGACGCCGCCCGTGACGTAGACGGCCTGGACCGCCTCGCGGTACTGGCAGCCGTCGATGACGGGCTCTCGCCCCTCCCAACCGTCGACGATGGACAGCACGCGGCCGAGCCGGTGGATGGCGTTGCGGCCCATCCACGGCCGGGCGCTGTGGGCCCGCACGCCCGTCAGCCGAACGTCGACGCGCATCGAGCCCTGGCAGCCTGCCTCGAGCACCGCGCCCGTCGGTTCGCCGAGGATGGCGACGTCGCCCGCGAGGAGATCGGGACGGTCGCGGAACAGATGGCCGAGCCCGTTGTACTGCGATGCGATCTCCTCGCCGGCGTAGAACGCGTAGGTGACGTCGACGGCCGGATCACGCACCGTGCGGGCGAGCTCGAGCATCACGGCAAGCCCGCTCTTCATGTCGGACGCACCGAGGCCCCACAAGGTGTCGCCGTCGATGCGCGCCTTGTCGTTGTCGTTGACCGGGACGGTGTCGGTGTGGCCGGCGAGCACCAACCGGTGCGCGCGACCGAGGTCGGTTCGGGCCACGAGGTTGTCGCCGACCCGGTCGACGGTCAACCAGCCGGCGCCGGCAAGCTGCTCTTCCAACCAGTCGGTGATCACCCGTTCGTCGCGGCTGACCGACGGGATGTCGATGAGCTCGGCAGTGAGCCCGAGCAGGTCGGTCACCCGACGTTGACGCCCTGCTCGCGCAGGATGTCGTTGAGGTACTGGCGTTCGCCCGGTTCGTAGCGCCTGAGCACGAGCACGCACGGCAACGTGAACTCGCCGCCGGGGAACGTCCGCTTGCGGCCGGCGCGCACACAGATCGTGTACGGCGGGACGAAGCCACGGCTGAGCTCGGCGCCGGTCTCCGCGTCGATGACGGGGATGCCCGGATTGAGGATGGCGCCCTCGCCGAGCACCGCTCCCTCGCCCACCCGCGCCCCTTGGGTGACCATGCAACGGCTGCCGATGAAGGCGTTGTCCTCGACGATCACCGGCGCGGCCTGTGGCGGTTCGAGCACGCCGCCGATACCGACGCCGCCGGCGAGATGCACGTTCGCACCGATCTGGGCGCACGAGCCGACCGTCGCCCACGTGTCGACCATGGTGTTGGCGCCGACCCGGGCCCCGATGTTCACGTAGCTCGGCATGAGGATGACGCCTCGATCCAAGAACGCACCGAAGCGAGCGGATGCGCCCGGCACGACGCGCACACCGTGCGCCGCGTACCCGTGCTTCAGGGGCAGCTTGTCCGCGTACTCGAACGGGCCGACCTCCATCGTCTGGATCGGTAGCAGCGAGAACAGCAGCAGGATCGCCTGCTTCAACCACTCATGGACGACGACGTCGCCGTCGACGACCTCCGCGACACGGGCTTCACCGCGGTCGAGCAGCTCGATCGCCTCCTGCACGATGGAACGTGCCTCGCCGTCGTTCGGCGACAGCTCGGCGCGTCGCTCCCACAGCTCGTCGATGCTCGCCTGCAGATCGGCCATGGGCGCCGAGGGTAACGGTCCGGTCGGTCAGACGCCGAGCCGCTCGGCGAGCAGTTCGATGCGATCGTCGGGCTGCACGGCAGCGACGCGGACGTGTCCGGCGCCGTCGGGTCCATAGAAGTCGCCTGGGCTGACGAGCGCGCCGGCCTCGGTGGCGAGCCGCTTGGCAAGATCCCATGCGTCGCCGCCGGGCGCGGGTGCCCACAGATAGAACGCGCCGCCCGGCGTCGGCGCGTCGACGTCGAGACCGGCGCGAAGGATGTGACGCAGTCGCTGCAGGCGCGACCGATAGCGGTCACGCTGCTCGTCGACATGTCGATCGTCGACGTAGGCGACAGCGGCTGCGGCCTGCACCGGTCCGGGGACCATGAACCCGGCGTGCTTGCGGACCTCACGCAGGTAGTGCACGAGATCGGTGTCGCCTGCGAAGAACCCGGCGCGCACGCCGGCGAGGTTCGAGCGCTTGGACAACGAGTGCAGCGCGACCACGCCGTGCGTCCCACTGGCGAGGATCGTCTGCGGCGGCCCGTCCCACGTGAACTCCACGTAGCACTCGTCGCTGAACACCGGGATTCCCTTGGACCGGCCCCAGCGAGCGGCCGCGTCGAGATCGACGAGCTCGCCGGTGGGATTGCCCGGACTGTTGACCCAGACGCAGAGCGCACGGTCGGCATCGGTATCGACGATGTCGTCGAGATGGCGATACGGCACGGCACGGCAGCCGGCGAGCGTCGCGCCCATCTCGTAGGTGGGATAGCTGATCGACGGGTAGAGGACGGTGTCGCGGTCCGGATCGCGCAAGCGCAGATACTGCGGCGCGCTCGCCACGAACTCCTTCGTGCCGATGCACGCGCCGAGCGCCGCGGGATCGACGTCGACGCCGAGCCGGCGGCGCAACCAACCGGCGGCCGCGTCGCGGAACGCCGCCGTGCCGATCGATGGCGGATAACCGCGTTCGGTCCCACTCGAGGCCAGCGCGTCGATGACCGCCGCGGGTGGCGGATCGCATGGCGTCCCGATCGAGAGATCCACACAACCGCCGGGGAGCGCGTCGGCCGCAGCCTTGAGCGCGTCGAGCCGGTCGTAGGGATAGGGCGGCGGGACGAAACCCATCAGTTCGCCACGTAGTCCCGGAAGAGCGCCATGCCCGGATCGTCGAGCCGGGCACGGATGCGCATCGCCGCGTCCTCTGCGACCTCCCCCAGGACCTCACCTTCGCGGTGCACCGCGGCGAGCATGTCGCCGCGGTCGTACGGAATGACCAGCTCGACGACGCGTGTCACTGAGCGCAGGTGGTCGCCGATGGACCGCAGCAACTCGTCGAGACCCTCGCCGGTGGTCGAGGACAGGGCGACACTGCCGGGATGGCGCCGGACCATGCGCTGCGCCTCGTCGGGGGCGAGGTCGGACTTGTTGAACGCCAGCAGCTCGGGGACGTCTCCGGCTTCGATGTCACCGAGTACCGCGTGCACGGCATCGATCTGCGCCTCCGGGTCGACGACGGAGGAGTCGACGACGTGCACGAGGAGATCAGCATCGCCTGCCACCTCGAGCGTCGACTTGAACGCTTCGACGAGTTGGTGGGGCAGCTTGCGCACGAAGCCGACGGTGTCCGTGAGCAGCACCGGCTCGCCGCCCGGGAGCTCGAGCCGGCGGGTGGTCGCGTCGAGCGTGGCGAACAGCCGGTCCTCGACGAGCACGCCGGCGTCGGTCAACCGGTTGAGCAACGTCGACTTGCCCGCGTTCGTGTAACCGACGATGGCGACGTTCTGGAGCCGGCTGCGGCGACGGCTCTTGCGTTGCGTGGCGCGATGGCGGTCGATGTCGCGCAGCTCTGCCTCGAGCTTGTGGATCCGACGGACGAGACGACGGCGATCGACCTCGAGCTGCGTCTCACCGGGTCCGCGGGTGCCGATGCGAGCCGCGCCGGCGGACATGCCGCCTGCCTGCTGTGACAGGTTGCGACCTTTGCCTCGCAGCCGAGGCAGCCGGTAGCGGAGCATCGCGAGCTCGACCTGCGCCTTGCCCTCCTGGCTGTGCGCGTTCTGGGCGAAGATGTCGAGGATCACGGCGGTGCGATCGATCGCCGTGCGTCCGAGCAGCTTCTCGAGGTTGAACTGTTGCGCGGGCGACAGCTCGTCGTCGAACACGACCGTGTCGGAGTCGACGGACAGCGAGACCTCGCGCAGCTCTTCGGCCTTGCCCTTGCCGATGTAGGTGGCCGGATCCGGACGATCGCGGCGCTGCACCACACGCGCCACTTCGTCCGCGCCGGCCGTGTCGACGAGCTGCGACAACTCGTCGAGGGAGAGCTCGACGTCGTCGAGCTGTGCACCGTCGAGCGCGACGCCGACGAGCACGAGCTTCTCTCGTGTCTCTCGGGAGATGAGGGTGTCGGTGAGGGCGTCGTTCATGGAGCGGTCTCGATGGTGGCGACATGGACCACCGGAACGGTCATGTCGATCGTCGACCCGACGACGATCGACGCGGTCCCACCAGGCTGATGCACTCGCACCTCACCGGGAACGAGATTCCAGTGCCGGGCGGCCGCGGCAACAGCACATGCACCGGTGCCGCACGCTTCAGTCAGTCCGACGCCGCGCTCGTAGACCTGCATCGTGAGGGCATCGGGCTCCGGTCCCCGAACAACGAGCTCGACGTTGATCCCGCCCGGCACGAGCGCGTTGACGCGGAGGCCGGTCGCGACGAGCTCGTCGTCGCCGACCAGTTCGGTCACATGCAAGACGAGGTGGGGATTGCCCACGTCGACGCGAGCAGCGCGGAGGACGTCGCCGTCGATCCACTCGGACTCGTCCTCATCGACCTTCACCGTGCCCATGTCCACAGTCGCACGATGCACGTTGCTCTGTTCGGTGGCTTCGACGGTCACCGTGCGAACTCCCGCGTCGGTTGCGACGGTGACGGTCGGGCCGGCCACGACGCCTTCGAGCACCACCGCTTGCGCGAGGCAGCTGATGCCGTTGCCGCTCATCTCGGCCCGTCCGCCGTCGGCGTTGAACAGCTTCATCGTGACGTCGGTGGCACGTTCGCCACCGGCCGACCCGGCGGTGACATGGAGCAGCCCATCGGCGCCGACTCCCCGGTGCCGATCACAGACCGCCCGCGCCGCGGCGCCGTCGACGGCATGGGCTTCGTCGAGGTCGACCAGCACGAGGAAGTCGTTGCCGAGGCCGTGATGCTTGGTCAGGCGCATGTTCCTGCCAGTGTGCCCCTCACGACGCCTGACCAGCGACGATTTGCTCGAGGTCGGGCAGGATCTCGAACGGGTCGGATGCGGCGCGCAACCATTCGATCCGCGGATCGCGGCGGAACCACGCTCGTTGGCGGCGGGCGAACTGCCGAGTACGGCGCACGGCTTGATCCACTGCCTCTTCGAGCTCGAGGTCGTGCGCAAGGTGCGCGGCGAGCTCCTTGTACCCGAGCGCCTGCGACGCGGTCGGGGAAAGTCCCCCAGGACGGGCGAGAAGGGTCCGGACCTCGTCAAGGAATCCGGCGGCGAGCTGTCCCTCGTAGCGCACGGCAATCCGGTCGGCCACGACCTCCGGCGGCAGCGCGACGCCCACGAGCTGGAACGAGGTCGGCGGGTACGCCTCGAGTCCGGGGCCGAACGACGAGAACGGACGGCCACTGCCGATCGTGACCTCCAACGCGCGCACGATGCGCCGTCGGTTCGACGTGGCCATGCGCGTTGCACCGACAGGATCGAGCTCGCGCAGCCGGTCGTGCAACACCTCTGTGGGCTCGTCGTCGAGCGCTCGGCGCGCCTCCGGGTACCGACCCGGAATCGCGAGCTGGTCGATCGCGGCGCGCACGTAGAGGCCGGTGCCGCCGACGAGCAGCGCCCGGTGGCCGCGAGCCTCGATGCCAGCGAGTGCGTCGCGAAACGCCCATTGGAACCGGGCGACGGTGTAGTCCTCGGCGGGGTCGACGAGATCGATGAGATGGTGCGGCACCTGCGCCTGTTCTTCCGGCGTGGGCTTCGCGGTGCCGATGTCCATGCCCCGGTAGACCTGCATCGAGTCGATCGACACCAGCTCGATGTCCCGGTGGTGGCGTGCCAGCTGGAGTGCGAGTGCGGACTTGCCGGACGCGGTCGTACCGACGAGCGCGAGATGGCCGCCGCTCACCGCGTCGGCGGCCCGGCCTCGGCAACGGCACGCACGTGCGCGGCGGGCAGTCCGTATGGCTCGAACCGGACGAGCCACCACGTGGCACCGGCCTTCGCCCACGGTTCCGGGTCCTCGTCGGGTAGGCCCTGCACCGCGACGTCCCATGCGCCGGCCGCGGGATCGCGGAACGGCTCTGCGTACGCGAGCTCAGCGGCGAGATCGTCGGGCGAGCCGAGACCGATCGGGAACCAGCCGTCCCACTTTGCAGCGCGACGAATCGGCGCTCGGTTGGGATGGCGCGACGCGACCCAGATCGGGATGCGCGGCTCCTGCAACGGTGTCGGCAGCAACCGGACGCCGTTGGCCTCCTCACCTCGCCACCAGCGGTCGATGTGCTCGAGCCCGTCGTCGACGAGCTTCGCTCGAACGCGCGCGTCCATCTCCTCGCCGAAGCGCGACAGCTCACCGCCCGGATCGCCGCCGAGTCCCACACCGAAGACGAACCGTCCGTCACACAAGCGGTCGAGCGTCGCGCCCTGTCGGGCTACGACCTGGGCGCGACGCCGGGCGATCGGCGTGACCATCGGACCCAACAGGACACGCTCGGTGGCCTGCGCGATGGCCGCCATGACAACCCATGGATCAGCGATGCGCTCGACTGGATCGCGGTACAGCATGTGGTCCCACACGAACACCGCGTCCCAAGCGGCGGCCTCGGCCGCGACCGCGATGTCGACGGCGACCAGCGGCTCGGACAGCTCGTCGAACAGCGGGATGAAGAGAGCGCAACGCACGGGCGAAGCGCTCAGCCCGCGAACACCGGTATCCGCGTCCGGTGACGCGGTGCGGCGGTGATCGCGACGAGCTCACCGACGAGATGGTGGGGGCCGGCGTCCGTGACTCGCACGTCCGCAAACGTGCCCGGCCGCAACGTCGTGTCGCCGGCCGACGGGAAGTGCACGAGCTTGTTCTGGCGCGTGCGCCCGGTCGTGACCGACGAGTCCTTCTTGCTCGGGCCCTCGACGAGGACCTGCTCGGTTCTGCCGATCCGGTCGCGGTGCTTGAGCAGCCCGCTGCGCTCGACCACGACGCGAAGCCGTTCGAACCGTTCCGCCACGACGTCGGTCGGCACGAAGTCGTCGACCCGCTCTGCCGCCTCCGTTCCGGGACGAGGCGAGAAGATGAAGGTGTACGCGCTGTCGTACTCGGCGGCGGCAACGACGTCGAGGGTGCGCCCGAAGTCATCGTCGGTCTCACCGGGAAAGCCCACGATGAGGTCGGTGGTGACCGCGAGGTCGGGCACGGCCGCACGGGCTCGGGCCAAACGTTCGAGGTAGCGCTCACCGGTGTAGCCGCGATGCATCGCGGCGAGCGTTCGATCGGACCCGGCCTGCAGCGGGAGATGGAGGTGCTCGCACACGGTCGCCGTCGTCGCCATGGCTTCGATCGTCTCGGCTCGGAGGTCCTTCGGGTGCGGACTGGTGAACCGGATCCGCCGGATGCCGTCGACCGCACCAACTGCTTGCAGCAGCTCCGCGAACAGTGGCCGGCGCTTCGTCAGATCACGGCCGTACGAGTTGACGTTCTGCCCGAGCAACGTGATCTCGACCACGCCGTCGGCCGCGAGCCGTTCGACCTCCTGCACGATCTCGTCGAGCGAACGGGAGATCTCCTTGCCCCGCACCGCCGGA
The DNA here is from genome assembly GCA_963721305.1 of uncultured Acidimicrobiia bacterium. Lineage (GTDB taxonomy): Bacteria > Actinomycetota > Acidimicrobiia > Acidimicrobiales > JACDCH01 > DATAES01. Next base: position 71,883 of record CAVRIR010000005.1, read on the forward strand.
ACGATGCAGAAGGCGCACCGGTTGTCGCAACCGATCTGGATCGTGACCCACGCGGCGTACGGAACCTCGCGCCGGGCAGGCAACGCCGATGGGAACGCCTCGTGATCGTCGGGATCGGTCGCATCGAGGACCTCGGTGATCGGACCGTTGCGTCGGGCGTCGTCGACGAGCGCCGCGGCCCGATGGACGTTGTGCGTGCCGAGCACGACGTCGACATGGGGCGCCCGCTCGCGCACGAGGTCGCGGTCCTTCTGCGCGAGGCACCCCGCCACCACGATCTGCAGATCGGGCCGCGCCTGCTTCACGGACTTCAGATGGCCGAGGTTGCCGTACAGACGGTTGTCGGCGTTCTCACGGATGCAGCAGGTGTTCAAGACGACGACGTCCGCATCGTCGAGCCCGGACGCCACTTCCATACCGTCCGCCTCGAGCAGGCCCGCGATGCGCTCGGAGTCGTGCTCGTTCATCTGGCACCCGAAGGTGCGAAGCAGGTACTTGCGGGCCATCCCGCCTCAGGTTAGGTGGACGCGGACGTCGTCAGTAGCTGAGCGGCCCGGACCACGCCGTGGTCCGCTGTCCGATGGTCACCCTCTCGACGAGGCGCTTGACAAGAGGATGACCACCGGACCGCGACTTGTGCTCGACGCGTGACGGGAAGTCAGTCGTCCAGCTTGATCGGCTGATCGTCGGCGTCAACGTCGGCGTCAACGTCGGCCAGATCGACAACGGTGTCGGCCGTCGGCCGGACGCCGACCTGGACACGAACCCGTTCGGAGATCTCGACCATGATCTCGGCGTTGTCGGCCAAGAAGTTCTTGGCGTTCTCACGACCTTGGCCGAGTTGCTCGCCTTCATAGGTGAACCACGCGCCCGACTTCTTGATGAGATCGAGATCGACGCCGACATCGAGCAGCGAGCCTTCGCGGCTGATGCCCTTGCCGTACATGATGTCGAACTCCGCCTGCCGGAACGGCGGCGACACCTTGTTCTTCACCACCTTCACCCGGGTGCGGTTGCCGACCACCTCGACGCCGTCCTTGATCGATTCGATGCGCCGGATGTCGAGCCGCACGGACGAATAGAACTTCAGCGCCCGCCCGCCCGGCGTGGTTTCGGGGGACCCGAACATCACGCCGATCTTCTCCCGCAACTGGTTGATGAAGACGCAGATCGTCTTCGTGCGGTTGAGGTTGGCGGTGAGCTTGCGCAGCGCCTGCGACATCAGGCGGGCCTGGAGGCCGACGTGCGTGTCGCCCATCTCGCCTTCGATCTCGGCGCGCGGCGTGAGCGCGGCCACCGAGTCGATGACGACGACATCGAGCGCACCCGACCGCACCAACATGTCGGTGATCTCGAGCGCCTGCTCACCGGTGTCGGGCTGCGAGATCAGCAGCTCGTCGATGTCGACACCGATGGCCTTGGCGTACACCGGATCCATCGCGTGCTCGGCGTCGATGTAGGCGCAGATGCCGCCGTTGCGTTGCGCTTCGGCCACGACGTGCATGGCGAGCGTCGACTTGCCGGACGATTCCGGCCCGAAGATCTCGACGACGCGGCCCCGAGGGAGCCCACCGACTCCCAGCGCGATGTCGAGGGCGAGTGCGCCCGAGGGGATCGCCTCGATGTTCATCTCGCCCTTGTCGCTCATCTTCATGACCGAGCCCTTGCCGTACTGCTTCTCGATCTGACTGAGTGCCATCTCGAGGGCCTTGTCACGTTCCACCGCTGTCTCCTTTGCTGCTGCCGTTCAGGCGTTCGGTTGCTGGGCTGCGGCCGGTGCAGAGCAGCGGAGTCGCAGCGACGAGGTACGGGACATCATCCCCAGGGGGTGTGACAGTGAAGGACTGCCGGAACAGACTGCGTGGCGAATGACAGGACTGTAGTTCCGAACGAGTGTTCGGTTCAAGCATCGCGGCCAGATCTGTTCGCTGGTCCTGTTGCCGGCCCGTGAACGAGTCGTGAAATGCGTCACAAGCGGTTACTTTTTCAAGCAACACAGCCGACAATGATCGGCATGACGGACACCACCCATACGGCGCACGGCACCGGGCTCGACAGCCGGGCCGAAGCGCTCCACTGGTTGGCCGCCCGGGTGCGTTGGGAGCGGCTCCTCGACGAGCTTCGCGACGAACCCGCAGATGCTGCCGACACCTCCATCGAGCTCGACGAGCGCGCCGCTTAGGCGTACGCGTTTTCCCCCGGAGCTCCCACCGGATGTGTGAGCCACTGTCCGCCCGGTGGCTCACACATCACGGATCCGTCAGCGCCACCCGCGCAACCGTCTCGTACTGCGAGCCTCCCGGTCCCAGGTTGCTGCGCACGAGATCGATCGAATCCACGGGCCAAGACCCGGCCAACGGCTGACCCGAGGCCGCACGAAGCGCTGTCCCTCTCCTCCGCCGCTGCCGTGCGAGCGTGATGTGTCCGCGGAACGCCCGTTCCTCCAGTGGGTCCCCCACCGCCGAAGTGGCGTCGACGACCGCTGCCGCGATCTCATCGAGCCCTGTGACCGGCATCCACAACATCGAGCCCACACGCCGCACCGACGGTCCGATCGATGCGGTCGTCGACGACGCGCGTGGCACGCCTTGCCGCAGCGCCCGCTCGACGACCACGACGTCGTCCACCTCACCGAAGAACCGCAAGGTCACGTGCCATTGATCGCGCGTCGTCCAGCGGACACCCTCGAGTGCGGGACGCTCGAGCGACAGCGAGCTGATCGAGCGCGGCGTCGTCCGGCCACACCGCGACGAACAACCGCACGCGGCTACCTCAGCTACCGCGTGCCAGCAACCGCCGCCGTAGCAGGTCGAGGGCCGAGATCACGGTGAACTCGCGGATCCGACGGCGATCGCCGGGCAGCCGCAGCTGCAGCGATTCCACGTCGTCGTCGAGCGCCAAACCGACGAAGACCGTGCCCACCGGCTGCCCGTCCTGCTCGGCCGGTCCCGCCACGCCCGTCACCGCGAGCCCGACGTCCGCGTCGAGCGTGCGACGCGCGCCCGTCGCCATCGCCTCCGCCGCCGTCGCGGACACGACCGGTCCGTCGGGCACGTCGAGCAACGCGAACTTCACCTCGGACGCGTAGCTCACGATCGAGCCTTTGAAGAACCCACTGGCGCCCTCGACCTCGGTCATGCGCGCCCCCATGAGCCCGCCGGTGACCGACTCGGCGAAGCCCAACGTCAGACCATGTGCCTGAACCAACAACGCGACCGCGTTCTCCATGTTCTCGTCGTCGACCCCGAACACGAGCTGTCCGAGCAGAGCGCGCAACTCAGCCTCTTCGGCAGCAAGGAGCTCGAGCGCATCCGCTTCGGCCGGCGCCTTCGCCGTGACGCGAACCTTCAAACCTTCGATGCCACTGGCAAGGAACGCGAGCGTGGGGTTGCCGGTGGCGTCGAGCGCCGTGATGCGATCGGCGAGGATCTCCGCGAGACGCGACTCGCTCTCACCCCACGTTCGCAGCACGCGGCTGAGGATCACCGCTGTGTCACCGGTTCGGCGGCGCACATCCGGGATGATCGCCTCGGACACGATCGTGCGCATCTCGTGCGGGAACGCCCGGCACCGCGTAGATGACCTTGTCGCCGATCGGGCAGATCGAGCCCGGGTGCCGTACCCGGTTGCGGATCGGCGATGGCGACACCGCCCTGCGGCACCTCGGCCTGGCGCATGTTGTTCGCCGCCATCACCCGTCCACGCGCCGCGAACATCGCCTCGATGCGTGCCGCCACCGCCTCGTCCAGCTCGAGCGGCACGCCCATGACCTCCGCGATCGCGTCCCGCGTGATGTCGTCCTGCGTGGGACCGAGTCCACCACACACGAGCACCGCGTCGTTGCGATCGAGCGCGAGACGCAGGACGCTCGACGATGCGTCCGAGGTTGTCGCCGACGGTGCTGCCGTAGTTCACGTCGATGCCGGCGAGCGCCAGCTGCTTGGCCGAGCCACGCCGAGTTCGTGTCGACGATCTGACCGAGCAGCAGCTCGGTGCCGACGGCGACGATCTCGCAGCGCACGGGCTATTCGTACGTGCCGGTGCTGCGTGTCGCGCGGCTGCCGGCGTGGACGTACTGGATGCCCGTCAACACGGTCAGCACCACAGCACCCCAGAGGACTGTCGTCGCGACCCAGTGGTGGTCAGCAGTCAGCGGTAACAGTGCGAACCCGACGGCGACTTCCTGCACGACCGTCTTCACCTTCGCCGATTGCCTCGCGGGAACGGCGAGACCACGGCGTCCCCAGTAGCTGCGGAACAAGCTGATCGACACCTCGCGCACGGCGATGATCGCGACGGGCAGCCACCAGAAGACACCGGCGGCGACCAAGGCGACCATCGCTCCGAGGACGAGGACCTTGTCGGCGAGCGGATCGAGGAACGCACCCGACCTCGTCGCGCCTTGGCGCCGGGCGAGGTAGCCGTCGATGCCGTCGGTGATGCAGAGGATGATCCACAGCGCGACCGCCGGCCAGGACGACGGGTGGTCGATGATGAGCATCAGCAACGGGATGGCGAGCAACAGGCGAGTGATCGTCACGGCGTTCGCCGGGGTGGCGAGTGCCGACGGGCCGAAGGACTGCTCGGAGATGGCCATCACGCAGCCACCAGGTCGGGACCCAGGGCGGCAGTCACCGTGAGCGAGGCGAAGCTGCCGGGCGCCGAGCGTCTTCGGCACGGCGATGACGCCGTCGATCTCGGGCGCCTCGCGATGACTCCGTCCCACCCCCGGCTCGTCCACGAGCACTTCGACTCGCGAACCCACGAGTTCGTCACGTCGCGCCCACGTGATCGCCTCCTGACGGTCTCGGAGCTCGGCCAGGCGCTCGTCGATCAACGCCTCGGTCGAGCTTTGCCGTCGAGGCCGGCCGCGTGGGTACCTTCCTCTTCGGAGAACGCGAAGAACCCGCACCAGTCGAGCTGCGCCTCGTCGACGAAGGCGAGCAGGGCGTCGTGGTCGTCCTCGGTCTCGCCGGGATAGCCGACGATGAAGTTCGATCGGAACGCGGCGTACGGGCTCGTGGTGACGGATGCGCTCGATGCGGCGCAGGAACCGGTCGCCGTCACCCCAACGGCGCATCCGCCGCAACAGCGGTGGCGACACGTGCTGCAGCGACAGGTCGAAGTACGGGCACACCGGTCGCGCAGATCGCGTCCTCGAGCCGGTCGGTGAGATCGGACGGGTACAGGTACAGCAACCGCACCCGGTCGACTCGAGCAGCGACGGCTTCGATGAGAGGGACGATCGCCCGCTCGCCATGCCCCTGGTCACGGCCGTAGCTCGCGAGGTCCTGTGCGACGAGCACGATCTCACGGACATCGAGCGCGTCGACCTCGGCGAGGATCTCGTCGATCGGGCGCGACCGCTGCTTGCCCCGGAAGCTCGGGATCGCGCAGAAGCCGCACGCGCGGTCGCAGCCCTCCGCCACCTTCACGTAGGCCCACGGTGCCGCGGCCTTCGGTCGGGCGAGATGAAGCAGGTCCATCGACGGCGCGGACGGCTTGCGGCCGAGCGTCACCGACACGGCATCGGCGAATCCGGCGACGGCGTCGACCTCGGGCAGCGCCTTCGCCAGCTCGTCGCCCGAACGCTCGGCCAGGCAGCCCGTGACGACGAGCCGGGAGCCGTCCTTGCGGGTTCCCGCCAGACCGAGGATGGTGTCGACGGACTCCTGGCGCGCCTCTTCGATGAACGCGCACGTGTTGACGACGACGAGGTCGGCTTCCTCGGGCGCGTCGGCAGGGACCAGACCGTCCGCCACGAGCGTGCCTGTCAGCTTGTCGGAATCGACCTGGTTCTTGGGACAGCCGAGGGTTTCGACCCAGAACCGGCGGGGCATCGAGCTCCCAGGGTACTTGGCCGCCTACCTACGCATACGACGGTGTCCCGCCGGGATGCCGCCCAGACCGGCGGTCGCGACGGCCACGTCCACCCGGGGCACGGGTTGCGGCTCGCGGCAGTACGCGAACCCGGTCGCGCACCAGTCGTCGCTGCGCTCGTAGAGGGTGAACGACCCGAACCCGGCCTCCAACCAACCGTCCCCCGCGGTGGCGACGCCGTCGGCAAACTGCGCCTTGGCCGCGTCTTCGCCGCGCGCGAAGAAGGCGGACCCGATCTGTTGCAGGGTCACCTCGATCGAGTCACGGAACACGACCGGATCGGACAGATGCCACCGGTAGAAGGACACGAGCGACCAGCCCCCGGATTGGTCCTCGCGGGGACCGGCGACGAGGGGCGCGCCCGACTCCGGGGCGGCGAACTCGCCAAGCCCCCACGCCGACCCGAGGTAGTCCTCGGTGCCGGTGCCGCAGATGGTGGGTTCCGGCTCGCCGTCGAAGCGCATCTTCACCTCGCCCTCACCCCACCACTTGTCGTCGAACGGGCGAACGCCACCGGTCATGCCGAGATAGCGGCCCGGACCGCGGAGGCCGCCGAGGAGCACGAGATCCTCGGCCGTCGTCGTCGGGTTCTGCCGGTTGAACACCACGTGCAACAACCCGACGTCATCCGGCTGCGGACCGAGCAGCAGGTCGGCCTGGTAGTAGAGCAACGCGATCCGATCGGATGCGTTGACGTACTCGACACGCACTCGGTCGCGGAACGGCATGGGGATTCGCGACTCCAGTCCCAGCCCGTCGTTGCATGCCGTCAGCGCGGACGCGTACGACGCCGGCACGCCGTGCACGACGCCGAAGAAGTCGAGCGCGGGAACGCTGACCGACGGCTCGTCCGAGTCGTCGTAGAACACTTCGAGCAGTTGGGCGCGAAGGAAGTCGGGCGGGCGTTCGGCCAGCGCCGGCAGCTGCGCGACGGTCATCCAGACGTGGGTGATCCGGCCCGGACCGGTGAGATCCGCGAGCACGACGCGCTCCCCCGGCATGACCGTCCGGTTGGGCGCGCCCTTGCGCCCGCCCGCGGCGCGGCCGCCCGCGTTCCGCTCGCCGGTCGGGTTCTCGAAGCTGACGGCGCGGCTGTCGTGCTCCGGCCAGAGGTGCGCCGGGTCGAGATCGCTCACACGTGATAGGCGAGCTGCAGCCCCGGACGCGACCAGTCCGTCGCCAGGAGCCGTCCGGTTCCCGAGCACGTGATGTACGCGGTGCGCAGGTCGGGTCCGCCGAAGCAGATGTTGGTCGTGATGGGATCGGCCGTAGGCAGGTGCTCGACCTGGCTGCCATCGGGCGAGACGCACGTGATGCCGCCGTTCACCAGCGTCGCGATGCACACCCAGCCATCGCCGTCGACGCCGAGCGAGTCGAAGAACTGATAGCCGGGGAGGCCGACGAGCAGTTCGCCGCCGTTCGGGCCCATCGGGTTGGCGCCTTGCACGATGCCCGGTGCGGTGACGTCCCACGCCCACGCTCGTCCCGTGTGGGTCTCGGCGGCATAGAGACGGTCTCCGGCTGGCGACAGGCCGATGCCGTTCGGCGCGTCCACCGGGAAGATCGCCTCGGTGATCGACGAGCCGTCCGCCTTGGCGTAGTAGATGCCGGTGCGATCGCTGGTGCGGTCCGCCACGGATCCCGTGATCGGTGAACCACATCCCACCGGCGGTGTCGAACACGATGTCGTTGGGCGCGCGCAGGGGATGCGTGTTGCCGTTCGCGTCGGTGAACTCCTCGTACAGGGTCTCGACCTTGCCGCTGCCGATGTCGACGCGTTGGATCGATCCGTGTCCGGGATACGACGACGGCGGTGGCGATCCGGGGAAGAGCATCCCCATCACCTCCTGCCAGTCGAAGCAGCCGCCGTTGTTGCAGACGTACATGGCGCCGTCGGGACCGACGGCCGCGCCGTTGGGACCGCCGCCAGTTTCTGCGACGACCTCCTTGTCCCCCGTGTCGACGTTCACGCGCGTCAACGTGCCGCGCGCGATCTCGACGAGGATGACGCTGCCGTCGTCCATGGCAACGGGACCTTCCGGGAACCGCAGCCCGCTGGTGATCTCTCGTAGTTCAGCCACGGCTGCTTCTTAGCAGCCGTGACCTCAGTCGGCTCGGCTGAGGAGGTCGTCGAGCTCGTCGGGGGTCATGAGGACGTCGCGCGCCTTCGAACCGGTGGACGGGCCGACGACCCCGCGCTGCTCGAGCAGGTCCATCAGGCGTCCCGCCCGCGCGAACCCGACCCGCAACTTGCGTTGCAGCATCGACGTCGAGCCGAGCTGCGATCGCACCACCAGCTCCATCGCCTGACGCAGGAGATCTTCGTCGTCACCTTCGCCGGATACGCCGTCGCCGCCGGAGCCGGCTGCCGCACTGTCGTCCGCCCCCTGCACCTGGGCGTCATACGTGACCTCGGGCGCCTGGCGACGCCACTGCGCGACGACCTTGCGCACCTCTTCCTCACTCACCCACGAGCCCTGGATGCGGTGGGGCGCGCTCGAAGCCGGGCCGAGCAGGAGCATGTCGCCGGCGCCGATCAGTCGCTCGGCGCCGGCTTGGTCGAGGATCACGCGGCTGTCGGTGACCGACGACACCGCGAACGCGAGCCGCGCCGGGATGTTCGCCTTGATGACACCGGTGATGACGTTGACCGAGGGCCGCTGCGTTGCGATCACCAGATGGATGCCGACGGCGCGCGCCATCTGGGCGATGCGACAGATCGAGTCCTCGACGTCGCGGGCGGCGACCATCATCAGGTCGGAGAGCTCGTCGATCACGATGAGGATGAACGGCAAGCGCGGGTACTCGCGCTCGACCCCGGGCTCGGGGACGAGCTCGCCACGGTCGTACGCCGCGTTGTAGCCGGTGATGTCGCGGAAGCCGACCTGCGCCAGCAGGTCGTACCGTCGCTCCATCTCGCGCACGGCCCACGACAGCGCGTTGGCCGCCTTCTTCGGATTGGTGACGACTTGCGTGAGCAGGTGCGGCAAGCGGTCGTACTGGCCCATCTCGACTCGCTTGGGGTCGACGAGGATCATGCGCACCTGATCGGGCGTCGACCGCATCAGGATCGACGTCATGATCGAGTTGAGGCAGCTCGACTTGCCCGCGCCGGTCGCGCCGGCGATCAACAGGTGCGGCATCGTGGCGAGGTTCATCAACATGGCCTTGCCGTTGATGTCGCGGCCGACGGCGACATCGAGTGGATGCTTGGCCTGGCGCGCCTCGGGTGAGGCAAGGATGTCGCCGAGCGGCACGATCTGACGTTCCGCGTTCGGAACTTCGATGCCGATGGCCTGCCGTCCGGGGATCGGGGCGAGGATGCGGACGTCGGGCGACGCCAGCGCGTACGCGATGTCCTTGTGCAGGCTCGTGACCTTCGCGACCTTGACGCCGGGCGCGAGCTCGAGCTCGTAGCGGGTGACGGACGGACCGATCACCATGCCGACGAGCCGCGTCTCGACACCGTGCTGTCGTAGCGCCGCCTCGAGCACGCGCCCGCGATCTTCCACGGCGGTGACGTCGATGTCGTGCGATCCCGCGCGCTGCAACAGCGATATCGCCGGAAGCTTCCACGGCGACGGCTTCGCGGCGGGACCGAGCTCGATGGCGAGTTGCTCGGTGTCGTCGCTCTCGTCGTCCTGAGATGTGGGGACCGAGAGCTTCGACTTGGCTTTCGGTTTGTCGTTGTCGTGCCGCGACGACGTGGAGCCGTCTCGTAGATCGACGTCGGCGCCCGCGTCCCGATCCTGGTCGTACAGCGTCGTCCTGACACCCGCGTCGCCGTCGGTTTGCGACGAGTCGAGCGTGAACAGGCGGTTCGTCAGCCGCCCGAGCGCGCCGGCGCCGGCACCGAGACGCTTCGCGACCACGAGCACCGACATCTGCGTGAGGACGATGGCGCCGACCAGGCCGAGCGCGACCAGCAGCGTGCCCGTCGCCCACGAGCCGATGAGATCCCGAAGGGGAACGGCGACGATCCATCCCAGCGCGCCACCGCGATCGCCGAGCTCGAGCAGTCCGCACACGCCGACGAGCACCAGCACGGATCCGACCGCGAGTCGAGCGGGTTGGCGCTGAGCCTTGTCGTCGTCGGCCGTCGACGCGAACAAGGCGACGCCCGCGGCCACGAGCGCGATCGGCACGACGTAACGCACCGCGCCGACGACGGCGTCGACGGCGTCGTCGATGGCGCGTCCGGCTCGCCCGGCGACGTGGAGCCACGTGGCGAGCGCGAGCACCACACCGATCGCGAGGAGCATGAGCCCGAGCGCGTCGGTGCGATGCCCCTCGAGCGCCGACGACGCCGAACGGCCGACGGACCGAATCGGTGCCGAACGCTTCGCGGGAGCGCGCTTCATCGAATGGGACGCTCGCTTGGTCGCCACAGTGGCCACAACCGTATCAGTAGCCCCATCAGCAACAACGGAACCGCTCGAGGAACGAGGTCCATCCCGAACTGCGGGGAGAAACGGGCGCCAAGGCGCCCGTTTCCACCCAACATTCGGGACCCGGGTCGGTCAGGCGGCGGTGGCGTGGAGCGCGGCGGCCGGGATGACCCGGTAGGTCGGCTCGCTGGCGTGGCGGGCGAGGAAGCCCTCGGCTGTCGCGGCGTCGTCGAAGGTGACGGCGCTCGACAATTGACCCAGGTCGAGGCCTGGGCTCAGGTAGAGGGAGCTCGGCTCGTGCTGCACGACCACGGACGCGTCGCGCGCGCGCGAAGCCGAGCACACATTCGGCAAATTGTCGCAACGAGGTCATGCCTCGAACGTAGCGGTGAATGGTTTCGCGACGGCAGCGAGTTTGTTGCGGCTCGGCAAACTTCCTGTGATCAGGTCTCCATCACCACGGGCACGATCATCGGGCGGCGGCGCGTGCGGTCCGCGACGAACCGTCCGGCTGCCTTGCGCACGATCCGCTGCAGCGCCTCGATGTCGACGGGATCGCCGGAGTTGAACGTCTCGCGCACGGCGGCGCGCACCACGTCCGCGCACTCGTCGAGGAGGTCCTCCGCTTCCGGTGCGTACACCCATCCACGCGTGATCACCTCGGGACCGGTCACGATCGCTCCTGTGTGCGCGTCGACGGTCACGACGACGACGACGACACCCTCCTCCGCCAGCACACGGCGATCGCGCAACACACCTTGGCCCACGTCACCGACGATTCCGTCGACGTACAAGTAGCCGGCCGGCACCTTCTCACCACGGGTCACACCATGATCCGTCAACAGCAACTGATCACCGTCCTCACACACGAGCACATGCTCGTCGCGCATCCCCATCGTCCGGGCCAGCCGCGCGTGTGAAGTGAGATGCCGGTACTCACCGTGCACCGGCGTGAAGAAGCTCGGTTGCGCGATCGACAGGAGCGTCTTCAGCTCCTCCTGCTTCGCGTGGCCGGTCGCGTGGACGTCGTCGATCCCGGAGTGGATCACGTCCGCGCCGAGCCGAGTCATGCCGTCGATGATCTTCGAGACGCTGGCCTCGTTGCCAGGAATCGGGTGCGAGCTGAGTATCACCGTGTCGTCGGGGCCGACCTTGATCCACCGGTTGTCGCTCGACGCCATCAACGCGAGCGCGGACATCGGTTCGCCCTGTGAACCGGTCGAGATCACGCACACCTTCGCCGGATCGAGGTCGGCGATGTCTTCGATGTCGACCAACCGGTTGTCGGGGATGCGCAGCAGTCCCATGTCGCGCGCGAGCCGCACGTTCTTCTTCATGGACATGCCGAGCGTTGCGATCGTGCGGTCGAAGGCCAGCGCCGCATCCGCGATCTGTTGCACGCGATGGATGTGACTGGCGAAGCAGGCGATGACGATGCGTCGCCCCTCGTGCGCGTGGAACAGGTCGTAGAGAACCTGTCCGACCGAGCGTTCGCTGCGAGCGTGTCCGGCCTGGTCCGCGTTCGTGGAATCGGAGAGCAGCAGGCGAATGCCGGGGTCCTTGGCGATGGCGCCGATGCGAGCGAGATCGGTGAGCCTGCCGTCCACCGGCGTCAGATCGAGTTTGAAGTCACCGGAGTGCAGGATCGTCCCCTGCGGGGTGTGGAACGCAGTCGCGAAGCCGTGCGGAACGGAGTGCGTGACGGGAATGAACTCGACGTCGAACGGACCGATGCGGCGGCGCTCGCCGTCGTGCACCGGAATGAGCTCGGTGCGATCGATGAGGCCGGCCTCCTCGATGCGGTGGCGTGCCAGCCCGAGCGTGAGCTGCGACCCGTATACGGGGAAACTCAGCTCGCGAAGCAGGAACGACAGCCCGCCCACGTGGTCTTCGTGGCCGTGGGTCGCGATGCACCCGTCGATGCGCCCGGCATTCTCACGGAGGTAGGTGAAGTCCGGGAGCACGAGGTCGATCCCGAGCATGTCGATGTCGGGAAACATCAGCCCGCAGTCGAGGAGCATGATGCGGCCGTCGACTTCGATGCACGCGCAGTTCCTTCCGATCTCGCCCAGCCCGCCGAGAAAGGTGACCGAGACCGGAGTCGGCATCAGCGGGCGGCGTGGAGGTGGGCGTAGACCTCTCGGGCGCGGTCCTCGGTCCCGGCGGGTGCGGGGCCCAAGGGCAGGCGACACTCGCCCACGGGCAGACCGAGGGTGCGCATCATCGCCTTCGCGGCGTTCGAGAACACGCACGTGTCACTGTTCTCGAACGCGTACGACTCGAGCAGCCGAGCGTTGATCTCACGAGCGCGCACCACATCGCCTTTCTCGAACGCGGCGATCAGCTCGCCGAACTCGGGAGCCGCCCAGTGCGTCGCCACGCCGACGACACCGATTGCGCCAACCGCGAGCAACGGCAAGGTCAACGAGTCGTCGCCGCTGTAGATCGCGAGGTGCGAAACATCGGCCATCAACCGCGCCGCGGCCGGCGGATCACCGGTGGCGTCCTTCAACGCCACGATGTTGTCGACGTCGTGGAACAGACGCACGAGCACGTCATGCGCGATGCGACGACCGGTGCGCCCCGGGACGTCGTAGATCATCAACGGAAGCCGCGTCGCATCGGCCACGGCCCGGAAGTGCGCCTCGATGCCCGACTGCGACGGCCGGTTGTAGTACGGGCTCACCACGAGGACGCCCGCCGCGCCGGTCTCGCCCGCAGCGCGCGTCAACTCGATCGTCTCGGCCGTGTTGTTCGTGCCGGTGCCTGCGACCACGGGGATCGTCACGGCCTCGCTGACCGCTCGCCACAGGTCGAGCTTCTCGCCCTCGCTGAGCACCGGCGCCTCACCCGTCGTACCGGCGACGACGAGTCCGTCGTTGCCGTTGTCCGCGAGCCAGCGCGCCAGCTTGGCAGCGCCGTCGAGATCGAGCGCGCCGTCGCCGTCGAACGGCGTGACCATTGCTGTCAACACAGATCCCCAAGGACCGTTCATGAATGCGCTGCTTCCTTGCTGCGCTCGATGCCGAGCGTGTTGAGCAGGTCTTCGTGCAATTGGAACCACACGGTGTGATACGAGTCGATCATCGGTTTGGCGAACCAGTCGTGCTCGCCGGCACGTACCCGGTCGACCGCGTGGTCGAATCTCGGTCGGTAACCGCCGTAGCGCGCGAACTGGTTCTCGAGCGCCTCGAGCACCGGAAGCAGCTCGGCGTGCACATCACCGAGCTGCCCGACGACACCCTCGTCGTAGTCCGGGTCGTCGTGCTGGTTGAGCGTCGCCTCGTCCTTCATCTGCCACGCGGTGCACACCCGCAGCAGCTCGGGGTTGAGTGCGAGGAACCCCCGGTACGCGGCCAGCACCGCGTCTCGCCCGCCCGCCGCCTCCAGCTCCTCGGCGAGCAGCCGCCCGTGCTCAGCGCGCCCCGATGCCGTCAGTGCCCATCCGGTGACGCGTCCGTCGCGATAGGTGACGAGCCCGTCGTCGCTCAGCTCGTCGAGATGCCGGTCGACCTCCTCGAACGAGACCAGCACCACCGCGGCCACATCACCCGACCGAGCGAAACCCGTCAACCGCAGGCCGTGCAGCACCAGCAGGCGGGTCTCGGACGGGACGGTCATCGTTCCAAACGCTAACCGAGCGGCTCCGTCGAGCATCCCATCGTTCCGCGCGATCAGCGCTCGTCGAGGACACGAGCGACCGCGCGGGCCAAAGCCGCAGCCGCCGGCGGATGGGACCTCAGCCACAGCGTCGGCTCGATCAGCTCGAGCTCCATGAGCAGGAGATTGCCGCCGACCGGCACCGCGTCGACGCGGGCGTACAGCGGGGGCTCCACCGACGCACTCGCGTCGCGGGCAACGTCGAGCGCGGCTCGCGCGAGCGCTTCGTGCTCGGGTCGGAGCGGGATCGTGGCGAGCGATGCGCCGTGATGCTCCTGCGCACGGAAGTCGCCTGCCGCCGGAATCTTTCGCACCACATGGGTCGGCTCACCTGCGACGCACACGATCGACAACTCGCCTTCGGTCTCGACCTCGGGCACGTACGGCTGGACGAGCACGTCGTCGGTGGCGACGAGCGCGTCGAGATCGGCTTGCGTCGCGCCCCGGATCGTGCGATCGCCCCCGATCGAGACGGCCGGCTTGATGATCTGCTGTCCCTCGCCGAGCACCGCGTGCTGTCCGGCCGCCACCAGCCGTGTCGGTACGGTCGTGATCCCCTGTTCGGCCAGTTCGATCAGGTAGCGCTTGTGACAGTTCCAGCGGACGACCTCGGGTCGGTTGTACAGACGAGTCGCCGTACCGACGTAGTCCACCCAGCCGAGGAAGGCGTTGAGCCGCTGGTGGTAGTCCCACGTGGATCGGATCAGCACCATCCCGGTCGACGTCCAGCGCGCGTCGGGATCGTCCCAGCACACGAAGCCCGACGAGATGCCGAGGTCGCGTAACGCCTCGACCAGGACGTGGTCATCGACCCAACCCTCGGGGAAGTCCACGAACGTTGCCAGTGCGACGTCGAGCACGGTCATGCCCCTTCGACACCGGCGAGCACCGAAGGCACGTCGGCGAGCGAGCCCGCGGCGCGGAATCGCTCGTGCGTGGTCATCGCCGATTCGTCGTCGATCTGCTCGTGTCGCCAGGTGAGCGGATGGGGCACGTGGATCGCCCACCCGCCGAGGCCGAGGACAGGAACGATGTCCGAGCGCGGCGAGTTGCCGATCATGACGAACCGCGATGCGTCCGTGCCATGGCGATCGAGTATCCGCTCATAGGACCGCTCATCCTTGGTCGCGACGATCTCGATCGCGTCGAACTGATCGCCGAGCCCGGACCGTGCCAGCTTGGACTCCTGGTCGAAGAGATCGCCCTTCGTGATCAGCATGACCGTGTAGGTGTCGGACACCGCTTTCACGACGTCGGCCGCGCCGTCGATCAGCTCGACGGGATGCTCGAGCATCGAGCGCCCTGCGTCGATGATCGACTGGATCTCCGACGCACTGACGCGCCCATCCGACAGCTCGATGGCCGTCTCGATCATCGACAACGCGAAGGACTTCACCCCGTAGCCGAACAGCGCGAGGTTACGGGTCTGCGTGGTGAAGAGCCGATCGGCGATGTCGCGCTGATCGACGTACGGAGCCATGAGCGCGACGAAGTGCTCGTGTGTCATCGAGAAGACGGACTCGTTCTGCCACAGCGTGTCGTCGCCATCGAACGCGACGACGGAGATCGAGGCGATGGTTCGACTCCTACAGGATGCGCGTCTCGCGACCCTGCCAGTAGCGATCGCGCAACAGACGCTTGTAGAGCTTGCCGGTCGGCAGTCGCGGGAGCTCGGGCTCGAAGTCGACGGTGCGCGGGCACTTGTAATGCGCGAGGTGCTGGCGGCAGTACTCGATCAGTTCTCGTTCCGTTGCCGGCCCTTCCTCGACGCCCTCGACGAGTTGCACGACTGCTTTGACCTCCTCGCCCAGATCATCGTTCGGCACACCGAACACCGCAGCATCCATCACCTTCGGATGACTTATCAGCAGGTTCTCCGCTTCTTGCGGATAGACATTCACGCCACCACTGATGATCATGTAGGTCTTGCGATCGGTGAGATACAGGTAACCCTCGTCGTCGACGTAACCGACGTCGCCCACCGAGCTCATGACGCCCTGCTCGTCCTGGCGCCGCGACTCGGCGGTCTTGTCCGGATCGTTGTAGTACTCGAACGCCGTCGCGCCCCGGAACCACACTGTCCCCGGCGTGCCGGTCGGGCACTCATTGCCTTCCTCGTCGAGGATCAACAGCGTGCCGAGGATGCACTTGCCGACGGTCCCCTTGTGCGCAAGCCACTGCTCGGAATCGCAGAACGTGAAGCCATGCGCCTCTGTCGCGCCGTAGTACTCGACGATGAGCGGTCCGAGCCATTCGATCATCGCCTGCTTCACCGGAACCGGACAGGGCGCAGCCGCGTGCACGATCTTCTCGAGCGACGAGAGGTCGTACTTGTGCCGCACGTCGTCCGGGAGCTTGAGCATCCTCGAGAACATCGTCGGCACCATCTGCGAGTTGGTGACGCGGTACCGCTCGACGAGTTGCAGGAATTGCTCGGGATCGAACCGCTCCATGATCACCGCAGTGGACCCGAGCCGGAGCGTCGCGGCGACGCTCGCCTGCGGAGCGGAGTGATACAGCGGCGCGGGTGAGATGTACGTCATGCCTTCCCGGAAACCGAACATGCCCTTGATGAACTGCATGACCGCGAGAGCCTGCTCGGGAGGCTGGTCGGGCATCGGTCGAAAGATGCCCTTCGGGTTCCCGGTGGTCCCGGACGAGTAGAGCATCGCCGCGCCGAGTTGCTCGTTCTCGACCGGCGTCGACGGGTACGGCGCGAGCGCGTCCTCGAAGCTCTCCCATCCCTCGACCGTGCCGTCGACCATGAGGAAACGCCGCACCTTCGGGCACAGCGGTGGAAGGGCGGCGGCGACCTCACGCTTCGCCGCCGACGAGATCAGGATCTGCGCGTCGCAGTCGTTGACGATGTAGGCCGCCTCTTCGGGTGACAGGTACGAGTTGATGCAGGTGAAGTAGAGACCGGTGCGCTCCGCGGCGCCGCCGGCCTCGAGCATGCGCGGGTTGTTCTCCATGAAGAACGCCACGTGGTCGGTGCGCTCGAGGCCGAGGTCGCGGAAGAGATGGGCGATCCGGTTGCAATCGGCTTCGTACTCGGCGAACGAGATCGTTTCGCCGGTCGTCCCCATGATGATCGCCGGCTTGTCCGGATGCTCAGCTGCGTGTTGCGCGGCGTACACGCCGTGAACTTATTCCTGTCGGGCGCCCCGGACCCGGGCAACACGCCGGGGAGGTCCTACGATCCTCGGCGTGCTGCGAGACGAGCTCGTGCTCGCGATCGACGGTGGGGCACCCGTGCGCACCGAGCCGCTCGATTTCGCGAAGGGCGCCGCGCTGCTCGGCGACGAGGAGGCTGCTGCGGTTGCACAGGTCGTGCGCAGTCGTTCCTTGTTCCGTTACAAGGGTGAGCACGCAGCCGGCGCCGTCGCCGACTTCGAGCAGGCGGCGCAGGAGGTTCTCCGCTGCCGGTTCGCCACCGCGGTGTCCAACGGCACGGCCGCGCTGCGCTGTGCACTCGCGGCGCTCGGCGTCGGATGTGGAGACGAAGTGGTGGTTCCGGCGTTCACGTTCATCGCGACCGCGAACGCGGTCATCGCCGCGGGAGCAGTCCCCGTGTTCGCCGAGATCGACGAATCCCTCGGTCTCGATCCGACTCAGCTCGCAGCCAGCATCACGGATCGCACCGCCGCGATCATCGCCGTGCACCTGGAGAACGTGGCGTGCGATCTGTCGCGCGTGTTGGAGGTCGCGGACGAACGTCGCACTCCGGTGATCGAGGACGCGGCGCAGTCGCTCGGCGCCACCTACCACGGACGTCCGCTCGGGACGTTCGGCTCGCTGGGCGCGTTCTCGCTGCAACAGGAGAAGAACATCACTGCAGGCGAAGGCGGACTCGTGGTGACGGACGACGAGATGCTCTACCTCCGAGCAACGCGCTATTCGGACCAGGGCGGCCAGTTCGTGACCGGCTATGCGAGCGAGCGAGGAGACGAGCTGAGCCAACCCTTCGCCGGCGAGAACCTGCGCATGGGCGAGCTGGCCGGCGCGGTTGCGGGCGTCCAGTTGCAGCGACTTCCCACGATCCTGAGCGCGTTGCGCGCCAACAAGCGCCACATCCTCGGAGGCATCGGCACCCATGACGGTCTCGTCCGCCGCCGGCTGCCCGATCCCGACGGCGACGGCGCGTCGAGCATCACCTGGTTCCTGCCCGAGGCGCGGCTGGCGAAGCGATTCGCCGCCGCGCTGCGTGCGGAGGGCGTGCCGGCTGCGCAGATGTACCGAGGCCGACCCGTGTACCTCAGCCCTTCATTGCTCGCGCGTCGCACCGCCACGGGTCGAGGGGGACCGTTCGCGTGCGCCGAGCATCCGACCAGCCGGACCTACTACGAGGGCCTCTGCCCGCAGACCGAGTCCCTGGTGGCGCGGTCGGTCATCGTGCCTGTCGGCGTCGGTTACGACGAGCGTGACTGCGACGAGGTCGCCGCGGCGGTTGACAAGGTCGCAGCCGCGTTGTTGTCGTGAGCGAACGCTTCGCCATCGTGGGCTGTGGCATGTCCGCGCGTCACATCCACATGCCGCTGTTGCGCGCTGCCGGCGTGGACGTCACCGCGTTCGCCAGCCGATCCCGGTCTTCGGCGGAGACGGCGCGCGAGGAATGGGGATCCGGCGACGTCGTGGACGACTGGCACGATGTGCTGCGACGGGACGACGTCGACGTCGTGGTCATCACGACACCGAACTCGACGCATCACGAAATCGCGATCGCCGCGGCCATGGCCGGCAAGCACGTGTTGGTCGACAAGCCGATGGCGTGGACGCTCGCAGATGCCGACGCCATGATCGCCGCGGCCGATGCGAACGACGTCATGCTGATGCCGTTCCAGAACACGCGGTTCGCTCCACCGTTCGTCGCGGCGCGCGATGCCGTCGCCGCCGATCGGATCGGCGAAGTGACGGGCTTCCGCGCCGCGTTCGGGCACGCCGGCCCACAGGCGTGGGCACCGCGAGCGAAGTGGTTCTTCGATCGGTCATCAGCCGGCGGCGGTTGCCTCGTCGACCTCGGCGTGCACGTCATCGATCTCGTTCGAGCCACCACGATGCCGCGACATCGTCGAGGTGTCCGCGTTCACGAGCGGGCTCGCCGGTGACGTCGAGTCCGACGCGCAGCTCCTGCTTCGGCTCGACAACGACGCGATCGGCACCGTGCACGCGAGCTGGTCGTCCCGGCCGGGCCCCGATCATCAGTTGACGCTCGTCGGCACGCACGGATCCCTCCACCTCGATTCACGTACGCCGCTCACGCTGCTCCCGCTCGAGGGTGCGCGCGAGAGGTTGCCGATCCCCGAGGCCTCGGGCACGCCGCTCGACGAGCTGCTCGCAGCGATACGAGGCGAACGCCCGCCGACGTTGCGCGCCGGAGACGGGCGCGCCGCCGTCGCGGTCGTCGACGCCGCGTACCGGTCGGCGGCCGAGGGACGCACGGTGCCGGTGCGATGAGCGACGGTGTCTCGGTCGGTTTCGGAGCGGCGGTCATCACGCCGCCGACGCCCGTGCAGCTCGCGGGCTTCATCGAGGACCAGCCGGCGACGGAGGTCCACGACGACCTCGAGGTGCGTGCGATGGTCGTTCGCACGGAAGGCGGGACCGTGTGCCTTCTCGTGTGCGACCTGCTCGGCATGTCGCGCGGTTTCGCGTCGCCGATCCGTGAGGCGGTCGCGAGCGCGCTCGGGCTCGGTCGGGCGGCGGTCCTCACGTCGTGCATCCACACGCACGCCGGCCCGAGCACGCTCGGCGGAAGTCAGCGCCTCGGCTGGGTGACACCCGAGGGTTACCGCGAGCTGTTGGTCGAGCGGTGCGTGGACGCGGCGCGGGAGGCGGCGGCCACCGCGGCGCCCGCTTCGTTGCGGACCGGTCGATGGCCGTTGCCCGACGGGCTCTCGATCAACCGGCGCGGGCTCCCCTACCAACCGACCTTCGCATTGCTCGATGTGATCGGAGCCGACGGCGCACGGCTCGGGACGCTGGCCAACATCGCTGTTCATCCGGTCGCGCTGGGGCCCGAGTGCCTGGCCGTGTCGAGCGATTGGGTCGGTCCCTTCCGGTCGGCACTGACGGCACGGGCCGGCGGCACCACAATGCTCCTGTCAGGAGCGCTCGGTGACGTGAACCCGCATCATGTCCACCGTCAGGGCAACGACTGCCGGGGCGACGGCTTCGCGGAAGCGGCGCAGTTGGGAAACGACATCGCGGAGGTCGTCGATGGCGTGCTCGCCGAGACCGAGCCGATCGATGTCGACCGCGCGTCCGTCTCGCGAGAACGCACCGTGGAGGTCACGCTCGGTTCGACGATGCTGACGGGCGGGCGTGAGGGCCGGACGGTCGCGCTCGAGTTGGTCGAGTGGTCGATCGGCCCCGTGCGGTTGGTGTCCGTTCCGGGCGAGGCGTTTCACGCGCTGGGCCGCGCCATCGAGGACCGTGGTGCCGAGGAAGGTGCGCACGTGCTCGTGGCCGGCCTGACGCCCGAATGGCATGGCTACCTCCCGTCGCCGTTCGGGGACGGCTACGAGGAGGGCATGAGCTACGGCCGCCAGGCCGTCGCCACCCTCACCCACGCACTGACCCACTGACCCGCTGCCGTCGACTCGGCCACGACCCACGGACTCGAGCGTCCGGGTCAGACGTCGAAGTCGATTCCCGTCGACGGCGGCGGCTCGATCCCGTTGCGGCGCATACCCTCCTCGATCCGGTCGATGACCGTGCGGATGACCTCGACCCGCGCGTACCGCTTGTTCTCTGCCTCGACGAGGTCCCATCGTCCGAGGACGTGATCCGTACGTTGGAACATCTCCTCGACCGCGACCTCGTACTCGTGGCGCTTCTCACGGTTGTGCCAGTCGTCCGGCGTGAGCTTCCATCGCTTCAGCTCGTCGTCACGACGGCTCTCGAACCGCCGCAACTGCTCGTCGGCCGAGATGTGCAGCCAGAGCTTGATGACGACGATCCCCTCGACCGCGAGCATGCGCTCGAACTCGACGATCTCGTCGTAACCACGATCCCACTGCTGATGGGTGGCCAATCCGTCGACCCGTTCGACGAGGACGCGTCCGTACCAGGACCGATCGAACACCGCCATGCCGCCCCAGCCCGGCAACTGTGTCCAGAACCGGGACAGGAAGTGATGCCGTTTCTCGTCCGGTGTCGGCGCCGCGAACTGCGCAACCCGCACGTGCCGTGGATCCAGCCGGCCCACGAGTCGCTTGATCGCGCCGCCCTTGCCTGCTGCGTCCCATCCTTCGAACAGCACGAGCACCGGGGGGCCGATGGTCGTGCCCTCCAGCTGTCCGCCCAGCACGAGGCGCAGGTGCAAGAGGCGTCGTTGCGCGGCCTCGAGTCGCGCCGCCTCCTGTTCACGCGACAGGCGTAACGACAGGTCGAGGCTGTCCAACCGGGTCCGATGCGCCATCGGTCCATTCTGATGGCCCGAACGGCCCGAGTCGTCGCTATGTGGATGCGTGCGACCGCTTGTTGTCGTGTTGGTCGCCGGAGCTCTCGCGTTGTTCGAGTCCGACGGCGGCGCGCAGCTCTTCGAGGTCCTTGCGCAGCTTGCGATTGTCCGTCGAGATCGCCTGGTGGTCCATCAGATCGGCCAGTCCGTCGGCGATCGCGTTGAGCTTGTGCTGGATCGCCCGTTCGCTACGGGTCTGGCTGTTCTGCAACAACGCGACCAGCAGGAACGTCACGATCGTCGTCGCCGTGTTGATGATGAGCTGCCAGGTGTCGACGTCACGGAAGATCAGGATCGACGGCACCCACAGCACCACCAGCAGCACGCACAACGTGAAGAACACGGCCCGGCTCGCGATGTTGGACGCATGGGTCGCAAAGCGGTCGAACGGTCCGAGGTCAGCCGTGATCTCGGAGGGCAACTCGGGCGGCGGCGTGGCACCCATGGCGGGTGCGGGAATACCCGCAAGCGCCGCTGGTCAGCCCTCGGCGGGCTGGGAGTGATGGGAAGCGGAGCGGCCGTCGCGTTGCGGGGACCGCGGTGCGGACGGTGCACGCCTTCAGCGGGGGTTCCGACCCAGCAGTGCGAGAAGCCGCTCTTGGGCGGTGTTGCCGGTCACGACAACGGGCGGTGCGAAGTGCCGCGGATCACGCTGGTCGGCGAGAGCGGCTTCGGCCGCCTGCAACGTGATTGCCCACAGGTCTTCGCCGCAGGGCATGTCGAGGTCGAGCGGAGCGGCGACGTCCCACGTGTGAGTGATCACGTCGAAGAGGTTGATCCCGGCTGCGACGTCACAGTCGACCTCAGTGAAGGGCAGCCGACATACCCGGGTCGGGTCTACACGCGCCCAGGCGTCCGCTGATTGCACCGCAGCGGCGCGCACGGCCGCGCCCGGATCATGGCCGAGACGGTCGCCGGACGGGGTACGCGGCGCGTCGGTCGCCCCGGAGGCGAAGGACGAGAATTTCTGTGTCACGCCGACCGAGTGGTTCAAGACCTCGCGCACTGACCACTCAGCACAGGCTGACGGCGACACGAGGTCTGCTGCCGACAGCCGCGAGGTCACGCTCACCTGTACAGCAAGGGCCGCCCGCAGCGCTGGTACGAAGCGCACGACGTCACCATCGCACAGTGCACCGCGGCATCGGCACGCTCGGGCACGCTCGGGCTGGCTCGGAGCGTGACATCCGAGGCGGTCGTGACTTCTAGCATCCAGCGCAATGCCAGAGACGAGTTTCCGCGTCGCCGCGATCAGCGACGTTCCCGCCGTGCTCGCTCTGTGGAGGGAAGCCGACGCCGAACCCACCCACACTGACGACGACGCCAGCCTGCATCGGCTCATTGCCCGAGACGACGCCGCGCTGGTCGTGGCCGAACACGACAGCCGAGTGGTGGGATCCGTGATCGCCGGCTGGGACGGATGGCGTGGGTCGGTATACCGCCTCGCCGTTGCACCCGAGCATCGCCGCCGAGGGCTCGCCACCCGGCTGGTAGGCGAAGCTGAAAAGCGCCTCGTCGAGGCCGGAGCCGTCCGGCTACAGGCAATCGTTGTCGACAGCGACGAGCAGGCTCTCGGATTCTGGACCGCTATCGGATGGGAACGACAAACGGCCCGCGCTCGATTCGTCAAGGGTTAGCGCCGTGGGTGCTTCAGGAGTCCAAGGGGTGCTCGTACACCCCATGGACGGAGGTACGGGTCGCGAACTCCCAGGTCAGCCCTCGGCGAGCTGGAACATCTCGTATTCCTCGCCGGTGTCGGCCCAGTCCTCGAACTGGATGACACCGAGGTCCTCGAAGCGTTCGCGCAACCAGCCCTTCTGGCCCGCCGGCGCGCCGGCGTCGAGCAAGCCGAGCTTCTTGCAGTTGGGGACGATCTTCGAGAACAGCATCTGCTGGAACATCTGCCGCTGCGGGCTCGCCATGACGAGCGGGACGGCCTGCTTCGGGTCGACGCCGAGACGGTCCCACACCTCTTGCATCAAGAAGCGATCGCGCATGCGAACCGCCGCCTCGAACGCGAACTCCTGCCGCTCGCGCAGCTCGGCCGTCGACAGCCCGGCGTAGTACTCCTTCAACGACAACACGCCGAACGCGACATGGCGAGCCTCGTCACTCATCACGTAGCGGAGCAGTTGCTTGAGCAAGGGCTCGGTCGTGAGCTGATGTATGAACCCGAAGGCGGCGAGCGCGAGGCCCTCCACCATGATCTGCATGCCGAGGTACGTCATGTCCCAACGGCTGTCCGCGATGATGTCGTCGAGGAGCAGACGAAGGTGTGCGTTGATCGGGTAGTGACCCGACAGCTTGGTGTCGAGGTACCGGGAGAAGACTTCGACGTGGCGCGCCTCGTCCATCACCTGCGTCGACGCGTAGTACTTCGCGTCGATCCACGGCACCGTCTCGACGATCTTCGCGGTGCACAACAGCGCGCCCTGTTCGCCGTGCATGAACTGCGACAGCTGCCAGTTCTGGAACTGCACACCGAGTTTCAACCAGTCGTCGTCGGTCCACTTGGCGAACGGGGTGTCACTGACGTCGATGCCTTCGCGCAAGCCGGTGTTGTTGGCCGCGTTGGCCAGGACGACCTTCTCCTGGTCGACGTCGGTGTCCCACGGCAGGTCCGTCTCGCCGTTCCACTGCGACGTCTTCGCCTTCTCGTAGAGCTTGTTGAGCCCGGGCCTCGCACCCTTCTCGTAGTCCCACGTGAAGATGGCGTCGGCGTTGTCCCTCACGGCATGGATCACCGCTTCGACGTCACGGTTGCTGATCGACAGGATCGACTCGAGGTCGTTGACGCTGGCTCGGCCGATGAGATGCTCGTTGGTGGTCATGGGGACTGCTCCTCGGACATGACGGGCGTCAGACGGGACTTCCGACACCGGCGACTTCGCGATCCGGTTCACCGGGTGGGGGCTCGTCGGCCGGCAGGTCCTTGCCGCGAGCCTTGCGGCGCAGGATCATCGGGTAACCGACGAGCGCGATCGTCGTGAAGATGAACCACTGGATCGCGTACGACAGGTGCGGCCCCTCGTCGAGAACCGGCTCGGGCACGTCAACCGGTTCCTGACGGACCTGCGCCGGCGTCTGTGTCTGCAGTTGCACGTAAGCCGGCAGGATCGGGTACGGCAGTTGCTTCGCGATGCGAGCCACGTCGACGCGGGCCATGGTGTCGAGGTGCCCGTTGGCCGGGTCGTTCTTCTCGAACAGGCCAGCGGTCTCGGTCTCCTGCACGAGACCGGTGATCGACACGGGACCGGACGGCGGCTCCGCGTCGGCCGGGACGTGGTCGAGTGTTCCTTGCGAAGGCAGGAACCCGCGCAGGACGACGACCGCGGTGCCGTCATCCATCTTCAGCGGGGTGACCGCCCACACCCCTGGCGTGCCGTTGAGGGTGCGCGCCCTGACGATGATCTCGTTGCTCGTGTCGTAGGTGCCTGTCGCCGAGACCCGGCGGAAGTTCAGCGTGTGACCGACGCTCGTGGGCTGGCCGACCTGGAGGATGCCCTCCACCGGCTGCGGTGCCTGTGCCTCGTTGGCCCGGACCGATGCGTTGTACGCCTTGCGCTCGTGCAGGCGCCGCAACTGCCAGAACCCCAGGTTGATCATCGTGATCACCAGCAACAGGATCAACAGGTGCGACAGGATCCACCTCGGTCGCAGCGCGAACCGGTAACGCTCCACGGAGCGAGGCTAGGGCCGAAGGTATGGCCAAGGGCAATCACCCCCCGGCCTCCGATTACGCCGTCGGCAGCTCGTAGTTGCCGAAATTCGTCGCGAAGGTCCTTCTTCGAGAACTTGCCGACGCTGGTCTTCGGAACCTCGTCGATGAACACGACGTCGTCCGGCAGCCACCACTTCGCCACGCGGCTGGTGAGCCACTCGACCAGCTCGTCACTGGTCATCTCCTCGCCGGGCTTGACGACCACGCATGCGAGAGGCCGCTCGGCCCACTTGGGATGGCTGACCCCGATGACGGCCGCTTCCGCCACCTTGGGGTGCCCCATGATCGCGTTCTCGAGATCGACCGACGAGATCCATTCGCCGCCGGACTTGATGACGTCCTTGGTGCGGTCGACGAGCTTGATGTAGCCGTCGGGCGTCACGACGGCCATGTCGCCCGTGCGCAGCCAACCGTCAGCGGTGAACGACTCCGATGATCGTTCGTCGTTGTAGTAAGTGCGGGCGATCCACGGTCCCCGCACCTGGAGCTCACCGGACGTCTCGCCGTCCCACGGCTGCGGCTCGAGCACGACCGGATCAACGACCCGGAAGTCCACCCCGAGTGCGATCTGTCCGACCGTGGTTCGTAGCTCTGCCTTCTCCTCCTCGGACAACCTCGACTCGAGCGACGACTTGATGCGCCCGACCGACGCGACAGGACTCGTCTCGGTCATCCCCCACGCCTGCATGATCGGGAGCCCGACCTGTTCGCGGTAACCCTCGGACAACGCCTTCGGCACCGCGGAGCCGCCGCACGGGATGGCGCGGAGGCTCGACGTGTCGCGTCCATCGAGCTCGGGCAGTACACCCATCCAGATCGTCGGCACGCCCGCGGCGATCGTCACCTTCTGGTCCTCGATGAGCTTCGCGATCGCGGGCGCAGACAGATCCGGTCCGGGCATCACGAGATCAGCGCCCGCCGCGACGGCGGCGTGCGCGAGCCCCCACGCGTTGGCGTGGAACATCGGAACGACCGGCAGGATCACGTCGCTCTCCTGCACACCGATACCGGATGTGAGCATCGCGCCCATCGTGTGCAGGTACGTCGAACGATGGGAGTACACGACTCCCTTCGGGTTGCCGGTGGTTCCGCTCGTGTAACACATCGACGCGGCACGGTTCTCGTCGGTCACCTCGAACTCGACCGGGTCCGCTTGCGCGAGCAGGTCCTCGTAGTCGTGGATGGGACGGCCGCCGTCTGGGCTCGGGACGTCTCCCTTGCCGTCGTCCATCACGACGAAGTGGCGCACGGTCTCGAACGTGTCGACGAGCGGCCACAGCAGACCGATCAGCGACCGGTCGACGAAGATCACCTCGTCCTCGGCGTGGTTCACGATGTACGTGAGCTGTTCGGGGAACAGGCGGATGTTGAGCGTGTGCAAGACGCGACCGGTGCACGGTGCCGCGAAGTAGAGCTCGAGATGGCGCGCGGTGTTCCAGCCGAACGTCGCGACGCGACCGTCCTCGGAGATCGCGAGGTCGTCGAGGACGCCGCCGAGCAGGCGCGTGCGTGCCGCCCACTCGCCATAGGTCTCGTGTTCGAGCCCGCCCGCGGTCGCGGTGGTGATGCCCTTTTCGGGAAAGAGGTTCTCGGCTCGCCACAAGAAGTGCGGCAGCGTGAGCTGGTGGTCCTGCATCAATCCCTGCATGGGTGCCCCCTTGATTCCGTCGGGCCGGGCGGGCTGTGTGCGCCACTTCGAAAAATACTGGAAGAATCCTGAGCTTGACCCGGCAAGACCGAGCGGCGCCGTCGCGTAGGACCCTGTGGTTGATCGTGGCGCCGATCATCGTGCTCGTGATCGCCTCGAACGTAGGCGATGCGCTGGCGCCGTCCTTGGTCGATCGGCACCCGCTGCTGCTGATCATGCTCAACGCCCGCAACCGAAACCTGGTGCTGGTGACCAACCAGGTCGACGCGCTGCCGTACTACATCGTCGGCACGATCAGGCTGATCATCTCGGATCCGCTCTTCTACCTGCTCGGCTACCTCTACGGTGACGCCGCCATCCGGTGGATGGAGCGCAAGGCTCCCACCTACGGCCACCTCGCGCGGCGGGCCGAGCGCTTCTTCGCGGTCGCGGCGTACCCGTTGGTGTTCATCGCGCCCAACAACTACATCTGCCTGTTCGCCGGCGCGGCAGGCATGCCGGTCGCGGCCTTCGCCATCCTGAACGTGACCGGCACGGTCGTGCGGTTGTGGTTGATCCGCATCGTCGGGGACATCTTCGACAGCCCGATCCAGTCGATCCTCGACTTCATCAAGCACTACCGCGTGCCGCTGCTCGCGATCACCATCGCGATCGTCGCGTTCACCGTGTGGAACGAGCATCGCCTGGGAAAGGGCGAGATCGAATCGCTCACCCGACTCCAGGGAGAGATCGAGGAGATCCAGGCGGAGGAGAACGAAGAGGCTGAGGAGTGAGCCGCGGCACCGCTGTCGTCACGGGCGCGTCGAGCGGCATCGGCGCGGCTGCCGCGCACCAGCTCGCGGCGGCAGGATTCGACGTCGTCATCGGCGCTCGACGTGTCGATCGCCTGCGCGAGGTCGCGACGTCGATCGGTCCGGCCGCGCGTGCACTCGAGCTCGACGTCACCGATGCCGACTCCGTCGATGCGTTCTGCGCGGCGATCGATTCGTGCCGGTTGCTGGTGAACAACGCGGGCGGCGCGCTCGGACTCGAGCCGATCGCCGATGCCGACGAGGAGAAGTGGCAGTGGATGTTCGACGCGAACGTCCTCGGGGTGATGCGGATGACGCGGGCGCTCCTTCCCAAGTTGGTGGCATCCGGTGACGGTCACGTCATCACCATCGGTTCGATCGCGGGCATCGAGCCGTATCCCGGCGGCGCCGGCTACAACGCGGCGAAGCATGCGGTGCGCGCCCTGATGGACGTGTTGCGCATGGAGCTGCTGGGTCAACCGGTGCGGGTGAGCGAGATCGATCCGGGGATGGTCGAGACCGAGTTCTCGATCGTGCGCTTCGGTGGCGACCGGGACCGGGCGGCGAAGGTCTACGAAGGTGTCACGCCGTTGACGGCGGACGACATCGCCGACTGCATCACGTGGGTGGCCACCCGCCCGAGCCATGTCGACATCGACCAGCTCGTGGTGCGCCCGCGCGATCAGGCGCGGGCCACGATGGTCCACCGCCGGAGTTGAGCAGGCTGCTGGAGAGCCGCTCGACGATGCGATCGACGGAGCCGCCAGGCGGAGGAGCGGCCACACGCGGCCTGCGTGGCCGGGGAAACGCAGTGCTCAGAGATCGAGCAGGGCGTCGAGGCCGACGGTGACGCCCGGGTGGTGGGGCACCTGCTTCACTGCGAGCAGGACACCGGGCATGAAGCTCGTTCGGTCCGTCGTGTCGTGGCGGATCACGAGCGTCTGACCAGTGGTGCCCAGGATCACCTCTTGATGGGCGACCATCCCCTGCATACGGACCGAGTGCACGTGGATGCCGCCCGGACCCTCGCCGCCGCGCGCACCCTCGACCACTTCCTCTTCGGTCGGATCGGGCGCCCATTCCGGCTTCGCCGCCGCCATCTTCGCGGCGGTGAGCATCGCGGTGCCCGATGGTGAGTCGCGCTTCGCGTTGTGATGCAGCTCGATGATCTCCGCGGTGTCGAAGTACGGCGCCGCGAGCTCGGCCATTCGCATCATGAGGACCGCGCCGATCGCGAAGTTGGGCGCGATCACACAGTTGCTCTCGGTGAACACTGATGCGAACCGGTCATGGTCGCGCCCGTCGAATCCTGTCGTGCCGACGACCGCGTGCACCGCGTTGTCCGCGGCCCACAGCACGTTCTCGCGCGCCGCACTGACGTGAGTGAAGTCGACGACGACGTCGACCTTCGGCATCTGCTCGACGATGGTGACGCCCTGCACCTGCTCGCCGAGATGGTTCGGATCGACGGCTGCGGCGAGCTCGAGGTCGTCGTCGTTTGCGACCGCTTCGCACACCGTCCTGCCCATGCGCCCGCCCGCACCGAACACACCGACCCGCATCACGCGGGACAACCTACTGACCGTTCTGCAGCGCGGCCGCGACGTTTGTCTCTCAGGCGTCGTCGTGCACGACCCGTGCAACGAGGGCGCTCCGAGCCCACTGCACCGAGGCGAGCGTGCGCACGGCCAGCGCCCACCGGCCCATGCCGAATCGTCGCTCCGTCAGCCGGTCAGGTCCAGATCGGCGACGCCGAGTCCTTCGAACGCTGACCCTGGCATCGAACGGACGACGGATCAGCCGAACACGGATTCGTCGAACGGGCCGACCACGGCGAGGGATCGGGGACCGTTCAGCACGCGCCGCATGACCCGCAGGACGTCGCCGGTGGTCACGGCGCGCACGCGCTCGACCTGCTCGTCCACTGACAGCCGCTCGACCGGCGACAGCTCGCTGCGACCGAGCCGTCCCATCCGACTCCCGCTGTCCTCGAGACTCAAGAGGAACGATCCGACGATGTACCCGGCCGCAACGGCCAGCTCCTGGTCGGTGATGCCGTCGTTGACCAACCGGTCGACCTCGTCCTCGACGAGCTCCTTGACCTCACGCGCCCTGTTGGGGGCGGTGCCGACGTAGACGAGCAACAGTCCCGCGTCGGTGTACAGCGACGAGCCCGAGTAGACGCTGTAGGCCAGTCCCCGCTGCTCGCGGATCTCCTGGAACAGCCGGCTCGACATACCGCCGCCGAACACCTGGTTGCCGACGGCAAGCGCGAACCGGTCGGGATCGCCTTGCTCGAGTGCTCGCCAGCCGAACGCGATGTGCGCCTGCTCGGTCGGGCGGTGATGCACGACGAGCGCCGTGGGCTCGTGCGCCGGCGCCTGCCGTGCGACCCGGGCGCCGGAATCCATTCCTTCGAGGAACCCCTTCACGCCATCGACGACGTCGGCGTGCTCGAGCTGTCCCGCCGCGGCGACGACGACGTTTGCGGGCCGGTAGTGCTCGTCGAAGAAGCCCGCGATGTCGTCGCGCCCGAGCGCGACGACCGTGTTGGCGGCGCCGAGCACCTCGCGCCCGAGCGGATGTTCGGGGAACATGGCCTCCGCGAGCAACGAGTGGACCTTGTCGTCCGGCGTGTCCTCCGACAGCGCGAGCTCTTCGAGGATCACCTCGCGCTCGGCGTCGATCTCGTCCGGTCGCAGCGCCGGCTCGGACAGCACCTCGCACAGCAGGTCGAGCCCGAACCCGAGCTCGTCGGCCGGCAAGCGCGTGTAGTACGCGGTGTGCTCGCGCGACGTGAACGCGTTCATCTCACCGCCGACGGCGTCGACCGATTCGGCGATGTCGCGGGCGGACCGGCGCTCCGTCCCCTTGAACACGAGATGCTCGAGGAAGTGGGACGCCCCTGCCAGCTCTGCGTCCTCGTCGCGGCCGCCGACCGCCACCCAGAATCCGGTGGTGACCGACCGGGCCTCCGGCATCCGCTCGGTGACAACCGGGATGCCGTTGGCCAGGACGGTCCTCTGAACCTCGGGTTCGCTCAAATCGTCAACGTCGGCGATCGCCACCACGGCCGCTGCCGCCGCGACCTCCGCGTCCGCCGCGCCCACGATCGCCACCGCGATCACCTCGGTCGCCGCCGCGGTCGCCGCCGACCTCGGCCGGACCAAGATCGCCGAACTCCTCGCGCAGCTCGGCGTCGAACGAGTCCTCGAACGACACTTCGTCGCGCCCGCCGCCGGAACGGCCGCGCTCGCCACCGTTGCCGCCGCGGCCCGATGACGAGCCCCCGTCACCCGAGTCGCTGTGACCGCTCGACCCGTTGCCGCCGAGCGGCGTCAACGGACTGAGCGAGACCTTCCCGCTCGGGTCGACATCGTCGACGCGGACCTCGACCTCGTCGCCGAGCTCGAGTACGTCCTCGACCTTGTCGATGCGCTTGCCGCCACCCATCTTGGAGATGTGCAGCAGGCCGTCACGGCCCGGAAGGATGTTGATGAAC
Source organism: uncultured Acidimicrobiia bacterium (assembly GCA_963721305.1). Classification (GTDB taxonomy): domain Bacteria; phylum Actinomycetota; class Acidimicrobiia; order Acidimicrobiales; family JACDCH01; genus DATAES01. The sequence continues at coordinate 102,935 of CAVRIR010000005.1, forward strand.
GCACCGAACTTCGTGATGTTCACCACGCGGCCGGTGTAGACCTCGCCGACGCCTGCGGTCGGCGGGTTGAGGATCAGTTGGATCTGGCGCTTCGCCTCTTCGACGGCGCCGCCGTCGACCGAACCGATCGCGACGGTGCCGACGCTGCCGTCGTCGTCGACGGAGATGTCGGCGCCGGTCTCGAGCTGGATGGCATTGATGACCTTGCCCTTGGGCCCGATCACCTCGCCGATCTTGTCCATCGGGATCTCGAAGCTGATGATCTTCGGCGCAGTGTCACCGACCTCGTCGCGCGGCTCGCTGATCGTCTGCTTCATCACCTCGAGGATCTTCATGCGCGCGTCACGCGCCTGCTGCAGAGCCTGCGCGAGGACGTCGGCGGGAAGGCCGTCGATCTTCGTGTCGAGCTGCAGCGCGGTCACGAACTCGCTCGTGCCGGCGACCTTGAAGTCCATGTCGCCGAACGCGTCCTCGGCACCGAGGATGTCGGTGAGGGTGGTGTACTTGCCACCCTCGTAGACGAGACCCATGGCGATGCCGGCGACGTGCGCACGAATCGGAACGCCGGCGTCCATCAGCGACAGCGACGACGCGCACACCGAGCCCATCGACGTCGAACCGTTCGACGACAGCACCTCGGACACGAGCCGCAGTGTGTACGGGAACGACGCCTTGCTCGGAACAACCGGCAGCAACGCGCGTTCGGCGAGCAAGCCGTGACCGATCTCCCGTCGCTTCGGACTGCCCACCCGGCCGGTCTCCCCGTTCGCGTGCGGCGGCATGTTGTAGTGGTGCATGTACCGCTTGCGATCTTCCGGCGCGAGCGTGTCGAGCAACTGGTCCATCTTCGGCATGCCCAGCGTGCACACGTCGAGCACCTGCGTCTCGCCACGCTGGAACAGCCCGCTGCCATGCGCGGTGGGCAGCACGTGCACCTCGGCGGACAGCGGGCGGATGTCGGTCGGCGTGCGGCCGTCGATGCGCAGGCCCTCTTCGACGATGCGCTTGCGGACGACCTTCTTCGTGAGCGAACGCACGGCGGCCTTGACTTCGGACACGCGGCCTTCGAACTCCGCGCCTTCGCCGGTGAGCTGCTCGAGGATGTCGCTCGTCGCGGCATCCGTGGCCACCGAGCGCTCGGCCTTGTCGGCGATCGTCTGCGCCTTCGCGAGTTGCTCGCTGCCGATCGCGGTCACGCGCTCGAGCATCTCGGGCGTGTAGTCGAGCATCGGCTCGTACTCGATCGTCGGACGCGTGCCCGCCTTCTCGACGAGCTGTCGCTGCATCTCGATCGAGTCGCGGATCCACTGCTTCGACTCTTCGAGCCCGGCGGCGATGACCTCCTCGGTCACCTTCGGCGCGCCCTCGTCGTAGTACTCGCACGCCCGCTCGGTTCCGCCGGCCTCGACCATCATGATCGCGATGTCGCCGCTGTCCGTCTGCCGGCCGGCGACGACGAGCTCGAACGTCGACGCGTCACCTTGCTCGTAGGTCGGATGCGGGTTCCACTGGCCGTCCTGCGAGTACGCAACGCGCACCGCACCGATCGGACCGTCGAACGGGATGCCCGACAACATGAGTGCGGCGCTCGCGGCGTTGATGCCGAGCACGTCTTGCGGGTTCTGCTGATCGGCACCGAGCACGGTGATCACGACCTGGGTCTCATTGCGGTAGCCGTCGGGGAACGACGGGCGCAACGGACGGTCGATCAGGCGGGCGTTCAGGATGGCGAGATCGCTCGGCCGTCCTTCACGACGGAAGAACGAGCCGGGGATCTTGCCGGCCGCGTACATGCGCTCTTCGACGTCGACGGTCAGCGGGAAGAAGTCGATGCCTTCTCGCACGCTGCGCGCCGCGTTCGCGGTGGCCAGCACCATGGTGCCGCCCAGCGTCGCGACGACTGCACCTTGCGACTGCGGTGCGAGCTTGCCGGTCTCGAAGGACAGGGTTTTGTCGGTGCCCGATACGGCACCGGACACGGAAATGGCCTCAGCCACGTTGCGCTCCTCTCGGGGGCTGCTGCGGCGGGGCCAGTTCCCAGTTGTCCGCTTCCCGAGAAGTCCCGAGCCGCCGGCAACTGGCAGCTGACCCGCCCCCGCAGCAGGCGCGGGTTTTGGGTTTGTGTGTTGTGGCCGCCGGGGCGGCGGCGTTACCGGCGCAGGCCGAGCTTGCCGATGATCTGGCGGTAGCGCTGCACGTCGTTGGCTCGCACGTAGTCGAGCAAGCGGCGGCGGCGACCGACCAGCATGAGCAGCCCGCGCCGGCTGTGGTGGTCCTTCTTGTGGACCTTGAGGTGTTCGGTGAGGTGGTTGATGCGCTCGGTCAGGAGCGCGATCTGCACCTCGGGGGATCCGGTGTCAGTGTCGTGCAGGCGGTGCTCGGCGATGATGCCTGGCTTGGCCTGGTCGATCTTCTCGGACATGGTTGGTTCCTGGACTTTCGGTCGGGCATCGGACCCAGCCGCGGCCCCGCCAGGCGGCCGCCGCAGCTTGAACGCGTGGGGCCTCCTGGCACCAAGCGTCGAGCAAGGCTAGCAGCCGGACTTTCCGCGGACCCACTCGCTGCGAAAACGCTAGACACCAGGAATGGCGAGTTGGGGCGAGTTGCGAACCGCACGTCCGGAGCTCGCTGACGGAGGACGGGCACTGCTCTACCGCGTCGGAGGCGTCGGTCTGGCCTACCTCGGGACCGTCGCGGCCGATGGACGGCCCCGGGTGAACCCGGTCTGCCCACTGCTGACGGACGACGACGTGTACGCCTTCGTTGTGCCGGGGCCGAAGCGCCACGACCTGCTTCGGGACGGGCGCTACACGCTGCACACGTTCCCGACGGACGACAACGAGGACGCCTTCTCCTTCGGCGGCCGGGCCGCGGCCGTGGGCGACGCCGCGACCCGGGATCGCCTGGCGCAGCAGTTCGTGGACGAGCGGTCGGCGATCGGACTCGGGCTCGACGCGTTGACGGAGCAGTTGTTGTTCCGGTTCGACCTCGAGCGGTGCATGCTCACGCGGACGACCGGGTTCGGCGATCCGGCGCCGGCGCACACCATTTGGAGTGGTTGAGATGGACTGAAAGGGACTCGCGATCCGCTACGGAGAGTGGCTAAGATTGCACGAATGTCCAAAGCAGTATGGGCGGCAGTACTTGCAGTCGTGGTGTTGGCGGGTTGTTCCGGTGGCGGCGGGAAGCAAGCGATGGAACCGACCACGACCACGGTCGCGCCCACGACCACCTCACTGACGCCGACCACGGAATCGCAAGAAGCCCAGGTGAAACAGGCCTACCTGGATTACTGGCAGATGGTCGACCGACTGTCTCGCGGCGCCCGACCCCGACGATCCCGAGCTTGCCGAGCGCTCGCGGTCGAACCCGTGCTGTCGCGCCTCCGCGATGACTCTGACGACCGCGCAGCAGAACGGCACGCACCACTCGTCTCCTGTCGACGCGTACTCGCACCGAGTCGACCAGCACGTCCAGTAGCGGGCGACGGCCTCGATCGACGGACTGCTTCGTCGACGGACCAGCGGTGAAGTTGACGCCAACGGAGCGAGTGATCGACGACGCCGTCGACTACGAAGCTCAGCTAGACGCTCACCGTTGTCCTACAGGCGAGCCGCTGGAAGGTAAGCAGACGTGACGGTTCGTGAATCGCAACACCTGGTAGAGCCGCATGCGCTTCGTCGCTGGCTAGTCGCTCTCGTCGGGGTGGTGATCGCGATGTTCGTACGCCAGCGCTTCGCTGAACGGTGCATAGCGGTGCCACGTCCGGTCCCAACGGTGATCCGGTGGTGTTCGTGGGCACGCCCGGTGACTCGCAGCCAGGCGGGTCGTCGGGCGGCGACGGGTCGGTCACGTGCGGCATGTTTGACATCACGGGGGTCGCAGGGTCCGGGATCACCCTCGGCGTAGGCGACGCAGCCGTCGATCCAGTCGTCGGCGATCCCTACATCGTCGTGTGCCGCAACGCCGACGACGTCGTCGTGTACCAGCGGGTCATCTACTACCAACCCAACACCGTCACCGTCGACGCGGCGACGCTCGCGCGGCAGGCGTACCGGGAACTCCCGCTGTTGTACCCGCAGCCATACACCGCTCCCCCGGCGAACGTCAGCCAGCTCGTCGGCGTCCGCACGTGGTTCTGGATCGACTCCAACCAGTGGCAGCCGCGCACCGCGACCGCGTCGGTGCCGGGACTGTCGGCGACGGTGACGGCCCGCCCTACGGTCGTCCGTTGGGACACCGGTGATGGCGTCATCGTCACGTGCAACGGTCCCGGCACGCCGTACGACCCGAACCGTGCCGACGAGCTCCAGCGCTCCGACTGCTCACACGTCTTCGAGCACGACGGCATTCACGATGTACGAGCGACGATCGTGTGGGAGGTCCGGTGGGCCGCATCCGACGGCACCACCGGAACGCTTCCCGACGTGACGCGGGCAACGCAGTTCACGCTCCAAGCGCAGGAGCGTCAGGCCGTCATCAACGGCTGAACGCCCAGGCGTTGTCCGAGGGCGGCGGCCCACTCCTCGGCGCGGGAGGCTTCGCCGGCGTCGAGGACGTGACCGCCCTTCGCCATGAAGAAGCTCTTCTTGGCGATCACGTGCGCGCCGTGCTTGCGCAACCGGCGGGTGATGCCGCGGCCGGCACGTCCCGTGACGAATCCGGGCCCATGCGCTCGCGTGTCGAACACCGCGACGTCGAGACCGCGACGGATGTCGAGCGTGGCGAGCCACTCCCGCAGTCCTGGACCAAGCGCAGTGGGCTCGAGCTCGAAACCACTGCCTTCCTTCTCCGCCATCTTCTTCGCCGAATCGCGGGTGCGCGGGCTCACCATGCCGTGCACGTGCGTCGGTCCACCCACGACCAGGAGATCAGCGGTTTGCAGCAGTTCAGGCGTCACCTCGCTCACGTGCGAAACCGAAACGTCGAACGCCGGCTCGAGTCCTCCGGCGACGCGATTCGCGATCTCCCGACTGTTGCCGAACATCGACTCATACACAACGAGAGCCTTCATCACGTTCTCCTCTCGCTTGTCACGCCGTAACGATGGGCCTCCCTCGGCGTCGCGTCCAGAGCAGAAGGTCACACGGCGCGAGAAAGGACCTTTGGCCCTGCCGCGGCCGGGTGGCGCGCCTGATCATCGGGAAAAGCGCGAGGCGCTGCCACCAAGGAGACACCCAATGGCTGTCATCGAAGGACGAACGTGGCTCGAGATGCTGTCGGCTGTCGCATGCGACCGGCATCTACGCACTGAGAACGTCGGCCGGATCGGGCTCGACGTCGACGGACACCCTGAGATCTTCCCGGTGAACTACGCAGTCGACGAGCGCGGTGACATCTACTTCCGCACCGCGCACGGCACCAAGCTGCACACGCTCGCCCATCCCAAGCCGGCGGCGTTCGAGATCGACGGCTTCGACGAGAGCGTCCACGTCGGGTGGAGCGTGCTCGTCGTCGGCACGGCCGAGCACATCGGTCTTCCGCACGAGGTCGCCCATGTGCGCGACCTGCCGTTGGAGCCATGGGCAACCAGTGAGAAGCCCGAGATCATCCGGCTCCGCCCCACCAAGATCAGCGGCCGGCGCATCCATCGCCCGGCGCACCAACACACGACGGAGGTCGTTCGATGATGCGAGTGATGGTTGTCGAGTCCGATCGGCGCGGCGCGGACGACGCGGTGCGCCAATTGCGCGAAGCCGGCCACGAGGTCGTCCACTGCCACGAGCCGGATGGACAGGTGTTCCCGTGCAACGCGCTGTGCGACGACCAGGATTGCCCACTCGAGGGCAGCGAAGGCGTCGACGTGGTGCTCGACCATCGCGCGCACCCACACCCCCGTCCGACACCGCTGGAGGACGGGGTCACGTGCGCCATCCGCCAGCACGTACCGCTCGTGGTCGCGGGGACAGCAGCAATGAACCCGTTCGAGCCATGGACGACTGCGGTCGCGCGCGACGGCGACGTCGTCGCGACCTGCGTGACCGCGGCACGAGCACCGCTCGCGCGCCTTGCCGAACCCGCCCGCCTCGAGGTCTGGCGCCGGCTCGCGGCGCACCCATCCGTCGCCGCGGCGAGTGACGTGACCGTGCGTCGCAACCGCACCCGTCTGACGGCAACGATCTCCCTTCCGGCCGACGCGCCGGACATCGACGAGCAGCTCGCCGTCGCGGTGACCGGAGTCATCCGCCGCCACGATCACTTCACGTCGCAACTCGACGTCGAGGTTCGACGGTTCGAGCCCGCGGACTGATTGCCGGCAGCCGGCCCGTGGGACCAAAGTCCCGAAGGGAACGGACCCACGGCCCTGCCGGTGAGACCCCGGTCAGAGCGACGATCAGTCCATGACTACTCGTCTCGATGAGAAGCTCCACGAACCGGATCCGAAGCGAGTCAACGACGGTCCGTCGAGCGCACTGGCACTTTCGTTCTCGGTCGTCCTCGTCGGCATCGTCGGCGTCATCGCACTCGTGGTGGCGCTCCTCGTCGGCACCGGCGACAAGACCAGCGCGACATCGGTCTCGGCCTCGGGCCCGGTCGCTGTCGCGCTTTCCGAGTTCTCGGTCAGCCCGTCTGCGATCACTGCTGACGTAGCCGGCGGCTTGACCGTGACCAACAACGGCACGGTGCAGCACAACCTTGCGGTCGACGGTACGTCGCTGGCGACGCCGATGATCGACCCGGGCAAGTCCGCCCCTCTCGATCTCTCCTCGTTGAAGCCCGGCGACTACACGGTGTACTGCCAGGTCCCGGGCCACAAGGAAGCGGGCATGACCGCAACGCTGCACCTCACGAAAGGTGGATCGACGCAGGTCGCGGCCGGCGCCGATTCGTCGATGCCGGGGATGGACATGAGCTCGTCGTCCTCGATGACGTCGGAGCAGATGGACCAGGCGATGGAGAAGTCGATCAAGGCCTTCCCGGCCAAGACCGACGGTCTCGGCGCCCAGGTGCTCGCACCGACCGTGCTGCCCGACGGCACGAAGCAGTTCGAGCTCACCGCCGCGGTCACGAAGTGGGAGGTGTCGCCCGGCAAGCTCGTCGACGCGATGACCTACAACGGCACCGTCCCGGGCCCGACGCTCGAGGTGAACCCGGGCGACCACATCCGGATCATCTTGCACAACAACCTTCCCGAGTCGACGTCGATCCACTTCCACGGCCTGGAGACGCCCAACTCGATGGACGGCACCACGGACATCACGCAGGATCCGGTGAAGCCCGGCACGGACTTCACGTACGAGTGGACGGTGCAGTCAACGCCGGCCGTCGGCATGTACCACTCACACCACGACGCTGTGAAGCAAGTCCCCGATGGGCTCGCCGGTGCGATCCTCGTCGGTGACGAGCCGGTGCCCGCCGGTGTCACCGTTGCCCAGCAGAACGTCATGGTGCTCGACGACTCCGGCACGATCGGGTACGCGATCAACGGCAAGTCGTTCCCGGCAACTGCGCCGATCGTGGCGAAGCAGGGCGACTGGGTCGAGGTCAACTACATGAACGAGGGGACGCAGATCCACCCGATGCACCTGCACGGGATGCCGCAGATCGTGATCGCCAAGGACGGCTACCCACTGGCCAACCCTGAGACCGAGGACACCGTCACGGTTGCACCGGGCGAGCGGTACACGGTCCTGGTCCATGCCACCGAGCCCGGCACCTGGGTCTGGCACTGCCACATCCTTCCGCACGCCGAGAACGACCAGGGCATGTTCGGCATGGTCACCGCCCTGGTGGTGCAGTAGCCGCAAACGGTCGAACTCAGGGGTGGGAACGGGTACTCCCCGCCCGTTTCCACCCCCCGTTCGCGTCCGGCACCGGGTGGCTCAGTCCATCGTGACGGAGAACCGGTAACGGGGCCGGCGGTGGAGCTCCTCGACGTCGTGAAAGGTTCCGTGAGGGGTCAGCAGGACGGCGAGTGAGTCGGGGGCGTAGAACGCGGATTCGATCTCGTCGTCGGTGGCGTCGTTCGGATCGACCCCGCCGTCGAGGATCGCCTTGAGCACCGCCGTACCGAGGCGACCCTTCATGAGCCGGTGGAGGATCGCCGGCAGCGACTCGGGATCCTTGAGCAGCCACGAGTGGCTGCCGCCGTGCACCACGACGAGCTCGCCCCGTCCGCGCCGCGCCGCCGAGCGGGCGGTGGACATCGGTACGACGAGATCGCGATCGCCGTGGATGGCGAACAGAGGGATGCGCTCCTCCGCGATGCGATCGAGCATCCACCGGCTCCCCCGCGACCGCAGGATCGACACCGCGGGACCGATGAGCCGCCATGGCCGGCGTACGTGCCCGAGCAGCGTCGGCGTGATGAGGCGCCCGAGCTTGCGCGCCTGCGCCGGGTCGCGAAACAACGGGACGGTGGACAACGTGTCGACCGCGAGCGTGACGCCGCTGCCCATCAGGAGCGGCGGGCACAACCGGAAGACGTTGACCATGTTGTCCCAGGTGTCGCCGACGATGGCGTCGAGGAGGATGACCGCGATCGCTCGGTGCGGCTGCCGCGCCGCGAGTTCGGTGACGAGCCGGCCGCCCATCGAGTGGCCGGCGAGCACCGCTCGTTCGATGCCGAGGTGATCGAGCACCCGCCCGAGCAGTTCGGTGTAGTTCGTGAACGTGCCGGCGCCGGTGGGAAGACCGAGGGTGCCGCCGTGGCCGGCGGCGTCGATGGCGATGACCTTGAACCCCAGATCGACGATCCTCGACAGCGTCTGCGCATACAGGATGCCTTCCGCCGAAAAGCCATGGACCACGACCAAGGGAACACCTCGGCCGGACACCGCGACCCCGACCTGGTGCCCGTCCTCGAGCGTGATCAGATGACGGGCCAGGCGAGGCGTGACCACGGGGCCGTGCTCGGGAGCGATCGGCGTCGTCGTCGGGCCGATGATGGGAGCCGTGATCTCGCCCTGCATGGCTGAATTGTGACTCATACGTCACCCTGTGCGGTGCATCGGGCCACGGAACGCGGTAGCCGGGGGGGCTGTGTCGCTGCGTTCCCCGGCCACGCCGGCCGCGCGCGGCCGCTCCTGCACCTCGCGGCTCCGTCGCTCGCACGGTCGAACTTCTCTCAGAGATCGACTAGCGACCGAGTGCCCGCAACGCCGCTTCGCAGTCCCGGTGCATCTGGTCCACCAGCGCGTCGTGCGACTCGAACTTGCGCTCCTCGCGCAGCCGATCGACAAAGCACACACGCGCCGGCTCGCCGTAGAGATCGCCGCTCCAGTCGAGCAGGTGCACTTCGAGCAGCCGGAAGGGCTGCGAATCGTAGAACGTCGGCCGGCGCCCGAGTGACGCCGCCGCGGGGACGACCTCTCCCCCGGGCCGCACGTACCAGACCGCGTAGATGCCGTCGGAGGGCAGCAGCACCTCCGCCGGGACGCTCACGTTCGCCGTCGGGAATCCGAGCACCCGACCGCGCTCGTCGCCGTGCTCGACCGTTCCCCGCACCTCGTACGGCCGTCCGAGCAGATCGTTGGCCGCAGTCACATCGCCCGCCGCGAGCGCGGCCCGGATCGCGGTCGACGAGACCTGAGCCTCCTCGGATGCAGGACGTCCGTCGGTCCCGACCAGATCGAGCCCGATGACATCGAACCCCTCGTCACGGCCCATCGTCTCGAGCAACGCGACGTTGCCGCTGCGCTTGTGCCCGAAGTGGAAGTCACGACCGACGACGACGAGCTTGGCGTTGAGGCACTGCACGAGGACCTCGTTGACGAAATCCTCAGCCGACTCGTGCGACCGGGCTTCGTCGAAATGGATGACGAGGGTGTAGTCGACGCCGGTCTCGGCGAGCAGCTCGAGTTTCTGGTCGAGGTCCGTGAGCAGCAGCGGTGCCGATTCGGGACGGACCACGCTGGCGGGATGGCGGTCGAAGGTGACGACCGCGGTCGCCAGCCCACGGTCGGCCGCGAGCTCGCGCACGTTGGCGATCACCGCCCGGTGGCCGCGATGGACGCCGTCGTACGCGCCGATGGTGACTGCCGTGCCCTCAGGCGGACGGGGGCACGCGTCGATGTCGCGAAGCGTCCGCACGATTCGCAATCTACTGAGTGGCAGGAACGACCACGGCGGGCTTGACCGTGCCGGGCCGGTGGCTTTCGTACACGGCCAGCAGTGAGCCCGTACCGTCCACCACCGCCCACGGCCCTTCGCCGTCGGCCGCGAGCGTCTCGACTGCCAGCACCTTTCCGTACGACACCGCCTCGGCCACGTCATCGTCGACGGCGATCTGGGGCAGATCACGGAGTGCAGCCGACGGCACGAGCAGCGCGTGCTCGTCGATCTTGTCGATCGGGAGCGCGTCGTCGATCGTGAAGGACCCGATCGCGGTGCGCCGCAGGTTGCGAAGGTGCGCTCCGCCGCCCAGCGCGTGACCGAGGTCCGCCGCGAGCGACCGGACGTACGTGCCTGACGAACACTGCACCTCGATCGCGAGCACGCCCGGGGCGTCGCCCGAAATGACGTCGAATCGGTGGACGGTTACCGGTCGCGGGTCGCGGTCGATCTCGATGCCGGCGCGCGCAAGTGCATGCAATCGCTTGCCGCCGACCTGGACCGCCGACACCATCGGCGGCACCTGCATGATGTCGCCTGTCAGGGAAGCAGCCGCGGTGCGGGCATCGTCGAGGGTGACCGCGCCCATCGCATGGGTCGCGGTGATCTCGCCGGTTGCGTCGAGGGTCGACGTCTCGACACCGAGCACGACTTCACCGGCGTAGGTCTTCGGCAGCACCTGGAGGAACCGCAGCAGCCTCGTCACACACCCGGTGCCGACGAGCAGCACGCCGGTGGCGTCGGGGTCGAGGGTGCCTGCGTGTCCGACCTTCTTCGTGCCGAGGACGCCGCGCAATTTGGCCACGACATCGTGCGAGGTCCAGCCCGTCGCCTTGTCGACGACGACGAGGCCGTCAATCGCCATCGTCACGTAGGTGGCGCAGTACATCCTCGACGCGAGCAGCCGATCGCTCGATCGGGTCCGGACGGAACGACAACATCGGCGTTCGCTTGACGCGCGCCTGGCGTGCGATTGCGCCCTGCAACACGACACGATGCGAGTCGAGCGCCGTGATCATCTCGTCGTCGCGCGACTCACCGACGGGCGTGTCGACGAACACCGTGGCGTGACGAAGATCCGGCTCGACCTCGACGTTCATGACGGTGACGAGCTCGAGCCGCGGATCGTCGAGGCGCTCGATGGCGTCGGCAAGGATCTCGTGGAGCAACTCGTTCAGCCTCGCCGTCCGCGGGTACGGGTGTGTGCTCTGGATCCGTCCTCGCTTCATTGCTCCACCTCCATCCAACGCAGTTGCGCGTCGATCACTTCGATCTCGGGGAACGACCACACGAACCGCTCGACTGCATCGAGCACGTCACGCGCATGTGCCTCCGTCCCCGACACGACCGCCATGGCCACCGCGGCACGCTGCCACACGTCCTGATGATCCACCTCGGCGACACTCACGGAGAAGCGGTGACGAGCGCCCTCGACGATCGGCCGGACGACCGCCCGCTTCTCCTTCAGCGAGTGGACCTCCGGCAGGTGCAGCTCGAGGGCCAGCGCACCTACCACCACTGCCACCATTCTGCCCGACGCACGAGGCAGGCGGTCCTTTCGAAGCGAGACCTATGTGCGGGGGATCTCCCGATCTTCGTAGGTCTCGATGGTGTCGCCGGCCTTGAGGTCTTGGAAGTCGGACAGTCCGATGCCGCACTCGTAACCGGACTGCACCTCTCGGACATCGTCCTTGAACCGCTTGAGCGACGAGATCGTGCCCTTCCAGATGATCGTGCCCTCGCGCAGGAACCGGACTTTGGAGCCGCGAGTGATCGTGCCGGACTGCACGTAGCAGCCCGCCACTCGTCCGATCCGCGGAACCGAGAAGATCTCGCGAACCTCGGCCTCACCGGTGACCACCTCTTCGAACTCGGGCGCGAGCAGACCGAGCATCGCGTTCTCGATGTCCTCGATGACCTGGTAGATGATCTCGTAAGTACGGATCTCGACGCCTTCGCGCTCCGCGAGCTCACGAGCCTTGCGGTCGGGTCGAACGTTGAAACCGATGATCGTCGCATTGGACGCAGCCGCGAGTTGGATGTCGTACTGCGTGATGCCGCCCACGGCCCGGTGGACGAACGCGAGCTTCACGTCGTCGCGCTCGAGCTTCTGCAGACTGCCGGTCAGCGCCTCGAGTGAGCCGGTCACGTCGGCCTTGAGGATGAGGTTGAGCGTCGCCGCCTCGCCTGACTGGATCTGCTCGAAGATGTCCTCGAGACGGGCGCCCGTGGACATGGCGTGCGCGTCACGTCCGAGTCCGGCGACGCGCTGCCAGTGCTCACGGGTCTCCGCGACGTTGCGCGCCACCCGCTCTTCCGGCGCGACGACGAACTCGTCACCGGCGTCGGCGACGTCGGACAAGCCGAGCACCTCGACGGGCATCGATGGTCCGGCTTCTCTGACCTGGTCGCCCTTGTCGTCGATGAGCGCCCGGACGCGTCCCCACGCGGGGCCGGCCACCAGTGCATCGCCGACCTTGAGCGTGCCCCGCTGCACGAGCACCGTCGCCACCGGGCCTCGACCGACGTCGAGATGCGCTTCGAGCACGACACCGCGGGCTCGGCCGTCGGAGTTCGCCTTCAGGTCCTCGACGTCGGCGGTGAGCAACAAGGTGTCGAGGAGATCGTCGACGCCGAGGCCCGACAGGGCGGACACCTGCACCATCTCGGTGTTGCCGTTCCATTGCGTCGGGATGAGCCCCTGTTCCGAGAGCTGCTGCATCACGCGCTCGGGGTTCGCCTGCTCGCGATCGATCTTGTTGATGGCGACGACGATCGGGACTTCCGCCGCCTTGGCGTGGTTCAACGCCTCAATGGTCTGCGGCATGACGCCGTCGTCGGCCGCGACCACCAGGACCACGATGTCGGTGGCCTGCGCGCCACGCGCTCGCATGGCCGTGAACGCCTCGTGGCCCGGCGTGTCGATGAACGTGACCGTGCGCCCGTCCTTCACCGTCTGGTAGGCGCCGATGTGCTGCGTGATGCCACCGGCTTCGCCCGCGACGACGTTCGCGTTGCGGATGTAGTCGAGCAGCTTCGTCTTGCCGTGGTCGACGTGGCCCATGACGGTGATGACCGGCGGGCGCTCGGCGAGATTGCTCTCGTTCTCGCTCTCGTCCGCGGAGATGTCGAGCATCCGCTGCAGCTCGACTTCCTGCTCCTCGCCGGGATTGACGAGACGGATCACCGCGCCGACCTCGGCCGCGAAGAGCTCGATCATGTCGTCGGTCAGCGATTGCGTCGCCGTGACCATCTCGCCCTGTTGCATGAGGAACCGGACGACATCGGCCGCGGTGCGGTTCAGCTTCGGACCGAGCTCTTGCGGTGTGGTCGACCGTTCGACGACGACCACGCCTTCGGGCACCGGCGCAGACGAGTGCGTGTAGGTCGGCGTCTCGAACGGCTGCAGCTCTTCACGATTGCGGCGACGGCGTCCGCCCTTGCGCGGGCGAGGCGTGCGCCGGTTCGGCGGGCCGCCTCTCCCAGGGGGACCGCCGCCCGGACCACCACCGGGGGCGCCGCCCGGACCGCCACCGGGACCGCCACCACCCGGCCGGTTGGCGAAGCCACCTCCGCCGCCACCGGGACGGCCGGCAAAGCCACCGCCGCTCGGCGGACGCTGACCACCCGCGGGGCGCATGGACGGCCCCCCGCCGGGACGACCGCCGCCGGAGCTGCGGGAAGGAGTGGGACCGCGCCCGCCCATTCCGGGAGGAGGCGGGATGGGCTTGCCCGTCGACGAGATCGGAGCGCCGCCCGGAGGGGGCGGGATCTGCCGGCCGCTCGGCGACACGGGCTCGCCTGAGCGCGCCGCGGGCGCTTCGCTGGCCGGACCTCCAGGGCCACCGGGTGGGCGCGGCGGACGCCCTTCGGCCGGTCCGCCGCCGGGACCGCCGGGTGTTTGGCGGGCCGCAGGACGAGGTGCGCCGATGGCCGGCGCGGGAGCGCCAGCGCTCGGCGCGGGGGCCGGCGGCGGGGGCGGGGGCGGGGGCGTCAACGGCATCGCCGAGGAACGTTGCTGCGTCCCGCTCGATCGGATCGCACGCCGGGCCGCGGGGGCAGCAGGCGACACCGATCCGTCGCCGGGCGCGTCGCTCGCCGCGGCCGCGACCGCTGGGCGAGGGCTCTCGGTCGGCTCGGAGGGCGCGGGCGCGGGCTCGGGCTCGGGCTCGGGTATGGGCAGCTCGATGACCGGAGCGAGCTCAGGTTCGGGGGTCGGGGCAGGCTCCGGTTCGCGCTCAGGCGCAGGCGCCGGTGTCGGCTCAGGAGTCGCGGCAGGTGCAGGCTCAAGCGCTGCTGCGGCGGGCTCCACGGTCTCGGCGGTCTCGGCCGTCTCCGTCTCTGTGGCGTCGCCCGCCGGAGCCTTCTTGGCCGCGGCCTTCTTCGCCGGCGCTTTCTTGGCCGGTGCCTTCTTCGGCTCCTCCGGTTGCACGTCACGCCGGATGCCGAGCTGATCGGCCTTGCGGCGGACCCGGTCGGCCTGCGCCTCTTGGATGCTCGAGGAGTGGCTCTTGACCCCAATGCCCAACTGCCCGCACAGGTCGAGCAGCTCCTTGTTCGTCAGCCCGAGCTCTTTGGCCAGCTCGTGGACTCTGGGGTTCTTGGGCAAAGAAGTTCCCTCGTACTGTCGAAAGTTCCTACGCAGCCCGGCCGGACAGCGCCTTCTAGTCTCGCGCAGTCGAGCCGGATCGCATGAACTCGGTTCGGAGCCGCTCGATGTCGTGCTCGTCGACCGCACCCCGCAGCGCCTTGGCGAAGGCTTTGCGACGGACTGCGAGCTCGAAGCAGTGGAGCGACCCGGCGCACAGCCAGGCTCCCCGGCCGGGAAGTGTACGGCCGATGCCGAGCGATCCGTCGGGTAGACGCGCGATCCGAGTCAGGTCGTCCTGCGTGGCCTTCCGCCGGCACCCGACGCACGAACGGATCGCGGTCTTCACGAACTCCGGGGAGAAACGGGCGCCCTGGCGCCCGTTTCCATCCAACATTCGAGCCGGCTAGGACTCGTCTTCGACGTGCATGGCGGCCTCCTCGGCCGAAGGGGCGAGCTCGATCTCGGCCACGTCGACCGGACCACCGGGGGTGACGTCCTCATCGATGGCCATCTCAGCCGCCTCGACCTCGTCGGCCGGCGGTTCGTCGAGCTGCGACCACTGCTCCGCGGAGAGCGCCGGGCCGCCTTCTGCGGGCTGCCATACCTGCTCGCCGGTCTCGTCGTTGACGATCCACTCGCCTTGGGCCCACTCCTCGCCGCCGTACGCCTCTTCGTCGGCGAGCTGCGTCTCGCTCTTGATGTCGACCCGCCAACCGGTGAGGCGCGCGGCAAGACGCGCGTTCTGCCCTTCCTTTCCGATCGCCAGCGACAGCTGGTAATCGGGGACGATCACCTCGGCGGTCCCGCTGTCTTCGTCGATGCGCACGTCCTTCACCTTGGCGGGCGCCAACGCCTTCATCACGAAGTCCGGCGGATCCTCGGAGAAGGGAACGATGTCGATCTTCTCGCCGCGGAGCTCGTTGACGACCATGCGAACGCGCGCACCGCGCGCGCCGACACATGCGCCAACCGGATCGACGTTGTTGTCGTTCGACCACACCGCGATCTTCGTGCGATGCCCTGGCTCGCGGGCGCACGCCTTGATCTCGACGATGCCGTCGGCGATCTCGGGCACCTCGAGCTCGAACAACCGCTTGATCAGACCCGGATGCGTTCGCGACACGACGATCTGCGGGCCCTTCGACGTCTTGCGCACCTCGACGATGTACGCCTTGACCCGCGCGCCAGGCTCGGGGCGCTCGTACGGGACCTGCTCGGCCTGAGGCAGCAGCGCCTCGACGCGGCCGAGATCGAGCAAGGTGTAGCGACTGTCGTTCTGCTGGATGATGCCGGTGACGATGTCGCCCTCGCGGCCGGCGTACTCCTCGTACTTCTGCTCACGGTCGATCTCGCGCAGGCGCTGCGTCATGACCTGCTTGGCCGTCTGCGCGGCGATGCGGCCGAAGTCGGTCGGCGTGACGTCCATCTCTTCGCCGAAGGGCTCGCCGTCCTCGTCGATCTGCTGCGCGAACACGCGGAACTCGAACGAATCGGGGTCGATGGTGACCCACGCGTACTCGTAGGCGTCCTCCCGCCGCTTGTACGCGGACTCGAGCGCGTCAGCGAGAGCGCTCAGCAGCGTGTCAATGGTAATGCCACGCTCGGCGGCGAGCATCTGGAGCGCTTCCATCATGTCGAGGTTGCTCATGACGCACTCTTCTCTCGAGCAGGCTTCCTGCGGGCGGGCTTGGCGGGCGGGCCCCAATCGAACACCGTGCGGGCCTTCTCGATCTCGTCGTAGCGAAGGTGACGGTCGTCGACGGTCACGCCATCGTCGTCCGCGGTCGCGAGCATGCCCCGGACGCGGCGTTCGCCCTCGACGCCGGGGCGGGTCTTCACGTTGATGAACGAACCGACGGCGCGGGTGAAATGCGTCGGAGTGCGCAACGCACGCTCGAGGCCGGGGCTCGACACCTCGAGCGTGTACCGGCTGTCGATCGGGTCGTGCTCGTCGAGCGCGAGCGAGATGAGACGGGTGGCTTGCGCGATCGCGTCGAGATCGAGCGGCTCTGACGAAGGAGCCGGGCGGTCGATCGTGATGCGGAGCTGCGAGCCGACCAGCTCGATGTCGTAGACCTCCAGGGAGTGCCTCGCGAGCAGCGGCTCGACGATTTCGCGCACGCGCTCAACGATGCTCACCTGACGGTCACCTCCTCCGGCTCGATACCTCCAACGTCAAACGAAAGGCGTGGGCCGGAGCCCACGCCTCGCGGGGTCACACACTATATCGCTGGGGTTCATCGATCCGTCCCGACGCGGCGACGTTGCCCGCCGCGAGCAACCACAGTTCGTGGTCGGCGGTCACGATCGCAGGTTGCTGGCCGCGGTCGATGCCTCCTCGGTACTCGACGGTGACCGTCGTGGGCGCCCGAAGGTCGAAGCACTCCTCGACCACCGCCCAGTAGACGGCGTTGTTGACGTGACCGAGGACGTCGAAGTCGGTGAACCGCAACGGCCACGAGATCGATTCACCCCCAACGGGCGGGTCGCCGTGCGTGAGCCGTGCCTGCACCTTGCGGCCGCCGGCGGCCTCGCCGTACGCCTCGAAGAAGCTGTCGTCGAGCCGCTTGGGTCGTCCCGAGGCGAGGTCGACGTGGACCCACAGCGCGTTCGCCTCGATGGCGCCGCCCTGATCGCCGATGACGGACGTCCGGCGCTCGGCCCACCGTCCTCCGGTGCCGGACGCCCACGTCGTCAGCTCGAGCTCTTCGCGCAACACCGGGAAGCGCTCGACGCGCAGCTCGGTGCGGCGTACCACCCAACCGGCCGCATCGTCGCCGAGCGCGTCCACTGCGTCGTCGTTCGCCACATCCTGGAGATGGCGAGCGACGGCATCGAGCCGAACTCGTCCCTTGGGTGTCACGTCGCCGAGGCGCACGCGCGCCGATCCGGTGAACGTGCGGCCGGAAGTCGGTCGCGGGATCAATACGAGCGAGCGCAGTACGCGATCAGGTCGGGCTCGTCGTCGGACAACGGCACACTGCCGTCGGCCCGCTGCAGGCAGCGCACGGTCACCGCCGACTCGGCCAGACGCGCTTCGCCTTCCGCGCCCACGATGCGCCACGGTGCGCGAGCGAACCCGCTCGCGGCGGCCTCGACGATCTCGTCGAGTGTCGCGCACTCGGCTGTGCGCTCGTCACGTCGCGCCGTGGCCGAGGCGAGCAGCTCGGATTGCACGGTGTCGATCGCATCGACGATCTGTCCGGCCGCAGCGTCGACGTTCACCTGCGCCTTCATGCCGGTGTCGCGGCGCACGATGGTGACGTCACCCTCGGCGAGGTCGCGGGGGCCGACCTCGAGCCGCAAGGGCACGCCCTTCAACTCCCAGTCAGTGGCCCGTCGGCCGAAGGAGGTGTCGACCCGATCGTCCAGCTCGACACGGACACCGCGCGAGCGCAGGTCGTCCGCCAGCTTGCGCGCGGCGTCACCGGTGCCTTGTTCGTCCTTCACGAGCAGAACGACGCACTGCACGGGCGCGAGACGCGGCGGGACGACGAGGCCCTTCTCGTCGCCGTGTCCCATGATCAGCGCGCCCATCAGTCGCGTCGACGCGCCCCACGACGTGGTCCAGCACAGTTGCTGCGCGCCCGAGTCGTCGAGGTACTGGATGTCGAAGATGCGGGCGAAGTTCTGGCCGAGCTCGTGACTCGTGCCCATCTGCAGCGCCTTGCCGTCACCCATCATCCCTTCGCACGTCATCGAGTTGATGGCGCCGGGGAAACGCTCGCTCGCGGTCTTGCGTCCGACGTGCACGGGGATGGCCAGCACTTGCACCATGAAGTCCTCGTAGGCCTCGTGCAGGATGCGCGTCGCGTACGCGCGCGCGTCTTCCTCGGTGGCGTGCGCGGTGTGCCCTTCCTGCCAGAGGAACTCGGTGGTGCGCAGGAACACGCGGGGACGCAGCTCCCAACGCACGACGTTGGCCCACTGGTTGAGCAGCAGTGGGAGGTCGCGATAGCTCTGCACCCACTTGCCGAGGTACTCGCCGATCACGGTCTCGCTCGTGGGCCGCACGACCAGCGGCTCTTCGAGCTCCTTCCCGCCGGCGTGCGTGACGACCGCCAGCTCAGGGCTGAAGCCCTCGACGTGCTCCGCTTCGCGCTGCAGGTAGCCCATCGGGATGAACAGAGGGAAGTACGCGTTGCGTGCGCCCGTGACCTTGATGCGATCGTCGAGCTCGCCTTGCATCCGTTCCCAGATGGCGTATCCGTAGGGGCGGATGACCATCGTGCCGCGCACCGGACCGTTCTCCGCGAGCTCTGCCTTGGCGACGACGTCCTGGTACCAACGGGGAAAGTCCTCGGTCGGTGACGTCAGCACCTTGGCCATCGCCCGAAGTTACCTGCCGTCGAGCGCTGTTCAGGAAGAGGTTCCGTCGACCCGCTTGTGGATCAGGTCGACGCGCTGCTCGCTGGCGTTGGCGTCGTCACCCTGCTCGTCGAGCAGGGCGCTGCGGTCTTCTTCCGCCGCGGCCTTCGCGGCAGCGAGGTCGGCTTTGGACAGCGCTCGTTCGACGCCGTGCTCGTTGATGAACTCCGCCCACTCCACCAGCGCGTCGACCATGTCGGTCTCCGGCACCACTGCGACGTTGGTGCCGCGCACGAACAGGTGGCCGCGCCTGTTGCCGGCGGCGATGCCGAGATCGGCGTCGCGTGCTTCACCCGGTCCGTTGACGACGCATCCCATGACGGCGACCTGCAGAGGGATCTCACGGTCTCCGAACGCATGCATCGCTTGCTCGGCGACCTTGATGACGTCGATCTCGGCGCGGCCGCACGACGGGCAGGCGATGAGGTCGACGTTCTTGCGCTCGCGCAGACCCATCGCCTCGAGCAGCTGCCGTCCGGCCTTGGCTTCTTCGACGGGATCGGCGGTGAGCGAGTAACGGATGGTGTCGCCGATGCCCTCCGCGAGGAGCGTCGCGATGCCGGCGGTCGCCTTGACGACGCCGACCGGCGGCGGTCCGGCCTCGGTGACTCCGAGGTGCAGCGGATGGTCGGTTACCTCGGACAGCTGCCGGTACGCCTCGATCATCAGCGGGACCGACGACGCCTTCACCGAGATCTTCACGTCCTCGAAGCCGACCTCGTCGAAGTAGGCGAGCTCGAGCTGCGCCGACTCGACCATCGCCTCGGGCGTCACCCGTCCGCCGTACTTCTCGTACAGCTTCGGATCGAGCGATCCACCGTTCACACCGATGCGGATCGGCACGCCGCGATCTCGGCACTCCTGCGCGACGAGCTTGATGTGCTCGGGCTTGCGGATGTTGCCCGGATTGAGACGCAGACAGTGCACGCCGGCGTCGAGCGCGGCGAGCGCCATCTTGTATTGATGATGGATGTCAGCGACGATCGGCACCGGCGACCGCGGCACGATGCGCGCCAGTCCCTCCGCCGCTTCGATCTCGTTGCACGTGCAGCGCACGATGTCCGCGCCAGCGGCGTACAGCGCATAGATCTGCGCGAGCGTGCCGTCGACGTCCGCTGTCTTGGTGATCGTCATCGACTGCACCGAGATCGGCGCGTCGCCACCGACCTCGACCGGATGGGTCGGGTGGCGGAGGACGATCTTGCGTGTGGGCCGGCGCTCGAACTGTCCGTCGACGAGCATCAGACCTGCATCTAGTTGAGATGGATCGGATTGACGATGTCGAGGAAGATCGTCGCCGCGCCGAGCACCACGAGCACCATCACGACCGCGTACGCGACCGGCATCATCTTCATGACGTCAGCGTGGTACGGCCGACCCTTGCGGGACCGGACGCGCTCGTAGGTCGCGATCACGACGTGACCACCGTCCAGCGGCAGCAGCGGGATGAGGTTGAAGATCCCGATCATGATGTTGATGCTGGCGAAGAACGCGAGGAAGGCGAACGCGCCTTTCGAGGCGATCTCTGCTCCGATACGTCCTGCACCGATGATGGAGATCGGTCGGTTCTGGTCGACCGTCGACGATCCCGAGTCAGAGCCGCCGGTCGCGGCCGCTGAGCTGTTGGTCTGCGAGGACGACGTGCTGCCCTCGTTCACCACGGTGTCGGCGAAGTGCGACAGGCCGGATGGCGAGAAGAACGCACCGAAGAACCCGAACGTCTCCTTCGTGACGTGACCGAACTCGGTGACCGATCGTCCCGCGGCCGTGAACGGCGAGACGCGCTCGCTCGGCAGCGAGGTCTGCTCGACGCCCAGGAACCCGTGACCGTCGCTCGTACCGATCGTGGTCTCGGTCGTCACTTGCTGCCCGTTGCGCATGAGAACGATCGGCACGGTCCTACCCGCGCGGGGGAGGACGACGTCATGCAACTGATCGAACGACGCGATCTGTTGGCCGTCGATCGACACGATCTTGTCGCCCGGCTGGATGCCAGCTTGCTCCGCGGCGGATCCGGCGACGGTCTCCTTGATGACGAAGTCGTCGGTGTGTGTGAACAAGTGGCCGCCCGGCGCGCCGAACACCGCGAACACGAGGAACATGGCCACGAGTGCCTGCAGGAAGTGCATCGTCGAGCCCGCGACCGCGACGCCGAGGCGCTTCGGATAGCTCTGCTGGCGATAGGTGCGGGGCTCGTCCTCCGGCGGCACCTCGTCGAGATTGTGCATGCCGATGATGCGGACGTACGCGCCCGCTGGCAATGCCTTGACCCCGTACTCGGTCTCGCCTCGCTGGAACGACCACAGCTTCGGCCCGAAGCCGAGGAAGAACTCGGTGACCTTCATGCCGGACTTCTTGGCCACGATGTAGTGGCCGAACTCGTGCAGGACGATCATCAGGACGAAGGCGAAGATCACCAGCAACAGCGGCCAGCCGCCGGCCAGCGCGATGAAGAGCACGAGGGCGAGGACCAGCGCGAGGGTGATGCGACGATCAGGTGCGCCGACAGGGCCACCGTTCGACGTCGGCTCGGCGGCGCGCTCGGTGACCGGGCTGGCCGGGTCGGGGGCGGTCTCCGTCTGGGGGTGGGTGTCCGCGACGTCGGTCACGCGGCCGTCCTCTTCTCGATCAGTTGGCGGGCCTCGTCTCTGGCCCTGCGGTCTACTTCGACGACAACGTCGGCGCTGTCCGCTTTCGTTCCATCATGGCGGTCGAGGATCTCGAAGAGAACATCGGCGATGGAAGTCCAGGGGATGAGGCCGTCCAGAAATGCTGCCACGGCAACCTCGTTGGCGGCATTCAGCCACGCCGGAGCCGTCTCGCCCATGCGTCCGGCCTCGTAGGCGAGGCGCAGGCACGGGAACGCGTCGAGGTCGGGCGGCTCGAAGTCGAGGCGGCCGAGCTCGCTCCAGTCGATGCGGCCGAACGGGGTGGTGATGCGGTCGGGATAGGCCAGCGCGTAACCGATGGGCAGCCGCATGTCCGGCAGCGACAGCTGGGCGATCGTCGCCCCATCCGTGAACTCGACCATCGAGTGCACGATCGACTGCGGGTGCACGACGACCTCGATGCGGTCGTAGTCGACGTCGAACAGCTCGTGGGCCTCGATGACCTCGAGTCCCTTGTTCATCAGGGTGGACGAGTCCACCGTGATCTTGGGCCCCATCTTCCACGTGGGATGGGCGAGCGCGTCCTCGACGGTCACGCCGGCGAGCTCGGCACGGGTCCGTCCTCTGAACGGCCCGCCGCTCGCGGTGAGGACGATCCGGTCGACCTTGTCCGGGTCTCCCCCGGCGTTCGCCCGAAGGCACTGATGGACGGCGCAGTGCTCGCTGTCCACGGGCACGAGCTCGGCGCCCGGGGTGCGACGGACCCGTCGCACGACCGGCCCAGCGGCGATGAGGGATTCCTTGTTGGCGAGCGCCAGCCGCTTCCCGGCCCCGAGCGCGGCGAGCGTCACGGGCAGTCCGGCGAAGCCGACGACACCGTTGACCACGATGTCGGCATCGGTGCTGACGGCCGCGAGGGCATCCGGGCCGGCAACCAGCTCGGTGCCGTCCGGAAGCAGTGCCGCCAGCTCGGGCGCCCTGGTCTCGTCCGCCAGCGCCACGACCGCTGGACGGAACTCCGCCGCCTGCTTCGCCAGCAGCTCGACCGACGACGCCGCTCCGAGCGCGACCACGTCGTACGCGCCCGGCTCGCACCGCACGACGTCGAGCGCCTGGGTGCCGATCGAGCCGGTCGCACCGACGATGGCGAGCGTTGACGTGCCCATCTATCGCATGCTCCGGGCGTCGCTTCGCTCCTGCCTCCGCATGACGGCCGGCCCGACGCTGGCGCTTCCCGGGCCGGCGCTGCCAGACGTGGTCACGGAGCGCACTGTCGCATTGTGGTCAGAAAATCAGGATCAGGGCGGCGTAGTAGGTGGCGGGGAGGACGAACAGCAGGGCGTCGAAGCGGTCGAGGATGCCGCCGTGGCCCGGTAGCAGCGTGCCCATGTCCTTCACGCCGAGATCGCGCTTGATCACCGACTCGCAGAGGTCGCCGAGCGTCGCCGCGAGCGCCGCGACCGCCCCGAACAGGACCTTGTCGGCGAGGCTCACGCTGCTGTTGTCCCATGGCGAGATGAACCCGACGACGGCCACGGCCACGAGGATCGACAGGATCCACCCGCCGGCCAGGCCCTCGAAGGTCTTGTTCGGACTGGCGGCCGACATCGGCCGGGTGCCCATGCTGCGGCCGACGAAGAACGCACCGACGTCGTACGCCACCGTCGTCAGCAGCGCGCCGTAGAACACGCCGATGCCGGACGGCAGCGTGAGGATCAGCGCGGCGAACGAGCCGAGCACCGCCACGTAGCAGACGACGAACAGCGTCGACGACACCCCGAGCACGGCCGAGTCGTCGCCACCGGCGCCGACGAGGTACCAGAGGAGCCCGAACACCGCGGTCAGGAAGAGGACCACCGGGTACGCGGACTCGCCCTTCCAGTACGCCGCGAGCGGCAGCGTGACCGCCGATGCGATGCCCAGCAGCGTCGCCGGGTGGTAGCCGGCTCGGCGCAGCACGGTGAACAGCTCGACCGCAGCGGCCCCGATGACCACGACGACCAGCGCCATCAGGTACTTCGGGCCGGCCTTGGCGAACAGCAGGAACGCGCCGGCGAGGACGACCCCGATGAGGATCGCCTGCTGCAGGTCCCGGCCGGCGTCCGTCGGACGGTCGAAACCGCCGCCCTTGTTTCCGGTCGGCCGGCGCGCGGCCTGGCGAGGATCGCTCGAGATGGCGCGGGTCGCCTGCGGCTGCGCCGGCTCCGGCTCCTGGTCGATCTCGTCGAACTCGAAGTACTCCTCCGGATCGGGCCGGTTCGGGTCGAGCGCGCCGACCTGTGTTTCCTCGTCCGCCAGGCGCGAGAAGTCGTTGAACTCGTCGCGGTCGGACTGGGGATCCTCACCTCGCCAGCGGGGCTGCGAGGTCGTGAACGACGACCAGGCATCGAGGTCGTCGTCGCTTTGGTCGGACGCGAGGATCTTCGGGACCTCGCCCGTCGCCGGCTCGGTCCAGTGGGGCAGGTTGTGCTCGCCGGACGTGCGCATGGGATCGGCCGGAACGACCGGAGGACGCTCGATGTCGGTCGGATCGGACGACCCCGACAGCGGGAAGCGGATCGCGGGTCGGGGTCCGCCGTCGGGCGGTCCCTCGGGACGGTCGCCGTAACGGGGCGCGTCCTCCGGGAGCCTGCGGGCGACGTCCTCTCGTTCGCTTGCCTTCTCGGCCTCTTCGGCGCCGATGATCCTCACCCCTTCGGTGGTCTCTTCAGGCTGGTTGTCGTGGGGGAACAACTCGTCGCCCATACGCGGGCCTCCTTAGACCTCGAGCAGCTCGCGCTCCTTGTGCTCGAGCGCTTGGTCGATCTGGCCTTCGTGCGCGTGGGTGAGCCTGTCGAGCTCCTTCTCTGCTCGCGCGAGCTCGTCCTCGGTCGCCTCACCATCCTTGACCAGCGTGTCGAACTCGTGGCGGGCACCCCGGCGCAGGTTGCGGATCGCCACCTTTCCCTCCTCCGATTGATGCCTTACCCGTTTCACCAGATCCTTGCGCCGTTCTTCGGTGAGCTGGGGGAACACGAGGCGGATCACGGAACCGTCGTTCGAGGGGTTCAGCCCCAGATCGGAGTTGCGGATCGCCTTCTCGATGGCCGGCATGGTCGCCTTGTCGAAGGGGATCACCATCAGCATCCGGGCCTCGGGCACCTTGAAGCTTGCCAGCTGCTGGAGCGGCATCGTGGAGTCGTAGGCCTCGACACCCAGTCGCTCGATCAGCGACGCCGACGCCCGCCCGGTGCGAACGCTCGCGAACTCGGCTCGGGCGTGCTCGACGGCCTTGTCCATCTTCTCGTCAGTCTCCACGACGACGAGATCCAGCAGTTCGCTCACGCCGAGCCTGCCGAGGTCACCGAACCAGCGTACCGATCGCCTCACCGAGCAGGATGGATCGGACATTGCCGCGCGTCATCAGGTCGAACACGACGATCGGCAGGTCGTGCTCCATGCACAGCGTGACCGCGGTGGGATCCATGGCGCGCAGGCCCTGGTTGATCATCTCGATGTAGCTCACGCGATCGAGCCGGGTGGCGTCGGGATTCAGGCGGGGGTCGTCGGTGTAGACGCCGTCCACGCCGGAGTGCGTGCCGCGCAGGATCACACCCGCCTCGATCTCGATCGCCCGCAGCGCGGCGGTCGTGTCGGTCGTGAAGAACGGGTTGCCCGTGCCCGCGGCGAAGATCACCACTCGACCCTTCTCGAGGTGACGGATGGCGCGACGACGGATGTACGGCTCCGCCACCGCGGCCATCGTGATGGCCGACTGGACCCGTGTGGGCTGGCCGAGCCGCTCGAGCACGTCCTGCAGCGCCAGACTGTTGATGACGGTCGCGAGCATGCCCATGTAGTCGGCCTGGGCGCGGTCCATGCCGGCGCTCGCGCCGGTCATCCCCCGCCAGATGTTGCCGCCGCCGACGACGACGGCGACGTCGACGCCGAGCTCGCTGCGGACCTCGACGATCTCCGATGCGAGTTGCTCGACCACCTTGCCGTCGATGCCGTAGCCCTCGTCACCGGCGAACGCCTCGCCGGAGAGCTTCAGGAGGACACGCGACCAGCGCGGTGCGGGAGTCAAGCCCCGATCACCGCCTGGACGAACCGCACGACCTTCGCGTCGCCGATGGCCTGCGCGACGGGCTGCTTCTCTTCCGGGATCATCTTCTGCTCGAGCAGGACCTGATCGGCGATCCACGCGTTGACGCGCCCCTCGACGATCTTCGGGACCGCCTGCTCGGGCTTGCCTTCGGCGCGCGTCACCGCCTCGAGCGTCTCACGCTCGGCGGCAACTGCGTCTGAGGGGATCTCGTCGCGCGTGAGGTAGCCGGGCTTGGCAAACGCGACATGCAGCGCGACCGCGTGCGCGACGTCGGACGTGCCGCCGTGCAACTGGACGATGACGCCGTTCACGCCCCGACCGTCCTGACGGTGCAAATACGTGTCGAGCACGTCACCGTCGGCGGATTCCACGCGCGCGACCTTGCCGACCTCGATGTTCTCTTTGGTCGTGATCTTGAGGTCGTCGATCGCGTCCTTGTACGAGTCGACCGCGCCCTCACCCTCGGCAAGGACCGCGTCCGCGAGCGTCTGAACGATCGATGTGAACGCGTCGCTCTTGGCCGTGAAGTCGGTCTCACACTTGAGCTCGACGATCGCGCTGGCACTACCGCCGGTGGCGACCGCCACCGCGCCCTGCGCGTTCTCGCGGTCGGTGCGGGCCGCCGACTTGGTGATGCCCTGCTCGCGCAGCCACTTGCCGGCCTCTTCCATGTCGCCGTTGTTGGCTTCGAGCGCGCGCTTCGCGTCCATCATCCCGGCCCCGGTGGCGTCGCGCAGCGCTTTGACGTCCTTGGCGGTGAAGTCGGGCATTGCTCAGGACTCCTCGGTGGTCGTGGTTGCGTCGACGGCCTCGTCGGCTGCTGCGGGCGCATCGACTGCTGCGGTCGCTTCCGGTGACTCGGTTGGTTCTGCGTCTGCGTCCTCAGGTGCCCCCGCTTGCGCGGCCATGCGGGCTTCGCGCTCCTGTGCCTGCCGCGCGGCCTGGCGGCGCGCCTCGGCCTGCTGCGCGGCGATGCGAGCCTCGTCGTCCGCAGTGCGAGTAGGCGCGGGTGCCGGGCCGGGCCCGGTGCCACCGCCGCGGCGAGAGGCGATCAGCCGGCCCTCATCGACCGCGTCGGCCACGATGCGGCACATCAACGTGCCGGCGCGGATGGCATCGTCGTTGCCCGGGATCACGTACTGGATGAGGTCGGGGTCGCAGTTGGTGTCGACGACGGCGACGATCGGGATGCCGAGCTTGTTCGCCTCGGTCACGCCGATGTGCTCTTTCTTCGTGTCGAGGATGAACACCGCCTCGGGCAGCTTCGTCATGTCGCGGATGCCCTGCAGGTTGCGCTCGAGCTTCTCGAGCTCGCGACCGATGATGAGCGCCTCTTTCTTCGGCATGGCCTCGAAGTCGCCGGCGGCGCGCATGCGCTGGTATTCCTGCATCTTCTGCACGCGCTTGGCGATCGTCTCGAAGTTCGTGAGCATGCCGCCGAGCCACCGCTCGTTGATGTACGGCATCCCACACTTGTCCGCGTACGAGCGGATCGGATCCTGCGCCTGCTTCTTCGTGCCGATGAACAGCACGGTGCCGCCGTCGGCGACGAGGTCGCGCACGAAGGAATAGGCGGTCTCGATCCGGGACAGCGTCTGCTGGAGATCGATGATGTAGATGCCGTTGCGCTCACCGAAGATGAACCGCTTCATCTTGGGATTCCAACGGCGGGTCTGGTGACCGAAGTGGACTCCGGCCTCCAGCAACTGCTTCATGGTGACGACAGGCGCGTCCATGATCTTGTGGCTCCTCTCCCAACGGTTGGTCGAAGCCTGCGGCGCAACGCTCCGGCCCGTGAGCCGATGGCTTCCGGCAACGGAGCGACCGTGGGACGGCGCAGGCGGGGATGACGGCCGGGCGGTCGCCAGGCCGTCGGGCAGTGTAGCGGTGACCGGTCCGGCTTCCCGAACCGGATCCCGGCCCTCACGGGCCCGCCGTGGTGGCGAGGAACTGCTCGCTGCCGTGGTACAGGTCGCCCCACAGCGAGTCGAGGACCGCATCCTCCGCCGATTCGCACCCCGGTGGCAGCCCGTCGAGCGCCAGCGCCATCTCGCGGGTCGCGGCCGCGGAGCCTGGTAGCGCGGCGTGCGCGTCGAGGCCGTTGACCGGGACGATCACGTTCTCGGCGCCGGCGAGATGGGCATCCGGCGAGGGCACGACAGGGTCGCCCTGCGCTGCGATCGACAGGTAGTGCGGCCCCGGCGGCAGCGTTTCGGCGCCAAGCGTGCGCAGCAGTTCCGAGCCGGGCGCCAGCTCGCGGATCGCCGCGTCGTCGGTCCGCAGGTCTGAGCCCGCGAGCGCCGCACCCGTGTCGAGGGCGTCGTCTCCGAACGGTGCTGCTGCGACTCGCTCGACCAGCCCGGCCAGGTCGGCGCCCTCGTGCGGGGTCGCCAGCGTCACGACCACCCCGATTCGGTGCAGGGCATCGGCGTCGGTCGACGCCAGTTCCTCGAGCGCGACTCGGGTCACGAGGCCGCCCTGGCTGTGCGCGTAGACATCGACCGTCGTGCCCTCCGGGACACGGGCGGCGACGTCGGCCAGCATGCTCGCCAGCCGGTGGCCGGCGACATCGATGTCGCCGGCGGAGTCGCGCGGCGTGTAGGTCGACGGGTGGATGCCCGACAGCTCTTCGGCAACAGGTCTTCGCGACGGGATCCGTCCGCCTCCGTACGAGAAACGCACCACGTCGCGCGCGTCGTAGCCGAGCGATGAGGTGGCGACGTCGTCGACCGCCGCGTTCTCGCTCGAGGACCCGAGCCCGCCGACGAGGACGGCGAACCGGCGACCGTCCGGCGGATGGGTGGGGACGTCGTCGCTCGTGCAATGGCCGCGCTGTTCGTGCCACCGGACGAGGGCGTCGACCGAATGAAGGACGAACGGCATCGGCGTGACGTCATACACGGCTGTTGCTTGTTCGATCGCCATGTCGCGTCCGAACGACAGCGCGGAGACGATCGAGTCGGGCGAGAGCAGATCACCGAGACCGAAGGACGAGGGTGAGAACGACGGCAAGGTCGCCGGCTCGGGCACGAGATGGATCTCGCCGCTCACGGACGCGAGAAGGAGCGCGGGATCGACGTAGTTCGCCCCGACTCTGGTCGTGAGCAGCAGACGTCCCGCGGTCGTGCCGATGGGATCGCCGCCGCGGACCGATTGGCCCGTGGCGACGCCGACGGACGCGAGAGGTCCATACGTGCTGCGCACGCCATCGGGGTGCAGAACCGTCACCCACGCCTGGCCGGCTACGTCGCCAGCGAACACGACGACGCCGTTGGCCGACGCGCCGACGATGACGCCGGCAGCGGTGTCGTACTCGATGCCGCGATGGCCCGGGCCGTACGTCGTGTCAGGCGCGCGGAACGGATCGTCGACGGGCGCGTCGACCGGTGGCTCGTAGGTGACCTCGGGTGTCGACTCGAGCGCGCGGATTGGAACGCCCGGCGCGGCCCGCATCCCCGTTGCAGGCGTGGACGTGGACGCGGCCGCTGCGGTTGCGACGCAGACGACTTCGATGACGACCACCACCAGCGCCGCGCATGCGCGCGCGGCGCCCCGATGGAGTCCGGATGGCATGGCCCCTCCCCGAGGCGCGACCGGGTTGTGAGGGGGAAGGCGGGGAAGGCGCTGTGCGAGTCGACGTCAGGCGGGCCGGACCCGCGTCACGGAACTCTGGATCAGGCCGGCTCTCGCTTCGTCGAGCGCAACGAGCCCGATGAAGCTGATCTGGCTGATCTGGCTGAGCGTCGACTGCAGTTGATCGTCGCTCATGCTCAGCTCGGACGCGAGCTCTTCGTCGCTCGGGGTGCGGTGGAGCTCGGCTTCGAGCTTCGCGTACGCCTTCTCGGACATCGCGCTCGCCTCCAGTCTTGTAGGCCGCACACAGCCGTTCGATTTCGGCTGTGTCTCCTGTTACTCGCGGCCCCTAGGCCCGCGGATGAGCGGCGTCGTAAACTCGCCGGAGCCGCTCTCTGCTCACATGAGTGTAGAGCTGCGTGGTCGCCAGATCGGCGTGACCGAGCAGCTCTTGCACCGCCCGCAGATCTGCCCCGCCATCGAGAAGGTGCGTGGCGAACGTATGCCGCAAGGCGTGCGGATGGGTCGGCACCGGCGACCGGTGGTCCAGGATCCGGCGCACGTCTCGTGCGGTGAGCGGCTTGCCTCGCTTGTTGAAGAACAAGGCGTCGGGAACGCCCTGTCCTGCGGCCGTTTCGTCCGCGTCGCCAGGCTGCGTGTCGACCCGCAACTGATCGCGGCCGGCGTCGAGCCAGCGGCGAAGCTTCGCGGCGGCCGGCTCGCTCAGCGGAACCAGACGCTGCTTGGACCCCTTCCCCCAGACCGTGGCGCGGTGCCGCGATGGATCGACATCGCCGATGCGTAGGCCGCAGAGCTCGCTCACCCGCAGGCCGCTGCCGTAGAGCAGCTCGATCACCGCGTCGTCGCGGAGCCGAATCGCGTCGGAGTCGCCGTCCACGCGTGCCGGCGGCTCGTCGAGCAGCACGTGCAGCTCGTCGGCCCGCAGCACGTGCGGCAGGCGACGCTCGCCACGCGGCGCTGACAACCCGGCGGTCGGGTCGGCGGCGATCGCGCCGGTGCGTTGCAGCCAGCCGAAGTAGCGCCGCAAGGACGAGGCGGATCGAGCGATCGTGCGCTTCGCACGCCGTTTCGTGGACAGCGACGCGAGATAGCGGCGCAACTTGATGCGGTCGACCGCGGCGGGTCCATCGACGCCGGCGCGCTCTGCCCACGTCACGAAGGACGTGACGTCTCGCCGATACGCCGTCACCGTCGACGGCGCGACGGCTGTCAGTGATTTGGCGAACTCGTCGATCGCCCAGGGCATCTCGCCACCGTATCCGTCGGGTGCGCGCGGTCCGTGACATCAGTCGGCCCTCGCCACTCGCTCGTACCACCCGCCACGTTCGTCGACCCAGCCTGACTCGCGCAGGCGCACGAGCGCGAGCGACAGATCGCCGAGGCGGAGCGCCGTTCGCGCCGCTAACTGTTCGAGCGACGCCGGCTGCCAAGCGAGCGCGTCGAGGACCGCACGATCGTCACCGGTCACCGCTGTCCGCCGGTCGCGCACGTCGCGATGCAGTGCCGCCGACAAGCCGAGGCCGATCAGGACGTCGCTCACATCGCAGGCCGCGTGTGCTCCGTCGCGAAGCAATCGATTGGTACCGGTCGACGCTGCGCTGCGCACGGGACCGGGCACGGCGTACACCGGACGGCCGCGTTGCTCCGCCTCGCTGACCGTGTGCATCGAGCCTCCCTGCTCTTGTGACTCGACGACCACGACGATGTCGGCCAGTGCTGCGATGAGGCGGTTGCGCGCCGGGAACCGCCAGCGCTCGGGCGCCGCACCGAGCGGCGCCTCACTCAGGACGACGCCTCGCCGTTCGACCTCGCGCCACAGCGACGCGTGCTTCTTCGGATAGATCACGTCGAGGCCGCTCCCGACGACCGCGATCGGCGGGGTCGTGGTCGCCGCGAGTGCGCCGGCATGCGCGGCGCCGTCGATGCCGAGCGCGAGCCCGGAGATCACCGACACGCCTGCCGCCGAGAGATCGCGACCGAACTCGTACGCGAGGTCGATGCCGTAACGGGTGGCCGTGCGCGTGCCGACGACGGCGACGCGTGGTCCGGCAATGACCGACGGATCACCGCGCACGAACAAGGTGGCGGGCGGCTCGATGTCGTTCGCGAGCGGCGAGGGGTACGCGGGCGAGCCGAGCGCGGCGACGCCCACGCCGGCATCGACGTGCCGTTGCCAGAGGACCTCCACGTCGATCTCGCAAGCCGCACGAGCCCATAACTCCGCGAGCGCGGCCGGCTCCGATCGCGCCGCGCTCACGACGTCGCGCTCGCCGAGCCAGGACCGATCGAGAACGCACCGCCACGCGTCCGGCGGCGACCAATGCCGCAACAACGCCAGGTTGCGAGCCGGACCCATGCCCGGCAGCGCTGCAAGCGCGGCGGCCCACGCTTCAGGTGGTAGTCGCATCAGCACGCCACCCGTTGTGCGATGGCGAACGGATCGACTCGCAGACTCATCGCCAACGCGACGTGCTCGGTGTTGATGGCATCAGCCTCGGCGAGGTCGGCGATCGTGCGAGCGACAGCGCGGACCCGGTTCGCACCGCGGGCACTGAGTCGGCCGGCTCGAAGCGCGGCTTCGAGGGTGGTCAGTGCGCCGCCGTCGACTGCAGCGAACTGATCGAGCCACTTGCCGCGCAGGTCGCCGTTCGCGCGCACACCCCGCGTCGCGGCGCGCTCGCGCGCCTGCGCCACACGCGCGCTGCGGTCGACTCCGTCGACTCCGCAGGCTGACCCCGGAGGAGATGCTCGACGTCCGGACGGCAGACCTCGACCCGCAGATCGAAGCGGTCGAGCAAGGGACCGGAGACCCGCCGCCGGTAGCGGGCCTGCGCCGCGGGCGAGCAGCGACACGACCCGAGGGCACCTCCTTCACCACATGGGCACGGGTTCATCGCCGCGACCAGCAGGACGCGCGCCGGAAGCTCGACCCGAACGGCGGCGCGAGCAACCCGAATGACGCCCTCTTCGAGCGGTTGGCGGAGCGCGTCGAGCACCGTCGCCTGGAACTCGCCGAGCTCGTCCAAGAAGAGGACACCGCCATGGGCGAGGCTGATCTCGCCGGGCCGGATCGCCCCGCTGCCGCCGCCGACGAGGGAGACGCTCGACGCACCATGATGCGGTGCGCGGTACGGCGGTCGCCGGATCAAGCCGTCGGGACGGGCCGCGCCCGCGGCAGAGTGCACTCGTGTCGACTCGAGCGCGAGCTCGGTGTCGAGCGATGGGAGCAGTCCCGGCAGGCGACAGGCGAGCATCGTCTTCCCTGCGCCGGGCGGACCTACGAACATCAGATGGTGGTTGCCTGCGGCCGCGACTTCGAGCGCGAACCGCGCGACCGGTTGACCGCGCACGTCGGCGAGATCGGGCGGGGGCTCGACCGGAGCTGGCGCGACTTCGCGTGGCGGCGACGGCCATGGTTGCAGCCCGACGAGCGCGTCGAAGAGCCCCTTCAGTGACGATGCGACGAGCACCTTGCAGCGCGAGAGCAAGGCGGCCTCGTGATACGCACTCGGCGCGACGACGACGGCGCGGCAAGCCAACGCGTCGACGAGCGACAGGGTGCCCGGGACCGGACGGATCGTGCCGTCGAGTCCGAGCTCCCCGAGGAACGCGAGGCCGTCGACGCGGTTCGGTGGCACCAGCTCGGACGCGACGACCATGCCGACCGCGATGGCGAGGTCGAGGCCGGCTCCGATCTTTCGCAGCCCGGACGGTGCGAGGTTGATCGTGACCTTCTTGTTCGGCCATCCGATGCCCGACGTGGTGAGAGCGGCGCGGACCCGGTCGCGCGCTTCACGGCATGCCGTGTCGGGCAAGCCGACGATCGTGAAGCCCGGTAGACCGACGGCCACGTGGACCTCGACGGTGACGGGATGTCCGTCGACACCGAGCAGGGTGGCGGACGGGATGCTCGCGAGCACGGGTGCTCCTCACGGATGACGATCGACGTGAGGGAGGCCGTTGCCGCCGGCCAACGAGCGGACGTCGAGAACTCTACGCCAGGGGTGCGACAGTGAATTCTCCGGCGTCTCGATTCCCGGGAGGACGCTTGGGCGTCGGACCGACAAGGGCCATGATGGGGACGATGGGGTTCAACCCGTTTCGGCAGCAGCGGCGATCGGTGGCGGACTACGCCATGGTCGTCGGCGCGTTCGTCGTCGTGGCCTTGCTGCTGCTCTGGGCCCTGCTGGGCTGACGGGCTAGAACGCGCCCTCGATCACCTCGACGGCCTCGCCCACGACCGACACCACGTCGAAGCGGATCTCTCGGGGTCGCACCGGCGGCGAATCGTCCAGCCACTTCGCCGCGAGCACCCGGACCTTCTGGCGCTTCACGCGATTGACCGCCTCGGCGGGCGACCCGAAGACGCTCGACGACCGCGTCTTCACCTCACAGAACACGATCACGCGTTGGCGACGGACGATGAGATCGATCTCGCCGTCACGGCAACGCCAGTTTCGGTTCAAGACGACGTAGCCATTGGCTTCGTACCAAGCCGCTGCCGCATCCTCGCCCGAGATGCCGAGCGCTCGGCGTGCGAGCGTCATTTGTCGAGACTCCCAGAGGTCTTAGAGAAGGTCCTTCTTCGGGAGCTCTTCGACGTTCACGTCCTTGAACGTCACGACGCGGACCGACGGCACGAACCGGCTCGACCGGTACATGTCCCAGACCCACGCATCGCGCAACTCGAGCTCGACATAGGTGCGCCCGTCGCCGTGGACGTGCTGCTTGACCTCGTTGCACAGATAGAAACGACGTTCCGTCTCGACGACGAACGAGAACATCGGCGAGACGTCCTTGTACTCCTTGTACAGCTGCAGCTCGAGGTCGGCCTCGTACTGCTCGAGGTCCTCCGTCGACATGGCTTCACTGTAAGCGGGACCGCAGGCGGCCACGCCGCCGGGCCGTGCCGGAACAGGGAGGCGGATCAGGCTTCCGCGGTCTCGGGCTGCTCAGCATCGGCCGGGAGCTCGGCCTCGAGATCCGCGTCGGCCTCGACCGCGGGATCGGCGGGCTCGGCCTGCGTCTGCTTCGTCCGCGCTCCCTTGGGCTGGAACGCAGAACGAGATTCCTTGATCTTCGCGGCCTTCCCGACGCGATCGCGCAGGTAGTACAGCTTCGCCCGGCGGACGGCACCGCGGGTGACCGGCTCGATCTTTGCGATCACCGGCGAGTGGACGGGGAACGTGCGCTCGACGCCGACGCCGTAGCTCACCTTGCGGACCGTGAACGACTCACGGACGCCCGAACCCTGCCGGCGGATGACGACCCCCTGGAAGACCTGCACCCGCTCCTTGTTGCCTTCGACCACGCGGACGTGCACCTTCAACGTGTCGCCGGGTGCGAAGTCGGGGATGTCGTCGCGCAGGTTGACGGCGTCGACGAGGTCGGTCGGGTTCATGGCGCGTCAGCTCCCAGAAACGTCCTCGGGGGGACCAGTAGGATACGTGATTCCCAACTCGTCCTCCAAGAGCGCGCGCTCGGCCGGGGACAGTCCGCCCCGCGCCGCGACCAGATCGGGCCGCCGCTCCACCGTCCGGGCCAGGGCTTTCGCCTGCCGCCACCGGGCCACCCGGCCGTGGTCGCCGGAACGCAGCACCTCAGGAACGACCCATCCCCGGAAGTCCGCAGGCCTCGTGTACTGCGGATACTCGAGCAGCCCGTCGGCGAAAGACTCCTCGTCCGCCGACTCTGCGTTGCCCATCACCCCCGGCACGAGCCGGCCGACCGCCTCGAGCACCGCCATGGCCGCCACCTCCCCGCCCGCGAGGACGAAGTCCCCGACCGACAGCTCGCCGTCGACGAGGTGCTCTCGCACCCGCTCGTCCACGCCTTCGTAGCGGCCGCACAGCAGGGAGAACCCGTCCATCGCCGCCAGGGTTCGGGCGACGTCCTGGTCGAACCGGCGACCGCCGGGACCCAGGAGCAGCAGCGGCCGGGGAGGACCCACCGCCTCCACCGCCGAGAACAGCGGCTCGGGCATGAGGACCATCCCCGCTCCCCCACCGAACGGCGAGTCATCGACCGACCGATGCGGATCACTCACGGCCGACCGCAGGTCCTGCACGCGCACATCGATCAGACGTCGGGATCGAGCGCGTCCCGAAAGACTCTGAGACGCGAACTCGTCGACCATCGACGGGAAGATCGTGAAGACATCGATCCTCACAGGTCGAACAGTCCTTCCGGCGGATCGATCACAATCGCGGTGTCGTCGCGCTGCTCGACGATGAACACCGCCGGTACGAGCGCACCACTGTCGAGCACGAGCATGTCGCTCGCCGGGTTCGCCTCGACCGACGCGACCACACCCACCTCGGCACCGTCGACGGTGACCACGCGCGCACCGATGAGTTGGTGGACCCAGAGCTCGCTCGGATCGTCGATCGGCGCGGCGTGCAACGTCGCGCCCTGCAACGCCTCCGCCGCAGCGCGATCGGTGATCTCCTCGAACGTCACGATGTGATTGCGTTGATGCGGGCGCGACGCCGAGACCGTGAGCGCACGGCCGTCCGCTTCGAGCACCGAACCGGGCGAAAGACGCTCCAACCGATCGGTCACGAGCGTGACGACGACCTCGCCGCGTAGCCCGTGCGGTCGCGTCACGCGACCCACCTCGAGGTTCAATCCACGAAGTCGACGTCGACCTCGGCACCGTCGCGCACGGCTGCAGCGCGCACGACCGTGCGGATCGACTGCGCGATGCGTCCGCGCTTGCCGATCACGCGACCCATGTCGCCGGGTGCGACGTGCACCTCGAGCAGCGAACGGCCGCGCCGATCGACGACGGCGACCTCGACACCGGCCGGTTCCTCGACCACGGCCTTGACGAGGTACTCGCAGACGTCGCGCGCGGTGGCCGCGGGAATCCGGTTGACATCGGCGGCGTCGTCGCTGCCTTCGCCGTCGTCGATGTCGCCGTCGAGATCCTCGACGTCGCTCAAGACGCGCCGCCCTTGAACTCGTCCCACGCGCCCGACCACTGAAGGATGCGCTGCACG
Organism: uncultured Acidimicrobiia bacterium; assembly: GCA_963721305.1. Lineage (GTDB taxonomy): Bacteria > Actinomycetota > Acidimicrobiia > Acidimicrobiales > JACDCH01 > DATAES01. The sequence continues at coordinate 139,238 of CAVRIR010000005.1, forward strand.
CGCTCGGTGGGCTGGGCGCCCTTGCGCAACCAGGCCACTGCCTTGTCGTTGTCGATGACGATGCGCGACGGCTCCTGGCGAGGCTCGTACGTGCCGACGATCTCGATGAACCGGCCGTTGCGCGGCGAACGGGAGTCGGCTGCCACGACGCGGTAGGTCGGCTGCTTCGTCTTTCCCATCCGCATGAGGCGGAGCTTCACGGCCACAGTTCGTTCATCCTTCGTTTCAAGGGATCGGCAAGTCTGCTCAAAGTCCGACCACTAATTCAATCCGGGGAAGCCTTCGTCGCTGATGCCGGGGATGCTGAAGGGCGGCGGCTTGCCTGCTGTGGCGCCTGCGGGCTTGGTCCCTTTCGGCGTGACCCGGCCTCCGCCTTTGCCTTTTCCCTTGCCCTTCTTCATCTTCCGGCCCAGGCCGGGGATGTTGCCCATCTTCTGCATCATCTTCTTGACGTCCTGGAATTGCTTGATCAGCGCGGAGACGTCGCCCGGCTGCGTGCCACTGCCGGCGGCGATGCGGGAGCGCCGGGAGCCATCGATCAGCGCCGGCCGGGCTCGCTCGACCGGTGTCATCGACCGGATGATCGCCTCGATGCGATTGATCTCGCCCTCGTCGATCTCCTGGTTCTTGACCTCCTTCGGAAGCCCCGGGATCATGCCGACGAGGTTGCCGAGCGGTCCCATCTTTCGGACCTGCTGCAACTGGTCGAGGAAATCCTCGAAGGTGAACTGACCGTCGAAGAGCTTGGCCGCGGCCTGCTGCGCCTCTTCCTTCTCGTAGACCTGCTCGGCCTTCTCGATCAGCGTGAGCATGTCGCCCATGCCGAGGATGCGACCGGCGAGACGGTCGGGATGGAAGAGGTCGAAGTCCGCCAGCTTCTCGCCCGTCGACACGAACGCGACCGGGCGGCCGACGACCTCCTTCACCGACAGCGCGGCGCCACCGCGCGCGTCGCCGTCGAGCTTCGTGAGGATGACGCCGTCGAGCGCAAGCGTCTGATGGAACGCCTCGGCCGTGGTGACCGCGTCCTGACCGGTCATCGCGTCGATGACGAGGAACGTGTAGTTCGGTTGCGACCGCGCCGGAGATGCGACGAACCTGGTCCATCATCTCGCCGTCGATCGCGAGTCGACCTGCAGTGTCGACGATGACGACATCGCGTCCGACGCGACGCGCCTCGTCGACGCCCTTGCGCGCGGTCTCGACCGGATCGCCAGGCTCGCTGAACACCGGGACATCGACCTGGCGTCCGAGCGTGCGCAACTGCTCGACGGCGGCAGGACGTTGCAGGTCCGCGCCGACGAGCAACGGGTTGCGTCCCTGTTGCTTGAACCAGCGCGCCAGCTTGCCGGTGTTCGTCGTCTTACCGGAACCCTGCAGACCCGCCATCAACACGACCGTCGGTGGGCGCGACGCGTAGGTGATGCGCATCGTCTCGCCGCCGAGCGTCTCGATGAGCTCTTCGTGGACGATCTTGATGACCTGCTGCGCCGGGTTCAGCGCCTGGCTCAGCTCGAGCCCGACCGCCCGTTCACGGATGCGCGCTTGGAGGTTGCGGACGACCTTGAAGTTGACGTCCGCCTCGAGCAGGGCGAGACGGATCTCGTGGAGGACCTCGTCGACGTCCTCCTCGCGCAGGCGGCCTCGGCCGCGGAGACGCTTGAAGATCCCGTCGAACCGGTCGGAAAGCGCTTCGAACATGCGGGGTCCGAGGTTAGAGGGTGTGGCCCCGCCCGGGACGCGCCTCAGTTGTGGCCGTTGGCGCCCGAGATGGTGAGGAGGTTGTCGACCGACGGTCACACCCGGGACCCCGGTCGCGGTGCGCTCGAGGTCGGCGGACGCAGTGGCGTGAGGAACCGCGCCGAGAGGACGACCCGGCCGTCCTGCACGTCGACCTCAGGTTGAGGGAGGTGCCAGGTACGGGGTGAGTGGCTGAGCTGGAAGCGGACCTGCTCGCCCAGCTCCGGATCGGATGGCAGACGAGCGCCGTTGAAGATCTCACGAAGCTTCGCCCGCAGCTGCGGTCCGGTCACCGGCGCGATGAGGAGCCCGACCCCGACGCCCACGCCGAACACGAACAGTCGCCTGTAGCCGACGAGCCGTCCCGTCCGGTAGCCGACCTTCGTCGCGATCCCGGTGGTCTTGTACGCGAGCCGGAAAGGGAGGACGACGATCCGCACCAGCAGCATGCGCGGAGGTTACTCGGGCACCCGCGCATACGTCCTTCCCTGGCGACGCCCGAACCGAGAGCGCGACGTGGAGCGCGTCAGGCGGCGAACAGGGCTTCGACGAACTCGTGCTCGTCGAACTCGACGAGGTCGTCGGCGCTCTCGCCGAGTCCGACCAACTTCACGGGGATGCCGAGCTCGGCCTGGATGGCGAGGACGATGCCACCCTTCGCCGACCCGTCGAGCTTGGTCAGCACCACGCCCGTGACGTCGACCGCCTCGGTGAACTGGCGCGCCTGCACGAGCCCGTTCTGACCCGTCGTCGCGTCGAGGACGAGCAACACCTCGGTGACCTTGCCCGGCTCGCGATCGGCGACTCGGCGGACCTTGCGAAGCTCCTCCATGAGGTTCGTCTTCGTGTGGAGGCGCCCCGCGGTGTCGGCGAGGACGATGTCGATGTCGCGCGCGCCGGCGCGCTGCACCGCGTCGAAGATGATCGAGCTCGGATCACCGCCTTCGTTGCCGCGCACGATCTCGGCGCCCACGCGCTCAGCCCACAGCTCGAGCTGCTCGGCGGCCGCGGCGCGGAACGTGTCGCCCGCCGCCATGACGACCGAACGACCTTCGGCGAGCTGACGCTTACCCAACTTGCCGATGGTCGTCGTCTTGCCGACACCGTTCACACCGACGAACAGCCAGACGTTCGGCTGCCCCGGTTCGAAACGCAACGACTCGGTCGCCGACGAGACGCTTCTCGATCTCGTCCTTCATCGCGTCGACGAGCGCGGCGGGCTCGGTGATGTTCTCGTCCTTCACGCGGGCGCGCACGGCATCGAGCAGCTCGGTCGTCGGACCGATGCCGACATCAGCACGGATGAGTGCTTCCTCGAGATCGTCCCACGTCTCGTCGTCGATCTTCGATCGGGCCAGAACCGAGCCCACATAGCCGGCGAACACGCCACGCGCTTTGGCCAGCCGGTCGCGGAACGACGGCTTGACGACGACCTCGGGCTGGCGCCTCGGGCGCCTCGGGTGGTGCTTCGGGGGCCTCGGGTGGTGCTTCGGCGAGCGCCGCTTCGAGCTCGGCAATCGTCTCCTCGTCGAGCTCAGGTGGGGCTTCGGTGACCTCCGCCGTCGGGCCGGGACGCGTCACCGGCTTCGGTGGTGCCGGCGGCTCCAGCTCGACGCCGCGGCGCGGGCGACGCGCGATCAACACGGCCGCGCCGCCGATCAACACGAGCACGACAACGACAAACACGATGGTCCCGGCGTTCACGCCAGGAACCTACCCGGTCGAAAAACGACCGGTCCCTCGGCGCCGGCGGGGATGGCACCGAGGGACCGGAGGGGGGTTTGGGGGAAGGATTATTTCGACTTCGTCGACCCGAGGGTCACATCAGCGGACTGCTGGTTTCCGTCGCGTTCGAAGGTCACATGCACGACGTCGCCGGGCTGGTGCGAGCGCACCCGGGCGCCGAGCTCGATCGGATCTCGCACAGGAGAGCTGTCGATTGCCGTGATCTTGTCACCTTGTTGAAGCCCTGCCTTGTCGGCAGGCGAATCTTTTGTGACGTCGACGACCACGGCTCCGTCACCGACAAGGGATGACGTCGTCGGGTCAGTACTCACGCCGAGAAACGCGAACTCGACCGGTTGTCCGGCGACGAGCTTGTCGGCCACGTCCTTGGCGAGATCGATCGGCACGAGGAAACCGACGCCGGCGCTGTCGCCGGTCTGCGTGATGATCGAGTCGGCGATGCCGAACACACGGCCTTCCTTGTCGGCGACCGGCCCACCGGAGTTGCCCGGGTTGATCGGTGCGTCGATCTGGATCATGTCGATCGCGCCGCCCGGCGTCTCCTGCGGACGGTCGACGGCGCTGACGATGCCGGCGGTGACCGTCTCTTCGAGACCGAACGGGCTGCCGATCGCGACCGCGGTCTGGCCGACCTCGACCTTGACGCCTGTGGCGAGGCTGGCGGCTTCGAGGTTGTTACCGTCGATCTTCACGACCGCGATGTCGCTGGCATCGTCCGACCCGACGACATCACCGTTCTTCAGCGTGCCGTCCGCGAGCCGCACCTTCACAGAGTTGCCGGCGCCGTCCACGACGTGCGCCGCCGTGAGGATGTAGCCGTCGTTCGTGTAGATCACGCCGGAGCCGAGACCGGAGTCGGTCTCGATCTGAACGACCGAGGGACTCACCGCGGCCGCCACCGCCGCGATCGGCTCCTCAGTCGAGTTCGGATCGACCTTGGGTTTGCCCGCGGTCGTGGACGTGTTCGACGACGACGTGCTGGCGGCCGTCGGGGAGTTCGACTTCTGGTTCTCGGTGGCGCGGGCGAAACCGAACCCGGCGACCACGAGCAGCGCGGCGACGATCGCGGCGATCGCGACGCGACGGCCGCGCGACGAGCGGCGCGTCGAGGTCTGCTGCGACTGCGGCGCCCCCGGAGGAGGCATTGGCGCGAAGGACGGAGGTGGCGCGGCCGGAGGAGGAGGTGGCGTGGGCGGCGGAGCCGCTGGCGGCGGTACGGGAGGGGCGGGCGGGAACGCTGGCGCCGGAGTGGTGATCGGCTGCCAAGCAGATGACTCGCCCTCGGAGGGTGTCGGACCGGTCACGGGCGGTGCCGGCGTCGGGTCGGTGGGTGGTTGCATCCGCTCCCAGTCCACGCCACTCATCGCAAGGAACCTATCCACGGGTCCCGAAAGCAGGTCGAAAGCATGAGTCTCCGGGGGCTGCGCCCCCTCACTTCGCTCGCCCATCGCCGTCCTGTCGACGCAGATCCCTTGCGGTCGCACGTCCTGCCGGTCCGTGCCCCGTACCCGTCCGATGTCCTCACGCCTCGAGCGCGGGCAACCAGATCACGAACGTCGAGCCGTGATCCGGCTCGGATGCGAGGGACACGCGGCCGCCGTGGCGCTCGACGATCTCGCGGACGATCGTGAGGCCGAGCCCGCTTCGCCGTTCGCCGTCACTGTCGAACTGGCCGGGCGCGCGCCAGAACCGGTCGAACACGGCAGCTTGGAACTCGGGCGCGATACCGGGACCTTCGTCGGCTACCGACATGAATGCCCATCCGTCGACGTCGCCCGCAGACACGGTCACCGTCGTGTGCTCCGGAGCGAGCCGCACGGCGTTGCCGACCAAGTTGGCGAGCGCCTGCTTCAGACGGTTGCGGTCGCCGAGTGCGGCAATGCCGTTCGACTCCAGGTGCACGAGCTCGATCGAACGGGCTTCAGCCGGCGCCTTGAACTCGTCCGCGGTCTCGGACGCGAGCTGTCCGAGCTCGACGCGCTCCCACGCTTGGTCGGGAAGACCGTGTCGGGCGTAAGCGAGCAGATCGTCGACGAGCCGGCCCATGCCGCGTGGCGGTGCGTGCGACGACGGACGCGGTGCGGCGGAGCTCGTCTGCATCCGCGTGCGGATCCGCGAGCGCGACATCGAGGTTCGTCCGCATCACCGCTAGCGGGTTGCGCAGCTCGTGCGACGCGTCCTGGATGAACCGGCGCTGCGCTTCGAACGCGGTCTCGAGTCGGTCGAGCATCCCGTCGAACGTGTCGGCGAGATCGCGGAGCTCGTCCTTCGGACCGCCCATCGCGATCCGTTTCGACAGGTCGGTTGCCTGGATCTGTTTGGCCACTCCGCTGATCCGGCCGATCGGCGCGACGACCATGCCGGCCACATACCAGCCGATGCCCAGACTGGCCAGGAACATCACACCGAGACCGATGAAGGCGTAATTCCGCAGCTGCTCGAGCGCGCGCTGGTTGACCAACTGTTCGAGGCTGTGGAATTCGGCACGCACCGTTTGCTCCTGCAGCGCGATGCCTTGCGGCGTGACAACCGGCGTCTCGATGACGAAGTTCTGAGAAACAGGTTCCGAATCCAACTCGCGCGCGAGCGCCCAGTACACGAGTCCGATCAACGTCGCGCACAAGCCGAAGAGCAGCAGCGAGTAGATGGCGGTGAGCCGGAATCGGATCGAGCCCATCCACGACGGCATCCGATCCGCCAGATGCGTCATGCGCTTCATGAGATGATCAGTCGGTAGCCACTGCCGATCAACGTCTCGATCAACGGTGACTCGCCGTCGGCGCTCAGCTTCCGCCGCAAGGTGCCGACCGTGACGCGCACGGTGTTCGTGAACGGATCCGTGAACTCGTCCCACACGTGCTCGAGTAGATCCTCCGTCGAGAGCACCTCACCGGCACGTGACATGAAGTAGCGCAACAGCGCGAATTCCTTCGCGGTGAGGTCGAGCACCCGGCCGCCGCGCCACGCTTCGTGCCGCGCCGTGTCGAGCCGGAGGTCGCCGACCTCGAGCAGCGCGCCGGATTTCCCTGCGTCGCGGCGCAGCAACGTCCGCACGCGCGCGGTCAGCTCCGCGAATGCATACGGCTTCACGAGATAGTCGTCGGCGCCTTCATCGAGGCCGGCAACGCGATCCTCGACCGCGTCGCGCGCAGTCAGCATGAGCACACGAGCGCCGGTGCTCGCGGTGTCACCGGTGCGGATGCGCCGGCAGATCTCGCGCCCGTCGACCTTCGGCAACGTCAAGTCGAGACAGACGACGTCGTACTCGGTGTACGCGAGCTTCTCGAGCGCGGCTTCACCATCGGTGGCGACGTCGACGGCATAGCCCTCGCGTCGCAAACCGCGGGCGACAGCTTCTGCGAGATCGACCTCGTCTTCGACCACGAGCACCCGCACGCGGGAAACCGTAATCAGACTCTCAGGGTCTTCCGTGTCTGCTTCCAAAGGCAGAGGCTTTACCCTCTCGTTCAGCGCGTCGTGGTCCACTGCGGCCATCGTTGCCATCTCCGAACCATCGTTCCGATCCTCTCTCCCTGCACCGAAAGGCGACCGAAGCTCCATGGAGACGCCAGGACCGCAAACCCCCGAGGCCGCACTTCTCGAGCAGGCGATGTTCGAGATCAAGAAGGTGATCGTCGGCCAGGACCGAGTCATCGAGCGACTGGTCGTGTGCCTGCTTGGCCCGCGGCCACTGCCTGCTCGAGGGCGTTCCTGGTCTCGCCAAGACGCTCGCCGTCGAGACGCTCGCATCGGTCACGGGCGGCACGTTCGCCCGCCTGCAGTTCACTCCCGACCTGCTGCCCGCCGACATCGTCGGCACGCGCATCTACCGGGCCTCGTCGGAGAAGTTCGACGTCGAGCTCGGTCCGGTGTTCGCCAACTTCGTCCTTGCGGACGAGATCAACCGCGCGCCCGCCAAGGTCCAGTCAGCGCTCCTCGAGGTCATGGCCGAGAAGCACGTGTCGATCGGTGGCGAGACGTTTCCCGCTCCCACTCCGTTCCTCGTGCTCGCGACGCAGAACCCGATCGAGTCCGAGGGCGTGTACCCACTTCCCGAAGCGCAACGTGACCGCTTCCTCATGAAGGTGCTCGTCGGCTATCCCACCGGTGCCGAGGAAGTCGAGATCGTGCAGCGGATGGGCGTCGCCCCTCCGCGAGCGAGCGAAGTCGTCGCGCTGGACGAGCTGGTCGACCTCCAGGCTGCGTCCGACCGCGTGTACGTCGATCGCAGTGTCGTCGATTACGCGGTGAACCTCGTGCTCGCCACCCGCGATCCGCAGAAGTTCGGGCTCGCCGACCTGACGTCGCTCGTCTCGTATGGCGCGAGCCCTCGTGCATCGCTCGGTCTCGTCGCCGCCGGTCGCGCGATGGCGTTGCTGCGGGGTCGTAGCTACGTGCTGCCGCAGGACGTTTTCGACGTCGCGCCCGACATCCTTCGTCACCGTTTGGTGCTGTCGTACGAGGCACTGGCGCGCGAGATCTCAGCGGATCATGTGCTGGCGCGCGTTCTGTCGACCGTGCCTGCGCCGCGCATCGCCCCTTCGCAGGACGGCCAAGCCGTTTCATGAATCCGTTCCCCGGCCACGCAGGCCGGCTGCGGCCGCTCCTCGACTGGCGCCCCGTCGCTCCCGCTGTCCCACGGGTGAGGCGATGAGCGACACCTTCGCTCCACCCCCGATCCCGTGGTCGCCCGCGAACGTCGAGTCGACGCACGTGATCCTGCGCAAGCTCGAGCTCACGATCACGCGAAAGCTCGACGGACTGCTTCAGGGTGACTACCGCGGTCTCGTGCCGGGTCACGGATCCGAGCTCGGCGAGGCCCGCGAGTACCAGCCGGGCGACGACACGCGGCGGATCGACTGGAACGTCACTGCGCGCATGCAGGTGCCGCACGTGCGCGAGGCGATCGCCGACCGCGAGCTCGAGACGTGGATGCTCATCGACCAGTCCGCCAGCCTCGACTTCGGCACCGCGGACTGTGAGAAGCGCGATCTCGCGGTGAACGGTGCCGCGTCGATCGGGTTCCTCACGGCTCGCAGCGGCAACCGTCTCGGTGCGGTCCTGCTCCGGCCCGGTCAGGCACCGCTGGTCGTGCCGGCCCGGTCAGGCCGCGCTCACTTGCAGGCCCTGCTGCATCGGGTCGTCACCGCACCTCGCACAAACGGCGCGGGTCCGACCGATCTGGCTGCCGGGATCGAACGCCTCGGCTCGACGATGCGCCGCCGCGGTCTCGCCGTGGTCATCTCCGACTGGCTCGACCCGTCGGACTGGGTGATGCCCTTGCGACGCCTCGCCGTTCGCCACGACGTGCTCGCCATCGAAGTGATCGATCCCCGTGAGATGACGTTGAGCGATGTCGGAATGCTGTACGTGGTCGATCCAGAGACCGGTCGGGTGCGCGAGATCCAGACGTCCGACGCGAAGTTGCGCCAGCGCTACGCAGCCGCTGCGACACAACAACGCGAGGAGATCAATCAGCGGATCCGCTCCGCCGGCGGTCACCACCTCGTTCTGCGAACCGATGAGGACTGGCTGCGCGCGCTGGTCCGCTTCGTCGTGTTGCGGCGCAAGTCCATCAACCCTGTCGCGCAGGCGATCACAACATGAGTTACGACGAACCGATCCGATTGTGGTTCCTGCTCGGCGTTGTCGCGCTGGCCGCGATCTACGTGGTGCTGCAATGGCGCCGGCAGCAATATGCCGTGCGCTTCACGAACATGGCGCTACTCGACGCGGTCGCACCCAAGCGTCCGGGGTGGCGGCGACATGCCGCGGCGTTCGCCTTCCTTCTCGCCATCGGAACGCTCGTCATCGCATTCGCGAAGCCGACGCACGACGAGAAGATCCCACGTGAACGCGCCACTGTGATCGTCGCCATCGACACGTCGTTGTCGATGCAGGCCGACGACATCACGCCCACGCGCATCCAAGCAGTCAAGACAGCCGCGACATCCTTCGTCAACCAGCTACCGCCGAAGATCAACCTCGGAGTCGTGGCCTTCGACGGCGATGCACGACTCCTGGTCGCACCGACCACCGATCGAAGCAAAGCCCGGACCGCGATCAACGGTCTCCAGCTGAACGAGGGCACTGCCATCGGCGAGGCGGTCTTCACCTCGCTCGACGCAATCAAGCAGACGGTGACCGTCGACGACTCCGGTCAGAAGATCCCAGCGCGCATCGTGCTGATGTCCGACGGCAAGACCACCGTCGGACGGTCGAACGACGCGGCCACGGCGGCTGCGAAGAAGGCAGGCGTGCCGATCTCGACGATCGCGTTCGGGACCGACCACGGCGAGATCACCGTGCCCGAGTCGCCCGATCCGATCCCGGTGCCGGTCGACAAGCAAGCCCTCCAGGACATCGCGCAGCAGACCGACGGCACCTTCTTCACCGCAGCCTCCGCCTCGCAGTTGCAGAAGGTGTACTCGGACATCGGATCGTCCATCGGCTTCGACGTCGAGCAGCGGGAGATCACGTCCTGGTTCGTGGGCGCGGCGCTGGTGTTCCTGCTCGGCACCGCGGCGATGTCGCTCGCCTGGTTCTCCAGACTGCCTTGATTCGACACCGGCTCGACCCTGGCGCTTCCCTCGCCGACCGAGCCGGACGAAGCCGCGGGGCTATGCGACCGTGGACACCTTCTCGCTGAGGACGCGGGACGAGCCGCCTGGCTGCATCGTGACGCCGTAGAGGCAGTCGGCGGCTTCCATCGTTCGCTTCTGGTGGCTGACGATGATGAGCTGCGCCTCGTCGCGGAACTCATGGACCAGATCGAGGAACCGGTGCAGGTTCACGTCGTCGAGCGCGGCCTCGACCTCGTCCATGACGTAGAACGGCGACGGCCGGCTCCTGAACACGGCGAACAGGAACGCAAGCGCGGTCAGTGACCGCTCACCGCCGGAGAGCAAGGACAGCTTCCGCACGTTCTTGCCCGAGGGCTTCGCTTCGATCTCGATTCCGGTGTCGAGCGGGTTGTCGGGCTCGGTCAACCGGAGGGCGCCCTTCCCGCCCGGGAACAGCGTCGAGAACAGTGACTCGAAGTTCATCATCACGTCCGCGTACGCGGCCGAGAAGACGCTGACGATCTCCTCGTCGATCGCACGGATGATCTTCGACAGGTCGCGGCGAGTCGACTTCACGTCGTCGAGCTGCGCTTCGAGGAACTCGTGCCGCTCGCGCAGCGCTTCGTACTCCTGGAGCGCGAGCGGGTTGATCGGACCCATGAGCCGCAGCTCGCGCTCGAGCTCGCGAACTCGGGCTTGCGGCGTCACGCCCTCGGCGAGGTCGGGACACTCTGCCGCGATCGCGCGATCCGGTTCCGCATCGAGATCGCGACGGACGGTCTCGACTGCCGTCTCCAGCCGCAACGTGACCTCGGCCTCTTCGATCTCGGCACGACGGGCGTGCTCCCGAAGCTCCTCGAGCGAGCGCTCGTCGGCCGAACGCTGCTTGCGGAGGGCGTCGAGCTGGCTCGCCACTTCACGAGCGGCTTCGGACTGGCGCCGCCGGCGCTCGTGCAGCTCGGCAAGCTCGGCTTCGACGACCGCCGTCCGCTCGGTCACGAGCGCACCGAGGCGCTCGACGGCCTTGAGGGTGTGCTCGAGCTCGACGCGGCGCGACTCCGCGGCTTCGCGCTCGGCGACGTTGCGAGACAACCTCTCCTCCACTTCCACGGAACGACGGCGGAGGAACTGGCGGCGCTCGTCGAGGGCGGCGGCTCGCACCTCGATGTCCGTGCGCAGCGCGCCCACAGCTGCGGCGCGTTCTTCGAGGCGGCTGCGCACCGCGGCCATCTCGCGCCCGCGCTCGAGCGCTCCCGCTTCTTCGGCCTCGAGCCGCGGCAACAAGGCCTCGAGGTCCGCGACACGCGCCCGTTCCATGTCGATGCGGGCGACGAGATCCGACAGGTGTGCGGACAGCGACTCGATCTCGGTCTGGCCGTCGCGCCGATCGGACTCGACCCGCGCCAGAGCGTCGGTGGTACCTGCGACACGCGTGTCGTGCTCGTCGAGGAAGCGTCCGCTCTCGTGCTCGGTGCGGCGGGCTTCGGCGAGCGCCGCGCGGGCGCGTGTGAAAACCGCTTCCGCCGCCGCGGCTCGATCACTCGCTTCCGAGGCGCGCTCACGGGCCTCGGCGAGCGCGGTTCCTGTGGCACCCGACGCAGGACCGCCGACGCGCCAGCCGGTGACACCGAATCGGTCGCCATCGCGCGTGACGATCACCACCGAGGGATTGCGCAAGGCCAAGTCGACGGCCGTGGTCCAGTCACCCTGGACGACGACCACAGTGCCGAACAACGCATCGAGCAACGCGTCGACGCTGCGGTCGTCGGAACGCACGTGCCACCGCAGCGGCTCGCCGTCACCCAATGGCAACGGCGCGGGTGCGTTGACCGCACCCAGTGGAAGCACCGCACCGGCGACGTCGCCGCGGTGCAACAGATCGAGCGCGCGCCGTCCGGCAGAGACGTCGTCGACGACAACCGCCGCGAGCGCCTCGCCCGCCGCAGCTTCGAAGGCTGCTTCGTAGCCGTCGTCGATCTCGACGAGATCGAGCAGCGTGCCGACGACACCTTCGACGCCGTCGAGGCGTTCGGTTCCGGCACGCGCTCGTGCGGTGTCGAGCGCGAGCGCAAGCGCATCGGCACGCGCCGTCCAGGTGTGGCGTTCGGCGTCCGCGGCGCGGCGAGCCTCCTCCGCATCGCCCGCCGCGTCGGTCGCGGCGGCGAGCAGCGCCTCGGCATCGGCAAACGCGGCTGCGAGGCCGGCCTCGACCTCTTCGGCCGCGGTGAACTCGGACCGCAGCCGAGCCGACTCGTCGTCCAGTCGCCGCGCCTTCTGCTCGAGGACCTCGAGCCGCTGGCGAACCCGCGCCACCTCACCTCCGCCTCGCTCGATGCCCGAGCGGAACGCGGCGAGCTCACCGCGTACCTCGGCGGCACGGCTGGACGGCGGCGCCACACCACCGGCCCACTCGGACTCGAAAGCGGCCCGCTCGCCCGCGAGCTCGGCTTGGGCACGGGCGAGACCGTCGAGATCTGGCGCGAGTGCGGCTGCTTCGGTGTCGACATGGCTCAGCTCGTCGGCGAGGCGGGCGGCCTCGGCTTCCAGGGTCGCGATGACCGCCTGGTCCACCGTCGCAGTGCGTTCGCGTTCGAGATTGCGTCGGCGTTCGGCGAGCACGGCCGACAGCCCGCGCGCCTTCTCGCGCAGGGACTCGAAGCGCACGAGCGCGTCGCTGACGTCGTGGCCGCCCATCGCCGACAGCTGCGCCTCCGTGGCGATCACCGCCGAGTCGAGCCGCGAAAGGCTGGACTTGAGGGCCGATTCGTCCGCTGAGAGTTGCGCCTTGCGCGCCGCGGTCGTCGCGAGCCGGCTGCGCAGGCCGGCGATCTCGCGGCCGGCGAGGTGAAGGCGCAGTGCGGCGAGCTCGGCGACGAGGTCACCGTGGCGGCGAGCGGCATCGGCCTGGCGCTCGAGCGGACGGAGCTGGCGCCTGACTTCGCGCAACAGGTCCTGCACGCGGGTGAGGTTGCCTTCGGTCGCCGCGAGCCGCCGCTCGGCCTTCTCCTTGCGCCGGCGGTACTTCAACACGCCCGCGGCTTCCTCGATGATGAGGCGCCGTTCTTCCGGGCGAGCGTTGAGCACCGCGTCGATCTGGCCCTGGCTGACGATGACGTGTTGCTGGCGGCCGACACCGGTGTCGGACAGCAGCTCCTGGATGTCGAGCAGCCGGCACGGCACGCCGTTGATGGCGTACTCGCTGTCGCCGTTGCGGAACAGCGTGCGGGTGACCGTCACCTCGGTGAACTCGATGGGCAACAAGTGCCCCGAGTTGTCGATCGTCAGGCTGACTTCGGCGCGGCCGAGCGCCGGCCGCTTCGAGGTGCCGGCGAAGATGACGTCGTCCATCTTCTGGCTGCGCACCGCGCTCGGCGCCTGCGCACCCAACACCCACCCGATGGCGTCGACGACGTTCGACTTACCGCTTCCGTTCGGTCCGACGACGACGGTCACGCCAGGCTCCATCTCGAGCGACGTGGTCTCGGCGAACGACTTGAAGCCCTTCAGCGTCAGGGTCTTGAGGAACATCCGCGGTCGACAGTAGCGGTGCCCATCGCACCGATCGCGCACCCTCGAAAGGCTCGAACTCCGGGGAGAAACGGGCGCCAGGGCGCCCGTTTCCATCCAACATTCGCCAGGGTTTCGGGACTCAGATCTGGCAGTTGGGGCAGTAGAAGGTCGAGCGGGAGCCGAGCTTCTCGCGGACGATGGTGACGCGGCAGCGGCGGCAGGCGAGGCCCTCGCGGTCGTAGGCCTGGTGCAGCTCCTGGTACTCGCCGGGCCGGCCGTGGAGATCGACGTACTGCTGGTCGCCGAGCGTCGAACCACGGTGCTTCACCGCTTCGTGCAGCACCTCGACGATCGCGCGATACAGGCGGCGGATCTCCATCGTGGACAGCGACTGCGGCGTGCGGTCGTGGCGCAGGCCCGCTTCCCACAGGATCTCGTCGCTGTAGATGTTGCCGAGCCCGGCAACGAACGACTGGTCCATCAGCAACGGCTTCAACTTCGTCGTTCGGCTGAGCAGCATCTCGCGGAACTTCACCCACGGGATCGGATCGTCCACCGGGTCGATCCCGAGCGACGCCAGCTCGGGCACGTCCTTCGTGAGCTCGTCGGGCGCGGTGATGAACAGCTCGCCGAACGTCCGCGGGTCCACGAAGCGGAGCTGCCCGCCTTGCGTGAACGTGATCACCACGTGCGTGTGCTTCGGGGCCTGCTCGCGCGCCTGGGCGCGCAGTAGCTGGCCGCTCATGCCCAGATGGATGACCAGCAGCTCGCCGGTGTCGAGCTTGAGCACGAGGTACTTCCCCCGCCGCTCGACCGCGGTGATCTTGGCGGCCTCGAGCCTGCTGATGAACTGCTTCTTCGTCTGGCGACGGATGGTGCGCGTGCCCGTCACCTGCACCGTCTTCACCCGTTTGCCGACGACCTCACGATCGAGGCCGCGGCGAATCGTCTCCACCTCCGGAAGCTCTGGCATCAGCGTCCGTCCGCGTCGACCGGCGCGTCCGTCCTCGGAGTTCCCTCGACGACGGTCTGCGCTTCGCCGAGCGTGTCGAGGTCGTCGCGCAACGACTCCCAAGCGGAGCGCGCCGCCGCGGCCTCGGCCTGTTTCTTCGATCGCCCTTCGCCTTGTCCCCGCACTCTTCCCCCCACCCGGACCTCCGCGAAGAAGCGCTTCGCGTGGTCGGGACCCTCGTCACGGATCGCGTAGCGAGGCAGTTCGGTGAAGTGCCGGGCGACGAGCTCTTGGAGCCGCGTCTTGTAGTCCTGCCCGCCCGGGCCCTCACTCGCCTCGCTGATGCGGTCGGCCAACAGCTCGAGCACCAGTCGCTCTGCCGCCGTCCAACCACCTTCCAGGTACACCGCCCCGAGCACCGCCTCGAGCGCGTCGGCGAGGATCGAGGGCTTCTCGCGCCCGCCTGATCCTGCTTCGCCCTTGCCGAGCAGCAGCGCTTCGCCGAGCTGCAGCTCGCCCGCCACCTCCGCCAGAGCCGCGGCGCTCACCACCGATGCCCGTACCTTCGCCAGCTCGCCCTCGGGCAGCAAGGGGTAGGTGCGGTAGATGTGATCGGTCACCACCAGTCCGAGCACGGCGTCACCCAGGAACTCCAGTCGCTCGTTCGACTCGTGGCCCGGGTTCTCCGCGCACCACGAACGGTGCGCGAGCGCGGCGCCCAGCGTCGATTCATCGGCGACCGGTCGGCCGAGCCGTTCGTTCAGCGCGGCGAGCCCAATGACGGGAAGGAGCTCGACGGGTCAGGCTCCCAGTCGGCCGACGACGTAGTCGACCGCGTCACGAACGGTCTTCAGATCGGCCAGATCCTCGTCGTCGATGTGGAACCCAACCGTCCGCTCGCCCAGCTCCTCTTCGAGCGCCTCGACGAGTTCGATCAGGGCGAGCGAGTCGGCGTCGAGGTCGTCGACGAACGAATCGCCCTCCTTGATCGTGGACGGGTCGATCTCGAGGATGTCGGCGAGGCGGTCCCGGATGAGCTCGAAGACGCCGTTGCGGTCGAGTGGGCCTTGTTCGACATGCGTCTCGGCGGGCACAGAACACTCCTGGTAGGCGGGCTACGTCGACGATGACCTTACCCCCGGACCCAGTTTGTGCGCTTGTGATCTCCCTGTGGACAACTCCGGGCGAGTTGTCGGTCAGACGCTGACCGCCTGGCGGAGCAGCTCGACGATGTCGCGATCGACCATCTCCTTCGCCACGCCGACCGCATTGACGATGGCGGTGGCGGACGACGAGCCGTGGCTGATGATGCAGACGCCGTCGACGCCGAGGAGCATCGCCCCGCCATAGGAATCGGGGTCGAGCTGGGCGTAGAGCGGCAGCAGGTGCGGAAAGAGGACCTCGGACGCCGCCTTCGCCTCGTCCGACGCGCCGAAGGCACTGAACAGGGCGCTGACCAGGGCTTTCAGGCCACCCTCGAGGGTCTTCAGGGCGACGTTGCCGGTGAAGCCGTCGGTCACGACGACGTCAACGCCGTCGGTCATGAGGTCACGGCCCTCGACGTTGCCGACGAACTCCCCCGGGAGCTTCGCCGCTGCCAGCAGGGCGTGCGTCTCTTTGACCAGCGAGTTGCCTTTGGTGGGCTCCTCGCCGATCGAGAGCAGTCCGACGCGGGGCTGGTCGACCCCGTACCGCGCTCGGGCGAAGACCGCGCCCATCTGGGCGAACTGAACGAGCCACTGCGCCTGACACTCCGCGTTGGCGCCGGCATCGAGCAGGACGGTCGGCGTCCCGCCCGGAACGGGGATCGGGGTGGCGATCGCCGGACGGGACACGCCCTTGATCCGTCCCATCCGCAGCAGCGCCGACGCCATGGTGGCACCGGTGTTGCCCGCCGAGACCATCGCCGACGCCTTGCCGTCCCGGACCGCTTCCGCGGCACGGACGAGCGACGAATCCTTCATGGTGCGGACACTCGAGCCGGGATCGGCGTCCATGGCGATCACCTGGGACGCGGGGAGGACCTCGAGGCCGTGGTCGCCGACGAGGTCCTCGGGCCGCCCGACGAGGACGACGGGGACGTCGACCTCCGTGACGGCGCGAACCGCTCCGTCGACGATGTCGTCCGGCGCTTTGTCTCCGCCCATCGCATCGACGGCGACGGGCAGGCGGCTCACGGCCTACCTACTCGCTACTCGACGTCGATGGCCTGGCGGCCGTGGTACCAGCCGCAGTTCGGGCACACGACGTGGGGCAGCTTCGCGGCGCTGCACCGAGGGCAGACGCTGCGGGCCGGCGCCTTCAGCGACCACGCGCTCGCCCGCCGGCTGCGGCTCTTCGACTTCGACGTCTTCTTCTTCGGTACGGCCATGTTCTCGCTCTCGCTCACTCCCCTGCGGGTCGCTCGCTCGAGTGCGGCTCGTCGCTGGCGCTTCCCTCGCCGCGCTGCGCACACGGGGACGAACGAGACACGCTACCGGCTCCGCGGCTCGCGAGTCGAACGGGGATCAGTCGAACTTGAGCTGTTCGAGCGCGGCCCACCGGTCGTCCCGGCGGGGTTCTTCGCCGGCGCCCAGCGGGTGTTCGTCGGGCTCGGGGCCGGCACACGCCTCCTCGCACAGCGGCGCGAGCGGCAACGCCAGCAGGACCGCGTCACGGACCATGGGCTCGAGGTCCACCCGGTCACCCGCCAGTGGATAGGTCTCGCCCTCCACGGGATCGGCCTCGAAGATCTCCCGGACGTCGGTCCGCACGGACCCTTCGACCACTCGCAGACAGCGGCGGCACTCCCCCGCCCAGTCCGCCGTGATCGTGCCGGACGCGGTGAGCGACGAGTCGCTCATCGCCTCGAGGGTCAGGCGCGCCTCGACGTCCGTGCCTGCGACCACCCGCGACGACACGACGGCGAGAGCTTCCAGCGGTCCGGCCACGACGACCTCACGGCGGGTGCCGGGGTGCCGCAGCAGCTCCGTCACCCCTACCTCGAACGGGGTGGGTCGGGATGCCACGCGCTACTCGTCCTGGTTGAAGAACGCCTGACCGTTGTCGTCCTCGGACTCGGTCGGCTCGCCAGCAGCTTCGGCCGTCCCCGCCAGCGGGTTGCCCTGCAGCTTCGTGCGTCCCGCGGCAACAGTCTTCAACGTGCGCTCGAGCACGATCTCGAAGCTGGCGAGCTTCTGGTCGCAGTAGTCCTCGCACTCGAGCCGCAAGCGGCGGGCTTCGTCGTCGGCGGCATCGATCGTCTGCCGCGGCGCGCAGCTCCGCGGCCTTCACGACTTCCGTGCGCTGCACCATCCGTTCGGCTCGGGCGCGCGCCGCGTCGAGGATGTCGTCCGCGTCGCGGCCGGGTCTTCGTCAGGAAGTCTTCGCGCTCCTTCAACAGCCAACGCGACGCGCGCAGCTCGTCGGGAAGCCGTTCGATCGCTTCCTCGAGCAACTCGAGGACTTCCTCGCGGTTGATCATGACGGAAGCCGACAGAGGCATCGGACGGGCGCCCGAGATCATCTCCGCGACGCGCCGCAGCAACGCCTCACTCTCGGGATGCTGGTAGCTCAACGTCTGACCGGTGTTCGGTCCACTCGATCCGTGCACCGTGCTGCCGGCGGGAGTCGCCTCGGCTGTCCGAGCGCTCTCGTCGTCGTACGTCGTCATGGCTGCGAGAAACGGCGCCCGGATCCGCGCCGCGACCGGTTCCGGAACCATCGACGACACGTCACCGCCGAAGCGCGCGATGTCGCGGATGTACTTCGACGCGATCGCCGAACTGGCCGACGCCGAGGGCAGGAAGACCGTGTGCACCCCCGACACGTTGAGGTTGACCTGCGCCTGCGCCATCTCGTTCTCGAAGTCGGAGACGGCGCGGAGACCCTTGATGATGAAGTCGGCGTCCACGTCCTTCGCCACGTCGACGACGAGCTTCGAGAACTGCACCACGCGGATGTTGTCGAGATGCGCGACCGACTCTTCGATCATCTGCTTGCGATCGTCGAGCGAGAACAGCGGCTCACCCTTCTGTGGGTTCCGCATGGTGGCCACGACGACGTGATCGAAGAGATACGCGGCCGTCTCGACGAGCTCTCGATGTCCGTTGTGGAACGGGTCGAACGAGCCCGGGTAGAGCACGGTCGTCACGGCGGCATCTCCTGGTCGTCGAGGTGGGAGCGAGAGATGGTGACAACCGTAGTTCCATATCGGCGCGATCTCACCACGGCCCACCTCGGTCCCGGCTCGATCGCGCGATCGCTCTCGATCACGGCGACCGGCGTGGGCAGCACGGCGAGAAGGCCTTCCCAGTCGTCGAAGGCGTAAGGAGGGTCGAGGACAGCGAGATCGAAGCCCCCGGCGCGTTCCGCGGCGAACCGCACGGCATCCGCGCGCACGACGGTTCCGGCGCCGTCGAGCTTCGTGCGTTCGAGGTTCGTTCGAATGACCTCGACCGCCGTCCGATCGTCGTCGACGAGAGTGGCGCGGCTCGCACCGCGCGACAACGCCTCGATCCCCATGGCGCCGCTTCCGGCGAAGAGATCGAGGACCGCCGCGCCCTCGATCAAGCCGAGCGACCCGAGCGCGTTGAACGTCGCCTCGCGGACTCGATCGCTGGTCGGACGGGTGGACCGTCCGGGCGGCGCGTCCAGGCGTACGCCCCGCGCTGATCCGGCGACGACTCGCATGACCGGAACGTAACCGGCTGGACTTGCCGCCATGGAAGCACCGAGCGCGGCAGTCCGTGTCGTACGCATCGACCAACCACACGCCCGCAACGCGGTGAACACCGCGACGGCGGCGCGTCTGCACGACGACTTCATCGCGTTCGACGCCGACCCCGACGCGAAGGTGGCGATCCTCACCGGTGACGAAACCGCGTTCTGCGCGGGTGCGAACTTGCGCGACCTTCCGGATCTGCGACCGTCCGGTCCGCTCGGGCCGACGCGACTCATGTTGTCCAAGCCGGTCATCGCGGCGATCGAGGGATGGTGCGTCGCCGGAGGGGTCGAGCTCGCGGCGTGGTGCGATGTTCGGGTCGCGAGCGAGTCAGCTCGTTTCGGGTGCCTCGAGCGACGGTTCGGCGTGCCGCTGATCGATGGTGGGACGTACCGGTTGCCGCGCATCGTCGGACTCGGTCGCGCCCTCGACCTGATCCTCAGCGGTCGCGAGTTCGACGTCGACGAGGCCGAACGCATCGGGTTCGTCAACCGTGTCGTCGCGCCGGGCGGCGCACTCGCCGCGGCGATCGACTACGCCGATCGACTCGCCACATTCCCGTGGCGCGCCCTCGTCAACGATCGGAGTTCCGTGTACGAAGGACTCGGACTCGGCCTCGAAGACGCGCTCGCGAACGAGGATCGGCTGGGGCGCGACACGATCTTCGCCGCCGGATTCGCGGACGGCGTCGCGCAGTTCGAACGACGGCCGCGCTGACGTGGTCGCGGACACGATCGTGTGCGTCGACTGCGGCGGCGCCTGCGGACGCCTGACCCACGACCCGGAGTTCGGCTGGCAGGTCGGCGACGTCGTCGCCTACCGCTGCGCCGACTGCATCGACGTCTGGTACCTCGAGCTCGAAGCCGACGACCTCACCGACTGAGCGCAGCTGGTCGATCCGACTTGCTCGGTCGACCAGCGACAGGACGTCAGCGCCGTCCGAAGGACGGCACCGCCGAGCTCGGGCGGAAAGGCTTTGCCTTTCTGCCCGAAACTCAGCCCTTCAGGAGGAACTCACGGTCCTCGTCGTCGAGGAACGCCTCCACCTCGGCGAGAAGCAGGGGATGGTCGGACAGACCTGGGTCGGCGTCGACGAGCTCGATCGCCACCTCGCGCGCTCGCGCCACCCACTCGCGATCGCGACGCAGTGACGCCAGCTTGAGATCGTTGCGACCCTTCTGGCGCTCGCCCATGATCGTGCCCTCGCCGCGGATGTCGAGATCGACTTCGGCGAGCTCGAAGCCGTCCTGCGTGCGGACCATCGCTTGCAGCCGCTCCTCCCCCTCCGGTGTCGCGCCCGCGCCGACGAGGACGCACCACGATGCGAGCCCCGCTCCGCGACCGACACGCCCACGCAACTGATGCAACTGCGCCATGCCGAATCGATCGGCGTCGAGGACCACCATCACCGTCGCGTTCGGTACGTCGACGCCCACTTCGATGACAGTCGTCGACACGAGGACGTCGATGGCGCCCGACCGGAACAGCGCCATCGTCTTCTCCTTCTCACCTGATGTCATGCGTCCGTGCAGCAACGCCAGCCGCACTCCGGACAGCTCAGCGCGCGACAACTCGTCGTACGTCTCCTCCGCAGAGCGAACCTCGAGCTTCTCGGACTCCTCGATCAGGGGACACACGACGTACGCCTGCCGGCCGGCGGCAACTTCCTCGCGCACCTTCGCCCAGACCGTGAGCTCGCTCAGCAGGAGGTCGCCGGACTCGATCCTCTCCCAGCTCGTCTTGATGCTCTCGCGTCCCGGCGGAAGCTCGTCGAGTGTCGACACGTCGAGATCGCCGTACACCGTCATCGCAGCCGTGCGAGGGATCGGCGTCGCGGTCATCACCAACACGTCGGGCACGACGTCGCCGGACCCCTTCTCGCGCAGCGCGGCGCGCTGCTCGACCCCGAAGCGGTGCTGCTCGTCGACGACCACGAGCCCGAGCGAGCGGAACGCGACCGACTCCTCGATGAGCGCATGCGTGCCGATCAGGATGTCGGTCTCGCCAGTTTCGAGGCGCGCCCGGATCCGCTTGCGCTCGGTCGGCGTCGTCCGGCCGATGAGCAGATCGACCTGGAGCGGTCGCTCGCCGAGCAGGTTGTCCGCCGGCATCGTGAAGCCCTCGAGGAGCGCTCGCACCCCCAGCGCGTGCTGCTCGGCCAGCACCTCGGTAGGAACCATGAGCGCGCCCTGGTGTCCGCCTTCGACCGCGACGAGCAGCGCGCTCACCGCGACGACCGTCTTGCCGCTGCCCACGTCTCCTTGCAGCAGCCGGTGCATCGGATGGCGGCGGGCGAGATCCGCTTCGATCTCTGCGATCACCCGCTGCTGTGCGCCGGTGAGCTCGTACGGCAATCGTTGGTGGAACCGCCGCACGAGCGCGCCGTCCACGTGGTGCTCGATGCCGGCGGATCGACGTTCGAGCGCGCGCTTGCGCAGCACGAGCGCGAGCTGCAACCGGAACAGCTCGTCGAACACGAGCCGGCGCCGGGCCGCTTCCTGCTCGTGCATGGAGTCGGGATGGTGGATGCCCTGGAACGCGGCAGTGCGATCGACGAAGTCGTAGCGGTCGAGGACATCCGACGGCATCGGCTCGGCGAACTCACCGGCGCGCTCGAGCGCTTCGTCGAGCCAGCGCGCGATGTCCCAGGTGTAGATGCGCGCCTTGTCGGACTGCGGGTAGACCGGGATGATCTTGCCGGTGCGATCGCCGACCAGGTCGACGACAGGGTTCGTCATCTGCTTGCGGCCCTGGTACACGTCGAGCTTGCCGAACACCAGCGCTTGCATCCCCGGCCGCAACTGACGCTCGCGCCACGACTGGTTGAAGAACGTGAGTCGCATCCGCGCCGAACCGTCGCTGACGTCACAGGTGACCATCGCCTTGCCGCCACGCGTACGGCGTCCGGTCGTCGTCTTCACCTCGACGAGGACCGTCGCCTCCTCGCCCACGTGCAGGTCGTCGATCTTCGCTTCACGCGTCCGGTCCAGATACCGGCGCGGGTAGTACGTCAGCAGATCCAGCACGTTGTCGACCTCGAGCGCGGCCAACGCCTTCGCGCGCTCCGGTCCGACACCCTTCAGCGCGGTCACGGGCGTCTCGGCGAGCTTGCCGAGGGTCCTCGCCATCTACTCGATGCCGAACAGGTACGGATACAGCGGCTGCCCTCCGTGCAGGACCTCGGCGCTCAAGTCGCCGTGAGCTTCTTCGAGCCACTGCGTGATGGCGCGCGTGCTCGCGGCGGTCACACCTTCGCCTTCGATGATCGTCACGATCTCGTGGTCGTCGTTGATCAGCGCGTCGAGCAGCGCGTTCGCGGCACCGGCGAGCGTCGTGTCGATGGCGAGGATGCCGTCGTTCGAGATGCCGAGGAAGTCCCCCTCCGCGATCGGCCCGAGCTCACACGCCGAGTCGCGCACCGCTCGCGTGACCTCACCCGCGGCGACGTTGCTCGCGGCGTCGAGCATCGACTCGAGGTTGTCGTCCGCCGACGCCTCCGGGTCGTACGCGACGAGCGCCGCGCAGCCTTCGGCGATGCCCCGAGTGGGGACGACGCGCACGATCTTGGACGTGTGGCCGCCTACCTGCTCGGCCACCGGGATGATGTTCTTGTTGTTCGGCAGGATCACGACTTCGTCCGCCGGCGCGGACTCGACCGCTTCGAGCAGCTGCGCGGTCGACGGGTTCATCGACTGCCCACCGGTCACGATGCGTTGCGCACCCAGGCTGTAGAAGATGCGGCGAATTCCGTCGCCCGTCGCGACGGCCACGACGGCGGTCGGCACCGGCTCGTTGACATGGGGCGGCTCCTCCACCCCGCCGCCGGCGGCGACGCCTTCGCGCACCCATCGCTCTTCTTCGACCTGATCGAGCAGATCGGTGATGCGGATGTTGCGCGGACGTCCGCAGTCGAGTGCCGCCTCGACCGCAGCGCCGATGTCGTCGGTGTGGATGTGGCAGTTCCAGATGCCGTCACCGCCGACGACGACGATCGAGTCACCGATGCCGGCCCACACGTCCTTGAACGCGGGGATGGTGTCGTCGTCGGCTTCGAGGAAGTACATGACCTCGTAGCGCAGTTCGCTCAGCTCGTCGTGGTCGTCGCCGTGCACAGCGTGCGCCCCGTTCGCCCCGTGCTTCACCGTGCCGACGAGCGCGTCGACGCCGGCACCGCTCGCCACCGGCTCGGCGTCCGGGACCGGCCGGCCGTCGACCTCGTGCAGGACCGAGTCGAGCAGCAACAGGAACCCCGCGCCTCCGGCGTCGACCACGCCGGCCTGTGCGAGGACGGGCAACAGCTCGGGCGTGCGAGCGAGTGTGTCGGCTCCGTTGGTGCGGGCTGCTTCCGCCACGGCCACGAGCGAGCCGCCGCCGTCCTTCGCCGCGGTCGATGCGGCCTCGGCTGCCTCGCGCACGACGGTCAGGATCGTCCCCTCGACGGGTCGCATCACCGCTCCGTACGCGGCATCGGATGCAGCCGACAGCGCGGCGGCGAACACGGACCCGTCGATCACCTCGTGGTCACGTAGCACGTCCGACATCCCCCGAAGCACCTGCGACAGGATCACGCCGGAGTTGCCGCGGGCGCCCATCAACGACCCGTGCGAGATCGCCTTGCACGTCTGGGCCATCCCGCTGTCGGAGCCGTCGAGCTCCTGGCACACCGACTCGAGCGTCAGGGCCATGTTCGTACCCGTGTCGCCGTCGGGGACGGGGTACACGTTGAGCCGGTTGATCACCTGCTGGTGGGCTCGCAGGGCGTCTCGATAGGTGCGAACGACCGTGCGCAGCTGCTCCGGATCGAGCTTCTCCAGCGTGTGCATGACTCGCCCAGGCTAGTGGGGAGCTACTTGGGCGCCCGGGAGCGGGTGCGGTACCGTTGTCGGTCCCTCCCGACGATGACAGGTGGTCGAGCAGTCATGGCTGCGGTATGTGAGGTTTGCGGGAAGAAGCCCTCGTTCGGCATGACGATCAGCCATTCCCATGTGCGGACGAAGCGGCGTTGGAACCCCAACATCCAGCGGGTCCGCGCCATCGTGAACGGCTCGCCCAAGCGGATTCACGTCTGCACCAGCTGCATCAAGGCCGGCAAGATCCAGAAGGCCGCTCACTAGCACTTCGAATGTTGGATGGAAACGGGCGCCATGGCGCCCGTTTCTCCCCGGAGTTCGCCGGTACGCGACACCCCGAAATGGCTCCGGTGGGTTACCCACGGGTACCGTTCAACTACTGCTTTTCTCGGCGAGGAGCCCATCGGTGCAAGGCGTGATCAAGTCCTACGACCCTGGTACGGGCGACGGCGTGATCCTCTGCGACACCGACCTCAACGAGTACGACCTCGACCAGCGGGCGCTCGAGGGGTCGGTGTTTCGCATGCTCCGGCAAGGCCAGCGCGTCATCTTCGACGTCGGTGACGACGGTCTGGCCACCCATCTACGCCTCGGATCCGAGGTCGACATGGGCACTCCGGGCTTCCCGCAACGCACCACTGAACCAGCCCAAGAGCCCGCCTGAGCACCCGACGGAGGTCCCGTGTCGTCCACCTCGAACCTGCCAACCTCGAACTCCCGACTGATCGAGTTCGTCGAGCAAGCGGCTGCCATGTGCCAGCCCGATCGGGTCGAGTGGTGTGACGGCTCGGCCGAGGAGTACGACCGATTGTGCGCGCTGCTCGTGTCGAGCGGAACGTTCGAGCGGCTCGACGAGGCCAAGCGGCCGAACAGCTACCTCGCGGAGTCCGATCCTGGTGACGTCGCTCGGGTCGAGGATCGCACGTTCATCTGCTCCGAGCGCGAGATCGACGCCGGCCCCACCAACAACTGGCGCGACCCGGCGGAGATGAAGGACGTCCTGCGCGGTCTGTTCGCCGGCTCGATGCGGGGGCGGACGATGTACGTCGTTCCGTTCTCGATGGGCCCGCTCGGATCGCCGATCGCACATGTGGGCGTGCAACTGACCGACTCGCCATACGTGGCGGTGTCGATGCGGATCATGACGCGCATGGGCCAGAAGGTGCTCGATGTGCTCGGCGACGACGAGTTCGTCCCGTGCCTGCACTCGGTCGGCTACCCGCTCGCCGACGACGACGGAACTCGTCGCGAGGACGTGGCGTGGCCATGCGACGCCGAGAACAAGTACATCGTCCACTTCCCTGAGACCCGCGAGATCTGGAGCTACGGGTCGGGCTACGGCGGCAATGCTCTCCTGGGCAAGAAGTGCTTCGCGCTGCGCATCGCGTCGACGATGGCGCGCGACGACGGCTGGATGGCCGAGCACATGCTCGTCCTCGGCGTCACGCCGCCGAACGGTGAGAAGAAGTACGTCGCCGCCGCGTTCCCGTCCGCATGTGGCAAGACGAACATGGCGATGATGATCCCGACGTTGCCGGGATGGAAGATCGAGACCGTAGGCGACGACATCGCGTGGATGAAGTTCGGTGACGACGGCCGGCTGTACGCCATCAATCCCGAAGCAGGGTTCTTCGGGGTCGCGCCGGGCACCGGCGAAGAGACCAATCCGAACGCGCTGCGCACGTTGTGGGGCAACTGCATCTTCACCAACGTCGCCCGCACAGACGACCGCGATGTCTGGTGGGAGGGCCTCACGCCGGAACCGCCGGCTCATCTCCGCGACTGGAAGGGCCACGACTGGACGCCGGCGAGCGAAACGCCTGCCGCGCATCCGAACGCCCGCTTCACCGCGCCGGCGTCGCAATGCCCGGCGATCGCACCCGAGTGGGAGGACCCGAAGGGTGTGCCGATCTCGGCGATCCTCTTCGGCGGCCGGCGCGCCACCAACGTGCCGCTGGTGACCGAGGCGCGGTCATGGCAGCACGGCGTGTTCCTCGGTTCGATCATGTCGTCCGAGAAGACGGCGGCCGCGGCCGGCAACATCGGCGAGCTGCGGTTCGACCCGTTCGCGATGCTGCCGTTCTGCGGTTACAACATGGGCGACTACTTCGGCCACTGGCTCGAGATCGGTGAGCACGCCGACGCCGACAAGCTTCCGAGGCTGTTCTGGGTCAACTGGTTCCGCAAGGGCGCCGACGGTTCGTTCCTGTGGCCCGGGTTCGGCGACAACAGTCGGGTCCTCAAGTGGGTCCTCGAGCGGGTGAACGACGAGGGTGAAGCGGTGGACACGCCGATCGGGCGGGTGCCGACGGCCGACGCCATCGATCTGAGCGGGCTGTCACTGGACGACGGCACGATGGAGCAGCTCGTCTCCGTCGACGCCGAGAGCTGGCGTCAAGAAGTACCGCAGATCGAACACCACTACGCGCACATCGGTGAGCGTCTGCCGGACGAGCTGCGCGACGAGCTCCGCGAGCTCGAGAAGCGTCTCGCCGGCTGACGGCGTCGCCGTCCATCGCGAACTCCGGGGAGAAACGGGCGCCATGGCGCCCGTTTCCATCCAACATTCGTGCCGTTGTGCCGTCGTGACGTCATGTACCCGGGCACCGTCACCGCGGCAGTTGTAGGGTCCGCGCGGTGGCAGTGAGCGCGTACATCCTCATCCAGACCGAGGTGGGCAAGGCTGCACAGGTCGCCGACGAGGTCGGTTCGATCGACGGCGTCGTCTCGGCCGAAGACGTGACCGGGCCCTACGACGTCATCGCCAGGGCAGAAGCGACCTCGGTCGACGAGCTCGGCAAGATGGTCGTCAGCCGCGTGCAGATGATCGACGGCATCACCCGGACACTGACGTGTCCGGTCGTGCACCTGTAGCTGTCAGCTCGACGCTCGATCAGCGGGCGCCGACCAGCAGCGCGCGGATGCCGAGCCCCATGAGGAACAGGCCGCCACCGCCGTAGATGAGATAGATCCGCTCGCGCACCCACGGCGACGTCGTCTTGTACGAGTACAGGATCCCGACGGCGATGATCGCGACGAAGCCGTAGAAGAGGTGGAACTGCGGCGGGTCGATCTTCTCGACGTTGACGAGCGCGACACCGAGCCCGGCTTGCACGAAGATCGCGACCTCGACGAAAACCGTGAACCACCACAGCGCTCGTGTTCGCAGGCTCGGTAGCCAGTGCGCGCCGAGCGCCCACACCCCCGCGAGCCCGTTGCCGATGATGACGACCCAGGCCCACGCACGGTGGATCTGAAGCAGGACGAGCGCGGCGAAGAGCGTCGGTGTGAGGATCGCTCGAACCTAGTAGCGCGCTGGTTGCGCTACGCGCCAGCTGCGGCCTGCATGGCTTGCGCCTCGGCGTACGCCTCAGCCGCGGTGTCGACCAGTTCGGTGATCTCGTTCTCGGAGAATCCCGCGAGCGAGCGGAACTTGCGCGCGAGGTGGATCGGGTTCTCCTCTTCCTCGCCGCGGAAGCCCCCGAAGCTGAACAGCTTGTCGACGGTGCGCTGGAAGTCGAGCGCCTGCTGACGACGTTCGGGATCGTTGTCGGTGAGACGGCGCAACCAGTCCGACCCCATCTTCACGTGGGTGACTTCGTCGGCCAGCATCCAGTCCTCGCAGAACTCGAGCACGGGATCGGTGCTCGCCGCGCCGAACTCCTTCATCGTGTTGAACACGTCGATGGCGAGACCTTCGAGCGCGCGGTTCACGCCGGTCAGCCGCAGCACGGGATCGGGACTGCACGCCGCTTCGTACAGCAACACCTGCTCGCCGAACTCGCCGATCTCCGAGCCCATGTGGTCCGACAGCTTGCAGGAGATCTCGACGTGGCGAGCTTCGTCCCAGCACTGGCGGGCCATGTCGAGCTTCAGCGCGAACGGCGCGTCTTCACGGCCGTCACCGGTTTCGAAGTCGAAGCACGTGCGACCCGCACCTTCGAGCGCCTGGATCTCGCCGACGAAGATGCCGTGCATCAGGCTGCGCGCAGAGTCGGGCGCTTCGGGGTTCTCGATGCGGAACCCCTGCCGGTTGTCCTTGGCGGACTGCCGGAACGTCGCATTGCGCGGGTCGAAGACGACGTCTTCGATCTGGATGCGGGCGAACCGCTCGTCACGGGCCAGTTCGTCAACCGGCAGCATCCGCTTCATTTCAACCCCCATGGGTCGCCGACGTGTGCCAACAGGCTACCGGAGCACCTCGAGGCCGCACGAGCCAACCAGTCCGAGTCCTTCGTCGAGGCGCTCGAGGGGTAGCCACAAATGGTTCCAACCGTCCGGATCGAACGCGAGTGGGCCACCTGCCACTGCTTCCTCGGCTCGCAGGCACACGTCGACGTAGCCGTGCTCGGCCCGGATGGTCTCGAGTGCACCGATGTCGCTCGTCGGCAGAACCTCGAGCACCACGTACGGGCGCTCTCGGTCCAACAGCGACGAGGCCCCGGTCAGGACCTCGTGCTCGAGGCTCTCGACGTCGATCTTGATCACGCCGATGCCGGTTCGGCCGTCATCGCCGACGCGGTGTGGGTACCGGTCGTCGAGTGAAGTCACCGCGACGGAGACCTCTGTCCGATGAGGCTCGACCCGGAACGACGGGTTGAGCGACGCGCTCGTCTCGACGAGACCGTGAGACGGATCCGGGATGTGCAACACCGAGGTCCCCGATGTCCGGCCGACCGCCTCGTCGTACACCCGCACGCGCGGACCGACGCCGTTGATGGCGAGGTTGGTGTGCAGCACGTCGAGCACCGGCGGGTACGGCTCGAACGCGTGGACCCGTACCGACGAGTCGACGGATGTCGCGGCCAAGGCGTAGAAGCCCGTGTTCGCGCCCACGTCGAGAACGAGCCCGCCCTTCGCTCGCACGAGCGTGGTGAACACGTCGGGCAACGGACGTTCGAAGCCGAGCCATCCGTCCGCAGCCATCGCGGCCGCGATCTGATCGGAGCCGTCGACTCGGACCATCGAGAACGGGCGTGCCTCTGCCAATGGCGGCGTGATCGTGACGATGTCCGCCGCGGCGATCAGGCGGCGCGCCGTCGTCGATGCGCCGGTTCGATCGACGATGTCTGCGAGCCGGGTGCTGACGACGGGATGGTGTCGCAGTTGGTTCCTGACCCGCGATCGCAGGCTCATGACCGACGGGGGTTGTTCAGGCCTTGGAGCCACCCGCCACGATGTACGACCACAGCTCGCTGCCGATCGAGACCGGACCGCCATGCGGCGCAGGGCGATCGGTGCCCTGGTGGCCGTGCCCGAACGCGGGGCTGTTGACCCACGCCTGGAAGGACTCCTCGTCGCGCCAGCGGGTCACGACGAGCCAGACGTCGCGATCGTCCGTCGGCTGCAACAGCTCGAAGCCCTCGAAGCCGTCCTGGTTGTCCACCGCGCCGGCGCGCGCTGCGAACCGCTTCGCGAGCTCGTCGCCGCTGTCCTTCGGGACCGTGATCGCGTTGATCTTGATGACTTGAGCCATGCCCGTCAGGCCGGATCGGGGATGTCGGTGGGCTCTTGCACCAGCGTCGTCGGCCGGCCGGTGGTCACCAGGCCCCCGGTCGCGATCTCGGCCACCGCGGGCACAGGATCCGCGTCGGCGAACAGCTGGTCGTCACCGAAGTCCGCCTCGCGTCCCGTCGCGTCGGTGACCCACCACGACGCCTCGAGCGCGATGCCGTTGTTGTCCGTGAAGTAGATCGAGCGGACGAAGTCGTGATCGATGACGTCGGTGACTTCGCAGCCGTGCTCTTTCAGCCGCGCCTGCAGCTCTTCGAGCGCGTGCTCGTCGGCGACGTTCAGCGAGAGATGGTCGAACTGGATCGCCCGTGGATCCGGCACGCCGGCCGGCTTCGCGAAGGCCTTGACCTTGTGGTTCTTGTACTCGAAGAACGCCACCGTCTGCTCGGGACCGATCTCGAAGAAGTAGTGGCGGAAGTGCTCGTTGCCGAGGTGCGTCACGAGACGGGCGCCGAGCACGCCGTGATAGAAGCGGACGGTTGCGTCCATGTCGTTCGTGATCAGCGCGAGGTGATTGACGCCTCGCCAGCGGGGATCTGGCGTGTCGCTCATCTCATGCAGGCTAATAGGCCGCGGCGAGGATGGAACGAGCATCGTCTTCCGAGACGGGGCGGATGTTGAGCTGCACGTTGCGGTTGCCCTGCGAGAGCCTGGACACCGCGTCGAGGTCCTCGAGTGTGACCCCGCAATCCGCCAACTGCGTCGGCAGCCCGAGCCGCTCGATCAGCGCCGTGATGGCGCCGGCGGGATCGTCCGGCGACCCGATCGCCTCACCGAGGCGGCGGACCTCGTCCGGCGCGACGTCGGCGTTGTACCTCAGCGCGTGCGGGAGGATCACCGCGTTGGCAAGGCCGTGCGGGATGCCGGTCCGACCGCCGACGAGCTGTGACAGGCCGTGGTGCACTCCCATCGTGCCGTTCTGCAGACAGCGGCCGGCGAGCGCCGAGCCCTCGAGCATCGACGCGCGCACGTCGACGTCGCCCGGATCGTCGACGACGAGCGGTAGTGCGTTCACGATCCGCCGCGCGCCGGCGAGGCCGATCGCCTCGGCTTCGGGCGTCCGATGCGGTGAGTACACGACCTCGACGCAGTGCGCGAGCGCGTTCATCCCGGTCTCCGCGCTCACGCGCGGCGGGGTCGACAACGTCAGCTCGGGGTCGTAGATCGCCGCGATCGGCGTGATGGTCGGTCCGCCTGCACCGGTCTTCTGACGCGCGGCCAGATCGGTCATGCCGAAGAAGCCGGTGAGCTCGGCTCCGGAGTACGTCGTGGTGATGGTGACGTGCGGGAGCGCGGGACGGTCCGCGTAGGACGCGCCCGGCGTGCCCGCTTCCTGCTCGGTGAAGTAACACACCGCTTTACCCAAGTCGGCGCACGATCCCCCGCCGAACGACACGACCGCGTCGACGCCATCGCGCCGCGCTTGTTGCACGGCCTTCTGCACGAGCGGCACCGGGACGTGCGATTCGACCTCCGCGAACGTCGACGCGAGCGCCGTGCCGAGCGCCGATCGCACGCGCCCTCCGTCGTCGCTCGCGTTGCGTCGCTCTGTCGTGACGAGCAGCACTCGCCGCGCGCCGAGCGTCCGCAGCAACCCGTTGACATCGCGACACCCGCCCGGCACCGAACACCAACTGCTGCGCGAGACCGGTGTGCGTCCACGTCGGAGGCATCACACCGCTCCGAACTCCGGGGAGAAACGGGCGCTATAGCGCCCGTTTCCATCCAACATTCGCTTGGCGTGGGTCACAGAAGGTCGGTCTCGGTGATGCCGGGGCCTTGGCCGCGGCGGATGAACCACTCGGTGCCGAACCCGTAGGCGAACCGCTCCTCGGGCATCTGCAGGAAGAACGACTGGTCGGAGATCTGGCTCGGGTGCGCCTTCATGGCGCGGCGCTTGTGGTCGAGGAAGTCGGTCACGTCGACGGCAGCGGTGATCACAGTGTCGGGCTTGCCGAAGTTCTCGTCGCTCTCGAAATCGGGCATGTCCACGGCCGCGGGCGGATCGAGCTCGCGCTGCTCGCGCATCCCTCGGATCAGATGGTCCCGGTTGATGGTGGCCTCGTACACACGGGGCGACTTCGACGCGACTTCCGCGGCCCGGTAGCCCACCCGATGGACCTGGATGTGGTCGGGGTGCCCGTAGCCGCCGTTGTCGTCGTAGACGGTGAGGACGTCGGCGCCCTCGTCGTCGAGGATCGCGGCCAGCCGCTGCGCCGCGTCGTCGAGGTCAGCCGTCCAGAACGACCCGGGCACGTCGTTCTCGGGCGTGCCCATCATCCCGGAGTCGACGAACCCGAGGAACTCGACTCGCTGCACGCCGAGCGCTTCGGCCGATCCTTGTGTCTCGTCCACCCGCCGATCGGCGAGCGTCTCGTCCGGATCGAGGAAGCCTTCGGGAACCTCGCCGTTCTCGCCCTTCGTCGCGACCACGAGAACGACGCGATGCCCTTCCGACGCCGCTTTCGCCATCACGCCGCCGGTGATGATGCATTCGTCGTCCGGGTGGGCGTGAAAACAGACCATTGTCGCCATCGGGACGGCAAGCTAACGCGCGAGGATCCGAAATCGGTCCGCCGCACGCGTTCTGGCGTCAGATCCGGCGGATATCCGCCGCGTCCGACGCCAGAACGGAGAGGCGACAGCTACGACACGGCTCCGTCGGCGCGGAGCTTGGCGATCTCGTCGCCGTCGGCGTCGAGCCATTCACCGAGGATCTCGTCGGTGTGCTGACCGGCATGTGCGGGAGGACGCTGCACGTCGCCGGGCGTGCGACTGAACCGCGGCGCGGGCGCGGGCTGCACGATGCCTTCGAGCTCGAGAAACGTCTTGCGATGCACGTTGTGCGGATGGTTCGGCGCCTCGGCGAGCGACAAGACGGGCGCGAAGCACACGTCGGTGCCTTCCATGATCCCGCACCACTCGTCGCGCGTCTTCGTCTTGAAGACGTCGCGCATGCGCTCCTTCATGCGCGGCCACTCGGCCTTGTCGTGCTGCCACGGGACATCCGGATCGCCCTCGAGACCGGTGAGCCGGAGCAGCTCCGCGTAGAACTGCGCCTCGAGCGAACCGATCGACACGTACTTGCCGTCCGCGGTCTCGTACACGTCGTAGAAGTACGCGCCGGTGTCGAGCAGGTTCGAGCCCCGCTGGTCCTCCCAGATGCCCATGGCGCGGAACGCGTGGAACATCATCATCAAGCAGGCGGCACCGTCGACCATCGCGGCATCGACGACCTGACCCTTGCCGGAGCGCTGCGCTTCGAGCAGACCGCACACGAGCCCGTACGCGAGCAGCATGCCGCCGCCGCCGAAGTCGCCCACGAGGTTCAGCGGAGGAAGCGGGCCTTCGCCCCTGCGACCGATGGGCTCGAGCGCGCCCGCCGAGCGCGATGTAGTTGATGTCATGTCCGGCCGTGTGCGCGTACGGACCGTCCTGGCCCCAGCCGGTCATCCGCCCGTAGACGAGCTTCGGGTTGCGGGCCAGGCAGTCGTCGGGCCCGATGCCGAGTCGCTCGGCCACGCCCGGACGGAAGGGCTCGAACAGCGCGTCCGCCTGCTCGACGAGGCGCAGGACGAGCTCGACGCCTGCGGGGCTCTTCAGATCGACGCCGATCGAGCGCCGCCCGCGCTGCAGCACGTCCGCCGGCGGCGTCTCGGGATCGCCACCGTGCACACGATCGGCGCGATCGAGCTTGATGATGTCTGCACCCATGTCGGCCAGCATGAACGCGCAGAACGGACCCGGTCCGATGCCTGCGACCTCGATGATCTTCATGCCCGACAAGGGGCCTGACACGGTCATTGATGGATCGTCCTTTCGGCGCTCGCGGAACCCGCGTGCATGGTGATGGCTTCGACGTACTGCGGCCACAGCGCCGGCGGCAGATCGTGTCCCATGTCGTCGAACACGAGCAACGTGGCGCCGGGGATCACCTCTGCGGTGCGCTCACCGCCCGGCAGGGGCACGAGCGGATCGATCCGCCCGTGGATGACGAGCGTGGGCATGTCGAGCTCGCGCAGCCGATCGCTCCGTGAGCCCGAGGCCATGATCCCGAGCAGCTGCCGTCCCGTCCCCACCGGGAAGTAGCAACGGTCGTACGCGGCTTCGCCACGCGGCCGGAAGCGCTCCTCGTCGAAGTAGACGGGCCCCGCGAGCACCTTCCACTGCTCGAGGTAGTTGGCGATGTACTCGTCCCGGTTCGTGGCCGGCGGCGCCAGCAGCACCGCCGCGGCCTCTGGCGTCGGGGTGGCAGTGTCACGATCGCCGGTCATCGACATGATGCTCGTCATCGTGCGGACGCGTTCGGGGTACTCGATGGCGATCGTCTGAACGATCATCCCACCCATCGACATGCCGACGATGTGGGCGCTGTCGATGCCGAGATGGTCGAGCAATCCGACGGCGTCCGCGGCCATGTCGGAGAGCACGTACGGCGCTTCCACCGGCTCGCCGCTCATCGCCTTCGCGAGCAGCGGTGCGAAGTCGAGTTGGGGCGTGTCGATCTTGGTCGACAACCCGACATCACGGTTGTCGAAGCGGGTCACGAAGAAGCCTCGATCGACGAACGCGTTGCAGAAGTCGGGGTCGTACGAGATGCACTGCGAGCCGAGACCGTTGACGAGCAGCAACGGCTCGTCCTCGGCGTCACCGAAGGTCTCGTAGTAGATCTCGATCCCGTTGGAAGGGGCGATCGGCATGCCCGGCATCCTCGCCTCGGCTTGACCGAACGGTCAAGACTCGCACCCTTCGATACCGTTGGACCCATGGAGGTGCTCGCCGCCGGGCTGGCGACGGTCCTTGCTGCCGCGACCGTCTTCGTCCAGCCGTTCGCCGGGCGCCGCCGCTACCGGGCCCTGGTCGCACGCGTCGAGACGGATCCCGACGCGCGCCTGCGTCACTACCGCCGCGGCATCGCCGGCGAGTGGCTCGCCGTGTTGCTCGTCGCCGTCATCGGCGTGCTCGCCGGACACACTGCGGCGTCGATCGGCCTGCACTCGACGAAGGACACGGGGTACACCGAAGTGGTGATCGGCGAGGCGGTGGTGCTGCTCTTCATCACCACGATGTTCATGCGCCGGCCGCGGTTCCTCGACCTGCTGCGACGGCAGGCGAAGGGCTTCACTGCGCTGCTGCCGCGCACCACCGACGAGCGGCTCACCTTCGCCGTGCTCGCCGTCACCGCAGGGGTCTGCGAAGAGATCCTGTTCCGCGGGTTCGGTTTCGCCTACGTGCGGTTCCTGTGGCCCGGCGTCAGCGACGGCTGGTTGATCGTCATCACGTCCGTCGCGTTCGGGTTCGCGCACCTCTACCAAGGTCCGCGCGGGGTCGTGCTGACGGGACTCGCCGGCGCGGCGTTCGCGTCACTGACGTTGACGACCGGCAGCCTGCTGCCGGCGATCGTCGTGCACGCCATGATCGACCTGCGGATCCTGGCGCTCCCTGAGCTCGCCGTTCCGGTGGCTCGTGAGATGGCCGAGCCAGAGCTCCAGGCCGCACCTGCCGACTAACGTCCGCGAGGCATGGCCCTGCGATACGGCGTCCACACCGGTCTCCAGAACACCACCATCGACGAGCTGCGATCGCTGTGGTCGCGCATCGAGGCGCTCGGCTTCGACTGGATCTCGATCTGGGACCACTTCTACTCCGCTGACTTCAACGGCTATCAGTGCCTCGAGGCGGTTGCCGCGCACGCCGCGCTCGCCTGTGACACGACCCGCGTGCGGTGCGGTTCGCTCGTGTACTGCGCGGGCTACCGGCATCCCGCGGTGCTGGCCAACGCGATGGCGACGATCGACCACCTGAGCGGCGGCCGCACGGACTTCGGCCTCGGAGCGGGATGGGCCTTCAACGAGTACGAGGCGTACGGCATCCCGTTCCCCTCGACGCGAGAGCGGCTCGACATCCTCGAGGAGTCGGTGCAGTGCGTGCGGTCCTTGCTGCGCGAAGAGGTTTCCGACTTCAAGGGCGAGCACTTCACACTCACGGAAGCGCGCTGCGAACCGAAGCCCGTCCAACCCGAGCTGCCGATCTGGGTGGGCGGCGGTGGCGAGAAGCGAACGTTGCGCATCGCGGCGCGCTACGCCGACGGCTGGAACGTGCCGTTCATCTCGCCCGACGACTTCGGCCGCAAGCGGTCGGTGCTGCACCAGCACTGCGATGCGGTCGATCGTGATCCGTCCACGATCATGTGCGCGGTCAACGTCGGCCTCGCCTACACCGACGACAGCCTGCGCAAGCAGTTCGGCGCGCTCGCCGAAGGGATCCGCCCCGGCGTCCTCACCGGCTCGGACGACGAAGTCGTCGACAAGATCGGCCGCTACGCCGAGGCGGGCGCGGACCAGATCAACATCGCGATGCGCGCACCGTGGATGACCGACGATCTCGAACGGCTCGCGCCCCTGATCCTGTCGAAGTGACGACCGACATCCGCGGCGACGCGCTCGACCGGCGCGACGGTCGCGGTCGCCGCGGCGCGACAGAGCCGGCCGAACCTGCCGCGTGATGACTGCCCGTTCTGCGTCGGCGGACTCGAGTCACCCGAGCCGTACGACGTCCGAGCCTTCGTCAACCGATGGCCGACGTTCCCGGACGACCGATGCGAGGTCGTGCTGTACACGGCGGATCATGCCGCGACCTTCTGGTCGCCCGGCGTCGAGCACGCGGTCAAGGTGGTCGACCTGTGGGCAGAGCGAAGCGCCGCGCTCGGCGGGCGGGCCGACATCGCGTACGTGCTCGTGTTCGAGAACCGCGGCCCTGCTGTCGGTGCGACGATCCCCCATCCGCACGGCCAGATCTATGCGTACGACGCGGTTCCGCCGAATCCGCTGGCGGAGCTGGCGCGGGCCGAGACTGCCGGCTGCCCGCTGTGCGCCGAGGACCCCGGTGACCGGCTCGTCGCCGAGGCCGGCGGCTGGCGCGCCTGGGTCCCATGGGCGTCGATGTATCCGTACGGCATCGTCGTCGCGCCGGTCGCGCACGAGCCGGATCTGCCGTCGCTGACTTCGGCGTCGCGCCGAGGCCTGGCTTCGGTGCTCGTCGAGGTGCTCGCGCGGCTCGACGGCATGTGGCAACGACAGGTGCCATACATGATGTGGTTCCACCAGCGCCCGTTCGACGACGGTTCGTGGCCTGCGGCCCACGTCCATCTCGAGATCGCCGTCCCGGAACGCGGCCCGGGCGTGCTGCGCTATGTCGCCGCCGGCGAGCTCGGCAGCGGCCTGTACGTGAACCCGGTCGAGTCCGAGGCCGCGGCTGCGGCCCTGCGCGCCGTCGAGCTGTGAGCGAGCGGAGCGAGCTCATGGCGGTCGAGCGACCGCCAGGGAGCCGAACGCCGATGGGGTGCGGGGGCGCAGCCCCCGGGGGACAGTGAGCGAGCGGAGCGAGCTCATGGCGGTCGAGCGACCGCCAGGGAGCCGAACGCCGATGGGGTGCGGGGGCGCAGCCCCCGGGGGACAGTGAGCGAATCGCTCGTCGTTCGCGCGCCTGGGACGCGTGAACCTCATTGGAGGCCATACCGACTACGCAGGAGGACCGGTCGTTCCGATGGCGATCGATCTCGCGACGACGATCGTCGGTGAGCGCGGGCACGACCGGGTCGTGTTGGTGTCGCGCGACGAGGAGGATCCGGCGGAGGTTCCGCTCGAGGTGGCCGATGCGGCGGCGCTCGAGCCGCGGTGGGCCCGTTATGTGGCTGGGATCGTTGCGGAGTTGCATCCGTCCACCGGGTTCATCGGTGAGGTGGGCACGACGATCCCGATCGGGACGGGCCTGTCATCCAGCGCGGCGCTCGAGGTCGCCGTTGCGCTCGCGCTCGTCGGTGACGATCGCGTCGACCGCAAGCAACTGGCGCTCGCGTGTCAGCGAGCAGAGAACCGCGCTGCAGGCGTGCCCTGCGGGATCATGGATCAACTCACCTCGTTGATGGGCGTTGAAGGCCACGCGCTCTTGATGGACTGTGCGACGCTCGACGTCACACCGGTTCCGGTCCCCGACGATGTTGCCGTCGTCGTCGTCGACTCCGGTGAGCGCCGCGAGCTCTCGGGAGTCGGCTACGCGTCCCGACGCGCGGACGTGGAACGCGCCGCAGAGCTGATCGGCCCGCTACCTGCCGCGTCGCTCGACGACGTCGAGACGATCGACGATCACGACGTCCGCAATCGCGCTCGCCATGTCGTCACGGAGATCGCACGCGTGAGGGCGTACGTCGACGCGTTGCGAGCAGGCGACGTCGCCGGCGCGGGCGCGTTGATGACCGAGTCCCATGCGAGCCTGCGCGACAACCAGGAGGTCACGACGGCCGCCCTCGATGCGTTGGTGAACCGCCTCGTCGCGACGCCTGGTGTGTACGGCGCCCGCCTGACCGGTGGCGGCTGGGGCGGCTGCGTGGTCGCGCTGGCCGACCCTGGCGTGCTCGACGAAGGATGGACGGTACGGCCGTCAGCCGGCGCGTCCGTCGAGTTGCTGTAGCAACCGCTTCCGCGCCGCAGGCGTACGGACGCCCCACCAGAACAGGTCTTGTCCGTCGACCAACACCACCGGCGCGATGGCCTCGAGCTCGTCTCGGTGGCGCTCACCGAACGGGTACGGCTCGCTCGGCGCGAGGACGACGTCGGGTGCCCGCTCCTTCACGTCGTCGAGCGTGACCTCCGGGTATCGCTCGGTCGCGTCGGCGAAGACGTTGCCGACCCCTATCGACGCGAGCAACGACGACCCGTACGTCGATGCGTTCATGGTCATCCATGGACGGCGCCAGATCGGTACGAAGGCGTGCTGCCGGAACACGGGCACGGGCGGCGCGCTCTGTGACGGAGCGGTCGGAGCGGTCGGAGCGGTCGGAGCGGTCGGAGCCGTCGGAGCGGTGGCGTCGATCCCGACGTGAACGGCACGGGCCAGTCGTTCGAGCTCGGGCCCGACCGCGGCGACCGACTCGACGGTCATGACGTGGATCGGTACGTGCGCAGCAGCCAACGCGTCCGCATCCTCACGGCGGTTCTCCTCGTCGCACAGCACGACGAGGTCGGGATGCAGCGCGGCGATGGCACCGACGTCCGGATCCTTCGTTCCCCCGACGTGTGGCAGGTCCGGTTGCTCACAGAACCGCGTCACCGCGAGCGGCCTGATCCCCCAGGCCAGCAGCGTCTCGGTCACGGACGGGACCAGGCTGACGACCTTCACATCCGGTTCAGCAGCTCTGCCTTCTTCGCCGCGAACTCGGCTTCGGTGATCACGCCCCGCTTGCGGAGATCGTCGAGCTGACTGAGCTGCGCGGGGATCGAAGAGGCGTCGGGACCCGGCTGCGCGGGCACGGCCTGGTACGAGCGCGCGCCATGGACGCGAGTCGCGTTCGCTTCCATCTGCCGGTAGATCTCGTTCTGGACCAGTGCCGGCTTGCGCACGTTCTCGAACGTCTCCGTGCCGCGCTCGCCCGCCGACTCGATGCCGAGATCGCCCTGCCCGAGCAGCCGCTCGAAGAAGGACTGGTGGAAGAAGACGGTGTTGATCCGCTCGAGGGGTATCTCGACGCCGTGCTTCGACAGCACCCCGTACCGATGGACCACACGGTCCGTCGTGACGACGAAGTTGGTCGAGACCCACTTGAGGTACCGGATGCCGAACCAACCGAGGCAGAACACGATCACCGCGGCGATGAAGAGGTTGACCGCCTCGGGGAGATCCTCCTCCCAGACGAGGATGCCGACGATGATCACCGCGAGCAGTGCCGCCGTCGACTTCGCCATGTACCACCAGTGCGGACGGAGGTCGAGGATGATCTGCTCGTTGTCGTTCAGGAGCTTCGTCGGGAACGGCACCCGCGCAAGTTACCCCCAGCCTCACCCGTAGCCGAGCTCTTGGAGGCGGCGGTCGTCGATGCCGAAGTGATGGCCGACCTCGTGGACGACAGTGACGCGGATCATGCCGACGACGTCGGCCTCGGTCGTGCAGCGGAGGAGGATGGGCTGGCGGAAGATCGTGATGCGGTCTGGCATGCCGCCGCCGAGCCCGTAGTGCTCACGCTTGGTCAGGGGGATGCCCTGGTAGAGCCCGAGCAGGTTGAGGTTCTCTTCGCCCTCCCGGACGAACACCGCGACGTTGTCGATGATGCGCCCGAGCTCCTCGGGGATGCCGTCGAGGGCATCGCTCACGAGTTGTTCGAACCGGTCGAGCGGCACGTCGATCACACCTCCACTGTCGCAGGCCTTCGTTAGGGTCGGACCGATGGAGAGCGGCGCCCTGCTCGAGGGCCTGAACGACCAGCAGCGCGAGGCGGTCACGACCGATGCTGCACCCCTGGCGATCATCGCCGGCGCCGGGTCCGGCAAGACGCGTGTGCTCACGAGACGCATCGCCTACCGGTGCATGACGGGGTCGGCCGATCCCCGACATGTCCTCGCGCTGACGTTCACCCGCAAAGCGGCAGGTGAACTGGGCAATCGGTTGCGTCACCTCGGTCTGCGCGATCACGTCTCGGCCGGCACGTTTCATGCGGTCGCGTACGCGCAGCTCCGCGGTTGGTGGGCCGACCGCGGCACGCCCGCACCCGCGCTGCTCGATCGGAAGGTCCGGGTCCTCGCTCGGCTGCTCGGGCGCAACCAGCCGGTGCAAGCGGTCGACGTCGCCGGCGAGATCGAGTGGGCGAAGGCCCGCATGGTGTCGCCCGACGGCTACGCGGCTGCCGCACTGCAAGCAGGACGGCGGCCACCCATGGATCCCGCGAGGATGGCCGAGGTCTACCGGCGCTACGAGGACGAGAAGCGCCAGCAGCGCCAGGTCGACTTCGACGATCTGCTGTGGCTGTCCGTGCGAGCGATGGAGAGCGACACCGACTTCGCGAGCGCGCAGCGCTGGCGGTACCGGCACCTGTTCGTCGACGAGTTCCAGGACGTCAACCCCCTGCAGTTCAGGCTGCTCGGCGCGTGGCGGGGCGACCGCCCTGATCTGTGTGTCGTCGGCGATCCTCATCAGGCGATCTATTCATGGAACGGCGCCGACGCGAAGTTGCTGCGCGAGCTCGGCAAGCACATCCCTGGCACGGTGACCGTCGCGCTCGAGCGCAACTACCGGTCGTCGCCGCAGGTGATCGCCACGGCCAACTGTTTGCTCGACGCCGGTGCGGTCGCCGGGTTGCGACTGATCGCGACCCGGCCTGAGGGCCCGGTGCCCGTGATCCGCGCGATGGCCGACGACCGCAGCGAAGCACGCGGCATCGCCAGGGCGTTGCTCGACCGTCACCGGCCGGGCGTCACGTGGTCGCACCAAGCCGTGCTCACGCGGACGAACGCGCAGACCGTGTTGATCGCCGGGGCCTGCCGCGCGGTTGGTGTTCCCGTGCGGGTGCGCGGGCAGTTGCCGTTCCTCGACGTGCCCGAGGTCCGCGAGGCGTTGCGAGCGATGCAACACAGCAGGGTCCCACTGTCCGAACAACTCGCGGCCCTCGAAGCAAGGGTGTCGGCGACCGACGACGACGCGGCCGCGTCCGACGCGGAGCTCGAGCGACGGCGCAACCTCGACGAGCTGCTACGCCTCGGTTCCGAGTTCAGCGGCGGCGACCGCGCGCCCGACGTCGCCGGCTTCGCCGCGTGGCTCGCGACGACCGTGGGACGTGATGACGCCGGGACGGTCAGCGACGCGGTCGATCTCGCCACCTTCCACGCGGCAAAGGGCCTCGAATGGCCGATCGTGCACCTCGCCGGCGTCGAGGACGGGCTCGTGCCGATCGGCCACGCCCGCACGGACGAGGCTGCCGCAGAAGAACGCCGGCTCTTCTACGTCGCCGTGACGCGCGCCGAGCGTGAGCTGCGCATGACGTGGGCGGCCGAGCGCACCTTCGGCGCCAAGGTGATGCGGCGACGACCGTCGCCGTATCTCGGCGATCTCGAACCGCTGCTCGATGCACTCGCCGCCGGCGTCGCCCCGGCAGACGCCGCGGGCAAGCTTCCGGCGCTGCGCGACACCATGCACGCCGCCCGCGGCACCCGCGGTCCGAAGACCCGCGGCGACAAGGCCGATCTCGCGCCGGCCGACAAGCAGTTGTTCGACGAGCTGCGTCTCTGGCGCACGCAGCGCGCCAAAGCGGCCGGTGTACCCGCCTATGTCATCTTCGACGACAAGACGCTGATCGCCGTGGCGACGCGGCGACCGAACGATCCGGCATCCCTTCGCACCGTGCCCGGCATCGGTCCGGTGAAGAGCGAGAGGTTCGCCGGTGAGGTGCTCGAGATCGTCGGCCGCCATCGAGGAGGTTGAGCACCGATGCAATTCGAGCTCGAGCAGCGCATCGCCGCGGCGCCCGATGCAGTGGCGGCCGCCTATGCCGATCCGGCGTTCTACGACACCCTCATCGGGCTTCCCGAACTGGACCGGCCCGAAGTCCTGTCGCACGAGTCCGACGGCGAGCAGGTGAAGCTGCGCATCCGCTACCGGCTCATCCGCGAGCTCTCCCCCGCCGTGCGCGCGATCGTCGACGAGCGCAAGCTCAGCTGGGTCGAGGTCTCCACGCACGACCTGCGCCGCCGCGAGGTCACGTTCCGTATGGACCCCGACAATTACGCGGACCGGTTCCGCGCCTCCGGTAGCTACCGGTTCGACGCATCCGATGACGGAACCGGCACCTCCCGGCACAGCACCGGCGAACTGACGATCCGCATGCCGATCGTCGGCCGTCGGGTCGAGCAGGCGATCGTGGACGGACTGCAGGCGCACCTCCACGCGGAAGCTCCGCTGGTCGAGCAATGGGTCGCGCAACACGGCGGTTGACGACGACCGTGCCGGGCGCGACAACGGGCACATGGCTGGCTCACTGTCTTGGATCACCGACGATTCCTGGCCGAGCGACGAAGGCTGGCCCTATCCCGACCTGGACGCAGACGTTGATCTGATCGAAGAGCCGGTCGACGTCGAAGCGGATCCCGACGACGACCTGGTGAGCCTGCACGCGGCACGGCCGCACTTGTTCGACGATCTCGACACCGTCGAGCGACAGGTGATCACCGCGCGCTACGGGCTCGACGGTCTCCCGCCGCGCTCGATGCGCGCCATCCAACACGAGCTCGGCCTGCCCCGGCCCGAGCTACGCACCGCGCTCGGAGGCGGACTCGACAAGCTCCGCGGACGCGTCGGCTGACCTCGGCTGCTGTCGGGCGACGCCGGATCGTCTCTCGTCTCCGGCGTCGCCTGGGCCGCACGTGCGATCACGAGCCGGCGCGGCCGATCGCCGCGTCGCGCTCGGCGATCATGCCTCGGAGCTTCTCGAAGTCGACGGTGATGAACAGACCCTCGGCTTCGGCACACAGCACGCGACCCGCGTACATCCGTCCCGAGCACAGGATCTTGCGGCCTGACGAGCGGTCGAGCGTGCCCTCCATCCGCAACTC
Source organism: uncultured Acidimicrobiia bacterium (assembly GCA_963721305.1). Lineage (GTDB taxonomy): Bacteria > Actinomycetota > Acidimicrobiia > Acidimicrobiales > JACDCH01 > DATAES01. The sequence goes on from CAVRIR010000005.1 coordinate 182,188, forward strand.
GGTGTGCAAGGGCGTCGGGCTCCGGTAGTGCACGGTGAGCCGGCCGGTCATGCCGTGCTTCCCGGACAGCGACTGCGTCAGCCCGAGCAGCTCGTCGAACATCGCCGCCACGTAACCACCGTGCACATGGCCCGGCGGCCCTTCGTACGCCGAGCCGCACACCACCGTGCCCACGACCTTGTCGGCTTGCACCTCGAGACGCAGCGGCGGCGCGAGCGGGTTCGACAGACCCATGAGCGGGCTGTTGTCGAACGACCCTTCGGAGTCACCGGCGTTTGCCGCCTCGGCGAAACCGAGGAAGAGATGCTCCTGCGGGTACTCGCCGAGGCGCGCCGCTATCACTTCGAGCTCGTCGGCGACACCGTGGAAGACCTCGAGCGGTGCGGTCGTCGCGACGAACCGTTCGATGACCAGCCGCAATGCGTCGGCCAGACGCCGTACCTCGGCGCGCCGTTCGGGCGGCTCCGCGTCCGTCGCGACCTCGCTCATGATCCGTCCGCGACGAGGTCGAAATCGATGGTCAGCGGCGCGTGGTCGGACGGCGACTGTCCCTTGCGCGCGTTGCGATCGATCAATGCCCACTGCGATCGCTCTGCGAGCGGCTTCGTAGCCAGCATCAAGTCGATGCGCATGCCGAGGTGCTTGTGGAAGTTGCCGGCACGGTAGTCCCACCACGAGTACAGGCTGCCGATGTCGTAGTGGCGACGGAACACGTCAACCAGCCCCCAGCTCTCGAGGTCGGCGAGGGCGGCGCGCTCCGGCTCGCTGACATGCGTCGCGCCGTGCACCGCCTTCGGATCCCACACGTCGCGATCGTCCGGTGCGATGTTGAAGTCGCCGCACACGATGACGTTCGCGTTCGCATCGCACACCGACTCCAGATGTGACCGCAAGCGGCCGAGCCACTCCAACTTGAACTGGTACTGCTCGTGGTCGAGCGACCGACCGTTGGGCACGTACACGCTCGAAATCCGTATGCCACCGCAGGTGGCCGACACGATGCGCGCCTCGTCTCCCATGATCTCGTCGTCGGGCCCGAAGCCGACCGACGGCGATTCGAGTCCGACCCTGCTCAGGATGCCGACGCCGTTCCAGCGGCCTTCACCGTGGTGGATCGACTCGTAACCGAGCGCGGAGAACGTGAGGGAAGGGAAGGCGGAGTCGGCCAGCTTCGTCTCTTGCATGCACAGGATGTCGGGCTCGCACTCGGCCAGCCAGGCCTCGACCCGGGGCAGGCGCGCCTTCAACGAGTTGACGTTCCAGGTGGCCACTCTCACGGGCGCCCACCCTAGGGTGGTCGTCCGCATGCAGGTCCAGCTGTGGTCCGACTACATCTGCCCGTGGTGCTACCTCGGCCGCGACCGCACCGACTTGCTGGTGTCGCTCGGCGCCGAGGTGACGCCGCTGCCGTTCGAGCTCCATCCCGAGCTGCCGCCCGAGGGGCGGCGCGTGCGTTCCGACGGACGGCTGGCTTCCGTCCACGAATTGATCGGACGCGAATGCGACGCGGCCGGCATGCCCTTCCGGCCTCCGACGCACGTGCCGAACAGTCGGCGCGCGCTCGAAACAGCCGAAGTCGTCCGTCGCGATTGGCCGGCAAACTTCGCGGCCCTCGACGCCGCCCTGTTCGACGCCCACTTCGTCACGGGCGACGACATCGGAGACGTCGACATGCTCGACGTGCTCGTCGAGCGAGCAGGAGCACCGGCCGCCGAGGTGAGCTCAGCCGTCACTCGAGGCGACGGCCGTGGGGCGGTGACGGCGTCCATCCAAGAAGCCAGGGAGCACGGCATCGCGGCTACCCCAGCGTGGCTGTTCGGCGATTCCTTCGTCGTGCCTGGCGTACAACCTCGCGAGTTCTTCGAGCGCGTGGTCGCCCGTCTCCGGGCCCGGACCGGCGATGCGCCGGCCGAACCCGGATGAGACGGGGCACCCGAAGGTCCGTCAGCGCTTGCGGGCCGTGGTCCGCTTCGCAGCGCGCTTGCGGGCCGGAGCCTTCTTCTTCCGGGCCGGAGCCTTCTTGCGGGTCGCCTTCTTCGCGGTGCTCTTGCGAGCAGTCGTCCGCTTGGCTGCGACCTTCTTACGGGTCGCCTTCTTCCTTGTCGCCTTCTTGGCCGTGCTCTTGCGAGCAGTGCTCTTGCGGGCGGTTGTCTTGCGTACAGCTGCCTTCTTCTTACGAGCCGGAGCCCGCTTGGCGGCAGCCTTCTTCCTGGCCGGAGCCTTCTTGGCAGCGGCCCGTCTTTTGGCCGGAGCCTTCTTGGCTGCAGGGGACACGTGCGCCTCCTCGGCGTATGGTGTTTGGTTGGTACTACCGGTCGCTTCAACAGCGACCGCCTCAGCGACATCACTGCCGCTTTCGGCCGTGGCGACACTTCCTGTCACCGGCAACACATCGATCCCTCGACGAACAGGATCGAAGCGGTGCACGACGAACGGACGGGTCTCGCCGAGATTCAGTACCTCCCGCGCACTGCGCGGTGGTGGATCCCCCAGCTCGCGCAAGGGGACGTAGCACTGCGCGTCGCTGGCGTGAACGTACGCGCCATGCGACGAGAAGCGATCAACGGTTCCCTCGACGACCGAACCGAGCGGATGATCGACCACGAACGTGAGGTAGACGAGCTGATCGTTGATCGGTTCGTGACGGCCACCTGAACGACGACGGCGCGGTCGCGACGACGTCGTCGCTTCTTCTTCGACAGGTGCCGCAGCCGCCAACGAAGCCTTCTTCGCCGACCTCCCCGGCGGCCGTACCGGAGTCGCAGCAGTCTTTGGCGCGGCCTTCGGCACTGCCTTCGCGGGCGCCTTCGACGGTGGCGGTGTGCGCTCGGCGGCCGGCGTCACCTTCTTGGTCGCCTTCGTGGCCTTCGACGCGCGGCGACTTCATCGGGTTGAGCGGGGTCGCGGACGCCTTCTTCGTCGTCTTCCGGGCGTCACGCATCGAGCGACGACTCGCCGGCCCTCGCACCGGCGCACGCAGGACGAACACCCATCCCACGTTGGCGACGGGTTTACCGCCGATGAGCCGTCCCTCGTCGAACAACCACGGATAGCTGCCGTGGAACTCCTGGAACGAGTCGTTCGAGAAGACATCTGCGTCCGCGCGGTCTGCGATCTGCAAGACGAACGCGTCACCGCGCCCGATCGCACCTGCAGGTGGAGTGACCAATTCACCGTTCAACACCGCTTCTTCGTATGCGGGGACCTCTTTCGCGTCGATGCGATGTCCGAACGTTGCATCGACAACGACCGTGACGTGTTCGTACCTGTACTCCGCAAGCAGGGCGCGCACCGCGCCGTCGAGCTGTTGCAAGCTCGGCGCGGCGCGACCCTCCGTCGCGATGTTCGAGCCGTCCACAACGACATGGTTTGACGCCATTTCACGCGTAAGTCAAGCAAAGGATTGCAGCTTGTGTGTGGATGATGCGCAACACGCGGCGATCGCGCACGATTCGCGGACGCGACCTACGCTCGATCGCGTGCATGAAGACACCACCGCTGAGGTCGCCGATCTGTTGCAACATCTGATTCGCAACGCGTGTGTGAACGACGGAACGGCGTCCTCGGGCAACGAAGCACGCAGTGTCGACACTCTCTCGCAGTACCTCGGTGCAAGTGGTCTCGACATCGAGACGTACGAGCCGATCGAAGGGCGTACGAGTCTCGTTGCCCGCATCGAGGGCTCTGATGCCGGCGCACCGACGTTGCTGTTGATGGGACACACCGATGTCGTGCCTGCCAACGAGGATCATTGGCGTCGTGACCCATTCGGTGGTGATCTCGTCACGGAAGCAGACGGTTCGACGCAGGTCTGGGGTCGCGGTGCAGTCGACATGCTGAACCTCACCGCGTCGATGGCCGTGGCGACGAAGCACCTCGCACAGTCGGGCTTCCGACCTCGCGGCACGCTCGTGTATCTCGCGGTCGCCGACGAGGAGGCGCTCGGCACGCACGGCGCCGACCACCTCGTCAGCCACGAACGCGACGCGGTCGCGGCCGACTACGTCATCACCGAATCGGGCGGGATCCCGATTCCGAGCCCGTCCGGCTTGAAGCTGCCCGTCATCGTCGGCGAGAAGGGCTCGGCCTGGTGCCGCTTGCGGGTCAAGGGCACCGCCGGCCACGCTTCACAGCCGTTCCGCACGGACAACGCGTTGGTCACCGCGGCCGAGGTCGTGCGCCGTCTTGCCACGTTCCGGACCCCGACCATCCTCCACGACGTGTGGCGGCAGTTCATCGAGTCGATGGGCTATCCCGATGAGCTCACCGCACCGCTCCTACGCGAGGAGGGATTCGTGGAGGTGTGCGAATCACTTCCGCTCGGCATGGGCCGCCAGTTCCACGCATGTACCCACACGACGCTGGCACCGACCATCGTGCACGGCGGTTCCAAGATCAACGTCATTCCCGACGAGGTCGACCTCGAGCTCGACGTGCGGACGTTGCCAGGCCAGTCGATCGACGAGGTGTACCGGTTGCTGGACGAAGCACTCGGCGATCTACGAGACAGTGTCGACATCCTCCACGCGCACGACGATCCGTCGACCGCGTCGCCCGTCGAGACGCCGCTGTGGGACGCATTGAGCCGGGTGACGCAGACCTTCTACGAAGGATCCGCGACTGTCCCGTTCCTCACGGTCGGCGCGACGGACGCGCGTTTCTTCCGCCGCGCCGGCTCGACCGCGTACGGGTTCGGCCTCTTCAGCACCAAGCTCAGCCTCGAGGACTACGGCGTCATGTTCCACGGAGACGACGAGCGCGTCGACGTTGAGTCGCTACGCCTGTCGACTGAGCTGTGGGACGCGCTTGCTCGAGACTTCCTCGGTTGACCGCTACGAGGCGATCGCGAGCGTCTTCGCCACCTGATCGAGCAATCCGCCCGCGTCGGAACCCACCGAGGCACCCACCATCACCCAGGTCGTGTGGCCGACGTTCACGAAGTAGAGGACCTCGTTCACGGTGCCGGTGGTGTTCGAGCCGTTCACATCCACTGTCAATGCGACGCGCAGAGCGTCTCCGGCTGGGAGCTTCTTCTTGGCGATGGAGATGTTCGACGCACCATCGCTCTCCAGCTCACTCTTGAGCTGTCTGATGGTCGCGGCGTCGTTGGGATCGATTTGCTCTGGGCTCTTCCCCACGACGACCACCGTCGGCTTTCCGTTCGTCGTGCCGGCCGCGGCGACCACGCTGCCTTGCAGGAACGAGTTGCCTGACGACAGGAACGGCGCCAGATCGGGATTCTGGCCGCTGAAGGTGCTCTCGTCCGAGCTGTTGAGGAACGTGGAGGAGTCGATCTGCTTGAAGTCGTTCGGAACCGCGATCGATACCCCTTCGGACTCATTGGTGAGGTTCTTGAAACCGGACGGGATCGTGACGCTCGAGCTCGCGATTGAGCTCGACTGATTCGAGCCGGAGTGGCTGGACGACGAGCTCGTGCTGTGGCTCGACGAGCTCGCGGTCGATCCATCGCCGGAACCCGATTGCTCGGTCTGGTTCGCGGACACGTTCTGGCTCGTGCCGTTGTCGCGCGTCGCGAAGAATGCGATGGCAACGACGATCACCAACACCGCAGCCGCGATGCCGATGATCGGCCCGCGTCCGATGCCGGACTTCTCGGGTGGTGACGTCGGCTCGCCTATCGGCGCGCCCGGCGGCGGTCCGTACTGCGTCGCGCCGGGTGGCGGCCCGGATGGGGACGTGAACGGTTGTGTCACCGGCTCGGTCGGTGGTTCGTTCGGGGTCGTTGCAGAAGCATCCGGGCGCGGCGGCGGATACCACTTGTCGTCCGACGCCTGCCACCATCCCTCGCCTTGCGACTGGTCGCTCATGGCGACTCAAGGTACGGGAAGGCAGGTATGGGTCCGTCATCGCCCGTCCGGAGTGCGCCTTACGATGCTCGAATGTCTCCGATCCGCGCCGCACTGTTCGATTTCGGCGGCGTCATCTCTTCGAGTCCATTCGACGGGTTCGCGCGGTACGAGCGCGGCCTCGGGCTGCCCGAAGGCTTCCTTCGCGGCCTCAATGCGACCGATCACGACACGAACGCGTGGGCGCGCCACGAGCGCAACGAGATCAATTTCGACGAGTTCTGCGACGCCTACGAAGCCGAGGCGCACGCCGCGGGGTGGACCATCGACGCTCGGCAGGTGATGGCGTGCCTCGCCGGCGAGATCCGCCCCGAGATGCTCGAGGCCATCAAGCGCTGCCACGAACGATTGAAGACGGCACTCATCACCAACAACGTGGCATCGATGAGCGATGGCGAACCGACGATGCTCTCGGTCGTCGACGGCCTGTTCGACGTGATCGTCGAGTCGAGCAAGACAGGGCTGCGCAAGCCGGATCCGCGCATCTACGAGCTGACCTGCGAGCTGTTGGATGTCGCGCCGGACGAGATCGTGTTCCTCGACGACCTCGGCATCAACCTCAAGCCCGCCGCGCAGATGGGCATGAAGACGATCAAGGTGATCGATCCCGATGCCGCGCTGTCCGAGCTCGAAGAAGCGGTCGGCTTTCCGGTGCGATGACCTCTTCGACGGTCGCGGTTCGCTCGGATCGGCGACGTTCTGGCGTCAGATGCGGCGATATACCGCCGGATCTGACGCCAGAACGGGAGTGAGGGCGGGTTCCGACGCATCGAAGTACGTTCGCGGGATGGCGAGTGCAGCTGGCGAACCGCGGTTGGCGCCACTGAGCGCCGACGAGCAGAGCGACGATCAACGAGCGTTGCTGAGCTCGGTCCGCATGGCGGACGGCGAGACGATGAACATCTTCACGACGCTCGTTCGTCATCCCGGACTGTTTCGGCACTGGCTGCCGTTCGGCGGCAAGCTCCTCGCCGGCAAGCTGCCCGCTCGTGACCGCGAGTTGCTGATCCTGCGCACGGGATGGCTGTGTCGATCCGAGTACGAGTGGGGGCAGCACGTCGTGATCGCGCGAGGTGCCGGTGTCACCGACGACGAGATCGAACGAGTGAAGCAAGGCGCCGACGCGGCGGGCTGGACCGACCCGTTCGACGTGACGCTGGTGCGTGCCGCCGAAGAGCTGCACGCCGACAACCGGTTGAGCGACGAGACGTGGAGCGCCCTTTCGGCACGCTACGACGAACGGCAGCTCGTCGAAGTGCCGATGCTCGTCGGCCATTACCACATGGTCGCGTACACGCTGAACACGCTCGGCGTGCAGCGCGAGCCCGGCGTGCCCGGCTTCGACGGATGACGGCCGCCAACTCGGACGCGCGCCTCGAAGGGCGACGGATCCTCGTGGTCGGCGCCGGAACGCAGCCGTCCGATGACGACGACGCGCCCGTCGGGAACGGCCGCGCCATCTCGGTCCTCGCGGCACGTGAGGGCGCAATCGTTGCCTGCGCAGATCGCGATCGCGCCGCGGCCGAGGACACGACCGCGTGGATCGAACGTGACGGCGGCCGTGGCTCCGTCGTCGTCGCGGACATCACGTCGGAGGAAGCGTGCACGTCGATGGTCGAGGCCGTCGCCGACGAAGGGCTCGACGGCATCGTCCTCAACGCCGGCATCGGCATGGGTGCCGGCCTGAAAGGCACGAGCGCGAGCGACTGGGACACGACCTTCGCGGTGAACCTCCGCGGCCACTTCCTCGTGGCCCGGGCCGCGTTGCCGGTGCTCAGCGAGGGCAGCAGCATCGTGTTCATCAGCTCGGTCGCCGGACTCATGCCGGGAAGTCGCCTGCCCGCGTACGACGCTTCGAAGGCGGGGCTCATCGGGCTGTGCCGGCACGTGGCTCTCGAAGGCGCGCGGCGAGGCATCCGCGCCAACGTCGTCGCGCCCGGACTGATCGACACGCCGCTCGGGCGGTTCGCCTCGGCCGGGCGTCCGTCGCGTGACCGCACTCCTGTGCCGCTCGGCCGTCAGGGCACAGCCTGGGAGGTCGCGGCGGCGACCGTGTTCCTCTTGTCCGACGACGCGAGCTACATCACGGGCCAGACGCTCGCGGTCGACGGCGGACTCACACTCATCTGAGACCCTCATCCGAAAGCGTGGCGATGATCGACCTGAGCGAGATGATCGGCGACGATCTCCACGACACGCTGCGAGAGGCCGCAGCCGAAGGTCCCACCGCGGTCGACCCGGTCACCGGCGCGACGCTCGTCTTCCGCTACGACGACATCGACCGGCTCACCAGAGACCGCCGACTCGCGGGCGTCGGTCTGTCGTTCTTCGACTTCATGGGCATCACGGACGGCCCGTTGCGCGACTGGTACGGCGGCCTCATGTTCACCAACGAAGGAGACGTGCACAATCGCCTGCGGATGCTGGTGTCGCGCGCCTTCACGCCCCGGTCGGTCGAAGGTCTGCGTCTCCACACGGGGACGCTCGTCGCGGACGCCATGGCCACGATCGAAGCAGCCGGGGGCGGCGATCTCGTCGACGCGTTCGGCCGCATTCCCATCCGTGTCATGTGCCGCCTGCTAGGCGTGCCCGAAGGCGACATCGCCGTCTTCGCGGACTGGGCCGACGCGCTGAGCCCGACGTTCGTTCTCATGGACGAGACCCAGATCGCCGCTGCGACCGACGCCATCGTCTCCATGTTGGACTACGTGCGCAGGCTCGCGGACAAGCGGCGAAACGATCCGGGCGACGATCTCATCACCGCGCTGGTGGCCGCCGAGGAGAACGGCGAGCGCCTGACGCACGACGAGCTCGTGGCCATGGTCGCGAACCTGATCGTCGGCGGACACGACACGACCGCGAGCCAACTCGGCTGCACCGTGCTGACGCTGCTGCGATATCCCGACGAGACCAACAAGGTCCGCGCCGCGCCCGACCTGTGCGCCGAGCGCGACGGCGGAGTCCATCCGCTTCGAGCCGAGCGTCGCCGGCATCCCTCGCACCGCGATCGAACCGGTCTCGGTCGCCGATGTCGAGGTTGCCGCGGGCGGAATGGTGGTCTTGTCGACCGCAGCGGCGAACCGTGAGGCGGCCGTCTGGCACGACCCCGACTCGTTCGACGTGAGCCGGTTCACCGAGCCCGAGGTCCCGAAGCTGTTGAGCTTCGGCGCCGGACCGCACTACTGCCTCGGCGCCGCACTCGCGCGCATGACCGTGGAAGAAACGGTCCGGGGCTTCGTGTGCGGTCCGGAGCTCGAGCCCGCCGACGACGCGTGGCACATCGAGTGGCGCAGCGTGCTCGGCCGCTCCCCCGCCTCGATACCAGTCGAAGTCGCGTAAACCGACGGGCCCGGGCGTGGGAGCTCAAAGGCCGTTGACGACGGCGTCCTCCACGAGCTGTTGCTGCTCTTGGACGTGGACACCGTGCGAGCCCGCGGCGGGGCTTCCCGCCTCGAAGCGGCTCACCCGGCGGATGGTGTACTCGTCGCCGAGCGTTTCGTAGAGGCGGCCCTTGGCGAAGTTCCACGAGCCCATGTTCTCGGGCTCCTCTTGCAGCCACACCAGCTCGCGCGCGCCTGTGTACGGCCCCAGCGCTTCCGCGAGGTACTCGGTCGGCCAGGGGTACAGCTGCTCGACGCGCAGAACGGCCACCGGGGAACCGACCTCGTCGCGCTTCGCGATCGCGTCGAGGGCGACCTTCCCACTGGCGACCACGACCCGCTTGACGGAGGCGGCATCGGCCTCGAGCGACGGATCCGTGAGCACCTCGCGGAACGAACCCTCGGTCAAGTCTTCGACCTTCGACCGCGCCGACCTCGCCCGCAGCAACGACTTCGGCGTGAACTCGATCAGCGGCTTGCGCACGTCGCGATGCATCTGGCGCCGGAGCAGATGGAAGTACTGCGCCACGCTCGTGCAGTTCGTCACCTGGATGTTGTCTTCCGCGCTGAGCGTGAGGAACCGCTCGATCCGCGCCGAGCTGTGCTCTGGCCCCTGCCCTTCGTACCCGTGGGGCAGCAGCATGACGAGCCCCGAGGTCTGGTCCCACTTGTCCTCTGCCGCGACGAGGTACTGGTCGATCACGATCTGCGCGCCGTTCGCGAAGTCGCCGAATTGCGCTTCCCACGCCACGAGGGCCGACTTGTTGGCCACCGAGTAGCCGTACTCGAAGCCCACCGCGGCGTACTCGGACAGCAGCGAGTCGTAGATCCAGAACTTGGCCTGGTCGGGATCGAGGTGCGCGAGCGGCGCCCATTCGGAGCCGGTCTGGTAGTCGACGAGGACGGCATGGCGCTGACTGAACGTGCCGCGCCTCGTGTCCTGTCCCGCGACGCGGATGTCGATGCCCTCCAGCACCAAGGAACCGAATGCCATCGCCTCGGCGAGGGCCCAATCGACTTCACCGTCCTCGCCGAACATCTTCGTGCGCGCGTCGAACTGACGAGCGAGCTTGGGATGCAGCTCGAAACCGTCGGGCGGAGTCGAGAGCACGTCGTAGATGCGGTCGATCGTTTCGCGGGCGACGCCGGTCTCGACCCGAGGAAGGCAACCGGTGGGAGCGGGAGGCGGTTTCGCCTTCCCACCAGGCGCAGGCGCGTGCGAGCGGGTGGAATCGAGCGCCTGTTGCAGCTTCGACTGGAAATCGTCGAGTGCCTGCTCGGCCTCGTCCAACGTGATGTCACCACGCTTGACCAACGACTCCGTGTAGAGCTTGCGCACCGAACGCTTGTTATCGATGCGCTTGTACATGATCGGTTGCGTGTAGCTCGGATCGTCACCCTCGTTGTGGCCGAGCCGGCGGTAACAGATCATGTCGACGACGACGTCCTTGCCGAACCGCTGGCGGTACACGAACGCGAGACGGGCGACGCGCACACAAGCCTCGGGGTCGTCGCCGTTCACGTGGAAGATCGGCGCCTGCACCATCTTGGCGATGTCGGTCGGGTATTCGGACGAGCGTGCGGACTCGGGGGGGGTGGTGAACCCGAGTTGGTTGTTGATGACGAGATGGATGGTGCCGCCGACGCGGTAGCCCTTGATCATCCCGAGCTGCAGCGTCTCGGCCACGACGCCCTGCCCGGCGAACGCGGCGTCACCGTGCACGAGGATCGGCAACACCGAGTACGACCCCGGATCGTTGATGAGGTCCTGCTTCGCACGCGCCATGCCGACGACGACCGGATCGACGGCTTCGAGATGGCTCGGGTTGGCAGAGAGCTCGACCTCGATCTCCTTGCCGCTCCGCGACACGAACTTGCCCGACTGGCCGAGGTGGTACTTCACGTCACCTGAGCCCTGCGTCGACTCAGGATCGACCGCGCCTTCGAACTCCTTGAAGATCTGGTCGTAGCTCTTGCCCACGATGTTGGCGAGAACGTTGAGCCGACCGCGATGCGACATCCCCATGACCACACCGTCGAGGTCGCTCTCGGCGGCTTCTTCGATCACTGCGTCGAGGATCGGGATGGCGGACTCCGCGCCCTGCATCCCGAAGCGCTTCTGGCCGATGTACTTCGTGCCGAGGAACATCTCGAACGCTTCGGCCGCGTTGAGCCGGTCGAGCAGATGGCGCTGGTCGTCCGCCGAGAGCTCGGCGCGCGTGCCTTCGACCTGCTCCTGGATCCAGTGGTGCTCGGACAGCTCCTGGATGTGCATGTACTCGATGCCGACGGTGCGGCAGTACGCGTTGCGCAGTACGTGGAGGATGTCGCCGAGCTTCATCCGCTCGGTGCCCGCGAGCCCGTTGGTGAGGAACTCACGCTCGAGGTCCCAGATGGTCAGCCCGTACGTCGCTGGATCGAGCTCGTTCTCCATGTGCGGCTCGGACGCGGCGAGCGGGTCGAGGTCGGCGATGAGGTGGCCGCGCACGCGGTACACGCGGATGAGCGTGTCCACCGCCATCTGCTTCTCGAGCATGGCGAGGTCGCGATCGACCGGATTGACGTCGCGGCGCCACTGCACCGCTTCGTACGGCACCCCGAGCGAGCGGAACACCTGGTCGTAGAAGCCGTCGGCACCGAGCAGCAGCTCGTGCACTCGCTTGAGGAAGAGCCCGGACTCCGCGCCCTGGATGATGCGGTGGTCGTACGTCGACGTGAGCACGAGCACCTTGGACACGCCGAGCTCGGCCAGCGCACGCGGATCGGCACCTTGATACGCCGCCGGATAGTCGAGCGCGCCGACGCCGACGATCACACCTTGGCCCGGCATGAGCCGCGGCACCGACTGCACGGTGCCGATCGTGCCGGGGTTGGTGAGGCTCACCGTCGCGCCGGCGAAGTCGTCAGGCGTCAACTTGTTCGAGCGGACCTTGCGGATCAGGTCTTCGTACGCGCTCCAGAAGCCACGGAAGTCGAGCGTGTCCGCGTTCTTGATGACCGGCACGAAGAGCGTGTGTGAACCGTCGCTCTTCTCGACGTCGACGGCGAGGCCGAGCCCGAGATGGGAGTGGCGTACGACCTCGGGCTTGCCGTCGTCGGCCTCGTTGAAGCTCGCGTTCATCGCCGGCACGGTCTCGGTGATGGCACGCACGACGGCGAAGCCGATGAGGTGAGTGAAGCTGACCTTGCCGCCGCGCGTGCGGCTCAGATAGCCGTTGATGACCGAGCGGTTGACCTCGAGCAGGCGCGCCGGCACTTCGCGAAAGCTCGTCGCCGTCGGGACGGACAGGCTCGCCTCCATGTTGGCGACGATGCGCGCCGCAGCGCCCCGCAACGGCTGCACCTCGGCGGTCGCCTCGGGTGCAACGGCGGCCGGCTGCGCGGGCGTCGCCGGCGCGTGCGCAGGAGCCGGCGTCGTCGAGGCAGTCGCAGTCGTCGCAGTCGCGGCCGACGCAGGCGTCGGCGCGGGCGCGGGCGCGACGGCGGGCTGGCCGTCGGGGCGGTAGTCGGCGAAGAAGTCCTGCCAGCTCTGGCTGACCGAGGAGGGATTCGCGCGGTATTGCTCGTACATCTCGTCGACGAGCCACTCGTTCGGACCGAGCGCCTGCGCGGAGCGTTCTTCAGCCATTGTGCTCCGATTCTACCGGTGGGTCCCTCGTGGTCTCCGGTGGCCGATTGGTGGATGCTGTCACACGGTGAGCGACCTCTACCTCGATCCAACCGCGACCATCGACGACCGGGTCGGCGACCTGATCGACCGGATGACGCTCGCCGAGAAGGTCGCACAGCTCGGAGGCGTGTGGGTGACCGACCTCGTCGGACCGGACGGCCTCGACGAAGCACGCGCACGATCTCGGCTGGCGAACGGCATCGGTCATGTGACGCGGATCGGCGCATCGACCGGACTGCTCCCGGGCGAGAGTGCCCGCCTCTTCAACGAGATCCAGCGCATGGCCATCGAGTCGAGCCCGCTCGGCATCCCCGTCGTCGTGCACGAGGAATCACTCGCCGGGCTCTGCGCGCGCGGCGCGACGGTGTTCCCGCAGGCGATCGGACTCGCGTCGACGTGGGATCCGGCACTCGTCGAACGCGTCGCCGACGTCATCCGCCAGCAGATGGTCGCGGTCGGTGCGCGGCACACCCTTGCGCCGGTGCTCGACATCGCCCGTGATCCGCGTTGGGGACGGGTGGAGGAGACGTACGGCGAGGATCCGGTCTTGAGTGGCGCGCTCGGCACGGCGTACGTCCGCGGGCTGCAGACGAGCGACCTTCGCAACGGCGTGATCTGCACCGGCAAGCACTTCCTCGGGTACGGCCTGCCCGAGGGCGGGATGAACCACGCGCCCGTGCAGCTCGGACCGCGTGAGCTGCGCGAGGTGTACGCCGAGCCGTTCGCCGCCGCGATCCGTGACGCCGGACTGGCATCGATGATGAACGCGTACTGCTCGATCGACGGCCTTCCGTGCGGCGGCTCCGCGGCCATCCTCACCGAGCTGCTGCGCGACGAGCTGTGCTTCGACGGCCTCGTCGTGGCCGACTACTACGCGGTCTCGCTCCTCGTCACACACCATCACACGGCAGCCGATCGAGCCGAGGCCGCCGCGCAGGCACTCGCCGCCGGTCTCGACCTCGAGCTTCCGGCGCTCGAGTGCTACGGCGAGCTGGTCCGGCTGGTCGAGGACGGAACGGTCGATGTCGGTCTCGTCGATCGCGCCGCGCGCCGCGTGCTCGCGACGAAGTTCCTGTTGGGTCTGTTCGAGAAGCCGTTCGCGGACGAAGCACGCGTTGCCTCGGTGTTCGAGACAGGCGAGCAACGCGCCCTGGCTCGGCACGCCGCGGCGCGCTCCGTCGTGCTGCTGCGCAACGAGGGCGACCTCCTTCCGCTCGACCTCCGAGAGATGCATCGGCGCATCGCGGTGATCGGTCCGCTGGCCGACACCGTGCGCGGCCTGCAGGGTGACTACCACTACCCCGCGCACAGCGAGATCACGTACGAGCAGAACAGCGCGACAGCGACGACGCCCGTCGACTTGCCGGAAGCGGGCGGCGCGTTCGCCGCGGGCCGTCACTACACCGAACACGTGACGCCGCTCACCGGCTTGCGGTCTGCCGCACGCAACGGAGCGTCCGTCGACCACGCCGAGGGTTGTGCGATCACCGGCGACGACCGCTCCGGCTTCGAGGCCGCGACCGCGCTCGCGGCGCGAGCCGACGTCGCCATCGTGTGCGTGGGCGGCGAGTCCGGTCTGATGCAGCACTCGACGGTCGGCGAGGCGCGCGACGCGTCCGACCTGTCGCTCACCGGCGTGCAGCAGGAGCTCGTCGAAGCAGTCGTGGCCACCGGCACGCCGACGGTCGTCGTCGTGATCGGTGGACGGGTGTTCGCGCTGCCCTGGATCGCGGCCAACGTCCCCGCGGTCTTGATGGCGTGGCTGCCCGGCGAGGAGGGCGGCCACGCGATCGCAGACGTGTTGACCGGAGCCACGAATCCGTCCGGCCGGCTTCCGCTCACGTTGCCGCGCACGGTCGGGCAGGTGCCGATCCACGGCGGCCACCGGTTCGGCGGCGGGCGATCGCAATTCTGGGGCGACTACACCGATGGCCCCACGTCGCCACTGTTCCCCTTCGGCCACGGGTTGTCGTACACGACGTTCGAGTACGCAGACCTGGACGTGGCGCCGGGCGCGACGACCGAAAGCTCGAAGGTGCAGGTGCGGGTGACCAACACCGGCTCGCGGGCCGGCGAGGACGTCGTGCAGCTGTACGTGACCGACGAGGTCGCTTCGGTCGCACGTCCGAGGCGGCGGCTGATCGGGTTCGGACGTGTCGCGCTCGAGCCGGGCGAGACGCAGACCGCGAGCTTCACCGTCCACCCGAGCCGGCTCGCGTTCTACGACACGAACATGAGGTTCGTCTGCGAGCCCGGCGCGTTCACGTTCGCGGTGGGCGCGTCATGGAACGACATCCGAGCGTCGTCCACCGTTGACCTCCCCGGCGACGTCGCCGAGTACCGCCAGAGCGCCATCCGCGCCACAGACTTCGGGTCGGCGTCCTAGACGAGCAGGGCGGTCGCGGCGCGTTGCAGACGGTAGGGCGCGGCCTGCGCCGGGGCGCGGGCCTCATGGCGTCGATCGGATCCAGCCGCGGGCCGTCGTCACGGGCACGTTGCGCGTTGTCGTCGAAGTGAGTTCAGAACTGGAAGTACGCCGACGGGCGGCTCGGCATGTGATCAGTCTCCCGCAGTTAGCGTGGCCACGTGTCCTCGGCGCAATTCATCTTCACCATGCACAAGGTCAGCCGCTTCCATCCGCCGGACAAGGAGGTGCTGCGCGACATCACCCTCGCCTTCTATCCCGGGGCGAAGATCGGCGTGATCGGACCGAATGGCGCCGGCAAGTCCTCGCTGCTGCGAATCATGGCAGGGATCGACGACGGCTTCACCGGTGAGGCGCGCTTGACGCCCGGCTTCACGGTGGGGCTGCTCGAGCAGGAGCCCCACCTCGATCCGGCGAAAGACGTACAGGGCAACGTGCTGGACGGCGTCGGTGAGGTCGCCGCACTGTTGACCCGGTACGACGAGGTGCTGGCGAAGTACGCCGATCCCGACGCCGACTACGAGAAGATCGGCGAGGAGCAGGCGCGCCTCGAAGCCGAGATCGCGGCGAAGGGGGCGAACGACCTCGAGCGCACCATCGAGATCGCGATGGATGCGCTTCGCCTTCCGCCGGGCGATGCGGACGTGTCGACGTTGTCGGGCGGCGAGCGCCGCCGGGTGGCGCTGTGCCGGCTGCTGCTGTCGAAGCCGGACCTCTTGCTGCTCGACGAACCGACGAACCACCTCGACGCCGAGTCCGTCGCGTGGCTCGAACGCACGCTCTCGGACTATCCCGGCACGGTGGTGGCGATCACGCACGATCGCTACTTCCTCGACAACGTCGCCCGTTGGATCCTCGAGCTCGACCGGGGCAAGGGCATGCCGTTCGAGGGCAACTACACGTCGTGGCTCGAACAGAAGCAGGAACGCCTGCGGCGCGAGGAGAAGGCTGACTCGGCGCGACAGCGCACACTCGAGCGCGAGCTCGAATGGGTGCGGATGGCGCCGAAGGCGCGGCAGGCGAAGGGCAAGGCCCGACTGGCGGCCTACGAGAAGCTCCTCGCCGAGGCCAAGGCGTCGGATCGTCGCGGCGACGGCCTCGAGATCACGATTCCCGCGGGCGAGCGACTGGGTGACGTCGTCGTCGAGGCGGACCACCTGACCAAGGGATTCGGCGATCACCTCTTGATCGACGATCTGTCCTTCACGCTCCCGCCCGCCGGCATCGTCGGCGTGATCGGACCGAACGGCGCCGGCAAGACGACGTTGTTCCGCATGCTCACGGGTGCGGAGAAGCCCGATGACGGCGAGCTGCGCATCGGGCCGACCGTCGAGCTCGCGTACGTCGACCAGAGCCGCGACATCCTCGACGCGGACAAGACCGTGTACGAGGAGATCACCGACGGTCAGGCCCTGCTCGTGATCGGTGGTCAGGAGATCAACGGCCGCGCCTACGTCGCGTCCTTCAACTTCAAGGGCAGCGACCAGCAGAAGAAGGTCGGCCTGCTGTCTGGCGGCGAGCGCAACCGGGTCCATCTCGCGAAGATGTTGCGCCGCGGCGGCAACGTCCTGTTGCTCGACGAGCCGACCAACGATCTCGACGTCGACACGCTGCGTGCCCTCGAGGACGGACTCGAGTCATTCGCGGGCTGTGCCGTCGTGATCAGCCACGATCGGTGGTTCCTGGATCGCATCGCAACCCACGTGCTGGCGTTCGAGAGCGACTCGCAGGTGCGTTGGTTCGAGGGGAACTTCAGCGAGTACGAGGCATGGCGGCACAAGGAGCTCGGCAGCGCCGCCGACCAGCCCCACCGGATCCGGTACAAGCCGCTCGTCCGCGACTGAGCCCCTCAGTTGGCGGAGCGGCCCGATCCCTTCGACTTCGCACCCTTGCCGTGCGGCTGGCCCTTGACCTTGTGCTTCGCCGGCGCGCCGGCGCCCGCCGTCGACGTCGTGGTGGCGCCCTTGGTCGAGGTCGCTGACGAACCGCACCCCACCAAGACGCCCGCGACGAGGGCGAGGGCCGCGGCCCGGACGACGACCCTCTGTTGCATTGCCACCGACCGTAACTGCTCGACGCCGCGAGCGGCCGTCGCCCCCCACCGCTCGTTCACCGCAGCCGCGAGCCAGGAGCGAGCGACTATTTGCCAAGAACTTGCACGGGGTGCTCGGTTCGGGCGTCCAGTCCGGGGGCACGATGAAGACCGATGGACTACTCCGATCCCGACGACCGGCGAGCAGCACGCATCGGCCTGGCTTGGCTCGTCCTCGTGGCCCTCACGGCCGCGCTGATCGCGGCCGAGCTGCTGTACACGCACTTCCACCGCCGTTGACACCAGCGCGCGCCGGACGTCGTCGCGCTACTTGAACTGAGCGAGCACGGCGTCGGCCTGCGGCTCCTGCAGGTGCAGCGTGGCGCCGTCGCTGTTCACCGCCACGGGAAGGGGAACGGACTGCGGGTTCAGTCCCTTCAGATCCCACCCCAGTCGTAGCGCATCGAAGAAGCCGAGCTTGTCGTCGACGCGCAGGCCCTTCGCCACCTCGCCGCCGATGTTCAGCAGTGTCACCGGATTGTGTGAGCTCGCGACCTTGGACATGACGGCACGCATGAAGGCCTGTTGCCGGACCTCGCGCCCCAGGTCCGCAGTCGGATCCTCGTGAGGCTTGCCGTCTTCCTTGATCTCCGTGTAGTGCCGAGAGCGGACGTACGCGAGCGCCTGCTCACCGTTCAGCTTCACCGTGCCGGCCTGTTTGACGTCGAGACCGCTGTTGGTGTCGAACGCCGGATACGGGAAGTTGATGTCGACGCCGCCAACCGCGTCGACGAGCCCGGCGAACGTCACGAAGTCGACCTCCATGTATCGGTCGATCGGGAGGCCGAGGCTCTGCTGCACGGTCTTCAGCAACCGGGCCGGTCCTCCACCGAGATCGGTGTTGTACGCGGCGTTGATGCGTGTCTTCTCACCGGTGTCGGCGAGCTTGACGATGAGGTCGCGCGGGATCGACAGCATCTTGGCCCCGCTGCCGTCGATCCGGAGCACCATGATCGTGTCGGACCGCTGACCCGGAGTTGCTTGATCACTCGCGTTGCCGAGAATCGCACCTGCGTCGGGTGCGTTCGGATTCGCGTCGGCACGCGTATCCGACCCGACGATGAGGATGTTCGTGCCGCTGTTGCCGCTGTTCAGCAACGCACCGACGGGGACGCGGTTGATCTCGCGGAACTTCATGTCGGCGTAGATCAGGCCTGCCGCGATCAGCAGGACCGGAAGCAACACGCACGCGACGACGATCCACTTGAGCTTCGGCCGGCGGAACCATCGGCGACGTGACGGCCGGGCCGGCGAGGGCCCGGGCCGCGGCGAGGGCGAAGGCGACGGCGGTCGTGGCGGCGACGCCGGCGGGGGTGCCGCGGGAGCCCCGGGGCCCGCCGGTGCCCCTACCTCCCGAGGCGGTGGTGCCTGGCCCACGGCCGACGACCCGACGTAGAACTGCCGCTGATCCCGTCCCGCTCCCCCGTCGTCCGCGGCACCGGTCGCGGGCGGCGACGGCGCGGCCGGGTCCTCGCTCGACGAGGCGGCGCGCTCGGGCGGCGAAACGAACCGACGTTGCTGCGCATCCCACTCGACTGGGTCGGCGTCTTGTTCGGGCAGATCGGCGAATGGGTTAGGCGGTTCGGGCATTGCGCCGTTCAAGGTACCGGCCTGCAGTCCGGCGCCGTGGGCGGCAAGTACGTTCCAGGCATGACTCCGCGGTGGATCCGCCGATGCGTCCTCGGCGTCTGCGTCGCCGCGATCGCCGGCATGATCGTCGCTTCCATCACCGATCACAACGGTGTCGCCATCGCCACCGGTCTCGTCGCGGCTGCCGCGATCGTGTGCCTGATCCTCGTGACCGCGGTCGCAGGTCCGGAGGCTTTCGGTGCACCACCGAAGGTCGACGAAGCGGCTGCGGCCGACCTCGAACGGCGCATCGATGCGCTGATCGCGTCGGGCGCGGACGAGGCCGAGGTCCGATCACTGGTGCGGGCCGCGGGTCGCGTGTACCGGCGCAGGTCCGGCGCACCGTCTCGCTAGTCCATACGGCCCAATTCGTTCACAAGCCTGCGCATGCGGCCGATGGAGACGCCATGGCGAAGACGACCACGCAATGGCAGAGCCGTGCGGTCTTGCGGACCATCGAGGCGGGCAGCAGTGCGATGTGCTCGACCTGCGACGAGCAGGTCAAGTTCCGGGCCAAGATCAAGGCACATCAGGTCATCTGCAACGTCTACCTCGACGGCAAGTGGGACCGCGTCGAGCACTATCACCTCGAGTGCTACGAGATGGCCGGCCGCCCGTACGGCGAGCCGGCGACGAACGCTCCGACCCGCGTTTCCTCAGCGGCGTAACGCCGACTGGTCGAGCGCGGCGAGCACTCGTTGCGCTTGCTCCAGGGCCGTCCCGTCGGCCGGCGTCAACCGCAGCTCGAAGGACTCCGGCGGCTCGTACGGATCGTCGATCCCGGTGAAGCCCACGATCTCACCGCGCCTCGCCTTCGCGTAGAGGCCTTTCGGATCCCGCGACTCGCACACGTCGAGTGGCGTGTCGACGAAGACCTCGACGAACGGGATGTCCGCGGCGACGTGCGCGGCGCGGGCGCGATCACGATCGGCGCGGTAGGGACTGATCACCGGCACCAGCGCGACGACACCCGCGTCGGCGAACAGACGCGCCACCTCGCCGACCCGACGGATGTTCTCCGTGCGGTCTTCGGCCGAGAAGCCGAGGTCGCCGTTGAGGCCATGGCGGAGGTTGTCGCCGTCGAGGACGTAGGCGGGCACGCCCCGATCGAGCAGGCGGACTTCGCACTCGTGGGCGATGGTCGACTTGCCCGATCCCGACAGCCCGGTGAACCACACGGTCGCACCGAGCGACAGCCGCTGCTCGCGCGTGACCGCCCCTTGATGCCAGACGACGTTCTCGTTCACTGGCCCGGCGAGCGGATCATCCCGGCGAAAGGATCATCCCGGCGGCGACCGTGTTGTTGTTCGCCTCGTCGAGCAGGATGAAGCTGCCGGTGTCGCGGTTGCGTCGGTACTCGTCGAAGAACAGGGGCGATTGGGTGCGCACCGTGATGCGGCCGATCTCGTTGAGCGAGAGCTCGGTGGCGTCTTCGTCGCGGTGCAACGTGTTCACGTCGAGCCGGTACTGCAACGCGCGCACGACTGCTTTGACCGTGCGCGTCGTGTGCTTCAGCACGAATCGCGACCCGACTCGCAGCGACGACTGCTCGGTCATCCAGCACACCGTCGCATCGACGTCCTGACTCGCGTGTGGACGGTTGTGGGGCCGGCAGATCATGTCGCCGCGGGAGACGTCGATGTCGTCGTTCAACGTGACCGTGACCGACATCGGCGAGAACGCCTCGTCGACCGGGCCTTCGAACATCTCGATGGAGCGGATGGTGGATTCGAAGCCCGACGGCAGCACCACGACTTCGTCACCGGGCTTGAGGACCCCACCGGCCATCGTTCCGGCGTAGCCGCGGAAGTCGTGGTACGGGCCCGTCTGGTCCTGGGGCCGGATCACGTACTGCACGGGGAACCTTGCGTCGATGAGGTTGCGGTCCGACGCGATGTGCACCTCCTCGAGATGGTGCAGCAGCGACGAGCCTTCGAACCACGGCATGTTCGCGGAGCGGTGCACCACGTTGTCGCCGTGCAGCGCGGAGATCGGCACGAACGTGAGGTCGTGCACGTCGAGCTTCATGGCGAAATCTCGGAACTCGGCTTTGATGCGCTCGAAAACGTCTTCGTCGTAGTCGACGAGATCCATCTTGTTGACGCACAGCACGAGATGCGGGATGCCGAGGAGGCTCGACAGGAACGCGTGGCGGCGACTCTGTTCGAGCACACCCTTGCGCGCGTCGATGAGGATGAGCGCGAGGTCTGCGGTGGATGCGCCCGTGACCATGTTGCGCGTGTACTGCACGTGTCCGGGCGTGTCGGCGATGATGAACTTCCGCTTCGGCGTCGCGAAGTAGCGGTAGGCGACGTCGATGGTGATGCCCTGCTCTCGTTCGGCCCGCAGGCCGTCCGTGAGAAGGGCCAGGTTCGTGTACTCGTCGCCGCGCGCTCGCGACGTCCGCTCGACCGCTTCGAGCTGATCTTCGAAGATCGCCTTCGAGTCGTAGAGCAGGCGCCCGATCAACGTGGACTTGCCGTCGTCCACCGACCCCGCCGTCGCAAACCTCAGCAGCTCCACGACACCCACTCCAATGTTGGATGGAAACGGGCGCCATGGCGCCCGTTTCTCCCCGGAGTTCGCCGCGTGGGCCGCATCAGAAGTACCCCTCGCGCTTGCGATCTTCCATACCCGCCTCGCTGATGCGGTCGTCGGCACGGGTCGCGCCCCGCTCGGTGATGCGCGTCGCGGCGATCTCCATGATCACGTCATCGACGGTCGCGGCGGACGACTCGACCGCGCCCGTGCAGGACGCGTCGCCCACCGTGCGGAACCGCACGAGCGCCTCGAACGGCTCCTCGCCGTCCATCAACGTCACGAAGTCGGTCACGGCGAGCAGCATGCCGTCGCGCCGGAAGACCTCACGATGGTGCGCGTAGTAGATGTCCGGCACCGCGATGCCTTCGTCCGCGACGTACTGCCAGATGTCGAGCTCGGTCCAGTTGCTCAACGGGAACACCCGGATGTGCTCGCCCTTGCGATGGCGGCCGTTGTAGAGGCTCCACAGCTCGGGCCGCTGGTTCTTCGGATCCCACTGCCCGAACTCGTCGCGGAAGCTGAACACGCGCTCCTTCGCGCGCGCCTTCTCCTCGTCGCGTCGGGCGCCACCGAACACCGCATCGAACCGGTGCTCCTCGATGGCGTCGAGCAACGTGACGGTCTGCAGCCGGTTGCGACTGGCACGCGGTCCGGTCTCCTCGACGGCCCGACCTTCGTCGATGGACTTCTGCACCGACGCCACGACGAGCCTCGCGCCGAGCTCCGCGACCCGCGCGTCACGGAACGCGAGGACTTCGTGGAAGTTGTGGCCGGTGTCGACGTGCATCACCGGGAAGGGCAGCCGGGCCGGCCAGAACGCCTTTTCGGCCAGCCGGAGCATGACGATGGAGTCCTTCCCGCCGGAGAACAGCAGGACGGGCCGCTCGAATTCGGCCGCGACCTCACGAATGATGTGGATCGATTCCGCCTCGAGAGCGCGGAGGTGAGGGAGCTCGTAGGGCATGGGACTCAAAAGTTGACCAGACAGGTCGCTATTCCCGCAAGGTAGCGTCGGCCGCCATGCTCGCGGACCAGTTGTCTGACCACGCCGTGGCCGCCGACGTCGCGACGCGGGCGGGCACGGTGCTGCTCGAGCTGCGTGCCCAGGCCGGAGACACCGCTCATGACTGGTGGTCGTTGCGGGACGAGGGCGACTGGTCGGCACACCGTTTCATCGTCGAAGCCCTGGCCGAGCTGCGCCCGGACGACAAGGTCCTGTCCGAGGAGGGTGTCGAGGACCGGTCCCGGCTCGGCGCCGACCGGGTGTGGATCGTGGACCCACTCGACGGCACCCGGGAGTTCGGCGAACCGGGCCGGACCGACTGGGCGGTCCACGTGGCGCTGGTCGACGGCGACGGCGAGCCTCTTGCCGGCGCGGTCGCGCTCCCCGCGATGGGGATGACGCTGGCCACCGATCCTCCGCCGGCGAGCCCGCCTCCGCACGACGGGCCCTTGCGGGTCGTGGTGAGCCGGAGCCGGCCGCCGGCCGTGTCGATGCGGATCGCGGACGCACTCGGCGCCGATCTCGTGTCGATGGGATCCGCAGGAGCGAAGGCGATGGCGGTCGTGCTCGGTGAAGTCGACGTCTACGCGCACGCCGGCGGCCAGTACGAGTGGGACAACTGCGCGCCCGTGGCTGTGGCGCGGGCCGCGGGACTGCACGCGTCGCGCATCGACGGGCGGCCGCTCGTGTACAACCAGTCGGACCCGTGGCTTCCCGACCTGCTCATCTGCCGCCCCGAGCTCGCGTCCACCGCCATCGCGGCGGTATGACCGTCGTCCGTTACGAGGTTGCCGACGGTGTCGGACTCGTAACGCTCGACCGTCCGTCCCGGTTGAACGCGTGGACCGGACGGATGAACCACGAGTACCGCGAGGCGATGGCCGCGGCGGAGACCGATCCGGATGTCCGGGTGGTCGTCGTGACCGGCGCCGGCCGGGCGTTCTGCGCGGGCGGCGACACCGATGCGCTCGAGAAGATCGCGGCCTCGGGCGCCTACGACTCGGGCGTCGACGTCGAACGACTCGCGACGCCCGGACACGGCGTGCGCGCCCAGTACGAGCACGTGTACGCGTTCCACTACGGGATCCCGAAGCCGATCATCGCGGCGATCAACGGTCCCGCCGCGGGCGTCGGCCTGGTGCTCGCCTGCTTCTGCGACATCCGCCTCGCGTCGGCGGGCGCGAAGCTCACGACGTCGTCCGGCCGATTGGGACTGCCGGCCGAGCACGGGTTGTCGTGGGTGCTGCCGCGACTCGTTGGGGTCGGGCACGCGGCCGACCTGCTGTTCTCGTCACGCGTGATGCTCGCCGAGGAGGCCGCCGAGATCGGCTTGGTGAACCGCGTCCTGCCGCCGGATGAACTGCTGCCGTTCACCCTCGACTACGCCCGGACCATGGCGGCGTCGATCAGTCCCGCGGCAAACGCTGCCGCCAAGCGCCAGCTCTACGCCGACCTCGACCGTGACGTCGGCGAGTCCGCGGCCGACTCCGAGCGGCTGCTCGACGAGATGGTCGCGCACCCGGACTACACCGAGGGCGTGCGCGCGTGGATCGAGAAGCGCCCGCCGAACTTTGCCCCACTCCACGCTCCCGAGCCGGACTCCGAGTCGCTTCCAGCGCCATAGCGCCGGAAATGCAGCAACATTCGATTACCGGCGGTTGCCCCACTCGTTCCAGTTGGTGATCGAGCGGGCCGGGCGGCGGGTGGCGACGCCCCAGTTGCCGGTCGGACGTCCGACTGGGAGCAGGGCGGCGATCTCGTAGCGATCTGGGATGCCGCACACCGCACGGACCTCGTCCTCGTGGATGCGGTACACGGTCGTCAGCACGGTTCCGATCCCGAGTGCGCGGGCGGCGAGCGCGAGGTTCTGCACCGCGGGATAGACGGAGGCGTAGGTCGGCCCGACGTCCATGTCGCCGTCCTCGTCTCTCACCGTCATCGAGATGCGCGGCATCACGACGAGCACCATCGCCGGCGCGGTTCCGATCGTCTCTGCCAGATGACGTGACGCAGCCCAGTTGCGCTCGTGCCGGCGCTGCGCCTCCGCGTCGGGAAACGGCGGGATCAGCTTCAAGACTGCGGGCTCGTAGCGGTCGTACGCGCGCTTGTAGATGTCGCCGATGGCGCGCCGCCGCGCCTCGTCCGTCACGACGACGAACTGATACGGCTGGATGTTGCCGCCGCTCGGCGCCTGCACGGCGGCCGCGAGGATCCTCTCGATCTCGTCGTCGGTGACCGGCTCGTCGGTGAACCGCCGCATCGAGCGCGTCGTCATGATGCCGTCGTAGAGCTCGGTCACAGCTGTGCGGTGTCCGTGTCCAGGCCGAGACGCATGCGTCCGGCGAGCTCGAAGGTGCGCGGCGACGTGATCGCGTGCTGCGTCGCCACGTGCACGTCGCGCAGGATCCGCTGCAGCGCGCTGTCCTCGTAGACGGCCGCGCCGCCGGCCGCGGTGTACATGCGGTCGACCACCTGCGCGCCGGTCGTCATCGCATGGGTCGCCGCGAGGCGTACCACCCGTCGTTGCTCGTCCGAGACCGGATCACCCTCGAGCACGGTCGTCCATGCATCGCCGACGGCGTCGGCAACGAACGCGCGCGCCGACCACAACGACGCCTCGGCGATCGCGACGTCCGCCTGTACCGGCGCGCGCTCGGCGAGCGGACGCGAGCTCCCTTGCGGTCGCTTCGTCGCCGCGAGCGCAACGAGCTCTTCGATCGACCGCCGAGCGAGGCCGAGGGCGATGGAGGAGACGCCCAACGCCAGCAGACCGAAGAACGAGAAGCGATAGAGCGGACCCTCTTCGCGCGGGACTGCGCCCGCCAGCGCGAACCATCGGCCGTCGGGCACGAACGCGCCGCGCACCTCGTAGTCCGTGCTGCCGGTTCCCTTCAGTCCGGCGACGTACCACGTGTCGAGGATCTCGACGTCCTCGCGGTCGAACAACACGAACTTCGCAGTCGGGCGTTCGCCGTCCCTGCCCTCGACGACGCAACCGCCGCCGATCGCCGTGCAGTGCGCGACGCCAGACCCCCATTGCCATCGGCCGTCGACCTCGACGCCGCCTTGGTGGACCCGCTTGCCCCGGCCCATCGGCGCGGCGAGTCCTCCCGTGATGGCGCCCGCTGGTCCGTACACCTCGGCCGCGTGCTCGGTCGGTAGAAACCCGGCGATGAAACCGGTCGTCATCGCGATCATCACGCACCAACCAGTCGACGCGTCGTGCGCCGCCAGCTCTTCCATCACCGCGAGCCCTTCAGCCGCGGAGACCTCCGCGCCGCCATAGCGAGCGGGAACGAACAGCTTGAACAAACCCGCACCAGCGAGCTCGTCGACGATGTCGTGAGGAAGGTTGCGGTTGCTCTCGATCTCCGCGCCTGCGCAGCGCGACCTTCGCACCGATGCGAGCCGCGGCGTCTTTTGGCACCACGAGCTCGCTTGGCGTGCTCATTCGATACCGAGCTCGCGCAGGACCTCGTCCGTGTGCTCGCCCAATCCCGGCACCGGACCGCGCGGGCGAGCATCGTCCGCGCTCGAGAACCGCACGGGAGTGGCGACGGCGCGGTGCGCGCCCGACCCGGCGCCCTCGGGCACATCGACGAACGCGCCCGCAGCGATCGCCTGCGGATCGGCAATGACGTCTTCCGCGGTGTTGACCGGCGCCCACCACACGTCGTGCGCGTCGAATGCCGCGGTGATCTCGTCCCGTGGTTTCGGCCGCGAAGATCTCGTCGAGCTGCGCAACGAGCTCTTCCGCGTTGTGCCGGCGGTCGCGCGCCGTTCGGTAGCGGTCGTCGTCCAGCCACTTCTCGCGATCGATGGCGCGCAGCAGCTTCGGCCACAGCCGGTCGGACTCGACGCCGAGCAGCCAGAACCACTTGCCGTCGGCCGCGCGGTACACGTTGATCATCGGATTGGACTGCTCGGTTCGCGGCATCGTCGGGGCCAACTTGCCGAACCGCAACTGGATGCCGAGATCCCATCCAAGGCAGTAGATGCCGGTGCGCAGCAACGAGGTCTCCACGACCTGGCCTTCGCCAGTGCGTTCGCGCTGCCAGAGCGCGCCCAGGATGCCGGCAAGCGTCGTGATGGCGGTCACGTGGTCACCGACACCACCGCGGAACTGCGGCTGCGGATCGTCCGGCGGCACCGCGAGCGCTGCGAGCCCGGACCGGGCCCAGAATGCGCCGACGTCGTAGCCGGCGCGCCACGTCTCGGGCCCTTCTCGCCCGTAACCGGTCACGGTCGCGTAGACGATCCTCGGATGTGAGGCGCGCACCTGCTCCGGACCGAGCCCGAGTCGCTCGACCGCTTCGGGGCGCAGGTTCGTCATGAACACGTCCGCTGTCGCGAGCAGGCGCTGCATGGCGTCGCGACCTTCATCGGTCTCGAGGTCGAGGACGACGGACCTCTTGCCGCGGTTGTCGAGGTCGAACGGCGGAGACGGCATGTCGCCGCGCCCACCCGCGGTGACCGCGAGCATCCGACGCATCGGATCGCCGGCCGGTCCTTCGACCTTGATGACGTCGGCCCCCCAATCGGCCATGACCCCACCCGCGGCCGGCCCGGCGACCCACACGCCGAGCTCGACGACTCTGATCCCTTCGAGCATGCGCTCAGCCTCGCGCGCGGATCACGCTTCCAAAACGGTGACGGTTCCGGTGTCGCCGTCGACCTCGACCAACGCACCGTCGCGGATCCGCCGCGTCGCGTCGGTGACGGACACGACACACGGGATGCCGAGTTCCCGGCTGACGATGATCGCGTGACTGAGCGGTGCGCCGACGTCGACGATCACGGCCGCGGCGGGCACGAACAGCGGCGTCCACGACGGATCGGTGATCGGCGCGACCAGCACGTCGTCCGGCTCGAGCGCGCTCGGATCGTACGAATCGAGCACGACACGCGCCCGGCCGGTGGCCTTGCCCGGACAGCCCGGGACGCCGGTGAGCACCTCGCCGTCCTGTGCCACCGGCGCGGGCCGGGCGTCCCGTCGGATCCACGTCGACGGCCGCGGCGGATCACCTTCGAACACGAACGTCGGCTCGAGCACGACCAAGTCGGCGTACGAGTCCTCGCGCCCGCGAATCGCGTCGGTCAAAGCCTCGGGCGACTGCGCGAGCTGGTCGAGCTCGTCCCATCGCACCATGCCGAAGTTGTCGGCGCGATCGAACACGCCGCGCTCGACGTAGCGGCGGCCGAGCTCGTGCATGAGGAGTCGCAGCTCGTGCGTGAGCCGGATCGCGTTCGTCTTCGAGCGCTCGCGCCCTGCGAGGAACAGCGGTGCAGCCCGCAACGCGGCCATGAACTGCCCCTGTGCCTCGGGATCACCTGCGAGCATGGCCACGATCTCCGCGCCGACGCGTTCGCGTTCGGCGGCACGCGCCGCTTGATGGTCGAGCGGCGCGCCGCTGTTCGGCGTCCTTCGCATCTGTTCGATGGCGACGAGCGCGAGCTCGGGCTCGGTCTCCCACGTGGGCGAACGCATCTCCCACTCGTTCGGACCGCGTGCGCCGTAGGTGTGCAGGAACTCGCCGAAGCGCACCTTGAACTCGTCGCTGTCGGAGGGGAGCCGCGACAGCTCCCACATCTCGTAGCTCGGAGCCGCTGACTCGACGTCGCCGAGCCCCGCCATGAGCTTGAGCATGTCGCCCGGCCGGCCGACTGCCGCGCACACCTGCTGGATGACGCCGACGGGCACGGTCGCGCAGTAGGAGATGAACAGGTGCTGGCCGAACAGGTGGCGGAAGTGCTCGTCTGTCAGAGCGCGCATCCGGTCGACGAGCGCTTCGTCACTGAGCTGCGTGAGATCCGGACGCTCGGCGCGCAACCGGTCCAGAAGTCGCTCGTCCTCGGCGAGCTCATCGAGCGATTCGGTGGTGAGCACCCAGCCGAGCGTGTGCTGGATGCGCTCGGTGTGCGTCGGGCTCTCGTCGGTCGACTGTGGCGCATAGGGCGGCACCCCCGGCATCTCGCCCCACAGCTGGTAGTCGATCGACTCGGCGTTGAGGCCGGGCGTTCGCACGCCGAGGATCCGGCTGATCGACACATTGAGGTAGCAGTACCCGCCGAAGATGCCGATGATCTCCGTGTTGTCCGGATCGAACTCATCTGGATCGAACGCGCCGAACCGCACGAACGCGTCACGCCATCCGTGTTCCGCGTACAGCTTGATGATGTCTCCGCTCAGTGGCGCGACCGGATCCGGGAAGACCTCGCCCACGTTGCCGCGGGTGAAGATCGGGTAGCGGCGGCTCGGCTTGGAATCAACGATCCACTGGTCGATCATGGGCCCCCCTCGATCGAGTGGCCGGATGGTACCCGTGGCAGGCAGAGTGATCGCAGCGTGGAAACAACACAGGACATCTCGCCCGGCGCCTCACCCGACGTCGAGTACGGCTCGTTCACTGATCAGGGTCCATGGGTCATCGACCCGGACGCGCTCCCGTGGCGCCGTCGCGTTCCGCAACTGCGCGCCGCCGTGCACGCGTCGCTCCCGGGCCTGACCCGCTACCGCCGCGTCCCACCCGGTGGACGCATGGTCATGACCCTGCGCGACCTCGGCGTGCCCGTGGCCATGTGGGCGCTGCGCGAACGAGGCACCGACGCATCGATCGCGGGACTGTCGCGGCGGTTGCGCATCGCCGCAGAGCGGCTCGGACCGACATACATCAAGCTGGGCCAGATCATCTCGTCCGGCGAAGGTATCTTTCCCGAACCGCTGGTCGTCGAGTTCCGAAAGTGTCGAGACCAGGTTCCGCCCGAGCCGTTCGAGGTCGTTCGCCGCGTCATCGAAGAGGATCTCCTGCAACCTCTCGACGCGGTGTTCCGAACGATCGACCGGAAGCCCTTGGCTGCGGCATCGATCGCGCAAGTGCACGCCGCGACGCTGACCACCGGTGAAGAGGTGGTCGTCAAGGTGCAGCGACCGCACGTGCACGACCTTGTTCACCGCGACCTGCGTGTGATGGCCTGGGTTGCGCCGCACCTCGTCGGTCGCATCCCCATCGCCGCGCTCGCCAATCCGCCGGCTCTCGTCGAGCTGTTCGCCGAGACGATCACCGAGGAGCTCGACTTCCGGTTGGAGGCCGACAACATGCTCGAGGTCGCGCACGCGTTCGCGTTGCTCGGCCAGCGCGGCTACGTGATCCCCCGACCGCATCCGACGCTCGTGACGCGACGAGTGCTGGTGATGGAACGACTGCACGGGTTCGCGTTCGAAGATGTCGCGGGGATGAAGAACGCCGGGGTCGACACGCACGAAGTGGTGCGCACGGGGATGGTCGGGGGCATGGAGGGCGCCCTGATCCACGGCATCTTCCACGGCGATCTGCACGGCGGGAACCTGTTCGTGATGGCGGACGGTCGCACCGCGCTCATGGACTTCGGCATCACCGGTCGCCTGTCCGAGCCGAAGCGCCTCGCGCTGCTCCGCCTGTTGATCGCGGGATCGATGAACGACGTGCGCGCGCAACTCGGCGCGCTACGCGATCTCGGTGCGCTACCGCCCGACACCGACCTCGACGCGATCATCGCCGATCTCGGACTCGATCGTCCGCCGGTCGATCCGACGACGATGACCGGTGACGAGCTCGTCGCGGAGCTCCAACGCACGATCAAGGCGCTGCTCGGCATCGGCGCGAGGATGCCGAAAGAGCTGATGCTGTTCGTGAAGAACATGATGTTCCTCGACGGTGCGATCGCGACGCTCGCGCCGGATCTCGACATCTTCGGTGAGATCGCCGAGATCACGATGCACTTCGCCGACACGCACGGCGAGCGCATCGCCGCGGAGCTCGGGCTCGAACCCGACGCGTGGCAGCTCGACATGGCCGGGGTCAAGGCCAGCTTCGGGGTCGACGACTCGGTCGAGACGCTCACCTACCGAGAGCTGCAGGAGCGTCGTGCGATGATCCGCGGGCGCCTCGAAGGGCAGCGCCGCCGAAAGCGCTAGCTGCTCACGTCACGTCAGCGACAATTCAGCGACAATTCAGCGAACTCCGGGGAGAAACGGGCGCCAGAGCGCCCGTTTCCATCCAACATTCGCCCTATAGGGTCAGTAGCGCACGAGCGCGTGAGGGGGATGTCCATGGAGCGTCGGCGACTGGGCCGGACCGGACACGAGAGCAGCGTCGCCATCCTCGGCGGGGCCGCGTTCTGGATGTCCTCGACGGACGACGGGGCGCGAGGACTCGCGCTGGCGATGGACCGCGGTGTCAACCACCTCGACATCGCACCGCAGTACGGCGAAGCGCAACGGGCAGTCGGTCCCGCGATCCCTGCGGTGCGCGAGCAGCTCTTCGTCGCCGCCAAGACGCTGCGCTCGAATCCCGACGGCGTCGTCGATCAGTTCGACGAGAGCCGACGGTTGCTCGGCTGCGACGTGCTCGACCTGTACCAGGCGCACGCGGTCACCACGGTCGACGAGCTCGACGACCGCGGGCCGGGCATCGAGCGCATCCTGCGGCTGCGCGACGAGGGCGCGTGCCGGTTCGCGGGCATCACCGGCCACGATCTCACCGTCCCCCGCACGCATCTCGAGGCGCTGCGCCGCTACGACCTCGACACGGTCATGTTCCCGGTGTATCCGAGGATGTGGGCCGATCCGGTGTACCGGGAGGCCGCGGAGGAGCTGCTCGCCGTGTGCGCAGAACGTGATCTCGGCGTGATGGTGATCAAGGCGGTGGCGCGCCGCCCGTGGCCGGATCGTCGTCCGCTGTCGGATCTCGTGGCAGGCGATCCCGCCACCGACGAACGTTGGGCGACGTCGTGGTATGAGCCGCAGCGAGACGACGACGCGATCGAACGCGGCGTCTCGTTCGCACTTTCGACACCGGGTGTCCACGCGTTCTGCACGCCGGGCGACGTCACCTTGCTCCCACGGGTGCTGGATGCCGCCGAGCGATTCACCCCGATGGCTGCCAACGAACGTGCGGAAGCTGCCAACTCGATGGCAGACGAGGACGTGATCTTTCCGATCCCACGATGACGTCGACATCCCCTGAGGTAGTGATGCCGTTCTGGCGTCAGATGCGGCGGATATCCGCCGGATCTGACGCCAGAACGCCGAGGAAGGCGGACGCCGACTCGTAGTCTCGGGGCGGTGCGGCTCGTCATTGCGCGGTGCGCGGTCGACTACGACGGTCGCCTCACCGCGCATCTGCCCATGGCGACGCGCCTGCTGATGGTGAAGGCGGACGGCTGCTTGTCGATCCACTCCGACGGCGGCGCTTACAAGCCGTTGAACTGGATGGTCGCGCCCAATCGGCTCGTGGAGGAGCCCCACCGTTGGACGATCACGAACACGAAGGGCGAGACGCTCGCCATCACGATCGAAGAAGTCCTGTCCGACGTCAGCTACGAGCTCGGAGTCGATCCCGGGCTGCAGAAGGATGGTGTCGAAGCCCATCTGCAGGAACTGCTCGCCGCGAACTGCGAGAGCATCGCCGAAGGTCTGCGGCTCGTCCGTCGCGAGCATCCGACCGACATCGGCCCGGTCGATCTGCTGTGCCGGGACCGCGACGGTCGCGCTGTCGCGATCGAGGTCAAGCGCCGCGGCGAGATCGATGGTGTCGAGCAACTCACGCGCTACATCGAGCGCATGAACCTTGATCCGATGCTTCGCCCAGTGCGCGGCATCTTCGTCGCACAAGTGGTGAAGCCACAGGCACGCGTCCTCGCACAGAGCCGTGACATCGACTGGGTCGAGGTCGACTACGACGAGTTGCGAGGCATCGAGTCCGACGCGCTGCGGCTCTTCTGACGGCAACGCGAACGCGAACGCGAACCCGAGCGCGAGCGCGGAGGAGTCAAGGAAAGCTGGTTGCGGTACCGGGAACGATCGACGTGTTCGTGCGGGGAACCGACAACGGCACTCTGGACCCACATCGGCTCCACCGTGACGAGTCCGCCTGCGGCGGCGTCACGATCGGCGAGCGACGTCGATCTGTTCGC
Organism: uncultured Acidimicrobiia bacterium; assembly: GCA_963721305.1. Taxonomy (GTDB): domain Bacteria; phylum Actinomycetota; class Acidimicrobiia; order Acidimicrobiales; family JACDCH01; genus DATAES01. The sequence continues at coordinate 214,749 of CAVRIR010000005.1, forward strand.
CCGCGGTCAGGACGGCGCGTTGTGGATGCGCCGTCGGGTGAGCGGAATCTGGCAGCCGTGGCGGAGCCTCGGCGGCAGCATCACGTGAAGCGGCACAGTCCGTTGTCGAGCACGACGACGTCGCCGGACCGGCGCGTCTGAAAGACCGCCTCACCGTCGCCCGTCAGCCACATCGAGATCGTCAACTCGTCACCGGGGAACACCGGTGAGCTGAATCGTCCCTCCATCGACTTGAAGCGCGCGGGATCCGAGCCGCACAACGTGTGCAGGAGCGCCCGTCCGGTGAAGCCGTACGTGCACAAGCCGTGAAGGATCGGGGTGTCGAACCCGGCCGCGTGTGCGAACGCTGGATCGGAGTGCAGCGGGTTGCGATCGCCGGACAGTCGGTAGATCAACGCCTGATCACGATCGGTCTGGTACTTGACCACATGGTCGGGCTCGCGCTCGGGCGCGGTCGGACGTTCGCTACCGCTCGGCCCCCGATCACCGCCCCAACCGCCTTCGCCTCGGATGAACGCGGCCGACCGCGTCGTGAACAACGGCTCGTTCGTGGCCGCGTCGACGGACTCGGTCTCGGTGACGACGACCGCGCCCGATCCCTTGTCGTAGACCCCGGCGACCGTGGTGACCGATCGGCACGTGCCCTGCACCGGGATCGGCTTGTGCAGCTGAATGGCCTGCTCGCCGTGGACGAGCATCGTCCAGTTGACCTCGCCGAGCGCGTCCCAGGCGCCGCGGCCGCCGACTGGCAACACGACCCCCATGGTCGGGAGCACCTGCTGGTCGACGCCCTGCGTGTTCTCGGTCGTGAACGGCAGATCGTCGACGCCGCAGCCGACGCCGAGCGCGTAGAGGATGGCGTCCTTCGAGTCCCAGCTTCGTTCGCCGGGCTCGCCCCGGGCACCGACTGCATCAGGATTGAGCGGCATTTGCTTCCTTTGGGTCGAGATGGAATGCGAGCGTCGTGAGGATGTCTCCCCACCGTACGAGAGGCAGCAGGTGCGATGCCTCGAGGACTTCGAGCCGCGCCGTCGGGATGCGATCGGCGAGCCAGCGGCCCGCGGCCGGGCCGAACATGGCGTCGCGCGTTCCGTACCAGAGCAGAACCGGAACGCTGATCGCCGCGAGATCGAACGGCCACGGCGACACCATCGCTCGCATGTCGCGTTCGACTCCGTCGAGACCGTTCCGAACCGCGTCGGCGAGCGCGACCGCGAGCTGAGCGTGCAGGCCGTCGACCGACCCGAGGTCGCGCAGGTAGTCGTCGTTCTTGCCCTCGACGATCTGTTCACGAGCGAGTTCGACGCTCATGGCCGGAACCGCGACAAGGGGTGCCACCGCCGACGCGAACTGCAACGGCGACATGTCGCGCAGCATCTCGGTGCGAGATGCGATCACCGGGTCGAGTGCGTCGCGCACGTCCGGATCAGCGTCTGCGTCGATTGGCACGAGCCCGGCGGCGACGCCGGCGACTGCCGCACGATCCGGATGTCCCGCCGCCAGCGCGAGCGCGCTCGAGGAGCCTGAAGACCAACCGAGGACGGCGAATCGCTCGATGTCGAGAGCGTCCGCGAGAGCGACCACGTCGGCCGCGAGCGTGGTGTCGTCACCGGCGGGATCGGGATCGCTCTTGCCGTAACCAGGACGGTCGATCGCGATCAGGCGCACACCGGCGCGCGCGGCCACGCCGTCGTCGGGATGGCGCGTCAACCGGCCGTCGGGACAGCCGTGCAGGTACACGACCGCGGCACCGGTCGGATCACCGACGTCGTCGTACGCAACCCGACGACCGCCGGATCGCGTGACGACGCCGGTGGGCTCCGGCATCAGGACTTGCGATCCTGTCCGTTCATGTCGGCGTTCGGCCGCGCCTTCGCGAGCAGCTCGCGAGCGACCGCGTCGATCTTCGTCGGATCGTCCATGGGCTCGGACATCGGGCCGCGATGCCAGCTCTCGGCGATGCCGAACACGCGGCCTGACGCCTCGAACACCCGGCCGGTGATGCCTTCGGACTGCGTGGACGCCAACCACGTCGCCACCGGCGCGATCCAGTGCGGCGACATCATCTCCTTGTCCGCCTCGGACGCCTGGCCCATCCCGAGGTTCTCGGTCATGCGGGTCAGCGCGGCGGGTGCGATCGCGTTGACGGTGACGCCGTACCGTCCGAGCTCCATCGAGCTGATGATCGTGAACGCGCCGATGCCCATCTTCGCCGCGCCGTAGTTGGTCTGGCCCGGGTTGCCATAGATGCCCGACACGGACGCCGTGTTGATGACACGCGCGTCGTTCGTCTCACCGGCCTTCACGCGATCGCGCCAGTACGAGGCCGCCCAACGGGTCGGTGCGAAGGTGCCCTTCAGATGGACCTTGATGACCGCGTCCCATTCCTCCTCGGTCATGTTCACGAGCATGCGATCGCGGAGGATGCCGGCGTTGTTGATCAGCACGTCGAGTCCGCCGAAGGTCTCGACCGCGGTGTTGATGAGACGCTGCGCGCCCTCCCAGTCCGAGATGTCGTCGGTGTTGGCGGTCGCCTGACCCCCGGCCGCGACGATCTCGTCCACGACGACCTGGGCGGGACCGGTCGACCGACCCGAGCCGTCCATCTCACCTCCGAGGTCGTTGACCACGACCTTCGCCCCCTGCGAAGCGAGCATCAGCGCGTGCTCGCGTCCGATCCCCCTGCCTGCACCGGTGACGATGCAGATCCGGCCATCACACATTCCTGCCACGTGTCGCGTCCCCTTCGGTTCGGTGCCGTTATCGGCGGTTGTGGTCGCTCTTCCGGGTCTCATCTTGCGGACGGTGATGCAGCCGGCGCCAGTCGTCGTGCCATCGTGGTGGATGCCCCGACACGCCTCCGGCCGCCGCTGGCGGCGCGCGCTCCTCATCGGGGTGCCGGTCGCGGTGGTGGTCGTGCTGCTGGCCGCTTGGGGTGTCGACACCCGCCAGAACGACGGACGGGTGGCGCGCCACGTGTCGCTCGCCGGCCATGACGTCAGCGGCGATTCGCGCGAGGCCCTCGCCGCCGAGGTGCACCGGCAGGCCACGGACGCCAAGGTGCTCGCGGTTCACATCGTCACGCCGGCGGCGTCGTATGACACGACGGCGGAGGCGCTCGGCCTGAGCATCGACGAGCCGGCCACCGTCGACGCCGTCATGCGCGTCCGCCACAAGGGCAACGCGCTCCTCCGACCGTTCACCTGGATCGGGTCGCTGTTCTCGACCAGGCACGTGACGCCGACGTACAGCGTCGATCGCGCCACAGCGACCGATGGCATGCGCGCGCTGGAAGCCGCCGCGCACGTCGATCCGGTCGAACCCTCGATCACGGCGACGCCCGCAGGAACCGTCCAGGTCGTCGCGGGCAAGGCCGGAACCGGGGTCGATCCACAGCAGCTCGCGACCGCGCTCGTCGCCGCGGCGCCGAGGGGTTCGGCGACGACGCCCATCGACGTCCACGTCGGCCAGGGACCGCTCGCGCCGCGCTTCACCGACGCACAGGCACAGCAGGTCGCGCAAGACGCGACCACACTCGCGCAGCGGTCGCTGACGGTGACGATCGGCGACGAAACGAAACCCCTTCCCGCCGCCCAAGTGGCTTCATGGCTGCGCGCCGTGCCGCAGGGAGACGGGCTCGGGGTGAGCATCGACGACCCGGCGGCGATCGCCGGCATCAGCGCGCTGTTCGGGACTGCGACGAAGGCGCCGGTCGACGCGTCCTTCACGGTGGAGAACGGCAAGCCGGTCCTCCATCCGAGCCAGGACGGCACCGGATGCTGTGAAGCAGGAGCATCCGAGAAGGTGCTGGCCGCGCTGCAGACGAACAACCCGACGCTCACCTTGTCCGTCGTGACACAACCACCGGCCTTGACCACTGAGGCTGCGCAGAAGCTCGGCATCGTCGAGGAGGTCGGTCAACCCGACATGTTCGGACCAACGACGCACCACGCGTGTTGTGAGTCGCGCGTCACGAACATCCACCTGATCGCGGACATCGTGCGCGGCCATGTGATCCTGCCGGGCGACACGTTCTCGGTGAACGGCTTCGTCGGCAAGCGCACCGCGGATCGCGGTTTCGTCGACGCGCCCGTCATCTACAACGCGACGGATTCGCACGACATCGGCGGGGGCGTCTCGCAGTTCGCGACGACGTTGTTCAATGCGTCGTTCTTCGCCGGACTCGATCTCGTCCAGTACCAATCGCATTCGCTGTACATCAGCCGCTACCCGCGAGGACGGGAGGCGACGATCTCGTGGCCGTCGCCCGATCTGAAGATCAAGAACTCGACGCCGTACGGCGTGATGCTCTGGCCGACCTACGACGCCACGACGCTGACCGTGCATCTGTACTCCACGCACTACGTCGACGTGACCGCCGGCAGCACGTCCGACGCGAAGGCGGGCGTGTGCACCCGCGTCACGACGCCGAGAACCCGGACGTACGTCGACGGGCGCGTGGACAACGACTCGGTGTCGGCGCTCTACCAACCGGCGGACGGGGTGGCCTGCTGACGGTCGCCGGTCGAGCCGGGGTTGACGGCTCACCTGGGTTAGTATCTACTTACCGTTAGTGGTGGCTAACCAAGACAACGGGTTCAAGGCGCTCGGCGATCCCACCCGCCGAGCGATCTTCGAGTTGCTGGCGGACGGACCACGTGCCGTCGGCGATGTCGCCGGTGACCTCCCGGTGAGCCGCCCAGCGGTCTCGCAGCACCTGGCCGTGCTGAAGGAGGCGGGGTTGGTGGTCGACCGCCAGGACGGAACCCGGCGGCTCTACCAGCTGGACCCGAACGGGGTCGCTGCCATGCGCACCTACTTCGACCGCTTCTGGGACCGATCCCTCGCCGCCTTCAAGGCCGCAGCCGAAGCCACACCAACCGAGGAGTGACCATGACTGACCACGTCGACACGAACACGTCCGTCCGCAAGACCATCACCGTCGAGGCACCGATCGCCCGCGCGTTCGATGTGTTCACCGCCGGCTTCGACAGCTGGTGGCCGCGCACGCACCACGTCGGCGAGCCCGACATGGCCGAGGCGATCATGGAGCGCCGGGCCGGCGGCCGCTGGTACGAGCGGGGCCTCGACGGGTCCGAGTGCGATTGGGGAAGCGTGCTCGTGCACGAGCCGCCCACCTACCTCGTGCTCGCCTGGCAGCTGAACACCGAGTTCAAGTACGACAAGGACATGGTGACCGAGGTCCACGTCCGGTTCACCGCCGAGGGCCCCGACCGCACCCGCGTCGAGCTCGAACACCGCCATCTCGACCGCTTCGGCCCGGAGGCGGAGCGCATGCGTGAGGTGTTCGACTCCGACGGCGGCTGGAACGGCCTTCTCCAGTCCTTCGCCGCCGCCACCACCTGAAACCCGAGCGGGGGCACAGGTCGGGAGCAGGTGAAAGCATGCCGGGATGAGGATTCGGCGTGTCGTGACCGGTCAGACCGCGGACGGGAAGTCGGTGTTCGTGTCGGACGAGGAGGTCGAGCCCGTGACGCTCGCCCTGCTCCCCGGCTCCGAGTTCCATCGCATGTGGGGATCGGACGCGCCGCCGAGCCTTCCCACCGACGGCCGCGAGCCGCCGACCCCGGACTACTTCCCGCCCGCGCCGGGCTACCGGATCGGGTTCTTCACCGTCCCACCGGCGGACGGCGCCGGTGGCGAGCAACCGCCACCGGACCTCGACCTCCAGTCGGCGCTCGCCGAGATGGAGCAGAAGCTCCCCGGCCTCGCCTCGTTCATGGAGCCGGACAACCCCGGGATGCACACGACCGACACCGTCGACTTCGAGGTCGTCGTCTCCGGCGAAGTCATCTGCGAGCTCGACGACGGCGCCGAGGTGACGTTGCATCCCGGCGACATGTTCGTGCAGAACGGCACCCGCCACCGCTGGCGGAACCCCGGGTCCGAGCCAGCAGTCCTGTTCGTCGTCCTGCTCGGAGCGGAGCGAGGCAAGTAGCGCCGATAACGTCGCCCAGATGCTGGCAACCGATGTCGTGGTCGTCGGCGGCGGACCGGCGGGTGCCGCAGCGGCCATCACACTTGCCCGCGCCGGACGGGACGTCGTCGTCGTCGACAAGGCTCGCTTCCCTCGCGACAAGTGCTGCGGCGACGGCCTGACTGCGGAGGCGCTCCGGCTGCTCGAGCGACTCGGTCTCGAACCGCAGACCGTCACCTCGTGGCAACCGATCGACGATGTCGTCGTCCGATCACCTTCGGGCCGGGTCACGACGTTCCCGTTGCCCGCGGGTCAGGGCCGGTTCGGCGCCGTCGCCCGTCGCGTCGATCTCGACGCGGCCCTGCTCGACGAGGCACGTGCCGCGGGCGGGAAGGTGCTCGACGGACATGCGCTCGTCGCGGCCCGCCAGCGATCCGATCGCGTCGTGCTCGACGTGGATGGACTCGGCGAGGTGCATGCCCGCTACGCGATCGGTGCGGACGGCATGTGGTCGCCGCTCCGCAAGGCGCTCGGCGCGGCCGAACCCGGCTACCGAGGCGAGTGGCACGCGTTCCGCCAGTACTTCGCCGGCGTCGGACCGCGGGCCAGACAACTGTGGGTGTGGTTCGAGCCCGATCTACTGCCCGGATACGCGTGGTCGTTCCCGCTGTCCGACGGGCGAGCGAACGTCGGGTTCGCCATCCGGCGATCCGAACTCCGACGCGAAGGACGCATCGAGCGCGTGCAGGCGATGAAGGACGCGTGGCCTGCACTGCTCGCCCGACCACACATCCGAGAGGTGCTCGGACCGGACGCGCGACCGGAGGCGCCTCATCGCGCCTGGCCGATCCCGGCGCGCGTCGAAGCGACCGAGTTGTCATCCGGGCGGGCGCTCTTCGCCGGCGATGCCGCGTGCGCGGCGGATCCACTGACCGGTGAAGGCATCGCGCAGGCCCTCGCCACCGGGATCCTCGCGGGACGAGCGATCGAGCGCGGCGGCGCGCACGATCCGCACGCAGTCCGAGACATCTACCGCGCCGCGGTCGGCGACACGCTGTTCGCGGACCATCGCATGTCCAATGCCCTGGTGCGCGTCGTGCGCCACAACCGCGGCGCGCGAGCCGCGCTGCACCTCGTGTCGCTCAACTCGTGGACGTCGAGAACTTTCGGACGCTTTCTGTTCGAGGGCTACCCCCGCGCCATCCTGACCACGCCCCATCGCTGGCAGCGGGGCGCATTGACGGCGCCGGGCGCGTACGTCGACGGCCACCGGAGTCCGTAGTTCACAGCGGCGTCATCTGCGGGAAACGTTCCGCCCGTATCTTGCCGAACGGCGGCACGCGGCGGTGCTGCTCAGGTGGAGGCCCGCACCTCAGCCCCCCCGAGGTGCGGTGCCTTCCACACCCGGGCCGTCATGCCCCAGCGGCGGACACCTGCCGGCCGGCTGCTAGTCGCTCCAGGCCTTCAGCTTCTCGACGATCTCCGCGGGTCGCTCACCGAACGGCGTGATCTGCAACACGGTCACGCCCGCGTCCTTGTGCGCGGCGATGCGGTCCTTGATGTAGCCCTCCGATCCGCACAACGACGTCAGCTCGAGCAGCTCGGACGGGATCTTCGCCGCGGCCTCCTGTTTCTTGCCGGCGAGGTACAGGTCCTGGATCTCCTCTGCCTCGCGCTCGTAGCCGTAGCGACGCGCCAGCGCGTTGTAGAAGTTCTGTCCCTTCGCGCCCATGCCACCGATGTACAGCGCGGCCATGGCTCGTCCGAGGTCGCGCACGGTCTCGGCTTCCTTCGGATCGTCGGTGATGCACACGAGCCCGCCCGCGCAGATGTCGAGCGGACCGAGATCCGGCGAGCGCTTCGCCGCGCCGGCGGCGAGCGACGGACCGAACACGTCCTTCACCTTCTCGGGCACGAAGAACACCGGCAGCCATCCGTCGGCCACTTCGGCGGTGAGCGCGACGTTCTTCTCACCGAGCGACGCGACGTAGATCGGGATGCGATCGCGCACGGGATGCCCGATGATCTTCAACGGCTTGCCGAGCCCGGTGCCCTGCCCTTCCGGAAGCGGCAGCGGGTACATCGGGCCGTCGTTGGTGAGCGGCGCTTCGCGCTTCCACACCTTCCGGCAGATGTCGACGATCTCGCGCGTGCGGGCCAGCGGCTTGTCGTACGGAATGCCGTGCCAGCCCTCGATCACCTGCGGTCCCGATGCGCCCAAGACCGAGCACGGCCCGTCCTCCGGACAACGCATCGAGTCCGGCCGCGGTCATCGCCAGCAAGGTCGGCGTGCGCGTGTACAGCGGCAGGATCCCGGACCCGATCTTCACGGTGTCGGTCTTGGCTGCGAGGTAGCCCATGAAGCTCACGGCGTCGTAGCCATACGCCTCGGCGACCCACACGAGATCGAGCCCAGCGTGTTCGAGCTCGACCACCTGACGAGCAGACGCTTCGAACCCGCCTGCGTAGTTGAGTGGCATCGCCAGTTGCATCGCTACACCCCCAAGACCTCTCGACGGTTCTTGCTGCGTTGGATGAGGTGCGACGGCACCGCCACCCCGTTGACCATGACCTCGTCGTCCCCGCCGCCATCCGCAGCCCCGGCGCCGTCGGTGGCGGCGCTGACGGCGCCGTCCTCGGCGGTGACGTCCTCTTCGCCCGCCTCGCGGCGGCGGACGATCTCGGTCCACTCACTCGGTCGAGCGAGGACCTTGCGATTGAGCGACCCCCGCACGACGCCGTTGGCGAACCGGACCCAGTAACGGATCCAGGTCAGTCCCTCGACCACGATCACTTTGCCGGTGGTGCCCTCGGGGATCCCCGGCAGATCGGTGGTCAGGACCACCCGTTCCTTCATGGCGAGGTGCTCGCCCTTGCCTTCCCTTCGTGCCATAACGCGGCGCAGAGTAGTGGCGGGGGCGCGCTCCGCCCCAACATCGTCGTCCGGCGCGGTCAGTCGAGCGTGGGTTCGTGGGGCAAGCCGAGCACGCGTTCGCCGATGATCGAACGCTGCACCTCGCCGGTGCCGCCGCCGATCGTGAGCGCCGGACTGAACAGGAAGCCGTAGTACCAGGGCTCGGCCTCGGTGCCGAGCGGACCGCCGGACGCGAGCATGCCGCCGGCACCCGCGAGGTCGCGGGCCACGCGCATGATGTGCTGACCGTGCTCGTCGGCGAGCACCTTGCGGATCGAGGCCTCGGGACCGGGCTGCTCGCCGCGTATACGGGCGCTGATCGTCCGGAACCGGATGAGGTCGAGGATCTTCGCCTCGATGTGCAACTGCGCGACCCGCTGCCGCGCCACGGGATCCGCGACACGGCCGGCGCGCCGGACCACATCGAGCAGATCCTCCGCGGTCGGGCCCATCCCCCACAATGCGCCGCCACTCGACAACGACACCCGCTCGTTGCCGAGCGTCACCTTGGCCAGCGACCAGCCCTCGTTCTCCTCTCCGACGAGGTTCGCCGCCGGAATGCGCACGTCGGTGAAGAACACCTGGTTGAACATGTGCGCGCCCGTCATCTCGACGATCGGGCGGATCTCGATGCCGGGTGTGTCCATCGGGCAGATGAAGTACGAGATGCCCTTGTGCTTCGGCGCGTCGGGATCCGTGCGCGCGATCAGGATCCCGAACTTCGCCATGTGGGCGGCGGACGTCCAGATCTTCGAACCGTTCACGATGTACTCGTCGCCGTCGCGTACCGCACGGGTGCGCAAAGACGCGAGATCGCTGCCGGCCTCCGGCTCGCTGAACAGCTGGCACCAGATCTCTTCGGCCGCGAGCAGCGGCACGAGGTAGCGATCCATCTGCGCTTCGTTGCCCGCGTGCAGGATCGTCGGACCCGCCCAGCCGATGCCGATCTGGTTGCTCGGCCGTTGCACGCCGGCGCGCCGCAGTTCGTCGTCGATCACCAACTGGTGGACGGGATCGGCATCGAGCCCATACGGCTTCGGCCAGTGCGGCGCGACGTAACCGGATTCGGCCAGCGCGCGGGCCGATGGTCGCGGATGGTCGGCGAGCCAGCGGCGAACCTCGGTGCGGCGCGGGTCGTCCTCACTCGGAAGGTCGAACTCCATCCGCGGCGACGGTAGCCACCCTCGCCGATCGATGCCGTCCGCCCGATGGTGAATGTTGGGTGGAAACGGGTGTCAGGGGACCCGTTCCCACCCAACATTCGAAGCTGCGCTCGGGGGCACGAGCGCAGGGGGGTTGGTTGTGGAGCTGATCAGTTGTTGGGGACAGTCGTCGGTGCAGACGGAGGGATGACCGCCACCCCGCCGCCGGTCGCGCCGCTGCTGGTGCCACTGGCGCCGCTGGTGCCACTGCCGCTGCACTGGCCGCCGCCCCAACTGAGGACCGTGCACATGGTGTCGCGGGAGACCTTCCACGTGCCGTCGATCAGCTTGGCGTAGCCGATCTGCTGCCCGAACATCGCGCCGCCGGTGTAGTCCAACTCGAAGTAGAGCGCCGCTTCGGTCTTCGACGTGAACACGATGTCGCCGACCTTCACGGTCACCGTGTCGACGGCCTGCGGGAAGTTCGCCTTGGTGGTGGCCAAGGCATCCTTGATGCTGTCCGAATCCTCGATGAGCGACGCGTTCAGTGTGGCATCGGTGCCGTGGGTGAAGACCGTTTGATAGGTGTTGGTGACCGCGGCCTTGGCCGCCGTCGGATCGTCGGGCTGCTCGGCACCCGCCGGCGGAAGCGCGGGTGGCGCCGGCGGCGGAGGCGTGCATTCCGCGGGCGGCTGCGCGTACGTGTTCGGGTCGACGGTGAACGTCTTCAACGTGTTGCCGCCCGAGTCGCGCACGTCGATGGTCGCGTTGCTCGTCGTGCCGTTGTGCATCACGACGGCCCAACCGCCCTGCGGCGCCATCTGATCGGTGAACCCGTCACTCCACGTCGCCTTGACCAGCGCGGCCGGGTCCTTCGTGTGGACGGCCCAGCCGATCGCGGGCGACCCCTCGGCCTGCCCGAGCACAACGGGGCTCATGACCGCGCCGACGTCGTCCAACGGGTACGACGGTGCGCCGGTTTGCGCCACAGCGCCGGAGTTGCTCACCTCGATCGAGATGCCGGGGCTGTTGCACTCGGGCGGCGCGCACCAGTTGTTCGGCCCGCACGCCGCATTGTTGACCCCGTTCGTCACGCCTGTCGACGGGACCTCCGTGACGCACTTCTGAGGCCCCGAACAAGTGTGGGTCGGCATGTTGGTCGTCACGCCGCCGTCCACGGTGAACACGTGGATGGCGACGCCTTCCGATGTCGTGCGGTCGAAGACGCGCGTCATGTTGCCGCCCATGCCATATGGCCCAGCCACTCCGCTTCCCGCTACGGCGACTTGATCGAACCCGTTCGAAACGACAGTCGACGGTGGCGATGGCGCCTCGGCTTCGGGCTTCAGCGCGGTCGCGGTCTGGACGGTCGAGTGCTTCGGCGCGCTCGATCGTCCGAGCGCGAAGCCTCCGAGCGTGCCCACCACGAGCGCGATGACAGCAGCCGCGGCGAGCGCTGAACGCGGGCTCGTGCGCACCGCCGACGGCGTGAACGCGGTCCGCAGGCGTCGCTTCGGTGCCGACGCGGCGACGACCGGGCGCTGCGACGCTTCATCCGCGGTGACGGGAGGGGCGTCACGATCGAGCGAGCCGGCGCGATCGTGCAGGAACGCCGAGAGCTCGGGCCGCGGAGCATCCCCGAGATCGTCCTGGGGATGTTCAGTCATCGGAAACCTCCAAGGCTGCATGCAGGCGCCGGAGCGCGCGCTGCAAGTGATTGCGAAGCGTCGAGATCGAGCACGAGAGCGCCTCTGCGGCCTCGCTCAACGAGTAGCCGTACCCGTGGACGAGCAGCACGGCGGCACGCTGCTGCGGCGACAGCTCGGCGAGCGCCCCGTCCAGCGCCGGCTCGACCCGCGGCTCGCGATGACCGTCCACGGGTTCGAGCTCGACCTCGACCACCGTCAGCTCGCGGTGCCGGCGCCTCGCGTCGGACCGGACTGCCGTCTGCGCGACCCGCCACAGGTAGCCCGCAGGGTTCTGCATGTCCCGTACCCGGTCCCAGTGCTGCCACGCCCACGCCAGCGCATCGGCGGCGGCTTCCCGGCCGGCATCCGCGCCGTACGCGGCGACCAGCGAGCGCCGGAGCCGCGGCTCGACCTCCGTGACGAACTCGTCGAAGTCCGTCCGCTCCGGAAGCGCAGTCCCCACCGACACGACCTCCACGCCCAAGTAGAGCCTTGGGACGCACGATCGTGTCACAGCGACCGATACGCTCCGCGCTTCGCTGGTCTCAGCGCTCGGGATTCATCCCGTGAGTGGTTCACGGCAAGGGGGGCAGATGTCCGGTTGGAACTTCGCCGACGTGTGGGAGGTCGTGGCCGAGCAGCTACCTGATGCGCCGGCGCAGATCCAAGGCGATCGGCGGATCACGTGGGGCGAGATGGACCGCCGCGCCGACGGCCTCGCCAAGGTGCTGCTCGATGCCGGCGCCGTCCGCCAGGACAAGGTCGCCCTCTACCTCTACAACGGCCCCGAGTACATGGAGTCGACGTTCGCCATATTCAAGGCGGGCCTCGCACCGGTGAACACCAACTACCGGTATGCCGACGACGAGCTCGTCTACTTGTGGGACAACGCAGACGCGATCGCCGTCGTGTTCCACGGCTGCTTCGCCGAAGGGTGCGAGCGCGTCCGCTCGCGAGTTCCGAAGGTGCGGACGTGGCTGTGGGTCGACGACGGCAGCGGTCCGTGTCCGGACTGGGCGGTGCCGTACGAGCGAGCGGCTGCGTCCGCGACCGAACGAACGGTGCCGACGCACGGACGCAGCGGCGACGACCTGCTGCTGCTGTACACCGGTGGCACCACGGGCATGCCCAAGGGCGTCATGTGGCGCCAGGACGACCTGTTCACCTACCTGAACCCGCCGAGCGGCGTGGACTTCGGCGCCGAGCCGAACCTCGACAAGGTCCGTGAGCTGTGCGTGCGTCCCGGGCGGGTGATCGTGCCGGCCGCACCACTGATGCACGGCACCGGCATGTTCACCGCGCTGTCGACGATGACGTCGGCCGGATCCGTCGTCACCCTCGAGGGTCGTTCCTTCGACGCGACGGAGTTGCTCGACGCGATCCAACGTGAGGGCGTCAACGCGATCGCATGGGTCGGCGACGCGTTCGCGAAGCCGGTCCTGCGCGCGCTCGACGCGCAACCGGGCAAGTGGGACCTGTCGAGTCTCGATCCTCGTCGTGTCGTCCGGCGTGATGTGGAGCGAGGAGACGAAGCAAGGCCTGCTGGGTCATCACGCCGGCATGTTGCTGAGCGACGGCTTCTCGTCGTCCGAGGCACTCGGCATGGGAACGTCGATCACGTCGGCGGGCAGTTCCGCGAAGACGGCTCGCTTCGCGCTCGGTCCGAACGCCCGCGTGATCACCGACGAGGGTCAGGACGTCGTGCCGGGCTCGGGCCAGATCGGCCGTGTCGCGGTCACCGGTCGGCAGCCGGTCGGGTACTACAAGGACAAGGTCAAGAGCGACGCGACCTTCCTCGTCATCGAGGGCAAGCGCTACTCGGTGCCCGGCGACTACGCGACCGTCGAGTCCGACGGCACCATCTCGCTGCTCGGGCGCGGGTCCGTGTGCATCAACACCGGCGGCGAGAAGGTCTTCCCCGAGGAGGTCGAGGAAGTCCTCAAGCTGCACCCGTCCGTTCGCGACGCGGTGGCGGTCGGTGTCCCCGATGACAAGTTCGGCGAAGCCATCACTGCAGTGGTCGAGCCGTTTCCCGACGCGGCCATCGACGAGGCCGACGTCATCGCGCACGTCAAGGGCAAGCTCGCCGCCTACAAGGCACCGAAGCGGGTCGTCGTCGTGGATTCGATCCAGCGCGCGCCCAACGGCAAGGTCGACTACAAGGGTGTCAAGGCCCGAGCATTGGAGGCCTTGGGCATCTCCTGAGTACCTTGCAGGCCATGGCAGATCTGGGATTTGACGGCAAGGTCGCGATCATCACCGGCGCGGGCGGCGGCCTCGGCCGGTCGCACGCGCTCGAGCTCGCGAAGCGGGGCGCACTGGTCGTGGTCAACGACCTCGGCGGCTCGGTCGACGGCACGGGCGGGTCCGAGACGGCGGCGCAGAAGGTGGTCGACGAGATCAAGGCCGCCGGCGGCGAGGCCGTCGCCAACTACGACTCGGTGGCGACGCCTGAGGGCGGCGCCAACATCGTGAAGACCGCGGTCGACTCGTTCGGGCGCATCGACATCATCATCAACAACGCCGGCATCCTGCGCGACGCGTCGTTCAAGAACATGACGCCGGACCAGCTCAACCCGGTGCTCGACGTGCACCTGCGGGGCGCGTTCTACGTGACCCAGCCGGCGTGGTCGATCATGCGCGACCAGGGCTACGGCCGCATCGTCAACACCTCGTCGGGCGCCGGCGTGTTCGGCAACTTCGGCCAGACCAACTACGGCGCGGCGAAGATGGGCCTGGTCGGATTCACGCGCGTGCTCGCGGTCGAGGGCGCGAAGAGCAACATCAAGGCCAACGCCATCGCCCCGGTTGCGAAGACGCGCATGACCGAGGAACTGCTCGGACCCGTGGCCGACAAGCTCGGACCCGAGTTCGTCACGCCGGTCGTGACGTACCTGGCACACGAGAGCTGCCCGGTGAGCGGCGAGGTGTACTCCGTCGGCGGCGGACGTGTCGCCCGCGTGTTCGTCGGCGTCACCCCCGGTTTCGTCGATCACGAGCTCACGCCCGAGTCGGTCCGCGACCACTTCGACGAGATCCGCGACGAGAAGGACTACGCCGTCCCCGCGAACCTCAACGAGGAGATGGGCCTCGCCCTCAAGGCGCTCTCCTGACGAAGGTTGGTGCATTTCCGGTGCCATGGCGCCGGAAATGACCGGAGTTCGGAGGGGGTGAACTCGGATGATCGAGGTCGAGGCGTTCCGGGACGAGGCGGCGGCGTGGTTGCGCGCGAACAAGCTCGCACGCGCCGCGAGACTACGGCGCCATCCTTCCGCCCGACATGCGCCTCGAAGGGACGGCGTGGCAACGCCGCCTGTTCGACGCGGGCTTCGCCGGCATCCACTGGTCCGCGGAGTACGGCGGCCGCGGCCTCACCCCTGAGCACAACGCGGCATGGATCGAGCAGTGCGCGCTCGTGTCCGTTCCACCGTTCATCAACATGGTCGGGCGTCGTGCTCGCCGGCGGCTCGCTGCAGCTGTTCGGCACCGACGAGCAGAAGCGCGAGCACCTGCCACCGATCATCACCGGCGAGCGGGTGTGGTGCCAGCTCTTCAGCGAACCGGGTGCAGGCTCCGATCTCGCGTCGCTCGCCACCCGGGCCGACCGCGACGGTGACGAGTACGTCCTCACCGGCCAGAAGGTGTGGTGCTCGAACGGGCGCATCAGCGACTGGGGCATCTGCATGGCGCGCACGGCTCACACCGCGAAGCCGCACCGCGGCATCTCGTTCTTCCTCGTCGACATGCACCTCCCCGGCGTCGACGTGCGGCCGCTCCGTCAGATGACCGGCGGGTCCGAGTTCGACGAGGTGTTCCTCGACGGCGTCCGCGTGCCCGCCGACTGCCTGCTCGGCGCGGAGAACGAAGGCTGGAACGTCGGCATGGCGACATTGACGAACGAACGCGGCCACATCGGCGCGTCCGCCATCTCGTTGCAGCGACGGCTCGACGCGATGTCGTCGATGGCGGACGGCGACATCGATCCGATCCGCCGGGACGAGCTCGCGGGGCTGGTCGGACGGGGCCGCGCCTACCTCGCGCTCGCGCAGCGACAAGGTCCCGTGGCGTCCGTCGCGGGGTCACTGATGAAGCTCGGGGTGACCGAGTTGCTGTTCGACGCGGCGATGCTGCGAGCTTCCTTGGCCGGTGCCGGCGCGATGCTCGACAACGACGCGTCGGCGGGTGTCCTCAGCGGCACCGGGCGGGCGCATCGCGGGCGGCACGACGCAGGTGCAGAAGAACATCATCGGCGAACGGATCCTCGGGCTACCGAAGTCATGACCGTCGCCGTCGTGACCGGCGCGTCGCCGAGGCATCGGACGCGGCATTGCACTGTCGCTCGGGGAGACGGGCGCGACGGTGTACGTCACCGGCCGCACGATGCGCGGCGCGCAACCGCCGGTTGACGGAGCGCCGGGCACGATCGATGACACCGCGGAGCAGGTGGACGAGCGCGGTGGCCACGGCATCGCCGTTCGCTGTGACCACTCCGACTACTCGGACGTCCAGGCGCTGCTCGGGCGAGTCGCCACCGACAACGACGGGAAGCTCGACGTGCTGGTCAACGCCGCATGGGGCGGCTACGAGTTGTACGACCACGCGGGATTCGCCGCGCCGTTCTGGGAACAGGACTTCGAGACGAAGTGGAACGGCATGTTCGTCGCCGGGCTGCGACCGACGCTCGCGTCGGCACACGCCGCGATCCCTTTGCTGCTGCGGTCCGACCGCGGCTTGATCGTCAACATCGCGGCGTGGGACCGAGGGCGTTACCTCGGTGCGCTCACGTACGACACGGCCAAGGCTGCGATCGTGCGGGCGACCCAGACCATGGCCCACGAGCTGCGTCCTCACGGCGTGAGCGTCGTCGCCGTGTTCCCCGGCTTCACGGGAACGGAGCGCGTGAAGATGGCCGGCGCGACCGGACTCGAGTCTCCCGAGTACACGGGCCGCTGCGTCGCGGCACTGATGCAGTGATCCGGACATCGCCCGCCGATCCGGTGGCGGCTACCGCGCCGGCGAGCTCGCCCGCGACTACAACGTCTCCGACATCGACGGCTCGCAGCCCGAGCCTTTCGACCTCCCCGACGAACTGATCCTCATTCCCCCGCCAGACCTGCCGAACTCCGGGGAGAAACGGGCGCCATAGCGCCCGTTTCCATCCAACATTCGCCAGGGGCTACGTGAGGTAGACGAAGCCGAACGCTTCGTCGCGGTAGGAGATGCCAGCGTCGGCGAGGGCGGGACCCCAGTCGCCGGTGACCGCGGGATCGGTCTCTTCCATGCCGTGATCGGCGACGAGGAAGAACGCGGTGCGATCCCACACGCCCGATTGCTCGACGACGTCGAGGATCTCGCCGAGCCGCGCGTCCGTGTCGCGGATCGACGCCAGCGCGATCTCCGAGTGAGGACCGCCTTCGTGGAACGCGGCGTCTGTCAGCGAGAAGTTGCACCACGTGAACTTCGGGCGCGGCCAGTCCGATCCGAGGTACTGCCCCGACCACACGCCTGCGAACTGCTGCACGGTCGTGTGGTCGACGCGACTCGACCACCGGTACTCCTTCACCGGACGCACGAACCGTTGGTCCGCGTACGGCAGCTCGTCCGGCGCGGGCGGACGTTCCAACGCGATGCCGCGGCGCACGAAGTCGAACGTCGAGAAGTCGGCGCCGGCATCGGTCGGCTCGTTGATCGACACCGAGCACGCATCGGGCCACGTGCGATGCACCGCGTCGTGAATCGTCTCGACACCCGGGAACAACCAACTCGACGCGTCGTGCCACGTCGCCGGCGAGTTCGTGATGACTTGCTGCTGGGTGCCGCGATCCCACCACGCGTTGTGGAGGATGCCGTGGTGGCCGGGATGCAGTCCGGTCAGGACGGACGTGTGGTTCGCGAGCGTGACCGTCGGCAACGAGGCCATCGCGCCATGACCGAACGTCGTGCCCGCCGCCATCAACCGTCCGACGTTCGGCGCGTCGCCGTTGGCGACGGCGTCGTACAGCACGTTCGGGTTGCAGCCATCCCACAGGAACCCGATGACGTGGTCGGGACGTGAGCCGTCACCGGTCAACACCTCGTCGAGCACGGATCCGTCGGTGGCCAGCGGCGGCGCCGCGCCCATCAGCGCGAGCACCGTCGGCACGACGTCGACGAGTTGCGCAGCCCGAGGCAACACCCCATCCGCTCGCACGCCGGCGCCGGCGATGATGAACGGCGCTCGCGCCTGCACGACGTCGATCGAGCCGTGCTCGCCGAGGTGGCCGCCCTGGTCTGCCCAGTTGTGCGCCGCGCTGTGGATCACACAGAGGTCCGGCGCGGACGGATGGTCGAACAACTGCGCCGTCTGCTCGTAGGCGAACGGGTAGCTGTTGGCGGGTCGTCCCGGCTGCAAGTTCGAGCGCTCGGTCGCCAACCCGGCGAAACGATCAGTGGACTGGTCGCCGAGCGGGTTGCGACCGCGCTCGTCGAGCACCTTCCCGTCGCGATCGAACCGCACGTACCCGTCGACCGCGTGGGCTTCGAGCGCGTCGCCGTCGCGCACCAGCACGACCTCGACGATCGGCTCGAGTGACGAATCGAGCAACACCTCGAGCGCATCACCGACCACGTCAGTCACGTCCCAACCTCCCGTAGTTCTGCAACATGATCAGGGCGTCGACGGTCACGCGACCGCGCCACTCGAGCAGCGAGCCGTCGCCCGGCGGTTCCCACGTAACGGGCCAACCGCCATCTTCCTGTTGCTGCGAGACGAGATGGTCGAGATGCGCGTCGAGCAGCTCAGGCGCGAACAACGCCGCTGCCATCGCGTCCGGCGTCGGCGCGAGCTGCAATGGCGTCAGCGCGTACTCGCCGGTGTGATCCTCCGGGTCGAGCGCGAAGAATCCCGCCGTCGGGATCGCGTCGGCGACGTCCTCCGCCGCCTGCACCGCGCGGTCGACGGTCCGGCGCGTTGTTGAGGAAGCAGTACACCGCGGCAAGTTCAGGACCGTCGCTCGGCTTCGTCTCGCCGAGTCGCTTCCAACAGAACGCGTCCGCGCGGTCCAACCACGAATGACCCACGTGCATCGCGTGCAGGAGGCCGGCGAGCATCGCGGTCGGATTGAGCGCGTCGGCGATCCACGCGTGCGGCTGCCAGTGCTCGGCGCGCGGGTAGCGCACGACGTTCGGAAGGATCGCGGGGACACCGCCTTCGTCGCCCGACACCGATGCGAGGTACGTGCACGCGCGCGACACCAGCTCGGGCGGCGCGGAGCCGACGTCGCGAAGGATCCTGAACGCCATGTCGACGTGGATCGGCTGACTCAGTGGACCGCGAAGATCCGGCTCGAGGGCGTTGCCAAAGCCACCGTCGTCGTTCTGGTACGCATGCAGCGCCTGCACGACAGCTTCGGTCGAACCCCCCGACAGCCGGCACTCGAACAGCAGTCGGTCGATCAGCCGCGCGTTGCGCCAGATGAAGTCACTGGCATGGTCGACGTCGACGTCTGCCACGTGCGGGAGGTTACGTGCTTCGGAACGGCGAGCGCCGGGACAACATGCGTGAGATCAATTCAGGTGATCACTTCAGAAGCAACGCGCTCACCATCTGCTCGAGCACCGCCTGCGAATCGGCTTCACTGCGCTTGTTGAGCGTTCGCAGGTTCTCCCAACTCGGCCATGACAGAACCGTGTCGAGTGCGTCGAGTAGTCGGGTTCGTGCCGGCTCGTCGCGTTTCCCCAGTTCGTCCGCGAACACCCGCTCGAGCTCTGCCCGCAGCAGATCGTGACCGGCCTGTAGGCGAGCCCGAACCTCCGGTGAGAACGGTGCGTGCACCGCGGCCGCCCGCCGGATGGGCGTCAGCACCTCGAGAGAGCGGCCGCGACTGTGGACCATCTCGACGATTCGTTCCGGCAGCGGGAGCGTGGCGTCGACCACCACACGCACCCCGGACAACCGATCGACCAACCGATCGGCGATCGCGGCGTAGAGCCCCTCGAGGTCGTCGAAGTGCTGGAACACCGAGCGAACCGACACGCCCGCCCGTTCGGCCACCTTGAGTGCTGTCGGGCGGACATCCCCCTCGTCGACCAGCGCAATCGACGCATCGACGATCGCTTCGCGCGTACGCACCGCGCGCGCAGTACGCCCGTCGATCGCCGTCATCCCGTACATCGTACGGTTCGGCAGTGTCGTGGCGTTCCCCGGCCACGCAGGCCGCGTCGGACCGCTCCTCCGCTGGCGCTCCGTCGCTCGCAACAGTCATAGGGTTCGGCAATGGCCGAGATCAGCATGCTCGAGTTGTCCGAGCGGATCATCGACGGCAAAGAAGCGATCACGGACCACCATCCGTTCCGGCCGACGAACCGTCTCGAGGAGGTGGGTGACGGCGTCGCTTTCGTCGACTCGTTCGCCAACGTCACCGCCATCGCCACACCTGACGGGCTCTGCCTCGTCGACACCGGCAGCGCGCTCGTCGCCGGGGAGGTCCACGAGTTGGTGCGTTCGTGGTCGAGCGAGCGGGCGACGACCGCCGTCTACACCCACGGCCACATCGATCACGTCTTCGGTACCGCCGCATTCGAGGCGGAGGGGCCGATGCGGGTCATCGGCCACGAGGCGGTCGATCCGCGGTTCGACCGCTACATCAAGACCGCGGGCTACAACGCGGTCATCAACCAGCGCCAGTTTCGAGCACCGGGACTGCGGTGGCCGCTGGAGTACCGCCGGCCCGATACGACGTATGTGGATCGCCTCGACCTCGACCTCGGGGGCGTCGCGGCCGAGTTGCACCACGCCCGCGGCGAGACCGACGACCACACGTGGGTCTGGGTGCCCGAGCGGCGCACGCTCTGCACCGGCGACCTCATCATCTGGTGCACACCGAATGCGGGCAATCCACAGAAGGTGCAGCGCTATGCGGACGAGTGGGCCGCCGCGCTCCGGACCATGGCGGCGCTCCAGCCGGCGCCCGAGCTGCTGCTGCCCGGGCACGGCCTGCCGGTCAGCGGGGCGGACCGCGTGCGCGCCGTCCTCGTGGACACCGCCACGCTGCTCGAGTCGCTCGCCGGCCAGACGCTGGCGATGATGAACGACGGCGCCCGCCTGGACGACATCATTCACACCGTGGCCGCGCCCCCGGACCTGCTCGACAGGCCGTACCTTCGTCCGATCTACGACGATCCGGAATTCATCGTGCGCAACGTCTGGCGGCTCTACGGCGGCTGGTACGACGGCAACCCTGCGCACCTGAAGCCTGCGCCCGATCGGGCACTGGCAGCGGAGTTCGCCGCGCTCGCCGGTGGCGCCGACGTACTCGCTCGACGGGCGGTCGACCTGGCGGAATCCGGCGACGACGCCGACCTGCGCCTCGCCGGCCATCTCGCCGAGTACGCCGCGCTCGCTGCGCCAGACTCGGCAACCGCACATCGGGCAAGGGCAGAGGTCTTCGCCCGCCGGCAGGAAGCCGAGCCGTCGCTGATGGCGAAGGGCGTGTTTTCGTGGGCAGAGGCGGAATCGCTCCGTCTCGCGGAAGGGAACTAGGTGGCAAGCAAAGGCAAAGGTGCACGGCAACAGGCGGTCCGCCGAGCACGCATCGCGGCAGCGCAGCAGGCTTCGCGCCGGAAGGACCGGCGCAGGCGGCGGACGTTCGCCATCGGCGGCGCCATCCTCGTGGCCGTCATCGTCCTCGCGGCGTTCGTCGCCAGCTCCGGTGGCTCATCGAAGTCGAACGTGTCCGCCGGCAGCGCGTCCAGCCTCGCCAACCTGGGCTCCGACGCCTTGGGAGCTTCCGATGCATCCGGGGCGCCGCCGGCGAGCTCGGGTGCCAGCGTTGCGGGCACACCGTGCGTCGCGATGAACGACGACTCACTTCCCGTCGGCGCGCCGTACGTTCCGGTCCAGGTCGGGCCGCCGCCGACCCAACTGGTGACCCAGGAGCTGCGCGCCGGCACCGGTCCGGCCGTCGCTCCCCATGACAGCGTGACGGTGAACTACGTCGGCGTCGCGTGCACCACCGGCAAGATCTTCGACACGTCCTACGGCAAGCAGGCGGCGCAGTTCTCGCTCGACGACGTGATCCCCGGGTGGCAGCAGGGCATCCCCGGGATGCAGGTCGGCGGCCAGCGGCTCCTCGGGATCCCACCGAACCTCGCGTACGGCGACAACCCGCCTCCGGGCATCTCGCCAGGCGAGACGCTGTGGTTCGCCGTCGAGCTGGTCAGCATCGACACGGGAAGCACGACCACAACCGCCACCCCGTAGTCCCCGCGGCAGCCCGGATATCCCAACAACAGGATCGCCAACTGAGAGCCGCTCGCGGCGAGGTCAGCTCGTGGCGAGGGCGGAACCGTGGTGGGCGACGACGCGCCAACGCTCGCCGTCGAACACGAACAGGTTGAGCGCGGCGACGGTGCCACTGATCGACTCCCCGATCACGTTCTCGTCGACGGACACCCATGCCATGTCGCCTTCGATCGCCACCGCCTCGTTGGTGAGGATGAACTGCAACGGGATCGAGTTGCTGAACAGCGCGAACCACGAGCTCGACACGGACGCCCAGCCCCGCAAGGTCTGCCACCCGGGATGGGTGCACACGACCCGGTCGGAGTGCTCCCAGGACTCCGACATCGCGTCCATGTCGCGGGCCTCGAACGCGGCATAGAACCCTCGGTTGGCGGCGAGCACGTCCGCTTCGGCTTCGATCCACGCACCGTACCGGCTGCTCGACAGGGCATCCCCGCTCACTGTCACACCCCTCGTGCAAGATGGAGCCGTGCCGATGCAGCCGCCGAGAACCCTGTCGCCGTCGAAGGTCGCCGCCTTCACAGACTGCGCGCTCGCATTCCGGTTCTCGGTCATCGACCGGCTGCCCGAGCCACCTTCCCCGTGGACCACGAAGGGCACACTCGTGCACGCCGCGCTCGAACAGCTCTTCGTGCTCGACCCCGAGCAACGCACGATCGACGCCGCCCTCGCCGCGGTCGACGATGCGTTCGCGGTGCTCCGCCACGATCCCGAGTACACCGAGCTGCATCTCGGTCCCGACGACGAGGCCGCCTTCCTCGACGACGCGCGTCGGCTCGTGCGCAACTACTTCCGGCTGGAGGATCCGACCGCCGTGCACCCCATCGGCATCGAGCTGATGCTCGACGCCGACATCGGCGGTGCGCGCCTGCGCGGCATCATCGATCGGCTCGAGATCGACGAGAACGGCGAACTCGTCGTCACCGACTACAAGACCGGACGGGCGCCGGCCGAACGGTACGAGCGAGGCCGGCTCGACGGCGTGCAGCTCTACTCGCTCCTCTGCGAACGCAACTTCGGACGGCGTCCGGCGCGGGTGCGCCTGCTGTACCTCGGCGACCCGATCGAGATCACCAGCACGCCGAGCGATCAGACCACCAACGCGGCCGAGCGCAAGGTCGGCGCGATCTGGACCGCGGTCGAGCGCGCGTGCTCCCGCGACGACTTCCGACCCCGGCCGTCGAAGTTGTGCGAGTACTGCGCGTTCCGGATGTACTGCCCTGCGTTCGGAGGCGATCCGGACGAAGCAGCGCGCGCGTGGCGACGAGCAGCCGCTCGACCGGTACGCTCCCCGATCTTGCCCAGGTCGCCCTCGCCGACTGACCTCAAACAGCGGGTCCGCGCCTTCGACGACCGATTCGACGAGCTGTTCGACCACGTACGCGGCAATCCGGCCGTCGATCGCCTCATGTACGCGGCGTCCGAGCTGGGCGACTTCTCGTTGATCTGGCACATCGTCGGCATGGCGCGCGGCCTCAGGTCGGACGAACGGGCCGACGAAGCGTTCCGGCTCTCGGCCATCCTTGCGGGCGAGTCCGTTCTGGTGAACGGCGTGATCAAGTCGTTCTTCCGCCGTCACCGCCCGGAGTGGGAGCAGCCCCGCGCCTACCGCATCCGCCGTCCCCGCAGCAGCAGCTTCCCGAGCGGCCATGCCAGCGCGGCGTTCACCGCCGCGACCGTGTTGAGCGAAGGCGACC
Organism: uncultured Acidimicrobiia bacterium; assembly: GCA_963721305.1. GTDB lineage: Bacteria > Actinomycetota > Acidimicrobiia > Acidimicrobiales > JACDCH01 > DATAES01. Next base: position 238,410 of record CAVRIR010000005.1, read on the forward strand.
CGTTGTGGCCGCTGTACTACGCGTTTGCGGCCGTCGTGGCGTCCAGCCGGTCGTACGTGAAGATCCACCACGCCTCCGACGTCGTCGCCGGGGTCGCCACCGGGCTGGTCATCGGACGGATTGCCAGGCGAGCGTGGCCAAAAGCCGGAATGTCCAGGTCCTCGTGATGTGTTGGAGGTCACATGAGCCTTTCTTTCGCCGTCACCTGGGACTACCGCTGCCCCTTCGCCCGCAACATCCATGAGCACCTGGTCAACGCCCAGGAAGGGGGGGCGGACTGGGATCTGCGCTACGCGCCGTTCTCGCTCGGTCAGGTGCACGTCGCCGAGGGCGAGGTCGACGTGTGGGACGAGCCCGAGAAGGACACCGGCCTCGTCGCCCTGCAAGCCGGCGTCATCGTGCGGGACCGTTTCCCCGACCAGTTCCTGAAGGTGCATCGCGCCCTGTTCGCCGCTCGCCACGACGAGGGGTTGAAGCTCCAGGAGCCCGACGTGGTGCGCAACGCGCTCACGGCGAACGGGGTCGACGCCGACGAGGTCTTCGCCGCCATCAGCGACGGCACGGCCCTCAAGCAGGTGCGGGCCGAGCACGAGGCCGTCGTCGCCAGCCACAGCGTCTGGGGAGTCCCCACGTTCATCTCGGGCGACGAGGCGGTGTTCGTCCGCATCATGGATCGGGCGCCCGAAGGCACCGACAGGGGCCTCTCGCGCGACACCATCGAGCGGGTCGTGAACCTGCTCGACTCGTGGCCGAACCTCAACGAGTTCAAGCACACCTCGATCCGCCGTTAGCAACCAACACCCGAGGGGACTTAGTTTCCCGTGATGGCGACCAGCCGTCCTGTACTCGGTGATCGACGCATGAGCGACGTCGAGGCGCTCATGTGGAACCTCGAGAAGGATCCCTACCTCGCGTCGACGTTCGCGAACGTCACGGTCCTCGACCAGCCACCGGACCCGAGCCGCCTCCGCGCCCGCCTCGCCCATGCCGTGGATGTCGTGCCCCGGCTGCACCACCGCGTCGCGCCGGCGCTCGGACGACTCGCTCCGCCGGAATGGCAGGACGATCCGGACTTCGATCTCGACTTCCACATCCGCCACATCGCGCTGCCCGAGCCGGCCACCGAGCGGACGCTCTACGACCTCGCTGCAGTGCTTGCCGCCGCGCCGCTCGATCGCACCCGTCCGTTGTGGGAGTTCACGATCATCGACGGCCTCGAAGGCGGACGCGCCGCGCTGCTGCAGAAGATCCATCACACCGTGACGGACGGCGAAGGCGGCGTCCGGATGTCGGCGGAGTTCATCGACTTCAGCCGCGAAGGGCAGCCGGACGCGACGCCAGAACCGAAGGTGGCGACGGAGCCGGCACCCGAACCGGCGCAGAACCTCTTCGCGACCGCGGCTGAGACCGCCTCACACAACCTGAGGCGCGGGCTCGGCGCTGGCCGACGGGCCGCCGAAGGGGCGTTCGAGCTGGTTCGTCATCCTGAGCGCATTCCCGGGCTCGGCGTCGACGCGGTGGCATCAATGCAGTCGCTCGCCCGCCAGATGGCGGTGACCGACCACGCGCATTCCCCGTTGTGGACCGAACGCTCGCTGCGCCGGCACTTCGACGTCCTGCGCATCCAGCTCGACGAGACGAAGCGGGCGTCGAAGGCGCTCGGCGGAAGCGTCAACGATCTCTTCGTCGCCGGCGCCGCGGGTGGCGCCGGCGCCTACCACCGCGCCAGCGGCATCGACGTCGACGAGCTGCGAATCTCGATGCCGGTGTCGACGCGTAGCGATCGCTCGATGGGCGGCAACGCGTTCACGCCGGCGCGTCTGCTCGTGCCCGTCGCCATCGAGGATCCGATCGAACGGTTCACCGCGATCCGCGACCGGCTCACGGTGACGAAGGGTGAGCGCGCGCTGACGATGGCGAGTTCGTTCGCCGGCCTCGTGAACGGGTTGCCGACGTCGGTACTCGTGCGCTTCGCGCGCCAACAGACGCAGACAGTCGACTTCGCGACATCGAACGTGCGCGGCGCGCCGTTCGATCTGTACGTCGCGGGTGCGAAGATCCTCGGCAACTATCCGATGGGTCCGACAGGCGGCACCGCGTTCAACCTGACCGTGCTGTCGTCCGGCGGTTCACTCGACATGGGTCTCAACGTCGATGCCGCGGCCATCGAAGATCCGGATCTGTTGCGCCGTTGCCTCGAGGAGTCGTACGCGGAGCTACTGGCAGCCGGTACCTGACGCGCGTGCGCGCCGGTTAGTTCGCGGCCGGCTCGCGGGGCGCGCTGAGAAGCGTGCGGACGTCGAGAAGCAGGTCGGCGACCTCGTCGGTGGATACCAGCTCACGGTGGAGCATCTCGCCCAACCCGCGATCGATGATCGCTAGGGCTTCGGTGATCACATCGAGTTCTCGGGTCTCGGTCATGCCCTCTCTCCAACAAGCCCGGCCGCTCATGCTTCCCGGTCGATGGTCACATGATGGCAGAGCAGTTCTGTACCTGTGCGCCACCCTACCCATCGACGGTGGCGACCAAGCGCTCTCTGGTCCTGCAACTGGGTAGGAACCTGAAACCGGCGCCCTGATGCAGGGTTAGCGTCTCGCGCCCGATGAGCCCTGCTTCCCGCCCGAACGCCTACGGCGTCACCTACGCCAGCCTCATGGGCCTCGGTCCTCCGCTGGCGCCCAAGGTCGCCGCCCGCGCCGCTGAGCTGGGCTATCAGCAGTTCTGGACCGCGGAGACAACCGGTCCCGAAGCGTTCTCGATCCTCGCCGCCGCAGGTGCCGCCGCGCCCGACCTCGGGCTCGGCACCGGAGTACTCGCCCTGCAGCTCCGGACCCCCATGGTCGTGGCGATGGCCGGGGCGACCTTGCAGTCGCTGCATCCGGAGGCCGACATCGTCCTCGGGGTGGGCATCTCCTCCCCGGTGGTCACCGAGCGCTGGCACGGCGTGCCGTACGGCAACCGGCCACTCGCTCGCACCCGCGAGTACGTGACCCTCCTGAAGGAGTGCCTCACCGGCGAGAGCGTCACCTTCAAGGGCGACTTCTACGAGTGCAGCCGCTTCCGGCTCGGCGTCCGGCTCGGCGACCGCCGGCCGAAGGTCGTGATCGGCGCACTGAATCCCGGGATGCTGCGCCTCGCCGGCGAAGTGGCTGACGGCGTGCTGCTCAACTACCTCCCCGCGTCACATGTCGCGTGGTCGGTCGAGCAAGTGCGCGCGGGCGAGGCGAAGGCCGGCCGGGAAGCGGGATCGACCACGATCTACGCGTACGTCCACCTCGGCGTGGCCAAGCGCGAGGACGGCATCGAAGCTGCCGCGCCGCGATCTGTTCTCGTACGCGGTCGTCGATGCGTACGCGCGCAACTTCGAGCGCGCGGGTTTCGGCGACGACGTCGCGGCCGTCCGCGAGCGCCACGGCGCAGGCGATCGAGAAGGCGCGCTCGCTGCGGTCAGTGACGTGTTCGTCGACGGCATCGACATCATGGGCGATGCCGACCACGTGCACACGAGCATGCGGGCTTACGTCGACGCCGGCGTCGACGTGCCGATCCTCATGCCGCTGCCGTGGGGGCCGGACCGCTGGGCCGTGATCGACGAGACCATCCGCGCCGCGATCGGTTGAGGCTACGTTCCGAACTGTGGAGCTGAGGGACAAGGTCGTCGTCGTCACCGGAGGAGCGAACGGGATCGGGCGCGCGCTGTGCCGGCGCTTCGCGGCCGAGCGTCCGCATGGGCTGGTGATCGTGGATCGCGACGCAGACGGGGTGCAGGCCGTGGCGAACGAGCTCGGCGAGACCGCGTTCGGCATCACCGCCGACGTGAGCGTCGAAGCCGACATCGTCAACGTGGTCGAGCGAACGGAAGAACGCTTCGGCCCCATCGACCTGTTCTGTTCGAACGCCGGCATCGGTGGTGGTGGCGGCATCGAGGCACTCGACGAGGTGTGGCAGTCGATCTGGGAGATCAACGTGATGGCGCACGTGTACGCGGCGCGTGCGGTGCTGCCATCGATGCTGGCGCGAGGTGAGGGTTACCTGCTCAACACCGCGTCGGCCGCGGGCCTGTTGATGAATGTCGGCAACGCGTCGTACACGGTGACGAAGCACGCGGCCGTCGGCTTCGCGGAGTGGCTGGCAGTGACCTATGGCGACCGCGGCATCAAGGTCATGTGCCTCTGCCCACAGGGCGTCCGCACGAACATGCTGCTCGGCTCGCCCGGTGATCCGTCGACCGAGGTCGTGCTCGCGCAGGGCGCGATGGAGCCCGAGCAGCTCGCGGAGTCGGTGGTCGAAGGTCTGCGGTCCGAGCACTTCCTCGTCCTCCCCCACCCCGAAGTGTCCGAGTACGTGCGACGCAAGGCGGAGGATCCTGACCGCTGGCTCGCAGGGATGCGCCGTCTTCAACGACGCATCAACGAGTCGCTGGCGTGAGGCGCGTCGGTCAGGGAAGCGTGCAGACTGATCAGGCCAACGCCCGCCGCCAACCGCTATGCGACGACCTCGACCGCCGGCACACGAGAGAAGCGATCGGCAACGTCGCGGGACCGATCATCGGGGGCGGTGCGGGCGACGGCGGTGGCGGCGGCGGCTGGTAGGTGGACGACCAGACCCGCGAGATCTACGAGAGCAACGCGCCGAAGTGGGCGAGCGTGCGCAAGCCGAACCGAACCGAGCTCGCACGCGAGCTGGCCGCTCGCTCAGCGGGCCCCAGCGTCGACCTCGGCTGCGGACCGGGATGGCATGCCGGCCTGCTGTCGCCCCCGGTCGTCGCGCTCGACGGCGCGTACGCGATGTTGCAGTTGGCGCGGGTGAATGCACCGGGCGCGAGCCTCGTCCAGGCGGATCTCGAGTGTCTTCCGTTCCGCCGCGACGCCTTCGCCACGGCGTGGGCTCGCAACAGCTACGTGCACCTCACGCGGACCCACGTACCCCTCGCGCTGGCCGACCTGCACCGGTCGCTGCGCGTCGGCGCGCAGGCAATGGTCCTCGTGTTCTTGGGCGACGACGAGGGGCGGGCCGTGTTCGAGCGCAACGACTTCCCCGGACGGTTCTTCTCGCGATGGAACCTCGAGCACGTGCTCGGGATCGTGACGGGGGCGGGCTTCGACGTCGACGGGTACGAGGTGCAGGGCCAAGCGGACGGCGACTTGCACCTTCGGTTGACGCGCGCCCGGACGCTGCCGGATCTCGTCGCGCCCGACATGCGCCTGCTCGTGTGCGGGCTGAATCCGTCCCTCTACGCGGCCGATGCTGCCATCGGTTTCGCGCGCCCCGGCAACCGGTTCTGGCCCGCGGCTCTGTCCGCAGGGATCGTTTCGCGCGATCGCGATCCGCTTCACGCGCTGCGCACGCACGGGATCGGGTTCACGGACCTCGTCAAGCGGGCGACCGTCGGCGCGGACGAACTGACCCGCGACGAGTACCGGCGCGGCTACGAACGCGTCGAGCAACTCGTGGAGTGGCTCCAGCCCAGCGCCGTCGTGTTCGTCGGGCTCGCAGGATGGCGTGCCGCGGTCGACCGGCGAGCAGTCGCCGGTGTGCAGCCGGCGCTCATCGGCGGACGTCCGGCGTACGTGATGCCATCAACGAGCGGGCTCAACGCGCGGGTACCGATGGCCGACCTCGCCGATCACCTGCGCGCGGCGGCTTCGCTGTCCTGATTCGCCCTGCGAATCAGGACAAGCGCCGACGATCGGCGCAGCCGTGCGGTCAGCATCGAACCGCGATGCCCGCACCAGCACACCCAGTGGAGCTCGACGCCGGACGTGGTACTGCGCACAGACTCGACGCGACGCTCGGACAACAGCACCTCGCGACCGTGCCGTGGGCAGTGCACCGTGAACATGACCCCATCCTCCGTCTCGTCGGCTCGGGCACGCCAGTGGCAGATATGTAGCCCATCGAATGATTTCTGCCATACTGCCGGCGTGCCTGCGAAGAGAACGCCGCGCCGGCCTCGAAGTGTGAGATCGGAGACGCGAGATCGTCATCAGGTGGCGGCGGTGCTCGTCGACGGTGTGTCGCCATTCGAGTTCGCGGTGATCTGCGAGGTGTTCGGGTTCGACAGACCCGAGGTCATCGATCCATGGCCGTACGACCTCACGCTGTGCTCCCCCGGAGGTAAGGCCGTACGGACGAGCATGGGTTTCGCCATCGACGGCGTCCAGCCGCTTTCCGCCGCCGACAACGCGGACACGATCGTCGTGCCCGCGTGCCACGCCGATGGCGACAACCCTCCTCCGCCCGACGTGATCGCGCTGTTGCAGCGCGCGCACGCTCGCGGCGCTCGTTTGCTGAGCGTCTGCTCTGGTGCATTTGCACTCGCGCACGCAGGATTGCTCGACGGTCGGCGAGCCACAACGCACTGGATGCACACCGAGCGGCTTGCCGCGGCGTTCCCGGCGATCGACGTCGATCCGAACGTGTTGTACGTCGACGACGGCCAGATCCTCACGTCGGCCGGCACTGCCGCAGGCATCGATCTGTGTCTGCACGTGCTGCGAACGGACCATGGCGCCGCCGTCGCCAACGCCGTCGCTCGACAGATGGTGGTTGCACCGCACCGCGATGGCGGCCAGGCGCAGTTCGTCCGGCAGTCGATGCCGATGGAGGCCGAGAGCGATGGCCTCGCCGCGACGCTCGATTGGGCCGTCGTGCATCTCGACCAACCACTCACGGTCGAGCTGCTCGCCGCGAGAGGCGATGATGAGCCCGCGTACGTTCGCGCGGCGGTTCCGCGCCGCGACGGGCACCACACCGTTGCAGTGGTTGTTGCGCCTACGCATCCTGCACGCGCAACGGCTGCTCGAAACGACCGACCTTCCGATCGAAGTCGTTGCCGAGCGATGCGGCTTCGGTTCCGCGACGGTTCTGCGCACGCACTTCCGACGACTCGTCAACACGTCGCCGCTCGGCTACCGACGCACCTTCCACGAGCAGGCGTCGTGAAGTTCTCAGAGCTGACAGCAGTCACGCGTACGACGACCGACGCGTTCGACGTGAACATCGAACCGTCGTCGTTCATCGTGCGCGGGCCGAACGGTGGCTATCTCGCGGCGGTCTTGTTGCGGGCGATGACGATGCGGGTCGGTGACCTCGGCGACGATCCTGTTCGTCCCGTTCGATCGCTCACCGTGCACTACGCGCGGGCGCCGGTCGCGGGCCCCGCGACCATCACGACCGAGCTCGTGCGCGTCGGCCGCTCGCTCGTCACATGCAGCGCCCGCCTCGAACAGGACGGAAGACCGGCACTCGCAGCACTCGGCGCGTTCTCACCGGCATGGTCCGCGGTCGAGTGGCAGCATGATCCGCCACCTCCGGTCCCGCCGCCCGACGCGGTCGGCCTACCCGTTCGCGATCGTGCCCCGCTGCCCTTCACCGACTACTGGGACCCCCGGTTCGCGCTCGGTTCCGCGCCGGGCGAGAAGGCCGATCGAGCGGAGACCGGCGGCTGGATGCGCCTCGCAGAGCCGGAACCGGTCGACGCGATGGTGATCGCCGCGATGACCGATGCGTGGTTCCCCGCCGTGTTCGCGTTGGTCGACACACCGGTCCCGACCGTCGATCTCACGATCCACTTCCGAGTTGCGTTCCCGTATGCCGCCCTCGGACCAGACGACTTCGCGCTGGTGCGTTTCGTGAGCCGCAGCGCGGCCGACGGCTTCGTCGAGGAGGACGGGCAGCTCTGGGCACCCGACGGCACGCTCGTGGCGCACAGCCGGCAGTTGGCGATCCTGCTACCGGGCTGACACCTCGACGGGGCGGGGCGCTCGCACACGGATCACCGCTCCGGCAAGTGCGACCGCGGCGAGCACGCCGATGCCCCAACGCAGTCCGGCGCCGTCGGCGAGCCATCCCACGAGCGGCGGCCCGGCGAGGAAGCCGATGTACCCGCACGCGCTGAGACCGCCGACGACGAGTCCGGGACGCGCACTGCCGCGGCTCGCATAGGCGAGCAGCAGCGGCCAGTAGACGGACACGCCGACGGCCGCGGCGCCGAGCCCGATCGCGGCGGGCGCACCGTTGTGGGCGGATGCCTCGACGAACAAGCCGGCGGCGGCCAAGGCCAGGCCCCACTGCGCGCCGCGGAGGTCACCGAGGTGTGCGGTCGTCCATCCGAGCGTGCAACGGGCGATGGTCGCGAGCGTCTGACCGGCGACGTAGGCGAAGGCGCCCGCCACGACGGCGAGCCCGAGGTTGGCGCGCAGGAAGAGCACGCCCCACGTCCCAGTCCCACCTTCGACGAACGCGCCCATGGTGAAGACGATCGCCAGCGTCGCGAGTCCGGCTCGCCGCAGCGCCACGACCCCCTCTCGCAACGTGTAGTGCTCGCCCCCCTCGCCCGCGGGCAGTTCGGTGACGCGGCACCAACCGGCCAGTGCGAGCGCGACGACCGCGAGGGCACCCCAGACGGCGCGGAAGCTGACGCCGCGATCGAGCAGCACACCGGCGACGGCCGCGCCGGTGAGCGCGCCGCCGTTGAACAGCGCGTGCAGTCGCAACAAGCGGGTCGAGTCAGTGCCGAGCGCAGCCGTGCCCGCGACGTTCATCACGACGTCGACGAAGCCGCCGGCGGCGACGGCGCCGAGGAACAGGATGCAGAACGCCCACGTGTTGGTCGTGGCCGCCAGTGCGGCGAGCAGCGCGCCCCACGACGACGAGCGCGCGAGGCAGCAACGTGCGGGTGCCGTAGCGCTCCGCGAGAACGCCGCCGGTCCCGTTGGCGGCGACTCCTCCGACCACGGTGGCCAGTAGCAGCAGACCGAGCTGCGCGTCGCTGAAGCCGAGGAAGCGCTGCACGTCGAGTGCGACCACGGCCCACGTTCCCCAGAAGAAGCCGAATCCGAAGAACGTCGCTCGAACCGGCCGCACGACCACCCACTCTCGCACACGCGCCCCCAGCGATCGCCGGCGTTGGGGCCCCAGAGCGGGCGGTTACTCGTGCGCGTGGCGGAAGGTGACCGAGATCCGGGGCTCGGCGGCGGCGACCTTCGGGATGCAGTGCTCCCAGGTCCGCTGGCAGGCACCGCCCATGACGAGCAGGTCGCCCGGTCCCGGCTCGAGCTTGACCGAGGGGCCGCCGCCCTTGGGCCGCAGCAGGAACCGGCGGCGGCCCCCGAGCGAGACGATCGCCACGTAGGCCTCGGGCAGATCCCGCGCCACCCGGTCGCCGTGCCATGCCACGCTGTCCCGCCCGTCGCGATAGAGGTTGGCGCCGACGGACGTGAACTCGACCCCGTAGCGGTCGCTCAGCAACCCCCGCATGCGGTCGACCTCGGCGGGACGAACGGACTCGTCCACCCGGCCGTTGAGTCGCGGCTGGTCGAGCACCTTGTCGTACATGTGGACTCGCCGCCCCTCCCACTCGACCCTTTCGAGCAGGTCGTCGAACAGCTCGTCGGCGCCGGCCACCCATCCCGGCACGTGCTCGACCCACGCCTCGGGGTCGAGGTCGACGCGCTCGAGCCCGGCGAACGACTCATGCACGGACGGCTCGAGCCGGCCGAGAAATGTGCCTTGGAGGGTGAAATGCACCTCTCCATCCTAAGGGAACACATGTTCGTGCGCTAGGGGAGGTGCTGCACCTCCACCACCAAGGGCAGCAGGTAGCGGAATCGGAAGGCGCGATAGCCGTCGTCGCCCCGATCCATCGGTGCGAGCTCGTCGACCCGATCGTCGCCATCGAGGTCGTTCCACAGCGATTCAACGTCGGCGGGCGATGCGAACGTGAGACCGAAGTGCTCGTAGCCGTGGCACACCATCGCGTCGTCCCGCTCACGGATGTTCACGTAGGCCGGGCCACCGACGGCGAACGTCAACCGGTCAGGCAGCCGCAGCTCGTCGATCTCGCGCCAACCGACGTGCTTCCCGTAGAAGTCGGTGAGGAGCGCCCGGGTCTCGTCCGTCAACGTCCCGCCGCGAGACGCTCATCGCAACGTGGTTGATCCCCGTCGACCGCGGCATCGTCGCTCCTGGTCCCGCCTACCTGGGCGCGAGATCGCGGATCGCCTGCTGCGTCTGCACGCCGAAGGGAAGGATCGCGAGCGCAGGCGTGTCCACACCGTTGTCGATGTAGCGCTGCACGTGCTCTCGGCACGCTTCCGGCGGACCGTGGACGATCAGCTCGTCGACGAGCGAGTCGGGGATCGATTCGACGGCACCCTTGCGATCGCCGTCCTTCCACTTCTTCCACATCGGCGCGAGGACGTCACCGCGCCCGAGCCAGTCGTGGAACGCGGCGTACACGGGAACGTTGAGGTACGCGGCGATCGCGAACTTGCCCGCCGCCCTCACGGATGCGGCGTCGTCCGTCGGCGCGACGAAGATGCGCGCGACGACCTCTCGCTTGCCACCGTCGCGCGCCGCGTTCTGCACGATCGGCGCGACCGTCTTCACGTCTTCGGCCGACAGCCAGTTGATGATGGCGCCGTCCCCTTCTCGCCCTGCCAGGCGCAACATGCCTTCGCGCAACGCGGCCACGAGAATCGGAACGGGCTCGGGTGGCAAGGCGCGCAGCTTGAAGCCGCGCACCTTGAACGTGTCGAACTCCTGCGAGACCTTCTCGCCCGCCATCGCGGCGCGCAGGAACCGCACCATGTCGCGCGTTCGCTCGTACGGGCTCTCGAAGGGGATGCCGTTCCATCCTTCGACGATCACGTTCGACGAGGTTCCGAGGCCGAGCACGAATCGACCGGGCGCGGCCTGCGCGAGCGATCCGACCGACTGCGCGAGACACGCCGGACCACGCGTGAACGCGGGGATGATCGCCGTGCCGAGACGCAACGACGGCGCCCATTGCGACGCGAGCACCAACGGCGTGAAGCCGTCCGCGCCGTCGGCCTCGGCCGACCAGACGTCGGTGTAGCCGAGCGCCTCGAGCTCGACGATGAGATCGCGCTGCTCGCCGAGCGGCAAACCGTCGAACGGGATCGTCATGCCATAGCGCTGCGTCATCGTCCCCCCTCTTCCGCGAGCTCCCCCGCGGTCGCTTCCGACTCCCCCATCTCGCGGCGGATCGCCGCCTCCATCTCCGGCGTCCAGAACCGCACCACACAGGATTGGCTCGCGATCGCGAGCAGCGTGCCGTCCTCGGACCACAGGTGCACGAGCCCGTGACCGAACCCGCGCTGGATCGTGTGCACCTGGATGTCGAGCAACACCCACTCGGTGTCGACGAGCCGAGCGACGCGCAAGGTGTTGTCGAGGCTCGTGCCGCCGGCCATCTGACCGAGCGCCTGGCCGACGCCGAAGGGCACGTAGTCACCGAGGATGGCGAGCGTGCCGGCCGACATGTCGACACCATCCGGGATCCGCGCCCACATCGCGGAGCGACCCGAGCCGGGCGTGCCGTCGAATTCGCGGAAGTCACGACCGTCGGCGAGCCGCATGTCGAGCCGCTGCATGATCGAGTCGTCGCGAGGATTGCGGTAGGCGCGTGGCGCGCAGTCCGACGGTGGCGGGACCGCCGGCATCTCCTCCCACTGCCCGCCGACGTCGAGCGGGCGCGAGCCGAGCGCGCCGTTGACGGTGAGGATCTCGCGGTCGACGACGTGCGCGACCGCACGTGCCTGCGTCACGCGGTGCCCGTGCTCGGCGATCGTGACGTCGACGTCCATCGTCTCGGGAGGACGGGCGAACGACAGGTACTGCGACGTCGCCCAGACCACCGGCCGTCCTGTCGTCCCCTCCAGCGCGGCGATGCCCGCCGCTAGCCCACAGCCGCCGAACAGGAAGCCGCCGCCGGTGCACACCGAAGGCGTGATCGGCAGCACCCAGCGATGCGGGTTGTGGGTCGGCGCGAGGCCGATGAACTCGCGAGCGTCCATCGCCGCAACCCTACGGCAGCCGGGTCGGAGGTCGACCGTTGCACCAAATGCACCGATTGCACCGCTGCGTGTGACGACTGTCTACCCGTCGCGACGCTTCACTGTCACACCCCCTGGGGATGATGGAGACATGGAACGACAGCTCCACCTGCTCGAGCCACCCGAGCCCGACTGGCACCTCGACGAGGCCACGAAGGAGATCGGGCGCAAAGGCGTGGCAGAGGCGCGGCAGGCGCTGCAGCAGGCCCGCAGGGTGTTGGCCGAGCAGCGTCGCGACGCCGCCTGAGAACACGAACCGACACCGGTAGCGTCCCCGGACGATGGGCGTGATCGGATGGATCGTCGTCGGCCTGCTCGCCGGCGCGCTGGCCAGGCGGGCGACCCGGTCCGAGCGCTTCGGCTGCCTCGGCACGATGGTGATCGGGATCCTCGGGGGAATCCTCGGAGGCGCGCTGTTCAACCTGGTCGGCGGCGAAGGAATCACCGATTTCGGCCTGTGGTCGATCCTCGTCGCGTTCGTCGGCGCGTGCGTGCTGCTGTTCCTCATGCAGGCGCTCGGCATCAACGAGCGCGGCCGGCGGCGCCACTGATTCCCTGCCCGCACGCGGTGGGGGGGAAATGCACTCCTGAGGGCGGGCACCGTAGGCTGATCTGCCATGACTGAGATGAGCGGGAACGAAGTCGTCATCGTCGAGGCAGTGCGCTCGCCGATCGGACGGCGTGGCGGCGGCCTTTCGACCTTTCATTCGGCCGACCTCCTCGCCCGGGTCCAAGAGGAGCTGATCGACCGTTCCGGCATCGATCCCGCCGAGGTGGGTCAGGTCGTCGGCGGTTGTGTCAGCCAGGTCGGCATGCAGGGCTTCAACATCACGCGCACGGCCTGGTTGACCGCAGGATTGCCCGTCTCTGTCGCCGCCACCACCGTGGACAGCCAGTGCGGCTCGTCCCAGCAGGCGACGAACATGGCGACGAGCCTGGTCGCGTCCGGCGTGGTCGATGTCGCCGTCGCGTGCGGCGTCGAGCTGATGAGCCGCGTTCCGATGGGTTCGAGCCTCGGTGAAGGAGTCGGCAAGGCGGTTCCGAAGTCGTACTTCTCGCGCTACGAGTGGACGACGCAGTTCGAGGGCGCCGAGCGGATCGCCGAGAAGTGGGGCATCACCCGCGCCGAGACCGATCAGTTCGGCGTCGAATCGCAGGAGCGAGCAGCGCGCGCATGGGCCGAGGGCCGCTTCGACACGCAGATCGTCGCCGTCGATGCGCCGGATCTCGGTGAGGACGGCAAGCCGACGGGCACCACGCATCGGGTCGCACGTGACGAAGGCCTTCGCGAGACGACCCTCGCGAGCATCGGCGAGCTCAAGGCGGTGGCCCGTCCCGACGGTGTCCACACCGCGGCGTCGTCGTCGCAGATCTCCGACGCCGCTGCCGCGGTTCTGGTCATGACGAGGGCGAAGGCGGATGCGCTCGGCCTGAAGCCGCGTGCCCGAGTCGTGGACACGTGTCTCGTCGGCAGCGATCCGGTTCTCATGCTCACGGGTCCGATCGACGCGACGCACCGGCTGCTCGAGCGCACCGGCATGACGATGGACGACATGGATCTCACCGAGATCAATGAAGCGTTCGCGTCAGTCGTTCTCGCATGGGAGCGCGAGCTCACCCCTGATCACGAGACGGTCAACCCGAACGGCGGCGCGATCGCCCTGGGCCACGCCCTCGGTTCGACCGGCGCGGTGCTCGTGACCAAGGCACTGCACGAGCTCGAGCGCATCGACGGCACCAACGCGTTGGTGACGATGTGCTGCGGTGGCGGACTCGGCACCGGCACCATCCTGCAGCGCATCTGATCAGCGGCACGGCTGCCGCTTCGTCTTCCATCGACGTTCCGGAAAGCGTTCGCCGTCGCGCCCTCGCGTACGGCGAGGCCGGCGCACGCTGGCTGCGGGAACTGCCGGCGATCGTCGAGGAGATCGCACGCCGCTGGGACATCACCGTCGGTTCGACGCTCACCGGTGGAACCGCCGGGTACGTGGTGGACGCGACGACGGCGGACGGCGACGACGTCGTTCTCAAAGTGGCGATCCCGAGCTCGATCGAGGGCGCCGGCATGTTCGAGCGCGCCGTGGCGAGCTATGGGTTGGCGGGCGGCCGCGGCTGCGCCACGGTGTTCCGGCACGACGACGAGCTGTCCGCACTCTTGCTCGAGCGACTCGGCCGCAGCCTGGCAGACCTGCGACTGACCATCGCGCAGCAAGTCGACATCATCGGCCGGACCGTTCGACAGGTGTGGCGACCGGTGCCCGACGACGTCGCGCTGACCACCGGAGCGGACAAGGCGGGACAGCTCGCCGCGTACATCGTGTTCGCGTGGGACGCCCTCGGGCGACCGTGTGAAGAGCGGACCATCGCGCGTGCGTTGCAGTACGCGACCGACCGGGCCGCGTCCTTCGATCGCGCGGCCGCTGTGCTGGTGCACGGCGACGCGCACAGTTGGAACACGCTCGAGGCTTCGGGTGGCGAGTTCAAGCTGGTCGATCCGGAAGGACTGATCTCCGAGCCGGCCCACGACCTCGCCATCCCGATGCGCGAGCTGAACGACGAGCTGCTCGCCGGTGACGCCTTTGAGCTCGGCCGCGCCGAGCGCGGCGACTGAGCCGCCTGACCGGCGTTCCCGTGGAACCGATCTGGCAGTGGGGCTTCATCGAGCGCGTGTCGACGGGGCTGTTCGTCATGCAACTGGATCCATCCTCCGGCCACGACTTCCTGGCGATCGCCGACCAGTGGTCGGCCCGGCTGAGCCGGACGACACGACTGATCTCCCTCCCCGATCACATTGATGGCTGGCCGACCGGATCCGGTGTGTCAGCCATCACAGAAGACGCGTCGTCGGAACATTGATGGCTGAGCCACCAGATCGGTGGCTCAGCAATCACAGAACGAACGATGCCCTGACCGCGCGGCCGGGTGAATGCGGCCGGCTTCACTGTCACACCCCCTGGTTACGATCTGAACACCTCGTCGACCGGGTCACGGTCTTCCTTCTCTGGAACTTCGAGAAAGAGGCCGCCATGGCCCGAACGGCGATCACGAGGACCGTGACAGCGATGGTTGTCGTGTTGCTCGTCGCCGCGTGCTCGCACGGCACGTCAGCGAGCACCGACGGACGAGCGACCATCGTGCGGATCATCGACGGCGACACCGTGGTCGCCGACGTCGGCGGCCACGAGGAGCACGTCCGCCTCATCGGCATCGACACGCCTGAGACGCACAAACCGAACACACCCGTCGAGTGCTATGGCCCGGAGGCGTCGGCACGCCTTGCCGCGCTCATCCCGCCTGGCACGCGGGTGCGACTCGAGCGTGACCGAGAGTCGCGCGACGTCTACGGCCGGCTCCTCGCGTACATCTACCGCGAGAGCGACGGCCTGTTCGTCGAGCTGGCGATGGTGACCGACGGCTACGCGGGCCCGCTTGCGATCGCGCCGAACACGACCCACCGAGACGAGATCCAGGCCGCGGTCGACACGGCCCGCGCCGCACAGCGGGGCCTGTGGGGCGTGTGCGGCGGTTTCCACGTGCCAGGAGGCGGATAGCGTGCGACCCCGTGACGACGCTTGCCGAACGGCTGGGCTACGGCCCGGAAGACCGGCTGCTGATCATCAACTGCGACGACCTCGGGTCGACCTATGCGGCCAACGTGGCGTGCTTCGAGGCGCTGCGCGACGGGCTGGCGACCAGCTCGACGCTCATGGTTCCGTGCCCGTGGGCGCGGGAGGCGGCATCGAGATATCTGGGCGAGGACGTCGGCGTCCACCTCACCTTGAACGCGGAGTACGACCTCTATCGCTGGGGTCCGATCACGCATTCGCCGTCGTTGCTCGATGGCGATGGCGGGTTCCCGCGCACGATCGAAGACGTCTGGGATCACGCAGACCTCGACGAGGTGAGGCGAGAGCTGCGCGCGCAGGTCGAGCGGGCGATCTTGTGGGGCTTCGATGTCAGCCATCTCGACTCGCACATGGGAGCGCTGCAGTTGCGGCCCGAGTTCTTCGACGTCTACCTGGATCTCGCGCTCGAGTTCGGCCTGCCGTTGCGACTGTCGGGCGCGTCGACCGAGCGATTGATCGGGTTCCCGTTCCGCCAGCTCGCGGCCGAGCAGGGCGTGCTGTTCCCGGATCACTTCATCCATGTTCGGGGGGTTGGGAGCCGGCGGTCGGTCGAACGGGCGGTGCTCGACCTGCGACCGGGCGTCACGGAGGTGTATGTGCACCCGGCGATCGACACGGCGGAGCTGCGGGCGCTGGCGCCGGATTGGGCCGCACGGGTCGACGATCACGATCTCGTCGTGCGCGATGGCAGTTTGCGGACGCTGCTCGAACGCAGCGGGGTCCACCTCGTGGGCTATCGAGAGTTCAGAGACCTGCAGCGGAGCGCGGCAGCGTGAGTGCGCGGTCGACGAGGCCGGCGAGCTGAGAAGCGCGTTCGCGCGATCAGGAGTCCACTACCGTCGCCACCACATGGGTCGTGTCCGTGCTGTCGCGGTGCTCGGGCTCGTCCTCGTCACGGTCGGCCTCTTCTCCGGCTGCGATCACGGAGCCGCCAAGCCCGGCCCGCAAGACGGTGCCAGCCTCGACTTCACCAGCAAAGCGACGGTGACGATCGACGATGCCGGCATCTCGCCGAGCGAGGTGCGGGTGCAGGTCGGTGACGCGATCACCGTGGTCAACAACGGCTCCCGAGATCACGGGCTGACCAGCTCGTCGATCGACGCAGGCACGTTGCATCCGGGTGATTCGACCGTCGTGTTCCTGACGTCGGCCGGGCGCATCGATGCCTACGACCGCACGAACGCCGATCACAAGTTGGTCATCGACGTGTCCGCCGCAGGGGCCTGACCTGCGACCCGTCAGTACTCGGTCGACGCGTTGACCTTGTCGATCGCTGCCTTGTACTCCGAGCTCTCGAGCAACGGCATCAACGACATGAGCGTCCCCGTGCTGCCGACCATCTTCAAGCGACCTTGCATGAAGCCCGCGGCCGCGTCGATCTCGCCCTTGGCGACCCCGAGGTAGTCCTTGTAGACGACGGTCATGGTGAGGTCGGTGGCGGCATCCTCGCCGAGCGACGTCTGCACGATCCGACCGTTGTCGATCACCGTCGAGAACGTCACGTCGCCGTCGGGCGTCCCGGTGACCTTGTACTGCACGCGGGCGGACGCACCCGGACGCTCGGGAAACGAGGCGCCGGCATCGCGCAGCAGATCGAGCCACTCCTGGCTCAGGAACTTCGCCACGAAGGGCTACTTGCCGGGCCCGGGATCGTTCGTCACTGACGCGCCGACGTGTTCGCGCACCCCGGCGAACAGATCTTCTTCCGGTACCGAGCTGTCGACCAGGCTGCGCGCCAGCATGTAGTCGTCATATGGATGCACCCCGGCGGCGATCTCGTCGGGCAGCGCGAACCAGAACGGCGAGTTCGGATCGATCTGTGTCGCGTGCGCGAGCAACGCCTGCTTGCGGCGCCCGTAGTACGCGCTGATCTCGACGGTCGTGGTGATGCGATCGTCCTGCGACGGGCGGCTCAGCCAGCGCTCGTCGAACGGCGACTCGATGCCGAGCTCGAGCATCTTCTCGTGCATCGCCTTCACGCGCTTGCCGGACCACATCGTGTAATAGAGCTTCAACGGTTGCCAGGGATCGCCGGCGTCGGGATACCGATCGGGATCGCCCGCCGCGTCGAACGCGACGATCGAGATGTCGTGCACCCGCAGATGGTCAGGATGCGGATAGCCCTCTTGCCGGTCGGGATACGTAACGATTGCGTGCGGACGCTCGGTCCGGATGATCCGCACGAGCCGCCCGATGGCCTCGTCGAGGTCGGCGCGCGCGAAGCAGCGAGGGTCTTCGTTCTCGGGCGTGTCGGGCATCCCCGAATCGCGGTACCCGAGCCAGATCACCTCGTCGTAGCCGATGATCGCCGCCGCGTTGGTGAGCTCGCGGCGACGCACGGCCGGCAAGTCGGCGTTGACCTCTGGCGTGTCCATCGCCGGGTTGAGGATCGAGCCCGCTTCGCCACCGGTGCAGCAGACGAGCACGCAGCGGGCGCCTTCGTCGTGGTAGCGGGCGACCGTACCGGCACCCTTCGACGACTCGTCGTCCGGGTGGGCGTGCACGGTGAGCAGGCGGAGTTGGTCCACAGGGCCATGACGCTACCGACAGCGGGACCGATCGGCGCGCCGGTCGGGCGGCTCCCCCGGTCCGCGTTCGCCGGCAGCCCCACTGCCAGGATCGCGGCGTGCCACGAGAAGGCCTGACCGCGTACCAAGCCGTCAACCGCTACTTCGAGGAAGCGGCATTGCTCATCGATCTCGACGACGAGATGCATTCCATCCTGACGTCGACGTACCGAGAGGTCGCGGTGCAGGTTCCCGTGCGGCTCGACAACGGCGAGTTGATGGTCGTGCAGGGGTATCGCGTCCAACACAACGGCGCGCGCGGACCGTACAAGGGGGGCGTCCGCTACCACCCGGCAGCCGACCTCGACGAGGTGCGCGCGCTGGCGTCACTGATGACATGGAAGACCGCGCTGCTCGACGTGCCGTTCGGCGGCGCGAAGGGCGGCATCGCGGTCGATCCGAGTGGCATGAGCCAGGACGAGCTGCAACGGATGACGCGCCGTTTCACGAACGGAATCAGCAACGTCATCGGCGTCTATCGCGACATCCCCGCGCCTGACATGAACACGAACGCACAGACCATGTCGTGGATGATGGACGCGTTCTCCGCGCTCCACGGCTACAGCCCTGCGGTTGTCACGGGCAAGCCGTTGTCCATCGGTGGACAGCCAGGGCGCGAGCCGGCGACGGGCCGCGGCGTGATCGCGGTGCTCGCGGCGTACGCGCAAGAGCACGGCTTGCCGGTCGAAGGCTTGCGCGTCGCCGTGCAGGGTTTCGGCAACGTCGGGTCCTGGGCGGCGCGCGAAGCGGCACGGCTCGGATGTCGCGTCGTGGCCGTGTCGGACCGTGTCGGCGGCATCCACCACGCCGAAGGCCTCGACCTCGACTCGCTGATCCACCACACACAGTCGGGCGGCAAGCTCCCCGACGCACCCGAGTACGACTCGATCACCAACGAGGAGCTGCTCGCCTGCGAGTGCGACGTGCTGATCCCGGCGGCCCTCGACGAGCAACTGCACCAGGACAACGCCGATGCGGTACAGGCGCGCGTGGTCGTCGAGGCGGCGAACTACCCGACCACACCGGGGGCCGACAAGATCCTGCACGACCGCGGCATCGACGTGGTCCCCGACATCCTCGCCAACGCCGGCGGCGTCACGGGGTCGTACTTCGAGTGGACCCGCAACATCCAGCAGATGCCCTGGACAGAAGCGAAGTTCAACGAGGCGCTACACGACTACATGGCACGCGCCTACCTCGCGACCTCGTCGTTCGCGAAGGATCGGGGGTGCACGCTGCGGCAGGCTGCATTCGCGATAGGAATCCAGCGCGTGGCGCAAGCAAGTCGACTTCGTGGGTACATCTGAGGCATGGGTATCGCTCAGCAGATCGACGACTACATCGAGTGGCTGTTCGACGAATCACCGACGGGCGCGAGCTTCCACGGTGCCGACGGCCGAGACGACCGCCTCCCTGACCTGTCGGCGGCCGGATGGGCCCGGCGGGAAGCAGCGGAGGACGCCTGGACCGAGCAGCTGTCGGCGGTACCGGACGAGAGCCTGACGCCCGATGAGCGGATCGACCGCGATCTCGTCCTCAGCAGCCTTCGCGGGTCCTCGATCACGCGTGACTGGCAACGGTGGCGCCGCGATCCCGACTCGTACGTGTCCGCCGGGCTCACCGGCGTGTTCTCGTTGTTCGTCCGCCGGCTGCATCCCGAACCCGAGCTCGCGCGCGCCGCGGTCGCCCGACTCGGTGAAGTCCCGCGTGTCCTCGACGAAGGGCGAGCGAACCTCGATCCGGATCTCGCGAGCCCGCTGCTCGTCAGGCGCGCGCTCGGCCAGTGCCATGCGGCGATCACGTACTGCCGCGACCTGCTCCCGCCCGAAGTGTCCGATGACAGGCTCAGAGCGGAGGTCGCAGACGCGGGAGCCGAGGCCGCGAGCGTGTACGAGTCCTTCGCCGCGTTCCTCGACGACCTCTCGGGCAGGGCGACCGGCGACTGGGCACTCGGCGAGGATCGCTACTCGGCGCTCCTACGTGAGAAGGAGATGCTCAACGACGACGCGCTCTCGCTGCGTGAACGCGGCAGGGCACAACACGCGGCGCTCGACACCGAGCTCCGTGACCTGTGTCGTGAGGCATGGAACGAACCGGACTGGCGCAGCCGGCTCGACATCGTCAACGACGACAGGCCAATGACGCCCGACGAGATGCGCGCCGGCTACGAGGAGTGGACGGAACGAGCGCGCTCGTTCCTCCGCGAGCACGAGCTCGTCTCGTTCCCCGACGGCGAAGAGTGCAGCGTCGAGCCATCACCCCCGTTCCAGCGCCCGGTGCTCGCGGTCGCGTCGTACATGCAGCCGCCGGCGCTCCGACCGAGCCTCAAAGGACGCTTCAACGTCCCGTACCCGCCTGACGGCACCTCGGACAAGGATCTCGCCGAGCGCCTCGCGGACAACAGCTACGCCAACATGGTCACGACCAGCGTGCACGAGGCGTATCCCGGCCATCATTGGCACTTCGCTCGCCTGCAGGCAGCTGCCCCGCTGATCCGGCGGCTCGTCACCACCCCGTACTTCGTCGAGGGGTGGGCGTTGTACTCCGAGCGGATGATGCGCGAGAACGGTTTCTTCACCGAGCCTGCTCAGGATCTGTGCCATCTCGCGGCCCGGATCTTCCGCGCCGCGCGCATCGTCGCCGACACGAGCTTGCACTGTGGCGACATGACGTTCGACCAGGCGGTCGAGTACATGCACACCCACTCGCCACTCACCGAAGCAGTCGCTCGCGTCGAGGTCACGCGTTACTGCGCATGGCCGACGCAGGCCGCGTCGTACCTGACCGGATCTCTGGAGATCGAACGTCTTCGTGAGCGGTGGCTCGGCGAGGGCAAAGGTCTGCGCGACTTCCATGACCGCATCGCGGCATCGGGTGGAATGCCGATCGCGCTTGCAGAGCGCTCCCTGTTCGGATGAACGCGCGCCGGCTCGCGCTCCTTGCTGCGAGCGTGCTGCTGCTGCTCGCATGCGCGAGCGACGGACGGACGTTGCGACCACCTGCGCCGGGCGCAACCGCGCCACCGCCGCCCAGCGCAGCGAGCGCCGACACCGGTTTGGCGGCGGCGGGAACGCCGGGCACGCCATCGGTGAGCGGCTTCACGCTCACGAGCACGGCGTTCGACCCGGGACAACCGATCCCGATCGCGTACACATGCGATGCAGCCGGGCAGGCACTTTCGCCTCCGCTCGCATGGGGGGCGGTGCCGGCCGGCACGGTCGAGCTCGCGATCACGGTCGTCGATCCCGATGCGAACGACTTCGTCCACTGGGTGGTGGCCGGCATCGATCCCTCGGTGCAGGCGATCTCGGCCGGGGACCTTCCCGATGGCGTCGTGCAGGGCAAGAACAGCGGTGGGTCGATCGGCTGGACCGGGCCATGTCCCCCCAAAGGCCCGCCGCACCATTACGTCTTCAGCCTCTACGCGTTGTCCGCGCCGAGCGGGCTGTCCGACGGCGTCGACGGGCCGACCGCCATCGCGACGCTCCAGAACACGGACAACGCGCCGGCCACGCTCACCGGCACGTACCAGCGCGCCGGCTGAGGATGGCCTCAGCGGACGACGAACCCTCGCTGTCCCGTCGGCATCTCGTCGTGGACGTCGACCGACGCGACCTCAGCTCGCGGCGGACCGTGACGCGCCCAGGCCTCGAACCCGTCGACCGCGTCCGGCGAACCCTCGGCGAACAGCTCGACCCGCCCATCCGGCGAGGTTCGTCGCGGACCCCGACACACCGAGCCGGGCCGCTTCGCGATCGGCGCTCGCGCGGAACCAGACGCCCTGGACGCGACCGTGCGACCACGATTCGGCGGCGGACGATCGCAGTCACGAGGTGCGAACCTACCGGCGTGTCCGTCCTCGACGTGCTGACAGTCGCGGTGCTCGCGTTCGTCGGCTTCCGCGTGGCGGGCGGCACGCGACTCGCGTTGTCCAGCGCAGGACGAGGCCGTGTTGCGTTCCTTGTTCGCGGGCTCCGCTTCCGACACTTCGTGTTGCCGATCCCCGTGCTCTGTCTGGTCGTCCTCGCGGTGATCGTGCTGTTGCAGGTTCCGCTGTTGAGCTTCGGTTGGTGGACGGCCATCGGCGGCGTGGGCAATCCGGTGACCGGCACGACCGATCGCACGGAGGGAACCGCGCTCGCATGGATCATCCCGTTGTGCTTCATCGTTTTGCTGATCCCGGCGTTGCCGTTGTTCGCCGAGACCGAGGAGCGCATCTTCCGCCTCGGATCCGAACGGCGGACGTTCCTGCAGAAGACCGGCAAGGGAATTCAGTTCGGTCTCATCCACGCACTCATCGGGATCCCGATCGGCGCCGCACTCGCGCTCAGCATCGGCGGTTGGTACTTCACGTGGTGGTACATGCGCGCGTACCGGCGCACCGGTAGCCCTTTCCAGGCGACAGTAGAAAGCACGCGCGCGCACCTTGCCTACAACATCACCGTCGTCGTCATCGTGATCACGTTGGTGCTGTTGCTGCCGAGCTCAACGTGATCGCCGGCTGACTCAGCCGTCGCCACCATCGCCGCCGTGACGTCCTTTGCCTCCGCTCTTCGGTGGCGGCTTGGGTTTGGCCGTCGGGGACGTCGCAACCGGGTTCGTCGGCGGCGTCGACGCGGTGGCGGCGGAAACCACGGTGCTCGAGGTCGCGGGCGCGGCAGGCGGCGGTGCCGGCCTTCCCCCGCTGAGCGCGTACACCGCGCCGGCCACGGCCAGCACGAGAGCCGCGAGGGCGGCGACGAGCCGGCGGCGTCGTCGTTGGTACGTGCGCACCGACACCGGCGCGACCGCGGTGGGAGTCGACATGATCGGCAGGACAGCGGTCCGTTCACCTTCGTCGGCCCTGCGCTCGAACGCGTCGGCGACCGCCTGCGCCCGGGGGCGTTGCGCCGGATCCGTCGCCGTCATCGCGCGCAACGTCGACGCGAGCCACGGCGCGAGTGGTGGGACCTCAGGTGAGCGCTCGAGGCGGGCCATGGCACTCGCGGCCGCCGAACCGTTGAACGCTCGCTGGCCGGTGAGTGCTTCGAGGAGCACGAGGCCGAGCGAGTAGACGTCAGACTCCGGACCGGCGGTCTGACCTTGCACCTGCTCAGGCGACAAGTACGCCGCCGTTCCGATCACGAAGCCGGTCTCGGTGATCGACGTGATCGCCGCGGCATCGACGAGCCGAGCGATGCCGAAGTCCGTCAGCCGCACGGATCCGTCGCGGCCGACGAGCACGTTGCCCGGCTTCACGTCACGGTGGACGATCCCGAGCTCGTGCGCATGGGCAAGCGCGTCGGCGAGAGATGCACCCATGCGTGCAACGACATCGACGGGGAGCGGCCCGCGCTCGATGAGGCGGGAGAGAGGCTCACCGTCGACGAGGTCGAGCACCAGGTACGGGACGCCATCGTGCTCGCCGTCGTCACGCAGGCGCACGATCGCCGGATGCCGGAGGCGCTGCAGCGCGCCGGCTTCGCGCTCGAACCGGCGCAGGTCATCCGTCGTCGCGTTGCGCAGCACCTTGACCGCGACGGGCTGCCCACCGACGAGGTCGTCCGCACGGAAGACGTCAGCGACACCGCCGCGCCCGAGAATCGGACCGAGCACGTAGCGGCCGCCGAGGACGGTGTCGGTCGCCGGCACGGGTCTGGTGTACCCGTCGACCACCGGGCGCAACCACCAGGGGGCAGTCCGCCCTCGGGACCGCGTACGCTCTGGGCGGGGGTGATCGCGTGAGTGTCGACGTGCGGTTCCGTATCGATGGTCAACAAGCGGCACCGTCGGATCCATCGCAGTTCTTCGAACACGACCTGCCCGCAGCGCTCGACGCGGCGGGGCCGACCATGAGCGGTGCCCTCGAGTGGCTCCGCCTCGTGCCGCTCACCGTGCTCGTCGATGACGATGCGTGGTCGTTGCGATCCAACGGCCGCGTGCGGATCGAACGTGGACCGAGACCTGACGATGAACGCGGGGCAACGGTGTTCCTCACGCCCGAGCAGGTCGTCGACCTCGCGACCGATCAGGCGAGCTTCATGGGGTTCTTCACCTGGGGGACGCTCGACCAGCG
This sequence comes from uncultured Acidimicrobiia bacterium, assembly GCA_963721305.1. GTDB lineage: Bacteria > Actinomycetota > Acidimicrobiia > Acidimicrobiales > JACDCH01 > DATAES01. Next base: position 262,520 of record CAVRIR010000005.1, read on the forward strand.
CGCCGGACGGCTCGAGCATCTCCTCGATTGGTGGCTCGTGCTGCGCGGCGCGCTCGACGGTCGCGCCATCCACATGCCCGGCGCGGTGACCTTCACCGATCCAGACGGCGGTCCGCTCGATCTGCATCGCTCGTTCTCGACCGACGACGACCCTGAGGCGATGCGCGCCTTCCTCGAGGAGGCGGGCTTCCTGCACATCCGCGGCGTGTTCGGCGAGGACGAGATGGCGTTGCTCGCTCGCGACATGGACGCGCACGCCCTCGAGTACGCGCCCGACGACGGGAAGTCGTGGTGGGCGAAGACGGCAGACGGCACGGAACGCCTCGTTCGCCAGTACGCGTTCGATCAACACTCGGAAGCGGCAGCCGCGCTCATCGAGGACGAGCGCTTCCTGCGTCTCGCCGAGATCACCGGCGACGGCCACCAGTCCCACAAGACGTGCCAGGCGTTGACGAAGCCGATCGGCATCGTGTCCGGCATCTCCGACGTGCCGTGGCACAAGGACTGCGGCCTCGGCCGGCACAGCTACGACTGCTCGGGTATGACGGTCGGCATCTCGGTGACGGGGGCAGGCGAGACGTCTGGTCAACTGCGGGTGATCGCCGGCTCGAACCGCGCCCTCGTGTGGCCCACGTTCTCGCGCAAGGGCACCGACCTCCCGGAGATCGACCTTCCGACCGAGACCGGCGACGTCACCGTGCACCTGTCGTGCACCTCGCACATGTCGCAACCGCCGGTCGACCGCGAGCGGCGCGTCATCTACTCCGGGTTCGGGTTGCCGCCACTCGATCCCGCAGCCGTCGCCGAGCAGCGCAAGCGTTTGTACCGGATCAGGGAGTCGATCCCCGAAGGCGTGTCGCAGAAGGCGACAGTCGCGCTGACAGACTGAACGCTGATCACGTCCGCCTTCGCTTCAGCGGCGGTCGCCGGTACGGCGGCGACCGGTCGCTGATCCACGGCGAGTACGGCGAGATCGTGAGCCCGGCGAGCGCGAGCAGGACGGTGTCGTAATTGACCCTCCAGCCGCGGAAGTCTCGCCAGCACGCCTCCCGGTCGGGTCGCACGGGGACACCGAACGACGCCAGCTCCTCGTAGACCGCGTCGAACTCGCTGCGATCGATGCTGATCGGATCGTCCGGGCGCGGATCGTGGTCGTTCGGGATCGAGAAGTAGTCGGCGATCCGTCGCAACGCTAGATAGCCGGCCCGAATGCAGAGCTGTGCCTGCGCGCTGGCCGGCATCCGCAACATCGAGCAGCGCAGCGCGGCGGTGTCGAGCACGACACCGGCGGCGGTGACCCAGCCCCGGGTGTGGCTGATGGACCGGAAGAAGACGAGTGACGGTTGCGATGTGTGCGTTTCCTCGACGTCGGCGAACCAGGTCTCCCAGTCGTCCCACAGATCGTCGAGCGCATCGAGACGGGCGAGCGCATGGTGCCGACGGATCATCGCCACCGCGCTCGGTGGCTCGCCGGCGCGCGAGCTGAGTCGGGCCACCTGCAGCTCGCGCCGCTGGAACGCGCTGTAGATCGACGGGAGGTAGCTGATGAGCAGCGCGATCAGTCCGAGTCCGAGCGTCGCCTCGACGAACGCAGCCACATGCGTAGCGAGCGACGGCGCCGCTTCGAAGCCAAGGGTGAGCAACGACGAGCCCGACAGGTAGAAGGCCTCGCGGAGCGGATCGACCCCGAGGGCCCAGTGGATGCCGGTGAACCCGACCATCACCAGCGCCACCCACACGCCCGGCAGCACGACGAGCGCGACCGGCGAGAACATGGCGAAGGACCGATCTCGCTGCTCGTAGGTCCTCCCGCGCTTGGTCCACAGGTTGAAGATCGAGCGCACCGAGAGGAACGTGACCCGGGTCAGCAGCACCGGCTCGCCACGGGGAAGGATCACCGTACGGATCGCCGAGAGCAGGACGGTCAGGACCAAGGCCGCGCCGGTGATGAACGCAACGACGCGTCCGAGCTCTGTCACGGGCGAGGAGCCTACGGACAGCTGGGTTCTGTCAGCGACAATGAACCGTCACGACATCAAGCGCGTCCGACCTCGAAGATCAGCCCGGCGGATCCGACGAGACCGGCTCGGTGTTGGCGGCCTTGTGGAACTCGTGCTTGGCCTCACCGAGCGACCGGGCCAGATGCGGGAGCTTTGCGCCGCCGAACAAGACCACCACGATCACGAGAATGATCAGCAGGTCGGGGCTGTCGAAGGCGCCCAACAACTCTGCCAGCGGCATGGTGGCCTCCCTGCATTCGCTCTGACCGCAAGTGTCGCGCTCGACGGCGCGGACCGACCGTCGCCCCGCGACGGCGTCGTCCAAGGGCCCGCGACTGCATGACCGTGACCACTGGTCATACTGGCGGCCTCAGAGGGTCGATCCCTCGCGAGGGGCAGGGACTGGGGGGCGAGATGTCCGACCGGACAGTCAAGTGGTTGATCGTGCTGGCTGTGGTCGCGGTCGTCGCAATCCTGGCGATCATCATCAGCGGTGTTCTCTCCAACGCCTGTCCGTGCTCCGTCTGAGCAACCCGAGGTCACGGAAGCGGCCGTTTGGGTCGGTCGAGCCGGCAGCAATCGTCATGAACAGGTAGGTGGGTACTGTGCCGGTCATGGCCGACGCGACCAGCAAGATCCTCGACACGATCAACCGTTATGCGCAGACGTTCAGCGCCGGCGACCGAGAGGCATGGCTCGACTGCTTCACGCCCGACGCGACGATGGAAGACCCCGTCGGCACGCCGGTGAAGCACGGGCGCGACGAGATCGGCGCGTTCTACGACCAGAGCCGCGGGTCGGCCGACAACGTCGAACTCCGCGTCGGCTCTGATCCGTTGGTGTGCGCCGGACAGGCGGCGTGGGTCCTCGACATCATCGTCAAGCTCGGCGACGCGAAGATGGGGATGAAAGCCATCGACGTGATGACGTTCGACGACGACGGCCGGATCTCGTCACAACGCGCGTTCGTCGACTTCTCGAAGCTCGCCCCGCTCGACTGAGTCCTCGAACTCCGGGGAGAAACGGGCGCCAGAGCGCCCGTTTCCATCCAACATTCGCAACCGGATGGTCAGCGGAAGTCGCGGCTCTTGGTGGGGGCGTGCAATGGCAAGGGGTCGATGCGTTCGGCGTTGACGTTGATCACGCCTTCCTGCTTCTCCAAGCGTCCCCGGATCAACAGCGCAGGGCACGAGCCCACCACCCGGCGGTAACGGACCCAACAACCTCTCGAGCACACGACGTTGATGAGCCCGGTTTCGTCCTCGAGGTTGACGAACGTGATGCCGGCCGCGGTCGCCGGCCGCTGCCGGTGCGTCACCACGCCGGCGACGAGCACCTTCTCGCCGTCGTCGATGGCGGCGAGTCCGGAGGCGGGGACGACCCCCATCGCGTCGAGATGGGGGCGCTCGAACCTGGTGGGATGGCCCTCCGGCGCGACGCCGGTCGACCACAGGTCAGCGTTCGACTCCTCCCGTTCGGACATCCCCGGCAGGGTCGGCGCCTCGACACCGGTCACGATGCCGGCCAGTCGGTCGGGGCGCGTCTGCGCCACCGCACCGACCGACCACAACGCCTCGCGCCGCGCCACGTCGAAGCAACCGAACGCGCCGGCAGTCGCCATCGCCTCGAGCTGCGGCAGGGTGAGTGACGGCACCCGCCGTGCCAGACCTTCCATCGACTCGTAGGGCCGTCCGGCCGCGATCTCTTCGGCCAGCTCGTCGCCGATGCCGCGCACCGAACCGATGCCGAGTCGCACGATCGGCCCGGCCTTGCCCCACACCGACGGCGATGCACCGTGCGACGCGCGTGACAGGTCCATCCCGGACTCGGTCTCGAGCGTCGCCTTCGCTCCGGACTCGTTGAGGTCAGGGGTGCGGATGTCGACGCCGTGCCGGCGCGCGTCCTGCACCAGCGAATGCGGCGAGTAGAACCCCATCGGTTGCGCGTTGAGCAGGCCCGCGCAGAACGCCGCCGGGTAGAACCGCTTGAGCCACGAGCTGGCATACACGAGGTAGGCGAAGCTCACGGAATGGCTCTCGGGGAAGCCGTAGTTGGCGAACGCCGAGAGCTTGTCCCACATCTGATCGGCGATGTCACCGACGACACCGCGCTCGGCCATCCCCTCGTACAGCCGCTGACGGATGCGCTCCATGCGTTCACGGCTCCGCTTCGACGCCATCGCCTGGCGGAGCTGGTCAGCCTCGCCCGGGGTGAAGCCGGCGATCTCGATGGCGATCTGCATGAGCTGCTCTTGGAACAGCGGCACCCCGAGCGTCTTCTTCAACACCGGCTCGAGCAACGGATGCAGGTACGTCACCGGCTCGGAGCCGTTGCGCCGCCGGATGTACGGATGCACCGAGCCGCCCTGGATCGGCCCCGGACGGATGAGCGCCACCTCGACCACGAGGTCGTAGAAGCACGTTGGCTTGAGCCGCGGCAACGTCGCCATCTGCGCGCGCGACTCGACCTGGAACACGCCGACCGAGTCGGCGCGACACAACATGTCGTACACGTCGTCTTCCTGCGGGATCGCCGCGAGCTCGATCGGATCGTCGTGGTGCTCGTGCACGAAGTCGAGCGTGTGGTGCAGCGCGCTCAACATCCCGAGTCCCAACAGATCGAACTTCACGAGGCCGGCGGCCGCGCAGTCGTCCTTGTCCCACTGCAACACGGACCGGATCGGTTCGTCGCCGGTGCCGTTGCGACCGGTGAACCGTCCCCACTCGATGGGACACACCTCGACGATCGGGCGGTCACAGATCACCATGCCGCCGGAGTGGATGCCGAGATGGCGGGGGAAGTGCTCGACCTGCTTCGCCAGCACGAGCACCGGATGCGGGATCTGATGTTCGTGCTGTTGCTGCTTGATCGTCGTGTCGAGCGGACCCCACGGATCGGCCTGCTTCGACCACGCATCCTGCTGGCCGGTCGAATAGCCGAGGGCCTTGGCCATGTCGCGGATCGACGACTTGGCGCGATAGGTGATGACGTTCGCGACCTGCGCGGCGTGCTCGCGGTCGTAGCGCTCGTACACGTACTGGATCGCCTCTTCGCGCCGCGTGCTCTCGATGTCGATGTCGATGTCGGGTGGACCATCGCGCTCGGGTGACAGGAAGCGCTCGAACAACAGCCCCAGCTTCACCGCGTCGGCGTTCGTGATGCCGAGCGCGTAGCAGACCGCGCTGTTGGCAGCCGACCCGCGGCCTTGGCAGTAGATGTTCGAACGGCGACAGAACTCGACGATGTCCCACACGATCAGGAAGTAACCGGGGAAGCCGAGCGACTCGATCAGGTCGAGCTCGTGGTCGATCTGTTCGTACGCCTTGTCGGTCGACGGCCGACCTCTCGGCCCGTAGCGACGCTCGGCTCCCGCGTCTGCCAGTGTGCGCAGGAACTGCATCTCGTCGAGACCCTCCGGGCACGGATACGGCGGCAGGTCGGGCGCGACGAGGTGCAGATCGAATGCGCACTCGAGCCCGAGCGCCGCCGCCCGTTCGACGACGCCCGGATACCGGCGGAACAGATGCTCCTGCTCGAAGCCGGCCCGCAGATGGGCGGTTGCCGCCGCGGGCAGCCAACCGTCGAGCTCGTCGAGGCTGCGCCGCGCGCGGACGGCTGCGAGCGCGGTCGCGAGCGGGCGTTGCGACTGCTGCGCGTAGTGCACGTTGTTCGTGGCGATGCACTCGACGTCTGCTCGTGCCGCGATCTGGATGAGTGCGTCGTTGCGCGCAGAGTCGAGCGGATCACCGTGATCCCACAGCTCGACGAGCACGTTGTCCTTCCCGAACAGCGCGACGAGATCGGCGAGCGCTCGCCCCGCCGCCGCCGGACCATCACGGACGAGCGCGGCCGGAACCGTGCCCTTGCGGCAACCGGTGAGCACGACCCAGTGGTCGTCGTGCAGCTGTGACAGCTCGGACAGCGAGTAGACGGGCTTGCCCTTCTCGCGTCCGCGCAACTGCGCCGTACTGAGCGCACGCGCCAGCCGGGCATAGCCCTGCGGGTCACGTGCGAGGACGACGAGATGGTTGCCCTCGGGATCGGCTTCACCGTTCTGCGGCTTGCGCAGCTCGAGGCTCAGCTCCGCACCGAACACCGTGGGCATGCCGACCTCACGTGCCGCTTCGGCGAACCGGACCACGCCGTAGAAGCCGTCGTGGTCGGTGAGGGCGAGCGCCTCGAGGCCGAGACGGGCCGCCTCTTCCACGAGCTCCTCGGGATGCGAAGCGCCGTCGAGGAAGCTGAAGTTGGAATGGCAGTGCAGCTCGGCGTAGGGCACCGAACCGTGCCGGCGCTGCACCTGCGGCTCGAACGGTTGGCGCTTGCGAGACCATGCCGGGCTGTCGCCGCCGTTGGCCGAAGGGGGTACGTTGCTCGCACGCCCGGCAACGCGATTGTCCGAGAGGCGGCGCTCGAGCTCGGACCATGGCATCGCCGGGTTGTTGAAGCCCACATCCCGACTCTATCGAACACATGTTCGTCTGGCGAGGGGAAATCAGTCATGCCATATGTCGAAGGCCGGATCGTCCACGACGCCGACGCGCACATCATGGAGACACCGACGTGGTTGCGAGATCACGCCGATCCCGGCATCCGTGAGCGGATCAAGCCACTGCGATTCGAAGGCGGCAACGAGCTGCGCCAGACCGGCGATCCGGACGAGCAGCTCCGCGATCTCGACGCCGCGTTCGCACGGCTGGCGGCGAAGCACGGGTCCGACGAGTACCGCGCCGTCGAAGCCGACGAGATCATGCTGCGCAAGAACTTCGCCGCGACCGGCTCGTTCATCGCCGACGACCGCCCTCGCGCGCTCGACCTGATCGGTGTCGCCAGCCAGTTGGTGTTCAACACCTTCCACAACCGGCGCCTGCGCGATTGGGAGCATGGCGACGACCTCGACTTCGCGTACGGCGTCGCACGTGCGCACAACCGCGGGATGCTCGAGTTCTGCTCGGTCGATCCTCGCCTTCTCGCGACCTGTTACGTCCCGCTCGCCGACTTCGATCGCGCCGAGGCCATGACGGGCGAGGTGCTCGACGCGGGCACGGCGGCGATCCTCGTCGCGTCCGGATGCCCGGGCGACCACTCCCCCAGCCACATCGGGCTCGATCCGGTGTGGGCGCGCGCCGAGGAAGCGCGCGTGCCGGTCGTCTTCCATGTCGGTGGCACAGGCGATCTCATCGAGCCCGGCTACTTCAAGAACGGGTTGCCGATCCCACCCGACTTCCACGGCGGCGAGGAGAACTTCCGCTCGGTCGACTACATGGGCATCCCCCATCCGCCGATGCAGACGCTCGCGACGATGATCTTCGACGGCGTGCTCGAACGCTTTCCTGATCTGCGCGTCGGCGTCATCGAGCAGGGTGCGATCTGGATGCCGTCGTGGATGCGCCAGATGGAGTCCGCGTTCGACGCCTTCGCACGACACGAGGAGCGCCTGCAGAAGCTGTCGTTGCGGCCGAGCGACTACGTGCACCGACAGGTGCGGGCGACGCCGTACCCGACCGAGGACGTCGGCTGGATCATCGAACAGGCCGGGGCCGACGTGTGCATGTTCTCGTCCGACTACCCCCACGTCGAGGGCGGACGGAGGCCGGTAGAGCGGTTCGAAGGCTCGCTGGGTGACGCGTCCAAGCGGGTGCGCGACGCGTTCTACCGCGACAACTTCGAAGACCTGATGGGACCGGTCATCGACCGCGTCCCCGTCCCTGCCTGACGAAGCCCGCGATCCGCGCTAGGAAAGGGGCCATGCCGAATCCTCAGAACGCGATCCTCACGAACCTCGCCAAGTACCAGTGGTACACCCACTTCAGCCGCACCGGCGAAGATGCGGACCTCGACGTCATCCGTGAAGCGATGCGCACCGTGCGCGCGGTCGGCAGCCAGGTCGGCGTGACCGTCCCGGTGAACGTGTGCCTACTGTTCGGCCCGAGCCTGCTCGCCGACATGACCGACGACAGCCCGAACGACTTCCAGCCGTACCCCGGCTACGAGTCGCCGGACGGCAAGGTGGCCAAGGGAACGCAGGAGGAGTTCCTGCTCTGGATCCACTCTGACGAAAAGGACCTGTGCTGGGAAGCGCAGTTCGACTTCCGCAACGCAGTCGCCGGACACATGACCGTGGCCCGTGAGACGCCGACGTTCATCTACCGCAACAGCCTCGACCTCACCGGCTTCATCGACGGCACCGGCAACCCTGCACCCGAGCACCAGCACGAGATGGCGATCGTCCCTGACGGCCAGCCGGGCGCGGGCGGCGCGTTCTGCATCGCGCAGCGCTGGGTCCACGACCTCAACTACTTCAACGGGCTGTCGATCGGCGACCAAGAGAACGTCTTCGGCCGCAAGAAGGCCGACTCCGAGCGGCTGTCGAAGCAGATCCCGACCTCGCATCTGAGCCACGTCGAGCTGCGCGACGGCGAAACCGCCGACGAGTCGAAGCCCAAGCGCGGCGAGATGGTGCGGCGATCGACCCCGTACGCCTTCCACGATGGCACGATCGGCCTCTACTTCATGGGCTTCTGCCGCGAGCAGGCGCCGATGCGTGAGCGGATGGAAGCCATCTACGGCAACAATGGCCACGCCCGCGACGCGCTCACCGACTACTCGACGCCCGCATCGGGCTCGTTCTACTTCGCGCCGTCGGTCGAGACCCTCGACGCGATGCTCGCCTAAAGGCAGAACGCTCGAACCCCGGGTCATTTGCGGCGCGATCGTGCCGCAAATGATCCGACATTCGCTCGGTCAGTCGTAGACGGCCGCGAGCCACCAACGGCCGCCTTCGACGGTGAGGAGGCGGGCGACACCGTCCTCGGTCACGAGTTGGAAGCGCGCCAACCGGCGCTGACCGGCGTCGTCCCACCAGCGCTCTTCGACCGGCCACGGTCCGGCCCATGCGACGATCCTCTCGGGCGCGCGGTTGCCGACCGTCAAGCGCGCCGGCGACGACGACACGAACCCGCGCCCGCTGACCCGCACCGGTTCACCCGCGCCATCGACCACTTCGACGGCCATCGGATCGGTAGCGATCGTCGCGGGTGAAGGGGCGGCGAGCTGCCCGGGCCACGGCTCGGCACGCCAGGTGGGATGCGCGCTCGGCCGTTCGGATGTGATGTCGACCGCGCCGGCGGGGACGAGCTGCACTTGTTCACCCGGAGCCCGGCCGCCGCGCCACTCGGGCACCGTCACCGCGTCCGGCCCGAGCATGCCCTCGAGCCGGGCGAGGGCCCGCACGACACGCTCGTCCGCACCGGCGGTGCCACCCCAGAAACCGAGCTGCCGTCCCGTCGAAGGTGCCAGCTCGTCCGGGATGAGCCGCAAGAGGCTGATGCCCGCCGACGGCCGGTGGGCGACGGTGCCGTTGAGCCAGCCGTCGAGCTGCCATCGCACGCGATCGGCGACCACGCCCACCGATGGTCCCGCCATCGACTGGTCGAGCCGCCACAGCCGTTCGAGCCGCTCGCCGTGCTCGGTCTCGGCGACGATCGCCAAACGGGCGCAGGCGTGGCCGTCCGCGGCGAGGCGCGCGTGGAGCTCGGCGGCCAGCGCCCGCCCGACGAACGCGGCGGTGTCGACCCGTTCGGCCGGCGGATCGAGCTCGGCTTCGACGGTGTACTCGGGCGGAGGCCGGCGGGTGTCGGGCACCCTCTCGTCGAGCCCCGACGCCAACCGGTGCGCGAGCGCGCCGTCGTTACCGAAGCGAGCGAGGACATCGGTGGCGGGCAGCGCCGCGAGATCGCCGAGCGTTCGCAATCCGAGCCGGTGCAGGACGTCGACGAGATCCGGACGATCGAGCGCGGCAAGCCCGAGCGGGGCCAGGAACGACGCGCTCGCACCCGCGGGATGACCGTTGGTGGATCACTGGCCGCGAGTGCAGCCGCAAACGGCCCGTCGGCGACACCGACGAGGACGGGGATGTCGTGCAGCGCGCCGCGCGCGAACGCATGGGCGCGCGCCACCAACGCCTCATCGCCGCCGAAGTACCGGGACGGGCCGAGGGTCGGGAACGCGCACTGCCCGGGAACCTCGACTTCGATGCGGGGCGTCAACTCGTCGAGTGCGGCCGCCACCGGCTCGAAGGCGCGCGCATCGCGAACTGGATCGTGATCGAGAACGATCAGCTCGGGACATCTGCTCTGCGACTCGCGCCGGCGCAGCCCGACGTCGACCCCTTCGTCGCGTGCCGCGGGCGACGAGGCGACGATCCGGTTGGCGAAGAAGACCGCCGCCGGCTCGTCGAGCGGTACACCGGCGGCCACGACCGCCCAGTCAGGACACCGCACGACGAGCGTCCGCACACCCCCCTGCGAATGTTGGGTGGAAACGGATGTCATAGCGCCCGTTTCCATCCAACATTCGATGGACTGGGTCGGAACGCTCGGACCTCGGCAAGCTCTTCGACGGCGGCCACGCCGCCGCCGGGCGCGGGCAACCACAGGGACACCTGACGGGCGCGCGCCGCGGCGCGCCGGCCGTGCATGTCGACGACGACGTGGCGGGCGCTCAGGTGCCCGTGGCCGTCACCGATGCCGTGCCACTGTTCGCTCGCGAGCGACAGGCCGATGTCGGGCGCGTCGGGCCACGTCGCGCGGTCACCGAGGACGACGAGGACCGAGCCCCGCTCACGAGCGCGCGCCGTCAACCGCCGCGCATCGGCGACGCCCACTCGACGGCAAGGACGGACGAGCACGACATCGAACGCGTCGACCAGGGTGGCAACCACCGCGCCCCACGACGACGAGGGCGGATCGGCCACGACGACGAGGTGTTCGAGGTCGACGCCGAGCTCGGCCGCGGCGGCAAGACCGAGGGACGACAAGCCGGCGGTGGCGAGCCACGAGCCCTCGCTGCTCGGACCGGCGACGAGCGCGAGCGCGAGCGACGTCGACCGCTCGATGCCGATCGTGCTCCCCCGCCGTAGACCTTCGGGGAACAACGTCTGCAACGGTTCGAGCACGGGCAGGACCTGCTCGCGAGCGAGCGCCACTGGTCGGGCTCGCGCCGCCACCTCGTGGAGGCGGGCCAGGGACTCTGCAGTCGCCCCGCTCCGCATCCTTCCAGTATCGAACGCCTGTTCGTACAGGTCAAGCAGGGGTCAGAGGACACTCAGGGGAACAGACCCCGTGCCTCGATCGCTGCAGCGAGACGTTCCAGCCCCAGGGCGAACGCGGCACGGCGCAGCGACACGCCCTTCCCGTCGGCCATCGTCCACACGGCGCCGAACGCCCCCTCCATCCGGGCTCGCAGCCGCTGCGCGACCGTCTCCTCCTCCCAGGGATAGCCCTCGCGCCCCTGCACCCACTCGAAGTAGGAAGCCGTGACGCCACCGGCGTTGGCGAGGATGTCCGGCACGACGACGATCCCTCGGTCGTCCAGCACGGGCTCGGCTTCGCGCGTCGTCGGCCCGTTCGCCGCCTCGACCACGAGCCTCGACCCGAGCTTCTCCGCGACCTCCTCGGTGATCACGCCGCCGAGCGCGGCCGGGACGAACAACTCGCACGGCAGCGCGTAGACCGCGTCGCCGGCGATGGCGTCGCCGCCGCGAAAGCCGGCGACGGTGTGCGCTTCGGCCGCGTGCTCGGAGAGCGCCCCGATGTCGAGGCCGCCCTCGTTCACCACTCCTCCGCCCACGTCGCTGACCGCGACGACGCGCATGCCGGCCGACGAGAGCAGGAACGCCAGCGGTCCGCCGACCTTGCCGAACCCTTCGATGACGACCCGCTTCCCGGCCAGGTCGATGCCGAGCATGTCGAAGGCGTGGCGAACGCACACGACCACGCCGGACGCGGTCGCGCCCGAGTGCATGCGCGTGCCGCCGATCGACTGCGGCTTGCCCGTCACCGCCTCGGGCATGAACGATCCTCGCGTCATCGCCAGTGTGTCCATTAGCCACGCCATCACGCGACCATCCGTGTTCACGTCGGGTGCGGGTATGTCGCGGTCGGGTCCGAGCAGCGGTGAGATCTCGAACGTGTAGCGGCGGGTCAGGTGCTCGAGCTCGGTCAGGCTGAGCTGCGTCGGATCGCACCGCACACCGCCTTTGGCACCACCGAACGGCAGATCGACGATCGCGGTCTTGAACGTCATCGAGGCCGCAAGCGCCTTGACCTCATCGACGTCGAGATTCGGGTGGAACCGCAGGCCACCCTTGCCCGGGCCGCGCGACGTGTCGTGCTGAACGCGCCATCCCGTGAACACCTCGACGCTGCCGTCGTCCATCCGCACCGGGACGGCGACCTCGAGGACCCGAGCGGGGATGCGCAGCTTCTCGTGGATGCCGGGATCGACGCCGATCAGCTCGGCGGCATCATCCAGCCGCTCGAGGATCGTGGTCCACGAGGAACGCACGTCGTCAATGTTGCCCGTAGAACGGGTCCGCAGTCATTTACCCGCGGGGACGGCCTCCGCTGCGGCCTCGGCCGCCTCGTCGCCAGGGGCTGCGTCGCTCTCCCGGTAGTAGAGGAAGAGGTCTCTGATCAGGTCCGCGAGGCCGACCGCGGACCCGCCCTTGGCCAGATCGACGGTGATCATGCTGCCGTTGATGTGGACGCCGTCGACGCCACCGTGCTCGAACACCCGCCGAGCGAGCTCGTCGACGGGACGCTGCCCCTCGACCGGCGTCTCCTTCACATAGCGCTCGTGACCCATGCCGCTGAGCGGGCGGTTGACCTCGAAGCGCACGATGCCCGGGCTGTGCGACGCCTTCTCGACGACGGTGATCGGCTGACCCATGGCGACGCGAACCTAGTGGTGGACTCCGGCGCGCCGCGAAATGGGGATGCCGCGCACCATCGGAGCCGCTTTGCACCATCCGCCGCCCTGGCGGACGGACCACCTACGGTCAGAAGGCGTGGCCGAGCCATCTGCTCCGCGCGCGAGCGGGTCCCTTGGCGCACGATCTGGGCCTCCATCGCGTCGGTCGCGATCGTGTACCTCGGCGTACCAGGCCTTCATCGCGACGGGTCGCGTCATCACCTATCTCCTCGTCGCGCTCTTCTTCGCGGTCGTGCTGACGCCGCCCGTCGACTTCCTGCAACACAAGCTGAAGATCCGGCGCGGGCTCTCCACGATGATCGTCATGCTCATCGGGCTCCTCCTCCTCGCCGGACTGGTGTACGCGTTCGTGAAGCCGCTCGTCGACCAAGCCTCGACGTTCTCGCGCGATCTGCCGCAGTACGTCCAGGACGCGCGTGACGGGAAGGGACCGATCGGCGACCTCGTGAAGCGTTACGACCTCGAACAGAAGGTCAAGGACAACCAGGACAAGATCCAGCAGGCGGTGACCGACTTCGGCCAGAACGGTCTCGACATCGTCAAACGGATCTTCTCGACGATCATCGCCGCGCTCACGGTGTTCGTGCTCACGGTCCTGATCCTCATCGAGGGACCGACGCTCTCGCAGAACGCCCTCGACCTGATACCGCGCGCAGAGCAACGCGAGCGAGTGCAGCGAGTCGCGGTCGACGCGTGCCGAGCGGTCAGCGGCTACGTGTTCGGCAATCTGCTCATCAGCCTCATCGCGGGCACCGCGGCATGGCTCATGCTCTACATCCTCGGCGTTCCGTACGCGGAGGTGCTCGGCCTGTTCGTCGGGTTCGCCGACCTCATCCCGCTCGTCGGCGCCACGTTGGGCGCTGTCCCGACGATCGGGTTCGCGTTCCTGCACTCGGTGCCCGCCGGCATCATCATGACGATCTTCTTCATCGTCTACCAGCAGTTCGAGAACCACGTCCTGCAGGTCACGATCATGTCGCGGACGGTCAAGCTGAACCCGCTCGCGGTGCTCGTCAGCGTGCTCGTCGGCGTCGAGCTGTTCGGGTTCCTCGGCGCGTTGCTCGCGATCCCCGCCGGTGGTGTGATCCAGGTCGTGGCCCGTGACCTCTACGACGCGAACCGTGGCCGGCTGAAGCCCGAGCCGACCGCCGGCGCCGACGAGGTACCCGTCACGCACGTTCCCGAGTCCGATTGACGACCGGCTGATCGGAGGTACTGCGATGTCCACCGAGACGATCGTGCTCGAAGGACACATCGTCGACTCGTTGCTGCTCGCGAAGGTGCTCGACCTCGTACTCGAAGCAGGTGCGGACTACCGCATCGCGTCGTTCGACATCGGTCGCACCAGCCTTGACCCGAGCCGCGCGGTCATCCAGGTCACGATGGACGACGAGACCGCGCTCGAGGCGCTGCTCGAGCAGTTGCAGGTGCACGGCGCGAACCGAGCCGGCGAAGCTGACGCGTCACTCGTCGCCTGTGATGCGGACGGCGTGTTGCCCGCCGGCTTCTACGCGACGACCAACCTCGCGACCGACGTGCGCGTCGAAGGCCGCTGGCACGCGGTCGAGAACCCCGAGATGGACTGCGCCATCGTCGTCGGCGACACGTCGGTGCGCACGGTGCCGATGCATCGCGTACACGCGGGCGACCGCGTCGTCTTCGGCCAGGACGGCGTGCGTGTCCATGCGCCCGAGCGCGCCCGCGACGTGCGCAACTTCGAGTTCATGAACTCCGACATCTCCTCCGAGAGGCCGAAGGCGTTGCTGCTCGAACAGGTCGCCGACCGCATCCGTTCCGCGAAGACCCGCGGTGACAAGGTGCTCGCGGTCTGCGGACCCGCGGTCGTGCACACCGGCGGCGCGCCCGATCTCGCCCGGCTCGTGCACGACGGATGGATCGACGTGTTGTTCGCCGGCAACGGGTTCGCGACGCACGACATGGAGTCGAACGTGCTCGGCACGTCGCTGGGCGTGTCGGTCGTGGAAGGCACTCCGGTCGAGCACGGCCACTCGAACCACCTGCGGGTGATCAACGAGGTGCGCCGCCACGGTTCGATCGCCGCCGCGGTCGAGAAGGGGTTCGTCACGGGCGGCGTGATGTACGAGTGCGTCCGTCATGACGTGCCGTTCGTGCTCGGAGGATCCGTGCGCGACGACGGACCATTGCCCGACACGATGGCGGACGTCGTCGCTGCGGCGGACGCGATGCGCGAGCACGTGCCGGGCATCGCAGTCGCGCTGATGCTCGCGTCGACGTTGCACGCGATCGCGACAGGCAACCTGCTGCCGGCGGGCGTGGAGACGTACTGCGTCGACATCAACCAGGCCGTCGTCACCAAGCTCGCCGACCGCGGCAGTCATCAGGCACTCGGCATCGTCACCGACGTCGGCCCGTTCCTCCGCCAACTCGCCGACCGCTGTGCCTGCCGCTCGCTCGTGACACTCGAGTGGGGACGGCGGTACCTCATGTGCCCACCGGAGCACTTCGGCGTCCTCTACGAGATCAACCCGTGGATGCATCGCGAGGTGACCGTCGACCGCGACCGCAGCCGTGCGCAGTGGGAACAGCTCGTCCGGCACCTGCGTGACGCCGGTGCCGATGTCGTCACCATCGATCCGCACCCGGACGTGCCGGATCTCGTGTTCACCGCGAACGCCGGCATCGTCTCCGGCGACGTCTTCGTGCCGAGCCACTTCCGCCATCCCGAGCGCCAGCCGGAGACGGAGGTATTCGCGACGTGGTTCGACGCGGAGGGATGGACCGTCGACCGCCTTCCGTCCGACCTCGGCCACGAGGGTGCGGGCGATGCGCTGCCGTTCAACGGCACGTTGCTGTGCGGCTACCGCACCCGTTCGGACGCGTCCGCCGGACCCGTGCTGTCGCGCATGCTCGGCGCGCCGGTCCGCACGGTCGAGCTCGTCGACGAGCGGCTGTATCACGTCGACCTGACGTTCTGCCCACTCGACGATCGCCGCGCACTCTGCGCGCCGGCGGGATGGGATCAGTACGGCCGCAGGGTGGTCGAGGCGCTCGTGCCCGAGGCCTTGTGGCTCGAGGACGACGAGGCGCTGTCGTTCTGCGCCAACTCGGTCGTCGTCGGCACGAACGTCGTGATGCCCGTCGTCCCGCCGCGGGTCGGCCGCCGGCTCGAGGAGTGGGGCTTCAGCGTGGTCGAGTCAGCGGTCGGCGAGTTCCTCAAGGCCGGCGGCGGCTGCCGGTGCCTGACGCTGGCGCTGGACGTCTCGCTGGGCTCGCAAGGCCCACAGCGCGACGGCGATTGACACGACGGCGAGCACCGCGTGCACGGCCTTGAAGCCGACCGGATGATCGTGCACGAGGATCATCGGCGTCCGGACCAACCAGACCCCGATCGTCCACACCACCAGCGCCGTCACCGCCCACCGCATCCATGAACGCTTCCAGAGCGACGCCACCACCAGGGCCGCGAGGAGCAGGAACGATCCCGCCAACAGGATCGAGCCCCCGTTCCGGATGCGTCCGGCCCACACGAAGACGGTCCAGACGACGAGGACGATGGCGGATCGGTTCACGCGCACGACGTGCACGTTAGGCGGCGGGCGCGGGCTACTGGCAGGCGGCCGAGACGTCGAACCGCCGAGCCGGCGTACGATCGGCGCACGAGAACGAGCCGCATCAGACTTACAGTTGACCGACCGGTCAAGTTCCAAACGGGACCACAGGGGGGGCACCGATGGCCGACGTCTCACTCGAGGACTTCACCCAGGAAGTCACTGACTTCTTCGACGCCAACGCAAAGCGCAAAGAGGCGGAGGACAAGCCCTTCGTGTGGGGCGAGGGTGAGGACGACATCGGGCTGTTCGAGGAAGTCGACCGCGAGAGCGAGAAGCGGGAGTTGGCCGAGGCGCAGGAATGGCGGGCGAAGCGCTACGACGCCGGACTCGGTTGGATCACCGGTCCGACGGAGTACGGCGGCCGCGAGCTCACCTCGGCGCACGATCGCATCTATGCCGGCATCGAGCCGAAGTACGACATCCCGCGCCAGAACTTCTTCGGCATCGGCCTGGGCATGGTCGCGCCGACGATCCTCGCCCACGCGCAGCCGCACGTCCGCGACCGGTACCTCGCGAAGATGTACCGGGGTGACATCGTCGGCTGCCAGTTGTTCAGCGAGCCGGGCGCCGGGTCCGACCTCGCGAGCCTGCAGACCCGAGCCGAGCTCGACGGCGAGGAGTGGATCCTCAACGGGCAGAAGGTGTGGACCTCCGGCGCGCAGTACAGCGACATCGGCGAGATCATCTGCCGCACCGATCCCGACAAGCCGAAGCACAAGGGACTCACCGGGTTCGTCGTCGACATGCACGCGCCCGGCGTGGAGGTGCGGCCGCTCCGGCAGATGACCGGCGGTGCGTCGTTCAACGAGGTCTTCTTCACGGATGTGCGCGTGCCGGACGACCACCGACTCGGCGACGTCAACGAAGGTTGGACGGTCGCGCTCACGACCTTGATGAACGAACGCGCATCGATCGGCGCGGGAAGCACCGGTGGCGGGCTCGGCATCGCGAGCAGCACGCGCCTCATCGAGATGCTGCGGCACTTCGGGCTCGACCAGGATCCGATCCACCGGCAGGAGCTGATGAAGCTGCATGTCGCGTTTTCGGTGGCGAAGTACAACAACCAACGCGCGATGGACAAGATCAAGTCCGGACAGTTGCCGGGGCCGGAGATGTCGATCGCGAAGCTGGCGCTGACGCAGAACATGTGGCAGACCGCGCAATTCGTGTCGCGAGTACTGGGCGCGCGCTTGACCGCGGAAACAGGCGAGTGGGGAACGTTCTCGTGGGGCCAGTTCCTGCTCGGCATTCCGGGCATGCGCATCGCCGGCGGTTCCGACGAGGTGATGCGCAACATCGTCGCCGAGCGCGTCCTCGGTCTTCCGAAGGATCCGGGCATCGACTCGAAGACGGCCTTCAAGGATCTGAAGGTCGGCACCCAAGCGTCGTGACCCGATGTCGCGAACTCCGGGGTGAAACGGGCGCTCTGGCGCCCGTTTCCATCCAACATTCGCTCTATGGGAAGAGGACTTCCTGCAGGCCGGCGGGGAAGACCCGCGGGACGCCCGTCCAGGGCAGGTTGTCCATGAAGACCCAGCTGCGGCGGTGGATGGCGCACGGGCCGTAGCCGCGGAGCGCGGCCTTGTGGCGCGGGCACGGATAGCCCTTGTTGAGGTCGAAGTCGTAGCCGGGGTAGTTGTCCGCATCCGCTTGCATCATGCGATCGCGCGTCACCTTGGCGAGGATCGACGCGGCCGCGATCGACAGGCAGCGGGCGTCGCCCTTCACGAGCTTGATGGTCGTGCCGCGGCTGACGAAGTCCCAGTTTCCGTCGAGCACGACGCGGTCCGGATCGCGGCCGATGCCGAGTCCCTCGAGCGCGCGGTCCGCGGCGAGACGTTGCGCGGCGGACATGCCGAGCGTGTCGCACTCGACCTGCGACGCGTGACCGACCGCCCACGTCACGCACCACGACCCGATGCGATCGAACATCGCTTCACGTTCGGCGGGCGTGAGCATCTTCGAGTCTCGGATCTTGTAGACCCGCTTGCCCTGCGGGATGACCGCGGCTCCGACGCTGATCGGTCCCGCCCACGCACCACGGCCGACCTCGTCCATGCCGACGACGATCTCGTGGCCGGCCTCCCACAGCTCGCGCTCGACCAGGATCGACGGCGACTTGGACTTGATCGCCTTCCGAAGGGTCGGAACCGTCTGGGTCGCCATCGGCGGCGACCTTACCGAAGCACGACCGCCGCGTTGCCGACCTCGACGTTGCCCACCCGCTCGAACCCCGTGCCGAGCAGATCGCCGACCACGGCGGGGTCGACCGCCGCGAGCAGCCCGCCCGAGGTCTGCGGGTCGTAGGCCAGGGCCTCGAGCGCCGCGTCGGCGGTCGAGGTCACGTGCCCTTCGAGATGGGACCGGTTGCGCGGGTCTCCACCGGTACGGACGCCGGCCTCGGCCGCCTGCAACGCGCCGTCGTACAGCGGCATCGACGCGCTGTCGAACACGAACGTGACCCCGGATCGATCGGCCATCTCCCAGCCGTGTCCGAGCAACCCGAACCCCGTCACGTCGGTGACGCCGTGCACGTAGGCGCCGATGTCGCGCAGTTGCGTGGACGCGGCCAGGTTGAGGACCTTCATGTGCGCGATGGCAGCTGCCTTCTCGTCGTGCGACCCGCCGGCGAGCACGATGCCCGTGCCGATCGGCTTGGAGATGACGAGCACGTCGCCGGGGCGGGCGCCGCCCTTGCGGAACACCTTGTCCGGATGGACGAAGCCCTGCACCGCGAGCCCGAAGATCGGTTCCTCTGACCGGATCGTGTGCCCGCCACCGATCACGCCGCCGGCCTCGGCGACGACGTCTGCCGCGGCGCCGAGGATGGCGGCGATCGCCTCGACCGGCATGCGCTCGGGGAACGCCGAGATGTTGAGTGCGAGCGCGACCGTGCCACCCATCGCGAAGACGTCACTGCATGCGTTCGCCGCGGCGATGGCTCCGAAATCGGCAGGATCATCGACCAGCGGCGGGAAGAAGTCCGTGGTCGACACGATCGCGAGGTCGTCGCTCACCTTGTAGACAGCAGCGTCGTCGAACGGGGCCAGCCCGACGATGAGCGACGAGTCTCCGCTCGCGAGGGATCGCACCAGGGCAGCGAGCGGCGACGCTCCCCACTTGGCGGCACACCCCCCGCACGATGTCCACTCGGTGAGGCGAATATCCGTGGCCGCGTCTGTCATCGCGCGGCCAGGCTAGAGCCATGCCGCAGATGGTCACCGTCTTCCGGTCACGTTTGCGCGACGAGCACGAGGGCTACGAGGCGAAAGCGGCCGAGATGGAGGCCGCCGCCCGGGCGATGCCCGGGTTCGTGGACTTCAAGACGTTCGCCGCCGCCGACGGCGAACGGGTCTCGCTGATCGTGTTCGACTCGCCCGAGTCCCACGCCGCCTGGCGGGGCGATCCCCGCCACCGGGCCGCGCAACGGCTCGGCCGGTCCGACTGGTACGCCGAGTACCTCATCCAGGTCTGCACCCTCGTCGACGAGCGCCGCTTCCCGTCCGAATCGGGCTCGCACGTGCATTGAGCCATCATTTCGACGACTGATCGCCCGTGCGGCGGCGTCCGACGGCCCGCGACGACCCGTCACCGAGGGACCCGAGCGGCCATGATTGCGGCGGTGACTGTGGTGAAACGGGGGGTGGTCGTCGTCGGCGCGGCCGGGCTCGGTGTCGTCGCGTACAAATGGGCACGAGACCGCGAACGGGCGGGCACCGATCGAACGGTGCTCCCGGCGTCACGCCAGGCGCGCGGTGTCGAAGTCGCTCGCTTGGCGACACGGGTCGGCGGCGCGTACGCGTCGCACCGCGCGCAACGGATCTTCGCCTCGGCGGACCGCAAGCGCGAGCTCGACGCGCGGCTCGAGCTACGTACTGCGACCGAAGTGACGCAGACCCTCGGCGCGATGAAGGGCGTGCTGATGAAGGTCGGTCAGCTCGCCAGCTTCCTCGACGACGGATTGCCGGAGAACGTCCGCTCGTCGCTCGCCGAGCTACAGCATGAGGCGCCGCCCATGAGCGCGGAGCTTGCGGCCGGCGTCATCGAGGAGGAGCTCGGCCTTTCCCCGGACCAGCTCTTCGAGACCTGGGATCCGACACCGATCGCGTCCGCGTCGATCGGGCAGGTCCATCGCGCCATCACCAAGGACGGCGACGCCGTCGCGATCAAGGTGCAGTACCCCGGCGTCGAGCAGGCGATCAAGTCCGATCTCGACAACGTCGGTCCGCTCGTGCAGCTCATGGGAATGCTGTTCCCCGCGCTCGAGCCCGAGCCGATCGTGGCCGAGCTCCGCGCCCGCCTGCTGGAGGAGCTCGACTATCACAACGAGGCGGCCAACCAGCAGCTCTTCGCCGACTCGTATCGCGACCACCCGTTCATCCACGTGCCCGCAGTCGTGACCGAGCTGAGCACCGGCCGGGTCCTCACGTCCGAGCTCGCGGAAGGTGTGCGCTTCTCGGAGATGGAGACGTGGGATCAGTCCGAGCGCGACCTCACTGCGGAGACGCTGTTCCGGTACGTGTTCCGCAGCCTGTTTCGGCTACATGCGTTCAATGGTGATCCGCATCCCGGCAACTACTTGTTCCGTCCAGGCGGTCACGTGACGTTCCTCGACTACGGACTCGTTCGGCGGTTCGATCCGTCCGAGGTCAGCCTGCTCCAGGACATGATCACGACGATGGTGATCGAACGAGATCTCGCGGCGTTCCGCGCGGTGATCGAACAGGCCGGCGTGCTGAAGCCCGGCGCACCAATCGAGGACGAACGGATCGCCGATTACGTCGGCCTGTACTACGACTTCGTCCGCGACGACAAGGTGGCCACGCTCACTGCCGAGTACGCGAGCGCGACCGCGCGGCGGTTCGTGACGATGCAGGGTCCGTTCCGGGACATCATGAAGTGGACGAACCTGCCGCCCGCGTTCGTGATCCTGCAACGGATCAACCTCGGCCTCTACGCGATCCTCGGGCGGTTGCGAGCCACCGCGAACTGGCGACAGATCGCCGAGGAGCTGTGGCCCATGACCGATGGCCCGCCCTCGACCGAGCTCGGGCAGTTGGAGCACGAATGGTGGATGTCCCGGCGGGGAACGCCATGGGTCACCGCCTGACCAGCGACGACGAGCGACGACGAGCGACGACGAGCGACCAGTCGGCCTCGCTTCGCCCAGGCAGCCGGGTACCGTGTCGCCCGTGCAGGACGATCGCCCCATCTCGTACATGGCGTTGGCCATCGGCACGCCCGTCGTGAGCTCGAGCGGAACTGAGTTCGGCAAGGTGCACCACGTGCTCCAAGTCCCGGACCTGGACCTGTTCGACGGCATCTCCATCGAGACCCATCACGGGCTGCGGTTCGTCGATCGCGATCAGATCACCGAGATCCGCACGACGGTGGTCAAGTGCGCGCTCACCGACGAGGAGGTGGCGGCACTCCCGCCGCCGGACGCGCCGCCGACACTCGAAGCCGACGTCGCCGCCGAAGAGGACTCGTCCATCAGCGCGCGGATCGGCCGGCTGTTCGGCCGGGGCCACTGGAAGAACAAGGACCAATAGTCCGCGGCCCTCCGAACTCCGGGTCGACGTTCAGGGTCGTCGCTCAGTCGAGTTTGCGGATCTCGTCGAGCTCGGCCGGGTCGGGATCCGTGGCGAGGAACGCGTCGAGCATCTCCTTCGCGACCTCCGGCGAGGTGAGCCGCAATCCGAGCGCGAGAACGTTCGCGTCGTTCCACTGCCGTGCACCGCGGGCCGTCGCGGCGTCGGTGCACAGTGCGGCGCGCACACCCGGGACCTTGTTCGCGGCGATGGAAACGCCCGTGCCGGTCCAGCAACACACGACGCCGCGATCGACGGCACCTGACGCAACCGCATCCCCGACGGCGCGTCCGACATCCGGCCACGGATCGCCGTCACCGACGACGACGACGTCATGACCCTGCTCCGCGAGGACGTTCTTGATCGTCTCCGTGAGCGCGGTGGCCTCGTCGGTGCCGAACGCGATTCGCACCTCACCAGCTCCTGACGTAGTGGTGCGTACAGGGCGAGTCCTGCACCGTCCACACGCGCGGCGGCGCATCGACCGGGAGCTCGGCGATGATCGACGCCCGCGTGGTCTCCACGTCGGGGACGTGCATGCACACGGTGTAACCGTCGTCACCGCCCACGTGCGATCGCAGATGCTCGGCGAGCGCGTCGAACGTGACCGGCTCGCGGCTGAGGACGGCCTTGCTCGCGGCGAGCCGAGGGTCGACGAGCTTGTCGACCGGCTGCCGCGGGTGACGGTGCTCGCGATCGAACGCCGGGATGGTCGTGCGGTTCGACGTCGCCCGCACCCGCTCGACCGGCTCGATCGCGAACCCCTGTCCGCTCGTCTCGATGACGAACGCCGACGTCGGATCGGCCACCAGGAACGAAGACCAGTACGGATGGTCGCCGTGCTCGTGCCCGGACCCGCCCTGACCGTGGCGTTCGAGCAGATCGGTGATGACGGCGACAGCGGCGCCGGCGGAAGACGCACGCTCGAGCGCGAGCCGCACGAGGTCCATCCCCGTCAACCCAGCGGGCACACCGCGTGGATCGAGCGTCGTGAAGATCGTGGCGTTGCCCGCCGCGACACCGGCTTCGTTGACACCGTGCTCGACGCCCCACAACCACGCCGGCCGCGAGCCGAGGAACCGGACCGTCTCACCCGGGTGCGGTGCGATCTCGAGGTACGTCGTGGTGGTGCGGGACTCTCGGCGTGGTTCGAACCATTCGAGCAGTTGGGTCTCCGAGAGCGGACGGTCGGAGTTCTTGGCGAACAACGTGTTGCCATCCGCCGTCGCCGCACCGAGCGCCACGAGGCAGTCGCACATCGGCATCGAGGCTAGGTGGCGCACGAACAGCGTCTTCGCGTATCAGGTGGGGCCCAGGCAGGTCTGTGGGGTGGGGGCGACCGGGGGGAACAGGGGGAACGTACTCCTCGGGTCGAGGTCCGGACATCCGTCACCGCTTGACTGCCGGACCTCGACGACGCCCCAGGGCTCGCTCATTCCGGTCGTTCTGGCGTCACCAGCGGCGGATATCCGCCGGATCCGACGCCAGAACGCACGAACTGACCCGCTTACGTCGCGGCGGCTTCCCAGCAGTAGGTGAAGAATCCGCTGGGTAGCGGTGTGTCGTCGAGGCGCCGAACGAGGAAGTGCGGGCTCCCTTGCCCCACGGGTTCGTAGTGGATGTCGAAGTCGCGAGCGGGTGCGAAGCCGAAGCGCCCGTAGTAGCCGGGAGCGCCGAGAAGGACGACTGCAGGCCATCCCGCGGCCGCAGCCCGCGCGAGCAGCTCGGTCATCAACCGCGAGCCGATGCCCTGCCCATGCCGTTCGGGCGTGACTGCGAGCGGCGCGACGGCGAGCAGGCGCGTGGCGGCGATCGTGCCCGCGGCCCCGAGGACGTGACCGACGACGGCCGGATCGGTGGCCACGAGGTCGATCAGGCTCGCCGTACCCGCCTGGGCCCACGTCGCTTCGACGATGTCCGTCTCGTCCTGCCCGTCGCGGGTGTCGTCGCTGAAGGCGCGGCGGACCACATCGAGCACCGCCGCTCGGTCCGCCGACCTGGTCTCGCGCACGGCGATCGGACCTGTCACGGGAGCACACACAACCACCTCGGCGACGGCGTCGACGGGCAATTCCCTCACAGCTTGCGAAGGCGATGCCGGGGCTGACTACTTGACGCAGAGCTGCGCGCGGCTTGTCGTAGTGTCGGCCCGGAACGGTCGGGTGTCAGGGGTCGCGTCGGGTGGGATACGTGTTGGGTGTCGATTTGGGGACGACATTCACCGCCGCCGCAACCGCATTGGAAGGACGCGCCCAGATCTTCGATTTGAGCAGCGAGCGAGCGGCGACTCCGTCCGTGGTGTTCGCTTGCGATGACGGCACCTATCTCACGGGCGAGGCTGCCAACCGCCGAGGCACCGACGAACCCGATCGAGTGGCGCGCGAGTTCAAACGACGCATCGGCGGAGCGAACTTGCTGCTGGGCGGCGCCCCGCATTCGGCGCACTCGCTGACGGCCAAGCTGCTGGCAGCGACGTACACGATGGTCTCGGACCGCGAGGGCGCACCTGCGGAACGAGTGGTGCTGACGCATCCCGCGAACTGGCCCGAGTTCAAGATCGATCTACTGCGCCAAGCGGCGCGAATGTGCAACCTCGAGGTCATCACGGTGCCCGAGCCCGAGGCCGCGGCCGTCGCCTATGCCGCCACCGAAAGAGTCGCGGTAGGAGAAGTGGTCGCGGTGTACGACCTTGGCGGTGGCACGTTCGATGCGGCGGTACTCGCGAAGACCGATACCGGTTTCGAACTGCTCGGCCCGCCAGAAGGGATCGAGCAACTCGGCGGCATGGACTTCGATGAAGCCGTCTACAACTTCGTCGTCCGCGCTCTCCCCGACAATGCCATCGACGGGCTGGACTTCGATGACCCCGCCCACACCGGAGCACTCAGCCGTCTCCGCCGGGACTGCGTCGCTGCGAAAGAAGCCCTGTCCTTCGACACCCACACGTCGATCTCGGTGTTGTTGCCCACTGTCCAAACCCAGGTTCGTCTGATCCGCGAAGAGCTCGAAGTACTCATCAGGCCCGCACTGACCGACACCATCGGCGCCCTCGATCGAGCCCTCGCATCAGCCGGGCGTGAACCCGACCAGATCCAACGGGTCGTGCTCGTCGGCGGCTCGTCGCGCATCCCCCTCGTTGCGCAGATGATCTCCGAGACCCTCGCCCGACCGGTCGCGATCGACACCCATCCCAAACATGCCGTCGCCTCTGGCGCCGCCCTCAGTCGACCAGCCGCAAACGGCGACGCAGTGCGTCACGCCCCGACTTCCGCACCCTCGATCCGCCGCCAACGACCCCAACCAGTATCCGACCCGGGCCCACCGCCGCGCGAAGACGCCATGGCGACAGGTGCAGCGACCACCGAGAACGCACCAGAGGTGGAAGGCGGCACGACCACGACCCCGCGGCCCCAACGGGGTACCGAAGCGTCAGCGGAAACTGCTGCGCCAACGGACGTCGTCGCCCCGACCTCGGGCGCCAAGGCCGACAACCTGGCGGACGAACCAGCCGACGACTCGGCGCGCCGCGCGGTTGGGCGTCCGGCGTCGACGTCCCTCTCGCCGCTTCCTTCTCGGTCTTGCGGGACTGGTGGCCATCGCAGCGATCGTCGCCATCGTGTTCACCCTGGGCGGTGTTGGCTCCGGCCACAAGTCGTCGGCGGACCCGACGGTCAACTGGCAGTTCGCAATGGCTTCGCCGGTCAGCGCCGGGCTGGAAGCGGAAGGCGTCGTCGCTGCCTCCACTCCCGCGGTAACCGGCGATCGCGTGCTCATCGGGACGCACGACAACGCAGTGGTCGCGGTCAATCGCGCCAACGGAAACCTGATCTGGCGTGCTGCTACAGGCGACAGGGTGTTCTCGTCGCCGCGCATCGACGGCGACGTCGTCTACGTCGGCAGCAATGACGGAAACCTGCGCGCCCTCCGCCTCGCCGACGGTACGACGATCTGGTCGTCCGACCTCGGCACCGCCGTCGAGAGCTCCCCCGCGTTGGTCGGGGACCTCGTGGTGGTGGGCTCCGAATCTACGGACAATGGCATCCTGCGTGCGGTCAACAAGTCCGACGGGTCGACGGTGTGGGAGGTGACCAACCCTGGGATTGTTCATGCGTCGCCCAGCACGGGACAACCGGGCAGCAAGTACGCGAACACCATCTTCGTAGGCTGGGATGCCGGCGACAAGAACGCGGCCAGCAGCGTCTTCCAGGCGATCGACGCCACGAGTGGAACGAAGCTGTGGGAGATAAAGGGGTTACGCGTGCAGTCGTCAGCCTTTGTGGCCGATGGTGTCGTGTACTTCGGAACCGTCGACGGTGAACTGATCGCGGCCAACGCGGATACGGGCGCGATCATCTGGAAGTTCCAAACGGGAGGCGAAGTGTCGTCGTCGCCCACCGTGGCTGACGGCAAGGTCTACGTGGGTAGCTTCGACGGCAAGGTCTACGCCGTGCGGGCCGACACCGGTGCCGAGGTCTGGCGGTTCACGACCTCGACGGAGGGGGCGTTCGTCTACTCCTCGCCGACCGTCGTCGACGGCATCGTGTACATCGGTTCACACGCGCACAAGGTGTTCGCCCTCGATGGTGCAACCGGCCATGAGCTGTGGGAGTTCGCGACGCGGGGCATTGTCGCGTCGTCGCCGACCGTCGTCGACGGCGCGCTGTACATCGGATCCGACGACGGGAATCTCTACTCGCTCGAGCTTCCCGCCCCGTCCTGAACGACAGTCGCGCGGACAGACGCAGGACGGATCGTGCCGGGCAGGGGCAAGGCGTCGCGTTCAGAGGCGTGCCGCGTCGGGCTGACCCATGTCGCATCGCGCTCGGTGGGGTTGCGCCACGCCTGCACGAACCCGCGGATGGTGAAGTAGCGCCAGGCAACGTCGTAGGCGAGCACCCATGGATAAAGGAGGACCATCTGCCAGCGGCGGAGGGAGACGGCGCCGGCGACCGCCAAAACAAGGTTCCACGCGAGGAACCCGATGGTGAGCCGCTGTAGGTCGGCGCCGAATCGGAGGGCCGTGGCCACGAAGACGAACGGCCAGATCAGTTGGAAGGCCACATCGAGCAACGTGAGGCCAAACCAGAGATCGTGTCTCGATCGCTTGCTTCCCAGTCGGTTGTGAAACGCGACCTGCCAGCTACCTCGCGCCCAGCGCAGGTGCTGCCGCTCGAGGTCCGCCCAGTTCTGCGCGTGCTGAAGCTGTGCCCGCGCTCGATGCGTGAAACGCACCGAACCCAGACGCTCGCGTTGGATCTGCCACAGGTAGTCGCAGTCCTCGGTCGCGAACACCCGGTCCGATCGCGCGACGCGATCGAGGACGTCGGCCTGATACAGCACATGGGATCCGACCAACCAGGTGCGGGTGCCAACGATGCTCTGCAAGGGAACCATGGTCATCTGGACCCGCAGAGTGGCGAACGAGCGGGTGGCTACCCATGGGTTCCAGCGGAGCGCCCGTGGCCAGGACGACACGCTCCAGGCCTCGACAGCCACGACCCGACGGCGCCGAGCGGCGGCAAGAGCACCGGCCACGAAGCCGCGGTCGATCACGACGTCGTCATCCACGATGCAGATGTGCGAGAACGCTTCCGGGATTCGGCAACCCGACAAGGCGTCCCATCGGTGATCGAGGATCGTCCTCGTGGCGCGCGCCTTCCCGATGTTCTTCTCCAAGCGAAGGACGTGAGCGCCGCTCGCCTCTGCTACTGCCGATGTCGCGTCGGTCGAGCCGTCGTCGACCACGAAGACTTCCGCCTGCGGCGTGGCCGCGGCGATCGACTCGGCAATCGTGGCGGCACCGTTCTTCGAGGGGATCAGGACAGCGACGCGCGCCTCACCGTGTTGCGAAGGGGCCTGGTGGAGTGTGCTGCGGCAGTCAGGAGCTGTGGTCGACACGTCGCGACATGACCACGAGCAGAACCCCGGTCAGCAGCGCGGCGACGGCAAGCGTGGTCAGCAGCATCGACGACGATCCCGTCGCTGCCAATGAGCCGGTCGCCCCCGCGGCGGCGACTGTGCCCACTGCGCGAACCGACGAAGTCGTTGTTCCGTACATGAACCCTCCCGCCATCCGCTCCAGAAGTACCGGGATCGTACGTCTGACGCTGTGGTCGAAGCAAGGCACTTACAACGCCGCGCACCGCGCGAGGTGAACGCGCGCGATTCCTTCGCGCGAAGTCCAAGGACTTCCCGAGGCGATGCCGGGCTGAGGAGTGCGGCAAGCTGACAGGATGCGACACACGGCGACGAGCGCAGGTCAGCGATGAAGAAGAAGGTCCACATCGTCCCTCACACGCACTGGGACCGAGAGTGGTACGCGCCGTTCCAGTCGTTCCGGCTGCGACTGGTCGACCTGCTCGACGACCTGCTGCCATCGCTCGACGCCGACCCGTCCTTCGTGCACTTCCTGCTCGACGGCCAGATGGCGGTTGTCGACGACTACCTCGCGGTCCGTCCGCAACTCGAAGCCACGTTGCGCCGCCTGGCCACGTCGGGGCGGTTGGCGACGGGGCCGTGGTACATCCTCATGGACGAGTTCCTCGTCTCCGGCGAGACGATGGTCCGCAACCTGCAGATGGGGCTCGACCGCGCGGCGGCGTTCGGCGGCGCGATGGAGGTCGGCTACCTCCCGGACATGTTCGGTCACATCGCGCAGATGCCACAGCTGTTGCAGCAGTTCGGCTTCGATCACGCCGTGGTGTGGCGAGGCGTGCCTGCCGCGGTCGACAAGAGCGCGTTCTGGTGGACCGCGCCCGATGGCTCGACCGTGCGGGCCGAGTACCTCGTGCAGGGCTACGGCAATGGTGCGTACCTGCCCGACGACGCGAAGGCGCTCGTGAGCGCGATCGAAGACTTCGATCATGACTGGGATGGTGTGCTCACCGGTCCGATCCTCTGGATGAACGGCACCGACCATCTCGTCCCGCAGTTGCGACTCGGACGTCTGGTCGCGGAAGCGAACGCGATCCAGGACGACTACGAGCTCGAGGTCACGTCGTTGGCCACGCACCTCGAACGCGCGAACGCGGACGACTTGCCCTCATGGACGGGCGAGCTGCGCTCCGGTGCCCGCGCCAACCTCCTCATGGGCGTGACGTCGAACCGGGTCGACGTCCGTCAGGCCGCGGCGAGAGCTGAGCGTGCCCTCGAGCGCGCCGAGGCGCTGGCCGCCTTGTACCAACCGGTCGAGCGCTGGCCCGCCGCGCTCCTCCACGAGGCATGGCTTCATGTCGTGCGCAACGCCGCGCACGACTCGATCTGCGCGTGCTCGGTGGATGAGGTGTGCGATGCCGTGCTGCACCGGTACGCCGAGGCGGCCGAGATCGGAGAGGGACTTGCGGAGCGGGCTCTCGTCGCACTGGGCACGTCGGTGACCGGCGATGGTCCGGTGATCGTCAACCCGACGAGCCGCACACGATCCGGTCTGGTCGAGGTGATCGTGCCCGGCACGGGTGAGCGCCCTGGCGCGCAGATCCTGAACGAGCGCCCGGCCGAGCGCGTCCTTGCGGAGATGGACCTCGAGACGATGGCCGCAGTCGTCGTGCGCGAGCTGAAGCACAACCGTCGCGTCGAGATGGTTGCCTTGGAGTCGGTCGCGACGGGTGAGGAGCTGTGGCGAGCGGAGCGCGAGCGGGACGGCTCGATGCTGACCGCCGGGACGCGGGCGGAGCTCGATGCCGTCGCGGCGTCCGGTGTCGGGATGGTGCGCATCCGGGTACGAACCCAAGCGACGCAGAAGCTGCTCGTACGGGTCACCGACGTCCCTGGTTACGGATGGCGGTCGTGGTCGCCCCGCGCGCTCGACATCGCTCCTGTCACCGTGCAAGGCCGGACACTCGACAACGGCCTTGTACGGGTCGATGTTGCGGCCAACGGCACGTGGTCGATCGACGGCGTGCCGGGGTACGGGCGCCTCGTCCGCGGCGGCGACGTCGGTGACACGTACAACTGGTGCCCGCCCGCCGATGACGTCGAGATCGACACGCCCGAGCACGTCGACGTGACCGTCGACGAATCGGGTCCCCTGCGGGCACGGGTGCGCATCGTCTCGCGGTATCGCTGGCCGGCCCACGACGGTGGTCCGCTCAGCGCTGTGGAAATCACGACCACACTCGAGCTACACGCGGGCGAGCGCTTCGTGCGCGTCGACACGGAGTGGGACAACCGCTGCCGCGACCAGCGCGTCCGAGTCTGGCTTCCTCTGCCGAACGCCGCCGACCGTTCGCGAGCCGAGTGTGCGTTCGCCGTGATCGAGCGGGGGCTGACCGCGGAGGGCGGCCCGACGGAGATCGGACTGCCGACGTTCCCGTCCAAGCGCTTCGTCCAGGCCGGCGGGCTCACCGTCGCCCACGACGGCGTGCTCGAGTTCGAGCTGGTCGAGGTCCGCGACGACAAGGCGAACGCGCTCGCGCTCACGCTGGCGCGGTGCACCGCGATGCTCTCGCAGGGACCCATGACGACTCGACCGCTGCCGGCAGGCCCGATGATCGAAGTCGAGGGCGCGCAGCTGCAGAAGCGGATCAGGGCGCGGTACTCGATCCACGTCGGTGACGGCGATCCGTTCGCGCTGGTCGACGACGTGCTCGCGCCGTTGCTCGTCGCCAAAGCGGGCGGCGGCAGCCGTCCAACCGACGGTCAGGCCCTCGACGTGGACGGCGCGGCCGTGTCCTCGCTCCGGCGCGTCGCGGGACGGCTCGAGCTACGAGTCTTCAACCCGAGCGACGACATCACGACGGTCACGCTCGACGGACGATCGGGCTGGCTCGTGGATCTGCGCGGCCGCGCCCTCGAGCCGTTCACGGGCTCGTTCGAGCTCGGTCCGGGGCGCATCGCCACCGCCATCCTCGACTCCTAGCCCATCCTCGACTCGTAGCTCTACGAACTCCGGGGAGAAACGGGCGCCATAGCGCCCGTTTCCATCCAACATTGGCGTTGTCAGAGCACCGCTTTGGTGACGACTTCGCCGGCGAAGGCGACGGCGTCGACGTCCCAGCCGTCGGCGGGCATGTTGAGGGTGAGGCCGTCGAGGCCGAGGGCGAGCAATGACTGCAGCCGCTCCCCCGCTGTGTCCGCGTCGCCCACGACGAACCGCGCATCGAGCATCGCCTTGATGCCGTCGTCGAGCTGGTCCCACGGAGCCAGACCTCGCCGCTCGAGCAGCGCGGCGCGCTTCGCCTCCGCCTCCTCCATCGTCCGGCCGACGATCAACGAGCCGAGCGCGGTCTTGTTGATCGTGTCGATGTCGCGGCCGACGTCGGCGCAGTGCTGCGCGAGCACCTCGAGCTTGCGGGGTAGCTCGTCTGCCCCAGCGGTGAAGTTCGCCATGTCGGCGTACTCCGCCATGAACCGCAGCGTCTTCTTCTCACCGGAGCCACCGATCATGATCGGCGGACCTCCCGGCGTGATCGGCGCGGGCGAGTTGATCGCGTCGTGCACGCGGTAGTGCTTGCCCTCGAACGTCGGACGTTCGTCGCGGAACATGGCGCGACAGATCTTCAACGCCTCTTCGAGTCGTTCGAAACGCTCCTTCACCGGCGGGAAGTCCACGCCCAGACCCTGGTGCTCGACGTCGAACCACGCCGCACCGATGCCAAGGAAGGCGCGCCCTCGCGAGATGACGTCGAGGGTGGTCACGATCTTGGCGAGGATGGCCGGGTTGCGGTACGTGACCCCGGTGACGAGCGTGCCGAGCTTGGCCCGCTGCGTGCGCGCCGCGATGGCCCCGAGCAGCGTGTACGACTCGAACATCTCGTAGTCGGGCGGGCCGAGCAGCGGGAGTTGGTAGAAGTGGTCCATCACCATGATGGTGTCGAAGCCCGAGTCCTCGCCGGCCACCGCTACGGCGGCGACCCGCTCGAAGAGGTCTTCCGGAGCGACATCGGGATAGGTGAAGTTGGGGATCTGCAAGCCGGCACGGATCATGCCGGGTGTCTACTCGGCAGATTCCGCGTTCGCACCCTCACCGGCTGATTCTGTCGAGCGGCGGTCGATGACCTCGGCCACCTTGTCGCGTATCGCGCTGCGCCGCCGCCGAGCGCGCTCGAACGGTCCCTCACGGTCGAACTCGTCGCCGGACCGGCGCACCGCGTAGAGCTGCACCCGTCCGATGTCCTTCAGGAACCGAGTGCGCAACGACTTCCATCGCAGCGCCGGATGGTCGGAGATCAGGTCATGGACATCGCCGGAGACGACGACCGAGCCGGCATAGGCGATCGACACGATGCGGCTGGCGAGGTTCACGGTCGGGCCGAAGAGGTCGCCTTCCCGTTCGAGCGCGGGTCCACTCGACAGCCCGACGCGGACATCGGACAGGGACTCGTCGTCGTGATACGCCTCGGCGAGCGACAAGCCGATCTCGACGCCGATACCGGCGCCGTCGACCGCGAACATGACCTCGTCACCGATCATCTTCACGACGCGGCCGCCGAGCGCGCCGACGATGTCGTACGCCGTCGACTCGAAGCGATCGACGACCGCGGCGAGCTCGTGCGCATCGATCTGTTGTGAGAGCGCGGTGAACCCGACGAGATCGGCGAAGCCCACCGTCACCTGCGTCTCGCCCGACGAGCCCGCTTCCCGCACCATACGTCGGCGGGCCGCGACCTGCATGTGACGTCGCCACGCGTACTCGAGCACGCGCGGCATCGACGGCAGGACCAGACCGGCACGAACGACGCCCGGCTCGGTGCCGTCGTCGAGCACGGGTTCGTCGATGCGCGCCTCGATCGCGTCGATCTGCGCAGACGCGATGCGCGAGATCGACGAGCCGATCACGCGCGTCATCTGGAGCGCGACGTCCTTGTCGACCAGCCCGAGCTCGATGATCTGCTCGACCATCTGGAGCATCTCGACGTCGAAGTCGTTGAAGACCACGGCGTCCGGCCGTGGGTCGGTGAAGCCGAGGGCCCGCCAGAACCGCGCCGCGTCCTCGCCGATACCAGCGCGCGCCTCGAGCTCGGCCTGCGTGTACTTCAGCGGCTGGTCGCCGAGGATGGTCTGTTCGATGGCGAGCAGACCGAGCGTTCCATCGGCTTCAGCTCGGTCGAGGTCAGCCTTTGGGACCCCGCTCGCTTCGATGAGGTCGCGCAACGTGCGGGGCTCGGACACGTTCACCCCGACAACGCTCCTCGCTCCGGTGCCGCGAGCAAGGCCTCACCCGTCCGCTCGGTCGTCGACCAGGCCGGATCGAGTCCTGGCGCGGTCAACCGCACCGCGTCGATACCGGCGTGCGGCGTGACCTCCCAGAGCAGCGCCGGGCGAGCGCCGTGCCAGCGCACCGCATACGACACCGACCCGAGATGAGTGGGCGCGCCCTGCACCTCGAGAGCTTGTCCCAACCACTCATCGGGCAACAACGAGCACAGCGCGACAGTTGCGGGCGAGGCCGGGTCCGCCCGAGGCGTGTCCACCTCGCGCACCAGCAGGTTGCGAACGAACGAGAGGAAGTCGGCCGCAGCCCAGCCATGATGACCGTCTCCCATGCAACCACCGGCCAGTTGCGGATGGATCGCTTCGGGCCATGTCCATGTCGGTGTCGCGGCCTGCAACATCCAGTGCAAGCGATCGAGCGCACGACGGTCGCCGTTCGCGAGCTCGACCTCGGCAACGTGCATCGTCAGATACGTGCCGAGGCCGGTGTGGCTGATGGCCTGGAAGAACGCGTCGCCCAGACTGAACCGATCGCGCACCACGTCGAGGGTCGCCGCGATCCGGTGATCAGTTGCGGGTAACAGATGGAGCGGCTCGCACGCCACGAGCGAGCCGATGACACCTGCGTCGATCCTTCGGCGCGGTCCTGCGGGGATCACGTCGGTATCGAGGCGGCGAGAGACGATTGCGAGTGACGCAACGATGTCGGACCAGAGCGCGTCGCTCTGGTCGCGCGCCGAGCGCGGCCGCTTTCGGCTGGTCGAACGCAGCCAGCATCTCGGCGGCGGATCGCAAGCCCGCGGCGGACCAGAAGTCGTCCCAGTAGTAGTAGTCGAACGGACCGAGGTGCTCGGCCGACACGCCGGCGGGCATGAGCCCTCGTAGCTCAGGAAGGGCGCGGCGTCTCGTCCGGCGCTTCCGGTCGATCCACTGCGCGCCCTTGGCGATCGACCCGATCATCGACTCGACCAGATCGCCGTCGCGGCTCAGTCGCCAATGCTCGGCGACGGACCACAGCGCGCAGCCGTTCGAGTCCCACTCGTGGGCCTGGCTGAAGTAGAGGCCATCGCCTCGTTGACGCGCCGGATACGAGCGCAACACCTCCGCGACCTGTGACGAGTAGCCGTAACGACCGAGCGCGGCCAGCAGAAACGCGGCGTCGCGGAACCAGAACCGGTGATACGTGCTCGGCCCGGGCGTGATGTCGGGACCGTCGTGGAGCGCGAGCAGGAACCGCCGGTTGGCATCGACGGCTTCTTGCAGACGTGCGTCCGGGAGCTCGAGCCGCATCTCCGATCGGCTCTGCGCGGCCCAGCCGCGCGCCACCTGCTCGGCGGACGGGAGCGCGGCGGGAAACGTCGGTGCATGTTCGACGCCCCGCCGCGTGCGACCGCGCGTGCGCGTGCGCGTGGAAGAGACCATCGGCAGCGCGACCCGCAGCGTGGCGGTATGCGGCAGCGGGTACACGAACGCGGCTTGCGCCATGCCCGCTTCGTCATGCAGTCCGGCCGGGATGCCTCCCGGGCGCGCACCGTCGGCGAGCACGACCTGCGCGCAGTCACCGTCGTGGAACGTCGACGCCGCGACCTGCGCGGGCGACCGTGGCAACAACATGGCGATGCGGCCATCGACCGTTACCGTCGTTCCATCGTGGAGGCCGATGCGTTCGATGACCGCGAGTCCTTCCGGATTGTACGGGCGAACGGCGAGCGCGACGGCGAACGGGGCCGGGCTGCGGTTCTCCACTTCGACGACGACGACTTCGGATTCGTCCGTGCTCGCGGCGCCGGTGAAGCACGCGTACGCGCGGTGCACCGCGAACCCTCCGGGGACGCGGATCGACGTCTCCACGACCGGGGCCGCGCCGATGAGTCGTTGGCGGACGCGCGATGCCGCTTCGCGCGACGGCACGTGCCAGCCGTCCTCCGCTCCGATCCACCAGTCGAGCGACCAGCCGTCGAACCATGTCGTCACGAGCCCACGGGGGTCGACGATCGCCTCTGACGGCGAGGCGACGTTGCCGACGAGCGTCCAGTTGCGCGCCGTCATGTTGGTGAGGAACGGGAGCTGACCGCGCGCGGTGAACGCGGGCGAGGTCGGGTCGAGCTGGTTCTCCAGCCAGTAAGGCCACACCCAATCGGGTCCGATCTGCGCGGCGGCACGCGTGCGCTGCGCGCGGAACACGGTGCGCGCCCCGACGGGGAGCAACTCGCCGGGTGACTCGACCTCGAAGGTCTCGCCGAGCCGTTGGTACGTGGACAGATGGCGGACGATGTCGTCGTCGATGTGCATGCGCCCCATGGCGCGGCGCAGCGCCCAGGTGCGGAGCCGGGTCATGCGCACGTCAGCCGGGATAATTTTCGTGGCGCGCCGGAGTGCGGCTGATCAGCCCGCGGTACGCGTCATTGGCCGTGCGTCCGCCGTGAACAACGCCGACCACTTCGGTGACGATCGGCATCTCGACGCCTGCGCTCTCGGCGAGCTCGAGCACCGTTCGGCAGCTCTTCACGCCTTCGGCGACCTGGTGCATCTCGGCGATGATGTCATCGATCGACCGGCCCTTTCCGAGCTGTTCGCCGACGTAGCGGTTGCGTGACTGCGGGCTGATGCATGTTGCGAGCAGGTCGCCCATCCCCGCGAGCCCTGCGAACGTCATGGGGTCGCCGCCGAGCGCGACACCGAGTCGCGTCATCTCCGAGAGACCACGCGTCATCACCGCCGCGCGCGTGTTGTCACCGGCGCCGACGCCGTCGGCCATGCCCGACGCGATCGCGATCACGTTCTTCATCACGCCGCCGAGCTCGGATCCGGTGACGTCACGGTTCGAGTACACGCGGAACAGGTTCGTCGCGAAGATCCCCTGCAGCGCCGCCGCGATCACGTCGTCCGCCATGGCGACAACCGCGGCTGCGGCCTGCCCGGCCAGGATCTCCTTGGCGAGGTTC
Organism: uncultured Acidimicrobiia bacterium; assembly: GCA_963721305.1. GTDB lineage: Bacteria > Actinomycetota > Acidimicrobiia > Acidimicrobiales > JACDCH01 > DATAES01. The sequence goes on from CAVRIR010000005.1 coordinate 298,573, forward strand.
GGTCCGGTCAGGACGGCGACCGGGTGGCCTGGCAACACCTCGTGCACGACCTGGCTCATCCGCAAACGCGTGTTCTGCTCGAGGCCCTTGGTGAGGCTCACGATCGGCACCCACGGTCGCAGGCAGGTCGCGACCTGGACGAGCGTGTCGCGGAACCCGTGGGACGGAACGCCCATGACGAGCAGGTCGGTCTGGCACACCGCCTCTTCCATCGAGCTCGTCGCCTGCAGGCGGCGGTTCAGGCGGAAGCCGGGCAGGTACTCGCCGTTCTGATGCTCTTCGTTGATCTGGTCGGCGAGCTCCTTGCGGCGCGACCACACGATCGTCGGCTCGTTGTGCGCGGCGAGGTGCGCGACCGTCGTGCCCCACGATCCGGCTCCGATCACCGCCACGCGGATCGTCACCCCCGCGAGGCTAGGCGCGCCCCGGAATGCCGGTTCATTTGTGGTGCTCGAGCGCCACAGATGACCCGGAGCTCGTCCGACGCACCCCGCTCGTAGACTCCCCGGCGATGGCCGGAACGCACGTGCTCGTGCCGATCAAGTCGTTCCGCAACGCGAAGGTTCGGCTGGCCGGCGCGCTGCCGCCTCAGGAACGAGCGGCGCTGGCGAAGCGAATGGCCGATCGGGTGCTCGCCGCGGCCGGACCGCTTCCGGTCTCGGTGGTGTGCGATGACGTCGACGTGGCGTCATTCGCCGAAGAGCGACACGCGCACGTGATCTGGCGGCCCGGTCTCGGGCTCAATGCCGCGGTCACCGACGGTTTCGAGCAGCTCACGACCGCCGACGGCGCCGTCGAGGTGATCGTCGCCCATGCCGACCTGCCCCTGGCCGACGATCTCACCCGTCTCGCAGGGTTCGCCGGCATCACGCTCGTTCCCGATCGGCGCGACGACGGCACGAACGTCATCTGCGTGCCGACCCGGCTCGGTTTCTCGTTCTCGTACGGTCCGAGCTCGTTCGAGCGCCATCGGCGTGAGGCGGACCGCCTGCGCATCCCGTACCGCGTGCTGCGCGACCCCCGGCTCGGCTGGGATGTCGACGTGCCCGCGGACCTCGACCTGCCGGAGACCCCGGACCTGCCGGAGCTGCCGTGCAGCTGAACCTGCCGGTGCCGGGACGTGCACTGGCGATCGCGGCCCATCCCGACGACGTCGAGTTCGGCTGCGGCGCGACCCTCGCGAAGTGGGCGGCCACCGGCTGTGTCGTCAACCACCTCATCTGCACCGACGGATCGAAGGGATCGTGGGACCCGTCGACGGACCGTGACGCGCTCGTCGCCACCCGTCAGGACGAGCAACGCGCCGCGGCGAAGGCACTGGGCGCGACGGGCGACGTCGCGTTCCTCGGCGCGGTCGACGGTGAGCTCGAAGCGACGCTCGACCTGCGGCGCGACGTGGCGCGCTGGATCCGTCACTTCCGGCCGGACGTGGTGCTTGGTCACGACCCGTGGCGCCGCTATCGATTGCACCCGGACCATCGCCACGCCGGCTTCCTCACCATCGACGGCGTCGTCGCGGCGCGCGATCCGCACTTCTATCCGGACCTCGGCGTCCACCATTGGCGGCCGACGACGCTGCTGCTGTTCGAGGCAGAGCAGAGCGATCATCTCGAGGACGTGACGGACTTCGTCGAAGCGAAGCTCGCCGCGCTCGACGAGCACGGGAGCCAGTTGCGCTCGACCATGTTCATCGAAGTCGGCAGCGACAGCGAGGACGAACAGCGCGCCAGGTTCCGTCGCCACGAACTCGAACGCATGGCCGTCTTCGGGCGCCAGGCCGGCATCGCCTACGCCGAAGGCTTCAAACGCATCGACGATCTCTGACGTCCCCGGCACGGCGTCACGACAAGCGTGTGCCCGGCTCGGGCGGCAGCGTCGGTCCGCCCGCGAAGCACTGCGCGATCGTCATCCACTCCTCCGCGGCCGGGCCCTGGACGGACAACGACGTGTCGGCGACGTTGCGCCGTTGCGTGACGACGAGGCAGAAGTCGAGGACGGGACCGGCGATGACGTCCGGCGCGTCCGGCGCGCCGTTCTCGAACACCGCGCCACTCGGCAGCCCGAGTACGACCCGAACCGCCGCGTCGGGCGCGGTGGCGCCGCGCACCGAGTAGCTCCAGCCACGGGTGACACAGCCGAGGAACGCGATGTGACGGAGGCGGTCGGTCACCGGGCGCGCGTCGGCGCCGAGCCCGAGCGCGTCGACGACGTCTTGGCCGTGCGCCCACGTCTCCATCAACCGCGCGGTGACGAACGAGCGCAGGCTCATCGGCGGCCCGTACCACGGCAGCCTCGCCGACGGATCCGCCTCGGCGAGCCCACCGAGCGCGTCGACCATCGCCGTGCGCGCCGTCCTCCATGTCGACCGCAACTCGGTGCCGGTGAGGTCGCGACCCAGTCGCTCGGCCTCACACGTGAACGCGTCCACGTCCGCCAAGGCACTGTCGCGACCGGCTTCGAAACCGGCGGGATCGATCGCCGCGAGGCGGCCCTGCTCGTCGAAGAACGCGAGATGACCGATCTGGTCGCGGATGCGCCAACTGCCGCCCGGCGTCGGTGTGTCCCATTCCGCGATCGACAACGGCACGACGATCGCATCGAGCGCCTCGTGCTCTAGGTTCAAGTCGTCCAGCAACGCGTCGAGGTCGCCTGCCACCACACCAGTGTGTCGGGCACAACACAGAGGGAACAGTCCACAACGATGGGTGAACAACGAAACCTGCTCGCCGGGGATCCGGTCAACGATCTCGACGACTGGATCGGTCGCGGCGGCGGAGAGGGATTCGACGCGGCGCTCGAGCTCGGTCCCGACGCGATCGTGGCGCGGATCGAGGCGTCCGGTCTGCGGGGACGCGGCGGCGCAGGCTTCCCGACGGGGCTCAAGTGGCGGACCGTGCTCGCACATCGCTCCCCCGACCTGCCGACCCCGGTCGTCGTCAACGCAGCCGAAGGCGAGCCCGGAACGTTCAAAGACCGCACGCTGCTGCGCCACAACCCGTACCAGGCGATCGAGGGCGCGCTCATCGCCGCGACTGCGCTCGGATCCGACTGGATCCTCTTCGGCGTGAAGGAATCGTTCACACGCGAACGCACCCGATTGCAGACCGCGATCGACGAGGTCATCGCGGCGGGATGGGCGGACAACATCACGATCGACATCCAGGTCGGTCCCGACTCCTATCTGTACGGGGAAGAAACGGCGTTGCTGGAAGTGATCGACGGGCGCGAGCCGTTCCCGCGTGTCGCGCCGCCGTGGCGACACGGCATCGACGAGATCGGTGACGGCGCGTCAACCGCCAGCTCGCTCGAGCTGGCACCGGCGGAAGGCAGCAGCGAACTGCCCCCGACCCTGGTGAACAACCTCGAGACGGTGTCCAACCTGCCGGCGATCCTGGCCAAGGGCTCGGACTGGTTCCGCTCGGTCGGCACCGAACGATCGCCCGGGACCCTCGTCGTGACCATCAGCGGTGCGGTGCAACACGACGGCGTCGGCGAGGTGGCCCTGGGAACAACGCTTCGGGAGGCGATCGAGCTCGTCGGCGGTGGCCCACTCGGTTCTCGCACGATCACCGGCGTGCTCTCCGGCGTCTCCAACGCGTTGCTCACCCGCGATCGACTCGACACGCCGTTGACCTACGAGGACATGGCGGCCATCGGCGCAGGCCTCGGGTCCGGCGGCTACATCGTGTTCGACGATCGCACCGACTGGGTCGCGGTCGCGCACGGCGTGTCGCGCTTCCTGTCGGTCGAATCGTGCGGCCAGTGCGCGCCGTGCAAGGAGGACGGCAAGGAGATCACCGCGCGGCTCGACATGTTGCGCCGTTCGGAAGGCCACGAGAGCGACCTCGCCCGCATACGAACCCGTCTCGACCGGGTGACCCGCGGCGCGCGCTGCTTCCTCGCGCAGCAACAGCAGACCGTCGTTGGCAGCATCATCGCGAGCTTCCCCGACAGCTTCAGCGCGCATGCCGACGAGGTCGCTGACGCCGCGCCTTCCTACCCGATCGCGGAGATCCTCGACCTCGACGGCGAACGCATACGGATCGACGAGCGGCAGCTGCGCAAGCAGCCCGACTGGACGTACAACGACACCGACTCCGGACGCTCGCCCGCGGACCGCATCGACGAACGGCTCGAGGAAGCCGAAGACGAAGCAGCCGACGCGGCCGCGGCGGCCCGACGGTCGCGGCCGCAGTAGGTTCCGCGGCCTCGGGAGCGACGGTCCCGCTCTCGAGCAACGGCAACAGTCGTCCCTTCCGACTTCGCTACTCGCTTCCGGCGAGGAGGAACTGCCGGAGGATGGAGAAGGTCGCGTCCGGTTCCTCGATGAATGCCTCGTGGCCGACGTCTGCGAGTTCGTGAACTTCTACGTCGGCGAGCCCGGCGGCGAGCATCGGCGCTGCTGCAGTCATGGTGGCGTCGCGATCGCCGTAGAGCACCAGAACCGGGCAGCGCACGTTCGGGAGGACGGGGCGGAGGTCGATGTTCGTGATCTGTGTCATCAGCTCCGCGGCGTTCGGGTTGTCGACGGGAAGTTCCGGGTGCGCGGCTCGCACCAGTGACCGCAACTCGGGGCGCGCCTCTTGGGTCACCGACATCGGGGCGTACATCGCCGAGGTTCGCTCGGCGCTGTCGGTTCGCCAACTCCACACCACGATGAACCGCACCGCCATAGCCAGCACCTTGCCGACTCGGGCCGGCCCGAGAGCGCGCAGCGTCGGGACCAGCATCGGCTTCCACTGGCCGCAAGGCGACACGCCGACGAGGGCAAGGCGCCTGCAGTGATCGGGGTGAGCCAGCGCGTACGACAATCCGACGAACCCGCCCATCGAGTGGGCCAGCACGGCCGGCGAGCCCAGGCCGAGATGAGCGCGCAGTTGATCGAGGTCATCGGCGAGCTGATGTACGCGATAGGTCTCACGCGACGCCGGAGCGGATCGACCGCTTCCTCGGTAGTCGTGGAAGACCAACGTGAACGCGTCGGTCAACGGCGCGAGGTCGCGCCGCAGCGTGTCGCAGATGTTGCTCGGACCACCCTGAAGGACGAGAACCGCCGGCCCTGTTCCCACCGTCTCGTACCGGATCTCGACACCGTCGAGCGTTTCGAACGTCGGCACCGACGGATCATCACACCATCACGCAGGCCGCGCCCGGATCAGGCGCAGCGGCAGTCGAAGCGACCGCAGAACCGCTCGCAGGTTGCTAGAAGCGATCGGGCCTGTCGACGACTTGGTAGATCGAGATCCCGGGCGGGCCCTCGACGCCGCCCTCGGCCATGAGGTCGGCGATCTGCTGTTGGCCACCGAAGAACGCCGCGAAGTTCTCGGCTTCGTCCCACTCGTCGGCCGCGCGCCGTCGCTACGACCGGGTTGTCGGTACCTCGCGCGAAACCAGGATGTTGTTGCAACGCTCGCACACCTCTTCGGGAACAACCCCAGCGCGAATGAGGACGGCGAACACCTTGCATCCGAGGCACAGCCCGAAGGCAGCTTCGAGAAAGGCCGCGACGACCAACGCGGCGAGCACGAGTTTCGCGGCGCCCCATTCGTCGAACCCGAAGCCGAGAACGAGCACGATCGTGGTGAACGCGGCACCGATGCCTTGGGCGAATCTCTTCGGTGGTCCCGCGGCGTAACGGGGCTCGAGATGGAGTCGCGGCGTGACAATTCTTGTGACCATCTGTCCGAGAGGGCTGAGGGTCGGACCGGTGAGGACCCGGGCCCAGAAGCCGTACGCCAACACCACGACGAGCCACCGTTGATCGAACGTCAGCACGACCAGGGCCATGGCGATCACGCCTGCGGCGACGAGTCGCGCAGAGACCTCGTTGACGGGGTCGGGAAACGAAAGAAGTCGTGCGCTCGACATCGTTGTCAGGAACGCTATGCCTAGAATCCCGATCGAACAACTCATGTTTTGGATGGGCAGGTGAGATGACGTTCGCCGTCGTGGTCGGGAATCCGAAGCCGGCCTCGCGGACGCTCGACGCCGCGACCAAGATCGGTGAGCGGCTTGCACAACGACCGCCTGACGTCGTGATCGATGTCGTCACCTTGGGTGCGGGGCTGTTGGGTTGGGGTGACGAGTCGGTCAGCAGTGCCGTTGCAGCGGTGAAGGATGCATCTGCCGTCGTGTTCGCCTCGCCGACGTACAAGTCGAGCTACACCGGCATACTCAAGCTGTTCCTCGACCAGTTCGAGGCTGGAAGCCTCGCGGGCGTCGTGGCGTTCCCGTTGATGCTCGGGGGCGCGTGGCTGCACGCGCTCGCTCCCGAGGTCTTCTTGAAACCGGTGCTGGTCGAGCTCGGCGCGGCGTGCCCCGTGCGCGGCCTGTACCTGCTCGACTCCGACTACGAGTCACCGAGCGGTCTCGACGAGTGGATCGAGGCTGCCCTTAGGTTCGTGCCGTGACTCGACGCGAGCTGTACCTCGGCGTCGCGCTCGATGGCACCGGTTGGCATCCGTCGTCATGGCGCGAGGAGGACGCCCGTCCGAACGATCTCCTGACGGGTGACTACTGGGTCGAGCTCGCGCGCACCGCGGAGGCGGCCGGCCTCGACTTCCTGACGCTGGAGGACTCGTTCGCGCTGCAGTCGAGCCGCGCGACCTCCCATGACCATCGGACCGATCTCGTTCGTGGTCGGCTCGACGCGGTGATGGTCGCGGCTCGGGTCGCGCCACTGACATCGCGCATCGGGCTCATCCCGACCGTCAACCTGACGCACACCGAGCCGTTCCACATCTCCAAGGCGATCGCGACACTCGACTACGTCAGCCTCGGGCGCGCCGGCGTGCGCGTGCAGGTCTCCGCCCAATCGCACATCGCCCAGCACTTCGGGCGACGCGACGGACTCGAGCACGACGATCTCTTCGGTGAGGCCGCCGACTACGTCGAGGTCGTACGCCGGTTGTGGGACAGCTGGGAGGACGACGCCGAGATACGAGATGTCGCGACCGGTCGCTTCGTCGACCGCGACAAGCTCCACTACATCGACTTCAGAGGTCGATGGTTCGACGTCAAGGGTCCCTCGATCACACCGCGCCCTCCGCAGGGCCAACCACCGCTGATGGCGTTGGCCCACTCGTCGGTGCCGTACCGATTCGCTGCCGAGCACGCCGACCTCGTGCTCCTCACACCGACGGACGTCGATGACGTCCATCGGATCCTCGACGAGCTCGGCGCGCCGCAGGACACGCGTGTGCTGGCCGACATCGTGGTCTTCCTCGGCGCCACACGCGCTGAGGCGGACGAGCGGAAGCAGCGCATGGACGAACGTTTCGGCCACACCTACCGAAGTGACGCTCTCGTGTTCGTGGGCACGACAACCGATCTCGCCGACCTCATCACCGACTGGAGCGCCGCGGGCCTCGACGGCTTTCGTCTTCGCCCGGGCGGACTGCCGCACGACCTCGTGGCGATGGCGGAAGGACTGGTGCCACAAGTGCGTGATCTCGCTCTGTACCCGCATGTGCCGCGGTCTGGCACGTTGCGCGAACGGTTCGGATGGTCGCGTCCAGCGAACCGCTACGCGACAGCCGGGATCGCCCTGTGACTGCGCGGCGGCGGATGCATCTCGCGGCGCATTTCCCCGGTGTGAACAACACCACGGTGTGGAGCGATCCCGCCGGCGGCAGTCACATCGACTTCAGCTCGTTCGTGCACCTCGCCCAGACAGCCGAGCGCGCCAAATTCGACTTCTTCTTCCTCGCCGAAGGTCTTCGCCTGCGCGAACAGGGCGGCAAGCTCTACGACCTCGACGTGATGGGTCGACCCGACACGTTCACCGTGCTGGCCGCGCTCGCAGCCGTCACCGACAATCTCGGTCTCGCCGGCACGATCAACTCGACGTTCAACGAGCCGTACGAAGTGGCGCGGCAGTTCGCCACACTCGATCACCTCTCGAACGGCCGCGCCGCATGGAACGTGGTGACGTCATGGGACGCGTTCACCGGCGAGAACTTCCGGCGCGGCGGCTTCCTTCCGCAGGGCGAGCGCTACTGGCGAGCGCAACAATTTCTTGCCACGACCTTCGAGCTCCTCGATTCATGGCGAGGCGGCGAGATCGTGGCCGACAAGACGAACGGGGTGTTCCTCACCGATCCCCACGCCGGCGCGTTCGCGCATGCCGACGAGCAGTTCGAAGTCACCGGTCGGTTCAACGTTCCGCGCAGTCCGCAGGGACGTCCTGTCATCTTCCAAGCGGGTGACTCCGACGAGGGTCGCGACTTCGCGGCTGAATGCGCTGATGCGATCTTCACGCGGCACAGCGGTTATTCGACCGGCCGCGCGTTCTACGACGACATCAAGGGACGTCTGGCGAACTATGGCCGGGCGCCCGATGACTTGGTGGTGCTGCCGGCCGCGACCTTTGCGCTCGGTGACACTGATGCCGAGGCCGACGAGCTGTCCCGTCATGTGCGCGAGCAGCAGGTGAGCGGCGCGACGGCGATCAAGCTGCTCGAACAGGTCTGGAACCGCGACCTGTCGGGCTACGACCCGGACGGACCGCTGCCCGACGTCGATCCGGTCGTCGGGGAGAACACGATCTCCCTCGGTCGCGCGTCCGTGCGCATGAACAAGGATCCACTCGGGACAGCGGCGCGGTGGCGCGAGCTCGCGGCCGAGAAACAACTCTCGATCCGGCAGCTGATGATCGAGGTGAGCGCACGCCAGTCGTTCGTGGGCGCGCCGCACACGGTCGCCGACAAGATGGAGCGGTTCGTCGACGAGCGCGTCTGTGACGGGTTCATCCTCGTTCCCCACATCACGCCGGGCGGACTCGATCGTTTCGCGGACGACGTCGTGCCGTTGCTGCAGGAGCGTGGCGTGTTCCGCTCGGAGTACGAAGGCACGACACTGCGCGACCACCTCGGTCTCGCTCCGTTGCGCCCGGCGGAGGCGGTTCGAGATGGGCGCTGATCGTCGCGCGGTGCCGTTGGGAGTGCTCGACCTGGTGCCCATCGCATCCGGTCAGACCGCGGCGGATGCGGTGCGCAACTCGATCGACCTGGCGCAGCACGCCGAACGCCTCGGCTATCACCGGTACTGGTTCGCCGAGCACCACCTGAACCCTGGTGTCGCCGGCACCGAGCCCGCGACGATGATCGGACTCGTTGCCGCCGTGACCGACACCATCCGGCTGGGGTCAGGCGGCGTGCAGCTCGGCCACCGGACACCGCTGTCCGTCGTCGAGCAGTTCGGTCTTCTCGACACGGTCCTGTCCGGCCGGCTCGATCTCGGACTCGGCCGCACGTTGGGCACGCCACGGCGCCGAACCGAGTCGGCTCGCCCGCCCACTGAAGCGCGACCAGAGAAAGCGAAGGTGGCGGACCGCGTCGTCGGTGGTGTCCTCATCCCGTCGCCGCCGTCGCTCCGGAAGCTCCGCCACTCCCCCGCGTCGGCGCAGCGCGTGAACTGCTGCAACAGCCCGACGCGATCACTCCGGATTACACCGAGCAGATCGGCGACATCCTAAGCCTGCTTCGGGGCGAGTACCGCTCGAGTGCCGGCCTCGACTCGCATGTCCATCCCGGCGAAGGAGCAGACGTGCAGGTCTGGATCCTCGGCAGCAGCGCCGGTGAGAGCGCGGAGGTCGCCGGTCACAACGCGTTGCGCTTCGCCGGGAACTACCACGTCAGCCCGGCGACCGTTCTCGAAGCAGTCGAGGCCTACCGGGCCGCGTTCCGGCCGGGTGCGGAGCTGTCGAGTCCACATGTGTGCGTCTCGGTCGACGTCGTCGTCGGTGAGGACGAGCAACACGCGCGCGACCTCGCGGCCGGCTACGGCCTCTGGGTCCTCGGCATCCGTTCCGGTGAAGGCGCGCAGCCGTACCCGACGCTCGCCGAGGCGCAGACCCACGGGTGGACGGACGACGAGGAGGCGCTCGTCACTGATCGTGTGCGCACGCAGGTCGTCGGTTCACCCGAGCAGGTCGTCGCGCAACTCGGTCGCATCGCCGATGTCACGGGCGCTGACGAGCTCGTCGTCACCACCATGACGCACGATCACGCCGACCGCGTGCGCTCGTACGAGTTGCTGGCCAAACAGTGGGACCGCTGGCCGTAGGTGGTCGAGACCGAAAGGTCGACAGGCTCGAGGCCTACTGGAGCTCGTGTGCACGCCGGTAGATCTCGGCCGGAGATCGGAACAGTCGCTCGGATGGCGTGTAGAGGTGACGCGGGACGATGCTCGTGCGCTGTGGCTGTTCGCGAGTCATAGGCGAACGGCGCCAACTCCGGGGAGAAACGGGCGCCAGAGCGCCCGTTTCCACCCAACATTCGCGAGTCAAAGGCGTCCATGTTTCGACGGCGTACCGGGGCGCTCCGGCCGTCTGAGGCGTTCGGCACTCGGTGATGCGTACGACCGGAACGGGTTGTCCGTCTCGTCGCGTTGTGCTCAGCGCGCGTCGAAGCACGACGTCGAGTTGTGCGGGTCGACGGTCGGCGGTCCACGAGCCGAACGTGGCACTGCTGACTGCATCAACGACGACGCCTACTCGACCGGTGAGATATGCGGCCGCGGCGAGGGCAGTTGACCATGCTCTGTCGGCGTGCGGGTCGAGGGTGTACTGCACGACCGAGGGCCGGGCGCCCGTGACGGCTCGCGTGCCACGTGCACGGGCCGGTCCCAGGTGAATGACTGTGCACCCGTGCGCCGCGAACATGTCCACGAGGGCAGTCGCATGCCTTCCCCGATCGACGACCACGACTGCGCCTCGCGCCTGACCAGCGGACTCGAGCGTCACTCGCCGTCCCTCCCGAAAGATGAGTTGTCCCATCGGGATTATAGACATACGGTTCGGCCCATCGCACTCACTGCGATTCGAACGTGACCTCGACCATGGGCGCATGCGCGACGAGATCGTCGAGGTCCTGACCGGGCGCCCAGTCAGGCGCGAACCGCTGCAAGATGGGACTCCGACGCTCGAGGACCCAGCGCCGTGCTCCGTCGTCGGTGACCACCGTCGCTCGCGCCGGCAGAACGACATGCGCCTTGCGTTTGAGGTGAACCGTCAGCGACGGCTCCGCGATGAGATTCGCGAGCCACGCTCGCGGTCCCGGGATCCCGGTCACGAAGAACCGACCCTCCACGTCGAACATCCAGATCTCGATGCGTCGCGGCTCGCCGCTGCGCCGGCCGGTCGTGGTGATGTCCACGGTCGGATCGTCGGCCAGTTCGTCTCGCACCAGCTCCAGGACATCCACGGGCGAGCACGCTACCGACGTCGGGCTCCGCGACCGTCACCGCCCGTGCCGCAGGTGCGCCGCTAGCGTTCGACGGCGATCATGACCGGTCGAAGTCATGCGAGGGGTGTGTCCATGTCATCTGCTCGGGAGGAGGCTGTTCGTCGTCTCGCTCGTCGCGACGGACTCGCGCTCGAGAAGAGCAGCGCTCGGCACACGAACGTCAACGACCAGGGCGGCTACCGACTCGTCGATCCGTACTTCAACGAGACCGTTCTCGGCGAGCGGTTCGAATTCGACCTCGATGCTGTCGAAGCATTCCTCCGCCAGCACTGGGAGTGATCAGAAGCGCGGTGTGATTCGCAGCGTCGGAACTGCTCGCTACGAGCGAGTCTGCATCACCGGCGCGCCGGTGTGCCTGACGCTCTCAGTCCAAGCGACGCGCGAGGAGGCAGAACTCGTTGCCCTCGGGATCCGCGAGGACGATCCACGGTACGTCGCCCTGCCCCACGTCCACGCGACGCCGCGCCGAGCGACAGCAAACGCTCGAGCTCGTCCGCCTGGTCGACGCCCGACGGGTTCACGTCGAGGTGCAACCGGTTCTTCACCGTCTTCGGCTCGGGCACGGGCACGAACACCAGCAACGGCCTGGACGTGTAGTCGCCGGACGCCGAGGTCCAGCACAGGCCGCGCTCGTCTTCGACGACGGGCCAACCCAGCACGTCACCCCAGAAGTGAGCGACGATCTTCGGGTCGAGGGCATCGATGATGATCTCGGTGAGCACGCTGGCCATGCGACAGCGTTTCAGTTCTCGTCGCTCGGCACCACCGTGATGGTGCCGAGCAACCGACCGCCTACTTCTTCTTCGCGGCCTTCTTCGCCTTCGTGTTGAGCTCTGACTTGAGCGTCGACGAAGCCGAGAACTTCAGTGCGGTCGAGGCGGCGATGTTGATCGTCGCGCCCGTCTGCGGGTTGCGGCCGGTACGGGCGGCACGCTGGCTGACGCCGAACTTGCCGAAGCCAGGCCATGCGACCTCCTCGCCCGACTTCACCGCGCTGACGACGGTGCCGAAGAACGAATCGAGGACTCGCTCCGCGTCAGCCTTCGACAGGCCTGCTTCGCCGGCAACGCGATCGAGGAGATCCGCTTTGGTAATAGCTGCCACCTCCACCTCCTGGTGGGATCGGTCGTGAACTTGGGGACCGCGTATCTGAGCGCGCCGGGCACCATAAAGCAAGGACCGTCGCCGCTGGACCAGTATCGGACCAATGCTCGAGGACGGAACGTACGACGCTCTCGTCGTCGACGCGGCAGCGGATCCCGCGGCCGGGGACGACGTGATCGCGCTCGATGTGACGATCCTGAGCGGTACGCACAAGGGCGAGATCGTGTCCCTGCGCGCGTCGGGATTGCACCGTGACGAACTCGATCTCTTGGGACTTCCCGGCACGATCGTCGTCGAAAACGGCGTGCCGACCCTCACGATCGAGGGCTAACAAGAGGCATGCGCACACCGCACTGGCCGTTGTTCGATCTGGTCGTACGCACGCCGCGCGTGACGCTGCGGTTCCCCGATGATGATCTCGTCATCGCACTCGCGGATCTCTCGACGCTGCCGATCCACGATCCGGCGTGGATGCCGTTCACCGAGCCCTGGACCGACGCGCCGGCGGACGAGCTGCCGCGCGGGGCGTTGAAGTACTTCTGGGGCATCCGCAGCCGGTGGGAGCCTGACGACTGGACGTGCCTGATGGCCGTGCTGGTCGACGACGAGGTCGTGGGCGCGCAGGACGTCATGGCGCGGCACTTCGAGCAGGCTCGTTCGGTGAAGACGGGCTCGTGGCTCACGAAGTCGCGCCAAGGCGAAGGCATCGGCAAGGAGATGCGCGCCGCGATCCTCCATCTCGCGTTCGAAGGCCTCGGCGCCGAGGTCGCGAACACCGCTGCGTGGCACGACAACGCGAGGTCGTTGGGCGTGACGCGCGCGCTCGGTTACGAACCAAACGGTTGGACGACCGAGATGCGCCGCGATCAACCGGATCGAATGCTCAACTTCGTGCTCACGCGCGACAAGTGGAAGCAGCGACGCCGCGATGACATCGAGATCGAGGGCCTCGAACCGTGCCTGCCGCTGTTCGGCGTGTCGTAGCCGGCGTCGACGGTTGCCGCGCCGGGTGGCTGGCGGTGCTGGCACCTGCGGAAGGCGATGGTCCGACGTCGATGCAGGTCGTCCCGTGCTTCGCGGACGTCCTCGCATTGAAGCCCGCTGCGATCGCGGTTGACATGCCGATCGGTCTTCCCGCCTGCGGCTCGCGCGCGTGCGATGTGTTGACGAGACGGCGGCTCGGCGTTCGACGCGCGTCGGTGTTCCCGGCACCGATCCGATCCGTGCTCGCGGCGAGCTCGTACGAGGACGCGCTCGCGATCTCGCGCGCCGTCGATGGCCGCGGACTCAGTCGCCAGGCGTTCAACCTTTTGTCGCGCATCCGAGACCTCGACGCGCACGTCACGACGCGCACGCAAGCGTGGATCAGAGAGGCGCATCCGGAGCTGTGCTTCGCCCTCCTGCTCGGATCACCGTGCGCAGCACCGAAGCGATCGCCTCGGGGACGAGCCGAGCGCCTGGCTGCGATCGCTCGTCTGCATCCCGAGGTGCACGATCGACTGGCCGAGCCGAGACCTGGCGCAGCGATCGACGACGTGCTCGACGCCTACGCACTCACGGTGACGGCGCGACGGCTGATCGAGGGCACCGCCGAACGGATCGGCGACGGCGCGCGCGACGAGCGTGGCCTGCGTCAGGAGGTCGTGCTGTAGCACAGCGTCGGAAGCACTGACGAAGGTCGTCGTCGAGGCGGCTACCGTCGACAACGCTTGACCTACGAGACCTGCGACGGCTGCCGCTTCGACGGGAGCCACTACAGCCGAATCGATGCCCGCAAGTCGTTGCGCACGATCGCGACACGTCTGGCGATGGGCGACCGACGACATCGACGAGGCCGTCCTCGCCTGCCGTCCTGCCCCGACGGTCTGGTCCCCGACGGAGTACGCCGCACACGCGGCTGACGTCGTGTCCGTCGTCGGGATGTTCCTGCACATGATGACGACACGCGACCTCGATCCGATCGAGGTCCCGAAGTCAGCCGGGGCGTCGGCCGATGACGGGCCGCCGTCGACGACCTTCGTCGAGGCGGTGGACAGGCTCGAGTCGCAGGCGCTGCTGATGGACGACGAGGTCGCGCACCTGACGCCGAACCAGTGGAACCGGACAGTGGTTCTGGACGGCGAGACGATCGACACCGAGTGGGTCGTGCGCCACGCGGTGCACGACGCCGGTCACCACTTGATGGACATCGGCCGGGGTCTGCACGCCCTCGGTGTCGGCGCACCCCAGGCGACGGGCGTGGTACACGGGGTGTTCGTGTCCGAAGGTGGCGTCCCGAAGCTCCCGATCGATGCGGCGCAGGTGGGCTACCGCGGGATCGACGGTGACCGTCAGGCGACGCGCCAGCACCACGGTCGCGTCTGGCAGGCCCTGTGCCTGTGGTCGACCGAGGTGATCGACGGTCTCCAGGCCGAAGGCCATCCGGTGGCGCCCGGGAGCGCGGGCGAGAACGTCTCGATCACGGGCGTCGACTGGACGTCCCTACGGCCAGGTGTGCAGCTCTCGATCGGCGAGGTGCTGGCCGAGGTTTCCGCGTATGCGGAACCGTGCTCGAAGAACGCCGGATGGTTCGTCGGCGGCGACTACGGCCGCATGAGCCACGATCGTCAACGAGGTGTGAGCCGCCTGTACGCAAGCGTGCTGCGCGACGGCGTGATCCGCCCCGGCGACGCGATCGTCGTCGAACCGGACTGACGGCGGCCGACCGCCGCCCGGCGCTCCTCCGGATCGGCTCTCACCTTGTCGCGAGGGCGTCTCGCAACCGGGTCGCCATCGCCGCCGCATCGTCGTCGCTCGCGTACTTGGTGCGCGGCCAGAAGAAGCCGCGTAGTCCGTCCTTGCGATTGCGCGGGACGACGTGCACGTGGAGATGCGCGACGCTCTGGCTCACGCGGTTGTTGATCGCGACGAAGGATCCGGCCGCGCCGAGCTCGCTCTCCATCACGCCCGCAAGGCGTTGCGCGGCGCCGAAATACGGCTCGAGCATCGGGGCCGGCAGGTCGAGCAACGTCTCGCAGTGCACCTTCGGGACGAGCAACGTGTGCCCCGGGAACAGCGGCCGGATGTCGAGGAACGCGAACACATCGTCCGCGTCGAGGACCACGTGCGCAGGTCGCTCGCCGGCGACGATCTCGCAGAAGGTGCAGGCCAGACGACCACTCTTTCGCAGATCGTCGACCATTCAACAGCCGATCCGCGAACCATCCACCACCGGCGCGTGTCTTGGCGGTTTGATGTCGGCAGTGACCTCGTGCTGCTCCTCGACGGCCGGCCATGATGCCGCGGTCGGAGCAGTCTGACTCCAAATGGGGTGGCCGTGACCGATCTGTCCGCCACGCGCGCTGACTGCCCGCGCACGTACGTCCTCGACACCTCCGTGCTCCTTGCGGATCCGCGCTCGCTCGTGCGGTTCGACGAGCACGAAGTCGTCATTCCGGTCGTCGTGATCAGCGAGCTCGAAGCGAAGCGCGATCACCCGGAGCTCGGATGGGCGGCGCGTCAAGCGCTGCGGATGCTCGAGAAGTTCCGGCAGACCGGGCCACTCACCGAAGCGTTGCGGGCCAACGACGCGGGCGGCACGCTGCGCGTCGAGTTGAACCATCAGGACACCGGCGCGTTGCCGGCAGCGTTGACGACGGACAACAACGATCATCGCATCCTCGCGGTTGCGAAGAACCTCTCCGATGAAGGACGTGACGTCACCGTCGTCACGAAGGACTTGCCGCTGAGGCTCAAGGCGAGCATCGTCGGGCTGCACGCCGACGAGTACCGAAACGAGCTCGCGACCGACTCCAGCTGGAGCGGCTTCGTCGACGTCGAAGTCGAGCGCGATGTCATCGACGAGCTGTTCGCCGAGCGCGCCGTCGACCTGCGTGAAGCGCGCGAGCTGCCGTGCAACACCGGCATCGCACTCGTTGCCGGCGCGACGGGCTCGCAGTCTGCGCTCGGTCGCGTGCATGACGACAAGCGCATCCATCTCGTGCGCGGCGATCGCACGCTGTTCGATCTGCACGGGCGTTCGGCCGAGCAGCGCATCGCGATCGACCTGCT
Organism: uncultured Acidimicrobiia bacterium; assembly: GCA_963721305.1. Lineage (GTDB taxonomy): Bacteria > Actinomycetota > Acidimicrobiia > Acidimicrobiales > JACDCH01 > DATAES01. The sequence continues at coordinate 314,973 of CAVRIR010000005.1, forward strand.
GGCGGACCACAGCGTCGGCATCCTGTCGATCGGCGGTCCCGCCGGCACCGGCAAGAGCGTGATGGCGCTGGCGGCGGGACTCGAAGCGGTGGTCGAGCAACGAACGCACAAGCGGGTCCTCGTGTTTCGTCCCATCTACCCCGTGGGCGGACAGGATCTCGGCTTCCTACCGGGCACCGAGGCCGAGAAGATGGCGCCCTGGGCGGCCGCCGTCACCGACGCACTCGAGTCGATCGTCGGCCGTGAGGTCATCGAGGAGGTGTTCGCGCGGAACCTGCTCGAGGTGCTTCCGCTCACGCACATCCGCGGTCGCAGTCTGACCGACACGTTCGTCATCATCGACGAGGCGCAGAACCTCGAGCGCGGCGTGCTGCTCACCGCGCTGTCGCGTCTCGGTGACGGAAGCCGCGTCGTCCTCACGCACGACGTCGCGCAGCGAGACAACCTGCGCGTCGGCCGCCATGACGGAATCGCGTCGGTCATCGACGCGTTGCGCGGACATCCCTTGTTCGGTCACATCACGTTGACGCGATCCGAACGCAGTCCGATCGCCGCGCTCGTCACTGATCTGCTCGACGGCATCTGAGTCTCCCCTCTCAGCGCGACCATCCCCCTTCAGCGCGCGGCGCGCTTTTACCCTTGTGTCCGGAGTCGGAGGAGAGGGGCATCGGATGAGCCGCCGTCCGGGTGTGTACGGACTCGACATCGAAACCGACACGACGGTCAACGGCCTCGACTCCGAGATCGCTGCGGTGATCACCGTCGCGCTGTCGCACGACGACTACGACGAAGTCTTCAGCGGCGACGAGGAATCGATTCTCGTCGCTCTCGACGAGCGACTGGCCGAGTTGGCGCCGGGCGTGCTCGCGACGTGGAACGGCGCCGCGTTCGACCTTCCGTTCCTCGCCGACCGCGCCGCGATGCTCGACCTGCCGATCGGCTTGCACCTGCGCGCCGATCCGAGCATCCGCATGCGACACGAACCACTCCCGGGGCACGACGGCGCGTACCGAGCCCGGTGGTACCGGCACGGCCACATCGACGCGTACCGGCTCTATCGCGGCGATGTCGGTCCCGCGCTGCGGGTGTCGTGCTCGCTCAAGTCGATCGCCCGCCTGGTCGGCCTCGCGCCTCTGCAGGTCGACCGCACCCGCATCCACGATCTCAGCCGCGAGGTGCTCCACGCCTACGCGGCCAGCGACGCCCGACTGGCCCGGGTGCTGACCGAGCGCCGATGGGGCACCGCCGCCCGTTTCGTCGACCGGGCCGACTTCACTGTCACACGGTCGGCGTAGAGTCTCCGGCAGCGAACGGGTTCGCGATCTCCCTCCCGCACTGCGGGCGCCGGATCGCCTCATGGAGGCATCCGCCACCCGGGAGATCCGATGGTCTCGAAGAGTCCCACTGTCCGCACGACCCGCCGTCGACTTCAGTCGGTCGAACCCCCGCCCTTCGCGCTCGGGCTCGACCTCGACATCGAAGCGCTCGACGAGCACCTCCCTTCGCTCGCCGTGCACATCGAGCGCGCGTTCGGTGCGAACGAGGTGCCGCACATCATTCGCATCAGCCGTGACGGGGTGACCGACGAGGGCATCGACGTCGGCATGCGCGCGATCGACGACATCGACGACAGCGTGGTGAGTGCGCTCACCGGGTTCATCGCACCGGACGACTGGCTTGCCATCGGTGTGTCGACAGGTGGCAACGCGTACCCGATCGACGCTGGTTCCGATCACCGGCGGTCGCGCGTGCGCTTCGTCCATCTCGTCACCCGGCGGAGCACGACCGCATCTGTCGTGCACATCGCGAACGACGAGCCACAGCTGTTCACCGCGACCGGCGCATCGGAAGGGCCGATCGGGCGGGTCGACGACGTGTGCCGACGCGCGCTCGGCCTGGCCACCTCGCCGCCCGGTTCCACGCTCGAGCTGTTCGCGTTGTGGTGGCTCGGCGAGGTCGTCGCGCTGGGCAGTGACGCGTCGCATGACTGGGATGCGGTCGCGGCATTGCATCCGGCGGTGCAGGCGTTCGTCAACTCCGAGCCGGAGGTCACGCGCGAAGCAGCGACCCGGCTCGTCGACCTCGGCGCGCTCATGGCGCGCATCGTGAGCTGGTCGTCGCTCCGCGCCGAGGCTGCGGCGGGACGAAGCCAGGTCGACGCCATTTCCCCTGCACTAGCGCGCTGGCTCGACGACGGCGCCTACAGCCGGTGGCTGCTCGGCACGTACCCACCGTTGCGTGAGCTCAGCGCAGCCGTCACCGAGCTGCTGCCGCCGGCGACCGCTCTGCAGCTGCGATCCGTGCTCGCCGCATGGGGCCTCGATGCGTCACGTCCTTAGGCCGGCCCGTTTACGGCGGCTGTGGCAACGACGCACCCGGCCCGCTTGCGAACTGCTGCGTCATCAGGTCACGCGACGCCGGAGGTGTCGCGTTCCAGTCGTAGATCGAACCACCGATCGAGCCCGTGTCGAGCAACGACTGCACGAACCTCGTCAGCTCGTCCGCCGTCGCGGTGTCGGCGATGCCCCCGATGCCGTGCACGAGCGCGGTCGGGTCGCCGAGATCGGCGCGCAGGCGCCGCGTGCTCTCTGCGTTGTACGTGTAGCCGTCGTGGTAGCCCGACGACGCGGAACGAAACGTCCAGTAGCTCATCGGCAGCCACACGTTGTAGAGCAGGTGGAGCTGCGACCACGGGAAGTCGGGCCAACGCTGCGGGTTCACCACTTCGGTCAGCGCGGGTGGCAGCACGATCGCGCCGAGCGCTTCGCTCCCCGCCTCGGAACGGAACCGGGTCGACAGGTCGACGAGCCGTTGGTTGCGCACGTTCACATCGGTCACCGTGTCGACGTCTTCGATGTCGACCGCCACGCCGTCGAACCGATGGCCGAGTGCGCCGAAGTCCCTGATCGCGGTCAACCGCGCGAGATCGGCGTCCACGTCGGCGAAGGTCGGCAGATACCAACCGACGACGCGCATGCCGTGCCGATCCGCGCGTATGAGGAACTCGGCGAGAAGCGCTCGATCGACGAAGCCATCGGGATCAGACGCGTCGGCGCGCGTCGCCTGGATGAAGAGCGTCTTGACGCCATGAGCCGCCATGTCGTCGACCGCAGCAGGTGTGATCGGTGGCGCTACGCCCTTCTTCTGGTAGCCCGGCCCGTAGTCGAAGGCATCGACCCACGCACCCTGGCCGGCGTAGGCGTGCACGTCACGGGTCGTCGGGCCGGAGAACGAGATGCGCCGGACGATGCTGCCGATCGACCCACCGGGCGCGCTGTGCGACGAAGAGAGCGCGACGACCGCGATCGTGACGACGAGCGCAGCGAGCAGCACGGCGAGCGCGATCCGGGCCCGCACGCGCGCGTGTCGTTGCACTGCACGACCGTACTGAGTTGGTGTCTACTGGCGGGCGATGACAGATGCGTACAGGCCGGTGCCGTCCGACCACTTCACGTTCGGATTGTGGACTGTGGGCAACCGCGGCCGCGACCCCTTCGGTTTCGAGGTTCGCCCACCGCTCGACCCCGTCGAGTCCGTGCGCCGGCTGGCCGAGCTCGGTGCCTACGGCGTCAACTTCCACGACGACGACCTGGTCCCGCATGGCTCGTCGCCCGCGGCACGGGAGGCGATCGTCAAACGCTTCCGCCAGGCACTCGACGACACGGGCATGAAGGTCCCGATGGCGACCACCAACCTCTTCTCCCATCCCGTGTTCAAGGAGGGCGCGTTCACCGCCAACGACCGCGCCGTCCGCAGATACGCGGTGGCAAAGACCCTCGATGCCATCGATCTCGGTGCCGAGTTGGGCGCCAACGTCTTCGTGATGTGGGGCGGGCGCGAGGGGTGCGAGGTCGACGCCGGCAAGCCGGTCGCGCTCGCGCTCGACCGGTACGGCGAGGCGGTCAACATCTGCTGCGCGCATGTCCTCGACCGTGGCTACGACATGCGCTTCGCGCTCGAGCCCAAACCGAACGAGCCGCGGGGCGACCTGTTGCTGCCGACGGTCGGGCATGCGCTGGCGTTCATCGGCGAGCTCGACTGGCCCGACATGGTCGGGCTCAATCCGGAGTTCGCGCACGAGACGATGTCCGGGTTGTCGTTCCACCATGGGGTGGCACAGGCGCTCTGGCATCGGAAGCTGTTCCACATCGATCTCAACGGGCAGCGCATCGGCAAGTTCGATCAGGATTTCCGCTTCGGATCCGAGGGCATCCGCGACGCGTTCTACCTGGTGCGGTTGCTCGAGGAAGCCAACTGGAACGGCATGCGTCACTTCGATGCGCACGCGTACCGGACCGAGACGTCCGACGGCGTCTGGGAGTTCGCGTGCGGCTGCATGCGGACCTATCTGATCCTCCGCGAGAAGGCCGCGCGGTTCAACCAGGACGTGGAGATCCAGGCCGCGCTCGAAGAGGCGAAGGTGATGCAGCTCCTCGAGACGACGATCGACGGGCCGCTGACGACCGAATCCATCGCTTCGCTCCGGCGCGACGCCGCGACCACCGATGTCGACGCGCTCGCAGGTCAGGGCTACGGCTACGAGCGACTCGATCAACTCGTCACGGAGCTGTTGCTCGGGGTGCGTTGACGATGCCGCTTGTCCTCGGCATCGACTCGTCGACACAGGCAACGAAGGTCGAGATCCGCGACGCCGACCACGGGCGACTCGTCGCCGGCGGTCGGGCGCCGCACGCGACGACGACACCCCCGCGCAGTGAGCAGGACCCGGAGGCGTGGTGGGACGCGCTGGTCGCCGCCACCGCGCAAGCAGGGAGGCACGACGTCGCCGCGGTGTCGGTGGCCGGGCAGCAGCACGGGATGGTGGTGCTCGACGAATCCGGAGCCGTCCTCCGTCCGGCGAAGCTGTGGAACGACACCGAGTCGGCGGTCGAGTCCGACGAGATGGTCCGGGCGCTCGGCGCCGAGATGTGGGCGAAGCGTTGCGGTTCGGTGCCGGTACCGTCGTTCACCGTCACGAAGCTGGCATGGCTCGCTCGCCACGAGCCGGACGTGTTCGAGCGGATCGGCACGGTCCTGCTCCCGCACGACTACCTGACCTTTCGCCTCACCGGCCGCTACGTCACGGACCGCGGCGACGCATCGGGCACCGGCTACTGGTCGACCGCGGACGAGCACTGGCTCGAAGACCTCCTCGAGGAGTTCGTCGGTCCCTGCCCCCGCGAGCGGTGGCGGCGCTGCTTACCCGCCGTGCTCGGTCCTCAGGATCCTGCGGGCGCCGTCCGCCCACCGGCGCTCGACCCCCTCGGCGTTGCACCGACAGCGATCTGCGCCGCCGGCACGGGCGACAACATGGCTGCCGCCTTGGGCATCGGTCTGCGCCCCGGAGACGTCGCGGTGTCGCTCGGTACCTCCGGCACCGTGTACTCGGTCAGCGAATCGCCCACCTCCGACCCGACAGGCTCGGTCGCAGGGTTCGCGGACGCGACCGGTCGCTTCCTGCCGCTGGTCTGCACGCTCAACGCGACCCAGGTCACCGACGCGTTCGCCCGGCTGCTCGGCGTCGACGTCGACGCACTCGGCGACATGGCGCTGCGAGCACAGGCCGGCGCCGGCGGTGTGGTTCTCGTCCCCTACCTGAACGGCGAGCGCACGCCGAACCGGCCGGACGCGAGCGGGGCGCTGTCCGGACTGCGGACCGACACCACCAGCGAGCAGATCGCCCGCGCCGCCTTCGAGGGCGTGTTGTGCGGCCTCCTCGACGGGCTCGACGCACTCGCGTCCGCGAGGGTGGACGCCGCCACGACGGACCGGCGGACGCTCCTCGTCGGGGGCGGGGCCCGGTCACCGGCGTACCAGCAGATCGCCGCAGACCTCCTGGGCACGGAGGTCACGGTGCCCGATGGCGCGGAGCACGTCGCCATGGGGGCCTGCGTGCAGGCCGCCTCCCTCCTCCACGGCGTTGCACCCGAGGACGTGGCGTCCGCCTGGCAGTTGGGCTCGGGCCGAACGATCGAGCCCTCCGCCGGCGTCGACCGCGACGCTGTTCGTGCCGCGTACGCCGCCACACGCGACAGAAACGGGTGAAAGCCGCAGTCAGGCGCGCCTGAATCGAGCGGGCGTGCGAGCGGCAGTAGATTCGCCTCTTCGTGGGCGATCCCACCCCAACCGGTCCACCCTCCCCCGATCGGCGGCGACTCCTGCTCGCGCTCGGGTTCGGCGCGGCAAACGCCGTGGCCCTGAGCCGCATCGTGAAGGGCCGGCCGCACCTGACCTCGACGACGGCGACCACCGCCGCGGCGAGAGGTCCGGCGACACCGCCCGCCCTCGCCGGCGCGGCCGCGGAACCGGCTGACAACCATCTCTACGACGTCGTCGTCACCGGCGGTCGGGTGATCGACCCGGAGACCGGTTTCGACAAGGTCGCCAACGTCGGGATCGACGGCGCAACGATCACTGCGATCAGCTTCAAGCAGCTCAACTCGCGGATGACGATCGACGCCAAGGACCGGGTCGTGTCCCCCGGCTTCATCGACATGATCAGCTACGACCCGAATCCCTACGGCATCTGGTTCAAGCTCGCGGACGGCGTCACGACCAACCTCGGCATGCACGGGATGCTGATGACGGCTGACCAGTTCTTCGGCACGTACGCGCAACAGGGCTCGCCGTGTCATTACGGCGGGGCGTACGACAACTACTACATGCGCGGCGATGGCCGCTTCAAGATCGGGTCCGGCGAAGCCGCGTCGCCGCGAGAACTGGACCTGCTGGTCGCCGACATCGAGGCGCAGGTCCACCAGGGCTGGCTCGGTGCGTCGTTCTCCCCGGAGTACAGCCCTGGGATCACCGACGACGAGATCACGCGGCAGTCAACGGTCGCGGCGAAGTACGGACTGCCGACGTTCTTCCACGGCCGTTACTCGACCGACGTCCCACCAGACGACAACGCGAAGACGTTGCAGGAGATCATCGACGTCGCCCGCAACACCGGCGCCGCCGCGCATGTCATGCACATCACGTCGACCGGCGGAACGTTCCAGATGCAGCAGGCGTTCGACACGATCCACCAGGCGCGCGACCAACAGCTCGACATCTCGGCGTGCTTGTACCCGTACGACTTCTGGGCGACGTACATCCAGTCCGCCCGGTTCAACGACGGATGGCAGCAGCGGTTCCACGTCGACTACAGCGATCTCGTCATCCCCGGTACCGGTGAACGATTGACCAAAGCGCGGTTCGACCAGCTACGCGGCGCCAGCACGAACAAACTTGTCGCGGCCTACGCCATCCCTGACGGCGATGTGGTCGCCGGATTGCGGGAACCGACGACGATGATCGGCAGCGACGCCATCCTCACACAGGGCGACAACAACCATCCACGCGGCGCGGGATGCTTCAGCCGGACGCTCGGACACTACGTCCGCGAGCAGCAGACGCTCTCGTTGGTGGACGCACTCGCGAAGATGACGATCCTGCCGGCCAAGCGGCTCGAGGCGAAGGCGCCGGCGCTGCAGAAGAAGGGGCGGTTGCAGCGCGGGGCGGATGCGGACATCACGATCTTCGACCCGACGACGGTGGCGGACCGCGCCACCGTGGAGAACCCGGCTCAGCCGGCTGCCGGCATCGACTACGTCCTCGTGTCGGGCACGATCGTCCTGACGCCGAACGGCCCGGACAAGACCAAGCTGCCCGGCCAGCCGATCAAGTCGGTGATCTGACCACGGCCACCGTCCGCACCGGCCTCAGCCGAAGCGGGGCCAGAACTGGCGCAATTCCTCCGCGAACTCCGCCGCGGGCGTGCCGGCGATCTCCAACGCGTGCAGCAGTCCCTGAACGAGCGATTCGTAGAACGCGTCCGCCTCGATCGGCATCATCCGGTGCCCGCGGACCTGTGCGGCCTCGGTGGCCTTGCCCGCGACCCGATAGAAGGCGTGGGCGAGATATTCGACCTGTTCGAGGTCGATCTCGGTGGCCCACTTGAACTCCCCACCCCGCTCGGCGACGAGGTCCCACTCGTCGAGATAGCCGCGGAAGCGGGTGACGACCTCGGCCGCGACCCGATCGTCGAGGGACTCGTCGTCGGAGCCATAGCCCTCGAGGACGCTACGAGCGAAGTCGATGAACGCCGTCGCGCTCGCCGCATCGACGGGCCCGATCACCACCTGCACCCTCGCGAGGGTAACTCGCTCGCCCGCGCACCTGAGCGAGCGCAGCCGCGACGGCGTCACCGCCGCGGCTATTCGCCGGTGACGCCGTCGACGGACTCGCGCAAGAGGTCGGCATGGCCGTTGTGGCGCGCGTACTCCTCGATCATGTGGCAGACGATCCAGCAAAGGCTGGGTGAACGTCCGTCGGGCCATTGCCGTTTCGCGAGCTGATCGAGTCCGCCGTCGTCCAACGCGCTCGCGACGACGGCTCGGGAACGAGCGACGGCTTCGTCCCACAGCGAGGTGAGTTGCGGTGGCGTGTCCTCCGCCGCGGAGTGCCATTCCCAGTCGGGATCTGCATTCCAGTCCACCGCGTTCCAGGGCGCTCCGGGTTCGCGGCCGCCGACCCAACGGGAGAACCAGTGGTCCTCGACGTAGGCCATGTGCTTGAGGATCCCGCCGAGCGTCATCGTCGAGACGGCGACCGTTGCCGTCAGTCCGGCCGAGTCGAGTGCACGGGTCTTCCACGCCAGCGTGGCCCGCTGGTAGTCGAGAAAGCCCAGCAAAATGGCCGCTTCGTCGCCCGTGAGCGGCGGCTCCGGCCGCCCGTGATCGTCGGGGGGCGTCACGCGATCGGGGCGAAATCGACGCTCGCCGTGTCCACAGTCCCGCCGGAGCGACCCGGTGCACGCTGGGCGCTCCAATAGAGATTGGTGTGGGCGACGACCTGCTCCGGCGGCGGCGCGCCGTACGCGGTGAGATCCTCCGTCGTGTGCGCGTCGCCCACGAGCGTGACGTCGTAGCCGCGCACGAACGCCCCGTGCAGCGTCGAGCGCACACAGGCGTCGGTCTGCGCCCCGGTGATGACGAGCCGCCCGATGCCGCGCTCCGCGAGTCGCGCTTCGAGGTCGGTGTCCTCGAAGGAGTCGCCGTAGCTCTTGTGGACCAGCGGCTCCTCGTTCCGACGCCGAAGCTCGGACACGTACTGCCAGCGCTCGGTGTCGCGCTGCAGATCTTCGCTCGAATGCTGCACCCACACGACCGCCACGTCCTCGGCCCGAGCCTTGGCGACGAGGGTGTTGATGTTGGCGATGACGTCGTCACGGCTCGGCGCGCCCTCCATCACGCCGTTCTGGACGTCGATGACGAGCAGCGCCGAGTTCGGCCGGTCGGGCAAGGTCGTCATGGGATCCTCCTGCGAGCACATGGACGCCTCGTGTCTACCCGCAAGTCGGGCTCGACGCTGCTCGGAACCGATGCGGCGCGAGCATCGTCTGACGGACGTGACCATCCTGAACAGACTCACGCTCACGGATGCCGCCTCGACCGTGATGGGATGTCCTTTGGATCGGACAGCCCAGGAAGCGTGGATCACCGACGCTCTCAGGAACGAGGCTGCAATGTCACGAGCGGGCGACGCCTACACCGTGTCCGGCGGAGACGTCACGCTCACGCTCGCCCCGTCCTGACGAGCGCAGCCCCGAAAGCTCAGTCGTGCCGGTGCGCGACGACGCTGACGCACTTGCCGTGTTGTCCGTGGGGACCCTTCGGGCACGAGTGCGCCGCGTTCGACACCTCGGCACCATGGTTCGAGCCGTGCTGGCCGCCGGTGTCTTCGGCACCCTCGGTCGTAGAACTCTCGTCGGACTCGGACCCCGTCGACTCGGATTCGTCTGAATCGGTCTCGGGCGAGGAGCTCGCACTCGACTCGGACTCGGACTCGGAGGAGTCGGACTCCGTCGACGAGCCGTCAGTCGAATCGGTCGACGAGCTCTGCGTCGACTCGCTCGACGAACTTGCGGTCGAGTCCGGCATGGAGCTGCTCGACGACTCCGTGGACGACGGTGCCGGCGAGTTGTCGGTCAGGGCAAGGGCCACCCCTCCACTGAACAGCCCGGCGAGCAGCACAACCAACACTGCGAGATGCTTCTTCACATTCACCCCCACGAGACGGTCGGCCGGACAGCGGCGTGTCCAGGCGTCTCATCGTCTCATTTCATCGTCAGCTTTACCGCTTGTGCGCAGCTCACCCGCATAGCGTCGCGGCGATGATCGTCGTGGTCGCCACTTCCGTGGATGACGTCGAGCCTGTGCATTCCCGCCTGCGCGAGCTCGGTGCGGCTGCGTTCGCGACGCTCGCTCCGGCTGCGAACCGCAGGCTCGTCCTCGCGCGGGTGAACGACGACGAGGACGCCGAACGTCTCGCTGCGGCGCTTCGGGCCGGCGGAGCGATGGCGATCGCGCGACCGGCGGACGGAGCCCGCCTGGAAGCGTGGACCCGGCACACGCGCCCTGTGACCTTCGGCCATCGCCTGGGGGTGTGCTTCGCGTGGTCCGAGCACGAGCGTCCGAACGTGGCGCGGGTGATCGAGATCGGTCCGGGCGGATGGAGTGCGCAACACCCGTCGACCCGCCTGATCATCGAGCAATTGCTCGGCCGCGTCGTCGGCGGCGAGCGGGTGCTCGACGTCGGATGCGGCAGCGGCGTGCTGGGGCTGTGTGCGCTGGCGCTCGGCGCGTCGCACGTCGTCGCCGTCGACATCAAGGACGCGGCCGTGGACGCGACCAGACGCAACGCGTCGCTCAATGGCATGGAACGGGACATGGACGTGACCGCCGACGCCCTTGCGACGATCGACGGCCAGTTCGACATCGTCCTGGCGAACCTCGGTCGAGAGGCGCTCGTCGACCTCGCACCTCAACTCGTCGAGCGCGTGACACCGGGCGGCTGGGTGGCGGCAAGCGGTATCTCGCCGTCGCAATGCTCGGTCGTCAGCCGCTATCTCGACCCACTCGGCGAGGTCGAGCGCCGTACCTCAGGCGAGTGGTCGGCCGTGGTTCTCGAGCACCCCGGTTCGCGTGCCGTTCAAGAGTCCTCATTCGCAGAGGACGCTCGTGGGACGAGCCGTGACACGAGTACAGCGACGATCACCACGAGATAGATCTGGCCGAGCAGGGCTTCGAGCACCGCGAGCGAGCGACCGAGGTTGCCGGCGGCGGTGAGGTCGCCGTAGCCGACGGTGAGTTGCGTGATGAAGCTGAAGTAGAGGTAGTCGGCGCTCGTTCGCGCACCTGGTTGCGCGAAGAAGTCACGCGAACCGGTGTTGCCGACCGCCGAGTACACGAACGCCCACAGCATGCCGATCAAGACGTAGACACACAGCGCGGCGAGAATCGTGCGTATGTCGATCACCCGGCGACGAAGGACCGATCGGGCGATCGCGATGGGCGCGAACACGACCAGTCCCGCATTGAGAATTCCTTGGAGCGCCGCGCCCGACTTGCCGAGCGTGACCAGCGACAACGACGTAAGCGAGGCGATCGCCACGGCGACCGTCGCGAGCCGACGCACCCGGCGGGAGGCGTCGGCCGCGACGAGCGCGGCGAGCAGGGTCGCGCCGGTCAGTACAACGGTGACCGGCCGCAGCCAACCCGACGTGCCGCCCGTCATCAGCACCACGAAGGTGACGAGGAGCAGCAGCAGCACCAACCCGAAGCGGTACTCGGCACCGGCGGTGATTCGATTGTCCGGTCGTTCGTCGTGCTGGTTCACGCACGCAGGTTGCCGCACGGCGACCCGGGCGGCGAGGACCCACCCGCGTCGATGCCGGCGCCAGAGCCGGCTGTCGGTCTGGCGGGCGTCGATCCGACGAGATGACTGCTCGGGACTCGGAAACCGGTGCAGATCACAACGTCTACGATCTGACGGTCCGTCAGATTCAGGAGTTGGCCCATGCCGCAGCCGCCGCTCGCCGGGGTCCGCATCATCGAGAGCTCGATGCTCGGACCCGGGGCGATCACGACTCACCTGGCCGATCTCGGCGCCGAGGTCATCAAGGTCGAGTCCCCGCAAGGCGACTACATCCGCCAGATGACCTGGCCCATCGTCGAGGGCGTCTCGCTGATGCACCTCCACATCAGCCGGGGCAAGCGTTCGATCGTGCTCGATCTGCGGACGGACGAAGGTGTCGCGACCTACCTCGACCTCGTCCGCGGGGCCGACGTGGTCATCGAGGCGATGCGCCCGGGCGGGCTCGAGCGCCGCGGTCTCGGCTACGACCGTCTGCAGGAGGTGAATCCGCGCATCGTCTTCTGCACGATCTCGGGCTATGGCATGACCGGACCGTACAAGGACATGCCGAGCCACGGCATCGCGTACGACGTGTGGGCCGGACTCGTGCAGCCCGACACGACAGAGGACGGGTTCGCGTTCATTCCCGAACATCCGTCGATGGGCATCCACGCGGGCCCGTTGTTCGGCGCACTGGGCGTGCTCGCCGCGGTCATACGGGCGCGTGCGACCGGTGAACCGACGCGACTCGAGATCGCGCAGTCCGACGCGGCGGCGGCCATGGACTGGCTGCGCTCGGAGACCTGGCGCGCCTACGAGCGCCCGGAGGACGAGGTCACCGGCAACGCCTCCGACAACTACCAGCGCCGCGCGCCTGGTACTGCGGGCATGAAGGACGGCGTGCGCTACCAGTTCTACGAGACGAAGGACAGCTACATCCTCTTCCAAGCCTCCGAGCGCGAGTTCTGGGAGAACTTCTGCCGTGGCATCGACCGTCCCGATCTCTTCGAGAGCAATCCGGGGTCGCAGTACGCCGACCATGCCGTCGGCAACGTCGAGCTCCGTGCCGAGCTCCGCGAGATCTTCCGTCAGCGCACGAGCGCGGAGTGGATCGCACTCGGTGAGCGAGTCAACACGCCGATCGTGAGCGTGAACACGCCGAAGACGATCGCCGACGATCCTCAGTTCCAGGATCGGATGCCGTGGCTGCCGCGCGACGTGCTCGGCTGCGAGCAGCTGCCGTCGCCGATCAAGCTCGTCGGCGAATCGCTGCCCGTTCCGACGAAGGCGCCGACACCTGGACAGCACACCGACGAGGTGTTGCGCAGCGTGCTCGGTTACGACGACGACCGCATCGCCGAGTTGCGATCGGCCGGCGCATTCGGCTGACCTGCTTCGCGTGTTCGATCTGACCGACGAGCAACAGGCGCTCGACGACGCCGTCGCCCGCCTGCTGGCGAAGTCGGCTTCGCCCGAGCAGGTCCGTGAGGCCGAGGCGGCCGATCCGGCGGGGTTCTCCCCCTCGGTGTGGCGCGGGCTCGTCGCGATGGGCCTGCTCGACGCAGCCGCGTCCGGTGACGCGACGCTCGCCGACCTCGCGGTGGTCTGCATGCGGGCCGGCGCCCAGCTTGCGCCCGTGCCGCTCGCGGAAGCGCTGATCGCGGCCCGTGCCACCGGACGGCACGTCGACGAGCGCATCGCCGTGTTCGCACCGCTCGGCATTGCTGACAGCGTCGCCCCGCTTGTTCCCGGCGGAGCCGTCGCGCGCGAGGTGGTGGGCGGCACCGGCGGCGAGCTCGTCACCGGCACGGTGCGCGGCACTCACGTGCACCCGACGCTCGGCGGGACGGCGGTCGCCGACGTTTCCCTCGTCGACGTGGGTCCGGTCGGCACCATCGCACCTGAGCGCGCCCTCGACGAGTGGCGCGTGCTCACCGCCGCCGCTCTCGCCGGTCTGGCACGCGCGGTGCTCGACCTCGGCATCGCCTATGTGCAGGAGCGTCACCAGTTCGGCGTCCCGATCGGCTCGTTCCAGACGATCCAGCACAAGCTCGCCGACCTCCACACCGCGGTCGACGGCGCCCGGTTGCTCGCGCTCGAGGCCGCAGCGGCGTCGGACGACGTCGCTGACGAAGACGCTTCCGCGCTCGCGGCGATGGCGTTCGACTACTGCGGCCAGGTGGCGGAACAGGCGGCAGCGGCGAGCCTGCACTTCCACGGCGGCTACGGCTTCATGCTCGAGTACGACGTGCAGCTGTACGTCCGCCGCGCCAAGGCGTTGCGGCTCGCCCTCGGTGATCCTCGCCAGCAGCGCATCGAGATCGCGGCGCGCCTCTGGGGCAACGGCGGCACCGGGTTGCATCGCCGGCTCGATCCGTCCACCGAGTCCTTCCGATCAGAGGTACGGGCGTTTCTCGACACCCACCTCAACGACGACATCATCGAGCGGGCGCACGCGACGGGAACGATGCACGACCCTGGTCTCCATCGCGCCATCGCCGCGCGCGGCTATCTCGCCGCAGGGTGGCCCGAGGAGGTGGGCGGGCAAGGACGCAGTGCGGTGGAGATGACGGCGCTCATGCAGGAGCTGTACGGCGCGGGTGCGCCGGTCGACGGCATGGGCATCGCATCGATGGTCGCGGCGACGCTCGTGCTGTGCGGCAACGAGCACCAGCGCACCGAGATCGTGCCGCAGATCCTCGCCGGCGACGCGCTGTGCTGCCTCGGCTACAGCGAACCGGACGCCGGCTCCGATGTCGCGGCGGTGCAGACCCGGGCCGTGCGTGACGGCGACGAGTGGGTCATCAACGGCCAGAAGATGTTCACGACGATGGCGCACGAAGCGAACTACGTCTTCCTGCTGACCCGCACGACGCCGGAGAAGCCGAAGCACAAAGGACTGACGATGTTCTTGGTGCCGATGAGCGCGCCTGGCGTCGAGGTGACGCCCGTGCACACGCTCGGCGGCGAGCGCACGAACATCACCTTCTACACCGACGTGCGCGTGCCCGACTCGTGCCGTGTCGGTGACGTCGATGCCGGTTGGTCGGTGATGCATGCCGCGCTCGTGTACGAACGCAACAGCGCCAACTGCGGTGAGCCCGATCGCCTCGTGCGCGAGGTCGCGGCGTGGGCCCTTTCGACCGGCGCGATCACCGACCCGTTGGTCGCCGATCGCCTGGCCGAGCATGCCACCGCGATGGAGGTCGGCCGGCTGCTCGTGTTCCGCACCGCGGCCGAGGCCGCGACGGGGGCGATGACCGCTGTCGAGGGCTCGATGGCGAAGCTGTACATCACCGAAGCGTTCACGCGCGCCGCATCCGACCTGCTCGACATCCTCGGCGCGCCTGGCGTGTTGCAGCACGGCGACGATGCCGCGCCGATCGCCGGACTGGTCGAGCACGCGTACCGGCACTCGACCGTCACGACGATCTACGGCGGATCGAGCGAGGTGCAGCGCGGCATCATCGCCGAACGCGGGCTCGGCCTGCCCCGAACCCGCTGACGCCCTGCAACCCCGGGAGTCTCAGTACCGCAGGCCCGGCGTCCTCGTCTTGAAGATGTCGGTGGCGATCTGCTGACCGAGCTTGGTCGCGTCCCAGCGCTTGCCGCCGTTGTTGAGCGTGGCGCCGTCGGTCCAGCCGTCCATCAGGATCAGGTTCTCGGCCACGGCCCGGATCACCTGGCCGGTGACCAGTTGACTCTCGTCGCTGGCAAGCCAGGCGACGACGGGTGACGACACCGCGGGGTCCATCGGGTTCCACTCGTCGTCGGCGATGTCGTCGGCCTCGATCACCGTCGGCGCGTTCGGCATCGTGCCGGTGATGCGGGTCGCGGCGGCCGGGCCGATGGCGTTGACGGTCACGCCCATCCGGTAGAGCTCGAGCGACAGCGTCTGCGTGAGACCAGCGATCGCTGCCTTCGCGGCGGCGTAGTTCGTCTGGCCGAAGTTGCCGACCAGGCCCGCCCCGGAGACCGTGTTGATGATGCGGCCCGTGAACGTCTCGCCGGCTTGGGCGCGGGCACGGAAGTGCTTCGCCGCGTGATGGCACGGCAACCACGTGCCGCGCACGTGGACGCGCATGACCGCGTCGAAGTCCGAGACCGGCATGTTCCAGATGACGCTGTCGCGCACGATGCCGGCGTTGTTGACGAGCACGTCGAGGTGGCCCCACGTGTCGACGGCCTGCCGGATCATGTCTCCCGACTGCGTCTCGTCGGACACGTCGCCGTAGCTGGCGATCGCCTCGCCGCCGCGCTGCTCGATGAGCTTCACGGTGAGATCGGCGTCCTGGCTCGCGCCTTCCCCACTGACGGAGCCGCCGAGGTCGTTCACCACGACCCTTGCCCCGTGCTTCGCGAGCTCGAGCGCGTGACCGCGGCCGATGCCGTGTCCCGCTCCGGTGACGATCGCCACCTTGCCGTCCAACAAGCCCATCAATTGCTCCATTTCTGATTGTGCTGACTACGTGTTCTCCGGGGAGAAACGGGCGCGATAGCGCCCGTTTCCATCCAACATTCCGTCTGGAGGGTCATGGTTTGGCGTAGCGGTCGCGGAGCTCGAACTTCACGATCTTGCCGGTGGGGTTCCGCGGGAGCGCGTCGATGAGCTCGAGCTGCTCGGGCAGCTTCTGCTTCATCAGTCCCCGCCCGAGCAGGTAGGCGCACAGCTCGTCCAGCGACGGTGCGTCGCCGGCATCCGCGGCGACGACCACGGCGCACGCCCGCTCGCCGGTGCGGTCGTCGGGCAGTCCGACGACGGCGACGTCCGCGACCTTCGGGTGCGTGAAGAGGATGTCCTCGAGCTCCTTCGCCGAGATGTTCTCCATGTTGCGGATGATGATGTCCTTCACTCGCCCGGTGATCCGGACGTTGCCGCGCTCGTCGAGCACCGCGAGATCGCCGGTGCGGAAGTAGCCGTTGTCGTCGAACGCGTCCGCGTCGAGCGTCGAGTCGATGTAGCCGCGCATGAGCATCGGTGCCTTGAGCCGGATCTCGCCCTCCGCACCCTGGCTGCCGCGCGAGCCGTCGGTCTTGACCGTGATGAGGTCGACACCGGTCACCGCCGCGCCCTCGGTGTTGGCGAGCACCTCGTCGCTGTCGCGCACGGATGCCATCGTCACGATCGGCGCTTCGGTCATCCCGTAGCCCGACACCACCCCGACGCCGCCGAGCTCGGACTTGACGTCGTAGTGCAACTGCGGCGGCTTCGGCGCGCCACCGCCGATATAGGCACGGGCCTTCGGGAACAGCGGCGCGCTCTCGGGATGGTTGCGCTGATATGCGAGATACGCCATGTGGAACGGCGTACCGGCGCCGGCCAGCGTGACCTCGTTGCGTGCGAGCACGGGAGGCGTCGCTTCCGCGTCGAAGCCCTCGACGACGATCATCGTGCAACCGAACGCGAGCGCGCTGAAGATGTAGACGGCACCGGCGATGTGCGTGAACGGGAACACGCAACCGATGCGGTCGGACTCCGTGACCTCCAGTCGCTCGCACATGCCCACGGCTGCGGCGCAGATCGTCGCGTCGGTGTGCTGCGCGCCTTTCGGGTCCGCGGTCGTGCCGGACGTGTAGTAGTACCAGCGCACCGGTAGGTCAGCGGGATCGTCCGTCGCTTCGGGAGGCGGCGGAAGCTGCTGCGGATCGCCCTGCGGCAGTGCCCGGTTCGCCACCAGGATCTCGAGACCGGGCTGGCCCGAGGCGATCTCGCGTGCCATCTCCTCGTAGTCGAAGTTGCGCCACGAGCCGGGCACGACCAGCAGGCGGGACCCGGCCTGCTTCGTGATGAAGCCGACCTCCCGCTGCCGGTAGATCGGCAGCATCGGGTTCTGCACCGCGCCCAATCGCGACAGCGCAGACACGAGAACGATCGACTCGAGCCACGTCGGGAGCTGCCACGACACGACGTCGCCGGCGCCGACGCCGAGGCGCGCGAGACCGGCAGCGGCGCGTTCGGACTCGGCCTTGTACGCCGCGAACGTGAGCGCCCGGCCGGTGTCGTCGATCGCCATCACGCCGTCCGGTGTCGCCTGCACCCGCCTCTCGAGCAGCTCCCAGAGATTGCGAGCGTTGATCATGGTTCGTGCCTCCGTCGTCTGCGGAGCCTCACGTCGCGTCGTCCAACCCGGCCATGGCGCGGAACTCTTCGGTCGTGTTGACGTGGGGGAATGGCTCGTCGGGGACCGGCACACCGAGCGCGTTGCAGATCGGCTCCCAACCGTCACCGGCCGTCCACTCGAGCAGCTGTTTCGGCTCGGCGTTCGCTCGCACCTCCGCGTTGTGTCGTTCGTAGGCGGCCATCGCGGCGTCCTTGTCGCGAACGTCCGCCTTGAAGCGGTTCTTGAAGATGCTCTCGACCATCGCTGTCCAACCCGGCAGCTCGAGCGGAGCGGAATCCATGGCCTGGAAGATCGTGTCGCTCGCGCTCTTCCACCACGCCTCCGCGCTCGCACGCGTCGACAGCAGGACGATCGCGTCCGGATTGGCATCGGCCATCTCCCGCCAGAACGAACAACCGGGCCAGTCGACTGACGCGACGTAACCGTCTGCTTCGGGGAACGCCGACCAGTCGACCACGCCACCATCCGCGGCCGCCTGCCACACCGCCACGTGCTCGGGATGACCGAACACCTCGATCATGTGGTAGCAGGGGCCACCCAACAACTGCTCGAGCGCGATCTTCAACGAATGCGTTCCGGTGCGGCCCAATCCCGCGCCCACCACTCGAATGCTCATCTCACATCATCTCCTTCACCGCGATCTCCTTCGCCCAGCCGTAATCGGCCTTGCCGACGGGCGATCGTTGCACGGCTTCGACGGCGACGATCGACCGCGGGAGCTTGTAGCCCGCGAGCTGCGTACGGCAGTGCTCGATCAGCGTGTCGTCGTCCAGGTCGTGCCCCGGTGTGACCTGCACGACCGCGGTGACCCGCTCGCCCCAACGGGGATCCGGCACGCCCACGACGATCGCGTCGTACACCGCCGGGTGTGCGAGCAGGACGCCCTCGACCTCCTCGGGAAAGACCTTCTCGCCACCCGTGTTGATGCACATCGACCCTCGGCCGAGCAGCTGGATCGTGCCGTCGTCGAGCACGGTCGCGACATCACCGGTGAGCACCCACCGTTCCCCGTCGTGCTCGACGAACGTCGCCGCGGTCTTCTCCGGGTCGTTGTAGTACCCGACCGGGATGTGGCCTCGGCGAGCGACGCGGCCCTCCCGATTCGAGCCGGGCTCGATCAGTTCGAGGGTGTCGGGATCGAGCACGAGCGTCTCGTTGTCGAAGCTGGAGAACTTGCCCCCGCCGAAGCTGCGGGCCTGCGCGCCTGTTTCCGACGCCCCGTAGCCGTCGTTGAGGATCGTGTTCGGGAACGTCGCGGCCAACTCGTCGCGTCCGGCAGCAGACAGCGGCGCGCCGCCGGAACCGATCGAGATCAGCGACGACGCGTCGTAGCTCTCTCGGTGCGCGTTGTACTCGTCGACCAGCGGGCGCGCGACCGCGTCACCGATGATCGTGAGCGCCTGGACCTTGTGCTCGGTGATGAGTCGCCACACCTCCGCGTAGTCGGTGCGAGGCCGCGACGCGGTCAACACGCTCGCGCCACCGGACATCAGCCAGGCGAACACGGTCCACTGCGCCGCGCCGTGCATCAGTGGCGCGAGCGGAAAGAACATGAGCGGGTCGCCGATGCGCTCGGGCATCTCCTCGGGCGTCCTCACCGGGTTGGCGCGGGTGTAGTCGCCACCGCCGAAGCACGAGTAGAACGCGTCTTCCTGGCGCCACACCACGCCCTTCGGCATCCCGGTGGTGCCACCCGTGTAGATGATGTAGAGGTCGTCGGCACTGCGCTGGACGGCGACGCGCTCCGGTGAGGACGCTTCGAGCGCATCCTCGTAGGCGCCGCCATCGCCGACCGAGAGCGTCGTCGTGAGCAACGGCAGTCCGTCGCGCACCGCGTCGATCCGCGGCGCGAACTCGGTGTCGTGGACAAGCGCCTTGAGATCCGCGTCGCGGAAGAGGTACCGCAGCTCGTCCTCGACGTACCGGTAGTTCACGTTGATGGGGACGGCCCGCAACTTGTATGCGGCCAGCATCGTCTCGACGTACTCGGTGCCGTTGTACATGTAGCAGCCGATGTGATCGCCCGGACCGATGCCCTGCTCGGTCAGCCATGCCGCCAAACGATTGGCCCGCGCCTCGAGCTGCTCGTAGGTGAGCGTCCGTTCGACGGTGATCAGGGCCCGCCGCGTCGGGACGCGGTCGACCGCCGCCTCGACCAGGTCCGCCAAATTGAACGTCAGGCCCACGATCCCCCCACGTTGCGAATGTAGGTGCATCGGCGGCGCCAGGGTGCCGCCAATGACCCGGAGTTCGAGTCCGGTTCTACTGGATTGCCACACTTCCGCGGAAGCCGGAGGATCACTTGACCGCGACGGGGTTCACCGGTGATCCCACGGCTCCGGTGAACGGCAGCGGGGACGCATCGAGGAGGAATTCGTAGGTGCCGTCGTCGGCGCAGTCGGCGGCCAGTGCCTCGAGGTCGAAGTTCTGTCCTTGCGTCATGCCCATGTCGCGCAGATGGAGCAGGTGCAGGGGGAACAACAGATCGTCACGCTCTCCGGGGTAGACCTCGAACGCGACGGTGTCGGTCGCGACCGCGGCCACGTCCCGGTCGCGGAACCACAGCGCGGTGGCCATCGTGAGCCCTGGCTGCTGTCCGGCGGTGTACGTCTGTCGGTCACGGGCTTTGAAGAGCTGCATGTTGCCGGTGCGGACCAACACCACGTCTCCCGGCTGGATCGCCGTCGCTGACTGCGAGAGGGCGACATCCAGATCATCCGGCCTGATGCCGTACCCGCCGTCGAGACGATCCTGTCCGAGCGCGCGTGCGACGTCGAGCAGCACGCCGCGGGACACCAGCGTCTTGACCCTGGAGATGCCGCACTTCGTCGCGCCGCTCTCGGCCGTCGTGGTCGACGTCGGAAAGCCGTTGTAGAGCTTGCCGCTGTAGCTCACGTGGCTGAGCGCGTCCCAGTGGGTCGCAGCCTGCAGTCCCATGGTGACGATGTCGTCGCTGGTGCAGAAGCCGTCGGGAGATCCCTGGTACTCGCTGTTGAGCGCGACCATCGCGTGCAGCGGATTGATCCGTCCGGGGATGGACCCGATCTGTGGACTCTGCTGATCGAGTCGCACCGCGAGTGAGAACCGCCGACCCGTGCGCACCGCGGCCGCGCCGCGCCGTACGGCATCGCCGTCGATCAGGTTGAGCGTGCCGATCTCGTCGTCGTCGCCCCACCGGCCCCAGTTCGACACGCGGGACGCGAGCTCGACGAACTCGTCCGGAAGGCTCACGCGCGGTTGGCTGCCGCCTCGCGGTACTTCGTCGTCGAATGGACCGGGTCCTTGTCGAACTGCGGCAGCACTTCCTTGCCGAAGAGCTCCATCGACGCTATGACGACCTCGGTCGACAGCGTGTTCGTCGTTGGGCTGAACGTCAACTGGTCGACGCCGATGTTGGCCCAGCGCTGGATCGCCTTCGCGCAGTCGTCCGGATCACCGACGACGGCGTAGCCGGCCGCGGTTGCCTTCTCGATCTGCTCGGGCGTCGGCTCGGGCAGGATCTCCGGCCACTTCGGGAACCCCTCTGGCGACGGGATGTTGTCGAGCCAGTGGTGCATCAGGCTCGTGTAGTAGTTCATCTTCATGTCGGCGGCCTGGCGGAACGCTTCGTTGCGGTCCTCCATGCACACGAGGTTGGTCACCGCCATGATGTTGTTGTTGACGTAGTCGCCGACCGGCGTGGCGTTGTCGATCGCGTTCTTGTAGTTCTTCACCAGCGGTTCGATGTCGCGTGGCGCGCCCTCGGAGAAGCAGAACGCCCCGAGGCCGAGCGAGCCCGCTTCACCGAACGTCGGAGGCGAACCGGCCGCGACCCACATGGCCGGATGGGCCGGGCCGTGGGGCTTCGGGAACACCTCGCGCTCGGGCATGCGGAAGAACTTGCCTTCGTAGCTGTACGTGCCTTGCTTCCACATCTTCGGGATCTCGGTGATCGTCTCGCGCCACATCTCCTTGGTGAGCGAGAGGTCCTCGATGTCGAAGCCGTAGACCTCGGTGGTGGACGAGCCGCGACCGGTGCCGAACTCGAACCGGTTGTCGAGCAGGTGGTCCATCAACGCGACCGTCTCTGCGACACGCGCCGGCTTGTTGACCGGCGGCGTGATGTTGAAGATCGCCGACCCGAGGTGGATGCGCTCGGTCCGTGCGCCGACGTACGAGAGGAACACCTCGGGGCCGGGCATGTGCGAGTACTCGTCGAGGAAGTGATGCTCGGGGCACCACACGTACTTCAATCCGACGCGATCTGCCGCGAGCGAGATGTCGACGTTGCGCATGATCCGCTTGTGCTCCGCCGCGGGATCGACGTCGCGCTCGAATCGCGGCACGAACAATTGGGCGAAGATGCCGAACTCCATGGACTCGCTGTCTCCTATGGTCTACGTGAGGGCGACGTCGAGGACGCCGCGGTTGAGCTTGCCGGCGTGCATGTCGTCGAGGGCCTGGCGGATGTCGCCGAGCGGGTAGCGCTGGCTGACCATCTCGTCGAGCTGCAGCCGCCCGTCCTGGTAGAAGCGGACAAGCAACGGGATGTCGTGATGGGGCCGCGTCGATCCGTACCGGCAGCCGAGGATCGACTTGTCGTTGTACAGCGTGTTGACCACGAAGCTCGCTTCGGTGCCGAGCTTGGGCACACCGAGCAGTGTGCACGTACCGCCCCAGTCGAGGAGGTCGATCGCGTTGCGGATGAGGGCGGGATGGCCGACGCACTCGAAGACGTGATCGGCGCCGTTCGCCATGCCGGTGTCCTTGACCGCGGCGACGAGATCGTCGACGCCCGCCGGGTCGACGAAGTCCGTCGCACCGAACCGGCGGGCGACGTCTTCCTTCGCAGCGTTGGCGTCGACGACGACGATGCGACCGGCTGCCGCGAGCCGGGCCGCCTGGATGACGGACTGGCCGATGCCACCCGCGCCGATCACGACGACGGTCTGGCCGGGCTGCACCTTGGCGCGGTTGAGAACGGCACCGGTTCCGGTCACGACCGCGCAACCGATGAGGCACGCGACCTCGAGCGGGACCGACTTGTCGATGACGACCGCCTGCGTCTCGCCGACGACGGTGTACTCGCTGAACACACCGGCGTTCGCGAACTGGAACGCCTTGTCGCCGCCGACCGTGAACGGGCGCGGCAACCGTCCGAACGTGTCACGACAATGGGTCGGCTGCCCGCGGTCGCACGCGTCGCACTGGCCGCAGTTGCCGAGCGTCGTGAGGACGACGTGATCGCCAACGGCGACCTTCTGCACCGCGCTTCCGACTTCCTCGACGATGCCCGCGCCCTCGTGTCCCATCACCACCGGTGTCGGGAACGGGATGGTGCCGTCGATCACCGAGACGTCGCTGTGGCACAACCCGGCGTTGTGGATGCGCACCTTGACTTCGTGCGGCCTCGGGCCGCGCACCTCGACGTCGTCGCGCACCTCGAGCTCGCCGGTCCACACGATCGCTCTCACGCGCCACCGCCCGTCGCCGCCGCGGGTGTGTTCGGGCGCAGGACCTGACCCGGCAAACCTGCGTCCTCCCGCAACTGGCCGTCGAGCACGATCGGGACGCCGTTGACGATGGTGGCGTACGCGCCCTGCGGCTTCGACGCCCAGCGTCCGGCCCCCTGGGGGAAGTCGTGCACGAACTCCTTGTGCGCGGGACCGATGGTGTCGGGATCGAACACGTAGATGTCCGCCGCGTAGCCGGGGAGCAGCACGCCGCGGTCGATGATCCCGCACAGCGCGGCGGGGATCGCGGTGATCTGGCGCACGCCCTCCTCGAGCGTGAAGCCATGCCACTCGCGCACCCAGTGCTTCAGGAAGTAGCTGTGCGCCTCGGCACCGTCGTCGCGATCGAGGTGGGCGCCGCCGTCGCTCGTGCCGACGAGCATGTGCGGATCCGCCTGCGCGACGCGCGTGCCGTCGATCCATTCCTGTGTCTCCGTCCGCCACAGGAACTCGATGGTCAGGTCTTCCGACAGCGCGATGTCGACCATGGCGTCGGTCGGATGGACGCCGAGCTCCGCGGCGATGTCGGTCAGCGAGCGGCCGACGTACTTCTCGTTCTGCGGCGAGGACACCTTGTTGACGTGCAGGACGTCCCAGTGCGGCGGCGGCAGCGTCGCGCCCTTGTCGGGATCGCGGTTCGGGTTCTCGACCGAGTGACGGATCGAGTCGCGGAAACTCGGGTCGCGGAGCAGTTGCGATGCGCGCCTCGACCGTGGGCGCGTCGCTGAACATGCGATTGAACTCGAGCGCGCCTTCGTACATCGTCGTGCCCGCCGCGAGCGTGAAGGTGCGGTTGAACGGCTTCGACATGGCAAGCGAGTACACCGCTGCGCCTTGGTCGGTGGCTTCGTCGACGAACCGCTTGGCGTTGTCCCAACCGGCGGTGGGCGCGTCGACCTTGGAGCGCGCGCCGAGACCCTGGATCACGACCGGCATGCGAGACGCCAGTGACATGCGCACGAGCAGCGCTTCGTCGTCGGGCGTGATGCCGCCGACCGCGGAAAGCGGCAGGTAGGCGATCGAGCCGCCCCGTCCTGCCTCGCCGGCCGCGGTCACGAGGCGCTCGAGCTCTTTGGTCGAGGCGAGCCGGCTCGGGACCGGACGGTTGGCCGAGTCGAAATGCGTCGGCGAGTGCGTCGAGGAGAAGCCCGCCGCGCCCGCGTCCATGGCGTCGGAGACGATCGCGGCCATTGCGTCGATCTCGTCGTCGGTCGCTTCCCGCTCCTGGCACGCGTCGCCCATGACGTAGCGGCGCACCGCGCAGTGGCCGACGTAGAACGCGGCGTTGACGCCGATGCGACCGTCGAGCGTGCGCAGGTACTCGGGGAACGTCTCGAAGCCGTCGAACGGGATGCCGGTGAGCGCGGTCGCATCCATTCCCTCGACGCGAGCGAACAACTGGATCAGCCAGTCGCTGTCGCCCGGCCGCAGCGGCGCGACGGAGAACCCGCAGTTGCCGGCGATGACCGTGGTGACGCCGTGGAAGCAGCTCGACGTCGCGTACGGCTCGAAGGTGAGCTGCGGGTCGTAGTGCGTGTGCGGATCGACGATCCCGGGGGCCACCACGCGCCCGTCCGCGTCGATCTCGCGGGCGCCACGTCCGTCGACGAACCCGACCTCGGCGATCCGTCCCCCGGTCACGGCCACGTCGGCTCGCCGCCGCGGGAGCCCCGTGCCGTCGACGACGACGCCGTTGCGGATCACCAGGTCGTAGGCGGCCACTGCCCGAAGACTAGAACACGTTCTAGTTTTGGGCAAGCGGCCGAGGCGGGTCGCTACCGTCGTCGCGTGGATTCCATCATGGCTCGGAAGATGTGGCGAACCCTGGAGCCTTATCACGGTCTGGTCTACTTCGCCCCCGAAGCATCGCGGGCCTATGCGACGCTTGGCATCGACGGTCGCGACGGCTACTTCGCCTCTCGGTCGGCGCCGATGGGCGCGGTCGAGCCGAGCGTCGTGATCGCGGCGTTCTTCAACTTCAATCCCGAACTGATCACGCACGCATTGCCCGCGGCGTGGTCGAAGGCAGGGCCTGCCGCCGTCGTCGAGGCCAGGTTCGACGGCGTCGATCAGGCGTTGCGTCGGGTGCTGGGCGAAGACGTCGGCGCGGCCTCGGTCGTGCAAGCAGCCGAGCTCGCGCACACAGCGACGGAAGGCTGCACGTGGGCCGGCCGTCCGCTCGCTGCTGCCCACGCGTCACTCGAGTGGCCGACTCAGCCGCACGTCGCACTGTGGCACGCGATCTCGGTGCTCCGTGAGTTCAGGGGGGACGGCCACATCACCTGCCTCGTCGGTGCCGCGCTCGACCCCGTCGAGGCGCTCGTCCTCCACGCCGCGACGACAGACGTGGGCCGGACCGCACTTCAGACGTCGCGTGCTTGGAGTGACCTCGACTGGGACGCAGCCGTGTCGCGACTGCGGGATCGCGGACTCGTCGACGAGGCCGGCGCTTTCACCGACGACGGCGACTCGTTCCGTCAGGCGATCGAAGATCGAACCGACCTGCTCGCGATGGCACCGTGGCTCCATCTCGGCGAGGAAGGCTGCAATCAGCTTCGCGCCCTCGTCCGACCACTGAGCAAAGCCGTGGTCGCCGGGACGAACTTCACCTTCCAAAACTGACCTCTCAGTCGTTCTGGCGTCAGATCCGGCGGATATCCGCCGCATTTGACGCCAGAACGAGGATTGTCAGCCGGGCCAGACGATCGACTGCAGCTCGGAGTAGGCGTGGAGGCCGAAGGAGCCACCGTCACGGCCGACGCCCGAGAGCTTGAAGCCGCCGAACGGGGCTTCGTGGTTGCGCTGCGCCGTGTTGATGCCGACGTTGCCGCTGCGCAGTTGCCTCGCCACCCGCATGCCCCGGTTCGTGTCGGCCGAGAACACGTAGTCGTAGAGCCCGAAGTCGGTGCCGTTGGCGAGCGTGACCGCCTCGTCCTCGTCGTCGAACGGGACGACCACGACGACCGGTCCGAAGATCTCCTCCTGCACGACCTTCATGCCGGCCTTGCAGTCGGCGATCAGCGTCGGCGCGACGTAGAACCCGCTCGCCATGTCGGGACGTACGCCACCCGCGACCAACGTGCCGCCCTCGTCGGCGCCGGCGCGCACGTAGGACTCGACGCGATCCCGGTGCATCTCGGAGATGACCGGTCCGAGGACGGTGTCCTTCTCGAGGGGGTCACCGACCTTGAGCGATCCCGCCGCGGCCTGCAAACCGGCGACGAGCTTGTCGTACACGCCGCGCTGCGCGAGCACGCGCGTCGGTGCGGTGCAGATCTGACCTGAGTGGAACGCCCACACACTCGTGATCGTGGCGATCGCGGTGCGGAGGTCGGCGTCGTCGAACACGACCGCGGCGCCCTTGCCGCCGAGCTCGAGCAGCAGGCGCTTCATGTCGCGTCCGGCCACTTCGCCGATGCGCTGACCGACCGAGGTGGATCCGGTGAAGCTCACCATGTCGACGTGCTTCGACCCGACCAGCGCTTCACCGACCGCCGCGCCCGACCCGGTCACGACGTTGACGACGCCGGGCGGGAAGCCGGCTTGCTGCACGAGCTCGCACACCTTGATCACGGCGAGCGGATCCTGCGGCGCGGGCTTCACCACGACCGTGTTGCCCATCGCCAGCGCCGGACCGATCTTGCCGGCCATGTTCACGATCGGGAAGTTGTACGGCGTGATGCAGGCGACCACGCCTGCCGGCTGGCGCACGGCGATGGCGCCCATGAGACCACCGGGCGCGAGGGCGGTCCCGGGCATCTCGCTCGGCGGCAACGGGATGACGTCGGGCTCGACCGCGCCCCGGGCGTACCGGCGGAAGCGCTCGACACACGTCGGCACCTGCATCGTCTTCGCGACGCGCATCGTGGCGCCGGTCTCGGCCTGCACGAGCGGGATGAGCTCGTCCATGTGGTCGCGGATGATGTCGCCGGCGCGATCGAGCAGCGCCGCCCGCTCGTGCGGCGACGTCCGGCTCCACGCGGGGAAGGCGTCGGCGGCCGCGGCGGCCGCGGCCTCGACCTCGTCGACGGTCGCCTCGGGCGCTTCGCCCACCACCTCCTCGGTGGCGGGATTGATGATCGCGTAGGACATGGCGACAGACTAGAACGCGTTCTAGTCTGAGCCACATGCCGGCGATCCCTCGCATCATCTCCGTCGACGATCACGTGGTCGAGCCGCCTGATCTCTGGACGGCCCGCATCGGCGGAAAGTTCGCGGACCGTGCGCCGCGAGTCGAGCGCGACAAGGCGAAGTTCTCGTTCATCGGTGGCGTGTTCTCGTACGACAAGGGCGTCGAGGACGGCGAGTGGTGCGACTGGTGGCTCTACGACGACCTCGTGTACCCGTTCCCGAAGCTGTCCGCCGCGGTCGGCTTCGACGAGCTCGACGTCACGCCGGTCACGTTCGACGACATCCGCCCCGGCTGCTGGAAGCAGAAGGACCGCCTCGCCGACATGGACGCCAACCACGTCGAAGCGTCCATCTGCTTCCCCAACACGCTCCCCCGCTTCTGCGGCCAGACGTTCTACGAGCAGGTGAAGAAGGGCGGCGACGCCGAGCTCGCGCTGCTGTGCGTGCAGGCGTACAACGACTGGATGATCGACGAGTGGTGCGCCGGCGACGCGAAGGGCCGGCTCATCCCGCTCACGATGGTGCCGTTGTGGGACGCCGAGATGTGCGCCGCAGAAGTCCGGCGCTGCGCGGACAAGGGCAGCTTCGCGATCGCGTTCTCCGAGAACCCGCATCCGCTCGGCTTGCCGTCCGTGCACGACAAGAACAAGTTCTGGGATCCGCTGTTCCAGGCGTGCCAGGACACCGAAACCGTCCTGTGCATGCACATCGGTTCGTCGTCGCGCATGCCCGCGACGTCACCTGACGCTCCGTTCATCGTCAGCTCGACGCTGACGTTCTCGAACGCGATGGGCTCGATGCTCGACTACATCTTCTCGGGCACGCTCGAGCGCTTCCCCACGTTGAAGCTCGCGTACTCCGAGGGCCAGGTCGGATGGATGCCGTACGTGCTCGAGCGCGCCGACAAGCTGTGGGCCGAGCGCAGCGACAACAGCTTCGGCACGTCGCTTGCCTCGCCGCCCGTCCGAGTACCTGCCGGGCCGCGTGTACGGCTGCATCTTCGACGACGAGGTCGGCCTCAAGAACCGCGACGTCATCGGCATGGACCAGATCTGCTTCGAAACCGACTACCCGCACGCCGACTCGACGTTCCCCCGCAGCGAAGAGGTCGCGGCCGAGATCTGCGCGAAGGCCGGACTGAACGACAACGAGATCTACAAGCTGATTCGCGGCAACGCGATCACTGCTTTCGGTCTGGAGCGCTTCGGCATCACGAAGTGAGCGACACAGCCCACACGGACTCGAGTCGCACGGACGACCTCGGTGGCGAGGTCCGCCTCGGGTCGATGTTGTTCACGATGGTCGAGCCCCATCGCGGCCACGAGGTGGCGTACAACCGCTGGTACGAGCGCGATCACTTCTACGCCGGCTGCATGGTCGGCCCGTGGTTGTTCGCCGGCCGGCGTTTCGTTGCCACTCGATCATTGAAGGACCTGCGCTTCGGCTCGGACCCGGACGTGTTCGGCGGACGCGACCTCGGTTCGTACCTGTCGGTGTACTGGATCCTCGACGGCCGTCACGACGATCACATCGACTGGGCGCTGCGGCAGGTCAAGTGGCTGCACGAGCACGGCCGCATGTTCGGCGAGCGCGACCACATCCACACGCTCCTCTACCGGCACGCGTGGACCGCGCAAGCAGGCGATGGTGTGCCACCAGAGCTGGCGCTCGATCATCCCTTCGGCGGACTCGCGGCGACGTTGGTCGAGCTCGCCGACGGTGTGTCCGCCAACGATCTCGGCGACTGGGTGCGATCGACGTGCCTGCCCGAGCTCGAGCTCGGATTCACGCCGATCCCGCTGGCCGACGACGCGCCGGTGACGCAGGTC
Organism: uncultured Acidimicrobiia bacterium; assembly: GCA_963721305.1. Taxonomy (GTDB): domain Bacteria; phylum Actinomycetota; class Acidimicrobiia; order Acidimicrobiales; family JACDCH01; genus DATAES01. The sequence goes on from CAVRIR010000005.1 coordinate 344,226, forward strand.
GGGCTCGAACACCTCGACCGGCGGGTGTTGAACCTGTCGTTCACCACCGACTCGCCGGCGTCGTGGTGGTCGGAGCAGCACGAGAGCGCAGCGCAGCTCGAGCGCGACGGCATCGGGCGGATGCTGTGGACCGCGCCGTTCATCCCGACGATCCCCGGTACCGACACGTACACCGATCAGCTCTGGTAGACGGGCGGGCGTGAGCGAGAAGTGCGAGCGCCGTCGGCCGTGCGATCGCCAGGGATCCGGACGTCGATGGGGTCCGGGGGCGCAGCCCCCGAGAAGAAGAGCGTGATCCGGCTGCCGGACCCGTGCCTCGTGGTGCTGGTGGGTCCGTCGTCAGCAGGAAAATCGACGTGGGCGGCGCAGTGGTTCGCGCCTGACTCGATCGTGTCCTCGGACCGGTTGCGCGCCATCGTCGGCCGCGGTGAGCACGATCAACGCGCCAGCAAGGACGCGTTCGAGGTGCTCGACCTGATCGTCGACAAGCGTCTGCGCCGTGGGCTCACGACTGTCATCGACTCGACCGCGCTCGAGGCAGAGCGCCGCGCCGCGTATCTCTCGATAGCGGCGCGCCGCGGCGTGCCCGCGTATGCGGTGCTGTTCGATGCCGACGAGAAGCTGTGCCGCGAACGCAACCGCGACGCGACGTCGCCGTCCCACCGAAGGTGTTGACGTCGCAGTTGCGCGCGACGGCGTCAGTCGCGGCCGTGCTGCCGGATGAAGACTTCGTCGCCGTCCACCCGCCGGAAGATGTCGTGCTCGTCCCGCCCCCGTTCGAGCACGCGCTCGCGTCCGCAGCCAGGCAGAAGGAGCGACCCATGGCTTTGGAGTTCGGCCTGCAGATCCCGCGCTTCACCTGGCCGGGTGGACCGGAAGAGATCGCGCCTCGTCTGGCCTCGATCGCGCGCGCCGCCGAGGACGCGGGGTTCACCAGCATCTGGGTGATGGACCACTTCCTGCAGATTCCCGTCGTGGGACGCGAGTGGGAAGAGATGTTGGAGAGCTACACGACTCTCGGTTACCTCGCTGCGGTCACGTCACGCGCCCGTCTCGGCGTGCTCGTCACCGGCATCACGTACCGCAACCTGGCGCACGTGGGGAAGATCGTCGCCACCGTCGATGTGCTGTCAGGGGGACGGGCGATGTGCGGGCTCGGTGCCGCTTGGTTCGCGCGTGAGCACCAGCTCTACGGATGGGAGTTCCCGCCACGGTCACGCCGGTACGAGTTGCTCGAGGACGCACTCGAGCTGCTGCCGATGATGTGGGGACCGGGCTCGCCCGCGTTCCACGGCCGCACGGTCGATGTTGCCGAGGCGACCTGCTACCCGCGGCCGCTCCAGGATCACGTGCCGATCCTCATCGGCGGCTCGGGCGAACGGAGGACGCTGCGGCTCGTCGCGCAGTACGCCGACGCGAGCAACCTCTTCGGCGAGCCGGACACCATCCGCCACAAGATCGACGTGCTGCGCCGCCACTGCGACGACCTCGGACGCGATCCGTCCGAGATCACGATCACGCAGCTGTCGACGGTGGACTACGGGTCGACCGAAGAGCTCATCGGTCGCTACCGAGAGCTCGCGGACGCCGGCGTCCAGAACGCCATCGTGTCCTTCGCCGCCCTCGAAGACACCTCCGCCGTCGACCGTTTCGCCCCCGTCATCACCGCCTTCCGCGCGGGGTGACGCACTGGGAACGACGCACTGGGAATGTTGGATGGAAACGGGCGCCATGGCGCCCGTTTCTCCCCGGAGTTCGAGCTTTCGGGGGAAGTTCGAGCTTCGGGGAAGGAAGTCAGACTGCGGCGACGCCGCCGTCGGCTTCGAGGGCGTGGCCGGTGACGAAGGACGCGGCGTCGGTGCAGAGCCAGACGACGGCTTCGGCGATCTCTTCCGGCTCGCCGATGCGCCCGATCGGGGCGCGGCGGCCCATCTTCTCGAGCATCTCCTCGTCGCCGCCGACGAAGCCCCGCAGCATCGGCGTGCGAATCGTCCCCGGGCACACGGCGTTGACACGGATGCCTTCCCGGGCAACCTCGAGCGCGGCCGTCTTCGTGAGTCCGAGCACGCCGTGCTTGCTGGCCGAGTACGCCGCCAATCCGGGCACGCCCATCTTCCCGGCGGACGACGCGACGTTGACGATGCTGCCGCCGTTGCCGAGCTCGCGCATGGCGCGCAGCTCCGCCCGGAGGCAGAAGAAGACGGCGTCGAGATTGATGGCCATCGTCTGCCGCCACGCCTCGGTCGTCGCATCGGCGATGTTGGCGTACGTCCCGGAGGTGCCCGCCACGTTCGCGGCGATGTCCAACCGTCCGTGCTCACGCACGATCCGTTCAACGAGCTCGTCGACGGCGGTTTCGTCCGTCACGTCCACTGGCTGCTCGCCCCCGATGTCGGCGACGACGACACGCGCACCGAGGTCGCCAAGTCGTTTCGCGGTGGCCGCGCCGATGCCGGAGGCGCCTCCGGTCACGAGTGCAACCCTTCCTTGCAGCTCGTCAGTCAATGAAGACCTCGGCTTGCTCGGTGAAGATCACGACGATGCTGTCCATGTCGAGGATCCGGCTCTCGTCCGGTTGCATCTTCTCGGCGTAGGCCGGGTCCTGCAGCATCGCGATGAAGTCGTGGTACGAGTCGAACCACTGGATGGCCATGCCGTCGTATGTGTCGCCGTTGCGGTAGTCGGCCAACACGCGGTGGTTCTGTTCGTACCGGCGGATGTACTTCCGGTACGCCGGCTCGTCCGCGATCATCCGACCGTGCGCGCGCCACTTCTCGTGGAACTCCTCGACACTTAGCGCGGGGTTGCGCTTGACCAACACGGTGAGCTTGATCATCAGAAGCCCTGGAACCAGTGGCCGCCGTTGACGCCGATCGCTTGTCCGGTGACGCACTTCGACAGATCGGATGCGAAGAACACCACCGAGCCGGCGATCTCCGACGAGTGCGGGAGGTAGCCGAGGGCGGTCTCGCCTTCGAGTTGCGCCAATTTCTCGTCGTACGTGATTCCTTCCTTCTCGGCCATGTAGTTCACGAACCACTCGACCTTGTCGCTCCAGATGTAACCGGGGTGGATCCCGTTGACCCGGATGCCGTACTTGCCGAGTTCGAGCGCGAGCGTCTTCGTCGCGGTCGCGAGCGCGGACTTCGACGCCGCGTACGCGCCGTACCGCGGCTCGGTGCGCACTGCCGACATGGAGTTGACCATGACGATGCGACCGTCACCTTGTTCCTTCATCACGGGCACGACGAGTTGCGTGAGTTGCAACGTGCCCCAGAGGTTGACGTCCATCACCGTTCGCCACGTGTCGAAGTCGGCCTTCTCGAACAGGCGATGATCGCCGTCGTGGAACGCGTTGTTGACGAGGACGTCGATGCGACCGAACGCCGACACACCGGCGTCGATCGTCTGCCGGCACGAGTCCGCGTCAGTGATGTCGAGTTGCGCGCGCACGGCCTTTCGACCGAGTGCCTCGACTTCGTCCGCGACCGAGTCGACGTTCGCCACGGTGCGCGCGCCGAGGATCACGTCCGCGCCGTGCTCTGCGAGTTGCAGCGAGATGTCGCGTCCCATCCCCGGGCCGATACCCGACACCAGCGCCACCTTGCCGTCCAGCAAACCCATCCTCACCCCTTGTCGTCGTCGAGCAGCGGCACGACTTCGGCCTCGAATGCCCGGATCTGATCACACAACTCATCGCAGGTGCGCGATCGGAAGCGCACCTGCACCTGGTCGACGCCCATCCTGGCGTAGTCGCCGAGGTAACCCGCAAGGCGGTCCGGCGCGCCGGCGACGCAGCCCTTGCCCGTGTCCCAGCCGGCGTCGCCGACGTAGAGGAACGGGGCGATCGCGCCGATCGTGAACTCGCCGTCGCGTCCGGCTGTGGCGCGGAGCTCGCCGATGCGTTCGATCGCCGCAGGCATGTCCTTCTTCAACGTTCCCTGCGGGAGCCAACCGTCGCCGCGCTCGGCCGCACGACGGATCGCGGCGGGTGATGACCCACCGATCCAGATCGGCGGTCCCTTCGGTTGGATCGGGCGCGGTCGCTGTGCGAAGTCGCCCGCGCTCCACTCGTCGGCAAACGCGGCGCGGATGACGTCGACCGCCTCGTCCGTGAGCTTGCCGCGAGCGGCGAACGAGATGCCGAGAAGGTCGAACTCGGCTTCGACGTGTCCCGCGCCCACGCCGAGGATCGCGCGACCGTTGCTCAACGCGTCGAGGGTCGAGAAGGCCTTGGCCGTCTGCAACGGATGGCGGTACGCGGGCACGTACACATGGCTGAGCAAGCGGACGTTGCTCGTGATTCCGGCGAGCCAGCTCAGCGTGGCGACCGTGTCGTACCACGTCGTGTTCATGGTCGCGGCGTTGGCACCCGGGATCGCGACGTGATCGCATACCGCGACGTAGTCGAATCCGCTCTCGTCGCAGGCACGCGCGACGGCGGCGAGCTCGGCTGCGCCGGCGTCCTTCTCCCAGTCCTCGACGAAGTACGTGCTCTGGGCCTGGATCGGGAGTTGGATGCCGTAGCGCATGTGCTCGCTTCGCTCGCTCATGCCATGAACCTTTCTGAGAACGTGCGCAGTTGCTCGACCGCCTTGTCGATGTCGCGCTCGCGCGTCGAGAGGATGAGGCGATCGCAGCCGTGCTTGTCGACCGCCGCCAGCCGATCGTCGTCGAGCTGGTCGAGCAGTCCGCCGAGCGAGAGCTCGATGGCGTCAGGGTCGCGACCCGCGCCCTCCGCCGCCGAGCGCATCTGCTCCAGTCGTTCGTCCAGGCGATCGCCATCGAGCCCGAGCGGATGGAAACCGTCCGCGATGCGCCCGGCTCGGTCTGCGGCGGCGCGGCTGTGCCCCCCGACGTGGATCGGGATCGATCCGGTGCGCGGCTTCGGGAAGCTGCATGCTCGTTCGAAGTCGAAGAACTGTCCGTGGAAGGTCGCTTCGTCGTCGCGCCACAAGACGCGCATCGCTTCGATGCACTCGTCCGTGCGCGCACCGCGGGTCGCCGGATCGATGCCCATCGCTTCCATCTCCTCGCGCTGCCAACCGACGCCGATGCCGGCGACGAGCCGTCCGTCCGACAGGCGATCGATGGTCGCGAGACGTTTGGCGAGCTGCACCGGATGGTGCTCGGGGAGGATGAGGATGCCGGTGCCGAGCCCGAGCGTCGTCGTCGCGCCGGCGAGGAACGCGAGGAGGTCGAGCGGGTCCGGGATGTCGGCGTGGTCGGGCAACGTCATGCGCCCGCTGTCGCTGTAGGGGTACGGACTCGTGTAGCCCGCGACCACGACGACGTGTTCGGCGACGTAGATCGACTCGAACCCGTAGGTCTCGGCGGCCCGTGCGAACGTCGTGATCCACGCCGGGTCGGCGGTCACGCCCGTGCGGTAGGGCGGCAGGAGTCCGAACTTCACCGCAGGGATCGTGCCTCTGTTGGTCCGTCCACCGCCAGCGGGGTAGAACGGCGCCATGCCTGAAGCCGTGATCGTCTCCGCCGCACGCACGCCGATCGGCCGAGCCAACAAGGGCTCGCTCGTCGATTGCCGTCCCGATGACCTGACCGCGCACATCGTGAAGGCCGCGCTCGCGAAGGTGCCACAACTCGACCCGCAGTCGATCGACGACCTGATCACCGGCTGCGGCCAGCCTGGCGGCGAGTCCGGCTACAACATCGCCCGCGTGTCGGCGATCCTCGCCGGGATGCCCGACGTGCCGGGCGTGACGGTCAACCGCTATTGCTCGTCGTCGTTGCAGGCGATCCGCATGGCGTCGCACGCGGTGAAGGCGGGCGAGGGTGATGCCTTCATCTGCGCCGGCGTCGAGACGGTGTCGCGGTTCCAGTTCGGCGCGGCGGACACCGGTCCACACAACCCTGCGTTCTCGACTGCCGAGGAGCGCACTCGTGAGCGGACCAACGGCGCATCGTCGTGGGAGCCGCTCACCGGGCTGCCCGACATCTACATCGCCATGGGTCAGACCGCGGAGAACGTGCGGCTGGCCGAGAACGTGAGCCGCCAGGAGATGGACGAGTTCGCGGCGCGGTCGCAGCAGCTCTCGGTCGAGTCACAGAAGAACGGCTTCTTCGAACGGGAGATCGTGCCGGTGACGCTTCCGGACGGTTCGGTGATGTCGAAGGACGACGGTCCTCGGGAAGGCACGACCGTCGAGAAGCTGGCGGAGCTCAAGCCGGTGTTCCGTCCGGACGGTGAAGTGACCGCGGGCAACGCGTGCCCGCTGAACGACGGCGCCGCCGCAGTGATCGTGATGTCGGACACGCGTGCTGACGCGTTGGGGATCAAGCCGCTGGCACGAGTCGTGTCGTCAGGTGTGTCGGGACTCAACCCGGAGATCATGGGACTCGGGCCGATCGAGGCGTGCCGTCAGGCGATGGCGCGGGCCGGGATGACGATCGACGACATCGACCTGGTCGAGATCAACGAGGCGTTCGCCGCGCAGGTGATCCCGTCGGCGAAGCACCTCGGCATCCCGTGGGAGAAGCTCAACGTCCATGGCGGTTCGATCGCCCTCGGCCATCCCTTCGGGATGACCGGCGCCCGCATCATGGCCACGCTCCTCAACGGCCTCGAGGACGGCGGCGCCCACTACGGCATGGAGTCGATGTGCGTCGGCGGCGGCCAGGGCATGGCCATGATCGTCGAACGCCTCACCTGACCGGATCGCCGCCATCACTTGGCGAATGTTGGATGGAAACGGGCGCCATAGCGCCCGTTTCTCCCCGCAGTTCGAGACGTTGCGCCAGGTCTCGGATGAGTCGCGGCGCAGCGACGACGAGGTCGCGGTACGGCCAACGCCACACCTCGTAGCCCAGCCGCCGAACACGAGCATCGCGAGCCGCGTCTGCCTCCTGGTCGCAGGGACCGTCGTGCCAGTTTCCATCGATCTCGAGTACGAGCCGGATGTTCGGCCACACGAAGTCGACGGTCCCGATCCACCCTTCGTCGTCGCTCATGCTGACCTGACGGTCAGGCGACGGCAGCGTCCACTCGTCGATCAACTCCATCACGAGACTCTCGCCCTCCGAGTCGGTCGGCGTGTACTTCGGCCCGAGCTTCAAGAGCAGCTCACCCGTGAGCGCCGAGCCGGGACGGCCGCGCTTGCCGATGCTCGCTCGCACTGCGGCGAGTTGCCCGAGCAACAGACCACGTCGTCCGAGCGCGTCGTTGAGGACTCGCGTCATGTGCAACGCATGAACGCCACGGCCCTCCACTGACCGGCGAAATGCCGGATCGGGATCGCCGATGAGGTCGAAGCACGTGCGGGCCACGGTCGTCACCGGAAAGCCGGCCTTCACCGTGCGGTGATTCGCCGGAATCAACGCCGATCGATGGAACCGGGCCAACGTCACCATGTGATCGTGATGGTCGGGACCGCTGACTTCGACGGCACAGTGCGACCGGTAGCGCCAGAACTCGTGGAGCTGCGCTGCGGACCGGTGGCTGATGACAGCGCCCGGCCCGGCGTCGACCAATCCCGCCTGCATCTGCGCCTCCCACGTCCATGGGTGGTCCCGCAGGCGGTAGATGCCTCGCTTGAGACGGATGATCCGTCCGATCCGACGACGGTGCTTCAACGCGTCATACGACACGCCCCGACGACCCGCCTGGTCCGCATGGAACACCCCGTGCTGCCGGGCTCCGAGTTCGGACAGGATCGCATCGACATCGAGATTCACATGATGTTTCATACCTTCTCATGACACCCCGATGTCAAGTCCCGCTGAACTCCGGGGAGAAACGGGCGCTATGGCGCCCGTTTCCATCCAACATTCGCTCAGGGGGTGCCGTAGACGGGGGTCGGAGTGGGGGCGGTGGCCAGGAGGTTGGGGATGACGTCGGTGAGAGCGGCGGGGTCCCAGCGGTCGTTGTTGTCGACGACGGCGCCGTGTTGCCAGCCGTCCGCCACGGACACCTTCCCGCCCTCGATCTCGAACACGCGGGCCGTCACGTCCCGGGACAACGTCGAACCCAGCCACACCACGAGCGGCGAGATGTTCTCGGGCGCCATCGCGTCGAACGCGCCCGACCTCTCGCCCGGCGCCGCCATCATCTCGGCGAACACCGTCTCGGTCATCCGGGTGCGCGCCGACGGCGCGATCGCGTTCGCGGTGATCCCGTAGCGCCCGAGCTCGGCCGCCTGCACCAACGTCAGTCCCGCGATGCCCGCCTTCGCGGCCGAGTACGCCGCCTGTCCGACGGATCCCATCAGGCCCGCGCCCGACGACGTGTTGATGATGCGCGCATCGACCGCGGCCCCCGCCTTCACTTGGTCGCGCCAGTACGCGGCCGCCCATCGCGACACGCAGAAGTGCCCCTTCAGATGGACACGCACGACGGCGTCCCACTCGTCTTCGGTCGCGTTCACGAACATCCGGTCGCGCACGAAGCCGGCGTTGTTCACGACGACGTCCAACCCGCCGAACGTCGACACCGCGGTGTTGACGAGCCGCTGCGCACCCTCCCAATCCGCCACGTCGTCGCCGTTGACGACCGCGCGGCCTCCGATCGCCGACACGATCTCGTCGACAACCTCCTGCGCCGGCGACGACGAGCCGCCCGTGCCGTCGAGCTCTGCGCCGATGTCGTTCACCACCACCGCCGCGCCCTGGCGGGCGAACTCGAGCGCGTGCGCCCGCCCGATCCCCCGCCCCGCGCCCGTCACGATGACCACCCGTCCGTCACAGATCATGGCGAGCGATCGTAGGCGGCAACCCGGAACGGTCTGGAAGACTCGCCCACATGCGCTTCGGGGTCACCATGTTCGTCACTGACGTGTCGATCGGGATGATCGACCTCGCACGAGCGGTCGAGGAGCGAGGCTTCGACTCGATCTGGCTGCCCGAGCACACGCACATCCCGACCAGCCGGCGCACTCCGTATCCCATGGGCGGCGAACTGCCCGACGAGTACCGCCGCTGCCTCGATCCCTTCGTCGGGCTGATGGCCGCGGCGATGGCCGCGCCGTCGTTGCGTGTCGGGACGGGGATCCTCCTCGTCGCGCAGCACGATCCGATCGTCGCAGCCAAGGCCGCCGCCACCGTCGACCTCCTGTCCAACGGACGGCTCGCGCTCGGCGTCGGCTTCGGTTGGAACGAGGACGAGATGAACGACCACGGCGTCGAGTACCGCACGCGGCGCGACCGAGTGCGCGAGCACGTCCTCGCCATGCGCGAGCTGTGGACGAAGGAAGAAGCGACCTTCGACGGCGAGTACGTGTCGTTCCCGCCGACGTGGCAGTGGCCCAAGCCGGTGCAGCGCAACGGACCGCCCGTGCTCGTCGGCGGCGCGGCCGGACCAAAGCTGTTCGACCACATCGCGGACTACGCCGACGGCTGGATCCCGATCGGCGGACGTGGCCTCACGAGCGCGCTGCCCGAGCTGCGCGAGCTCGTCGCTTCCCGTGGACGTGACCCCGACGCGCTCGAGGTCGTGCCGTTCGCGTCGATCCCCGACCCGGGCAAGCTCGACCACTTCGAGTCGATCGGCGTGACCGAATGCGTGTTCCAACTGCCGTCGCGCCCGGCCGAGCACGTGTTGCCGCTGCTCGACAAGCAGGCCGCGGTCATTGCCGACCGCCGCGCGTGAGACTCTGCTTCGTCTGCTGGGGCAACATCTGCCGCTCGCCCGCGGCCGAAGCGATCATGCGCGGGCTCGTCGACGACGCCGGGCTGAGCGATCGCATCACCGTCGACAGCGCGGGCACGAGCAGTGAGCACCTCGGTGAGCCGCCGGACCGCCGCACGATCAAAGAGGCGCAGCGCCGCGGCCTCGACGTCCAAGGCCACCGCGTGTGGCGCTTCGAACGCGACGACTTCGACCGCTTCGATCTGATCCTCGTCGTCGATCGCGTCAACGAGCGACGCCTGCTCGACCGCGCACCAGACGACGAAGCGCGCGCCAAGGTGAAGCTTCTGCGTTCGTTCGTGCCCGACGACATGTACGAGCAAGAAGTGCCCGACCCGTGGTATGGCGGCGATAAGGACTTCATCCTCGCCTTCGATCTCGCCGAGGAGGCGTGCGTCGCGCTGCTCGAGCACATGCGTTGCCGGCTGCCTTCGTGAAGCGAAGGGCGGACGCGCCGCCCGACTTCTTCACCGCTGAAGCACGCGGACTTCAATGGCTCACCGAGGCGATGCCTCACGGCGGACCGAACGTTCCCCGTGTGCTCACCGTCGAGCGCGACGAGATCCACCTCGAACACATCGACCTCGCGCGATGGTCACCCGAGGCGGACGAGTCGTTCGGTCGTGCACTCGCGGCGATGCATCGGATGGGCGCGTCCACGTTCGGTGCGCCGGCCAATGGCTACATCGGCCCGCTCCCTCTGGACAACGGCGAGTCGGACGACTGGCCGTCCTTCTACATGACCCGGCGGGTCGAACCGTACGTCCGTCAAGCGGTCGACCGAGGATCGCTCCCCCGCGACGCGATGCGAGCCTTCGACGAGGTCGCGTGGCAGATCAACGAGATCAGCGGTCCACCGGAACCGCCATCGCGCATCCACGGCGACCTGTGGCGAGGCAACGTGCTCGCGTCGCCCGACGGCCGAACGTGGGTGATCGATCCTGCAGCCCATGGCGGCCATCGCGAAACCGACCTCGCCATGATGAGGCTCTTCGGCGGGTTCGGATCTCGCTGTTACGCCGCGTACGACGAGGCCTTCCCGCTGGCAACGGGACATGAGCACCGCGTCGCGCTGCACCAACTGCATCCGCTGTTGGTCCACGCCGTTCTGTTCGGCGCGAGCTACGGAGCGGATGCGCTCCGCGCCGCCCGCCGCTCTGTCATGTGAGCGACCCGCGCGCGAGAGTGGCCCACATGCGCTTCGCGATCAAGACTTCGCCCCAGCACACCACCTTCGACGACATGCTCGCCGTGTGGCAGGCCGCCGACGAGATGGACATCTTCGAGTCCGGCTGGACCTTCGACCACTTCTATCCGATCTTCTCCGACCACACCGGCCCGTGCCTCGAGGGATGGGTCACGACGACCGCGCTCGCGCAGGCGACCAAGCGGCTGCGTGTCGGTGTGCTCGTGACCGGCAACGTGTACCGCCATCCCGCGGTGCTCGCGAACATGGCCGCCAGCCTCGACGTGATCTCGAAGGGGCGGCTCGAGTTCGGTATCGGCGCCGGGTGGAACCAGCAGGAGTGCGACGCCTACGGCATCGACCTTCCGCCGCTGCGCCAGCGCTTCGACATGTTCGACGAAGCGGTCGAGGTCATCGTCAAGCTGTTCACGGACACGAAGGCAGACTTCGCGGGGAAGCACTACCAACTCAGCGAGGCGTACTGCGAGCCGAAGCCGATCCAGCGTCCGCATCCGCCGATCGTCATCGGCGGCGGCGGCGAGAAGCGCACGCTGCGGACGGTGGCCCGTTGGGCACAGCACTGGAACGTCCCGGGCGGCGGCGTCGACGTCTACAAGCAGAAGTACGACGTGCTGCGCGCGCACTGCGACGACATCGGGCGCGATGTCTCCGAGATCACCACGTCGACCCACCTGCGATTCGATCCGGCCAACGTGGATGCGATCGTCGAAGAGGCGACCGCATTCGACGACGCCGGACTCGATCTCGGAATCGTCTACCTGCCGCCGCCGCACACCCCCGCGGTGCTCGAGCCGCTGGCGCGAGCACTGCAGCCGCTCTCCGATTGATCACGGTCGACGACCCCGACGACGCGCGGCTGGACGACTACCGGGGACTGCGCCTGCGGGAGGACCGCCTCCGCGACCACTTCGTCATCGAAGGACACGCCGCAGTCGCGGAGCTCCTGCAATCGCCGTATCAGCCACGATCCGTGCTCGTGCTCGATCGAAAGGCGGACCGCATCGCGCCCTTGATCGACGGCGTGGACGTTCCCGTGTACGTCGCGCCCGAGCCGGTCCTGCGCAACACGCTCGGGTTCAACCTCCATCGCGGCGTCATCGCGTCGGCCCATCGGACGCCCTTGCCCGATCCCGCGACTCTGCTCGAGCGGTCGACTGCGATCGCGGTGCTCGAGGGGCTCAACGATCACGAGAACCTCGGTTCGCTCTTCCGCAACGCGCGCGCCTTCGGGATCGAAGCCGTGCTGCTCGATCCGCAGACCGCGGATCCGCTCTATCGGCGATGCATCCGCGTCTCGATGGGACACGTCCTGCGGTTGCCGTTCTCGCGCTTCGACGCATGGCCCGACGCGATCGACGAGATCCGGGACGCCGGCTTCACCGTTGTCGCCCTGACGCCATCGTCCCACGCACTCTCGATCGACGAAGTCGCCGCGTCTCGGCCGGACAAGGTTGCGGTGCTGCTCGGGGCGGAAGGACCAGGACTCAGCGACGACGCGATGGCGCGTGCGGACATGTGTGTCCGCATCCCGATGTCATCCGACGTCGACTCGGTGAACGTCGCAACGGCCGCGGCGATCGCGTTCCACCGTCTGAGTTGACTTGCGTTCCCCGGCCACGCAGGCCGCGGTGGCCGCTCCTCCGCCTAGCGGCTCCGTCGCTCGCATGGTCGAGCACTTTCAGCGCCCTGCTAAGCGATTCCGGTCGCGTCGAACACCCAGGACAAGTCCGACTCGGCAAGACGCTCGTGCCACCACTTCGGCGCCGCGTCCATGAGCGTGGACTGGTTCCAGTAGTCCTTCCACAACGTGATGCGACCGTCACGCACGTGTTGCACGGACACGAACGGCAGCTCGACCCGCTCGCCCGTCGGGAATTCCCACACCTCGATGTGCTCCATCATCGACACCCCACCGTCGAAGACAGTCGTGACGGAATGGTGCGAGATCGACGACAGCGGCTCGAACCCGAGACGGATGCGCGCCTCGATGTCCTTCGGGCCACGGGCCGCAGCAGCCGCGCCGACGGGCACGTCGTAGTAGATGGTCTCGTCGGTGAAGCAGTCGCGCAGCCGGTCCCAGTCACGGGCATACAGCGCGTCCCACATCTCGTCGATGACACGCGGAAGGGTGCCGGCGTCGCTCACCGCACGCCCCGAAGGAGCACGCCAGGACGAGCACCCGTGTCCTCGCCGCACTCGAACGTCACTTCGCCGGCGTTGATCGTGGCCTCGTAACCGTCGCTGCGCTGGATCAGGCGCGACGCGTCGCCCGGCAGGTCCGACACGAGCTCGGGGCGGTGCAGCTGCAACCGGTCGAAGTCGATGACGTTGACGTCACCCTTCATGCCCGGCGTGAGCAGGCCACGGTCGCCGAGACCGAACAACGCTGCGGTCGCTCCGGTGAGCTTGTGCACAGCCACCTCGAGCGGGATGCGGTCGTGCTTCCGGTCGCGCGCCCAGTAGCTGAGCAGGTACGTCGTGGTGCTCGCGTCGCACGTCTGCCCAGCGTGCGCGCCGCCGTCACCGAGCCCGAACGCAGACGTCGGATGCATGAGCATCTCGCGCGCCGCGTCGAGGTTTCCGTCCGTGTAGTTGAGCACGGGTGCGTTGAGCAGCTCACGGCCGCCATCCACCAGCAACAGGTCGTAGAGCGTCTCCCACTGCGACCGGCCCTCGGTCGCGGCGATGCCGGCGACGCTGCGCGACGGCGGCGGCTCGTAGTCGGGCGGGTCGCCGAGCACGTAGATGCGCGACGGATGCATGAACCCGGAGACGATCGGGTCGTTCTCGAGGCTCGTCGCCTCCTGGATCAACCGGGCCCGCAGGTCGGCGTCGTTGCGCAGCTTCGCTTCCTGCTCGCGCCATGGCAGCAGGCCGATCGAGGCCCACGTCGGGCAGAAGTTGAACGGATGGAACGTCTGCAGACCGAGTAGCAGCGACACCGTGCGCCCGTGGACCTGCGGACGCACACGCGCCCCTTCCGCCGCGGCCGCCGACGCGAGATCGAGCATCCGCCGCCAGGCCTCGGGGTCGTTGTTGTTCTGGTTCAGCGCGAAGGTGACGGGACGGCCGATCGCCGCCGACAGCCGGCGCATCCAGTCCATCTCCTTCTCGGGCGCGGCCAGGTCTTCGCCGAGCGCGCCGGCGGGAGCCAACTCGAACACCGCGGTTCCGAGCTCGCCGAGCACGCTGCCGATACCGAACAGCTCGTCCTCCGCCGCGAACGTTCCGGGGACGGGCTCACCGTCGATGGCGCGATGCGCAAGCGTGCGCGACGTCGAGAAGCCGAGCGCGCCCGCCTCGATGCCCTCGCGCACGATCGCCGCCATCGCCTCGATGTCCTCGGCCGTTGCCGGTTCGTTGCGCGCGCCGCGTTCGCCCATGACGAACCCGCGCACCGCGCCGTGCGGAACCTGCGTACCGATGTCGATGGACTTCGGCAGCCCGTCGAGCGTGTCGAGGTACTCGGGGAACGACTCCCATCCCCACTGGATGCCAGCCGACAGCGCCGCACCGGGGATGTCCTCGACGCCTTCCATCAGGCCGATCAGCCAGTCGTGTCGCTCTTGCTCGACGGGCGCGAACCCGACGCCGCAGTTGCCCATGACAACGGTCGTGACGCCGTGCCAGCACGAGGGCGTGAGCAGCGGATCCCAGGTGACCTGGCCGTCGTAGTGCGTGTGGATGTCGACGAAGCCGGGCGTGACGAGCAGTCCGTCCGCGTCGATCACGCGGCGGGCGTTGCCGTCCACCTGCCCCACCTCGGTGACGCGGCCGTCCGAGATGGCGACGTCAGCCGTCCGTCCGGCTGCACCGGTCCCGTCGACCACCCTCCCACCCTTGATCACGAGGTCATGCATCCCGATGGTCCTTCCTCTCACTCACTTCCGAACTCCTCGCACTTCCGAACCCCTCTCACTTCCGAACTCCGGGGAGAAACGGGCGCCATCGCGCCCGTTTCCATCCAACATTCGCGTCTTAGAGGCGTTCGATGATGGTCACGTTGGCTTGGCCGCCGCCTTCGCACATGGTCTGGAGTCCGTAGCGGCCGCCGGTGCGCTCGAGCTCGTGCAGCAGCGTGGTCATGAGCCGCACGCCGGTGGCGCCGAGCGGATGGCCGAGGGCGATGGCGCCGCCGTTGACGTTCACCTTGTCGAGGTCGGCGCCCGTCTCCTTCTGCCATGCGAGCACGACCGAGGCGAACGCTTCGTTGATCTCGACGAGATCGATGTCGTCGAGGGACATGCCGGTCTTGTCGAGCGCGTGCGCGGTTGCGGGGATCGGTGCCGTGAGCATCCACACTGGATCGTCGCCGCGCACCGAAAGATGGTGGATGCGGGCGCGCGGCGTGAGTCCGTGGTCGCGCAACGCCTGCTCGCTCACGATCAACATGGCGGCCGACGCGTCGGAGATCTGCGACGCCACCGCGGCCGTCAATCGTCCGCCCTCGACCAACGTGGGCAGCGACCGGATCTTCTCCCAGTTGGGCTCGCGCGGTCCTTCGTCGTGGTCGAGTCCGGCGAGCGGCGCGATCTCGGCGCCGAATCGTCCTTCCTCGCGTGCCCGCAACGCCCGCATGTGCGACTCGACGGCGAAGGCCTCCATGTCGTCGCGAGTGATGTCCCACTTCTCGGCGATCATCTCGGCGGACCGGAACTGCGACACCTCTTGCGTGCCGTAGCGCTTCACCCAACCAGTCGACCCCGAGAACGGATCCTCGAAGCCGAGCGGCTGCCCCGCCGTCATCGCCGAGGAGATCGGGATCATCGACATCTGCTGTACGCCGCCGGCGACGACGACGTCGGACGTGCCCGAGAGCACCGCTTGCGCGGCGAAGTGCACGGCCTGCTGCGACGAACCGCACTGCCGATCGACCGTGGTGCCGGGCACGTGATCAGGAAGTCCCGCGGCGAGCCAACACGTGCGTGCGATGTCGCCCGCCTGCCCGCCGATCGTGTCGACGCAGCCGAACACCACGTCCTCCACCGCACCCGGGTCGATGCCGCTGCGCTCGACCAGCGCGCTCAACGCGTGCGCACCGAGATCGGCCGGATGGACCTGCGACAGCCCGCCGCCCCGCCGGCCGACCGGTGAACGCACTGCTTCGACGATGTACGCCTCACTCACAGGATCGCCTCACACTCCGATCGCACGACCGACACGGTCGCGATGCCAACTCGAATCACCCCATGCGCGACTCAATGCCCACGTGCGCTTGAGCCACAGGTGCAGGTCGTATTCAACCGTGTAACCGATCGCACCGTGACATTGCAGTGCCACCCGGGCGACGAAGGACGCCGCGTCGGATGCCATCGCCTTCGCCATCGACACGTCACGACTCGCGGTCTCGGCCGCCGTCGCCACCGAGTACGCCGCCCGGTACACGGCCGGACGGGCGAACGAGAGATCCTTCAGACCGTTGGCGAGGTGGTGCTTGACCGCCTGGAACGAGCCGATCGGCACGCCGAACTGCTTGCGGTCCCTCACGTAGCCGACCGTCAGGTCGAGCATCGCCTGACCGAGACCGATCAACTGCGCGGCGGTTCCGAGCGCCGCGCGGTCGAGGGTGTCGTGGTCCGCCGGCTTCGACGGGCGTTCGATGCGATGCACCGGACGGCTGAGGTCGACCGCGTCGAGTGGGACGAGCAGATCACGCGGCACCTCGGTGCCGTCTCCGGCGAGCACGACGTCCGACCGGTCGGCCCACGCAACGAGTTGGCCGTCCGCCAGCGCGACCATCCGATCGCCGAACCCGAGCGGCGCGGCCACCATCGCCGTCTCGACGACGGGGAACGCGATCGCGGCGTAGCCGGTCTCTTCGAGGATCGGGACGAGCGTCATCTCGTCGAGGCCGAGTCCGCCATCAGACTCGGGGACGAGCACGGACATGACACCCATCTCGGCCAGCGCGTCCCACGTCGCCCGCTTGTCGTAGGGCTCGTTCGCGAGCAGGTCGTGCACCGCGTCCTTGAACGCGAGCTGGTCATCGGTGAGCGCGAACCTCATGTGTTCATGCCCTCATGCCCTCATGCCTTCATGCCCGGGGTAGTCCCAACACTCGTTCCGCCGCGATGTTTCGTTGGATCTCGTTCGTCCCCGCATAGATCGGACCGGACAGCGAGAACTGGTACCCCTTCGACCACACTCCCTCGAGTTGCGCCTCGGGCCCGAGGATGTCGAGGGCGAGCTCGTGCAGCTCGACGTCGAGCTCGCTCCACCAGATCTTGTTGATCGACGACTCCGCGCCGACCGCGCCACCGCCGCTCAGTCGCGTGACCGTGTCGAGCGTGAACAACTGGTATGCCTCGGCGCGCATCCAGGCGTCGACGATGCGGTCGCGGACGGACGCGGCGCCGGCGCCGCGCGACTTGCGCCACAACTCGATCAGCCGTCCCGCGGTGGCCAGGAACCGGCCAGGCGACCGCAGCGTCAACCCGCGTTCGGATCCGGTGGTCGCCATGGCCACCGACCAGCCCTTGTCGACCCCACCGAGGACGTTGTCATCGGGCACGAACGCGTCCTCGAAGAACACCTCGGCGAAACCCTCGTCGCCGTCGAGCCGGCCGAACCCGCGCACGGTCACGCCGTCGGTGTCGAGCGGCACGAGGAAATACGTGAGTCCCTTGTGCCGTTCGCTCGCCGGATCCGACCGGAACAACCCGAAGAGGTGGGTGCAGAACGCACCGCGCGTCGACCACGTCTTCTGTCCGTTCAACACCCAACCACCGTCGACCTTCGTGGCACGGCTCTGGATGCCGGCGAGATCGCTCCCGGCGTTCGGCTCGGACCATCCCTGGCACCACAGCTCGTCGGCCGCCGCCATGCGGGGCAGGATGCGATCGCGCTGCTCGGGCGTCCCGAAGTCGAACACGGTGGGCGCGAGCAGGAAGATGCCGTTCTGCGTGACCCGCTGCGGACCGCCGGCGCGGTAGTACTCCTCTTCGAAGATCAACCACTCCCACAGCGACGCGCCGCGGCCGCCGTAGTCCTCCGGCCACGACACCACCGCCCAGCGGTTCTCGAACAGCAGGCGCTCCCATTCGAGATGCAGCGCGAAGCCCTCGCGGGTGTCGCCCGAAGGAAGTCCGCGCGGGACGTTCGCCCCGAGCCAGGTGCGCGCTTCCGCGCGGAACTCGTCTTCCGCCGCCGACCAAGTGAGGTCCATCAGGACTCCAGCCGCTTCAGCACCGACTCCGCCTCGGTCATGATCCGATCGAGCAGCTCGGCCACCGTCGGGAGCTCGCCGATGACGCCGGTGACCTGTCCGGTCGGGAGCACGCCGACCTCGGGCTTGCCGTCGACCATGGACGCCTTGATCAACATCGGCGCGTTTGCTGCGAGCGCGACCTGGCTCCAGGTCAGGTCCTGGTTGCGCTTCATCGCGAGCCCTTCACGGAAGAGATCGCGGTACGACGTGCCGGTCTCCTTGCGGAAGCGCAGCGCGGCCGACAGGGCGCGTGGGAAGCGTGTCAGCTTCGACGACTGCTCGATGCGGTCGACGACGTCGGTGCGGATGACGCGTTGCGGCGCGCCGTCGAGCGCGGTCGTGACGACGGTGTCGAAGACCGTGGCAGCGACATAGCGGTCCTTCACGTTGTCGGGCACTCGGCTCTCCTGCGTCAGCAGGAAGCGCGTTCCCATGGCGATGCCATCGGCGCCGTACGCGAGCGCGGCGACGAGGCCACGGCCGTCGTGGAAGCCACCCGCGCCGAGCACTGGAATGGACTCGCCGACAGCGTCGACCACGTGCGGCAACAGCAGCGACGTCGGGACGGTACCGGTGTGGCCGCCGCCCTCACCGCCTTGCGCGATGACGGCGTCGACACCCCACTCGAGCATCTTCTCGGCGTGGCGGCGGGCACCCACGGTCGGCATGCACAACGCGCCGGCGTCGTGCAGACGGGCGATCGCTTCCTTGGTCGGCGCGCCGGCGAACGACACCAAACGCACGCCTTGCGTGATGACGAACGACAGCCGGTCGGCAAGGTCCGGTTGGTCGGCACGGAAGTTGACACCGAAAGGCTTGTCCGTGCGCGCCTTGATGTCGCGCACCGCGTCCTCGAGTTGCGACGGCGTCATCGTGACCGCGGCGACGATCCCCAGTCCGCCTGCCGCGCTCGTTGCCGCCGTGAGACGGGCACCGGACACCCATCCCATGCCGGTTTGCACGATCGGCCGCTCGACGCCGGCCAGCTCGCAGAACCGAGTGTGCAGCGCGTGGTGCATGCGAGGGCTCAGCCCTTCACCTCTGCGTACCGCTGCTCGGTCGGATCGATGACCTCCGCGATCAGACGAAGGTCGTCATCGGACGGCACGGGCGTCTCGTCCACGTCGTCGGCGATGGCGAGCTCGAACCCGGTCGCCTCGATCACGTCGTCGAGCGCGACACCGGGATGGACGCTGCGCACGCGCATGCGATGGTCGGGCGTCTCGAAGTCGAGGACGCAGAGGTTCGTGACGACGCGGCGGATCTCGTGGAAGCGCGCCGCACGCGGTCCGAGCTCGGCGGCGCGGTCGTAGCCGATGCCACAGACGACATCGACCCTCTCCACGAACACGTTCGTCGAGTGGTTCGGCACCCAGTACGACGTCGTGTCGTTGATCGTGTTGCCCGGCGCGCCCCGGAATCCGAGGAGCTGGACCTTCGGCTTCGCGTAGTCCGATCCGATGGCAGCGAAGTTCTGGTTGCCGTAGATGTCGATCTGGCTGCCGCCCATCATCACGTGACGGCGGCCCGACCACACGACGTCGAACATTGCCCGGTACGGGTTGTACGACTCGATGATCCGCGCGTCGTCGGGTTCGAAGAACGCACGATCGTCGGCGACGAGCATCGCTTCGCCGTCGGTCATCATCAGATCCGGCTCGAACGTGGCGCGCGCCAGCCGTCCGCCGATCATCGGGATGGTGCCGATCGGGTTGGCGAGCATCTCGCCGTCGCCGCGGAAGCAGTCCGCCACCGCCAGCACGCAGATGTCCGCCCGTCGTGCCGTCATCGTTGCGCGACCTTCGCCTGGTAGCCGGCTTCGTCGAGATCGAGCCAGGCCGACTTGAACTCGGCCCACGCCTCGGGTGACGACGCCGACTTCGCGTACTCGCGCTGGAACGCCTCGTCGCGTTCGTAGTCGGGCGCGCAGGACGTGAAGTGCGCGCCGTTCGGCGCCTCGACGACGCCGTCGACCATGATCCGTTTGATGCGCAAGGTGTGGAACGAGCCTTCCTTGGTGAGGTCCTCGGTCGGGACGACGCGCTCGACGCTCATGTACCGGTTCGCGGTCGCCGCCTGCAGCAGCAGGTCGTCGAAGTAGAGGTCGGGTCCGAGGAACTGCCCGTTGCCGGCGGCGTCGCCCCGGTTGAGGTGGATGAGCGCGGCGTCGAGCTCGATCGCCGGTGCCGCGACGAGCGTCTCGCCGTCGTCGTACGGGGAGTCGACGGTGCGGAGCCGGTCGTTCAGGGTCATCAGGTCGGAACCGAGGCCGACGCGGCTGGGCAGGAACGGCACCCGCCACGCAGCCGCTTGCAGTCCGAGCAGGAACAGACCCTCGTCGTAGGGCTCGTCCTCGACCGCGCCCGACTGGCGCGCGGCACGGAAGTGCGGCTCGAGCGGGATCGAATCGAGCGACGCGAAGGCGTAGACGGCTCGCTTCACCTTGCCTGCTGCGCACAGCAGCCCGAGATCGGGGCCGGCATAGCTCACGACGGTGAGATCGGTGATGTCCGAGCGAACGAGCGCGCGGATGATCGACATCGGCTTGCGGCGCGATCCCCAACCGCCGATGCCGATCGTCATGCCGGAGCGGAGCTCGGCGACGACGTCTTCCTCGCTCACGCGCTTGTCGCGGCTCATGTGGATGTGTCCGTCTTCCGTCCCTCCATGAACGCGTCGCGATGTTCGTCGGCGACGCCGGACAGGTTCAGCTCGAACGTGAAGCCCTGCTCGAACCGGTAGCTGCGCTTCACGTCCCACAGGTCGATGCCGTTGAGCGACTCCTTCGCGGCGCGCATCACCGTCGGCGACTTGGCCGCGATGGCGCGTGCAACCTCGAAGGCCGCGTCGCGCAACTGCTCCTTCGGCACGACTTGCAGCACCGAGCCGAAGTGGTGCAGCTCCTGCGCGGTCGCCGTTGCCGCCGTGAAGACCATCGCCCGCATCTTGTGCTGCGGCACGAGCCGGGCGAGGTGGGTCGCCGCCCCGAGCGCGCCTCGGTCGACTTCGGGCAGTCCGAAGGTCGCGTCGTCGGAGGCGACAATGACGTCCGCGTTGCCGGCGAGCCCGATGCCGCCGCCGAGGCAGTAGCCGTTGACCGCAGCGATCACGGGGACCTTGCAGTCGTAGACCGCGGCGAACGCGGCGAAGCAACCCCGGTTCGCACCGATCAATGCGTCGAAGCCCTCGGTCGCCTGCATCTCCTTGATGTCGACGCCGGCGTTGAAACCACGACCCTCGGCGCGCAGGACCACGACCCGGACCGACGGGTCGTTGCCGAGTGCCGTGATCTTGTCGGCGAGCTCGAACCAGCCTGCGACGGTCAGGGCGTTGACCGGCGGGTTGTCCATGACGACCTCAGCCACGCCGTCGCCGTCGACCGTCTGGGTGATGCCCAAGGATGTTCCGAACCTTCGATCTGATGGACCGTCAGTTTCTACCGCATCCGGACCAAGGCCCAAGCCGCCGTCTCTTGCCCGTTCTGGCGTCACGAACGGCGGATATCCGCCGGATCTGACGCCAGAACGTCGAAAGGGGGTGAGCGCACGGTGGGCCGTCCGGCTCGCGCGGGCGATCTGATAGACCCCGTCCGGAACGGACGCGATCGTGAGGGACCGTGGAAGCTGCGCTCGACTTCAGCGGGCGAGTCGTGTTGGTGACCGGTGGGACGAAGGGCATCGGCCGCGCGATCGCGCGGCGCTTCGTCGATGCGGGCGCCACCGCCGTCGTGTGCGGGCGCTCGCAACCGGACGCGGCGTCCGGCGCCGTCGGGCGGTTCGTGGCGTGCGACGTGCGCGATCCCGACCAGGTCGGCCGGCTGGTCGACGACATCGTCCAACGCGAAGGTCGGCTCGACGTCGTGGTCAACAATGCCGGCGGGTCGCCGATCGCCGACACTGCGACCGCCTCGGCCCGTTTCAGCGAGGCCATCATCCGGCTCAACCTGCTGGCGCCGCTCTTCGTCGCGCAGGCGGCCAACGGCGTGATGCAGGAGCAGGACGAAGGCGGGTCGATCGTCAACATCGCCAGCGTCAGCGGGCTCCGGGCCACACCCACGAGCGCGGCCTACGGCGCCGCCAAGGCGGGACTGCTCAACCTCACCTTGACGCTCGCCGTCGAGTGGGCGCCGAAGGTGCGGGTCAACGCCGTGACCGTCGGGATGGTCAAGACGGAGCTGGCGCACCTCCACTACGGCGATGAGGCCGCTGTCGCAGCCGTGGGAGCGACGGTTCCGCTGGGCCGACTGGCCGAACCGGTCGACGTCGCCCACGCGTGCCTCTTCCTCTCGTCACCGCTCGCGTCGTACGTGTCGGGTGCGAACCTGCTCGTGCACGGCGGTGGCGAGCTGCCCGCGTATCTGAATGCCGCCGACCCCGACTGAGGGTCGTACTCTCGCCCGCATGAGCAAGCTCCGCGTTCCCGCGCTCGGCGCCGAAGGTTGGTTCACCGACAGCGACGAACCGGCGCTCGTCGGCAACCGATGCACGTCGTGCGGCACCGTGTTCTTCCCGGCCGCGTCATTCGCCTGCCGCAATCCGGACTGCGACGGACGCGAGTTCGCGCCCGCCGAGCTCTCACGCCGAGGGACGGTGTGGTCGTACACCGATGCGCGCTACCAGCCGCCGCCGCCCTACGTCCCGACCACCGATCCGTACGAACCGTTCGCGATCGCAGCGGTCGAGCTACCGGACGAAGGCATGGTCGTGCTCGGCCAGGTGGCCGACGGCTTCGGCATCGACGACTTGCGCGTCGGCGGCGAGGTCGAGCTCGTGGTCGAGACGCTGTTCGAGGACGACGACAACGAGTACCGCATCTGGCGGTGGCGGCCGGCGGAAGGGATGAACCGATGACCAACGATCACGACATCGCCGTCCTCGGTGCCGGGATGCACCCGTGGGGCAAGTGGGGCCGCAACTTCGTCGAGTACGGCGTCGAGGCGGCACGCATCGCGCTCGTCGACGCCGGGCTGTCGTGGCGGGACATGCAATTCGTCGCGGGCGCCGACACGGTCCGCAACGGCTATCCCGGCTACGTCGCCGGCGCCACGTTCGCGCAGGCACTCGGTTGGTCCGGGCAGCAAGTGGCGTCCTGCTATGCGGCCTGCGCGTCGGGCGCGACTGCACTGGCCGCGGCGCGGGCCCAGATCCTCGCCGGGCTGTGCGATGTCGCGCTCGTCGTCGGCGCCGACACCACGCCGAAGGGCTTCCTCGCACCGACCGCAGGCGACCGTCCCGACGATCCCGACTGGTTGCGGTTCCGGCTGCTCGGCGCCACCAATCCCACCTACTTCGGCCTCTACGCCCGCCGCCGGATGGACTTGTACGGCGCCACCGAACGCGACTTCGCCAAGGTCAAGGTGAAGAACGCGCGCCACGGGCTCACCAACCCCAACGCGCGCTACCGCAAGGAGGTCACCGAGGAAGACGTTCTTGCATCCGCAGTGGTGGCGTCGCCGTTGCACCTCCTCGACATCTGCGCGACGTCGGACGGCGGCGCCGCGCTCGTGGTGTCGTCGATGGAGTACGCCCGCCGCCACGGCAACGCCAATCCGGTGCGAGTGCGCGGCGTGTCGACAGTGACGCCCACCTTCCCGAACACGATCATCGAGATGCCCAACTTCGCCACCGACTCATCGGCGTCGCTCGCGCCTGCACCGCTGACGTTCCGCGACTCGATCACGGCGGCCGCATACGAAGAGTCCGGACTCGGGCCGGACGACATGTCCCTCGCAGAGGTCTACGACCTGTCCTCCGCACTCGAACTGGACTGGTACGAGAACATCGGCCTCTGCAAGGAAGGCGAGGCCGAACGCCTCATCAACGACGGCGACACCGTCCTCGGCGGCAAGGGCGTGACCGTGAACCCGAGCGGCGGCCTCGCGTGCTTCGGCGAGGCCGTGCCCGCGCAGGCGATCGCGCAGGTGTGCGAGATCACGTGGCAGCTGCGCAACCAGGCATCCGACCGCCAGGTCGAAGACGCCACCGCGGGCGTGACGGTGAACCAAGGCCTCTTCGGCCACGGCTCCTCCGTCGTCCTCTCCAACTAGACGAACTCCGGGGAGAAACGGGCGCCATAGCGCCCGTTTCCATCCAACATTCCATTCCCGGGGTGACTACGGGTGCTGGCTGGAGACGCTGACGATCTCGCCGGTCATGTAGGACGAGTAGTCGCTGGCGAGGAACACGATCACGTTGGCGACCTCCCAGGGCTCGGCGGCGCGGCCGAACGCCTCGCGCGACGTCAGCTCTTCGAGCAGCTCGTCGGTCGTGACCTTCGCCAGGAACGGGTGCATCGCGATGCTCGGCGCGACGGCGTTGATCCGCACGCCGAACGGTGCCGCCTCGATCGCGGCGCACCGAGTCAGCGCCATCACGCCCGCTTTGGCGGCGGCGTAGTGCGCCTGTCCTGCCTGCGCGCGCCAGCCGAGCACCGACGCGTTGTTCACGATCACGCCGGCGCCGCGGGTTTCGAAGTGCTTCAGGGCGGCGCGCATGCAACGAAATGTGCCGGTGAGCGTCACGTCGAGCACCTTCGACCATTGCTCGTCGGTCATGTCCACGACGTTGGCGGTGCCGCCGAGTCCCGCGTTGTTGACGACGACATCGAGGCCACCCGCAGCGTCGGCGCCGACCTCGAACAACGACTGCACCTGTGACTCGTCCGTGACATCGCACACCATCGAGGCCACTACCGCTTCGCCCAAGGACGATGCCGCTTCACCGAGCCGACGTTCGTGCGCGTCGCTGATCACGACCCGCGCACCTTCTTCTGCGCAACGCTTGGCCGTCGCGTACCCGATACCGGTCCCGGCTGCGGCGGTCACGAGAACCGTCTTGCCGGCGAGGAGTTGATGACCGTCCATGACGGCCTCGGACGTTAGGCCAGCGCGAGCAGGTTCTTGCGCACCGCGTCGAACACGTCGTCCGGCACGCCGAGCGACGCGACGTACTCGTGCACCGATCCGTGCCGGGCGCGCAGGCCGGCGAGGAACAGGTGCATCGCCTCGGCCGGCGCAGCGAGGAACGCCTGGGGTTGATCCGACATCGCATCGGCCGCGCCCGGATAGGTCTCGATGATCCAGGCGCGGAAGCGATCCATCCCGAGGCGGCTCAGTGAGTAGTCGCCGGCGATGTCGTCGTCGCTCACGCCGAGCAGGTCAAGCACGATCGCGGCGATCACGCCCGTGCGGTCCTTGCCCGCGGCGCAATGGAACACCAGAGGCAGGGCGTCGGGGTCGGCGATGATGCGCACGGCGCGGGCAATGGCATCGCCGCCTTCTGCTGTCATCTCGAGGTAGCGGTCGGCCAGGAACCTCGGCGCGTCGACCTCGATGTCGAGTACCTCACGGTCCCATGTCGACTCGAGGATCGGCAGGTGGTGGTAGCCGACCGAGTCGTGGGTGAAGCGTCCGCGCTCCTCGATCTCGCCGGGTGTGCGCAGGTCGAGGACGGTCCGCACGCCGAGCGGGGCGATGTCGTCGATCGTCAATCGATGCACGCCGTCGGCGCGGAACAACGTCCGCCACCGGACCATGTGCCCGTCTGCCGAGTGGTAGCCGCCGAGGTCGCGGAAGTTGAAGACCTGTTCGAAGGGAACGACTCGTTCGGTGTCGACCGGCATCGAGATCGACCGTACCGAGTCGACGTGACCACCCGGCAAACTGCGTCCCACCCTCAGGTGGACGGTGGCTTCTGGCCCGTGACACCCCAGTACAGCTGGCGGGCCATGCTCTGCCGCAGGTCGCGGGTCCTGATCCCCCAGAACTCGAAGCCGTACACGTGGGCGGCGACGTGCGCCAGCATCGACACGAGCGCGCCGGCGGTCGCCATGGCGTCGACATCGCGCGGCAGCCTTCCGTCGTCCTGCCCGTGGCCGACCACGTCGGCCAGTGCAACCGTCACCTCGTGCAGCACCCGCGTGCGCATCTGGCGGAAGCGCTGATCGCCCTCGTCCGTGGCCAGGTCGACGACTCGGAGGACGTGGCGGTAGCGGTCCCAGAACGCGAGGAACTCGTCGACCAACCGGACGGCGCCGTCGTATCCCGAGCGACCCCGCCACGATCCCTCACGCACCAGCTCGGGCAGGCGCGCCCCGTCGACGGCCATCTCTTCGGCCAGTCCGAGGATCGCGGTCTCGACGTCGGGGAAGTACTGGTAGAAGGTCGCAGGCGAGGTTCCCGCCTCACGAGCGATGTCGATGACCTTGATGTCGCGATACGACGACACCCGCAGCATGTCCGCGGTGCACTCGAGCAACCGTTGGCGGGTGGCGCGGCCGCGGCGACCGGGAACCCTTCCGTCGGCCGCTCGCAGATCATCCGGTGCCAGCTCTGCCGGAGCGGGCCGTTCAGCCACGCATGCTCGCTCTGGCGGGAGCCCGGCTCAGCCGCCGGAGCTCGAGCTGGTGGAGGCGGCGGAACCCGAGCCGGAGCTCGCGGACGTGGGCGCGCCGCTCGCGGGGGCCGAGGCCGTCGGCGAGGTCGTGGTCGTCGTGGTGGTCGACGCCAATTGCTCCCCGCTGAGGCTCGGGGGCGGTGGCTCGCTCGCGCAGGCCGCGACGCCGGCCACCGACGCCACTCCGACTGCTGCCACCGCGAGCCACCGTGTCACACGGCGCATGCCGCCTCCTGTTCGAACGTTTCGCGACCCTTCCGGTTCTAGCAGCCCGACTTCCACGCGGCGACAACGTCATCCGTCGTCACCACCGTCGCCAGCAGCGACAACGTGTTGTCGATCAACGCGTCCGCGTACGACGCCGGCACCCCCGCGACCGCGTCGCGAGGGAGGACGAACTGGTAGCCCGCGTTCACCGCGTCCATCACGAAGTTGGTGATGGCGACGTTCACGGACACACCGACACCCACGATCGTGCGGGCGCCGAGGTTGCGCAGCACGGGGTCGAGATCGGTGCGCCCCATCGGGCCGAGCCCGTGGTAGCGATAGAGCACGAGGTCGTCCGGCTGCACGTCGAGCTCGGGGATGACCTCGGCGTCGCGGCTGCCGGGCTCGATCCGGATGCCGAGCTTGCGGGTGGCGGCGAACAGCCGGGCGTTGGCGTTCGAGCCCTTGCCGTCGGCGCGGCGGACGGCGAGGCAGTGGACGACAGCAACACCCGCCGCTCTCGCGGCGTCGATCAGTCGGGCCATGTTGGGGACGGCCACCCGGTGCGCTTCCTCGGCGAGCTCGCCGAGGACGGCCGCGTCACCGATCACGCCGTTCTGGCATTCCTGGGTCACGAGGACGGTGTGCGCGGGGTCGACCAGGTCGCTCAAGTCCATCGGGAGGACCTTAGGTCGGGGTGCCAGGTCGATTTCTGACGGACCGTCAGATTACGATCGAGCCGTGGAGTTGCCGAAGATCATCAGCGTCGACGACCACGTCGTCGAGCCCCCGCACATCTGGCAGACCTGGTTGCCCGAGCGGTTCCGCGAACGCGGGCCGAGGGTCGAGCGCCGTGGCATCGGGTCCATCAAGCACATCGGCGGCGGTGTCTACGAGCAGACCTTCGATCCGGATGGTCCCCAAGGCGACTGCTGGATCTTCGAAGACCTCGTGTACATCAACAAGCGTCACGTCGCCGCCGTCGGGTTCGACCGCGACGACATGACCGCGGTGCCCATCACCTACGACGAGATGCGACCCGGCTGCTACGAGCCGAAGGCGCGCATCGAGGACATGGAGATGAACTGGGTCGACGGCTCGCTCTGCTTCCCCACGTTCCCCCGCTTCTGCGGCCAGACGTTCACCGAGGCGACGACCGATCGCGATCTCGGGCTTGCGTGCGTCCTCGCGTACAACGACTGGATGGTCGAGGAGTGGTGCGGCGACTCCGACGGGCGGCTGATCCCACTGGTCATCGTCCCGTTGTGGGACGCGCAGCTCGCAGCCGCGGAGGTGCGTCGCAACGCGGCGCGCGGCGTGCACGCGGTGTGCTTCAGCGAGATCCCAGCGCATCTCGGATTACCGAGCATCCACAGCGGCTACTGGGATCCGTTCTTCGCCGCGTGTTCCGAGACGCAGACCGTCGTGTGCATGCACATCGGCTCGTCGTCCAAGATGCCGGCGACATCGTCCGACGCGCCCGTCGCGGTCGCGGCGACGTTGAGCTTCAACAACGCGATGGCGTCGATGAGCGACTTCCTGTTCAGCGGCGTGCTCGTCCGCTTCCCCGAGCTGAAGCTCGCGTACAGCGAAGGTCAGATCGGCTGGATCCCGTACATCCTCGAACGGGTCGACACCGTTTGGGTCGAGCACAGGGCATGGGGCGGTGTGCGTGACCTCGTTCCCGAGCCGCCGTCGACGTACTACTTCCGCCAGATCTTCGGCTGCTTCTTCCGTGACCACCACGGCATCGACTCGCTCGACAAGGTCGGCGTCGACAACATCACGTTCGAGACCGACTACCCGCACACCGACTCGACGTGGCCCGACACAAAACAGGTGGCGACCGAGTTGATGAAGGGCGTTCCCGACGACGCGGTGTACAAGATCATGCGGGGCAACGCCATCCGCATGCTCGACCTCGACCTCGTCTAGCTCGCCCGTCGAACGTGCTTGCTGAGTCGATCCGGGGCGCGTCGTCGCGGTTCGGTGAGCGCGCCGCGCTGATCGACGCGAAGGGCGCGCGCATCACCTATCGCGAGCTCGACCGGTGGTCCGACGAGCTCGCAGTCACGCTCGCGTCCCGACACGAAGTAGGGGAAGGGACGGTCGCGGCACTGACGTTGCCGTCCGATCCTCGCTACGTCGCGTTCTACCTCGCGCTGGCCAAGTTGGGCGCGATCACGGCCGGTGTGAATCCTCGGATGGCCCCGCACGAGCGGCAGCGCGTCCTCGACCAACTCGCGCCCGACATCGTGATCGACGACGACTTCGCGCTCGAGCGGGCGACGGGCGCGGCCCCGCCTTCGCCGCTCGAGGAGAACGACGATCGCATCGCCACCATCGTCTTCACGTCGGGTACCACCGGCGAGCCGAAGGGAGCGGTGTTCACCGATCGGCAGTTGCGCGCGATCACGACGATGGACATCGGCGGGCTCGACCGGTGGGGTGCGGGCAGCTCGATGCTGGCGTCGACGCAGTTCTGCCACATCGGCTTCATGACGAAGTTGCCCTGGTACATACGGCAGGGCTGCACGCTCGTGCTCCAGGAGCGATGGCGCGCCGCCGACACGCTGCGTCTCGTGGCAGCGCACCAAATGCCGTCGATCGGTGGTGTCGCGGCGCAGATCGCGCTCTTGCTGCGAGTGCCGGACTTCGACGACCACGACATGTCGTCGGTGAAGACGATCGTGATCGGCGGTGGACCGTCTCCGCCCGAGATCGTGCGTGAAGCGCGTGCCCGGTTCGGCGCGGCGTACTCGATCCGCTACTCGTCCACCGAGTCCGGCGGCGTGGGCACTGCAACTGCATTTGACGCGCCCGACGACGAAGCGCTGTACACCGTCGGTCGTCCGCGACCGGGCGTCGAGGTACACATCGACGACAGCAGCGGCGAGTTGCTGCTGCAGTCACCGGCGGCGATGACCGGCTATTGGCGCGATCCGTCGCGCACGGCGGCCACGATCGTCGATGGCTGGCTGCACACCGGCGACCTCGCCGAGTGGGACGACCAAGGCTGTCTGCGGATCGTCGGTCGCACCACGGACATGTACATCCGCGGCGGGTACAACGTCCATCCGCAAGAGGTCGAAGCGGTGCTGGTCGAGCATCCGGCGGTGATCGCGGTTGCAGTCGTCCCACGCGCTCATGACGTGTTCGGCGAGATCGGTGTCGCGGTCGTGGTGGTTGCACCGGGCGCTGCCGCTCCGACGCTCGACGACCTGCGTACGTTCGCCGCTCCGAGACTCGCGTCGTACAAGCTGCCCGAAGCGATCGCCGTCGTCGACGCCCTCCCCCTCACGACCATGGACAAGCTCGACCGTCGCGCTCTCACGACAAGGACGAACGTTGGTTCATAGGGCTACTGGTTGCTGTCGACCATCAAGCCGACCACCTCGAGCGCGCGCCCGACCAGTGCGGCGTCGCCTGACACGCGAAACGCGGCGACGGCATCGGCACTGCTTCGATTTCGCGACAGGACGGGTGTCGCGTCCGCCTGACTGAGCGAAAGCTCGACGGCCGGATCTGCTGCCGCGCCGTCGGCGAACGACCAGCCGTCTTCAGCGAGCGTCAGTGACCAGGTGCCGACATCGTCCACGGAGAATCGGACGATGGTGCCGGCTTCCGCGCCGAGATCGGGGAGGTGCGCGGCGAAGCTCCTCGTGATCGTGGCCACCGCCGGCTCGAGGAACTCCCGGCCCAGATCAGGGCATCCGAGCGCACGACGGATCTGGTGCTGGTGCACCCATCGCTCGACGTACTCGCGAGCGATCGCCTGCCAGTACGGCGACGCCGGCGACGTCGCCGAGCTCGACATCGTTCCCCGTGCGCCGAAGAACCCCACTGGCTCACCGGGACGCTGTGGATCGACCTCGGTGTAGAACGCGGCCGTCCACTCCCCCGCAAGTCGCAACAGCTCGATCAGCAGCGGCGGGCTCAGGAAGCGTGCGGCCTCGACCCATTGCTCGTTGAACCCGTCGAGCAGTTGCCGGAAGTTC
Organism: uncultured Acidimicrobiia bacterium; assembly: GCA_963721305.1. GTDB lineage: Bacteria > Actinomycetota > Acidimicrobiia > Acidimicrobiales > JACDCH01 > DATAES01. The sequence goes on from CAVRIR010000005.1 coordinate 374,878, forward strand.
AGCCCCGGCCGCGTTTCCGCGTAGAGGATGAGTCCTTGCACCGCTTCGTCGCGCTGCCGTGACACCAATGACAGGTCGTCACCGAGGACGTGGAGCGCGACGCCCTTCACCGTCCACGCCGGACATTCCGTCGGCGCGTTCCACTCGCTGTCGTCGAGTCCGCCGAGCAACTCGAGGAGCTCGTCTCGTTCCGGCCGCAGGCTTGCCGTCACATCGAGCGGGGGAATCATGAGCCACGGTATCCGCATGGCAGGATCGGCGGGTGACCGGAGATGAGTGGATCGCAGCGTTCGCGGCGCGCCTCGGCGTCGCCCCTCCCGACCGCGAGACGATCGAGACGTTGCTCGGACTCGCAGGTGTCGCCGCGCACGCGTCGGAACGCACTGCCGCGCCGATCTCGTGCTACTTGATCGGCCGCGCGGGCATCGAGCCGTCCGAGGCCGCGGCCATCGCCGCGACGATCGAGTAGGAATCGGTGATGCCGCGCCTCACCGCCATGGACGAGTACTTCGTCCATCAGATCCCCGAGCCGTTCCCCAACGTCGTCACCCATCACCAGCACTGGCGCGAGAGCCTGTTCTTCATCGCGCATTCACCACGCGGTCCGGGTGACATCGTCATTCTCACGCTCGCGCACTTCCCGGCACGCGGCGTGATGGACTCGTTGCAGCTCGGTCGCATCGACGGCATTCCCACGCTCGCCCATCACGAGCGTCCGTACGACGGCGATCCCCACACGATGGCCGTCGGCCCTGTGCAGATCGACATCAACGAACCGTTCCGCGCTGTGCGCCTTCGGGTCGACGACGTGCCCGAGGCTCCCGTCGCGTTCGATCTCCGGTTCACCGCCCGCACCAGCGCGCACGGCTTGCGGCGCGGCACGATGAAGGCGGGACACGAGATCATCTGGGACCAGAGCCACATGATCCAGTCCGGTTGGTACGACGGCACGCTGACGTTCAACGGCGAACCGCGCAACGTCGAGGCGTGGTGGGGGCAGCGGGACCACTCGTGGGGCATCCGCGATCACGAGCGCTGCCCGCTGTGGATGTGGCTCGCGGTGCAGTTCCACGAAGGGATGATCGCGGTGTGGAACTGGGAGCTGCCCAACGGCGCGCGCATCTACACCGATGGTTGCTTCGCGCCGGCGGGTGACGCGGCACCCATTCCCGTCATCGATTTCCGCCACGACCTCCACTGGATCGACGAGTCCGGCAACGAGGTCAGCTACGAGCGCGACGGCGACAACGTCACGGGCGTCGCGGGCCACGTCGACATCACCCTCGAAGGCGGGCGCACGATCGGCCTCGATGCCGAGGGACGGTGGGCGCAGCGCTACGGGCCCCTCGGGGGTGGACTCAACGAGATGACCGTACGCTCGAGCGACGGCTGGCAGGGCACCGCGATCTACGAGCTCACCGGCGCGCACCACCACCGCTACTTCCCCATCGCCCGCGCTGAAGGACTGCCCGGCTGACGCGGGTACGTTCTCGGCAGACGGTGAGACAAGGGAGACGGCCATGGGATGGGACTTCGAGACCGACCAGGACTTCCAGACGAAGCTCGACTGGGTCGACTCGTTCGTCCGCGAGGAAGTCGAGCCGATCGACCTCGTCTGGCCCGGACTCGCGTATGAGCCGCCTGACGACACGCTGCGCAGCGTCATCGATCCGCTGAAGCAACGCGTCCGCGACGAAGGGCTCTGGGCCTGCCACCTCGGTCCCGAGCTCGGCGGCAAGGGCTACGGGCAGGTGTACCTCGCGTTGCTCAACGAGATCCTCGGCCGCTCGCAATGGGCGCCGATCATCTTCGGCTGCCAGGCCCCCGACACCGGGAACGCCGAGATCATCGCCCACTACGGCACCGACGAGCAGAAGCAGAAGTACCTCCAACCGCTCCTCAACGGCGAGCTGTTCTCGTCGTACTCGATGACCGAACCGCAGGGCGGATCAGACCCGACCCAGTTCGTGACGCGCGCCGAGAAGGACGGCGACGAGTGGGTGATCAACGGCTGGAAGTTCTTCTCGTCCAACGCCGCGAGCTCGTCGTTCCTCATCGTGATGGTGGTGACCAACCCTGAGATCTCCGCGTACCAGGGCATGTCGATGTTCTTGGTTCCGACCGACACACCGGGCGTCGACATCGTGCGCAACATCGGCCTCATGGGTGAGCGACTCGGCACCCAGGGTCATCACGCGCTCATCCACTACGAGAACTGCCGCGTGCCGGCGGAGAACTTGCTCGGCGGCGAGGGCCAGGCGTTCGCGATCGCGCAGACCCGGCTCGGCGGCGGACGCATCCATCACGCCATGCGCACTGTCGGCATGTGTCAGAAGGCGCTCGACATGATGTGCGAGCGTGCGCTGTCACGCGAGACGCAAGGAAGCGTGCTCGCCGACAAGCAGAGCGTCCAGAACATGATCGCGGAGTCCTACGCGGAGCTGACGCAGTTCCGGTTGTTCGTGTTGTACACGGCGTGGACCATCGACCGGTACAAGGACTACCGCAAGGTCCGCCACGACATCGCCGCCGTGAAGGTGTTGATGCCGCAGGTGCTGCAGAACATCGTGCAGCGTTCGATCCAGATCCACGGCGCGCTGGGTGTGTCGAACGAGCTGCCCCTTGGTGGCATGTGGATGTCCGCGCCGGTGATGGCACTGGTCGACGGGCCGACGGAGGTCCACAAGGTCACCGTGGCCCGGCAGTTGCTCAAGCGCTACAAGCCGTCCGACGACCTCTGGCCGACCGAGCACCTGCCGAAGAAGATCGCCGCCGCCCGCGAGAAGTTCGCCGAATACCTCGAACACGAGGTCGCCAACTCCTAGAACTCGACGAACTCCGGGGAGAAACGGGCGCCATGGCGCCCGTTTCCATCCAACATTCGGCGGGGGGGCTACCAGGTGTCGATGTTGGGGCGCTTCTTGCCGGTGCGGGGCGGAGGCGGGCCGGCGGCGTCGAGGGCGCTGATGATCCACCGCCGCGACTCGGCGGGGTCGATGACGTCGTCGATCTCGAAGTACGTCGCGGTGTTGAGCGCCTTGCCGTGCTCGTACATCCTCGCCACCATCTCCTCGAACGCCGCCTCGCGCTCCGCCGGATCCGAGATCGCCTCGAGCTCCTTCCGGTAGCCGAGCCGCACCGCGCCTTCGAGGCCCATGCCGCCGAACTCCCCGGTGGGCCACGCCACCGTGAAGATCGGCGACTTGAACGAGCCGCCCGCCATCGTCTGCGCGCCCAATCCGTAGCCCTTGCGCAACACGATCGTGAAGAACGGAACCGTGAGGCTGCCGCTCGTCACGAACATGCGGCTCACGTGGCGCACGAGCGCGGTCTTCTCCGCCTCAGGCCCGACCATGATCCCGGGCGTGTCGCAGAGGAACAGGATCGGCAGGTCGTACGCGTCGCACAGCTGCATGAACCGCGCCGCCTTGTCCGCACCGTCGGCGTCGATCGCGCCCGCGAGATGCGTCGGGTTGTTGGCGATCAACCCCATCGGCCGTCCTTCGACACGGACCAGCGCGGTGACCATGCCCACACCGAACTGCGGCCGGAGCTCGAGCACCGAGTCGTCGTCGGCGAGCCCGTGCACGACGGCGCGCACGTCGTAGACGCGCAGCCGGTTCTCGGGGATGACATGGCGCAGCTCGCGCTGGTCAGGACACGTCCATGAGTCGAGCGAGCCTTGGAAGTACGACAGGTACTGCTTCGCCGCCGCGACCGCTTCGGCCTCGTCCTCGACCGCGACGTCGACCACGCCGTTCGGCACCTGGACGGACATCGGACCGACGTCCTCCGGCGCGTACACGCCGAGTCCGCCGCCTTCGATCATCGCGGGACCGCCCATCCCTATGTTCGAGTTGGCGGTCGCGATCACGACGTCGCAGCAACCGAGCAGCGCGGCGTTGCCCGCGAAGCAACGGCCGGAGTTGATGCCGACCAGGGGGACGAGCCCGCTCAACGAGCCCCAGAGCGCGAACGCCATGCAGTCGAGCCCCGACACACCCGAGCCGTCCGTGTCGCCGGGCCGGCCACCACCGCCTTCGGTGAAGAACACCACCGGCAGACGCAACCGCTCTGCCAGCTCGAACAGCCGGTCCTTCTTGCGATGGTTCTGCAAGCCCTGCGTGCCGGCGAGGACGGTGTAGTCGTACGACAGCACGATCGTGCGATGCCCGTTGACGGTGCCGATGCCCGCGACGAGCCCGTCGGCCGGCGTGCGATGGATGAGGTCGTCGAGCTCGCGCCGCCGACGCTGCGCGGCGATCACCATCGGTCCGTACTCGACGAAGCTGCCGAGATCGACGAGGTCGTCGACGTTCTCACGCGTCGTCCGCTGACCGGTGCGACGGCGGCGCTCGACCGCGTCGGGCCGCTGCGCGTCCTCGCCGAGCGCGTGACGCTCGACGACCTCGGCGAGGTCCGCACGGATGCCGTCGACATCGACACCCACTGTCTCCGGCGCGACGGCACCGGCTACCGGTTCGCCTTCGGTCATGGCGACGAGCAGATCACCGGCGTACACGGTCGCGCCGACCTCGACGCCGATCTGTTCGATCACGCCGGTGTGCTCGGACGCGATGACGTGCTCCATCTTCATCGACTCGATGACGAGCAGCGGCTGGTGCTGATGGACGGTGTCGCCCGGCGCAACCTGGATCGCGACGATCGTCCCCTGCATCGGCGCATCGACGCGCACGGTCGTGCCGGCCATGGACGTTTTCTACCCGACCGCAGCCCGAGGGCCCGCCACGAGGTTCCACGCCCGACGGCGATGGGGCGAGCGAAGCGAATGGGGCGAGCGCGGCAAGGGTCGCAGCCCCGGAGATTCAGCCGATGCCGAGGACCGTCTGCACGAAGACGATCATGGCGAGGACGCTGATCACCACGACCACTGCCGCGGCGACGACTCGCAGGATCGGGCCGTTGACCGCGTCGCCGAGGAGCGATCGCCGGTTGGCGAGGATCAGCACGAACGCAAGCACGATCGGCGTGATCAGGCCGTTCAGCACCTGCGTGTTGATCAGGAGGTCGATGAGGTTGCCGGGCGCAAGCGCAACCAGTGCTCCGATCACGACCTGCCCGGTGAACAGCCCGAGGAACAACGGCGCTTCGGCGAACGTCCGCGACACCGAACGTTCGGTGCCGACCGCTTCCGCGACGGCGTAGGCCGTCGTCAACGGCACCACCACCGCGGCGAGGGCCGACGCGCCGAGCAGACCGATGCCGAACAACGCCTCAGCTCCGGATCCGACGACGGGTTCGAGCGCCTTCGCCGCCTCCTCGGCCGACGTCAAGGGTCCCGTGCCGCCGACCGCCGTGGCCGTCGCGATGATGATCGAGATCGAGATGAAGTTCGCGAGGATCGAACCGACGATCGAGTCGACTCGCTCGTCGGGGTAATCGTCCGGGCCGATGCCGCGGTCGGCGACGGCCGAGGCCTGGTACAGCTGCATGTACGGCGTGATCGTGGTTCCGATGAGCGCGACGACGAGAAACAGGAACTCCTTGTCGGCGAGCAGGTGGGGAAGCAAGGAGTTCGACACGACCTCGCCCCAGTCGGGATGGCCGAGCACCATCGCGATCGGATAGGTGATGAAGACAAGGGTCAGCATCAGGAGCACGCGCTCGACATAGCGATACGAACCGAACACGACGACGGCCCAGATCGCGACTGCGGCGAGAGGAACGGCGATGTAGCGCGACACGCCGAACAACTCGAACGCCGCGCCGATACCCGCGAACTCCGAGATCACGAGGCCGACGTTGGCGACGATGAGACACAGGACCGCGAACGCACCCACCCGCAACGGGAACTGCTCACGGATCAGCGACACGAGACCTTCGCCCGTGTATGCGCCGAGTCGAGCGCACATCTCCTGCACGATGACGAGTGCGACCGTCACGAGCATCATCACCCAGAGCGTCCGATAGCCGAACTGCGCGCCGGCCGACGCATACGTGGCGATGCCACCGGCGTCGTTGCCTGCGGCCGCGGCGATCAATCCGGGACCGACCACCACGAGCAGGCGCGACAACCGGCCGCGCATGCGCGCGCGCAACCGCGGTTGGGCGGCGACCGGCGGAGCCGGGGTCGCGACGGTCGTGGACACGTCGGTCAAGCGAGACGCCGCCTCACCTGCACACGGCTCTGCGGGGCGAGCGCGTCGACGAGGTCGTCGGCGAGGATCCGGCCGAGCGGCCGGTCCTCCGCATCCACGACCACGAGGGACGAACCGCGCGCGTCGACGAACCGATCGACCACGTCCTCGAGGTCCGCGTCGGGCGTGACCGTCACCGGCCACGGCTCGCCGCACAGGTCGTTCATCGTGCGGGCCCCGTCGGCGACCAACAGCTCGTACAGACTGACGTCGTCGATCAACCGGCCGTCGTCGCCGACGACGAGTACGCCGGGCAGGTCGGCTTGATGGTCCGCGTCCTCGGCGAGACGAGCGCGCACGTCCGCGACGGAATCGCCGCGACGACACGTCAGCAGGTAGCTCGTCATCAGACCGCCTGCCGTGCGCTCCTCGTAGCCGAGGAGGCTGCGGAGCTCGGCCGCCTTCTCCTCCGGCATCATGTCCAAGAGCTGCTCGCGCTCGTCCTCTTCGAGGTCGCGCAGCGCATCGACCGCTTCGTCCGGCTCCATCACCGCGAGCAGGACCGCGGCTTGCTCCTCCCCCGACTCGCGCAGCAACGACTCGAGCTCCTCGGCATCCATCTCTTCCAGCGCGTCGGCCGCGGTCTCCGGCTCGAGCGCGGCGAGCAGCTCCTGGCGCTCGCGCCGACCCAGCTCCTCGAGCAGGTCGGCCAGCTCGCTCGGACGCAACCGGTGCAATGCCCGGTTGCCCTCGCGCAACCGGATGGGGCTGCCGGGTCGACCGAACGGTTGGATCGCGGCCCAGTCGATGACGCGCTCAGGCGTCGGACGGACACGCCAGCGCGTCGGACCGAGCCGGCGCAGCAACGTGCCGACGCTGACGTCGACGCCGACCAAGCGGTAGATGGTGCCGACCTTGGCGACGTAGAGATCCGCGGCACGGATCACCCGCACGCCGTCGACGTCGACGAGTTGATGATCGATCACGTCCTCGATCAGCAGCACCTCACCCACACGGCGCGCGAAGTCCGCGAGGTCGAGCCGGGCCGAGCGCAGCACCACCTCGCGATGGGCCAGCTCCTCGATCTGTCCGCCCGGCACGAAGGCCAGCCGGCGGCCGACGCGCACCACGAGGCCGGTGACGGGGGGATACTCGCCGCCGTCCCAGCGGGCGATGACGTCCTTGACCGTGCCGATCTCGGCACCGGACGGGTTGCGCACCGGGCGGCCGACGAGCCCGGCGACCGAGACCAGTGTGTCGGCCACGGCGCGGCTGGCGAGCAGCCGGCGGCTGCGCTGATGCCTGCGCTCGCGCAGGCGGGACGGAGCGGACAATGGATTCAGACGCGGCATGGCACCTCCTCGAGGACAGGCGCCCGCCAGGCGTCGTCAGGTGTCGGTCAGCCGGCGGGAGCCACAGGGATGGGCTGCAAGCGGCGACTCGGGGGGTCGGTCTTGTGCATGCTCATCACCTCCTGTGTGCTCGGCTGCCCCGACCAAGGGCCCCACGAGTGTACTGGCCTGCGCTTTTGCCCGCCCGATGACGTCGACTCCGTCGATCTGCGTGTCCGGGGGCTGCGCCCCTCGCGGCGCTCCCTCGCCACCCGTCAGATGACTCGGCGCCCCGGCAGTAGGTTCCGGCGGATGAGCTACCGCGTCATCCAGTGGAGCACCGGCCATGTGGGCGCCTGCGCGCTCCACGGCATCATCCAGCACCCCGATCTCGAGCTGGTCGGGCTGTGGGTGCACAGCGAGGCGAAGGCGGGCCGTGACGCCGGCGAGCTGTGCGGGTTGCCGGTGGTGGGGGTGGCGGCGACGAACGACGCCGAGGCACTGCTCGCTCTCGACGCCGACGTGGTGTCGTACACCGCGACGGCCGACCTTCGGCCGTGGGATGCGGTGAAGGACATCTGCCGCATCCTCGAGTCCGGCAAGAACGTGGTGTCGAGCTCGCTCGTGCAGCTACTGCACCCGCCGAAGGCCGACCCGGCGATGGTCGAGCGCCTCGAGGAGGCGTGCATGGCGGGCGGCGTCTCGATGTTCACGTCCGGCATCGATCCGGGGTTCGCCAACGACCTGCTGCCGATCGTGCTGTCGGGGTTCTGCGAGCGGGTCGACGCGATTCGGGTCAAGGAGATCTTGAACTACGCGACGTACGACCAGCCCGAGGTCCTGTTCGAGACGATGGGGTTCGGCAAGCCGCTCGACCACACGCCGCCGCTGCTCTTTCCGGGAGTGCTGTCCTATGCGTGGGGTGGCGTGATCCACATGATCGCCGACGCGCTCGACGTCGAGGTGTCCGAGGTGCGCGAGCGGTACGAGAAGGCTGCGCTCGACCACGACGTCGAGATCGGACTCGGGACCATCGACGCGGGAACGCAGGCGGGCGTTCGCTTCGAAGTCGTCGGCGTGGTCGGTGGCGAGGAACGCATCGTCGTCGAACACGTGACCCGGGTCCACGACGACGTCGCCCCGGAATGGCCGATGGGTCACGGGCAGGGCTACTACCGCATCGAGTTGACCGGCTCACCGTCCATCAACGTCGATCTCGAGCTCTTGGGCGAGGACGGTGACCACAACACGGGCGGCGTGTTGTCGACCGCGATGCGAATCCTGAACGCGATTCCGGATGTCGTCGCCGCGCCGCCCGGCATGTTGTCGACGATCGACCTGCCGGTTACACCGGGCCGCCATCTGATGCCGCGGTGACGAGCGCCAACAGCTCGTCAGGCGACATGGACCCGGGTGGTGTCCTGCTCGCGGCGAGGTCGCGCGCAACCTGTTGCAGCGTCGCGTTGACCGGCGTCGGCATGTCGTGGAGCCGGCCGATGAGCACGATCTCGCCGTTGAGGTAGTCGCTCTCGATGGAGCCTGTCCCGCGGGCCAGGCTCTGCCATGACGAGCCGCCTCCGCGAGGTCGGCCACCGACGTCGCTCATCTGGAGCAGGTTGCCTCGACGGGCAACATCCGCCTCGCGGCTCGTGAACTCGATGCCGGCGGCTTCGTAGCAGGCGAGCGCTTCACGCAGCGCGAGGCGAGCGACCTCGCTGGCACGAGCGGCGGGACCGCACGCGGCCTCGACAGCGTTGCCGAGGTTCAGCAGCAGCTTCTGGTACTTCCAGCGCATGATGTCCGGCCGCACCTCGGACTCGAACGTCGACGCCCTGAGCGCGGCAGCGATCTCCTCCGCGGTGCGATCGACGCCGCTCGGATAGCAGCCGACGTCGAGGAGTCCTGAGATCGGCGAGGAGTACGCCTCGACCACACCGGGCTCGAGATGGCCGGTGGGACACATGACGCACATGCCGTAGACGTTGGGGAAGAAGCGCAGCGCGACCCGTTCGTTGGCGACGCCGTTTTGCGCGCAGACGACGGGAAGCTCGATGGGAGCGCATGCGGCGAGCTCCTCGAGGGCGGCGATGGTGCCCTGGCTCTTCATCGCCAGCACCACGACGTCTTCCGAACCGAGGTCGAGCTCGGCTGGATGTTCGGCGGCGGGAACGGCGAGCGTGCTCGATCCCTCCGCTGACTCGATGCGCAGACCGTTCGCCTTGATGGCGCCGAGATGCGCTCCGCGCGCGAGCAACGCGACGTCGTGGCCGTGCTCGAACAACCTGGCGCCGATCACTCCCCCGATGGCGCCTGCTCCGTAGACGACGACCCGCATGACCGGCGAGCCTTGCACACCCCCAGCCCGGTCTCTCCTAGCCTCTCGGAGGATGACGACGACGTTGCCCGCGGCGTGGTACGGCGACCCGCTGGTCCACGAGCGTGAACGGCGCGCCGTGTTCGGGCGCGAATGGCTGTTCGCGGGGTTTGCATCGTCGTTGTCCGAGCACGGCGACTACCTCGCCGTCACCATCGCGGGCTGGAACATCCTGATCGTCGTCGACGACGACGGGAGCCTGCGCGCCCACCACAACGTCTGCCGCCATCGGGCCGGACCGCTCGTCGACAACGGACGGGGACGGGTCCCGAGTCTCGTGTGCCGGTACCACGGATGGGCGTACACGCTCGACGGGCGGCTGCGCTCGGCCCGCGACTTCGGCGCCGAGGTCGACTGCGATGCGTTCGGGTTGGTGCCGCTGAAGGTCGACGCCTGGCGTGGTCTCGTGTTCGTGAATCTCGATCTGGACGGCACCGCACGCCCCCTGCTCGAGTCGCTCGGCACGTTCGTCGACGCGTGCGCGGCCTATCCCATCGAGTCATTCGTGCCGACCGACGAGCGCGACCACGAGCTCGAGTGCAACTGGAAGACCTACGCGGACAACTACCTCGAGGGCTACCACATCCCGCTGGTCCACCCTGCGCTCAACAAGGAGGTTGACACGAAGCGCTACCAGGTCGACGTCGACGAGCACTGCCGTTGGGTGCAGCACTCGGCGCCGGCGCGCGACGGCGCACTGAACCTGGGCCGGTGGTTGTGGCGCTGGCCGAACCTTGCCGTCAACCTGTACGCCGACGGCATGAACGTCGAGCGCTACGACTCGCTCGGACCGGCGCGCACACGGGTGCGGTACTCGTTCGCGTTCGCTGACCCTGGCTCACCGGCGAACGCGGAGACGGTCCGCTTGAGCGGGACGACGCTCGCGGAGGACGCCGCCATCTGTGAAGCCGTCCAACGCAATCTCGACAGCGGCGCGTACGAGTCAGGTCTGCTCAGTCCGCGCCACGAGGAAGGTGTCGCCGCGTTCCAGCGGTGGCTCGCGGACGCGGTGAGCTGAGCGAGTCACGCGTCCGGCGTCGCGTCGGGGCGCTTCGACAGCGTGAAGCAGAACGCGCTGCCGCCCTCCCGCCCATCCTCCACCCAGATGTGTCCGTTGTGATTGGCGACGACACGAGCGCACACGGCGAGACCGATGCCGCTCCCGGGTCGATCGACCTGATGCACCCGGCTGAACATGTCGAAGATCTCCTCGCGGTAGCGGCGCTCGATCCCGATGCCGTTGTCCTCGAGGCGGATGGTCCACCGGTCGCCGTCGTCCTTGCCGCTGAGGCGCACCTCGGGGAGGCCGTCGAGGCGACGGAACTTGACCGCGTTGTTGATCAGGTTCTGCACCAGCTGCCGCAGCTGCGTGTAGTCGCCCTCGACCGTCGGTAATGCGTCGACCGACACCGTCGTGTCTGCTTCGCGAATCTGCGCGGCGTTGTCGGCGAGGACATCGTCGACGACCTGGTTGAGGTCGATCGGCAGGAAGTTCGTCGGGCGCTGACCAACTCGGGAGTACGCGAGCAGGTCGTCGATGAGCCGGTCCATCCGCTCGGCACCGCGGAGCGCCGCACCGATGTAGGTGTGGATCTCGGTGGAATCCGTGTCGGCCACCTCGCGCGCCAGGAGCTCGATGAAGCCACGCACGACCTGAAGGGGCGACTTCAAGTCGTGCGAAACGATGGATGCGAACTGCTCGAGCTCGCGGTTCGAGCGTTCGAGCTCCTCGTTGCGCTGCTCGAGCTCGCGCGCCGTCATCTGGACCGCCTGCTCGGCGCGGCTGCGCTCGACCGCGCTCACGAACAGCTCACCGACAGTCCGCATGAGCGCGATCGACTCGTCCGACCACGAGCAACGCTCACGGCGGGCCTCGAAGCCCAAGAAGCCGACGGTGTTACCGCGCGCCAGCAGCGGCAGGAAGAGGATGGACTGCACGCCGTCGTGCTCGAGCGCCGCGACGACTCCCGGGGCGTCGTCGCCGGAGGCGGCGACGTCGGGAAGGTGCACGACCCTGCCGGAGCGCAGCGTCCGCACCCAGAACCGTTGCGCTTCGATCGGCAGATCGACCACGGCCGTGGTCCGCTGCGGCACGTCAGGCGCCCACCACTCGACGTTCAAGTCGAAGACGAAGTCCTCGTCGACCTTGAGCGCGTACGAGCGATCGACCCCGAAGTAGTTGCACAGGTCGCCGAGACCCGATTGCACCGCGGCGGGGAGCTCGTCGAGGTGCACGCCGAGCAGCCGTGTCGACATCGCGGTCACGAGCCCCTCGAGGCCGACGCGGAAGCGCAGCTCCTCTTCGGTCTCTCGCAGCCGCGCCTCGGTTTCGAGGCGCGCGTCGACGGCGTCACGGCCGGCGTTGCGTGGCGGCTCGCTGTCCTCGATCGTTCGGGCGCTCCCTGACCTCGGTCGGTCATCGTATGACCTTGCGCCGAACCGGTGCGTTACCGGCCGTTGTGATCGAATGGGCAGGTGGACGGCGTGCACGACCTCGGTGGCATGCAGGGATTCGGTCGGATCGACGTCGAGCCCGACGAGCCGGTCTTCCACGAGCCGTGGGAACGGCGCGCCACCGTCATCACGTTCGGTGCGTTCCTGTCCGGCGTCAGCAACGGGGGTCAGTTCCGCCACTCGATCGAGCGGATGGACGCGGCGCACTACCTCAGCTCGTCGTACTACGAGCACTGGATCACCGGCGTGGCGACGCGCATGGTCGAGGCCGGCGTGCTCACACGTGACGAGCTCGAGGCGCGCGCGGGCGGCGCGTTCCCGCTCGCCGGTGAAGATCGGGGCATCGGTGTTGCCGATCCGGGATCCGACCAACTCGAGCCTCGGTTCGCGGTGGGCGACCAGATCCTCGTCAGCAACGTGCACCCGCCCGGTCACACCCGTTGCCCGCGCTACGTGCGCGGTCACGTTGGCACGATCCTGCGGATCGACGTCGTCGCGTCCGTGCCCGACATCGAGGCGCACTCCGCCGGCAAACGGAACGAGCCGACGTACAGCATCCGCTTCGACGCACAGGAGCTGTGGGGCGAGCCCGGCGATCCCGTCCATGTCGACCTGTGGGACAGCTACCTGGAGCCTGCCGATGAGCGCTGAGAGCGATACCCACCACCATCCCCGTCCGACCAGCCCGATCGAGGACAGGGTTGCCGCACTCGAGGCGCTGCTGGTCGAGAAGGGCATCATCGACACCGAGATGCTCGATGAGGTCGTCGAGCAGTACGAGCACGAGCTCGGTCCCATGAACGGGGCGAGGGTCGTCGCACGCGCGTGGGCCGATCCCGAGTACAAGCGGCGCCTCCTCGCCGACGGCACGGCAGCAATCGCCGAGCTCGGGTTCGGCGGCCCGGAGGGCGATCACATGGTCGTGGTCGAGAACACGACCGACGTCCACAACGTCGTCGTGTGCACGTTGTGCTCCTGCTACCCGTGGCCGGTTCTCGGCCTGCCGCCGCGGTGGTACAAGTCGCCGCCCTATCGCGCGCGCATGGTGCGCGAACCGCGGGTGCTGCTGGCGGAGATGGGCTGCCCGATCGACGATGACGTCGAGATCCGGGTGTGGGACTCGTCCGCCGAAGTGCGCTACCTCGTGCTGCCGATGCAACCCCACGGTACGGAGCGGCTGAGCGAGGACGAACTCGCCGCGATCGTGAGCCGCGACTCGATGATCGGCGTCGCCGTCCTGTGAAACCGGGGCCTTCGACCACGCACGAGGACGGCGTCCGTGCGACCGCGCTGGCCGACCCGAACCTTCCGCGCTCGAACGGCGAGTTGACGTTCGACGAACCGTGGCAGGGCCGCGCGCTCGCGATGGCGATCGTGCTGGTCGAGCGGCTCGGGTTGGACTGGGACGCGTTTCGCGCGCAGCTCATCGCCGCGATCGCCGCCGACTCCGCTCGTCCGTACTGGGACAGCTGGGCCGTCGCGCTCGACTCGTTCGTGGCCACGTACGTCCCTGAGACTTGCTGAAGCTTGCTTCACGTGCCGGCGTGGACCGCCGAACCTGCAGGCACGGACTGTCATCCCCGGTGGCGCCTTTCGAACGGGGGGGCGCCACCGTCCGCCTCACCGCGCGAGCAGCGGGAACCGCAGGGTGAAGCCCTCGGAGCAGTAATCGATCGTTCCGCCGCTTGCCTGCACCAGCCGGCGAGCGATGGCGAGGCCGAGACCGGTTCCGCCTTGGCCGTCGAGTGCGACGAAGGGTGCGAACGCTCGGTCCACTGAATCGTCGGCCAGTCCCGGGCCGTCGTCGTTGACGGTGATCACGGCGACACTGCCTTGCGACGCCGCAGTGAGCGCGACCTCGTTCTTCGCATGACGGCGAGCGTTGTCGAGCAGGCAGCTCAACGCTTCGGTCACCCCTTCGCCACTCACTCGCGCTTTGAGCGGCGCGCCGTCCAGAAGATTCACCTCGAACTGCAGATCAGGTGCGAGCGCACGCTGGCGTTCGATCTCGTCGGTGCAGAGCACGGCGAGATCGGTCGGCGCACGTGGATGCGGATCCTGCTCGAGACGGACATAACGCAACGTCGCGGACACGAGTTGTCCGATCCGATGCGTCTCGCGTGAGATTCGCAGGTACGCCTCCTCGTGCGCCTCGTCCGCTCCTTCGGCGAGCAGCGCCTGCGCGGTAGCGCCGGCCGTGGCCGTCGGCGTGCGCAACTGATGCGCGATGAACGCGAGGAACTCCTGCGATCGTCGCTCGGACTCGCGCGCATGACGTGCCGCGTCACGGAGAGCTCGCAACAGGTACACGATGAACAGGAGGATCGCCGATCGGAAGATCGAGTTCGTGGCGACGACGCCGAACGACGAACCTGTGTCACCGAGGCTCCACAGCACGGCGGCAATCACTGCGAGCGCGCTCGCCGCGATGCCGCTACAGAGGATCGCGGCGACGGCTACGGGGATGATGTAGAAGACGCCGAGGCTGACGCCGCTGACCGCGTCGTCGATCACACGCACGATCAGGACGATGAGCACACAGACGCCGAGCGCCAGCAGCTCGCGCACGCCTCGGAGCCGCTCGGGCTCGCCGAGCGTGCCGAAGCCCCTCGCCCGCTCAGGCACGGATCACGTAGCCGAGACTGCGCTCGGTGTAGATCACCCTCGGCCCGTGCTCTTCGAGCTTGCGACGCAGGGCACTGACGTGGACCTCGACGAGGTTCGGATCCAGATCGCCGAACCCCCACACGAGCGCGAGCAACCGCCGCTTGCTGACGGGCGTGCCGCGATGACGGGCGAGCATCGCGAGGATGTCGAACTCCAACGAAGTCAGCGCGAGATCGACACCGTCGCGGGTGACCTCTCGACGCATCTCATCGATGATGATGTCGTAGACCTCGATCGTCGGCGATGTCAGCCGTCCCGCTCGCCGCAGCACCGCGGTCACGCGGGCCACGAGCTCGGGTACGGCGAACGGCTTCACGATGTAGTCGTCGGCGCCCAGCTCGAACCCGCGGAGCCGGTTGCCGAGTCCGTCCGACGCGGTCAGGAAGACGAACGGCACGTCGAAGCGCGCCCGGATCAGCTCGGCCAGACCGAAACCGTCGATGCCCTCGCCGAGCTCGATGTCGATGAGCGTCAGGTCGGGCCGGAACCTCTCCAGCTCCTGCAGCGCATCCGCCGCGGATCCCCAGGGCGCGACGCGGAAGCCGGCGCTTTCGAGGACATCGGTGACCACTTGGCGCAGCGGGTCGTCGTCCTCGACGACGGCGACACGGGCGAGCTCGTCCTTCGGCCCACCGCTGCGCTGCTGACCGGCCACGCTCCATTGTCCTCCGTCGCGGGCGACGCACGGTGGTTCAGGTTTCTTCAGGATCTTGGGCGACCGCCCCGTGGTCGCGGCACCGGGCCTCTGCCCTCGTCGGGGTCACCAGGACCGTCATGCGCCGGCCGCAGGTCGGGCAGAACCGAGCCGGATCCAGAGGCCGCCGGCAGTTGCCGTCGCACTCGCCGATGGGGCGGCCACAGCCGACGCAGTAACCCGTGAGTGCTGTCACAGGACCTTGGAGAGCACCCCGATCGGCATACGGAGGTCGTCGAGCATCTGGAGGTCGTCGTCAGGGCTGCGTCCAAGCGTCGTGAGGTAGTTGCCGACGATGAGCGCGTTGATACCGGCCGTCATGCCGAGCGACTGGAGCTCTCGCAGCGTCACCTCTCGCCCGCCCGCGTAGCGCAGGATCACGTCGGGCAGCCCGAGCCGGAACAGCGCGATCCACCGGATGGCTTCGAGCGGTTGCACCAGCGGGCGGTCACCGAGAGGGGTCCCGGGGCGAGGGTTCAGGAAATTGATCGGCACCTCGGCCGGTGACACCTCGCGCAGCTGGCCGATGAGCTCGAGGCGTTGCGTGTCGGACTCACCCATGCCGAGGAGCACGCCGCAACACAGCTCCATGCCGAGCTCGCGCACGAGCTCACAGGTCTCGAACCGCTCCTGCCACGTGTGGGTCGTGACGATCTCACCGAAGAACGAACGTGCGGTCTCGAGGTTGTGGTTGTACCGGTGTACGCCCGCGGCCGCGAGTCGCTCGCCCTGACCGCGGGTGAGGATGCCCGCGGAGACGGCCACATTCAGTCCCGTGCGCTCGCGCACCAGCGGCGCGATGCGGACGAGCTGGTCCATCACGATGGGATTCGGCCCCCGCACGGCGAGCACGATGCAGAACTCGCTCGCGCCGAGCGCTTTGGTCTCCTCGGCCGCCGCGAGGATCTCGTCGGCATCGAGGAACGGCGTGGCCTTGACCGGCGTGTCGAACTTCGAGGACTGCGAACAGAAGTGGCAGTCCTCCGGGCAACCGCCGGTCTTCGCCGACAGAATTCCCTCCACCTCGACTTCGGGACCGCACCACGCCAGGCGCACCTCATGGGCGAGCGCGGCGAGCGAGGGCGTCGACTCCGGCGGCAGCTCGGCGAGGGCGGCGAGCTCGTCGAGCTCGAGCGGGCGGCGCTCGACCAGCAGCGCGTCGCCGGCGCCGGCGAGGAGGGAACGGGCACTGAGAACGGTTGTCATGACGGGCGGCGACATTATCGTCGGACGGGATGCCCACTCGCCCGATCCGCATCGCACCGTCGGTGCTCCCTGCTGACTTCGCCCGCCTCGGCGAGGAGTGCGCCGCGCTCGAGAAGGCCGGTGTCGACCTCATCCAGTGGGATGTCATGGACGGCCAGTTCGTTCCCAACCTCACGTTCGGCCCTGACCTGGTCGCGGCCTGTCGCCCCCACGCGTCCATCCCATTCGAGGCCCATCTCATGGTGGAGACCCCGGACCTGCTCGTGGAACGGTGGGTCGAGGCCGGTTGCGAGCGACTGATCGTGCACGCGGAATCGACGATCCACCTGCACCGAACGCTCTCTCATGTCCGTGACGCGGGCGCGGCGGCGGGCGTCGCCCTCAATCCGTCGACTTCGGCGTCGGCCGTCGCGCACGTGCTCGATCTCGTCGATCTCGTGCTCGTGATGACCGTCAACCCCGGCTTCGGCGGCCAGCACTACATCGCCACGATGGAGCCGAAGATCGCCGAGGTGCGAGCGATGATCGATGCGTCGGGCTACGACGTCGACGTCGAGGTGGACGGTGGGCTCGACACCACGACCGTGGGCGGCGCCATCGAAGCCGGTGCCAACGTCATCGTCGCCGGAAGTGCGTTGTTCCGGGACCCGAAGGGACTCGAGCACGCAGTCACCGAGCTGCGCGCCGCGGCCGAGTCAGCCCGCCGCCGCTGATCCGGTCGCGATGGCGCGCGCCTCGTCGACCGCGCCCGGCAGGTCTTCGATCTGATACTCGACGGCGCGGTCTCGTCCGCAGAAGACCAACACGGCGCGCGCAACGGGGCGTCCGAGAACTTGGCCGACGGCGAGCGCGTACGCGCCGGCCTGCAGCCTGTACCGCGCGCCGACCTCGGCCGCAGCCTCGGGCGTCGTGGCACGGTCGGTCTTGTAGTCGACGACGACGAGCTCACCGCGCCCGTCTTCGAACAGCAGGTCGACGTAGCCCTCGACCAGCGGGGCGCCTCCGACCCGGACCGCGCTCGGACCTGCGGGCGCGGCGACATACAACTCGCGCCATCGCTTGCCGCGCGGCGCGGCCCGCGCCTCGCCGATGACGACCGACTCGAGCGCGCCCGCCGCGCGCCGCGCCACTTCGTCGGCGTCATCCTTCGCGGTGAGGCCCTCGCGTGCCGCCTCGACGGCTGCGAGCAGCGGCACATCGCTCGGATCATCGAAGTCGACCGACTGAAGCACAGCGTGCACGGCGCGGCCGAGCGCGGTGCCTCCTCGGTGCAACGCCGGGCGCGGCACACCGGGCTCGCCCTCGTCCCCGGCGGTCGCATCGACCGGATCGGTTGGCTCGAGATCGTCGGCCTCGCCGGACTCGCGCGCGAGCGCGGTCGCCGCCCACACCCGCCGGCGCGCCGCGGCCGCCAGCAACTCGTCACGCGCGCCGAGCCACGCCGCGCGTTCGTCGACGGTCATCGGCTCGAGCCCATGGGTCGCGGCATCGACCGGCAGCGTGAGCTGATCGCCCATTGCCGCCTCTCGCCACCAGCCCGCGGCAGCGTCGCGACTCGCGCTCCACAGCGCGGCCGCCGCGCTCTGGGCCGACGAACCCTTCGCGGCGTGATGGAGGCTGATCACGAGGTGGTCGCGCGCGCACGTGTCGCGGCGACGTACAGCAGACGCTTGGCCTCGTGCTCGTCGGCGTCGGAGGCGGCACCCGCGAGCGCTCCGTAGCCGGGCGTGGCGAAGCGGGCGCTCTGCCGACCGACCGCGACCTCCGGCCTCCGGTCGCCGTACAGCACGGACGGGCCTGATGCCTTCGGCCGCGAGCTCAAGCCGGCCAGCACCACGATCGGGAACTCGAGACCCTTCGACCCGTGGATCGTGAGGATGCGCACCGCATCGTCGTCCGGCTCGGGCGCGGGCGCTTCGACCACTGCTGCGTTCTCGTCGGTCTGCAGCTGAGCCCACGCGACGAAGTCGCCGAGAGAAGCGCCGCCCGCTTCGACGAACGCCCGGGCCTGGTCGATCACGAACCGCAGCCTGCGCCAGTGATCGCGGGGGCGACGCTGCACGAAGGTGAGCTCGATCAGCCTGCGCTCGCGCACGACGCGCTCGACGAGCACGTTGACCGGCAGATCGCTGCGCAGGTCGTGGTAGCTCGCCAGGGCCGCCATGCCGTCCGCGACCGGATGATCGTCGGGGATGTCGTCGGGCCGAGCGGCCTGGTGGTCCCACCGACCACCTGCCCGCGTCCACTCGAGCAGGTCGATGTCGGAGCACGCGAAGCCCGGCGAGCGCAACGCAGCCACGATGGCGACCCGGTCGTCCGGGTCGTCGATGGCTGACAGGATCGACAGCACCTCACGTACGGCATCGGTCGCCCAGACGAGCGAACGACTCTCGATGCGATAGGGGACGTCGAGGCGATCGAGCGATCGCTCGAGCTGACGCAACGGCGTTCGGGTCGGGACGAGGATCGCGATGTCGTCGAACCGCGTCGGTCGCCAACCATCGGTCAATCGTTCGTCGAAGACCGGCCACGCCTCGACCTTCATCGTGACGATCAGGCGCGCCAGGTCTTCGGCTTCCTGCTCGCGCAACTCGATGGCGCGCGCCTCGGGCACGCGCGAACCGACGACCACGACTGCGGGTGCGTCGCGGACGTCGGGTCGGAACGGGGCGAGCTCCTCGTAGCGCGGTTGCACACCTTCGGCACCGTCGGCGATCACGGCACGGAACACGCGGTTCACCCACTCGAGCAACGGTGCGATCGTTCGGAAGTTCTGGTCGAGGCGTTCGACCCCGTCGGGGAACAAGCGCTTCGTGCGGTCCCAGAGCGAGATGTCGGCGCCGCGGAAGCCGTAGATCGACTGCTTGGGGTCGCCGACGAGCAGGACCTTGCCCGGCTGCAGCTCCGCCTCTTCCCACGGCGGTGGATCCTCGGCGGGATCCTCGGCCGCCAGTGCGAACGCGATGTCGAGTTGCAGCGGATCGGTGTCCTGGAACTCGTCGATGAGGATGACATCGATCCGCGATGACAACGCAGTGCGCACGGCGGCGTTCGATCGGAGCAGGTCTCGTGCGTGGACGAGCAGGTCGTGGAACTCGAGTCGACCGTCTCGTTTGCGCTGATCGACGCCGTCGAGGGTGAACGACGCGAGGCGCGGCATCAGCCGCTCGATCACCGCCGTACGGAGTCCGTGCAACAACGACGTGGTGGCTTCGACGGCGGACGACAGCGCCTTGATCGTCGGCGGCTTGGCGTCGCCCCAGACCTCCCTCTTTCCCTTGTTGCCTGGCGATGAGAGGCGTTGTTGACCGGCCAGGACGTGGACGACCTCGAGCTCGTCACGGGCCGTCACCCCGTCGTCGAGCAGGTCCCGCAGCTGAACCCACCACCGGACCGCCTCGGCAAGGGTGTCGTCTTCGACGTCTGCATGTGCCCCCGCCACCCGGACGGCCTCGTCGATCGCGGCGACGATCGGGACGGGGTCGACGTCCGGGAGCGGTGGTACCGGAAAATCGATGCCGACGAGCTGATCCCATCGATCGTGGAGGAGCTTGGCGAGGTCGCGCAGCGCGTCGGGTCGCAGCTCCAACGCGTGCGCGACCAGCAAGTCGCGGGCAAACGTAGAGTCGGCGAACAGCTCGTCGCGGAATTGCTTCCATCGTTCGTTGAACCGAACCCGCGCCTGCACGTCGTCTTCGACCTCGAACGCCGGGGGGAGGCCCGCGTCGAGCGGGTACTCGGCCAGCACTCGGTGCGCGAACCCGTGCAGCGTCGTGATCGTGGCGGTGTCGAGCCGCTCGCGGGCGAGACCGCAACGGGCGCGCTCATCGGCCGGCAGCCGGTGATCGATCGCCGCGAGCTCGAGCGCTCGTCGCACGCGGTCTCGTAGCTCGGCGGCCGCCGCCTCGGTGAACGTGATCGCGACCAGATTGCCGATCTCGCGCACGGTGCCGGTGGCAACGAGGCGGACCACACGGTCGACGAGCACGCGCGTCTTGCCCGTGCCCGCGCCCGCCTCGACGAAGAGGTTGCGATGAAGGTCGTCGCGGATTCGGGCCCGGCTGTCGTGGTCGATCTCGAGCAGCGGCGGTTCGGAGGTGAGCGCGCTCATCGCTCGCCGTCCGCGCTCATTGCTCGACGTCCGCGCCGACGACATCGTCGGCGACCGTGACCGCTTCCGCGAGCTCGACGTAGTCGCGCAACTCGGCGCGCTCGCGCAACGCGACCCACTGCTCGCCTCGACCCGCCGGACAGAGCCTGTCGTACGGGCAGTACGCGCAGTTGTGATGCGTCTGGCCGATCGCCGGTCGCCATTCCTCGTCGCCGGGCCGCGCCGGGAACACGCCCTCTTCGATGCCCTGCGCGATCGTGCGCATGACCACGCCGAACCTGTCTCGGGCGGCCGCGTCGATCGGGCCGCCGAGCAACTGGATGACGCCCCGCTGTCCGATGAACCAGTAGTACGCGTCGACAGCCGCGGCGTCGGGATACGCAGCGCGCGCCGCAGCGGCATAGATCGGCAGCTGCAGCAGCGTGCCCCTCGCCACGATGTCGTGTTCGGCGTGGCCCCGGTCGAGCACCGCATACCCCGCGGACGATCCGGTCTTGTAGTCGAGGATGACGAGCCGGCGGCCGTCCGCCGAGCGGTCGATGCGATCGACCATGCCGCGAAAGCGCACCTGTCGGTCGTTGCCGATGTCGACCGCGACCGGCTCGACCGGCTCGTCGTCATCGCTATCGGTGAGGCCGAACCGGTATTCGACGGCCACCGGCTCGACGCCGGCGAGCCGCGGATCGATGTCGCCGACGGCGAGGACGTGGTGCAAGTGGCGACGCAGCGCTCGCCATTCGGCGTCCCACAGCAGGGGTCGACCCGTTCGGCCTTGCGCGGCGGAAGTGGGCTTCCAGGTCGGCAGCGATGTCGTCGATGGCGCGGGGCTCGCCGTCGATGCGCGAGCGGAAGTACTGCTCGAGCACGGCGTGCACCAGCGTTCCCCGATCCGCCGGGCTGATGGTCTCGGCCTCGCCCGGATCCTCGAGGCCATCGAGATCGAGCACGTGGCTGAGGAAGTACCGGAACGGACACGTTGCCCACAGCTGCAATGACGTCGCCGAGCGCGGATGTTGGAGGTCGTCCGCCAGCTCGTCCCAGCGTCCGACCGACCCTGACCACTCGCCGAACGCGCCCGTGATCCGCGCCGTGGCCGCCTCGAGTCCGCGACGGAGCCCGGCCGCGCCCACGACCGGGAGCTGGTCGAGCGGCTGGTGAGCGGCGCGCGCACGGACCAGTTCGCTCACGTCGAGCTCGGTGGGAGTCGCCGGCGCGCCGCCGCCGGCCAACCACCACTCGAACGACGGGAGGTCGACGAACCACGACGAGGCGCGGTCGTCGTCGCGCAATCGGGCGACGTCGTCTGTGTCGACGCGCTCGCCGAGCAACGACGAGCACTGCTCGAGCACGAACGGTGCAGGCTGGCGTGTGCGTTGCTCGCGTGGGTCGGCGACCGGAAACGTGAGTGTGCACGCGTCCCCCGCGACCGCCATGACCGCGAGCACGTCGCGCTCCTCCTCCCCCGCGGTCATGCCGCGCCGGCGGAGTGCAGGGCCCGCAGGGCGTCGATCGTGGTCGGGCAACAGCGGATCGTCGGCGGCGTGAGGTGGGAACGAGCCTTCGGAACAGCCGAGAACGATGACCTCGTCGAGATCTGCGCCGGCGGTCTCGGACAGTCGACCGACGAACACGCCCTGCCCGAAGGTGCCCACGCGACCAGCGGGCTTCGACAGCTCGTGCTCGACCACACGACGGAACGATTGCGGCCCTGGCAGCGGTTCGATCTCGTCGAGGGTCGCCAACCCTTCGAGCAGTTCGACGATCGCGGCTCGGGATCGCTGCTCACCGTCGGGCCAACCGGCAGCGACTCCATCGCCTCCGAGGTAGAGGTGGAGCAGCCGCAAGGCCCAACGACTCAAGGCGCTCCACGACCGCTTGTCGCCGGGATCGCTGTCACTCGCCAGCCGCTCGACGAAGACCAGCAGCGCGTCGAGCTCGCTGACACGCCGTTGGAGGGCGCCAGTGCGGCCGCCTGAATCCGTGCCGGTTGCCTGGTCGTCGTGGCCCGTCGCGAGCGGCAGCGTCAGCGCGCCCGGTTCGCCCCGCGCCCCTCCCGCCCGCACCATACGTTCGACCGCCTCGTCTCGGGCCGCGCCGAGCCGCTGCCGCCATTGGCCGAGACCGAGCACGACGCCGGCGTCGCGCGCCACACGGTCCCACCGGTCAGGACGGGCACGCCCACCAGCGGGGTCGCGGACCGGCGCGCCGCGCAGCACGCGCATGAGGTCGTCGCGCCGATGACCGTTGGCAGGCCATTGCAAGAGCCCGAGCAGCACCCGACCCGTGATGCTCTGGCAGAGCTGCATGGCCGCCGGTGCGCTGTGCGGGATGCCGGCGGCGGCCAGTTCCTCGTGGACCAGCAGGGTGTATGGCGACTGCACCCTCGAAACGATTGCCATGCGATCGAGGGCGACGCCCGCAGCGATGCGTTCGACGACCCGCCGGGTGGCGACGCGAGCTTCCTCACCGGGGTCAGCAGCGCGAACGATGGTCGATGCAAGCGCGGGGATCGCATCAGGCGCGCCGCCGTCGACACTCGTCGGCGTCATCATCCCGATGCCGGCCAGCTGCTCGAGCATTCGCGCTTGCGGCTCGTCGGCCCGTTCGCGCCCCGCGACACCGATGACTGCATACAGCACGTGGTGTTCGTGGATCGCCCCGAGCAGCGCCACATCGGCAGCTTCGAGGCGGCGCGGCACGTACAGCACCACCGCACCGATCTCGTCGATCACCGCGTCATGGGCGACGAGCGCGTCGACGGCGAGCTCGGTGACGTCGTGATCGTCGAGCCAGTCCTTGGCCGCACGCCGGTACGAGCGAAACAGGTCGACGACCTCGGCCGCGCGCGAGCCGGAGGCCGCGAGTTGCGCGAGCGCGGCCGCGTCGAGCGGTCGCAGGTCGTCGAACGTACGTAGCAGCGCGTCAACCGTTGCCGGATGATCGACGGCGCCCGTGAGGCGCGCCCGTTCGTGCACGAGCACGGTGCGCGCCAGCGCGGCGCGCTGCAACGGACTGAGCGGATGCCGGCCGTCGGTCGCCAACCGCTTGCCCGCCAAGCGAGCAGCCAATCCCGGAAGCACCAACGTGTCGAGCGCAACCACGCCGCCGGTCGTCGCGAGCCGTCGACGAATGGTCAGCCCGACCAAAGCGGACGGAACGACGACGGTGACAGGCGCGAGCGGGTCGTCGCGCTTGACGGCCGACACCGCATCGGCCAGGGCTTCGACCGCCGGCGCGCCGAAGGGGACAACGCGCACGACGGCGCCTGTTCGTGTGGCCCCTTTCACCATGACATCGGACCATACCGAGGGGGTGTGACACTGAGCCGATGAGAGTCGCCGTCGCCGCCACGCTCGTGCTCGCGGCGATGCTCGGTTCGGCGTGCAGCAGTGGCGGCAGCGGCGGCAGCACCCAGGCGTTCTGCGATTCGCTGCGCTCCGGCGACAATCCCCTGGACGTCTTCAACCGGTACGACCCCACCAACCTCGCGACGGCCAGGGATCAGCTGCAGCGCGGGGTCGATCGGTTGAAGCAGCTCGAGCAGGCTGCGCCGTCGGAGATCCACAACGACGTGCAGGTGCTGGTCGACGTCGGTTCCCGAGTCGTCACCGCACTGGATCCGGCGTCGGACAACACGGCCGCACCCGACTTCACCGCCGACGCGCAGCGGGTCACGGACGCCAGCGCGGCCGTGCACAACTTCGCGTCGACGCACTGCGGGATCGATCTCGACTCGGGGTCACCAGGCTCGGTGCCCACCGGTAGCTGACTGCGGACTGCCCTTCTCGAAGAGGGCGATCGCTGCTGATACTTGTCCATCCGCCGCAAGAGTGGTAACACAACCGCAACCTGCTCGATCAGACAGACCTATTTGACCCGGCCGTATCGGCCAAATGGAACGCATTCCACGAACCGTCTCTCTAGGTTCTGGTCCCGAGGAGTTCGGAAATGGACACGAAGCCGCGTCGACTTCGGCGCGCCCTGTTCGCCATCGTGGGCGTCGCCATCCTCACGGCCAGTGCATCGGCCTGCGTGCCACCGGCCCCACAATCGCAGCCGGCCGTCAGCCCCGAGTCTCCCGACCGGGTGCACGCCGTTGCACTGGTCAACCAGTTCCGCGCCGCGAACGGACTGCCACCCCTCGTCGAGGCCAGTGACGCGGCGGGCAAGGCACAGTTCCAGGCGATCGCGATGGCCAACGCGGGGTCGATCTACCACTCCGACCTCGCGAGCGGGATCCAGCCCGGATGGACGACCCTCGGCGAGAACGTCGGCTACGGCAGCAGTGTCGACCAGGTGCAGGCCGCGATGGAGGCGTCCCCGCCCCACCGGGCGAACATGTTGTCGGGCGCGTTCGATCAGGTCGGCGTGGGTGTCGCGGTCGGCGCAAACGGACTCACCTATGTCGCCCAGGAATTCGTCGGCCGTTGATCAGGCCGCCCGCGGACCTCAGGTCTCGGGCATCTCGCCGCGGCGCACGATCACGCGGTCGATGATGCCGTAGGTCTCGGCTTCATCCGGCTTGAACCAGCGGTCGCGATCGGAGTCGGCCTCGATCTGCTCGACCGCTTGGCCCGTGTGGAACGCGATGCGCTCGGCCATGAGCCGCTTGATGTAGATCATCTGCTCGGCCTGGATCGCGATGTCGCTCGCCTGTCCCCGGATGCCGCCGGAGGGCTGATGCATCATGATCCGAGCGTGCGGCAGCGAGTAACGCTTTCCCTGCGCGCCGGCGCACAGCAGGAACTGGCCCATCGACGCGGCAAGACCCATGCAGATGGTGCCGACCTCGGGTTGGACGAACTGCATGGTGTCGTAGATGGCCATGCCGGCCGTGACGGACCCGCCGGGCGAGTTGATGTAGAGCCAGATCTCCTTGTCGGGATCGTCGCCTTCGAGGTAGAGCAACTGCGCCGTGATGAGGTTGGCGATGGCGTCGTCGACCTCGGTGCCGAGGAAGACGATGCGGTTGCGCAGGAGGCGATTGAAGACTTCGTTCTGCGGATCACCGAAGCCACCGGCCTGGGCGATCTCGCGGAGCATCGAGGGATCGAGCGTCATGGGGCGAGAGGGTAGCGGCGGTACGGTCGAGTCCCCGCCCGCCGGCGTACTCCAACTGGCAGAGAGACCGGGTTTAGGTCCCGGGTAGTGCGAGTTCGAATCTCGCCGCCGGCACTGAATCCCGACACCAACTCGCCCGTACGGGCTCGGTCGTTGGTGCTGTCGCCTCGTCGCTGGCGCTTCCCTCGGCGACATTGCCAGCGTCGCCGGTGATCGCACGGCCGACGCAGCCCCCGTTCGAGACCGCCCGTCGTTTCGCGACCGGTTGCACGTGCGACGGGTGCCGCGTGGGACGATCGCCGCATGATTGCTGCGTTTTCGATCACACCGTTGGGGGTCGGGGAGTCGGTCAGCGCCTCGGTCGTGGATGCGGTTCGGATCGTTCGGGAGTCCGGACTGCCGAACGAGACCAACGCCATGTTCACCAACGTCGAGGGCGAGTGGGACGACGTGATGGGCCTCATCAAGCAATGCGTCGACAAGGTGGCCGAGGTCGCACCGCGCGTCAGCCTCGTCATCAAGATCGACCACCGCCCCGGCTCGGTGGACGCATTGCACCACAAGGTCGACGTGATCGAGTCGCGACTCAGGCAGGACTGACGCATTGCCCGAGGGCCACACCCTGCACCGGCTCGCGCGCGATCAACGGAAGGACCTGCGCGGTCACAAGGTCATCGTGTCGTCGCCGCAGGGACGGTTCGTCGAGAGCGCCGCGCTCCTCGACGGTCACGTCATCGAACGGGTCGACGCGTACGGCAAGCACCTGTTCACACGATTCGACTCGGGCGACATCCTCCACGTCCACCTCGGACTCATCGGCAAGTTCGGTCGGCAGCCGTCGCCACCCCAGGATCCGGTCGGGATCGTCCGCCTCCGCATCGAAGGACCGACCGCGACGTGGGACCTCCGCGGGCCGACCGTGTGCCGCATCGTCGACCCGCTCGAGGCCAAGCGCGTGATCGCCACGCTCGGACCCGATCCGCTCCGGCGAGGTGCCGATCGCGACCGGTTCGTCGACGCGGTGCTGCGCTCGTCCAAGCCGATCGGAGCGCTGCTGCTCGACCAGTCGGTCATCGCCGGCATCGGCAACGTGTTCCGCGCCGAGGTGCTGTACGTGCTCGGGATCCATCCCGCCACGCCCGGTGACCAGCTCGACCGCGCGACCGTCGAGGCGATGTGGGACACGCTGGCGCGGTGGCTGCGCGACGGCGTGCGCCGCAACCGCATCGTCACGAACACGCTCGCCGATCCTCTGCACGTGTACCACCACGACGTCTGCGGCAACTGCGGCGCGCCGACGATCGCGCTCGACGTGGGCGGTCGCAGGATCGACGTGTGCCCGATGTGCCAACCTGCGCCCCTGTGAGCATTCACGATCTGACGACTCCCACCCTGCTCGTCGAGCGCGATGCCTTCGAGCACAACGTCCGCACGATGGGCGAGGCATGGCCGGGCACGAAGCTGCGACCCCACGTCAAGGCGTGGAAGTCGACCTCGTTGGCTCGCCACCTCCATGCGCTCGGCCACACCGGCTTCTGCTGCGCGACGCCGCGCGAGCTGGAGGGCATGGCCGCGGCCCGTCTCGGCGACGACCTCTTGCTCGCCAACCAGACGTTGCACGCCGGCGCCGAACGGCTCGGGCAGGTCGCCCGCACGACCGGCGCACGCGTCACGGTCGCGGTCGACTCCGACGAGACGATCGACGCGGCCGCGAAGGGCGGCATCCGCGAGGTCCTCATCGACGTGATGGTCGGCATGCCTCGGTGCGGCTGCAACCCGGAGGACGTCGGCCGCCTCACCGATCTCGCGCGCTCGAAGGGGCTCGAGGTTCGCGGCGTCATGGGGTATGAGGGCCACCTCATGATGGAGCCCGCCGAGACGAAGGCCGAGAAGGTCGAGGCGGCGATGCACGAGCTCCTCGCCGCGCACGATGTGGTCGGGGGCGACATCGTGTCGGGTGGCGGCACCGGCACATGGCAGACCAACAAGTGGGTCACCGAACTGCAGGCAGGCTCGTTCGCGCTGATGGACACCGACTACGGCAAGTCAGGCCTTCCCTTCCAGCAGGCGTTGTACGTGTGGGCGACGGTGATCTCCGTGAACCCGAAGGGCTGGGCCGTGCTCGACGCGGGATTGAAGGCCTTGGCGATGGATCACGGCAACCCCACGGTGGTCGGCGGCGACCTGTGGTTCGTGTCCGACGAGCACACGACGTTCTCAGCATCGGACGGCGCTGCTCCGCCGAAGGTCGGTGACCGTGTGCGCATCGTCCCCGCGCACATCGATCCGACGATCGCGAAGCACGAACGCATGCACGTGATCGACGGCGAGGAAGTGGTGGACGAATGGGCGGTCGATCTGCGTCACTGGTGAGCGCGCAAGCGCTCCGCCAGCGCACGAAACGCTCGACCGCGATGGCTGATCGCGTGCTTCTCGTCCGCAGACATCTCGGCGAAGGTCCGTCCATCGCCTTCGTCGGGCACGAACACCGGGTCGTAGCCGAAGCCGTTGTCACCGCGAGGACCGAGCGCGATCGTCCCGCCGACCGATCCGTCCGCGATCATCTCGCGACCGTCGGGAAAGCGCGCCATCGCGACGGTGCGGAACCGCGCCTTGCGCTCCTCCGGCTCAGGAAGATCGCTCAGCGCGTCGAGCAGCTTCATCACGTTGTCGACGTACGTGGCGCGCTCGCCGGCGAACCGAGCGCTCAGCACACCCGGCGCGCCACCGAGCGACTCGACCTCCAACCCGGTGTCGTCCGCCACGGACGCGATGCCTGTGGCTGAGCACAACGCGACGGCCTTGAGTCGGGCATTGCCTTCGAGCGTCTCGGCATCCTCGACGACCTCCGGCACGTCGTCGGGTCGCGCCAGCAGCTCGATGTCTGACGACGACAGGATCGCCGCGATCTCCCCCACCTTGTCGGGGTTGGCGGAGGCGCAGACCAACTGCATCAGCGGCTCGCGGGACGCGGCGGCGGCGCCTCGGACGTCATCTCCTGCTGCAAGAGCACGATCTCCTCGATCCCCGCAATGCCGAAGTCGAGCAACGAGCCGAGCTCGTCGCGGCTGAACGGCAGTCCTTCGGCCGTGCCCTGCACCTCGATGAACCGCCCGGACCCGGTCATCACGACGTTCATGTCGACCTCGGCAACAACGTCCTCGGAGTACGCGAGGTCGAGCATCGGCGCTCCACCGACGATGCCGACACTGATGGCTGCGCACGGTTCACGCAACGGTTGCTCGCCGATCACACCGGACTGCGTCAACCGTGCGAGCGCGTCGTGCAACGCGAGATAACCACCACAGATGGACGCGGTACGGGTGCCCCCGTCGGCTTGCAGCACGTCGCAGTCGACGATGACCTGCCGCTCACCCAGCGCGACCATGTCGCACACCGCACGCAACGAACGTCCGATGAGTCGTTGGATCTCCTGCGTGCGTCCGGACGGACGGCCTTCCTTCACTTCACGACGGACGCGTTCCGGCGAAGAGCCCGGCAACATCGAGTACTCGGCGGTGACCCAGCCCTTGCCGCGACCGCGCATCCACCGCGGCACGTCGTCGTCAACGGATGCGGTGCACAACACGCGCGTACGTCCGAACGAGACGAGCACGGATCCGGCCGCCGCCTCCGTGAAGTCGCGCTCGAAGGTGATCGGTCGCAGCTCGTCTGGCTGCCGCCCGTCGATTCTCATTCGTTGATCCTCATATCTCGACCTTCATGTGGGGAACCGCGACGTCGACGTCGTTGCCGAACGCCTCGGACGCTTGCACGCGTGGTAGCTCAGGATCGGTACCCGGCGCGAGATGGGTGATGACGAGCCGGTCCGCACCTGCGTCGCGCGCGAGTCGTCCTGCTTCTCGTGGCGTGAGGTGCGTGAACGTACCCGCCTGTTCCTCTCGCAGCGTCGCCTCGCACAGCGCAACGTCGATGTCGTCGCCGAGCGAGGACATCGGCCACTGTGCGCCGGTGTCGGCGGAGTAAACGAGCGTCCGCCCGTCGATCAGATCGTCGACGCGGATCGCGAGCGTCTCGACGGGGTGGTCCGTCTCTGCGCACGTGAACCGCAACGAGCCGATCTCGAAGGTCGAGCCGTCGGTGACGGTCTGCCAGTCGTACGTCGGCGTGACCTTGGTGGCCCGTGCCGCCTCGAGCCGTTCACGCGTCTCCGCCGTGCCGAACACCGGCATCCCCCGGCGGTGCACGTAGTGCTCGAGCGCGACGTGGGCGACCGTCAGCTCGAGCCAATGATCGGGATGCGCGTGGCTCGTCACCGCGCCGGTCAGCTCCGCGAGCGACACGTGCTGTTGCACGTTCGCGAGCGTGCCGGGACCACAGTCGATCCACACGTGCGTGTCGTCGCTCGAGACGAGGTAGCCGCTGCAGGCTTGTCCCGGTCCCGGGTACGAGCCCGAACAACCGAGGATCGTCAAGGTCAATCCCATCTCACGGGCTCCGCGTGTGCGAGCTCAGGACCGAACAGGCGACCGCCCAACGTCGAGAACCACGCGGTGTCGCCCGACGAAAAGAACCGATGTTGCGCCCCGCCGCCCACCGCCGACTTCGTTGCTTCGAGCTCGGTGCCGTTCAGCATGCGACGGACCTCGAACGCGGTCTCGTCGGCTGACGACACGAGCACCACGTCTCGTCCCATCACGTCGCTGATCGTACGGGCGAGATAGGGGTAGTGCGTGCAACCGAACAACAGCGTGTCGACCTTCGCGTCACGCACGGGCGCAAGCAATCGTTCAGCGAGCACGTGGACCTGATCACTCGACGTGTCGCCGCGTTCGACGAACTCGACGAAGCCGGGACACGCCGCGCACGTGAGCTCGACATCGGCGTGCGTGGCTTCGACGGCGCGGTGGTACGCACCGGAGCCGATCGTGCCGACCGTGCCGATGACCCCGACCCTCCCCGTGCGTGTCGCGCTGATGAGTGATCGCACGCCCGGCTCGATCACGTCGATCACCGGAATGGGCAGCTCGGCGTGCAATTCGTCGATGGCGGCGGCGGACGCGGTATTGCAGGCGACGACGAGCAGCTTCACGTCGTGCTCGTCGATGAGATAGCGGCTGATCTGCTGCGCGAAACCTTGCACCTCGCCGAGGTCTCGAGGACCGTACGGATACCGACCCGTGTCGCCGACGTAGACGAGCCGCTCGTCGGGAAGGAGGTCGATCACGGCGCGGGCGACGGTGAGTCCGCCGAAGCCGGAGTCGAACATCCCGATCGGACGTGCATCGGCCACCGGGCGACGAGGCTACGGGAGCACGGATGGGTCCGCCGCCATGACGCGACAAACGGTCGTTACCAAAACCCGCGTCGCCCATGCCGATCCGAGCCTGTCGCCCCGGAGAACGTCGAAGTCAGGCCTCGACCGTCTCCAAGATGGCGTCGAGGATTCTTTCGATTTAGTCCGTTGAGATCGGGAGCTCAAGCGCCGAGGCTGATTGCGAGCTACGGATGTCGATAGATAGCTATAGACGCGCGGTTCACGAGCGTCGCGCTCTCCCGCACGAAGCCCAGATCTTTGAGTTCCTTGACGAGGTCGAGCCGGAAGGGTCGATAGTTGGTCGGATCGGGGTTGTGTTCGAAGACGAGCACTCGATCGGCCCCGCTTACCAGTCGCGCCACTGTCTGTTCTTGAATGCCGATCGCGAAGACCTGCAGGCGGCTGTCGAGAAACCGAGGTGCAAAGCCTGGAGCAGCGGCGGGCATGGCTTGGATCTGTGCGGGCAGGTCGTCGTTGAACGCGAAAGAGAACGCCGTCGTCCACTGGATCAAGACCACATCATGTGGACCGATCGTCTCCATGACCGTACGGGTACCGGCGAGCCACCCAGGCGGGTACGGGCGACGAACTCCGATGGGCGTGAGGAGCAGTAGCACAGCACAGGAAAACGCGAGAACATCGAACCCGATCCTCATTCGGCCACTGCGTTGGGCGGACACCCGACGGACGCGTTGAAGCACGACGGCGACTCCGAACGCCACGATCGGCACCATCCAGAGCGTGACCCGGAGCGCGTCATTGTTCGGTCCGAACGGCACCTTCTGCAGGAGTGATCCGACAAATGCCAACACCACCAACACGATCATGAGACGCGCCGCGATCGCGCGGCGGCCCCGACCCACGGCTGCGGCAATCAACCCGAAGGCCACCACTACGACGCACCCAGCACGGAACCAAGCCGGGCCTCCGGGGAAGACGGCGGTGATGCGGGTCAGATGATGGAACGTCTCCCGGAGGAGAATCGCCGGGTTGAGCGTGGCCGGCAGGAAGGCGTCATACCCGCTGAATGTTGCAGTGAGGATGGACGCGTTGTACGTACGGTCCTCGGCTGCGAACAGTGCGACGATCCCCACCGCCTGCGCCGCCACCGCAGCAACGCGCACCCGTAGGTCACGTCGCGGGTGCAGGACGACAATGACCGCAGCACCGATAGCGATGAGCAACGCGAATGAGCTGAAGGAGGCAACGAGCATCGATCCGAGGAACCACGCGACCGCGGTGGCGACTCCCCAGGACTTGCGCGCAAGCCAAGGCACGGCGACCGTGACCGCCAGCACGAACAGCACTTCCGTCGTGTATGCCTTGACCCGGCCCGAGTAGACGATGTGCGTGGCCGACACCACGAGTGCCGAACCCAACAGCGTGGCCACCGACCGAGCGAAGCCGAACCGACGCAGGACCAGATACAACGCCGGCGGTCCGAGGGATCCGGCGATCAACGCTGGCGTGATCACGTTTGTGATCGTGTGACCGACCAGTCGACTCCACAGCATCAACTCGAGTCCGAAACCCGGTTGGGTCTGGCCGAACGTCAACAACTGCGAGAACGAGCCCCTGGTGGCGCCGAAAGCTTGCCATGCGTCGTCGTAGAACAGCCCATCAGAAGGGAACTGTCGCCGGTAGAGGTACGCCACGATGCCGAGAGCAACCGCGATCGCGGCGTCGGGCCACCAAGCACGACTCGACCCGGGGGCTGAGATCGTCCGGTCTGAATTCGACTCACGCTCTCCGGTGACGATTGTCGTCATGCGGTTTGACCTCAGCCTCGCGTGTCAACCGCTTCGACAATCACGCAAACAGCCATGCCCCGCTGCGCCATGCCGCCCGACCCCGACGAGCCTACTTCGCTACGAAGGCGCAGCCGTTCGCTGACAGATAGCGTCGAAGTGCCCTTCCCGCCGCTCCCATCCGGCCATCCCGCTGGGGGCACGACTGCGGGACGCTAACGCTTTCGGCCCGCGAACAAGGCGGGGGTGCCGGGCGGCGTGGCCAACTGCTGGAAGTCGACGTACCCAGCGTTGTCGAACAGCATGTTGGCTTCTTGGCGTGGGAGTGGTGTGCCCCCTGCTCGATAGGTCTTCCATTTGGTCACTGCGACCGACAGCGGCGTGCCTTCGAAGCGGCCTGCTCCGACGACAAGCCAACCGCCCGGTCGGAGCGCGTCGTGCAGACGGCCAAACGCGGTGGTGATGATGGAAGACGGGATGAACGGAGCTGGCAACCAGGCGAGATCGAAGCGTTGGCTATCCGTCAGTTCTTCCACCCCCTGGAGACGTAGTTCGACACGGTCCTGGCATCCGGCGGTAGCGATGGTTTGGTGAGCGAGCGCGAGAGCACGGGGGAGAACGTCGATCCCCATGACGGTCGCAGCCGGACGTGCGGCGCAGAACGCTGCGGTTATCGCTCCGATGCCGACACCGACGTCCAAGAAGGCGCCGCCGTCGCTGAAGCGGTCTTCGAGCCCGTCAAGCGACGGGATGACCGCCATCGCGAGCATCGTGCCGCCCAGCGCGGACGCTTGGCCCTGCGCGATGAGGGTGTCGTCGTCGTAGGCCGCCCAGGCCTCGCCATCTGTCTCACCCACGATGCCGATCACGGCCCCAAGTTGTCGCATCGACGACACCCACCCCTGGGCGCGAGTCGCCAGACCGCTTCCCCCTTCGACAGCCATTGCCGGCGGGACCGAGAACCCGTCAGCCCCGGCAATCAGCACGCCGCCCGAAACCAGGACTTCGGCCGCGACCCGGTCCTCCTCTGACACGACGGAGACCGTCGTCGAGTCCAAGGCCCCGGCGTTGACGAGATGGACGAACGCGCCGATCAACCACGCCTGATCATCCGCATCGGTCAGTCGCTGCGCCCAACCGGCCGCGGGGTCGTCCACTCCGTACCCTCCTCACCCTCTCCCGGCCCGCGACTATCGCGCACGACCGCAAGGACAGCGCATACGCGATGCCGATACATCGCATGCAGTGCTTGGCATTGCCGCCGAGCTCGTCGGTGTCCCGGGTCGGCACTTCGGTCACGCGTCTTGTGCGGTCAGGTTCGGCTTCGACGGCGATGTCGTCAGGACTTGAACGAAGTCGGCGCCGGAATGCGTCGGACTCCGCCCAGCCGATGCCGCCTCGAAGAGCTTTGAGGCAGGCGATCTCGCCTCCGTGGATGTGTGGATGGTTCGACCCATGGAGCTCGACTGAGATCACTGGTGCGCGGAGTCGTCGACCGAGCGCGTCGGTCACCACCGACTTACCGACTCCGGGCAGCCCGGCGAGAATCACGAGCACGCGCGACAGTCTGACAACGGCGGATCGGCCTTTGTGGCTGAGAGCGCCTACGTGCCGATCCCGGACGCTCGCATCCGGAAGTATGTGAGCCCTACGGTCGTCGGCCCCAAGCAGAGATCAGTGGTGCCGTCGTCACGTCGAGTCGCCCAGCCTCGACTGCTTGCAGGTGAGTGTCGATCTCCTCGGCAGTCACGTGACCGCCCACGATGAGCCCCTCTCGCACCTGGTTCACATTGGCGGTCTCCAGCTCCGATCCCGCCGTCAGCGCCACCGGCATGAACGCGTCCGCCGCGACGCTCACCAAGCCGGCCTCTCGCAGCAGCCGCGGCAGCCGTCGACCGAGCTCCAGATCGGCGCCCCGTTGAGCGAGGAGTGCGCGAACGCCTGCTCGGACTTTGTTCGCTAGTCGCTGTTCGAGCCCGACGACGTCGACGCACGCCAGCGGCTGCATGGCTGGGTCGAAATCCTCGATGAGGAGCCATCCCCCAGGACGGAGTGCCCGGGCCATGCGCTTCAGGGCCAGGTCTCGCTGAGGAATGTGGATGAGGACGAGTCGGGCGTGGACAACGTCGAAAACTCCCTGTGGCGCGTCGTCCGCGGCGACATCGTGTTGACGAACCTCGACATTCCCGGCGTCAAGGGGCTGGCTCCAGGTCACGTCGATGTCCGTCGCGAGCACGTGACCCGATGGCCCAACTCTCGAGGACAGCCACTCGGGAATCGAGGTGCCGCCGACGCCCACTTCCCAGCAGTGCCACCCGGCAGCGATGCCGAGCGCTTCGAGGTGCCGGAAGGTCACGGGATTGAACAGTTCGGCGAGGCTGTCGAAGCGCTGCCCGGCCTCGGACGCCCGGTTGTCGAACAGGTAGCCGGTATCCGCGGAGGACAACGGTGGCTCGGTCACCGAGCCCATGCTTGCTCATGAGCTGCGACGCTGCCATGGCCATCGGTTGCTCCGGACCGACCGTGCACACGACGCGTCAGCCCGCGGAGCACGCGGCCAGGCAAAATCGACGGTTACTCGGTCTCAGAGTCGTGACGACGCGTTCACCCATGACGACGCCCGGAAGAAGCCCGCAGTGCCAACCTCATGAGCGCACTGTCCGAGCACGAACGCCCCGTCGCGGCGACCACTCGCTCTGCAATCCGAAGCGTGCCCGGCGTTGACGGTGCCCGCTCGAGGTGTTCACATCCGACGACCCGCCCGGCGCGGCGACTGAAGAGATGGCGCGGTGGGTCGAGGGTGCTGGCGAGTCCTGGAAAGACGTTAGCCAGCCGCTCGTCGAGGTGGCGTTACAGCTTGCGCGGATGATTGATCGGGGCGAAGCCGTGCCCGTCGCGGCGCGGGAGTTCGCGTCGGCCGTGGAGACGATCGCTCGGTTCGCGGAGAAGGCGACAACGCTCGACGAGATCCCACCGAACGCCGAGCGGCAACCTCTGGTCGGTCACGCTCCGGCGGGTTTGCCGGGTTCGGTGTCGGGGAGGAGTCCGGCTCTGCGGGCGGCGAGGACTCGTTTGGGTCCGGTGGCGGGTGACAGGCCACGGGCGAGGGCAACAGTCGCGGTGGGTTTCGGGCTTTGGAGGGCGAGGGCGAGCAGGTAGATCAACGCGTCCACGGAGAGCGGGTTGTGGTCGCCGTGCTTGGCGAGAAGGCCGGGCCAGCCGGTGCCGCCGAGGTATTCGGTCTCCAGGGCGATTTGGACGGTGTCGCGCAGGGCGATGCGGGCGATGCCAGCGGGTGAGACGTCGTCGCCGCCGGGCAGGGCGGTGCAACAGACCCGGCGGACGGCGAGTTTGCCGACGGTGGGCGACCATTCGAGTCTGGCTTCGACGTCGTAGGGGACGGCGTCGGTGATGGTGACGGTCACCGAGGCGGGGATCTCCTCGCTGGGGCCGCCCGGTGGCCCGACCGTGATCCGGCCGCGGCCCGGTGTGATGGTGATGCGCATGAACAAGGACCTTAGTCCTCCCCACACCAAAGTCATAGGAATACCACGGTAGGCACGTTGGTTGTCATGTCCAGTCGGGTGCACACAGCAGCCGCACCCAGCACCGGAAGCCAACGGGGCAACCGGAGCAATGAATCTCACCAACCACAAGGAACAAGGACAACCAAATGAACCGCATCATCAAGACCGCCGCGATCGCCGCCATGGCCGCCATCGGCGTCATCGGCGCCGCAGGCGCGGCGCACGCCGACACCCGGGAGGGCGTCAAGATCGAGGTGACGACCACCGTCCACCAGGACGGCCTCGCCTTCAGCCACGATTTCACCGGCACGATCACCGACCAGGCGACAGGCGCGTTCACCGCAACTGGCACCAATGTGGACATCGCCACCGACGGCGGGTCCTACATCTACTCGATGTCCGGCAACGAGCACATCGTCGGCACGTACAAGGGCGGCAAGCTCACGATCACCTCGGGCTCCCGCGACATGGACGCCTACACCTGGGTGGGCTCCGCCAAGACCCCCAACAGCCAGGGTGGCGCGTTCACCAAGGCGGGCTCGTGGAGCACGGTCAACGACCTCGGCTACGGCACGCACACCAACGACACGCTCACCGGTTCAGTCACGCTCGGCTGACCGCACTACCCGAGACGCCCCCGGCCCGCAAGGGTCGGGGGCTCGCTCCGTTTCGCACCGAAGGACACGCCATATCTGCCGATACAGCGTGCGGTGTTGCACTACCAGTGCCGTTGTCGTGCACTCGGGATCTGGCTACCGCCGGTGTGCGGACGGCACCCAGAAGGGCATTCC
This sequence comes from uncultured Acidimicrobiia bacterium, assembly GCA_963721305.1. Taxonomy (GTDB): domain Bacteria; phylum Actinomycetota; class Acidimicrobiia; order Acidimicrobiales; family JACDCH01; genus DATAES01. Next base: position 412,218 of record CAVRIR010000005.1, read on the forward strand.
ACGCTGGGTCGTTGCCGTCGCACCCCGATGACGGGGACTGACCGCTGTCGCTGGCCAGTCCGGACAGTGATGCCGGGTCGCTGTCGATCGGCGATGTGGGTGGTGTGCTGAGATAGCGCGGTGGCGACGGCCAATGTGCGCTATGCGCGAGCCGCGGATAACGGCCATCTGGCGTACACGATGTTAGGTGCGGGGGCGATCGACCTGGTGGAGGTCGGCAACGGGACGAACATGTCCTTTGAGGCGGCGGCTGATCAACATCGGTGGGAGTCGCATCTCGAGCGGCTCAGCGGTTTTGCACGGGTGATCCGGTTCGATCCTCGAGGTATCGGGCTTTCGGATCCGCTGGGCGGCGTGCCACAGACGTGTGAAGCGTGGGCTGCGGACACAGTTGCCGTGATCGATGCTGCCGGCGCTGCCGTGCCGGCACTTATGGCTACTGGGCATGCCGGCCCGGTTGCCATCTTCGTGGCCGCGACGCACCCGCAGCGCGTCCGGGCACTGGTGTTGATCAACACCTATGCCCGTCTGTTGCGGGCGCCGGACTACCCGCACGGGCTACCGGGCGACGTGTTCGACCGGTTTGTCGAGGACCTCGTCGAGCCGAGCCCGGCGGACGTCTCGTCGCTGGACGATCTGCCGTTGATGGCGCCGAGCCGGGAGGATGACGCTCCGTTTCGCGATTGGTGGCGGGTTGCGGGCCATCGCGGCGCGAGTCCTGCGACGGCACGAGCGATGCACCGCATGGCCGCCAGGTCTGATGTTCGCGCCCTACTCGCCCGGGTCCAGGCGCCCACGCTGGTGTTGCACTCCGTGGACAACCGATACGTGCGACCGGCGCACAGCCGGTTCCTCGCCGAGCACGTGCCGACTGCGACACGTGTAGAGATGCGGTCCGGTGACCATCTGCCCTGGGCGGGAGACGCCGACTTCGTCGGCGAGATCGAACAGTTCCTGACGGGCACACGCGGCGCTACGCCGAGCGATCGCCGTCTCGCGGCGGTGTTGTTCACCGACATCGTGCAGTCCACGAACGAAGCCCGGCGAGTCGGTGACCAGCGCTGGCGGGACCAGCTTGACCAACACGACGTCATGACCCAACGCCAGATCACGCGCTTCGGCGGGCAGCTCATCAAAGCCACCGGCGACGGGGTGCTCGCCACCTTCGACGGACCGGCTCGTGCGGTCCAGTGCGCGCTCGCATTACACGACGCGATTGGTCAGATCGGCATCACCATCCGTGCCGGTCTGCACGTCGGCGAGATCGAGCAACGAGGCGCTGACATCGCCGGCATCGCGGTCCATATCGCACAACGGATCTGCACCGCGTCCGAACCGGGCGAGACACTCGTGTCACGAACGATCACTGATCTGACCGCCGGCTCAGGAATCGACTTCGACGATCGAGGCGAGCACCAGCTCAAAGGCCTCGACGGAACCTGGCACCTGTATCGCGGACGCGACAACCGCTGAAAACCCCGAACCCTGGCACCCCCGCCCGAGCTGTTCCTCTCCCGTTGCTTTCATTCCCTGAGGCCAGCGCCGTTTACGGGCGGCGACTTGTAGGAGTCGTTGCCGCGATGATGCGTTGGGCTCCACCGAGACGGACGTCGTCGCGATCGGGGAAGTACGCGGCGATGGCCTCCTCGGGTCCGAAGTGCTCAACGTCGGTGTAGCCATGGTCGCGGAGAAGTTGTTCGATCTCGTGAGGCCGGTAGAGGCTGATGAACGGCTCGCCCATACCGGTTGCGACCTTTGACAGGACACCTTCGATGCGGCTACTGACCCCGGTCAAAGCCGCTGGCGGTTGGTTGTAGGTGAGGACGAGCCGTGAGCCTTCGCCGAGCGCGGCGACCGCGTCGAGGGTGGCGTCGATCGCTTCGGCGGTGAGGTACATCGTGACCCCGATCCACGACACGATCGCCGGTGCGGCCAAGTCAACCCCGGCGTCAGTGAGCCCGTCGGTGAGGGTCTGATGTTCGAAGTCGACCGGCGCGAAGACCAGGTTGTCCGGAATCGTCACACCGCTCGCGTCGAGCCGCGCACGCTTCCACGTCTGGGAAGCAGGGTGGTCAACCTCGAACACTCGCACCCGGCGCAACAGATCCGCTCGGCGATACGCGAACGTGTCCAGTCCCGCACCGAGGATCACGTACTGGTTCACCGCACCCGCGGCCGCCGCTCGGTCCACGAGGTCCTCGGGATACCGGGCTCGCACGCACACCCACCGAGTGAACGACCGGAGGCTGTCGTCCTGCATCGACGCCACCAGCTCGTCCCGAATCAACGCTCCTTCGTCACCGGCGAGCCCAGCAGCAAGGTCGTCGTTCAGCACCCACGGCGGCGGCTCTTCGCGATGCAACGCCCGCGCCACCGCCGTCACGATCGCGGTGCGACTCACTGCACGCTCACTGTCCATCACCCGGCAATCTACGAGTCACGGCCGCGAATACGTGCCCGATAGCGCCGCTTGGATCGGCTCATGCTGACCCCGTCGTCCGACGACAAACTTGTGCGATGGACAAGGAAAAGAAGCTGGATGTGCCGTTTTCCTGGCGAACCTCCGACGGCATGGCGCGGATCACGTGCGTCCCGAACACAGACCCAGAGCATTGGGGATGCTGGTGGCCTGTCGCCGAGGGCTTTCCGGTATGCACCGCGACTGTTGATCACGCCGACCGTGGGTATCGATCGATGTTCGGGTGGGTGCAGTTGGTGCGCTCCACCGACAACGACTCGGCTGGTCGCAACTTCGAGATCGATCCGTTCGCACTCTTCGGAGACGCGCCCAGTCCCTTTTGCTGGTACGGGCAACATCCCGTGCTGTTCGACGCTCCCTCCCGACCCGAGCGCCGTCCCCTCGACTGGGTAGCTCACAGCTTTCTGGCGACCACACCACTCGATGAAGTCATGTCCACCGGGCGTCGCGTCGTGCCCCTGATCGGGTTCTCCTGGGGCTTCACCGACGACGGCTCGTCCCGTGTCACGCTTCACGATCTCGTCATCCTCGGCGATGGCGAGTGGACCGCTCATCTCGATCTGCTGCGGACCACCTACCCGCTGTGGCTGTTCGCTGAGGGACGCAACGTATAACAGCGCTTACGCCGATACATCTCTGAACGAGGCTGCCGTTCCGCGCCTCAACGGCGACAACTGGGGGGCGCGCCGCGTGCGACGTTGACGTAGCGTTTGGCTGGCTGTGGAAGGGAGGCCAACGTGCCCAAGTACCTACTCGAGGTCAACTACACGCTCGACGGAGTGCGAGGAGTCGTCGCCAAAGGTGGCACTGCTCGGGAGGCCGCGGCGCAGGCAGCAGCGAAGAGTGTCGGAGGCAAGCTCGACTCGTTTCACTTCGCGTTCGGAGGAACGGATGTGTTCACCATCGCCGACCTTCCGGACAACGCTGCGGCTGCGGCCCTTGCGTTAGCGGTTACGGCTGGCGGTGGAGCAGCTGTTCGAACGGTCGTACTCCTGACGCCCGAGGACATCGACGCCGCCACTCAGAAAAGCGTGAAGTACTCGCCGCCGGGGAGCTGACCCAGATCTGTCGATCCGCACCCGCATTGGATGTGCCTGATACAGCGCGCCGTTGGATCGGCACGGTGCGCTAGCGCGGCCTTCAACATGTGATCTGCCTCGATTACTGCGAGGTAGATGCTCGACTCGACTCCCTAGGGCGATGACGTGAGCTGTCGCCGACTCGCGGCGGCGCTGGCTGAGTGGCCGATGTCAAGGAGCGCAGCGAGGGCGACCCAGAACCATGCCCACCCGCTGAGGCCACCGGCTGTCCACAACACTGCGTAGAGAAGAGTGGCCAACGGTAGGAAGATGATGCCCAACAGTGGGAAGATGAACGTGTCGAACGCGGCAGATACTTGAGCTGGCCGCAGAATCCAGTAGACGAAGAACGCGAACCGCGGCGCGAGGCCGCCGATTACCGCGAAGAGACAGCCCATCGTCGTCGCCCTCCTTGAGACCTCGGTCCGAGGCGCCGCCCGCGTGGCAGCGCGAGCTAGTCAAGCAGTTGTCCGTCCGCTACGCGCCCGAACTGCCGATCGAAGTCTCGTACCGCCAACGACATGTTCCTCCGGGTCATCCGACGGCCGTGAACCGACCCATACCGAGCACGACCTCGGCGTAGCGGAAGGTTCACTCCGTCAGCATCGGGAATAGCCCGCATCCAGTATGTGCCTGATAGTTCCAGTAAGCGGCGGTCACCGTCGCGTGTGATGTGTCGGGAGCGTCCGGCGACCGTCGCGAAAGTCATGAGCTCGGGACCGGGACTGCTGGCAAGGATGCGCAAGATGTCGGAGGTCGCACCGTCACTGCTCACGCCGCGGCTTCGTCTCGTTCCGATCGGTCCGGACAACGGACGGCGTCGTCGTCTGGGTGTCCCCATCCGAGGCAGAACGGATGGCCTGCAGGATCGGCATACACCTGATGGCCCTCCCTAGCGGTCAGATCGTCGGCAGCCTGTAGGAGGCGGGCACCAAGGGCGACGGCTTCGGCGTGGGCACGGGCGGGATCGGCGACATGGAGGTCGAGGTGAACCTGCTGTGGATTCCCTTCAGGCCACTCCGGCGGATGGTGGTCAGGTGCGAGTTGCACGCCGATCACCCATCGCCCGTCGGCGTCGAAGACGCTGTGCCACTGGTCGTCGGCGAGAACGCGGCCGCTCAGCATCCCAGCCCAAAAGGCGCTCTCGGTAGCGAGGTCGGCAGCGTCGAACACGACCACGCGTCGCATGATCTCCATCGGTACATCGTCACCGTTCGGCACCCTCGGAGCGCATACGTGCTTCGATACCGAGCAGTCACATCCGGCAATCTCGCGCACAGATTTGCGATCGTTCTGCGCGCTGACGTCCACGATTGTCGCCGGGTGCCGCCGCGATTATGTGTGCGTCGCTTCGCCGCCACCCGGTACACATCGCCGATTCGGGGCGCACCGTTCGCGAGCAGTCTGGCGCGGCGAGCTGGGCCGACGTCAACCGGCGGCGTCCCATCCTCTCCTCCATCCCGCTCGGTGACTGGCTTCGAGCGACGGATGGGTTCCTGGGAGGAGTTCACGTACCACGGCGGCGTACACCTCGGCACCGCGGTCGCCATTGGTGAGCACGACCACCCCCAGTCGCTGGGCCGGCCGCCCGATGACGAAATTCTTGTATCCCGGGTCGTTCCCCCACTGCCAGACGGCGTTCTCCTCGCCGATCTCGATTCCCCACCCGAGACCCCACGCCAGCTCATCATCGATCTGCACCTGAGGCACGAACATCCGCTCGTCGTTCACCAAGCAGTGATCGAGGAACCGGAGGTAGTCCGGCGCCGTCGTGAACAGACCACCTGCGGCGGCCTTGGCTTCGGGAGGGTCGAACAAAGACCTGGCCTCCCCGACTTCGGTGTGGCCGATCGCGAGGTGACGGTCATTGCCTGCGGGCGACACGAAGGTTGAATCGGTCATGCCCAGTGGGCGCAAGACGACGCCAGACAAGTAGTCGGTGACCGGTGCAGCGCAGAGTCGCTCGATGACGTGCTGGAGGTATGAGAAACCTTCCCCGGAGTAGCCCCAGCGCGTCCCCGGCGGCCACCGTAGGTACAGCGTTGCGTCCGGCGGGTGCACGCGATCATCAGACCCCTCCCGCCAGTTGGGGAAACCGGTCGTGTGGCTGAGCACCATCCGCGCAGTGATCGAGGCCGCTCGCTCGTCTTCGGGCAGGTAGGGCTCAGGCAGATACTCACTTAGCGGTCGGTCCAGCTCGAGTACGCCGTCATCGACCAAGGCCATCACGCCTGCGGCGAACACGGGCTTGGTGAGCGAGGCAGCAGCGAAGACTGTGTCGTCCTCCACGGGCCCGCGGCCTACACCGCGCTCCCCGGCGGCGACGATCATCCGCTCGGTGCCGTCGACAAAGCCGATCGCGGCACCGGGCGTGTCGTATTCAGCAAGCAGCGCGGAGACCACCGCAGCGAGATCCACGCGCCCATTTTCCCACCCGCTCCGAGCGCACATCTTCCGCAGTGCGACCGGCGGCCCATTGTGGGACGTGGTCCCCACGATCGCGAAGACCTACGCGCGCTGGCTGCGCGACGATCGTGACGTCCCCGCTGCCGTGCTCGACCGGGTCCTCGCTTCCGGAACTCAGGACTCGCTGAGGACAGCAACCACGTAGCCCAATCCGAAAGCCCTGGTCAGATGCCTGAAAACAGCCCTGCACTCGAGTACTGGCACAACCCTCGCTGCTCGAAGAGCCGCGCCGGCAAGGAGCTGCTCGATGGCGCCGGGGCGACGTACACGGAACGCCGGTATCTCGATGATCCGCCGACGGCGGCGGAGCTCGATCGTGTCCTCACCGCGTTGGGCAAGGAGCCATGGGACATCGCCCGCACCGGCGAGGACGTGGCGAAACAGCTCGGCCTGTCGACGCTCCGCCACGACCGTGGCAAGTGGATCGAGATCATGGTGGCGAACCCGATCCTCATCGAGCGCCCGATCCTCGTGACCGACGACGGACGGGCCGCGGTCGGCCGTCCGATCGACGCGCTCAAACCGCTCTTGTGACCGACGGTCAGAAGTAGATGGTGCCCTTGGCGCGGGCTTCGACCGCGTCGATGTCATCGGTCCACGCGCCGGTCGACAGGTACTTCCATCCCCCGTCGGCCACCACGAACACGATCACCCCCTCGTCGATCTCGCCTGCACATCGGGCCGCCGCGCACGCGACTGCGCCGGACGAGATGCCGGCGAACACGCCCACGTCGGTCAACCGCCGCGTCCACACGATCGAGTCACGGGGACGGACGATCGAACGCTTGTTGAGGAGGTCCCAGCCGCCGCCTTCCTCGAAAACCGGCGGGACGAAGCCTTCGTCGAAGTTCTTGAGCCCGTCGACCATCTCGCCCGCAGGCGGCTCGATCGCCCAGATCTGGAGCTCAGGGTTCTGCTCGCGCAGGAACGTCCCGCACCCGATGATCGTGCCGGCGGTGCCGAGGCCGCAGACGAAGTGCGTTATCTCTGGACAGTCGCGCCAGATCTCGGGTCCCGTGCCCTCGTAGTGCGCCCTCGGGTTGGCCGGGTTGCCGTACTGGAACGGGAACCACCAGTCGTCGTGCTCCGCGGCCATCGCCTGCGCGCGGCGCATCGCACCGTTCGAACCCTCCGCCGCAGGCGACGGGATGATCTCGGCGCCCCACACCTCCAGGAGCTGGCGGCGCTCGACCGACACGTTCTCCGGCAGGACCACCTTGAGGACGTAGCCGCGCACGCGGCAGATCATCGCCAGCGCGATGCCGGTGTTGCCCGACGACGACTCCAGCACCACCTGGCGGGAGCCGGGCGACAGCACACCGTCCTTCTCCGCCTCTTCGACCATCCACTTGGCGGCGCGGTCCTTGACCGAGCCACCCGGGTTCTGGCTCTCGAGCTTGGCGAACATCCGGGCCCGCGGGTTCGGGCTCAACGCTGAGACGTCGACGAGCGGCGTGTTGCCGATGAGATCGAGAACGGAGTCGTAGGCAGGCATGGAAATCCCGAGTCGGTCAGTCGGGAATGGTACTGGCCGCCCGCCGCTCGACCACCACCGGCTCCTCGGTGATCACGCCGTCGACGATCCGGTACGAGCGCAGGACGGGCTCGGCTTCCCGCAACGACACGATGGCGTAGTGCCAACCGGGATCGGGCGCCTGCGCGACGTCGGTCGGTGACGGGTACGCGTCGGTGTGGGTGTGGCTGTGCACGACGCCGATCACCTCGACTCCCATCGAGTCAGCAGCGCGGTCCGCCCGCAGATGGTCTCGGGGATCGATCTCGTAGACCTTGGACGACTCCGCCGCGTTGCGACACGGGTAGAAGGCGTCGACCCGCTCAGCGAGTCCGATCAGGAGGCCGCACGCCTCGAGCGGATAGCCGTCCAGCGCGTGGCCGGCGAGTTCGAGGTAAGCGGCCTGAGGCAAGCGCAGCATCGGTCCGGGACAGTACCCAGCCGACCGCCGCCCCGAAGGCGACGTGGTCGGCCCACTGCCAGGCTTGCGGGAGCGCCGCCGACGCGGGTCGTTTCCAGCCCCGCAGCACGACCAGATCGATCGCGGCCACGCCCAGACCCGCGAGCGCGCCGGCCGCCATCGTGTGCTTGCGAGGCAGGACGAGCCCGAGCACGCCGGTCCATCCCACCGACACGGCGGCATGCACGGCCACACCCGCGACCAGACCGGGACGGTCGACCCGGCCGGGGATCAACGTCCCCGCCGCCCGAGCGGCGGCCAGCGGCGACCGTCGCGTGAGCACGGCGTGCATCGTCGATGGAGCGCCACTCACAGAGGCGGCGAACGCCCCGGCGAGCGCGATGTCGTGGAGCGAGCGGCGCATCGGGTCCTATCGTGGCTCGGCCATGCCGCCGCCCGGAACCAAGGTCATCGCCACCAACCGTCAGGCGCGCCGCGACTACGAGATCATCGACACACTCGAGTGCGGACTCGCGCTGAGGGGATCGGAAGTGAAGTCGTTGCGCGACGCGCACGTGCAGTTCGCCGACGCCAACGGCTGGATCCGTGACGGCGAGCTGTGGCTCGTGGGACTGCACATCGCGCCGTACAGCCATTCCTCCGGTGTGTTCGGGCACGACCCGGACCGGGAGCGCAAGCTGCTCGTCCACCGCGACGAGATCAATCGGCTTCGCAGCCGGATCGATCAGGAACGCCTCGCGCTGATCCCGCTCTCGCTGTACTTCAAGGACGGGCGCGTCAAGGTCGAGATGGCGCTCGGCAAAGGCCGCCGCCAGTACGACAAGCGGCAACTGATGGCCAAGCGAGATGCGGAGCTCGAGGCCCGGAGGGCGATGGCGCAGGCCAGACGCGGCGGTCGCCACGACGGTTGAGCACCGCTGACCACGCCGCCCGGTGCGCCTACAGGTGCCACGGCCCGCGAGCCGGCCGTCGCTACTCTCCAAGGCGTGGGCGCAGCGTGCGGCGGAAGTGAACGTCGCGCGCGTCACAAATTCCTCGTCGTCGCCGCCCTCGCAGCCGCCGTGATCGCCGTCGGCGGCGTCGCCTACGCAGGCGTGGCGCGGCCTCGGACGACCGCGCTCACGTCCCGTCCGATCGCCACGGCGGTGACCACGGCGGTGACCGCGGCGCCGTCCACAGCACCGGCGCCGACCACCGAGACCCCCCCGCCGACCACCGGCGCCCCGACTGCTCCCGCGCCGAAGGTGCCTGGTCGGACCACGCCGTCCGTCCTGGTCGCGGGCGACTCCATCGCCGAGTTCACCGGGCAGGCGCTCACCGCCGCCGCCGTTCCCACGGGTGCGCAGGTGGTGAACGCAGCCATGGAGGGTTGTGGCGTGATGTCGGGCACGCCGTTGCACTACGTCGGCAACGAGCAGCCGCAGCCCGACGGCTGTGACGACTGGCCGACACGCTGGCAGTCCGACGTCAACCTCGCCTTGCCCGATGTCTCGCTGCTCATGGTCGGTCGATGGGAGGTCGTGGACCGCGTCGTGGCCGGTCAGTGGCGCGCGATCGGCGACCCGGTGTTCGACCAGGACCTCGACAGCCGGCTCGAGGCCGCCGTGCAGATCCTGACCAGCCAGGGCGGCAACGTCGTCATCACGACCGCGCCGTACTACCGCAGGGCCATCCCGCCCGATGGTGGGCTCTATCCGGAGGACGAGCCGTCACGGGTCGACGCGTTCAACGCCGAAGTGCACGCGCTCGCGGCACGACATCCCGGCCGTGTCATCGTCGCGGACTTCGGCGCCGAGCTGTGTCCCGACGGCGTCTACACGGACGACGTCGGCGGCGTGCGTGTACGTCGTGACGGCGTGCACCTCACCGATGCCGGATCGTCGATGGTGGCGGGGTGGTTGTTGCCACAGTTGTTGTCGGCGGCCGTTGCACCAACTGGGTGAGCGCCGGGAGCAACTGCGGTGCGAGCCAGCGCCCGCCTTGCGGTGTGATGTGCACGCCGTCCGACGCTCGCACGGTCACGCCGTCGACCGTGTAGGTCATCTTTCCCTGCGGAGCGAGCAGTCCGCCGAGGTCGACGAGCGTCGCTGAACCGTTCTGCGCGACGAACGCACGAAGCAGCTGGTTCCACCGGTCGACCCGCCACGTTTCGTCCTCCGGATACAAGCCGCCGTTCGGTTGTTCACCGCGCTTGTAGTACGGCGCCGTCGCGAACGTCACGACCGCGCCGTGACTGGACAACGTCGACAGCGCGGTCGCGAGCTCGGAGTCGAGGTCGGTGTCGAACGCGTTGTCGCCGATGCGGGTCCACTGGCCCTTGTACGTGCGGTCCATGACTTCCCAGCGGCCGATGACGACGAGCACGACGTCGGGGTCGACCTGTGCAACGTCCTTGGCCCAGTCCTGCGGCCACGTCGCGCACTCAGGTGGCTCGGGTTGCACGTCGCCGAAGTAGCGGAACGGACTGCCGCGCACGATGCCGCAGCCGAGCTGCGACCGGTCGATGAGATCGACGCCGTATTTGGAGGTCATCGGCGACATGCCCTGCGACAAGGTGAGGCCGACGGAGTCGCCTACGACCATGACCTTCACGGGACGGTTCGCCGGCACGACACGGACGGGGCGCGTCTTCGCGGCGCGGGTGGTGTCGATCGGCGCGGTCTGCACCGGCGTCGCGGCAGCAGCCTGGATCTCACCCGAACCCGGCAGCGACGAACCCGGCACCATGACGACGGTGACCGCGACCAGCGCGGCAACCGCAGCGATCGCGCTGACCGGGACGACGACCGGGAGCCTGCGCACGCGCAGCGCGCCCTGCCGCATAGGACGTTCCAAGAGCTGATACGACACGACCGCCACTGCGAACGTTGCCGCGAAGCGCACCGCCAAGAGCGCGCCACCGGTCAGGCCGGTGCGGTCGTGGTCGAGGTACAGGAACAGCGGCCAGTGGTACACGTACAGGCCGTACGAGATGACGCCGATCGCGGCGAGCGGGCGCCACGCGAGCGCGCGACCGACGAGGCTTTGCGGATGGCGCGCGACGTCGAGGACGACAAGACCGACCGCGACCGAGAACGCCAGTAAGCCGAAGTGGTACAGCGTCGGTGACGACCCGGTGAGCCGCGCCGCGAACGCGAACGCGACGACGAGCGCGAGCGGCGCGACGAGCTTCGACGCAAGTCCTGCGCCGCGGTGACGTCGCGCATGACGTGCGTCGTTCCGCGTGCTGACGAACACCGCCGCGAGGGCAACACCGACGAGCAGACTCTGCGCGCGCGTGTCGGTGCCGTAGTACACGCGGTCGACGTTGCCGGACAGCCAGTCCATCTCGATCGCAGATGCCGCCGCGAGGGTGGCCGCGCCCAATCCCAACGCGAGCGCCGGACGCTTCGACCGCCGCACGATCAGGAACACGATGAGCGGGAACACCAGATAGAACTGCTCTTCGATCGCGAGCGACCACGTGTGCAGCAACGGCGACGGCGTGCTGCCCTGCGCGAAGTAGCCGTGACCCGCGAACAGGAAGCGCCAGTTCGCGACGTACGACAGGGTTGCGAAGGCGTCACCTCGGATCGATCGGATGGTGTCCGCCGGCGCCGCGTAGGCGGCGTAGGCCGCCACGCCGACGAGGAGCACCAGCAGCGCCGGCAACAACCGTCGCGCCCGCCGGCACCAGAAGGACTTGAGTCCGAGCGTGCCCGTTCGCTCCAACTCGAGCAACACCAGCGTCGCGATCAGGAACCCGCTGAGAACGAAGAACGTGTCGACACCGAGGAACCCGCCTGCCGCCCAGGACACGCCGCCGTGGAACAGGAGCACTCCGAGCACGGCGAGCCCTCGGAGGCCGTCCAAGCCTCCGATGTGGGGTAAGCGACCGTGACGCGTTCTTGCTTCGGTCACGTCCTCGATGTTCGCCGCACGCCGCCGGTCGACCGCGGATCCCTCGTCGACGGACACCGCGGTGCTCACCGGTACACTTGCTGCTCAAACCACAAGGGGCTGATCGGTTTCGACGTCGAGATCGGGAGTCGCTCGTGCGACCGGAGTTGCTCAGACTCCTAAAACGGGGCACCAATCAGAAGCGCCGAAGGCGACTTCGCTCTCGCCGCCTGATCCATCAGGCGACCGAGAGTCATCGCGACCTGTGAGGGCACGCGGGGCCGATCCACTGCAGCCCGGCAACAGAAGCAGAGGATGACGGCAGCAAAGACTGCTGACGGCGGGAAAGACCGCTGGCATCGGGGAAAGACCCGGCGGTGAGCGCGAGCTCCACCGACCCGGCGGTGCGGTAGCCGTAGATCCGCAATCTCGGGAATGGTCGTAGCACGGTCGCTTACCGCTCGGCGGACGAGGGTTCGATTCCCTCCAGCTCCACCACGGGATGTTCGCGAAACTCGGGTCAATTGTTCGCGAAACTCCCACGAAAGACCTGGTAGGTAGCCTGCAGGCGGTTCGGCCGGATCGCCAAATCGAGCCAAACTCGTGGCTCAGAGTCGGTACGGGTTGGGCGCAGGAGACTGGACCCCGCTCAAATCCAGCAACGGCGCGGAAAATCGGCACTCGGAGTCGACATCGGACCAACTGTGATGGCTCGACCGTTCCGCCGCCTCGATAGGAGCGCTCTGGTGTCGATTCACACGGCGCAGCCCAGGAACGACTTGTCCGCGGCGGCTGTGAGCTGAGCGCGTAGTGCCGCGTGACTTCGGCCGCGACCTGCTTCGGAGAACCCTCGGGAACGCTGGGCCACCGCTGAGTGGACGGGTGCCCCGAGTGCTAGAGGAACGAGGTGAGGACGTCGAGGGTTCGCTGGTCGCCCTGATGGAAGATGGTGTCGCTGACCGCCGCGTGGAAGTCGGTGACGCCTGCCTCCGCGTAGCGCTGGATGGCGATGCGAACAGTCTCCTCGTCGCCGAGGATCGCGACGTCGGCGGGACCGGCGGCACCCTCCTTGTCGAGCATCGCTCGGTACGACGGCAGCGTGCCGTAGATCTGGAGTGTCTGGTTGATCATGTCCTTGGCCGCGTCGACGTCCGCGGTCACCGAGACCGGAACGCCGGCCACGACTCGCGGCGTGGGACGGCCGGCGGCGGCGGCGGCCTTGCTCATGGTGGGCACGATGTGGGTCTCGATGGTCTTGTAGCCGGTCATCCACGTGATCGTGCCGGCGGTCATCGATCCGGCGAGTTTCAACATGACCGGCGCGAGCGCGGCGATCATCACCGGCGGCGGCGTCGTGCCCATTCGCTCGAGCGGTGTGAAGGAGGAGTCGACGTTGTACAGATCGCCATGGAAGGTGACGGTTCCCTGCTCGAGGAGGCCGTTGAGCACCGTGAGGTACTCACGCATGTGCTTGGCCGGCTTGTCGAACGACAGCCCGAGGATGCCCTCGATCACGAGCTGGTGCGAGAGCCCGATGCCGAGTACGAACCGACCGCCGGTGGCGGCCTGGGTGCTCATCGCCTGCTGCGCCATATAGAAGGGATGTCGCGAGTAGGTGGGCACGACGGCGGTGCCGAGCTCGATGCGGGGCACCTCGCGGCCCGCGACGGCGATCGCTGTCATCGCGTCGAGTCCGAAGATGTTTGCGACCCATCCGGAGTGAAAGCCCGCCTGCTCGGCCGCCTTTGCGTTCGTGACGACCTCGTCGATCGTCGACCCACCAATGCTGATCGCCATTCGCATGGCGTGAACCGTAGGCGCGCTCGCGACGCGGACGCGACAGCTCCTTGGGGCGCTTGAACTCAGGCGGGAACCTCTTGGGCATAGCGACATCCTTCTTGCGAGCAGAAGCTCACACATGGGATGTCAACCGGACCCGCGGCAGACCCGATTGAGGACGGTCGGCGGCGCCTGCCTGAGCGGCTCTCCTACGTGGGTCGAGACAGTGTGCGCGATGACTTCAGGCGGGATGCCGCCCACAACTCGGGGGCCCAGGCTCTCTGGCCGGTTGCCGCGACCGTCTCTCAATCCGCGGCCAATGTTTGCAATTCGTTTTCGCCAGTTACACCGCGCCCGCGCTGGAGCTTGCTTGATGAGCTAGTTGCAGGAACTCTCCGTACCTGTCGGAAAGAACCCCGGTCGCTTCGCTCATGGCGTAGTTGCCGAGGGCGACGTAGGCGTCAAAGCGAGACGCGTCGTACAGCTGGTTGGTCGTCGGATCGCAAGGAAAGTTGGGATTGGCGGCGTGGTAGGCAAGCACCGACCAGGGCGCAGTCGCGGGCACGCCGGCCTTGACCACGACGAGCACCCCGTCCCAGTTTCGGTCGGGGTATCGGATTTTGCCCGTGCAGAATGGTTGTCGGACCAGCCTTGGCGTCGCCGACCTCGGGGCCATTGCTTCGGGCTTGATATCAATGTGGACACCGAGCTCGGAAGCGAGGGCGAGTGCCTGTCCGAGCGTGTCGAAGCTGTCGATGTTGTCGCCGGACGCGTCGATACACCAGATCCACGCGCAGCGACGCTCGAGCAGTTCCACGAGACCGAGGTTGTCGTAGTGCCCTCCGTCGGTGACATAAAGGAACCGCGACCCTGGCAAGTCGCGCAAGAACGCTTCGTTGAGCAGATGCTTGACGCCCGGTGGAGGAAACGGCCTCACTCTCTTTTTCGAGCTCGCGCCCGAGTTGGTAGCGACTTTCGTCCCATCGAACGTCGCCGAGCGGGGCGTCTCTCCTTCTGGCTCAAGAGCACGGTTTGAGTCGGTCGTGGACTCACGCTCGATTTGTAGCAGGAGGCCTCTCCGGTTGAGCCGGTCGAGGACCTTGCTTGGCTTTGGCATCCATACGCCCAGCCGGATGTTGGCGAGCGCGAGCAAGAACCGGTAGGGACGGCGAGTCATCTTGCCCATCTCCGGCGCGACGGCGGCGCCCGAGATCGACACCGCGTCCATGACGGTCAGGTTGTTTCGGTCGCCCAGGCCGACCTGTGCATAGGTGCCGGTGCTGCACTTCTCAACGACCGGACCGCCGACCTTGCGTGCCGATAGCAAGAATGGGGCCGCGTTCCTGGCCGTGGGCACCAGGCCGTAGTCGGTGATGTTCGAGGTGGCGCAGATCAGTACCGTCGGGAAGTGCTCAAGCTCGAGGTCTGACAGCGGAAGCGGTTCTGTGCGGCGCGCAACGCCAACAGTGGTGGCAGGGGTCCGGGTATCCGTCGTGTTCGACAGCCTCGTGGTGAGGCGTTCTGGCGTCTGACCGCTGCCTGGGTCTGGTGGGCGCGGAACCCGTTCGAGGTTGAACGCATCACCGAGGCGTTCTTTGTAGATGGTGTGCAGCGACCAACTGTTGAGGTCGGAGAAGAACCAAGCCAAGGTCAACACAACGAGAGGGATGACGGCCCCGAGCCACTGCCATCCGCTGGTTCCGGCCACGAGCACCGGCTGTGACGACCCGTTGTACATGAACGCCACCAGCAGACCGCCGAATAGGGCGGGCACCGCCAGCATGGTGACCAGATTCATCACCGGACGTCGAAACTTGGCTACTTGCTTGGCGAGAAAGCCGGGCGAGTCGCCGGTCGCGCCTGTGGCACTCAGTTCCCGCCACACCGGTCCCACCGCTGCGCCGACAGCGCCGAGCACCCCGATCAAGCCGCCGAGGGGAATCCAGTAGTGACGCACGCCTCCGCTGGCGGGATCAGCGGCGTGGGCGTGGCCAGCCACCGTTGCGCGGTGCAGCCAAGCGAGCAACTGGGGAACCAGCAAGGCCACGATCGTCCATACGGCCGCGCTGACCGCGACTCCGACGGCCGCCCATTGCCACAACCGAAGAGTCCGTACCCAACGGTGCGCCACCCACACCAAACCGATTACGAGCGCCGCCGCACCGAGCGCGACAGCCACCACGACAACCCAGGTCGACGGGTGAACCGACGTCTCGGTCGACCCTATTCGCAACTGGGGAAAGCTCCAGCCGTAAATCCAACCGGAGACGTACCCGAGCAGCATCGCCGCGGCCGCGAACAGCAGCAGGTTCATCACGACGCCCATGAAGACGCGCCACAATTCGGAAGGGAGACCACCGGGCGCGTGGGTCAAGTAATGCAGACGATCCCGTAGATGTTGCAACTCCGGCGAAGACGGCGAGTACGGCCCAGAGTCGGCCTGGAGCAAGCTCCCGTCTCCGGACTCGAGCCCATGCTGAATAATCGCCGCGGCACCCACCGCATAGGAACCACCCGACACCGCCGAGATGAACCTGGCGCCCTGAGGGCCGCGCAGCACACCCTCTGTGTCGAGGACTTGCAGGCACCCGATGGTGTAGGCGGCGGCACGAATGCCACCCCCCGAACAGCAGATACCAACCGGCCTGCGGTCGTCCACCGACGCCTGGTGGTCACTTGTGACCGTCGGCGCTTGCTGTTGTGGCTGGTACTCGTCAGACGCGACCGACCCGGAGACGAGTGGCTCTGACCGCAACGCCTCGCCTGACGCGTCACGATCTGCGACGGGCACCTCTGTCACCGCCCCCGAGATCGGTTCGGGTCGATGAGTCCGGGAGCGCACGACTGTCCAAACCCGGGAGCGCCAGCCTCGGCGGACGCGCTCCACACCCAGTTAGTGGTACGGCATTGAGGCATCGCCCGCCGCCCCCTCGCTAGCCCGGCACCATCCCTGACCTCAGCGTCCTCACCCAACCACGGATGTCACTGTGAGGCAAGTGGCGAGCGACTGTGCGCGTACGCCCACTAGCGAGGAACCGAGACGGCGTTCGCCGGCTCTGTCGCGGTGCAGGAAGCGGCGACCACCCGGACGATCGGGGCGCGATACCAACCGTGACGTTCGCATGACCATCGCGCCACTTCGTTGCGCGCGTGCGCGGCGCCGAACCCGCTGAGCCCGACGATGATCAGAAGCGCGAGCCCGCCGGCTACGACCGGACTGCTCTGCCGTCTCACCGAGTCACGACGCGTACCCAAGCTCACCGCAAGTAGCAGCCCGGCGACGACACCGAGCGCCAGGAGCCCGGCCGTGCGCGCCCAACCGTCCCAGGACGCAATCGCGTACAGTGCCAACCCCAGCGCGACCACGGTCGCGCCGACCAACACCAGCGCGACCATCGTCGACTTGCGGTCGAACCACAATCGCAACAGCTCGACGACCAGTTTCAGTCCGACAATGATCAGCAGCAGCGTCCACCCGAACGCAACAACACCTGGTCCGCCGAAAAAGCCACCCAGGATGATCATGAGGATCGACGCCACGATCGCCACGTCCATGAGGTGCCGGGTGACGATCGATTGCATGCGGTTCGGCAGCGCGACTTCGATGAGGCTGGCGCCGAGCCGCAGCACACGTCCGATCCATTTCGTCGGTGCCGCGAACGGGCCCGGGGCGCGGACGATGCCGGTGCCCACGCTGTCCGCCACCCGGGCGGCCCGGGCCGCCAGCTGCAGGCTCTGCCGGGGATCCGGCGGATCAGCCTGCAGATTCGCCTTCAACGCACCGATCGTGTGGTCGACGTCGCGCTCGGACACCCCCTCGTTGCCTTGGAGTGGCGACAACTCGAACAGTGACCGGTACTTGTCGTCGAGCAGAACCTGCTTGACGATGCCACGGTGCGCTTCGTCGATGAGCTGATCCCGTTCCGTGGAGCCGGCCTCGCCGTCTACCGTGGCCGGCCACAGCGCGCAGATCAGGCGTTCGGCGGCGTCGAGTCGTCCCCACAGGATGTCTCGCCGGCGCCAGTCCTCGTCGAAGAACGCTCCGAAATGGTGGACACGGACGCCGGACAGTTTCGGACCCGACCGCTCCTCGTCGACCAACCGCTTGGTGTCGCGAGGGCTGACCCGCACGACCCGGATGTCGTCGTTTTCTCCTGGTAGCAGGTCGCGCACCCCGAGCGTGGCTTGGTCGTAGTCGTCGAACCGCTCGAACTGCCGTCGTAGATCGGGGTCGTCGCCGATGGCGGCAATGACCTTGTCGTTGACGGCCGGCAGGTTGATCGTGTTCGCGAAATCCTCCAACACCGGGTCGAGCGCGTCCCGCAAGTCCGGGTAGTGGTCGCCCCCGACGTCACTCTCGCTGCTCGACGGATCCACAGCACCGAGCACCTCACGAAGCCGCGATAGCGCTTGCGACGGTTGCTCACGGGCCCGGATCTGTCGCGCTGCCGTGGCGAACTCGGTGTACACATCGTCGAGCTTCGACCGCACGGCCCGCATTGACGCCGCCGCCTCTGCGTCCGCCCCTAGCAGTCTCTTGCCTGCGCGTCCGTGGACGAAGTTGATGCGGCGCAGCCAATAGCTCAGGTCCCACCGGTCCAAGAACCACTGTCCACGTGCTGCGTCGACAGTGGTACTGCCGTCGAGCCACCGCTCCACCAGGCGGGACGCGAAACGGTGCTGCTGTGAGTCAGGGTCGTACTGGCGTGCCGGGAACCCAACCCGGGCGAGCACCTCGCCAACGTCGGACGCCGTGCGCGAGATCCGCAGCGCGATGTACCCCGCCTCGGCGACGGTTGTGGCTGGCGCCGATCGCGCGTCGCCCACGCTGGCCTCATCGAGGTGCTCGTCCACAACCTGGTTGCCGTCAGTCCCGACGGTACGCACCGAGCCGGACCGACCGGGCGTCGAGGGCGTCGTGTCGTGCACGTTGTCCCCGGAACGAGACGGTGTTTGCTCCGCGTCAAGGGCCTGATCCACGGCCGCGTAGATCCTGCGCCGCGCGTCGAGGGGCCCGCGCAAGTCAAGAATGCGGTCCACTTCCCCACCGATCGTCTGAATCCTTGGCAACGTCGCGGCCTTGACGACGGTCGAGACCAAGTCGGTACGCGGGCGAGCTTCTGCTACGTCCGGTACGTCGGCGCCGGGGTCCGGGTCGACGATGAGGATTCGGCGCGCGACGGGCAGCTCCGCACGCCGGTTCGGCAGGGTCGACATCACCAGATCGACTGGGTTGTTATCGAGGTAGCCGCCGTCCGCGAACGACCGTGACCTGATCGCCACCTCAGAGTCGCCATACTCCCGGAAGAACTGGCCGATGTTCGACGACGTGTCTTCCCAGTCGCGCCCGCCGGGTACGGCTTCTTTCCCGACGCCGTCAACGGCGTCGTCGAGATCGGACAGTTGTACGGCCTGGAACGCGCCCGGGAACGACGACGTGCAACGCGCCGCGAACGCCAGCATCGGATCCCAACGACGCTCAAAAAGATTGATGGCTGAGTCGGGACGACCGTCGTACAGGAAATGAAACGTCTTGCGATAATTCGCCTCCCGCATGATCCCCAGTCGCGTCTGATCCGTCGTATCGACAGTCTCTGGTCGACCGTCGAGATCCGTCGTGGTAACCCACAGATCAATGGCATCCGCGTACGGCGAGGGCACCGGGTCTCGCCTCGTCTCGCTCACCTCGTCCACCGCCACGAGCAGCTGGTAGAGCATCCGTGGGCCGCTCAGCAACGACAGCGGCGGATGTTGGGGCTTGACGGCCGGATTGCCGGTGCTCACGCCGCGGTCATTGAGGAGCTTGGCGATGTCGCCCTGCTCGATCCAAAGATGGTTGAGAGCCGAGATGTCCTGGTCGTTCGCCAACGCCTTGCCCAGAAACACACCGTTGATGCCACCAGCGGATGTGCCCGTGATGATGTCGACCACAAACCGGGTCCGCACTTCTCCGTCCGCGACACCCGTGCTCCGACCCTGATCGAGGATCTGTCCCAGCTTCCGATACACGGGACCAGCACCACGCAACTCAGCGGCATCGACGTGCAAACCATCGTCGCCCTTCGGAGCGGTCGCGCGAACCAGCTCGAACAGCTCCTGCACGATGCCGTTCATGTAAATCGCGAGCGAAACCCCGCCATACAGCACCACCGCGAAACGGACCTCGCTCGTCGCCGCGTACCCCTGATCCATACGACTCGCCTCCCACGTTGAGCGAACAAGCCCACACACGAGCACCCGCAACTCCAGCGCCGCCGGTACGGACCTTACGCGACCCGACCGCCGTCGCCCGGACCAGGTTCGTCGACACGACCGGCGTGCACGCCACCGACTTCGATCTGGAGGAGGTGGGCTTTTCACTGACGACGAACTTCTCTTCCCCGTCGGGATACGGCCGGACAATGCGAACCGAGGCATTTCCGGAAGTAGCGTGCGCGTTCGTATGGCGGACGAGAACGTGGTCGATCTCGGGAATGGGTTCGAGTTGTCGGCGTCGTTTCCCGGGGCACCGGGTTCGGTGCGAGTGGACCTCCGTTGGCGCTCCCACCGGCTCTTTGCCCATGTGTTCACGGTCGAACGCCCGACAGCGCACTTCGTCGACAACCGGGCCCACCACCGCGCCGGTGGGCGCATGAAGTTGGATGTGTTCACAGGCGAGCTGTGGTGGTCACTTCATCTCGAGGTGCGACAAAGGGGGGTGTGGAAACGTCTCGTCTCGGTCGACCACGCTGTGGCGGCGCGATTCGATCCGTCGATCGGCGAGATTGCGGGAAGCACGACCGTGCACGAGCCGGTTGTTGACGACCCCGTCTTCGGGCGTTCACAACTGTGCTCGCCGACCGTCCTTCGCTTGCACGTCGCTGATGTCGGACGCTGGATCGCGGACGTTGGTCAGATCGCAAAGCGAACGCTGTTCCCGGCCGTCCCTCCGTTCACGTTCAACACGGTCGCTTGCGTGGGTGCGGCACCGGATGGCGACCCCGGCCTGTACACGGATCCCACGTCGCCGTGGTTCAACGTCTTCTTCGGCTACTACCAGGTCGACTGCCCGAAGAGCCTGTGGGACCGGCCGTTCGCGTATCGGATCGGGCCCGACGCGCCACCCCAGCCCCTCGTCGAGGACATTGTTCGGCTCGGTAAGGCGGACTGGAACTGGTTCTCGAACTGGATGTACGGCGTTCCTGCCCATGTCCTGCAGCGCCACGACGACATCGACATGAGGTCGGTCGATGTGAACGTCAGCGGCCCGAGTCGGATCGGCGCGTCGGGCTGGCATCACGTGCGCCTGACTGGCGTCGACGTGGCCAGCAGCTACGTCAGCGACCGTCCGGACGCGCAGCAACTCGTTCGTAACACGGTGACGCAGAATGTGTGGCATCGCGCCTTCGGGATGCCACACCCTCGACCGGGCTATCCGGAGAGCTTCATCCCGACCCTCGTTGACGCAGCGCTCGACATCGCGTACTGGGAGGACAGCGCGTTCTACCACACCCTCATGTTCGGTGGCACAGCAGATGCGGGCACGAACCCCAGGTTCCTTGACGTTCAGGTCAACGCGACTCGGAAGGTCATCACCAAGCACTACGCGAGCCGCGGACTCCCCGCCTGATCAGGGGTGCTCTCGTCGAGCAGAGCGCGTGCCTCGACGACGAACGGTGTTCCGAACCCCTCGGTGCAACGTTCGAACGCCTCGTGCAGTCGGCCACGGGCGTCGGCGATGTCCCCGTTCGTTGCGCGGCGCAGATGCAGGAGGCTCGACGCGGCGCGCAGCTCGTGAATCACGAAGCCGCGTTGACGGGCTAACTCGATCGCGTCCACGAGGAGCCGCTCGGCGCGCTCGAACGTCTCGCTTGCGGTGGCGTCGGTCGCCGACTCGACGAGCAGTTCGGCTTGAAGGCGTTGGAGGTCGGCGTCCCACCAGCGTTGTCCGGTCTCCTCGGACACCGCCAAAGCGGCGTCGACCATGGCCAGCGCACCGTTCGGATCGCCGGCGGCGCGAAGCGCTTCTGCGACGCGGGCCAGCACGGGCGTCGAGCCGCCGCGGTTGCCGGATTCGCCGGCCACCAGGCTCGCCTCGATCACTGTCGGCACCAGCGCCGCATCGCCTGTCCGGACGATCAGCTCGGCGGTCTCGAACAGACGGCTAAGTGCCGTCCAGAAGTCGAAGCCCTGCTCCTCGGCCAATCGGCGCGCGGTTCCTGCAGCGTCGATGACTTCTTGGGACTCGCCGCGAGCCCAGTGGATCGTCGCTTTGAACAGATAGGCGTACGCCTCGTCGAAGGGCTGCTCGAGCTCGGTTGCCAGCGTCACGGCCTGCTCCAGGTGGGCGAGCGCGCTGTCGGCTCGTCCCAACACCATTAGGGCCCACCCCGCGAACATGTGTGCGGCGACGCCATGGTCGGTCCCGAACTGATGGGCGATGCTGCGGTGGCGTTCCGGCTCGTAGATCGCGAGCGCCCGCTCCGCATGCTCGAGGCTTTCGATGGTGCGGCACTCGTACTGTCGGGGATGGGCGAGCTGGACTCGTCCGAGGAGCTCCAACACGTCGTCGCTCGTTGCGTCTGCGATGACGAGGACTCGCTCGGCGAGCTCGGCGCCGACCGCGATCTCGCCCCGATTCGTGTAGTAGATCGACAAACCCGCTAGTGAGTACCCGGCTCGGGCGTCGTCTCCGAGCCGTTCGCACAGCACGCGAGCCCGCGCATACGCATCCTCGATCGCGGGGTCGGAGTAGCTTCGAGCGCCGATGATCGCTGCGCCGAGCGCCATTTGCATGTCGATCTCCAGCTCGTCCCGGATGGGGTCGTCATCGGCCGCGCCGAGCAACCCGATCCCGCGCTGCAGGTGCGACATCGCCTCGCGGTAACCCGAGCGAGTCACGGCCGCGTCGGCGGCGAGCCGGTAATGACGGGCCGCCGGGAATACCTGTCCGGCCGCTTCGAAATGACGGGCGATCACCTCGGCGTTCACGCTCATGCCTTCTTCTCGGCGTCGCTGTAACACGTCGGCGAGCCGTTGATGCGTCGACCGTCGAGCGCGCCGCAGGAGTGAGTCGTACGCGGCTTCTTGGATCAGGGCGTGTTTGAAGACGTAGCTGGTGTCCGGGCCCGCTTGTTGTATGAAGACCAGGTCGCTCTCGACCAGCCGCTCGAGCCCCTCGACGAGCTCGTCGGCGTCGGCGTCGACCAACTCGGACAACAGGTCGATCGAGAACTCCCGGCCGATGACGGACGCGAGCTGCGCGATTCGCTTCGTCGGCCCCAGCCGGTCGAGCCTGGCGAGCAGCGAACCTTGCAACGTCGACGGGATCTCCAGCCTTTCGAGCGGCGCGTTGAGCACCCAGCGGTCTCCGGCAGGCGTGAGCATCCCGGACTCGAGGACCATCCGGCTGACTTCCTCTGCGAACAACGGAATGCCCGCGGCCTCGTCGACGATTCGGTCGAGAACTGGACCGGGAAGGTCGCGTGACCCACTGAGCGACGCCACGATCGCACGCACGTCCCCGTCGGCAAGCGGCTGCAATGCGATCGGGTCGACCAGATCGGTTGTCGCCCATTCGATGTCGACGTCGGGCCTGGCTGTTCCGATCACGAGCAGGGGCACGTCACGGCAGCACGTGGCGAGATCGCCGAGCAGCTCGAGTGAGGAGGGATCCGACCAATGGAGGTCCTCCATCACGACCACCGTGGGCTGCCTGGCCGCAAGGGTCGTGACCCACGACGTCAGAAGGTCGATGGTTCGCCGGCGGCGACGTTCGGGGCTCATGGTCAGCGGCGTGATGCCTTCGGGTACGGGTATTGCCAGCAGGTTGGCCAGGAGCGCCACCGCGTCGGGGTCCGGGAGTGCGGCTCGCTGCACGGCGCGGCGCAAGGTCCCAAGGCGTTCGGCCGGTGAGTCCTGGCTCCGTAGTTGGAGGCCTTGCTCCACCAGGTCGATCACGGGACGGAAAGCGGTCCCGGTCGTGAACGACGAGCAGCCGCATTCGATCCAGGAATGGGTGGTGCCGAGCGACTCGCGAAGTTGGTAGACGAGGCGAGATTTTCCGACACCCGCGTCGCCGGTGACCAGCACGCACCGTCCCGCTCCTCGTGTTGCCTGCTGCCATCTCGCCAGCAGCTGGTCCAGTTCGGTGGGGCGGCCCACGAACGGCGTGAGGACGTCCTTGGCTGCGTCGAGTTTGCTACGAACGCCGCTGGGTTGTACCGCCCTGTATGCGTGAACCGCGACGGCGATGCCCTTGAGCGTCTGCGGTCCGAGGTTCTCGAGCACGAAGAGGCCGGGAACGAGCGCAGCCGTCGTAGCACTTACAACGACGGAATTTGGTGCGGCGACGGACTCCAGTCGGGCAGCGATATTGACCGTCTCGCCGAGGGCCATGACCTCGCGCCGCTGGGAGCCGCCCATCTCGCCGATTACGACCGGTCCCGTGTGGACACCGATCCGCACCGACAGACGGTCCCCGCTGGTCGTCGTCTCCTTGCTGACCGCGACGATCTCGAGCGCCGCCCGTACGGCGCGTTCAGGGTCGTCGTCGTGCGCGAGCGGCCAGCCGAACCGGAACAGGATGCCATCGCCGCTGTAGCTCTCCACGGCGCCGCCGAAGCGGTGCGCGACGTCGACAGCGCGCTCGTGGTACGCCTGGATCAGCTCGCCGAAGTCCTCCGCATCCACGCGCGTAGACAGCTCGGTCGAGCCAACGAGATCGCAGCAGGCGACCGTGATCGCTCGTCGCTCCACGCCGACTGACACGAGCGGTCGACGCCGGGCATCACTACCTGTCGCCGCCGACGTTCCACAGGCGGGACAGAACCGAGCGTTGGCCGGAAGTCGCTCTGCACAGCTGAGGCATCGCTCCGACATCTGATCGACTCCATCCGCCGCTTGCCCGAATCGTAGACACCAGGCGGTGATTCCGCTGCGCCGGTCCAGGCAAGTGTGGAACGCTGTATGCCACCACGCGGGAGGGCGGAATGACCTTTGATCTCGCGACGTACAAGCGACACGCACAGCGGCTGCTGACCGACGACATCGACTTCGAAGCGTTCCGGGCAGTGCCGCTACCCGAGCCTGTGCTGCGAACCGTCCGATATGCGCACGACGTCGAATTCCACACGGCGTGCTATCTGCGCAACCTGCTGAACACGCGAGCCCACGCCGATCCGGACATAACCGCCTTCTTGGTGATGTGGAGCTACGAGGAGTACTGGCACGGAGAGGCGCTGGCCCACGTCCTCGAGGCACACGACGAGGTGGCGGGCGCACCTCGCGTGGCGGCGATACGACGGAGCCAGCGCCGGCGCAACGCGATTGCGCCGTTGGCCTGGTGGGCGTTCTCCGCGCCGAACCCCCACTTCGTCGCCGTCCTCATGACGTTTGGTGTCATCAACGAGTGGTCCACGCACGCCGGCTACGCCCGTATGTCCGCTCTCTCGAACCATCCGACGTTTGAAGTCCTGCTTCACCGCATCATGCGACAGGAAGGCCGCCACGTGGACTTCTACCTCCACCAGGCGCGTGCACGCCTCGCAGCGAGTCGCGCCGCGCAACGAACGACGCGAATGATTGTCCGAACGATGTGGAGCCCCGTCGGCCACAAGCTGGTACCGGAGGCCGAGTCACGTCATCACGTTCGGACTCTGTTCGGCGATGCCGAAGGGCGACGGGCCGCGGAGCGCATCGATGCCCGGATCGACACGCTTCCCGGCCTCGACGACATGCATCTCGTTTCCCGGGCGGTCGACCGGTACGGGTGACCGCCCGCGACTCCTCGAGCAGACCGATCGCAACTCGAGAGCGCCATGTTGCGATCGTCCGGCGAGAACCACCTCGCTCCCCACCCGTTGCTTCCACAGTTACTTCCAACCGGGACCTCACGGCCGAGCCACCGTTGGGCAGGTGAATGATCCGGGCGTCAGAACTCTCAGAGCCCCTGGCCCGCGTCCGGCGGACACCTGCTACCTCAGACCCGCTCATTTCCGAAGCGCCCCATATCTTCGGCTTCGTCTGACGATCAGTACTCCGCGCATCGCGTGCTCATGCCTTCACGTTGACCTTGCGTCAAACGATGCAAGTCGCGATAATCCGGCCAGTTGGAGTCGGGTTCTCGCAGGATTGACGCGCACCTTGCAAAGCAGATCGGAGCGGACCTTTGCCTTTTCCCCAGACTATTTCCGAAGGCGACAGCGGCCCGGTCGTACGGTGGGCGCAATATCTCCTCGTCCGTATAACACTGAGCTACACGCAGATCGACGGCATCTTCGGCCCGGTGACCAAGGCGGCGGTCGAGCAGTTCCAGCAGTACAACCTCACGGTCGACGGCATCGTCGGCCCCGCGACCTGGGGCGCGCTCGGTGGTGACCGGCCCGAGCCGCCGACTCTCCAGCAGGGATCGAATGGCACCGTCGTGCGGTACCTACAAACTTTGCTCAACGAGGGGCGAGGTGGCTTCTCGCCCGACACCAATCCGCCGCTCGTCGTCGATGGCGACTTCGGTCCCAAGACCGCGGCCGAAGTCACAGGCGCCCAGCAGATGGGCAGCATCACCGCCGACGGCATAGTCGGCTTGCAGACATGGGCGCTTCCCGTGCACGCGGCCGGTCAAGTGTTCGCTGATCTGTGCGGTGTGACGAGTCCCGGCAGCCACTGATCTGCGCAGGTCGAGCATGAGCGAGTCGGAAGGTCCTCAGCCGACGACGTGCGCAGCGACCGTGTTCGCGGACTGAGCGCCGAAACGATCCGAGGAGGGAACACATGCTCGATCACCACTCCGTGTTCAGCCAGGAGCTGGAGCGCCTTCAGCACTTCGCGAAACACCTGAAGAGACATGGCTACAGCCCGTCGGCTGACGGAACGTCAGAGGACGGACTGCTCGACGGAGGCGATGGCGTTCTTCAGCATGTGGCTGTCGCGCTCGAGGACATCCCAGAGGACATGCATGACGTCGCCAAGATGGTCCTGATGCGCCCGACCGAGAGCACAGCGCCGACAGACCCGTCTACGGGTACGTCGCTACGGGCGTGCGTCGAGGACGTGGCCCGCAACCTTGGTGGTGACATCCTGGGACATGCGGAGCTGCTCACCGAGCAACTGAGCAGGCTCCACATCCTCGCCTGTCTCCACTATCACACGCCCTATACCTACCGAGTCGACCACAAGCTGATTCGGGGTGCTCGTCCGACGGTCGAAAAGATCAAGAGGCTGTCTCTCGCGTGCCACGCGACTGTCAACCTCTGTGCCGAGATGCTCCATGGTGACTCTGAACTCATCGAGCAGGCCGGCGTCGAGATGGACACGACGCACGAGTTCTCGTGGATCGACAACACTGCGCCGGAAGACAACCGCATCGTGGACGGCTTCATCGACTTCGTGAGCAGTTCTCCCGGCACGGTGTACGTCCATTGCGAGGCTGGCGCTGGACGTACCGGTGTTGCGGTCGCCTGCTATCGATTGAGCCAGGGGTGGGACCTGAAGGACGCGCTGCATGAGGCAAACAACTTCGGGTGCCACATGCCCGATCAGCTCGCGTTCGTCGAGAAGTGGGCGAACGAGCGAGGCAAGAGCGCCCCGCAAGCACAGGTCGATCCCTCGAAGCTGCAAGAAACAGCGACGCTGAACAAGGACACGATCGGTCTCGACCGAGCACTGGCGTGACCCTGCCGTTGGTCGTGGCAGAGTGCCGCGCACGGTTCGAAACGTGAGGGTGCCGAATACTCGTCCGCCGAATGGTTGTGCGTTCGATTCCCTCCAGGTCCACGGCCCGCGTCTTTCGTGGCCACAGACGGCCCGATGCCGTGTCGTCAGGTGTCGGCTGGAGGCTCGAGGACGGCGATCGGGCGGAGCCCGGAGGGCTCGGGCACGGACGGTTGTGCCGAGGCTTTGGGCGGCGGGTCACCGGTGGCGCGCAGGGAAGCGATCTTGCTGAGGAGGTTGAACCAGAACGGCGCGCCCATGCTGAGCGCAACGATGGCGATGAGCCAACCGATGATGGCAATGACCCAGCCACTGGCGCTGTCCAGACCGACGCGCTCGAGCGTGCTGCACTGCGCTCGGGGAGTTGTGCACGCCGGGTTGGTGGTCTGCCAGAACAGGGGCAGCGACGTCTGGCCAAGCCGAGTGACGGCGTTTCTCGCCTGGGTGGCGCACCGGGCGGCCTGGCCCGAGGGGCAGGAGGTGAGCGCGTCCGCTTGGTTCACGAGGGCTTGCCGGGCGTCTTGGTTCGTGTACAGCGTTCGGGCCAGCGTGATCGAGTTGAGGTTGCACGCGACGGTCACGACGAGGGCAAGGCCGACGACAAAAACGGTGACATGACGCTTGTACCAACCCGACACGCGCGTCATGTTGTCGTCGTACCAGCGGGCCACTGAGGTCCGAAACGCGGTGGTCGACCCTCGCGCGCTCTTGGCGAGAGCTAGCAGTGTCGAGCGGGCTGGCTCCGGCAGACCATTGATCCCCGCGACCAATGTGTCCATCGACATTTCACCACTGTCGTCGGGGACGACCAAGTCGACGAGTGCGGTGGCGAACGTCTCGGCCGGCAGATATGAGGGCATGACGCGCTTGCTCAGCGGATCGCCGTCGAGTTGTTGTCCGAATGTCGCGACCAGTGGCGAGCGAAGCAGGCGGTCAGCCACACTGTCGTTTCCACTCGAATCCAGATTCGGCTGATTCGGCGCAGTCACGGTCGGCGAGGCACCGGCGGATGCTTGCGCGGAATCGCCAGAACTGCTTGCCGCGGTGTTCGCCATGACCTGGCGTTGCTGATTTCCGGCTCCGTCCAGCATGTTGCGCAGGCCGCGCAGCAGGTAGTCGGCCCGCAGACGTAACGCGCGGCTGATCCATTCGGCTATTCCCGAACAGATCGTCGCGAACACGAAGAACACCAAGAACAACCCGACGACCACTTCGAGCACGCTGGAATTCAGCATTGCCGCTCCCCTGGCACTCGGCGCCGACGAGACACAGCCTGACACCTCGAGGCGAAAACACCGCGGACCCCGCGAGCGCCGACGGAGTGAGCTCTTCATCGGTTCTCAACCACAACGGCACCCGCCGTTGGCATGACACCCGGGCCTGACTTCGAGACGGCGGCAGTCGCTACACAGTGCGCACGACATGTCTCGTCAGCGGATCTCGCAAAGGTGATCGGATGCAAACGCCCGACAGTCCGGCCTGTTCTTCAACCGAGCCTGCCCTTTGACCGCAGCCTCCTCTTCCGCTCGGTCCGCTGCGGCGCGACGATGCATGCGCGGTAAGAGCCACCATGTGGGCGGGAGGCAGCCATGTCGGGCACGGAACCAGCCATCGTCACTGAGCCGCGAATTGCGGACTTGGTGCTCGAGGGAGGTGGTGTCAAAGGGATCGGACTGGTCGGGGCTATCTCGGTGTTCGAAAGCCGGGGCTGGAAGTTCAACCGGGTTGCGGGGACGTCAGCGGGCGCCATTGTCGGCGCGCTGGTCGCGGCTGGTTTCAGTGCCAGCGAGCTGACCTCGATCATGCACGACGTCGACTACCTGAAGTTCAGGGACGGTGGCGGCATCGTCGATCACCTCGGGGTGTTCGGCCATGCGGTGTCGCTTCTGATCGAAAAAGGCATCTACGAGGGCAACTATCTCAAGGAGTGGCTGGGGGGGCTGCTGCACGACAAGAAGAGGGTGGACACGTTTGCGCAGCTGCCATATGTCGACACCGGTCGGGAGCTGGCCGCGGACGAGCGGTACCGGCTCGTGGTCATGACCTCGGACATCTCTCAAGGGTGCCTGCGGAGGTTCCCGTGGGACTACGGCCATTACGGCCTGGAAGCCGGCCAGCAGCGCGTCGTGGACGCGGTGCGGGCGTCGATGTCGATCCCGTTCTTCTACGAGCCGGTCAGGCTGGACGCCAAGGACGGTGCGACGTCGTGGCTGGTCGACGGCGGAATGCTCTCCAACTATCCCATCGACGTGTTCGACCGCCACGACGGCAGGGCGCCACGCTTCCCCACGTTTGGCATCAAGCTGTCGGCCAAGCCGGACTCGAACCTGGCGGCCGCCAAACCCATCGACGGCGTCCTCGGCATGGCCAAGGCCATGATCGGCACGATGACCGGGTTCTATGACCAGATGCATCTCGACGACCCGACCGCCGTCGCCCGGACCATCTTCGTCGACACGACCGGGGTACAGGCCACCAACTTCGATCTGGACGTCGCGACCCGCGATCGGCTGTTCACGTCGGGACAGAACGCGGCCATCAAGTTTCTCGACGGCGGCGACGGTCAGCCGCCGTGGAACTGGCAGGGCTACCTCGATATGCGAGACAAACAAGAAAAGGACCGTGCTGCGGCACTACCACCGAGCGTGGGTCCGTAGCTCGCAGTCGCTCCGCGTTCAGCCCCGATCTTCGTGCTGGATCTGGCCGATCACCCGACACGCGCTGTCAACATCGCCCGCATTGATCAACGAAGTCGGTGAGCGCCGACAACCGCGAAGCGGCTAGTCGGCCACGGCAAACAGTTGCCATGTACCGGGCACACCCCTCAACTCGTGTTCGCCGCGGTCGACGAACTCGATGCCTGAGCCCGCGACAAGGTCCACGACCGTCCGCGAGACCAGAACCTCACCGGGCGGGGCCAGCGATTCGATCCGCTTGCCGATCGTGACCGCGATGCCGCACACGTCGTCGTCGATCAACTCGATCTCACCAGTATGCACACCCGTCCGGATCTCCACCCCCACCGGGCGGAGCGCGTCGCGGATCGCAACCGCGCACCGCACGGCACGAGCAGGTCCATCGAAGCGAGCGAGGAAGGCATCGCCCATCGTGTTGATCTCGACGCCGCGGAAGTCCGCCAGCTGTCGGCGAACGGCGGCGTCGTGCCGCGCGATGAGATCGCGCCAGCGCCGGTCGCCGAGGTCCACGGTGTGGCGCGTGGAGCCCACGACGTCGGTGAACAGGACCGTGGAAAGGACCCGGTCATGCGCAGCACGGGGACGAGTACCGGTGAGGAACTCTTCGATCTCATCGCCGACACCGTCGATGTCCGCCGGTTCGAGCCCATTGGCGTTGCCCGCCAGTTCGACATAGCGGGCGCCGGTGATCGCGCCCGCCACGTAGCGCCCCACGCCGGCGGGGACGAGGACCGCGTCGGACCGATGCAGTACCAGTGTCGGCACCCGAATGGTGGGCAGTACTGGGCGGAGGTCCATGCCCGCCCACATGCGCAACATCCCACTGAGCCCAGCCGGTCCCGCGTACATCCGAAACACGCGGGCGTAGAACCGTCGAGTCGTCTCGTCATCAGCACGGCTCGGGGCGAGCTGTTCGCGCAGAGCATCCAGCCCGACGCCTTCATGGGCTTCGCTGATCCACTTCTCGTACGTGTCGGCATCGATGCCCCACGGATAGTCCGCCGCCCACAACACCCGAGGCGCAAGCATCCACGTCACCAATGCCCGGGTGCGATGCGGGAACGTCGCCGCGAACAACGCCCCGAGAACGGCGCCATCGAAGTTGCCCACGATCGCCGTCTGGGTCGACCCCACCGCGTCCAATACGGCAACGATGTCGTCCATCTGCTGTTCGAACGTCGGCATATCCAGGACACGGCCCGACAGGCCCGAGCCTCGCTTGTCGAACATGATCACACGCCCATAGCCCGCGAGCCGTCGCGTCAGTGCCCCCGCAACCGACGTTTCCCAGCGCTGCTCCACGTCATTGGCGCTGAAGTTCGGAATGTAGATGATGTCGATCGGACCGTTACCACGAACACCGAACGCGATGTGGGCGTCACCGCTGCGGGCGTACCGGGTCTCAGGCGCGGCATCCATCAACCACAGTCTCTACCACCGCACCTCCTCCAATGGGGTGCTCTGCCAACACGCAATCGTCAGAACAGCCTGAGCAGCGCGCTGAAGATCGGCTGAGGGTGCTGCGATGGCTGCCCGGTCGAGGTAGACCGCGGGGATGCGTGGAGCAACTGATCCGCAATTGGCGATGTTGACGTCGTTGTCGACGGACGAGCAGATCCCGTCGATCATCCGATCCGCAAGCGTGCTCGCCAGCTGAGGTCCATTCCGCCGGTGTTCGCCCAGATGGACCGCGAACAGCCGATATTTCGATGGTCGCAACCCACGCGATCTCCATCCCGATCTTCTATCGGGCAGATGCTCGGTGAAGAGATCAACCCGGCCGACGCCGATGCTGACAAGTGATGCGGTCGAGCAGCCGATCGCCGGTGGCCGCAAGGTTCCGAGACCACTCTTGGAGCTCTTTCCACAGGTCGCGGTCATCGGTCAGCCATTGGATCGCTGCCGTGCACCGTGCCGCGGTTTGTTGATCCCAGGTGCGGAGGTTCTCACTTGGCTGAGCCAGTCGTTCCGCCCAGACCTCGGCGGCCAGATCTGCCCTCTTCGCAATGTCGACGTACACATCGGTCCCAGGCCCGCGTCGCCTCGTTGACCGGATCGGCGCAGAACCAGGGTCATCTGTTCCCGGACCCGAGGTCCGGGAACACACGACCTCCATCCGTCACGTACCGACTTCGCACTCCTGCGGGTCGATGGAACCGAGGCTCTGCACCACTTCGAACGTCCCGCCTCGGGACTGTGCGATGTACATGTTCATGCGCACGTGGTGTTGACCGGGCACCATCTCGGCGGGTCCGCCGGGTCCTTGCGCGATCCGGGCGTGATCGAGCGCCCTGATGACGTCGTCCTGGTCGAGCGAGCCGGCTTCGTTGACGGCTGCCTCCCAGAGCTTGAGTCCCCGATACAGCCCCGAGCACGCGCTACCGGCGGTGAAGATCGCGCTGCCGGGGTAGAGCGCGTCGTACCGATTGATGAGCTCAGTGGTGAACGGATCCTTCACCTCCCGGTAGCAGTCGAGGCAGCCGTACAGGCCTTCGACGTGCTCGGCCGGCACCAAATTCAGGAAGTTCTCGTCGAAGTACGTGCACACGAGGTGCCCGCCCCGCGCCGCGAATCCGGCCTGGTGGAGCTGCTCGAGGAACGGCGTGAGCCCCGGCGGCACGATGGTGTTGAACACGACTTCGGCGCCCGTCGACATGATGTCTTCGACCGTGCGCTGGTAGTCCGTGTGATCGAGCGGGAAGTACTCCTCGCCGACGATCGATCCGCCGCGAGCCGTGACGACCTCGCGCACGCGCTTGTTCATCGTGAGCGGCCAGATGTAGTCGGCCGACGGCATGTAGAACTTCTTCGCGCCGGTCTGTTGCATCAGCCACGGGAAGAACGGGTCGACCTGCTGCGCTGGCACCGGACCCGTGCAGAAGATCAGAGGATGACATTCCTGACCTTCGTACTGCTCGGGGTAGATGTAGAGCGTCTTGGCGTGATCGACGACCGGTCCCTTGATCGCCTGTCGCGTCGAGCTGTAGATGCCACCGAGGACGACGTCGACTCTCGAGTCGTCGACGAGCTTCGCCGCGACGGCCTCCGCGACCGTGTCGTCGGTGGCGCTGTCCTCGACGAACAACTCCACCGGACGGCCGAGCAGACCACCCCGTGCGTTGATGTCGTCGATCACCATGTTGGCGACGTTGACATTGGCGATCCCCATGAACGACAGGGGGCCGGACTGATCGGTCACGACGCCGACGCGTGCGGGCCGGTTGCTGTTGGTGGTCATCGCCGTCCCCTAGGCCCGGTACGTGCCGAGCAACAGCCGCGGCCTCCGGCTTGGCGAGGTGTCCGGCGTCCTTCAGGATCGGCGGAACCTCGGGGTCGGACACGAAGTCCGTCCAGCCCTGCTCGTCCCAGTCGAAGATCGCCCACACCCGGTTCTCTTCGGTCGGGTCACGGAACACCGTCGAACCCTTCGAGCCGTGCACGGCGCGCTTCTCGGCACCGTGCTCGCCGAACACCTTCAGGAACTGGTCCACGTTCGCGACTGTCGTCGTTGCCAGAATCATCGCGGTTCTCCCTCTGATCGTTTGATCTGCGCAGCCCGTTTTGGCTGGCGAGGTCGATTCTCCGGATCTGCCCCGCACACGGCATCGGTAGAGCTACCTATTTCGCTTCGACGACCTCGTGGGTAACGGCCCAACGGGTTGCGGCGGCACGCCCCGAGACACCGATCTTCGTGTACACGTGCTGAATGTGGTGTTCGGCCGTGCGCGTCGAGATGAACAGCTGCGTCGCGATCTCGCGAGCGGTGAAGCCGTCGGCGACGAGGCGCAAGACCTCCACCTCACGACGGCTCAGGCCGCCGGGCCGCGCTTGCCGCCAGATGGGGCTCCGGCGAGCGAGCTCGATCTGCTGCTGCGCGTAGGCGGCTGCGTCGTTCAGGTCCAGCGCGGAACCGGCCAGCGCGAGTTCTTCCGCCCGCTTGGCGCCGAGCCGGCGCGTGAGGCGCTGGCCGAGATCGCTCAATCCCGGTACGTGGTGCGCGCTCGAGGCTTCGCGCGAGATCGCCGCGAGCAATGTCGCGGCGGGCTCCGGACGATCGAGGTGCTCGAAGAGCGCCGGGGTGCTGGCAAGCGTGATGATCAGCTGCGGGACGTTGCCGGCGCGGTGGAACTCGGCGATCGCCTCGGCGAAGAGCGTCAACGCGGTTTCCGGTTCGCCGTCCGAAGTGTGCATGCGTGCGGCGTCACGCGCGAGGAAACCCTCGAAGAACTGGACTCGATGCTCGCGCACGAAGGCGATGCCTTCGTCCCAAGCCGCGAGCGCGCGCTGCGGATCCGTCCGCGAGAAGGCCATGCCCGCGATCCACAGCGCATAGGAGATCCAGTATGGGTTACCGAGGTCGCGGGCCGCCGCCACCGACTCCTCTGCAAGCTCGAGTGCCTCGGCCACTCGTCCGCTCGACTGCAAGCCATCCACGTACGACGCGAGGCCGTAGCCGCGCGCCTTTCCGTAGCGGTCCGCTACCTCGCCGGTGAGCTCGACGTAGCGATCGAGGTTGCCGCAGTACACCTCGCAGAGCGCCTCGATGAACGAGGCGTACCCGGGCTCGCACGAGTCATAGTGCGGATCCGTCTCGAGTTCGGTCGCTCGGTGTGCATTCGCACGTGCGGCCTCGGCCCGCCCTGCGAAGCAGGCGTAGCCCGCGGCCGTGTACAAGCGCGGAAGACGCGCCGCGTCCGCCGCAGTCGCGGCGTCGAGCAGCTCCTCGGCCCATGCCAGCGTTTCGAACAGCTGGATCGAGAAGCCCATCAATGCCGCATGCGCGGCAATGTCGGTCGCGACGTCTATGTCGCCTCGCCCTGAGCTCCATCGGAAGCCGGACCGTAGGTTGCCGAGCTCGATCTCCACCCAGTCGACGGCGTCGCGCCACCCGGGACCGTCCCATCGCTCCCATCGCCTCGACGACTCGTGGCCGAAATGAGCGGCGTGGCGATCGCGGACCTGTTCGAGCGCGCCTGCCTCGACGAGACAGTCCTCTGCGAACTGCCGGATCGTCTCGAACAAGCTGTACCGCGTGCGCGGTGCGCTGTGGTGGGCGACCACGAGCGACTTGCGCACGAGCGAGTCGAGCAGTCCGAGGATCTCGACCTCGTCGGCGTTCTCAGCGATTGCGCACAGGCTCGTCAGATCGAACCCGCCCGCGAAGGCCGCCGCCACGCGCAGCAGATCACGCTCGTCGCCGGTCAGCAGGTCATAGGACCAGGCCACCGCGTGGTGCAGGGTCTGTTGCCGGTCCGGCGCCGGTTCTGGTCCCTTCAACAGACGGAATCGGTCGGCAAGTCGATCCCTGACGTCCCGCGCACTCATCGCGGCCATCCGCGCTGCCGCCAGTTCGATGCCGAGCGGCAAGGCGTCGAGCACGTCGCAGATCTCGATGACAGCAGCGGCCGTGTCAGGATCCTCGAGCCCGAAGTCCGCCCGGACGGCCCGCGCTCGGTCGACGAACAGCGTGACCGCGTCGGACGCCGGGCCACCTTCGAGGGCCAAGGGCGAAACGACGACAACCGTCTCTCCGGCGACGCCCAATGACTCGCGGGAGGTCGCGAGGATCTTCGCGTTCCCGGGGCGACGCAGGATGGCGGTGAGGGCCCCTGCCGCCGCGACCAGCACGTGCTCGCAGTTGTCGGCGACGAGCAGCAGCCTCTGGCTTGCAAGCGACTCGGCCACGGTGTCGATCAGCGCGGCGTTGACCTGCGGCGTGATGCCCAGCGTCGTTGCGATGGCGGCGGTCACCGCGTCCCCGTCACCGATCGGTGCGAGCTCGACCACCCAGACGCCGTCCGGGAAGTCACCCGCGAGCTCGGCGCCCACCTCGAGCGCCAGCCTCGTCTTGCCGACACCACCGACGCCGCTCAACGTGACGAGCCGGTTCGATCGCACGCGCTCTGCAACGTCGGCGACGAGATGTTCGCGGCCGACGAACGTGGTCAGCTGTTGCGGCAGGTTGCCCGCCAAGTGATCGACGTTTCGCAGGACGGGGAACTCTGATCGCAGTCCGTCCGCGACGATCTGGTACACCGTCGTTCGACCGCGCAGCCCGCGCAGCCGATGCTCACCGAGCGGTCGCAACTGCACGCGGTCCGGCAGCAGGACCTCGGTCGCATCGGAGATGACGACCTGGCCGCCGTGCGCGAGCGACATCAGCCGCGCCGCACGATTCACGTCGGTTCCGAAGTAGTTCCCGTCGCGCTCGGTCGCCTCGCCGGTGTGCAATCCCATCCGGACCCGGAACGGAATCACGGCTTGCGCGAGCAACTGCTGCGCCGCGACTGCCGCGCCGGCCGCATCCGCTGCAGTCGAGAACGCCGCACAGAAGCCGTCCCCGCCGGTCGCGAACACGTAGCCGCCGTGACTCTCGATGGCGTCGCGCACGATCGCGTCGTGTACCTGCAGGGCTGCCGCCATCCCCGCCGGCGCGTCCTCCCATGGTCGAGTCGAATCCTCGGTGTCGGTGAACAGGAAGGTCACCGTGCCCTGCGGCAGGCGCCGCGACATGTGCGGTGCTACCGGCGGGGGCTCCGTCCGGCCGAGGCCACCAAGCGCTCCGTGACCGACGCATCGGACGGAGGCTCGGTCGCCGGCCGGATCAGTCCCGCCGCTCGGGCGGCGTCGTTGCACGTCGCCTCCACCACACCAGAGATCGCCGGCAGGGCGTCAGCACTGAACTCGATCGGACGACCGACACTGGCCGAGAGGTCCCACGCGTGGAGGATCGCGTCAACGGTCGAGAAGTTGATGACGACAGTCCCGGGCAGCTCACCGAACGGCGTCGAATGCACCGCCTCCAGGACGCCGTCCGTGCGCCACAGCACCAGCGCGCGCTCGATGACCTCGTCGGCAACAGGTGCGAGATCGCCTTCGATCGGAACCGCACCCATCGTGTCATCGACCGAAACCAGCTCCTGGCCCGTGACCAAACTCGCCCACAACAGCTGGTTGTTCAGCGCGTGGCTCGCCAGCCGGCGTACGGTCCACGGCTCACAGTTCGAGACGGCATCCATCTCCGCGTCGTCGAGGGCGGTCACCACTGCACAGAGCTCGCCCAACGAGTATTCGAGTGTCGCCAACTGATCCATGGCCGTCCGATCCCTCCCGGCGTCGGACGATACTCCGATGGGTGGGAAAGCCGGGCCCCACCCGGTCTCCAACCGTTCGCGGCTGTGATGAGAGCCGGGGTCGCGGTGTACCAGCGACAGGACCCGGATCGTAGGTCGACCTGACCGGCCCTTTACGCTCGAACCTTTCGAAGGGGGACGACGTGCGGCTGCTCTACATCGACATCGACACGTTACGAGCCGACCAACTCGGCTGCGCCGGCTACCACCGGAACGCGACCCCCAACATCGACGCACTGGCGAGCGGGCCGACCAGGTCCTGCTCGGCGCGCTCGACTGGCTCGACCGCCGCGGTCGCGCCGAGGCTGGTTCTTGCACGTGCACCTGTGGGACCCCCACACGCCGTACAACACGCCGGCCTACTACGGGAACCCGTTCGAGGGCGACCCGCCACCGGCGTGGCACACCGAGGACGTCCGTGCTCGGAACTGGGAGCTCGCCGGACCGCACTCGGCGCAGGAGCCATGGGGGTTCAAGCCCGACGAAGGGGGGGATCCGCCACCCCGCCAGCCGTGGCAGGCGGCGTCGATGGAGGACGTGAAGGCGATCTTCGATGGCTACGACGTCGGCGTCCGGTACGCAGACGACGCCGTCGGCAGCGTGGTGTCGAAGCTCGACGACCTCGGCGTGGTCGACGACACCGCAGTGCTGATCAGCAGCGACCACGGCGAAGCCTTCGGTGAGCTCGGCGTTTACGCGGACCATCAAGCCGCCGACGAGCCGACGTGTCACATTCCCGCCATTCTCCGGTGGCCCGGCGTCGGGCCGCTGGGAACGAGGAGATGCTCTTCGACATCAGCGCAGGTCGGCACGAGACCACCGATCTAGCCACCTCCGAACCAGGCTTGGTCAAGCACGCCTCAGAGAAGCTCGACGAGTGGACGACGAATGAGCTGGCCCGATCAGGGCAGAAGGACCCGTTCGACGTCGTGCGACGCGAAGGCGGCCCGTACCACGTCCGCCGCCACCTCCGTCCCTATCTCGACCGGCTGGATGCGACCGGCCGCGAGCGCTGGGCCGAGGTCCTCCGAGAGCGCCACGAGTCGGAACTCTGACGCCCGGCGCGCGACCCCAACATGCGGGTCAGGAACTTTCGCGAACAACCACCCCGCCTTCCCCAAGACGACTTCCGCCGCGCCCCGCGATGGCGGCGACCATCCCCACAGTCAGCGGCAGCCAGTACGACACCAACCGGTACGCCAAGGTTGCGAGCGTCGCGGCCCCGCTCGGGAGACCCGCCCAGACCAGGGTCACGGCCAGGCCTGCCTCGACGAAGCCGAGGCCTCCCGGCGTGATCGGGATCATGGCGAGAACGGACGCCGCGACGTACGCCAGCAGAAGAGGAACCGACTCGACCCGCACGCCAGTCGCAGCCACCGCGGCCACCAGCGCGAAGTAGTCGAAGGCCCACTTCGCGATCACCGCGACCAACGCCCACGGCCACTTGGCACCGAGCGCCGTTCGCACCCGATCTCGCTGCTCGATCACACGTTCCGGCAAGTCGGTCGAGGGCGGCCTGCGCCGGTGGACGTGATTCAACGTCCATCGCGCGGCGCGGGCCACGGTGCGGAGCAGGCCGTCGGTCGTGAACGCCACCAGCCCGATCACGAGCATGAGGACGAACACACCGCTGCCGACCCACGCGGCACGTTCCAGGCGGCCGTCGATCCCGCCGAGGTGCAACATCAGCGGCACGGACAGGGCGGACAGACCGAACAGTGCGGTCGTGGACAGCAACGACGATGCGGCCAGGCCCGACACGACACGGCTCGGATCCTCGCCGCCTTTCACCATGAACGAGTACTGAAGCGGACCTCCCACCGCGGCGCCGCCTGGAACAATCGAGCTCACGGCGTTGCCGGCGAGTTGTGACACGGCGATGAGCGACCACCGTCGACTGGAGGTCGAGATGCCGATCAGCAGCCACACGCACACGAAACTCGCCAGCTCGAGCAGAACCATGACGACGAACCAGATCGGCCGGATCTTCGAGAGCTGGTCGTACGAGCCCAGCACGCCGACTAGTGCCGGCCACGCGAAGTAGAGGCCTACGGCCGCGAGCACGAGACGAACGATTCGGGCGCGCACCACTCCGACCGTAGGCGGCCGACGGCGAGCGCTGGGACCTCGGGTCTTGGATTACTGCGGTCGCTCTGCGCGAGTCAACGATGCTCAGGATTCGGGAAGTCGAAGCGGCATCCGGCGTCCCATTCGGATCGTTGGTTGCCGTGCGCGGGGATGCCGCCTCGGTCTTTGAGCATCCGCGCGAGGTGCAGCAGGTTCCACGTCATGAACGTGGTGTTTCGGTTCGTGAACTCATTGTCGGGTCCACCAGAGCCCGGGTCGAGATAGGAAGGTCCGGGCCCGGCTTCGCCGATCCAACCCGCATCGGCCTGCGGTGGGATGACGTAGCCGAGGTGTTGCAGTGAGTAGAGGACGTTCATCGCGCAGTGCTTGACGCCGTCCTCGTTGCCAGTGACGAGACAACCACCAACGCGCCCGTAGTACGCGTACTGGCCGGCGTCGTTGAGCAGGTGTGAATTGCCGTAGAGCCGTTCGATGACTTGGGTGCACACCGACGACTTCTCGCCGAGCCAGATCGGCGTGCACACCACGAGTATGTCCGAGGCCATCACGCGGTCGAAGATCGCCGGCCAGTCGTCGCGCTCCCAACCGTGCTCGGTCATGTCCGGCCACACGCCCGTGGCAATGTCTTGGTCGACGACTCGGACCTCTTCGATCGCGACACCCTGCCGACGCATGATCTCAGAGGCGATGTCGACGAGCCCTTGGGTGTGTGACAGCTCGGGGGATCGCTTCAGCGTGCAGTTGATGAAGATCGCGCGGAGATCGCTGAAGTCCCACGCGTTCTGCCGGCACAGCTCTTCCTGCTTGGCGTTCAACGCCACGTTGACCGCTCCTCTCGTCGACTCCAGGGAAGGTCTCCGGTACCGAGTCTCGCGTTACACGCGATCCCCGGAAGTCGAGACCGCACAGGTGGCGGATGGAGCCGCGTCGTAGCCACTGCGCCGAGACAAGCTGTTCTCCGGGCACGTGGGTGCCCGTTCGCGGTGAGGGGTGAAGAGATGGCGATCATTGCTACGAGCGTCCCTGCGGTTGTTGCCTGGATCGTCCTGGGCCCTCCCGCGGCGTTGGCCGTTACCGCCGGGGCGGGACGGCTGCTGGGAGCGCGTCGCAGTTGGTTGGCGCTGACCGTCGCCGGAGTCGCTGGTTGGACCATGGGCGTGATCTCGGCCGGAGTCGTCACGGGATGGGCGTGGGATTCGCTCGAGATGGTCCTGCTGGCCCTGCTGCTCGGCACGTTGTTCACGATGATCGTTGCGCTCGGCCTCGACCTCTTGGCGCCGGTCGGGTCGCTGGCGTCGGGTGAGGAAGCCGGTCTGCTCAACCTCACCAACCCGTTGAAGGGCGTCCGTGACGCCCTTCGCCCCGTACGTCGGTATCGCGAGGTGCTCCATCTCGCCCGCGTGAACGGCGTGACGACTCGCCGGCCGGACCCAGCGGCGCTGCCGGCCGGTGTGCGTCAGACGCTCGAACAAGCGGGCGGCATGCTCGTGAAGGTCGGCCAGGTCGCGTCCACCCGGCCTGATCTGCTGCCGGTGGCCTGGTGCGACGAGCTCGCGCTCCTGCGCACCCACGCCGAGCCGGCACCTGCGGAGGCCATGCGCCCGATCCTCACTGAGGAGCTCGCCATGGCTGTGGAGGAAGCGTTTGCAGAGTTCGACTGGCAACCGATCGCCAGCGCCTCCATCGCGCAGGTCTATGCCGCTCGACTACGCGACGGCACCAGCGTCGTCGTCAAGGTCCAGCGACCAGGCCTGGACGAGACGATCGCGCTCGACGGCGCCGCGATGATGCAGTTGGCGGCGCTCATCGAAAGGCGCACGACCCTCGGCCTGTCGTTGCGACCGACCCAACTCGCGGCCGAGTTCATCGACAACGTCCGAGAAGAACTCGACTTCCGTATCGAGGCCTCCAACCGCGACGCACTCGCCGTCGCGTTGGCAGACGCCGACCGCGTCCGCGTGCCAGCGGTGTTCTCGACTCGCTCGACACACCGAGTGCTCACCGAGGAACGGATCCACGGCTGCTCGATCACCGACACCGACTCCCTCTCCTCGCGGGGGCTCGACACCGGCAACATCGTTCGCCGTCTGGTCGACGCCTTCGTCACGCAAATCTTCCAAGCCGGCGTGTTCCACTCCGATCCCCACCCCGGCAACATCCTCATCGAAGACGACGGCACCATCGTGCTCATCGATCTCGGTGCGGTGGGAAGGCTCGGCCCGAACCAGCGGACCCTGGTCATGCAAATGCTCGCGGGAGCCGCCGCAGGCGACGCGACCGCGCTACGACAAGCGCTCACCGAGATGACATCGGTGGACGACCGCGCCGATCTCCGCCAGCTCGACCTCGACCTCGAAGACATGCTGGCGCGTCACATGCAACCCGGCGGAGGGATCACCGCCGATGCCTTCCAGGATCTGACACTGATGGTCGGACGCTACGGAATCCAACTCCCCCACTGGTTCGGCAGCCTCTCCCGCACGCTGGTCACCCTCGAAGGAACGCTCCGGCTGGTCAATCCGACGTTCTCACTCGTCGACGCGGCTCAGGCTCGTGCAGGGAGCGCTGTTCTCGATCGTGTCCGGCCGGCCTCGCTCCGCGCCGCGCTCGAACAAGAGGCCATCTCCCAACTGCCGCGCCTCCAGCGGCTACCAGAACGCGTCGATGAGCTCTTGGGTCAAGTCGTGAGCGGCAGGTTCTCGACACGCGTCGCTCTGTTCTCGCATGACAGTGACGCGCAGCTCGTACGCGGACTCGTGGACCGCATCGTCGTCGCGGTCTTGGCCGCCTCGCTCGGCATCGGCTCGATCTTGCTGATCAACGTTCAGGTCGGACCGACCTTGAGCGACACCGTGACCCTGAACGAAGTGCTCGGCTACATCGGCCTCGCCTCGTCGGCTGTCCTGATGCTTCGGGTGATCGCCGGCGTGATCAGAGACGGGTTGACCTGATGGACACTTTGCGTTCGTGCCAGATCGCCAATCTCGCCGCTGCTCCGCAGCTACGCCAGTGGGGCGGTCAGCACCGTCGTGTCGTCGGGACCGGTGATCCATATCTTCACGGCCTGGTCGCGAGGCAATGCGGCGCTGGTGTTGATGGCCGCGCGTCCGTCGTGGCCGGGGACGAAGGTGCCGGCCGGGCTACGCACCCCTGAGGCGTCAGCGAGCCAGAGGGCGTACACCGTGCCTTCGTCGAGTCCGGCGACGTCGAGGTGGATCGCGGTGCCGTAAGGCTGCAGCGCGGAGCGCAGCGGTCGCGGAGGCCCCCATCGCAACAGGCTTGGCCGTCAGCGCCACCTGGTCGTGGCCGGCACTCGGACTTGATTGACGCAGCCCGACGAAAGCGACGAGGGCGATCACAGCCGCCGCCGCGAGGAGCGCCAGCGAGACGCGACGAGCGCGTCGGCGGCCGGGCTCCAACGCTCGGACCGTCGCGTGCTCTGGACGCGCCTGTTCGACTGTCTGGGTGACGCGGCCGCGCCTGGCGGCGGGAGGCGTGTCGAACTGTGTGATTGCGTCGAGGTCGACGTCAGTGCCGTGCAGCAGCGACGCGGTCGAGCTGAGCTCGCCTAGCTCGCCCGCGCAACCCGCACACGACTGGGTGTGACTGTCGAACTCGGCACGGCGCTCGCCGGAGAGATCGCCCGTGAGCGCGTCGACGATGTCGTTGATCCGGTCGGCGCATGCTTCAGTCATCGTTCCAACCAATCGCCTGAAGAGACTTGCGCAAGCTGCGCAAGCCATAGAACACCCTGCTCTTGACGGTGCCGACGGGAACTCCGAGGTCGGCGGCGACCGCCTCCTGAGGACGGTCGAGGAGCATGACCTCGATGAGCACCTTCCGGTGCTCCGGGTCCACCCGGCGCAGGGCCTCCTCGAGCGCGGCGGATTGCAACATCTTCTCCACGGCATCGACCTCACCGTCATTCGCTCTGTTGTCCGCGGCAACACTCCCGTCGGTCACTGCGGGGCGAACCTTGCGGGCCCTACTCATGTCGATGATCACGTTGCGGCAGATGGCGAACAGCCATGCCTGGAGCGGAGCCCTGGATGCGTCGTAGCGATCGGCCCGCCGCCAGGCTCGAACGAATGTCTCCTGCACCGCTTCCTCCGCGAGGCCCCGATCCCCGAGCGACCTGGCTGCAAATCGAAGCAACGGAGTGCCGAATTCGCGATACGCCGCATCAATCGCTTCGGTGCGGCGCAGATCGGTGGCAGCGCCACGCGGCTCGAGTGCGACGTTCGGTCGGCCTCGGAAACGGGCGGAGCGCCGGACCGCTATCGGCCCGGCACTCCACTCGTTTCTGCGAGGAGCCGTCCAACGTGCTCGCACCTCGTTGTGAGAGTCCATCGGTTCGGCTGCCGGCATCAGTAGCCGGGGCTGGACGGCGCGGTCGGTTGGACCAACGCCGAGGTGATCGGCTTGCCGTCGACTCCCGCGACGTGCCAGATGCCCATGAAGCCCTGACCGTTCGTCTCGCCGGGGGCGGTGTCGCCGCTGAACGTGTAAACCGGCCAGTTGTTGTACGTGAGCTGCGTCTGACCGTCGCTACGCATGATGTGGCCCAGCTTGGTGGCGTCCACGCCAGGGCCGACTGTGTCCGAAGTCGACGCCGGCACGATCGGCCACACCTTGACGCATTGGCCCATGCACGACGACTGAGGCTTGATCGCCTTGTCGTTGTCGAAGAAGTACAGCGTCCTGCCGGACCCATCCGTGAGGATCTTGCCGAACTGCTTGTTCGCGGCAGACGAAACAGCATTGGATTGAGCTGAGTTGGTCGGGGCCGCCGTTTTGGCGGCGGCGCTGCTCCCGCATGCGGCAGCGACGAGCACGAGTCCGAGCAACAGGGCGAAGCGGGTCTTCTTGATGAGTCGAGTGGGCATGGGATCTTTCCTTCGGTGAGTTCCAGCTGATCGGAACCACCTCGGGTTGGGCCGTTCCAGGAAGGACTACGGGCACGGAGTCGCGGGGGTTCAGCGCTTCGGTGCGACAACCGTCACGTTGAAGTTGCGTGAACGTGCAAGGGGTGTGGTGCGTAGTCCTCGCCTGACAGCGCGCCCGTGTTGTCAGGTTCTCAGGAGGAGAAGCTCATGAAGCGACATCGCATTGTTCGAAAGGTCGCCCCAGCCTTTGCGGCCCTTTCCTTGACATCGGTTGCCTTCGTCGGTCTCACCGCGACGGGGTCGGATGCCTCGAGCACAACTCGATTCGACATGGCTCGTTCCGCGGCCGCGGTGAACTCAGGCTGTTTGCCCAACGCGCAGGGACACGTCCGGGTCGAGCAGCGCGAGCAGAACGAACGCATGACCGTTTCGGTGTCCGGCTTGCCGGCGAAGACGGAGTTCGATCTGTTCATCACCCAACTGCCGGACGCGCCGTTCGGTGTCTCCTGGTA
Organism: uncultured Acidimicrobiia bacterium; assembly: GCA_963721305.1. Taxonomy (GTDB): domain Bacteria; phylum Actinomycetota; class Acidimicrobiia; order Acidimicrobiales; family JACDCH01; genus DATAES01. The sequence goes on from CAVRIR010000005.1 coordinate 456,838, forward strand.
CCAGAGCGACCTGGAGACCAACTCGCAGGGTCGGGGGGAAGTGACTGTGGAGGGTCGTTTCAACCATGAGACGTTCTCACTGTCGCAGCACGGTCCCGCCGACGGATCCGACCCGACGCAGGGCGTCACGGGGCCGGCGGTCGCGGACACGAATGCCGTGTTCCGTCCGACGAGTCAGTTCCACGTCGGCCTGTGGTTCAACAGCGCACAGGACGCAGCGAACGCGGGTTGCCCCGGCAACGTCACACCTTTCAATGGTGAGCAACACGCGGGGACACAGATTCTCAGCACCCGGAACTTCCCGACCGACCACGGCCCGTTGGAGAGCATCGGCTGACGCGCTCTGCGTGCAACGGATGCTGCGCAACGTCGGCGGCTCCCGGCAACAGATCGGGAGCCGTCGACACGCGTCGAGGCTGAACCTGCTGCCCGCCTTCGACGGCTGGGCAGCTACAGCCCGGTCTGTGCCGTGATCCGCCCGTCGGCGATGGCTTGTTTGAACGCGTCGTAGTCCCGCTGGTTCTGGTCGGCGTAGGACTCGGCGAAGGAAACGATCGCTCGGGCGAAAGTCGGGCCCTTGCCCAGGTACGCGGCGAGAGCGATTCGGTCGCCCGAGCGGGCGTGGGCACGAGCGAGAGTCCAACCGCACACTCGTCCGTAGGCGGCGAGTCCGGCAGGGACCACTGTCGTGGGATCGATCGAACCCTTCCAGTCCTTCAACTGGCGCACGTAGAAGTCGCGCTCGACACCGTCGACGCCGACGGTCTTTTCCCAACCGAGGAAGATGTCGCTCGTCGCTTGCATGACGTGCTGACCGACCACGACGCGCTCGCCCTCGTTGGCGTAGGTGCTCTTGCCGACGAAGCGCGCCAACACCGAGGGCTGCGCCTCTTTCGCCTGCAGGAACAACGGGTCCGACGCATCACGACCCATGAACAGCGCGATCCACGCCCGCGTGCCGACACTGCCCACCCCAACCGCCTTGCGGGCCATGTCGACCAGCCGGAACTGTTCGAGCAGATGGCGCCGATCGCTCTGCAGTGATCGGCGATAGCTGCGCACGAGTTCGCGCAGCCATTCGAACACGTCGTCGGCATCATCGTCTTGCAGCTCGTCGCGGATCGGCACGATCACGGGAGGATCACTCACGATCCGAGGTTCACCGTCGACCATGTGGGTGAGCTTGCTGAACGCGGCAAGGCTGTCGCTCGTTCGGGCCTTGGCCAAGGCCGCCTTGGTCCGCCGCACCATCTTCCTTGTGTCTTGGCCACGGACGAACTTCAACAGCTGCTCGGCGTCCAGCTCTCGGTACCACACGTCGAGCTCGCGCAAGCCGGCCAGGGTCTGCATCTCGCTGCGATAACCCTCGACCGTTTCCGACACCGCCGCGTTGCGCTCCTTGACGGAGAACCCTCGGTCGCGACCAGCCACGGCAAGACTCGCCGCCAACCGCTTGACATCCCATTCCCAAGGCCCAGGCAGCGTCTCGTCGAAATCGTTGACGTCGAACACGAGGTTCCGCTCCGCCGACGCGAACACCCCGAAGTTGCTCAGATGTGCGTCGCCACAGACCTGAACCGTCAACCCCGAGCGGGGCGTGGCGGCCAGATCAGACGCCATGACCAGCGCGGCACCCCGGTAGAACGAGAACGGCGAAACGAGCATCCGCCCGTACCGGATCGGCACCAGCTCGGGCACTCGTGACGTCGCCTGTTCCTCCAGCAACTCGACCGGGTCAGGGCGCGTCGGTGGTGGCTCGAACACTTCGTGCGACGACCTCGGGACCGTTGCCCGAGCCTGCTTTCCCGCCTTGATTCGGTCGGCCACCGACAGATGGGTCACCACCGGCGACTTCGCCGTACGACTCGCCCGCTTCCTGCCCTGCACCTGGACCACGTGACACCCCCTTGGAGCCGGCGGACACCGTCAGGCGCACCGCTGGTCTCGCACGCTAGGACCCACCGGCGAGTCGTGGGCAGTAGACGCTGCGCGAGAGTGTCGACGAAGGAGGGCAGCGCATGAGCCGGTTCACTCGGGGCTTCGGCGGACGGGGCCAACAACGCGACCCGCGTCTGCCGCCCGGCCAGTACGACACCGGCCGGTCCTGGCCCGTCCTCACCGCAGAGGTCACGCCGCGCATCGACACCGCGACATGGACCTTCACGGTCGAGGGATTGGTCGAAACCCCGACCACGTGGACGTGGGACCAGCTTCACGCGCTACCCGAGGACGACTACGACGGCGCCATCCATTGTGTGACCACGTGGTCCAAGTTCGACATGCACTGGCGCGGCGTGTCGGTCGACACGCTGCTCGCCGTTGCCGCGCCGAGGCCGGGAGCCAGCCACGTCGTTGCCTTCTCCCACACCGGCTACACGACCAACCTTCCGCTCGAAGATGTCACCGGTGGAAAAGCCTGGGTCGCGTTCGAAGTCGACGGCGCACCGTTGCCCCGCGACCACGGTGGACCCGCGCGGCTCCTCGTACCGCACCTCTATTTCTGGAAGAGCGCGAAGTGGGTCACAGGTCTACGCGTCCTCGATCACGACGAACCCGGCTTCTGGGAGGTGCGCGGCTACCACGACCGCGGCGACCCCTGGCTCGAGCAGCGCTACCAAGGCGACTGACCGTTGGTCGACGACCAGCCGGTCGTGCCCGCCGTCGGACCGTGGCAGGACGCGATCGTCACCGACATCCGGCGCGAGACCACGCGCGTCAAGACCTTCGCGCTCAGCCTGCCGACGACGGCACCGCACCTCGCCGGGCAGCACTTCATCGTGCGCCTCACCGCACCCGACGGTTACCGCGCACAGCGGTCGTACTCCGTTGCGTCGCCACCCGGCGACGGCACGTCGATCGAGCTCACTGTCGAGCGGCTGCCCGACGGAGAAGTGTCGACGTTCCTGCACGACGAGCTCGTCGTCGGCGACGCACTCGAAGTGCGCGGACCGATCGGCGGTTGGTTCGTGTGGGACGGCAGCACGCCGGCCCTGCTGATCGCCGGCGGATCCGGCGTCGTACCGGTGATGGCGATGCTGCGACTCGCGCGCCAACTCGACGCGACCGCGCACCTCATCGTGTCGACCCGCACCCCCGACGATGTCATCTACGCCGCCGAGCTCACGAGCCACGATGCGGACGTCCTCTACACGCGCACCACGCCGCCGGGTGTTCCCCGACCTGCAGGACGGCTCACCGCCGACGACATCCGTCCCCACCTGAGCGACGACGCCACCGTGTTCATCTGTGGGTCGGCCGGTTTCGCCGACGCCGCGAGCGATCGAGCGCTCGAGGCCGGCGCGCCCACCGCGGCGATACGCGTCGAGCGATTCGGTCCGACGAGCTGACTGCGTCCCGATCCACTCAGCACGGAGCATCGATGGCGACGACTGGTGGGCAGGGCGCACGATCCGTCCGCAGGCGAGGTCGCGCGACGCGCTCGACGCGACTGTCGAGCCGGCGATGCAGACCGACCGCGGCAAGGACGAGAGCCGTCAACGCAAGTCTCTACAGCATCTTCGGGAGCAAAGAAGAGCTGATTCGGGCCTACCTCGAGCGCCGGCACGCGCTCCGTCAGGAACGAACGAAGCGGGGACTCGAGCGCTACGACAACCCGCGGGACAAGCTCCTCGGCGTCTTCGACGTGCTCGCCCAGATGATCTCCCGGCCCGGCTACCGCGGCTGCGCTTTCGCGAACGCGACTGCCGAATCGCCGTCGGCAAGCGCCGCAGCGACGGTCAGCGAGACGAATCGGGCCTGGTTCCGATCGCTACTCACGGAACTCGCCGCCGCGGCCGGAGCCGGTGATCCGAAGCTTCTCGCCGGTCAGCTCGCGCTGCTCTACGACGGCGCGCTGACCTCCTCGCGCATGGACCACGACCGCAAAGCACCCGCTCGGGCGAAGGCTGCAGCAGCAGCGCTCCTCGACGCCTCCATCCCGTGATGGTGCGCAGAACCGGCCCCGGCCGGTAACATGTCGGATCCCCCGGGTTCTCCGGGTGGCGTCGGCTCATCGAGTCGGCGGGCCGTCGGTGATTCCAGTTCTCCATCGGCCACGCTCCCTGCTGCTGCGACGCAGCCGATGGCTCCGGCCGGGCAGGGGAGCTACCGATCTGGTTCGTCGCATCCCGCAGCGAGCACCGCCCGCTGCGCCACCGCTCAGGAGTCTTGGTTGTCTTCGACATTCTCCGATCTCGGCGTCCCCGCCGAGGTCGTCCGATCCCTCGCCACGCGCGGCATCACCGACGCGTTTCCCATCCAGACACTCGCGATCCCTCCCGCCCTCGCGGGACGCGACGTCTGCGGCAAGGCGCCCACCGGGTCAGGCAAGACACTTGCCTTCGGCATCCCGCTGGCAGAGCGCATGTCCCGGGGCCGCAGCGGCAGGCCCCGCGCACTCGTGCTCGCCCCCACGCGCGAGCTCGCCGCCCAGATCCACGCCGAGTTGCGTCCGCTCCTCGCCGCTCACAAGCGCAGCATCGCGTCGTTCTACGGCGGTGTGAGCTACGTCCCTCAGCGCCAACTGTTGCGGCGCGGCGTCGATGTGGTCGTCGGCTGCCCCGGCCGGCTCGCAGATCTCCTGGCGCGCGGCGACCTCGTCCTCGACGACGTCGAGATGGTCGTGATCGACGAAGCCGACCGGATGGCGGACATGGGCTTTCTCCCCCAGGTCAGACGCGTCCTCGATCGGGTTCGCCCCAACCGTCAGACACTGCTGTTCTCCGCCACGCTCGACGGCGACGTCGACGTACTCGTGAAGCGGTACCAGAAGGATCCGCAGCGGTGCGACGTGCCGCCTGACGCGTCGGACGGGACCCGCACCACCCATGAGTTCGTGTCCACCCGACGCGAGGACCGCATCGCCACCACTGCAGCGTTGGTGGCGAGCCATGGCGCAACCGTCGTGTTCTGTCGCACCAAGCACGGCGCCGATCGTGTCGCGGTGCAACTGCAACGCGCGGGCGTGTCCGCTGTCCCGATCCATGGCGGTCGATCACAGTCCCAGCGCGACCGGGCGCTGCGCTCGTTCACTCGCGGCCAGGCGCAGGCGCTCGTGGCCACCGACGTCGCGGCCCGCGGCATCCACGTCGACAACGTCGGCTGCGTCGTGCACTTCGACCTCGCCGGCGATCACAAGGACTACCTGCACCGGTCCGGTCGCACGGGCCGAGCGGGCGCGACGGGTGTCGTCGTGTCGCTCGTGACCGACACCGACACCGCAAAGGCGCGAGAGCTTCAGACGGCACTCGGCATGTCGGGCCACCATCGACATGCTCCGGAGAGCCGAGCACCCTCCCGCACCGCACGGTCAGGTTCGCCCCGCTCCGCGCCGCGGCGCCGCCCGGCCGCCGCGGGCAAGTCGTCCCGTCCGACGACAAGCAGCTCGCGCGGTCGTGGGGGCAACGGCAACCGACGTCGCCGAACGAACTAGCTGGCTAGCGAGCGCTCACCACGACACGAGGTCGGGGTCGACCGCGGCGCAGGTGATGAACCTCGTTCAGACTCCGCACCACGCGGCGGTCGCCGTGCGCGACCAAACGGTGGACCGACGCGTGATTGGGACGGAACCACATGTCTTCGTCGCTGATCCCCAGAACCGAACCGACGTAACTGTTGATGACGCCGCCGTGGCACGCCACCACGATCGTGGAACCGGGATGCGTCGCGATGATTCCCTCGACGGCCATCGCCACGCGGTTGCGCAGCTCCTCGCCGGTCTCGCCGTAGGGGTAGACGTCCCACCGACGCTCGCGTACGAAGCGCTCTCGAACTCCGTGCAACAGAAGCGGGTCGAGGGCCTCCAGCAACGACTTTCCATCGGGAAGGTCTCGGAACAACTCGATCTCGCGCAGCTCGGCGACGACCTGTACCTCGAGCCCATGGTGGTCGGCGACGGCGCGTCCGGTGTCGTAGGCACGCTTGAGCGGACTGGCGTAGACGACGTCGATCGTCTCCGCTGCGAGACCGGCGCCGACGGCCTCGGCTTGACGCACCCCACGCGTGGACAAGGGCGGGTCGACCCACTGCTCCCGCGTCGCTGACTGACCCTGATCGGGCACCGCCTGTTCACCGTGGCGGACGAGGATGATCGTCGTCGGCTGTTCGACGTCAGTCAGGAAGGCTCGGTCGAGCGCGGTCGGCGGTGGCGGCGGGCTCGGCGGCTCGGCGGGCTCGGTCGGCGTCGACGGCGTGGTGGGAAGGCGCTCGCTCACGTCACCGACGCTTGCACATCTCGCTTCGTGAGCGCCTGCGTCGTGACCTGGCGGCATGAGGTGCGAAACCGGTGGCCGTCACCGGACGGACGTCGACCAGCGTTGCGGACGCGTCCAGCACCTCACGCCTGACGAACATCACTCGTCAAAGGCTCGTGGGCAAGATCGGCCAATCGAGTGAGTCCGAGGTCGGCGACCACAGCGAGACGATCAGCGGCGGCGCGCACGGCAGGCTCGTCGCGCTGTGACGGCGCCATGCGCGCCGGGTTGAGCGCGCAGCTGTCGGCCCAAGCGGCGATGTCCGGCTCCGCGCGGAACGTGCGCGTCGCCAACGTTCCACGCACCTGCATCTGCGCCCAGTTGACGAGGTTGTCGGGAAGCGTGTTCGGCGGACACAGCCGATTGCGCTCGCGGTCGTCGTCGCGAGTTGCCTCTACGAAGCCCGCGAGCGCTGCGTTGAAGCACGGGAAGCCGGCTCGGATCGTTTGCAGCCGGACCTTGTCCGGGCCCCAGATCGGAACCAGAGGGGGGTACTGCAAACCGGAGGCCGCGCAGTGCACCACGAGCGCGTCGGGCGGCAACGCAACGACACCGCCGTCGAGGACGATCTCGGCCGCGCCGACGTACTTGATGTGACCGGGGCGAATGACGTTCTCGATGTTTCGGAGCAGATCCAACTCCCACACACCGAGGGTCGGTGCCTTTGCCATCGTCGGAACAAGACCGGTGTCGATCCGCAGCATGACTCCGGCGGCTTCGAGACGCAGGAACAGATCGTCGAGCGACTCGGCTTCGGCCGCCGCCGTCATCGTGTCCGCCGCGAGCCCGAGGGCCACGGCGGGATCGGGCTGGACCACAGCGCGATTGAGCATCCACGGCTCGCGCGGCCGGACCCAAGCGATGCGGTCCGGATCCACACCGTTGGTCAACAGCCACACGATCCCGTCGGTGGCGGTCTTGCCGGATCCGACGATCACGTAGCTGCTCGGCGCGTCGGCCAACGCAGCAAGTTCGTTGACCGGGACGACGTCGACCCCGTCGGCGACTCCGAACGGCGGAGGTGTCGTCGCAGGAATCGTGGGTGACAAGTAGGCGGCGTCGACGACACGACGTCTGACGAGGACCTCCGCCGTCTCACCGGAGACGCCGGAGGTGACGAGATGCGTGTCTCCGTCGGTGTGGTACTCGCTGCCTCCGAGGAAGGTCACACGTCCCGAATCGACGAAGCGGCCGTGCAAGAGGTCGTCGAAGTAGTGCTGGATCTCGGAACGGCGCGCCCGTTGCTGGAGACCCGACTCCGGACCTCGCTGCTGCACGGCACCGGTACCGAGAACCGTCGACGCGACGCCGTAGAACACGGATGCCTGATGGAGCTGGACGAACGGATACGCATCCTGCCAATGACCGCCGGCGGCGTGACGTCGGTCGACGAGCGTGACGTGCACGTCGGCATGGTCGATCAGGGCGTCGGTGAAGGCCATTCCCATCGCGCCTGCGCCAACGACGAGGTAGTCGGTCGCCAGTGAACGCGCCCCCATACGGTGACCTTAGGAGCCGGCGACCTCCGGACGCGTCCTACTAGCGTCGGTCACCGATGGCCACTCGAATCCGTCGCGCGAGCAACAAGGACCTCAACCTGCTGACGTGGGTGATGTTGGCGGCATCGCGATCGCATCTCGATCGCGGCATCTGGGAGTACGTGAATGCCTCGGACGAAGCGGTCACGCGTGCGTTTCTGCACCACCTGGCGACGACCGAGGCGGTGCACATGTTCCACCACTCGCTGTTCCTCGTCGCTGAGCTCGACGGCGAGCCTGGGGCGGCGATGTGCGCATACGACTCGTCGACCCAAGGATTCGATGTCGCGCTGCCCGAGATCGCAGCCGCCACGGCCGCCGAAGGCGTCGATACCGAAGATCCGGACTACCTCCGGCGTGGCGGTGTCCTGCTGAGCGGATTCATCACCGAGGATCCGGGGCCGCCTGGTCCTCGGTGGGTCATCGAAAACGTCGCGACTAGGCCGGAGATGCGCCGGAAGGGTCTCGTCGACGCGCTGCTCCACCAACTGCTCGGCCACGGCCGCGAGCGCGGCTTCGAGCATGCACAGATCTCGGTCTTCATCGACAACGAGCGCGCCCGCCGTGCGTACACCAAGGCCGGGTTCGAGCCGATCGCCGAGCAGCGCTCCGATGACTGGGAGCGGGAGATCGGCTGTCCGGGCACCGAGATGCTCCTGCAACCACTCTGAGCCACTGCTAGTGGCCGTTGCGCTCGCGGTGGTTGCAGCCGGGCCAGCAGCACGGCCGACGCATGCCGTCTTCCAACTCTTCTTGCGTTCGGCGTATGCGCCGCTGGCGTGTGGTCTCCTGCTTCGCATTCTCGACCCAGCAGATGAACTCGTTGCGGGCGAGCGGCGTGATGTCCTTCCACGCATCGAGTGCGGTGGCGTTCGCCAGCAGCGCCTCTCGGAGATCGCGAGGTAGCGGGTGCACGACCCCGCCGGGGAGTTGCCGGGTGCTCACGTGTTCACGGTATCGAAGTGGCTGGCAACGCTTGTGCTCGTGGCGCTTCGTCCGCCAACTCCGGGTCAACATTCGGTTCACCGAGCGAACCGGGCGACGTTCGCGGGTAAGAAAGGGTCATGGACACAGAGCGGCCGGCATTTCGGATGGGGCGTCTCGATCACGTGCACATCCGCGTGCCGAATCGCGCCGAGGCCGCCAGGTGGTACGCGGAGCAGCTCGGTTTCGAGCCGGTCGAGGAGTACGACTTCTGGGCGACCGGGTTCGAAGGTGGCCCTCTGCAGATCTCGGCGGACGGTGGCAAGACAACGCTGGCCCTGTTCGAGACCAGCGGCGCCCACCCGATGGTTGCGCAGCAGACCGGTGTGGCCTTCAGCGTCGACGCGGACACCTTCATCTCGTTCGCCCGCTCACTCCCCCGCGGCATCGACAACCCGGGCGGCAAGCCCCTCGTGATCGGTGACCTCATCGACTTCGACCTCTGCTGGGCGTTCGATCTCGTCGACCCATGGGGCAACCACTACGAGCTCAACTGCTACGACTACGAACGCGTTCGAGTCGGCCTGGTCGAAGCAGATTCGGTGGACGCAGTGCGCTACTGGCCCCGCGAGGTCTACGAGGCCTACGTCGACAGACCGTGACCGCTACCCCGCAAGCGGGTTGGGTGTCGGCGCACCGATCCGCTTCAGCGTGTTGCGATCGACGTGGTCGACCAGTCCCGCACGGTCAGGAATGCGCATCTCCGTGTGCTGCTCATACGACCACGTGCTGTCGTCGTGCACCGTGACGCGCATTCGAAAGCTCACGGTGCGGAACGCGGTGTCGAGGAATGGGTTGGACAGGATGCCGAACGTCTCGGACCCGACTTCCGCACTGACTTCGAACTCGGTCGCGTCAGGTTCGGCAATGCCGCCAGCCAAAGCAACCTGACCGCGCGGTATCGCGAGCGAGTGCACCACCGTCTTCGCAGTCGGTTCCCACAGCCAGTATCCGACCTGATCGTGGAACGTCTCGACTTCACCCGGCTGCACGATGTGGGTGTGGTAGCGAAGCCCGTAGAACAACTGCGGCCCGTTGGTCTGGGGGTCGATCGGCTCGAGCTCGTACCGCTCGACGAAATCGTTGTGCTCGTCATGATCGATGACTGTCCCGGTGATGTCTGATCCCGGACCGACGGGATGGACGTCTTTCCCGGCCTCGCTGGTCCACAGACCAGCCAGTGCACGAAGCGGACCCAGGTTGGCGAGCGTGTCCTCGTCGCCGTCCGCCTCGGTGTAGATGTCCGCGCCATAGTCGAATGCCCTCAACGTTTTGCCCTCCTCAGACGCCCGCTCCGAGATCCACACCCACCCTAAGTTGGCCGGCACGGTCGGCTTGACCTGTGAGACGCTCGCTGTCGTGATCGACGCGCTCGCGAAGGACTACTTGCACCGCGATCTGCGTGACGTCCGCGCCGCGATGCTGTGGAAGCTCGACGGGCTCGGCGAGTACGACGTCCGGCGACCCTTGACCGCGACGGGGACGAACCTCCTCGGCTTGGTCAAGCACCTCTCGAACACCGAGGCTCGGTACTTCGGCGTTGTCTTCGGACGCCCGTTCCCCGAACGGTTGCCGTGGTGGGGTGACGACGACTTCGAGCCGCTCGCCGACATGTGCAGGTCTGCGGTACCGGATGCCATGCCGCCACGTTGGACTGGCACCGATCCGGTGAGTGAGTGCGACGCCGGTGTACCCGCGAACCCCACGCCGATGCCGACGAGCGCGTAACCCAATCCGACTTTCCAGTACGGGATGCCCTCCTTCCACAGGAGAAGCATCGTCAGGAAGCCGAGGAAGCAGAACACGTAACCGACCAAAGCGTGAACCGCGCGCCTCGCGTCGCCACGAGCTTCGCCGACCGCGGCGCGATCAAGACCATCATGATCGCGGCGGGCAGGATCGCCAGTCCCGCGTGGAGTCTCTTCGTTGACGTGGGCCGGCACGAGCACGACCGCCATGACCAATGCGACCGCGGCGAGGGGAAGCGTTACGAGGAACACCGAGCCCCACCAGAAATGCTCCAGCAGTGCGCCGGCAATCAACGGACCGAGGCTGGCGATCGCGCCACCCGTGGCCGACCACACGGCGATCGACCGAGTCCGCGGCTGCCCCGACCACAGCGCGGTGATGAGCGCGAGCGTGGTCGGGTAGGCCATGCCGGCCGAGACCCCGCCGAGCAGTCGGGCGGCGAAGAGCACGGTGTCGGACGGCGCGTACGCGGCCAAGAGGCATGCCGGCGCCGACAACGAAACGCCGAGAAGCAGCATGAGCTTGCGCCCGTAGCGGTCACCCAGCGCGCCGAGCCACAGAACCGACGCGGCAAGTCCGAGCGAGTACCCGACCGCGATCTAGTCCAGAACGGTTTGTGACGAGTCGAACGCCTTCCCGATGTCGGGCAGCGCGACGTTCGCCACCGCCAGGTTCAGGTTCGCGACGGCGGCGACGAGGACGAGCGCGACCAGGACCAGCCCGGCGCGCTCGGGCGCCTGCGCTCGCGATGGTGCAGAGGGTGCGGCCACGTTCGCAGCCTCAGCCCGGCCGTGCGTCTTCGTCGTCTCGGTCCTGCCCTGCGTCGAGTTGGCGCACCTCGAGGACCGTCAGTCCCAGGTCGCGCACCCGATCGAGCACGGCGTAGAACGCCGCCTGATCGGTGCCATGTGGGCAGAGCTTCGTCGCGGCACCGCGGACGTCGACGGTGCAGTCACCGAACGCCGACTCCACCGCTGGCCCGGCGACCCCTTCCACGATGATCTCGTACTGATGACCACCCATCGGCAGCTCCGCGTTCGTCTGCCTGCAGTGGATCAGGCCCACGGGTGAGTTGACCTCACCCCGCCGGGGTGGAGGTCGACTCACGCCGGAAGGGTGATGATGAACCCGCACGACCTCAATAGGCTCGCGGTGGTGGATCTCCTCGATCCGGGGCGTGGGCATTCAGCGGACGACCGGACGCGTCTCCCCGTCGCCGATGTCAGGTTTTCCGCCCCGCGGCTTCCGCACCATCTGATCCCGCGCCCACGGCTCGCGCAGCAACTGGCCCATCCGGACTGGCAGGTCGCCGTGATCACCGGCGGGCCAGGAGCGGGCAAGACCGTCCTCGCCGCCCAGCGATTCGAATCGCTCACGGGTGCCTGCCGCGCCTGGGTGACCCTCGACAACGAGGACGACCACCCCGAGCGGTTCTGGCTCCAGGTCGGTGCCGCCTTGCGACGGGCGGTGCCTGAGCACTTCGTCGGCACTGACCTGTATCCGCCCCTTCGGCGCCGCAGCAGCGCCGCAGCGCCCGCCGCCGATCTGATCGTCAACGCGGCGTCGATCGGCGAGCCGCTCGTCATCGTGCTCGACCAGTTCGACCGGATCCGGAACCCGTCGATCCTGCGCGACGTCACGACGCTCGTCGAGCAGATGCCGACGGGCGTGCAACTCATCATCACGAGCCGCGTCGACCCACCCCTTCCGATCGCGCAGTGGCGAGCCCATTCTTGGCTCCTCGAGCTCCGCCAACACGACCTCGCGTTCACGCCGCGCGAGGCAGCCGCGTTGTTCGCCGCCTCCGGCGAGGATCGGCTGAGCACCGACGACATCGGCCTACTCGTCACGCGAACGGAAGGCTGGGTGGCTGCGCTGCGCGTCGCGCTCCTGTCGATGAAGAACAGCGACGACGTGGCCCGCACCGCGCAGACGTTCTCGGGACGGAATCGCATGATCGCAGACCTTCTCGTCACCGAGGTGGTCGACCGCCAGCCGTCGATGGTACAGCGGTTCCTGGTCGAGACGTCCATCGCCAAGCATCTCGACGCCGATCTCTGCAACCTGCTGACCAGCCGGGACGACAGCGACGAGATCCTGCGGTCGCTCGAAGCCGAGATCTGTTTCGTCGTCGCCAACGACGAGCGGACCTCGTACCGCTATCACCCGCTCTTCGCCGAGTTGCTGCGGGTCGAGCTCGAGCGTCGCTGTCCGAGCGCGTCCGCCGATCTGCACAAGAAGGCGGCCGAGCATCTCGAGGCGCGCGGCGACGTGACGGAGGCGATCGGCCACTACCTCGCCATCGGCGAGCACGACCGAGCTTTCGACTTGGCGTTCGCGACCGCATTCGAGCGATGGGATCACGACGATGTGTCCGCCGCCGCCGCATGGATCGACGTCTTCCCGTTGGAGTACCTCGCGGAGTCGCCACAGCGGATGCTCACCTACGGGTTCGCCGTCTCGGTGTGCGGACGACTCGACGAAGCGACAGCCTGGCTCGACCGAGCAGAGCACGAGTTGCACGTCGCGCCGACCCCGTCCGAGCGCGATCTCCGGCACGCCGACGCGCTCCGCGTGATCCAGTTCGGCACGAGTGGCGCGCCCGAGCACGGCATCGAGTGCGGCCGCCGGGCGGTCGACGCGATCTCCAAGGGCCTCGACCTCGGCACGGTCGGCGACCGCGCCCGAGTCAACCTTGCCCGCTCGTATCTCCTCGTCGACGAGGTGGAGGCAGCCTTCGAGACGCTGAGCGTCGACGACATCGGCGACTCGGTTGCGACGTTGTTGATCGCACCCGCAGTGCGGGCGCGCATCGCGCTGCGGCGCGGCGAGTTGCATCACTCCGTCGAGGAAGCGGCACGAGCGCTCAATGCTGCCGCCGCGCTGGGAACGCCACGACACTTCGGCACGCTCGATGCGCTGATCGCCCGCACCGCCGTGCAGACCGAGCGAAACGAGCTCTCGGAGGCAGTCGAGTCCATCACGCAGATGCGCGACCTGATGGAACGCCACCCGGATTCACCGGGCTACGACATCCTCACCCGCGTCGATCAGGTGCGAGTCGCCGCGACACTCGGCGGACTCGATGACGCGTTCGCCGTCATCGGCGAAGCGAAGGGCTATCTCGGCGATCGAACACTACCGGGAGTGCGGCGGGTCATCGATGCGGTCGAGGCGCGATGGCGAATCGAGAGCGGCGAGCTGCGCCGAGCAGAGGAGCTGGTTGCGACCCTTCCGCCCACGTGGGCACAACGAGCGTTGCTCGACGCCCGTCTGCGGCTGGCCGACGGCCGCCCCGACGAAACGATCGAGCATCTGAACGGGGTGAACTTCACGATGCTGCCGGATCGGCTCGCCGCGCAGGTTCTCATCGCCCGTGCATGCGTCGAGGCGTCGCCAGACGACGCGCCGGCCGCGTTTGCGCACTCGGTTGCGCTCGCGACAGACGAGGGATTCGTCCGGATGTTCATCGAAGAGGGCCCATCGACGGCGCGCCATGTCCGGATGGCCGCCGACGCGCTCGGTACACCCGCCGGCACACGTCTCGCGGCGGCGCTCGGCGCTCCAGCGAGGACGCGCGTCGTGTCGCCGCCGCCAACACTGCTCAGCGAACGCGAGAGCGCAGTCCTGCGCTACCTCCCGAGCCGGCTCACGAACAAAGAGATCGCGGACGAGTGCTACATCTCGGTGAACACCGTCAAGACGCACTTGAAGGGCATCTACACGAAGCTCGGCGCGTCGACCCGATCAGAGGCCGTCGACAGAGCTCGGCGCATGCAACTGCTCTGACGAGATCGGCGCATCGTCGACCCCTTCATCCGGCAGCACGCTCTTCTGGTCGAGCACATACAGGAGCACAAGGGCCGGAATGATCGTCACCGCGGCGATCGCGAAGACAACGAGGACGGCCTGGAGCGTGCCGTCGGGTGCGGCCGCCTGCGACACCTTCAAGCTCGTGGGCAGCATGTACGGCCATTGCGCGACACCCCAACCGATGACCACGGCCGCGACCGCGCCGATGGACAGGGCCCGTGCCCCGCGTGGGGCATTTCGCAGCAACAGAACAAGCGACCCCACCCCACACAACGCCGAGAGGATCACGAACGGCAATGCCCGCGAGGCCAGCCCGTCGAAGACATAGCGAGCATCGCTGTGGAGGACGAAGATTCCGACGAACGCGACCGCACCGGTGACGATGCCCGCGGCTATGGCGCGCCGCCGGAAGTACAACGCCATCTCATCGTCATCGAAACGCCGCGCGTCCCACACGAGGTAGACGGCGGCGAGGTAGGCGCACACCATGACCGCCAGAACGCCACCAAGAATCGATGTCGGGTTCACCCAACTCGACACCGGCTCGCCCGCCGCCCCGCCGGACGGGACACGGCCGGAGGCGATCGCTCCCGCAACGGCGCCCATGCAGTACGGAACCAGGACGGACGACGACGCGAACGCCGCGCCGAAGTTGCGTTGATCGCGAGTGCGGAGCACCGCCTTGCGGAAGGCGAAGCTCGATCCGCGCAGCACGATCCCGAGCGCGGCAAGCGTCAGCGGGACGAACAATGTCAGCGTGATGGACGCGAAAGCCTGCGAGAACGCCGTCCACAGCACGACGAGCGTGAAGATCAGCCACACGTGGTTGGCTTCCCATACGGGACCGATCGAGTGGTCGATGATCGCCCGCGGGTGTGCGCCGCGCCGCGCGCCACCCGCGATGAGATCCCAGAAACCCGCTCCGAAGTCGGCTCCGCCGAGGACGGCGTACGCGGTCACGCCGAAGAAGAGGACGACCGCGACGGCGTCGCTCCAACTCATCCGACGGGAACTTCTTCACGAACGTAGTCAGGCGGCGCAGACGGACCGTACGGAACGTCCGCCTCGTCGCCACCTTGCGCGGCACGCCACCGGCGGCTCATTCCTCGCAGCACCAGGACTGTCGTGACACCGACCACGAGGTAGATGCCGATGATCAACAGGAACGTGAGCCACACGCCCCCATTGGTCGTCGCCGCGTCGGTGACGCGCATGTAGTTGTAGACGATCCAGGGCTGGCGGCCGACCTCGGTCACGACCCAACCAGCTTCCATCGTGATCACGGCGAGAACACCGGCACACGCAGCGATGCGAAGGAACCATCGCGTCGCAGGTATGCGTCGTCTGAACAGCCACGAGAGCGCATACCAAACGGACAGGAGTGACAGCAGGGTGCCGAGCCCGACCATGATGTCCCACGCCAGGTGGACGACGTTGGTCTCGGCGATGGTCGGCTGGGAGTCCGCCGCAAAGGCGTTGCGTCCTTGCACGACCGTGCTGGTGCCGGTCCGCGGATCGGACAGGAAGGACGCCACTCCGGGGAGCCTGAGACCACCGCTGACGCTGCCGTCGGCGTTCTCGTGTCCGAGCAGGATCTCGGGCTCGTCGCTGCCGGTGGTGGCGACCAGCTCGATCGCGGCGAACTTGGCGGGTTGGTTGTTGTAGACCCAACGCGCCAGCGTGTCGCCGACGAGCATCTGCACCGGCGCGGCGATGGCTGCGACGGTGAACGGAATGATGAACCCGAGGCGGTAGTAGCGCGAGGTGCGGCCGCGCAGCATCGCGACCGCATACACGGACGCGACGAGGAAGCCGCCCACGAGGTACGCAGCCACCACCATGTGCGCGGCCTCGTACGGCATGGCCCGGTTGAAGATCACCGACAGCGGGTTGACGTCGACGACCTGGCCTGACGAATCCAAGGTGAAGCCGGAGGGGTCGTTCATCCACGCGTTCGCCGCGACGACCGACACGCTTCCACCGATGCCCGCGATGACAACGGGCACCCCCGTCCAGAAGTGTGCCCACGGCTTGAGCCGCTTCCAGCCGTAGATGTAGATGGCGACGAAGATCGCCTCGGTGAAGAAGAACAGTCCTTCGAGGGCGAAGGGAACGCCGAAGGCTGCGCCCCATGTGCCCATGAAGCGCGGCCACAACAATCCGAACTCGAAGGTGAGAACGGTGCCGGTGACGGCGCCGACCGCGAACGTCACCGCCATGTACTTCGACCACCGTTGCGCGAGCACCAAGGCGTCGTGGTCGTCGTGCTTCAGCGCCCGATAGTTGGCGATGAGCGACATCGCCGCCCACGACACGCCGAGCGGTACGAGGATGATGTGGAACCCGAGCGTGAACGCCATCTGCGAACGAGCCCATGGCACGGGATCGACCGCGAACAGTGTCATCAGCACTGGTACGTGCAGGCCCGACGTCAGGCCACGCGCTCCGTCAGGTGCTGGCCGACTCGGAGCGCGTTGGCGATGATCGTCAACGTCGGGTTCACTGCGCCGATCGACGGGAAGAAGCTCGAGTCGACGACGTACAGGTTGTCGAGCTCGTGCGCCTTGCAATCGACATCGAGCACCGACGACTTCGGATCGGTCCCGAACCGCACGGTGCCGGCCTGATGCGCGGTCGCGGAGATGTCCATCGCCTCGTGGACGTACAGCTTCCGTTCGTGGAGCCCGTGGTGCATGCCGAGATCGGAGAGCATCGACTCGAACTTCTTGCGCAGCCGCCTGAGCCCTTCGGGGTTCGTCTCCGACCAGGCTCAGGGTGACCTCGCCGTCCTTGGTGACGCTGACCCGGTTGTCGGGATGCGGGAGGTCCTCGGACGACAGCCAGAAATCGACGCTGTGGCGAGCGACCAGGTCGACGCTCTTGTGGGGCACCAACTTCGTGGCCCACGCGAGGAAGTGCGGCGCTTTGCTCTTCAGCTGCTCGCCGTCCGACTTGCCCAGCATCTGGATGCCGCCCCACGGAAAGTCGGTGTCCTCACCTTTCAGGTACCACTCGTTCAGCGCGAGCGTCTTCTGGAACTCCGTCGGGTTGGGCTCCTCTGAGAGCGCCATCATGGCGACATTGTTGTGTCGCATGTAGTTGCGACCGACCTGGTCCGATCCGTTCGCGAGGCCGTTCGGGTGGGCATCGTTGGCCGAGCGCAACAGCAGCAACGCAGAATTCAACGCTCCACACGCCACCACGACGACGTCACCCGAGACCCGTTCCTCGGAACCGTCGGCCAGGGTCACGACCACTGCGGTGACGTGTCGACCACTCGTGTCCGTCTCGAGCCGATCGACCCTCGCGTTGGTGACGAGGTCGAGGTTCGCGTGCTCGAGCGCGGGGTCGACGCACACGGTCTGTGCATCGGCCTTGGCGTCGAGAAGGCAGGGAAAGCCGTCGACGCGATCGCAACGGATGCATCGGCTGGCGTGCGTCGGTGCTCCGCTCTCGTCCTGATCGAGCATCACGCCGATCGGGAGATGCGATGGGTGCAGTCCGAGCTTCTCGAGGTCCTCGCTCAAGCGCTGGATCCGTGCCTCGTGCTGGACTGCGGGATACGGATAGTCGGAGCTGCGCGGCCCGTCCGTCGGATCCTCGCCTGCCGCGCCGTGCACCGTGTAGAGGCGCTCGGCCTCCGCGTACCACGGCTCGAAATCCATGTACGTGGTCGGCCATGCCGGCGACACACCGCCGTGATGCTGCAGAACGCCGAAGTCCTCGGGACGGAGCCTGAAAAGTGCGGCCCCGTAGAACTTCGTGTTGCCGCCGACGTTGTAGTTCTGCTCCGGCGTGAACGTGTGGCCGTGCGTGTCCTTCCAGGTCTCGTTGGCCAGGTACTTGCCCCGCAGGAAGACGGCGTCGGTGTCCCAGTTGTCTCGCTCTCTGGGGAGGTAGTCGCCTCGCTCGAGGAGCAGGATCCGCTTGCCGCTCGGCGCGAGCTTCCACGCGAGCGTGCCGCCGCCGGCACCGCTGCCGATGATG
This sequence comes from uncultured Acidimicrobiia bacterium, assembly GCA_963721305.1. Taxonomy (GTDB): domain Bacteria; phylum Actinomycetota; class Acidimicrobiia; order Acidimicrobiales; family JACDCH01; genus DATAES01. The sequence goes on from CAVRIR010000005.1 coordinate 475,160, forward strand.
ACGATGTCGTAGTGGTCGTTCATCGCGGTCACACTCCCGTCGTCACACGCGCGTCGAGCGGCGACGGATGGCCGTCGGAGAGATGCGACGCCGACACGATGAACCCGAGGTGAGAGAACGCCTGCGGGAAGTTGCCGATCATCCGCTTCGTGTCCGTGTCGTACTCCTCCGAGAACATCCCGACATCGTTCTGCAGGCTCCGCAGCCGCTCGAAGAGCTCGCGCGCCTCTTTCTCGCGACCGATGAGCGCGAGGTTGTCGACCAACCAGAAGGTGGTGAGCAGGAAGGTGCCCTCACCGGCCGGGAGGCCGTCGACCGAGTCCTCGTCGGACGTCGGATAACGCTGCACGAAACCGTCGACCATGAGCTCACGTTCGATGGCTTCAACCGTTCCGATGATGCGGGGATCGGTCGGTGGGAGAAAGCCGACGCGGGCGAGCATGAGCAGGCTCGAGTCGAGCTGATCGGAGCCGTAGTACTGCACGAAGCTGTTCTTGTCTTTGTTGAACCCCTTCTCGCAGACCTCGGCCTTGATCTCGCCGGCGATCTTGCGCCATCGATCGGCCGGCATGTCTTCACGTCCCGTCAGGCCCACGATCTTCACGGCGCGGTCGAAGGCCACCCATGCCATGACCTTCGATTGGACGAAGTGGCGTTGCGGGCCCCGAATCTCCCAGATGCCATCGTCGGGCAGCTTCCACACCCGCTCGAGGTGTTCCATCATCGCCGGCAACAACTCACTCGGTTCCGGATGATGGGCGGGAAGACTCCGACTCGGCCGCAACCCCGCCTCGACACCGGTCAATGCAGAATCGGCGACCTCACCGAACACGTCGAGTTGGAACTGCCCGCTCGCGCCGTTGCCGATGCGGACCGGCTTGGAGCCCTCGTACCCCGGAAGCCAGTCGAGCTCGACTTCGGTCAATCGTCGTTCGCCGCCGACGCCGTACATGATCTGGAACTCGCCGGGGTCGCCGGCGATCGCACGCTGCAGCCAGTGTTGCCACGCGGCCGCTTCTTCTGTGAATCCGCTCTGCAGGAGAGCCTGAAGCGTGAGCGCGGAGTCCCGCAGCCAGGAGAAGCGGTAGTCCCAGTTCCTGACGCCGCCGAGTTGCTCGGGGAGCGACGTCGTGGCGGCCGCGCACACCGCGCCGGTCGGTGCGTACTGGAGCGCCTTGACGGTGATCAGCGAGCGAATGACGTCGTCGCGCCACTCTCCCTGGTACGTGCAGCGCTCGATCCACTCGGACCAGTACTGCTCGGTGCGCCGCAGCGCGGCCAACGCGTCGAGCGGCGGCGGTGGATCCTCGAGCGCCGAGTACCACGCCAGCGAGAACCCGAGCCGGTCTCCCTCGCGCACGGTGAACTCCGAAGCCGTCGTTCGGTCGTGATCGTCGAGCGGCACCGGGCTGTGGAAGCGGAGCGCGTCGTTCGCCGCGACGAGCGTCAGACCGTCGCCCGTCGACTGAGCCCAAGGCACGACCGACCCGTAGTCGAACCGGGCGATGAGCTCGAGTTGCATCGGAACTGCGCCCGCTCGCCCTTCGATCACGCGGAAGAGCGTGGGATGCTCCACGCCGGGCGACATGAAGTCAATGACCTTGACCGTGCCCTCGGCGGTATCGAACTCGGTCTCCAGCACCAGCGATTCACCTGCGTACGAGCGACGGATCGCGGTGACTTCGTGGCTCGGGGCGATGAGCCACCGACCGTGCTTCGGTTCGCCGAGCAAGGCAGCGAACACGGCGCCCGAGTCGATCCGGGGAACGCACCACCAGTCGATCGATCCGTTGCGTGCAACCGCAGCGACGGTCCTGGTGTCACCGATGATCGCGTAGTCCTCGATGGGAGTTGACATGGCGTCTCCTCAGTTCGATCGGTCGAGAAGCAGGGTGAAACGCGCGGTGAAGGGTTGGCCTTGCTCCACCAGTGGCGCATCGCCGCTCACCAACGCGTTGGTCGGCGCTGCCATCGGCTCGAGCGCGGCGAACGGATGGCCCTTCGGCACCCACACCTGCGCGTAGGGATAGTTCTTGCCGCAGTGGAGCTCGACCGAGTGACCGGTCGGGCTGCGGAACGCGAGCCGTCGATCACGGCCGAGCCGGTACAGGTCGTCGAACGTTCGTCGTCCGACCGCAGCCACTTCCGCGCGCTCCCGATCCGCGGCCCCGTTCGGGATGCCGCGATGGTCCAGCACCCGATGCGATCGGTCCGGGAGCTGCAGCTGCCATGCCCGGCGCGGCGAGCCGGCGAGCCGCAGGTACGGATGCCAGCCGAACGCAACGGGAACCGGTCTCGTCGAGCTCGCGGTGATTGTCGTGTCGATGTCGAGCTGCGCTTCCCGAACCGTCGCCGCGACGTCGATCTGATGGGGATACGGGAAGCTCGCGTCATCGACCGAAACGGAGGCATGCAGCCGAGCCGTGTCGCGGCGTGCCGTCGAGCTGTCGACCGTCCAGCCGTCGCGGCCGACGAGCAGTCCGTGGATCGGAAGTCCGTTGTCATCGACGCCGAGGTGACGATTGGTGAGGTCGACGTCGACACCGGCGGCGCGGTATCGACGACAAGCGAGTCGATTGGCCCACGGGGCGAGCAACGGCAGGCCCGTCGTGCGCCCGGCTCGCAACGCATCGAGGCCGCCCGGCAGCGCGAGGTGTTCGGCGCCGCGGCACTTCAGGGACACGCCGGTCATGCCGAGGCGAGGGACGAAGATCGCCGACACCGACCCGGCGGTCAGCTCGATGGCCGGCTCGCCCCGGAACCGGCGCTCCTCGACGTGCGCACTCGCCGGCATCGAGTCAGTCCCAGTCGATCTGCGCGGCGTCCGGACGATCGATGATCGCCGAGGGTCGGGTGTTGGCGACATAGTCCCAGCCCCATGTCGCAAGGGCGTTGAAGCGCTCGCGAAACCCGCTGAGCAGCCACGCGTGCACGCCGAGCCACGACACGAACGCGCCGACACCGTGTAGCTCTCGCCGGCGCGAGCCCATCTCCGCGACGGCGGCGTTGCGGCCGATCATCGCCATGATGCCCTTGTCCTTGTAGTGGAAGTCCGAACGGGGCTTTCCGTCGATGTCGTTCACGATGTTGTCCGCCGCACAACGTCCTGCTTGCAACGCGACCGAGCCGAGCTGCGGGAACGTCTTGCCATCCGGGTCCGGCGTGTTGGCGATGTCGCCGATGGCGTAGACGCCCGGAAACGACGGCACGGTCAGGTCGGCCGCGACATCGAACCTGCCCCCGTGGCCCTGTGCGATCCCGGCGTTGGCGGCGACTTCCGATGCTTGGATGCCGCCCGCCCACACCACCGTTCGGGTGAGGATCTCACGGCCGTCGGACAACGTCACGCGATCAGGCCCGATCTCGGTCACGCGCTGACCGAGCTCGAGCGTCACACCTCGTTCCTCGAGTTTTTCTGCGCGTAGACATGAGCTCGATCGGAGAACGGCGCCAGCACGACGGATGCCGGATCGACCAAGTAGATGCGCGCGACGTCGCTGGGCGACTCCCGCGATTGCACCCGATGCGGGATCACGCGGTTGATGCAGTCGGCGACCGCGCCGGCGGTTTCGACCCCGGTCGCTCCTGCGCCGATGATCACGAAGTTCAGCGCGCCGCGGTCGATGAGCTTCGGATTGCGGAGCGACGACTCCCACACGGTCAGGAACCTCGACCGCAGGCGTTCCGCGTCGTCGAGGCTGTACAAGGGAAACGCGTGCGTGTCGGCTCCCGGGGTGTTGAAGAAGTTCGGCTGCGAGCCCATCGCCAGCACCAGGTAGTCCGCTGACATCGAGATGCCATCGGCACTCGTGACCGTCTTGGTGGTCGGATCGATGTGCGCGACGTCGGCGACTCGGAACTCGACCCCTGATCGCTTGTTGAAGACCTGGCGGATCGGTCGCGCCACATCGGTGACGTTCACCTGCGCGGTGGCGATCTGGTACAGCAGCGGCTGGAACTGGGTGTAGTCGTGCTTGTCGACGAGTACGACGTGAACGTCGTGCTTCGCCAAGCGCTTTGCGCACGCGATGCCCGCGAACCCGCCGCCGACGACCAGCGCGGTCGTCTCACCCCGCCTGCCCGCGGCCATCGACTACAAGCCGGGGCTGCTGTGCATGATGCCGCCATCCGCGAACACGGTCGTGGCGGTGACGTAGCTGGCGGCGTCGCTGGCGATGAAGGCGACCACGGAACCGATCTCGTCGGGATCAGCCATGCGCCCGAGCGGGATCGCGGCGTCGAGCGTCTTCATCTTGGCTGGGTCCGCCATCGTCGCCGCGTTGATCGGTGTCGCGATCGCACCCGGGCCCACTCCGACGACGGTGATGCCGTGGGGACCCAGCTCGACGCCGGCGGTACGGGTCAACATCCGTACGCCGCCCTTGGACAGGCAGTACGGGGTGTTGCCCGGCATCGGCCAGTCCTCGTGGACCGACGTGATGTTGATGATCCGCCCGCCCCCGCCCTGAGCGATCATCTGCTTCGCGGCGATCTGCGTGCCGAAGAAGGCGCTTTTGAGGTTGACCTCGAGCACCTTCTCGTACTGCTCCTCAGTCGTGTCCAGCACCGACGAGCGGGTCTCGATGCCGGCGTTGTTCACCATGACGTCGAGCCGGCCGAACTGCTTCACTGCCGCGTCGACGAGCATCTGGAGATCGCTCACCTTGCTGACATCCGCATCGACACCGATGGCGGTATCACCGAGCGCGGCTACCTGCTTCTCCAGCTCCTCGGTGGCCTCAGGGTCGGCGATGTAGTCGATGACGACGTTGGCCCCCTCACGCGCCAACGCCAGAACGATCGACTTGCCGATCCCGGTGTTGCCCCCCGTGACGATGGCCACCTTGCCGTGCAGCGCCATCCGCACCCTCCTTCATCTCAGCGCGCCGGCTCGCGACGCCCTCGGAGGTGACTCTCACACCTCGACGGGTGACTGCGACTCACCCAGCCGGGATGAACTTCTCCATCCGGCCGCGTGTCGCTCCGTCGCTGAGGTTCTGGTTGTCGTGCGTCGTCGGTTGTCAGTCCGAGCTGCGGTCCACGGCGAGGAAGGCGCCGATGAAGCCTCCCAGGCCACCGCCGACGACCAGGCTCGTGAAGAAGATGGCGAGGACAGCCGGCGCACTGAGTGACGACAGGAGCGCGACCAGCGCGATGAGGACAAGGAACGCCACAACGGCGCCCACGAGAAATCCCGTGATCGCTGACCGCTTGTACTGACCCGCGTCGCTCACCGCGTTCCCCTTTGCCTCACCTTGGCGCTCGCCATCAGTTCTAGCGGTCCGAACGGCGGACGTCCGATGACCGGCGCGTGCACAGACCCACATCGCTCCGTACGTCGGACAGCGATGTCATCATTCCGGCCCATGGAGTGGCGGGATCCCGACCGGCAGGGCGCGTCACTCGTTCCCGAGCTCGACGTCACCGATCTGGCGCGGTCATTGGCGTTCTACGTCGACGTGATCGGGTTCACGCTCGTGTTCGAACGGCCGGCCGAGCGATTCGCCTATCTCGCGCTCGGCCGCGCCGAGCTCATGCTGCAAGAAGCCGCGGGTCCGGGGCGCCGATTCCGCACCGCACCGTTGGAACGTCCATTCGGCCGCGGCGTCAACCTTCAGATCGCGGTGCCGGACGTCGACGCGACGCATGCAGCCGTTCGCGCCGAAGGCATCGAGCTCGTCATCGAGCTCGAGGAACGTTGGTACGACGTCGACGTCGCGCGGCCGTCGGGGCGATGGGCTTCTGCCGGTCCGACGAAAGCAGGCAACCGTCAGTTCGTCGCCGCCGACCCCGACGGATACCTGCTGCGCCTCTACACGAGCCTCGGCGTCGCGCCGATCTGAAACGAACCCGACTCAGGCCGGCAGTGGCTCGGTCGAGGGCACGTGCACCTCGTCGGGTGTGGGTCCGATGCGTGCCGCGATCTCGACGAGCGCGTCGCGGTTCAGGCCGTAGAACTCGACCGCGTTCTCGCCCAGCATGCGCCGCGCCTCGTCCTCGGGCACTGACGCGTACCGCTCGTTGATCCAACGGCGCGTGTGCGGGTAGGTCCCTTCGGGATGGGGCAGATCGTTGCCCCACAGCAAGTTGCCGACGCCGATCTCGTGACGCCGCTCGATCTCGTCGACACCCGGAGTCGACGCGGCGAGACCGACGTTGCGATCGACGTACTCGCTCGGCTTCATCGAAAGGTCCTGCTTGAAGATGTCCCCGAACTTGCGGGTGTTGTGCGCGCCCACCCACTTCTCGTTCATGCGCTTGACCAGGTCGGGCACCCACCAGGCCCCGTTCTCGGCGATCGAGTAGCGCAGGCGCGGGTGACGCTCGAACACGCCGGACAGCACCAGCACCCACAACGGCCGCGCCGCCCACCACCACGCTTCGTTCGCATAGATGGCGACGAAGCCGGGGCCGAGGTCGTAGTCGGCCGGGCCGGCACCGGAATGCGTGTGCACGACGAGGCCGGCCTCCTCGCACGCCGCCCACACCGGCTCGTACACCGGATGGTGGTACGCCGGCTGGTCGAACCAGCGAGTGGGGATCATGATGCCCTTGAGACCGAGGTCGGCCACTGAGTTGATCTCGGCAACGGCTTCGTCGACACCAGCAGTGATAGGTACGACGGCGACACCGATGCGGCGATCAGGTGACTGCGCGACGAAGTCGGCCAGCCAACGGTTGTGGGCCCGCGCGCCTGCGAAGATCTGCGCGGGATCGGTGACGCCCACGCCGGACGCAAGACCCGACCCGAACGGTGAGCTCGCCGTGCGGCCAGTGCCGAGGACATCGGCGTCGGGAAAGAGCACTTCCGCCGCGACGCCTTCGGTGTCGAGGATCTTGTCGCGCACGTCGCTGTCGTACGCGGCGAGCAACTCGTGGTCGCCGGTCTCCTCGTCCCATTCCTGGACGAACGCGTTGTTCGTCATCCGACCCGCTTCGAGCGCTTCCTGGTGCGCGTCGAACGCGGCGCGGTACGCGGGATCGAGGTACTCCCGGTAGATGTGCGCCGGCGGCCCTGCGTGTCCATCGGACGAGACCACGACGTAGTTGGTCGGCATCTTCGCCATCCCTCACATTCTCTAACGTTATTCGAAAATAGTCGCAGGACCGGCTGAGGCTGTCAACTGCCGGTCGCCGCTGCGCTCGATGGCGGAAGTGTCCGTCCCGAGGTACGACTCGATGACGAGTGGATCGTTGCGGACTTCGTTCGGTGCCCCTTCGCAGATGACGCTGCCCGCCTCGAGGCAGTAGATGCGATCGCTGATCGACATGACCAGTGGCATGTCGTGCTCGATCACGAGCATCGACGCGTCGAGCTCGCGTCGAACCTGGAGCAGCAACGGACCGAACGCCTCCGCCTCGCGTTGCGCCACGCCGGCGGTCGGCTCGTCGAGGCACAACACCTTCGCGTCGGACGCGAGAAGGCACGCGAACTCGAGGATGCGCCGCATCCCCGTCGAGAGCTCGCTGACGAAACGGTCCGCATAGCTGCCGAGTCCGAGGAAATCGAGGATCTCGTGGGCGTGTGCCTGCTTGGCACGCTCGCGACGGCGCGCGCTCGGCAGGCCCAGCACGACCGGCAGCAGGTGTGCGCGTGCGCGCGTCTCCACCGCGATCTGCACCGTCTCCGCGACCGTGAGGTCGCCGAAGAGGGCCGCGTCCTGGAAGGTGCGACCGAGCCCGAGCGCGGCGCGCCGGTGGGGCGCATCACGCTGGACCGTTCGGCCGAAGAGCTGGACATCGCCCCTGCTCGGCAGGTAGCCGCCGATCGCATTCATGAGCGTCGTCTTACCGGCGCCGTTCGTGCCGATCAGGCCAACGACCTCACCGGTTCGCACCTCGAGCGAGACGTTGTCGAGCACGGTCCGAACCCCGAAGCGCACGGAAACGTTGTCGGTACGCAATGCGATCGCGACGTTGGCGGGCACCGGCGGACGCGTCGGCAACGTGCTGGGCAACGTTGCGGGCTTCGCAGCGCGCTCGCCGGTGGCGGGGCTGTGCTTCGCGTAGAACTCAAGCAGGGCGTCGCGGGCGGCGTACAGGATCTGCACCAGACCGCCCGGGAAGTAGAGCAGCAGGATGAGGACGCCGGCCCCGCTCGTGAGGAGCGTCACCTGGGCGCTGTTCGGGAAGAAGGCGGGAAGCCCGACGATCAACAGCGCGCCGAGCACCGCGCCCGTGATCGACGAGAGCCCACCGACGACGGCGACAGCCACGACCTGCAGCGACGCAGTGGCGTCGAACCGATCGGTCGTGAACTGCTGAATGAGACCGACGAGCAGGCTGCCGGCGAGACCGGCGAGTGCGCCCGAGACCGCGAACGCGAAGAGCTTCACTCTCGTCGGTGACAGCCCCATCGCGGACGCAGCGAGCTCGTTGTCGCGCACCGCCAGCAGCACCCGTCCGAGCCCGCTCCGGCGCAATCGCGCCATCGCGACGATGGCGAGCGCGAGGACGGCGAGGCAGACCCAGTAGTAGGTGCGCTCGGGAGCCAGTGAGAAGTTGCCGATCACGGGACGCGGCATCACGGTCGTCGAGTTCCCGTCCGTCTGGAAGATCGGGCGCTCGAGGATCCACGGCGCCGCGACCGCGAGTGCCAGCGTCGTGACCGCGAGGAACAGCCCCCGCATACGCAGGGCAGGCAGACCGACGATCACCGCGGCAAGGGCGGCGACCGCCGCTCCGATCAGCATCGCGATGGGGAACTGCAGTCGCTCCTGGAACAGCGCGTACGTCGTCACGCCACCGATTCCGACGAGCGCGAACTGGCCGAGTGAGAGCTGCCCAGCCCATCCGGTCAGGACGGTCAACGACAGCGCGACGAGCGCCGTCAGGAGGATCTGCGAGTACAGGAACTGACGCGACTGAGACGTGACGAACAGCGGGACAGCCGCAGCGACGACGAGCGCTAGCAGCGCGCCGATCCTCGTGTGGTTCTTGATCACCCACCGGTCGCGCAACGACTCGGGTATCGGACGGGTGCGCGGCGCGAACGAGAACCGTTCGCGCACGCCCAGCGACCTGTTCCTCAGTGACACCACCAGCACCGCGATCAGCACAGTCGCGAACAGCAGGAAGTTGATCAGCCCGGGATCGGTCGGGTTGTTGTAGAAGACGATCGCTTCGACGACGCCCATGACGACGCCGGCACCGAGAGCGATCGGCATCGACGCCATCCCGGCGATCACGGCCACGGCGAGTGTGCGCAGCAGTATCCCGGGACCCAGCGACCCGGTCGACGCCACGTTCGCGCTCGCCAACGGCGCGCTGAGGATCGTCGTCACTGCGGCGAGCCCACCAGCGAGCGACCACACGATGAACGACACCCGCTTCGTGCTGATCCCGGCGAGGCGCGCCGCCTCCGGATTCTCGGCCGCGGCGCGCACGCCGGTGCCCGCCTTGGTGCGGTTGAGGAACCACGCAAGGCCGCCGACGAGCGCGGGGAGCACGATGATGGCGACGACGTGGTCGGCACGCAAGATCACGTCACCGATGTGCCACTGCTTGTTGAATGCGGTCGGGAAGGCCTTGTACGCACTGATGTCGGGCAGGACGGCCTGGACGAACAGGAAGACCTGAGCGGCGCCGATGGTCGCGACCATGAGGATGACCTTCGGCGCCTTGCCGAGGCGCGGCACGAGCGCAAGCTCGAGCAACCCGCCGAGCAGCAGGCCGACGACGGTGATCAGAGCGAGGGCGGGATAGAAGTTCCAGTGGTAGTTGATCGTGAGGCGTACGAACAGCGCCGCGGCCAGCGCGCCGAGCTCGCCGAGGGCGAGGTTGATGACGCGGTTCGAGCGGTAGATGAGGATGATGCCGACGGCGAACACGCCGATGGCGAGGCCGCGCATCGCACCGCTGAGGATGACTTGGTGCGGGGCATCGAACGCGAGCAACTGCGTCACGGGTTCGCACCCAGGAAGACAGCGCGGGCGAGGTCATCGCGCTGTGCGAGCTCGGCCGCGGCGCCATCGAACCGGATCTGACCCTTCTCCATGAAGATCGCTCGATCGGCGATCGCCAGCGCGACGTTGAGCGACTGCTCCACGATGAGCATCGTGAGCCCTTGTTCTTTCAGCTCACGCACGATGTCGAGCAGCGACTGGACGACGACCGGCGCGAGACCGAGCGACAGCTCGTCGATGATGAGCACCTCTGGCTGGTGCACAAGCGCCATGGCCAACGCGAGCATCTGCTGTTGGCCGCCGGACAGATCCCGAGCCGGCGACTTCCGTCGTTCGATCAGGACCGGGAACCGTTCGAGTGCGGATGCGACCCGCCGCGTCGCGTCATCCCCGTCGTAGAGGTACGCCGCCATACGGACGTTCTCCTCCACCGAGAGGGCTGGGAAGACTGCGTTGCCGCCCATCAACTGGACGATCCCGATACGGGCCCTGAGCTCCGGGTCGGCGTACGTGATCGTGCGGCCATGCAGACGAACGACTCCGCGACTCGCGACACCGAGACCGCTGACGACCCGCAGCAGCGTCGACTTACCGGCGCCGTTGGTGCCGAGGAGCGCGACCGTCTCGCCCTGGTGGACATCGAAGTTGATGTCGAACAACACCTGAACGGTGCCGTAGCTGAAGTCGAGGTTGCGCACCTGGATCGCGGCGACGACGGCATCAGGTTCCTTGACGCGGTCCGCTTCCGCCTTCTCCTCGAGCAACTCTTCGACGCACAGTGAGATGTCACCGCGCACATAGCGGCTTCCATACGCGATGAGCGCCCCACCGATCAGCGTCGAAGGCAGAGTGATGAGCGTGAGTGCACCCCGCCGCCCCAGCGCGTCAGCGAGCAGTCCCGTGAGGACCGCGCCGAAGAACCCACCGAACACCGTGATGTACACACCAACCATCGCGGTGCCACGCGACCGCAGCCGGTACGGGATGACGGAGCTCACGACCGCGACGATGCTCGTGAACGCGGCCAGCGATACCGCCGTCCCCACTGCATAGAACGCACCGAGCAGCCACACGCTCGGCATGTACAGGCCGACGACGATGAAGACACCGAACACGCCGATCATCGAGCCGACCAGCACGACTGAGGCCGGTGGACTGCGGCGGAAGAGTGCGTCGGTGCGAGGCGCGGCGATGGCCAGTGCCACGATTCCCGGAACCGCGACGACCGAACCGAACACACCTCGTTGCCACGCGGTCAGGCCGAAGTGATCGTCGAGGTAGAGGTTCAAGAACAGCGGGATGCTGAACAGCGCGAACCCGAGGGCGGCCATGCCAGTGAGGAAGAAGTGGAAGCTGCGAATCGTCCGGAGCCGCTCGAACGCGACGCTCACCGACACGGGCAGCTCACGATCGTCGTGGCCGAGCTCGGCGCCGAGCACTGCTTCCATCTCGTTGCGTCCCCGCCGCGGTTCCTTCAGCGCAAAGGTCGCGACGGCAACAGGCACGCCGAACAACGCCATGACGACGAACGCCCATCGCCAGCTCTCGGGACCCGCGATCGCACCGGCGATGCCGCCCGCGATCAACGGGCCCGCCACGCGCCCCGCCGTCTCGATCCCGCTGTACAGACCGAAGACCCGAGTCCGCGCCTCGATCGGATAACCATCGGCAAGAAGGGGCGCGTTGACCGGAAGGGCGTAGCTCTCGCTGACGCCAACGCCGACGCGGGCGAGGAACAACCAGAAGGCGGTCTGGACGAGTCCGGTCAGAAACACGGTCGCCGACCAGACGAGCATCGAGACGCCGGCGATGAGTTTCCGAGGATGACGGTCGGCCAGCGTGGAGATCGGGATCGAACCAATGAGGAAGAGCACGCCGAACGCCCCGCCGATCGCGCCGATGACCGCGTCGCTCACGCCGAGCGTCTTCTGGATGTCCGGAGCGAGGATGCTCATCGCTGACTGATCGAGCGCCGACACGAACCGGGCGAGGCCGAGTGTGACGACGAGGGCAACGCCTCCCGCCTGGAGCGCCTGGCCCATCGACACCGATGCCCCGCCGACACCCGGCAGCAGGTCGTCCGGGAGGACGACCCGTTCAGCGGCCCGCTGCTCACCCTGACGGCGCGCCTCCTCCTCGAGCACCGTCGCCGCCAGCGCGGCGACGGTGTCGTGCGAAGCGCGCTCGTCTGCCACGGTCAGTCAGGAACCGTGACGGGCGCGCCCGGACGAATCACGCACTTCCCCGTCGTGCCGTCGACATCACAGACGTACATGTTGTTCAGGCCGTCGTGCTTCGTCGGCGAAAGCGTGCCTGGTTGCGTGCCGACGGCGAGCGGAACCGTACCGAGACCCTCGATGCCGGCGATCAGCGCGCCCTGGTTGAGCTTGGCCTTGTCGATCTTGTCGCCCACCGTGTCGACGTAGCGGAACTCGTTGCACACCACGGCGGCGAACCCGAACGCGTCCGAACCGGGCTGGTACGCCTCACCGCTGCGATCGGTCACGATCTTGTTGCAATCAGTTGCGACCGGCGAGACGTCCTTGAAAGCGAAACCCATCCCGACCGCGCCGGCGAGGCTGCCCTTCACCGAGTCGAAGAACTTGAGCACCGTGTCCGTCGTCTGGTTGCCCTCGAGCAGCCACTTCGGGTGGTAGCCGATGTTGTCGGCCGCCTGGATGAGACCAGTCCCGAACGTGTTCGCCAGCGTCATGAACACGGTGTCGACGTTGGCATCCTTCAACTTCTGGGCAGCGACGTCGTACTGGTCACACGAAGTCGATGCCGTACCCGTCTGCGGACACGGAACCACGACCGTCTGCGCCGACTTGTGGTTGAGCTTCTCGAGCTCGGGCAACAGCGCCTGGTTCACACCGTTCGTGAACTCCTGCGGCGAGTCACCGGCCACCACACCGACCGTCCTGCCGTCGAGTAGGCCTTCCTTGTTCATCTCGTCGGCCCAGCCCCGCATCTGCCGATCGATGCTGATGCCGTCCGGCGTGAACAGCCGGCCCTGCGCCTCGGCGTACAGGCCACTGTCCATCCCAGTGGCGTAGATCGTGAGCGTCTTGTTGGTCACGGCCGTGCAGCGGGCGAGGTCACGCGACGCAGCAGGCGGCAGGATCACGACTGCTGCCTTGAATTCCTGGGTCGCTTCGATGCACGCCGCCTGCGTTGCGTCGGCGCCACCGCTGATGCCGTCGAGCAGCTTGAAGTGCAAGTTGATCTTGCGGCCGTTGACTCCGCCGTTGGCGTTGATGTCGTCGACGACCGCCTGAACCTGCTTCTGCTGATCGCCCAGATTCGGGACGAGACCCGTCGACGCCAGCGCGCTCGAAGTCCACGCCGATGAACGCGATGTTGATCGCGTCGTCAGTGATCCCGACCGTCGAGGTCGCGGAGTCGTTGTTCGCCGCCAAACCCCCTGGCGATCCGCTCCCGGCAGACGCCGTCTGGGAGGGTGACTTGCTCGTGCATGCGCTCACCAGCAAGGCACCGGCAATTACGAGCGCGCCCGCCCAACGACCCACCGTCTTCATCCTTCGGTTCCCCCCTTTGGTACGAACTTCTCAGCTGGCGTCTACGAGTAGAACTGCGCGGACCAGCGCCGGTGCTCGAGGATCAGCTTCTCGGTCTTCGTGATCACCGGCGGATCGCGGTACACCTTGTTCTCCCAGATCGGGATGTCTTGCGACACGCCGGCGCAGAACGACTCCGCCGCCTTTGCCGCCGCGTCGTCGCCGTTCGCCTTCGGTGAGGTGAAGATCCACCGGACGAGCACGTTGTTCTCGTCGATCGGAGTCGTCGACGACAGGAACGTGACGTAGCCCTTCACCCGCAGCACGCCGAGCCCGAGCCCGTAGCCCTCGCGCACGAAGTTGCCGTCCATCCCGACGGTGCGCTTGTACGTGCCCTCGGTGACGAACTCGTCCTCCGGGATCGCGTCGGTGCCGTGGACGTACCGGAAGTGGGAGAAGTCGACGTTGTTCTCCGCCATGTCCTGCGCTGACACGCGGATCTCGAAGTCGCGGACGATGATCGGCGTCCAGTCCGCGTCGTGGAACTCGGGAACCTCCGGCACGTCGTAGAACGGCTCGCCGCCCTTCGCGTGGTGCCACGCCCAGATCATGTGGTTGCGCTCGAGCGTCGGGTAGCTGCGACCGTGGGCCTTCGACGGGATCGCCTTCATGTCGCCGTACGGGATCTCGACGCAGTTCCCGGAGTCGCCGTCGAACTTCCAAGCGTGGAACGGGCAGCGGATGCAATCACCCTCGACGCGCCCGCCGACCGCGAGGTGCGCGCCGAGATGCGGGCAGTGCGCGTCCATCACGCGCGGCGACCCGTCCTCCGCCCGGTAGAGCACGAGGTCCTTGCCGAAGTAGTACAGGGCGCGGACTTCCCCGGGCCCCAGGTCAGCGGCGGTGGCGACGATGAACCATCCGTTTGGTACGGCGAACGGGTACCGACGCTCGCCGAAGTGTGTGACCCGCTGTCGATGCGCGAGATCGGTCAACAGCGTCGGGTCGCGTGGCATCGGCAGTCCCGCGGGCAGACCGCCGTTGTCGTGGTTTGCTTCGCGGACCGCGAGTTCTCCCAGCGCGACGTCGTCGGCGGTGTCAGTCATACAAACGGTCTCCCCCCGGAGCGAATCATCGACCGCTAGGTTTCCAATAGCGCATAGATAATCCCACGCAACGCAGGACCGTGCAAGGAAGACACCCGATTGCCACGACTTCTCTCACTACCGTTACCGCTATGACCTCGGCGACAACGGCGACACCGAGCCGGAAGGCCGGTCGACCGCCGCGGATCAGCCGCGCCATGATCGCCGAGGCCGCGCACGAACTCGGGCTCGACGGTCTCACGCTCAAGGCGGTGGCCGACCACCTAGGCGTGTCGGTCGCGGCGCTGTACCACCACGTGTCGGGCAAGGACGACCTGCTTCGCATCGCATCCGAGGAGTCCACGCGCTCGATTCCGCTTCCCGTGGATCGTGGGCAGCACTGGGCGCAGTGGCTACTCGACTGGGCCAACTACAACCGCGCCGTCTTCACCGCCCAGCCCGGCTTGCTCGGCCAATACCTCGAGGGAGCGATCCAGCCGGAGTCAGTGGTGCAGAACCTCGATGCGATCCTCACCGTGCTCGTGGCACAGGGTTTCACGGTGGAGGACGCCAACGCGGCATACGAACTCGTCACCTCTTGCGCGCTCGGCACGGTCGTCGGCGCGAAATGGGAGCACGCGATGGCTCGGGGCGAAATAGACATCGGCGCGCGCTGACCGCCAGATCGTCGATGCCATGCCGCAGCGGCAGGTCATGCAAGTTCGACGATTGTTGAAGACGAAGCAGCAACGCCCGACCTTCGACGCGCGCATCGAGACCGTGCTGCGCGGCATAGCGGTCGAGCGCGATCTGCCGTGGCAACCGCTCGTGCACGCCGACGGCTGACGATTCGACCAGCGACAGGGCCGTCAGCGCCGTCCGAAGTACGGCACCGCCGAACTCGTTCGGAAAGCCTTCCTTCCGAACGAAACGCTCAGTCTGGGTGACGCTGCATCAGCTCGATCTGGTAGCCGTCCGGGTCGACGAGGAACGAGATCGTCGTCGGCCACCGCTCGAGCCGCATCGGCGCCATCGCCTCTCGGTAACCCGCGTCGACAGCCGCCTTGTGCAACCCGACGCAGTCGTCGGTGTGGACGTACAGCTTCCACATCGCAGTACCCATGGCAATGGGTGAAGGATCGTCGAGCTTCTTGGCGAGCTGGATCTTGCCACCCTTGCCGGCCGCGTTCTCGAGGATCGCCTCTTTGTGCGCGGGGATGTCGGTCTGGCTCGTGCAGGTGAGACCGAGCGTCTCGTAGAACTTGATCGTCGCCTCGAGGTCGCTCACGTACACGCAGTACTGCCCGACCCAGGCGTATGTCGTCTCGTCGCCGTCGGTCCACGGGTGTCGCTGCTGCAGCTCGACCAGGTAGCCGTCGGGATCGCGCAGAAACGCGATCGTGACAGGCCAACGCTCCTGGCGCATCGGCGCGAGGTCGGAGCTGTAGCCCGCGTCCATCGCTGCTCGATATTGGCGCTCGATGTCGTTCGTGCTGACGTACAGCTTCCAGAACGCGTTGCCGTGATCAATCGGGCCGTCCTGTTCCTTCTGCTGCGCCAGTTGCAGCTTCCCGCCCTTGAGGCCGGCGTCCTCCATGATCCCTTCGAACGCGTTCGGGATCTCCGTGCGGCTCGTGTTGGTCAACCCCAACGTCTCGAAGAAGCGCACCGACTCGTCGAGATCGGTGACGTTGACGCAGTACTGCCCAAGCCAAGCTTCCATCGGTCCCCCCGACTGTCGAGCCCTTTCTCGAACGAGCCTAGAATATTTCCGCGCGACGCTGCGTCGCTCGACGAAGCCGCATCGCGGGCACTGGAGGAACAGCGTGAAGGATCTAGCCGACAAGGTCGCCGTCGTCACCGGGGCTGCCGGTGGCATCGGACGGGCGATCTGCGAAGAGCTTCTCGCGGAGGGCGCCAAGGTCGTCATCTCCGACGTCCAAGACGAGCTTCTGGCCACGACGACCAGCGAGCTGTCCGCGCGCGGTGACGTCATCGGCGTGCGCAGCGATGTCTCCGATCCGGACTCGATGCAAGCGCTTGCGGCGCAAACGTTCTCGACCTTCGGCGCGTGCCACCTTCTCTTCAACAACGCCGGCGTCGGCGCACCGTCGGCGAAGCCGTGGGAGTCCACACCGAACGATTGGCGATGGGTCTTCGACGTCAACGTCCTCGGCGTGGCGAACGGCGTGATGGCATTCGTGCCGCGGATGATCGAGGGCGGCGAAGAGGGTCACGTCATCAACACCTCGTCGCCCAACGGCGGGTTGTCGCACATGCCGACCGCGGCGGTGTACGCCGCGAGCAAGGCCGCGGTGAGCTCGTTCACCGAGACGCTGCAGAACCAGTTCCTCGCTGACGAGCTGAAGCTGCGCGCCTCGGTGTTCTATCCCTCGGGCGGGATGCTGAAGACAGGCATGTGGGAGGCCGAGAAGCGGCGGCCCGCCGAGTACGCGAGAGAACGTCCACGCACGACTCCGTCGATCACCGTCGAGGCGCTCGAAGCGAAGGCGAAGGAGGGCGGCTACCAACTGCCCTGGCAGGACTTGAACGAGCTCGCGCGGGTCGCGCTCGCAGGGATCAAGGACGAGCGGTTCGTGATCATGATCGGAGCCGACAACGTCGGTACGCAGTTGCACGAGCGAGCGGACGTACTGGGCCAGGGCGATTGCCCGCCGTACAAGAGCGGAGGTTTGCTCTAGCAGCCTGCCGGCGAGACCGGGCGTTAGGATCGCCATGCTCGGACCGGGGGGTCTTGGGGGGAGGTAGTCGTGACCGCGATCGACGTGATTCAGGACGTAGCCGTTCCTGTCGAGCGTGTCGACGACGGATCGCCGGGAGCGCAGCGCCAGTCGCCGCAGCCTCCGCGCCGCCGGTGGCGACCTGGCCGGCGCGTGTTCTACGCACTCACGCTGGTCATGCTCGCCGTCGGTTACGCGATCGGCAGCGCGGCGCACACGAGCACGCCGTCCGCGGTGCAGCCTCCCCCGATCGTCACGCCCGAGCAGATCAATCAGGCGCTGTCGACGACGAACGGCCAACCGACGGTCAACGACCGCGGCTTCAGCTTGTTGGAGAACGGCGTGCAGCACAGCCACGGCTTCGATCTTCCGATGTCGCAAGCCGATCGGACCGAGTTGTCGCGCGAGATGAACCTCGCACGCGAGACCGCACTGCGCTACCCGACGCTGGCCGACGCGCAAGCGGCGGGGATGTTCCGCGCCGGCCCGTTCTCACCCGGTCTCGGTACGCACATGATCAACGTCGCCGACTACGCGTACGGCGCGGGCACCGGCCCCATGACCGACGATCAGATCACCCATCCCCTGGCGTGGATCTACGACGGCACCAAGCCCGACTCGCCGATCGCCGGTCTGTTCTACAGCGCGAACGTCCCGAACCCGGCGGGCTTCATCGGCCCGAACGATGTGTGGCACCAGCACACGAACATCTGCCTCGTGACGCGACCGGGCGGCGGGTTCGACACGCCACTCGGCGCCGACCACGACGCCACCGCCGACCAGTGCAAGGCGGTCGGCGGTTCGCTGGTCCCGGCGACCGGTCCGCTGCTGCACGTCTGGGTCGTTCCGGGCTACGAGGACAGCCAAGGCGTCTACGCGCATCTGAATCCTGCGATCACGTGTGACGACGGGACGTACCAGACGATCGACATCACGAAGGTCGCGGACCGGACGTCCGTGTGCGTCGACGGCACCGAGTAGAGACCGCTGATCACAGCGCGCCGCGCCGGCGTCGCCGGCCTGCTGGTCATCGTCTTCGTCTGTGCGAACGCGTCTGCCGCGTTCGCACACGCCAACTTGGTGTCGACGACACCCCCGCAGTCGGCACAGTTCGCATCCGGTTCGTCGCCCGCGCGAGTGACGGTCCGGTTCGACGAAGGTGTGACCGAGACGCCGTCGTCGATCGGCGTCTACGATGCCGCGGGCAAGGCGGTGAGGACGACCCAGGTCCCGTCGCCCGATCCCAAGTCGATCGATGCCGGCCTGCCCCCGCTCGACGACGGGACCTACGCGGTGGTCTGGCACGTCGTGTCGGACGATGGTCATCCCGAGCAGGGCGCGTTCACGTTCACCGTCGGTGCGGGCGGCGCGTCGATCGCGAACATCGGCAGTCTGCTCGCCAGTCAGTCGTCAGGAACGGGGATCGGCGCGGCGTTCGACATCGACCGCGCGCTGGCGTTCCTCGCATCGTTGGTGCTGGTGGGCGGCCTTGTGTTCACGCGATGGCAGTGGCCGGCGGCGCTCGAGCGAAAGGACGTGCGCACCCTGCTGGTCGGAGCGGCGGTGCTCGCGTTCGTCGCCACACTCGCGTCGTTGCCGTTGCAGGCCGCGTACGCGCTCGGTGGCGGCGCGTCGACGCTGTTCGATCGAAGCGCACTCGGTGACGTCGTGAAGGAACGCTTCGGCCAGGCGGCGCTGGCGCGACTGGTGCTGATCGCGGTCGCCGCGGCCATGGTCGTGCGTGAGGGATGGGGACAGACCCGCAAGTCGGTCGGCATACCCGTGGCCGCAGCGGTGATCTCGCTGGGGCTCGTCGAAACGTTCGCCTACGCAGGCCACGGCGACACGGGCCGCCTGTCGCAACTCGGCTTCGTCACCGACATCGCGCACCTCGGCAGCGCGGCGCTCTGGCTCGGCGGCCTGACCGTGCTTGCGTTGGTGCTTCGACGCCGTTCGGTGTCGGCGGAGGAGGCCGACTCGAATGCCCGTGCCGCCGACCGCTTCTCTCGGATCGCGTTGCCCGCCGTCGGTGTGGTCGTCCTGTCCGGTCTCGTGCAGGGCTGGCGGCAGGTCGGGACGTTGTCAGCGCTGTGGGACACGACGTACGGGCATCTGCTCGTGGTCAAGGTTCTGGGAGTGCTCGCGATCCTCATCGTCGCCAGCGCGGCGCGCGACGCCGTGCGCGACCGAACCGTGTCCGGCAGCGTCGCCACCGTCACCGACCTGCGGACCGGCGTGTGGATCGAGGCAGGGCTGGCGGTTGCCGTCCTGGTCGTCACTGCGACGCTCGTCGTGACTCCGCCGGCGCGCGAAGCCGAGGCCGCTGCCAACCGGCCGACCGCTCACACCGTCCAAGTCGACGCGGCAGGGCCGCGGATCGCGTACTCGGTCGCGGTGCAGCCCGCGCTTCCCGGCGAGAACACGATCGTCGTCACGCCCCGCCGGACCGGCCAGACGGGCTTCTTGCCCGTGTCGCTGGATGCCGCGGTCAGGTCCGTGAGTGGGCAGACCTCGACGCCACTCACGTTGACGCCACTCGCCGACGGTCGATTCGTGACCACCGCGCAACTGTCGAGCGGCGGCGACTGGAACCTGGACATCGCGGACACGACCCCATCTGCCGCGACCGGCGGCAACGCCAGCGTCCAGTTCGCCATCTCCTGACCAAGCCGAATGTTGGATGGAAACGGGCGCCATAGCGCCCGTTTCTCCCCGGGGTTCGTCTGGAAGTTGGGCTAGCGGGCTCGGAGGACCTGGCCGAATGGGAGGTCGCGGTCGGGTGCCGGTTCGCGCGGGAGCCCGAGTGAACGTTCGGCGACGATGTTGCGTTGGATCTCGTCCGTGCCGCCGTAGATCGATGACGCAGGCGAGAACACCATCGCCGTTGCGAAGACCCCGTTGTCGACTGCATCCGCGCCGGACACCAACCCGCCCGCGCCCAAGATGTCCATGCCGAGCTTCGCCGCGAGCTTCACGATGCGCGTCTGGGTGAGTTTGCCGATGCTCGCCACCGCCTGTCCCCCGCCGCGTTGCGCTTCGGCCTTCGCTCGCTGCGCGTTCCAGATGCCGAGCTCGCCGTACGTGTACAGCCGCGCCAGATCCTGCCGGATCGTCGGATCGTCCGTGCGCTCCCGCTCGTGCGCGAGACGCGCGACGTCGGCGTAACCGAGCGTCACCTTCGCGTTCGGCGCGGTCTCGGTCGCCGCGTCGCCGGCGCGCCGGCCGAGCATGCCCCCCTTCGGACCGGGATTCGGGAAGTTCGCCATCGCGCCGCCTGCGCCGATGCCGGTGCGCTCGAAGTGCAGCGTCGTCTGCGTGACGAGCCAGCCGTTTCCCTCGCCGCCGATGAGGTCGGCGTCGTTGCAGACCGCCTCGTCGATGAAGATCTCGTTGAAGACCGCCTCACCGGTCATCTCCCGCAGCGGTCGGATCGTGACGCCCGGTTGATCGAGCGCGAACGCGAACCACGAGATGCCCTTGTGCTTCGGCACGTCGAAGTTCGTGCGGGCGAGCAACATCCCGTAGTCCGCCTGCGTCGCGTAGCTCGACCACACCTTCTGTCCGGAGATGATCCAGCGGTCGCCGTCGCGCGTGGCGCGTGTCGTGAGTCCCGCGAGGTCGGAACCGGCGCCCGGCTCGCTGAAGAGCTGGCACCAGCCGACCTGGCCGGCGAGGACCGGCAGCACCAGCCGGTCGATCTGCTCAGGCGTGCCTTGCGTGAGGATCGTGGGCGCGGCCATGAGCAGGCCGAGACCGCCGGGTGGCTGCAGCGCGCCGAAGTCAGCGAACGCGGCGCGCACGACCCGCTGCGACCGCTGCGACAGCCCTCGGCCCCAACGATCGGACGGGAAGTGCGGCGCCGTCCATCCGGCCGCGGCCACCGTCTTCCACCACGCGTCCACGGTGAGGTCCGGGTTCCAGTTGGCCGTGAGCCAGCTCGTGACCTCGTCCCACAGCTCGTGCCCCTCGTTCACGGCGCACGTCCCAACAACTCGATCGCATTGTCGTGCATGATCCGCTGCACGGCGGGCTCGTCGAACCCAGCGAGCTCTTGCTCGAAGTCGAGTGGCTGCGCCACGCCTTCACCATGCGGCCAATCGGAGCCGAACAGGATGTGCTCGACACCGATGAGCTCGGCCAGCGCGCCGAGATCCTCTTCGAGATACGGCGTGACCCAGACATGGCGCCGGATCGTGTCGACCGGATCCTCCGCGAACGCCCACGGCGTCTGGTTGGCCTGCTTGCGCAAGTGTTTGACGAGCACGTGCATCCAGTCCGACCCGTTCTCGATGCTGGCGACGCGCAGTGCGGGATGTCGTTTGAACACGCCGTGCACGACGAGCGCGGCGACGGTGTCGTGGATCGCACGTCCTTCGGTCAGCACATGACCGAGCGGATCGCTCTTACCGAACCCGAAGTCAGGCCGGCCACCCCACGCAGACCCGAACCGCGCCTCGTACCCGCTGTCACCGAGATGGAACGCAACCGGGACGTTCGCCTCGGCGATCCGCGCCCAGACGGGATCGTGCAACTTGTCACCGAGCGATCGGCTCGTTCCGTTCGGGCCCGGTACGGGCGCTGGACGGACGTGGATGACACGCGCACCTCGCTCGAGCAACGACTCGACCTCCGCGACGGCGGCATCGGGGTCGGCGAGCGACAGCATCGGCGCGGCGACGATGCGACGGTCGAAGTCGAAGCCCCAGTCGTCCTCCAGCCAACGGTTGAACGCGGACATGCTCGCCATGGTCGCGGCAACGTCGTTGCGCAGCGCCTCCTCGACACCGCACCCGAGTGTCGGGAACAGCAGCGCCGCGCCCAACCCCTGCTCGTCCATCACGGCGATCCGCTTGTCTCGGTTCTGGTACTCCTCCCGCAACGGCTCGACCTGCATGAGCGATCGCGGATCGACGTCTTCGGGTATCCGGCCGCGAAAGAGCGCGTCGAGACAGCCGGGCACGATGATCGGATCGAACGTCGGGTTCGGCACGAAGCCGTTCACCTTGCCGCCCATGAGCAGGTACACCCGCTTGCCATCCTGAACCGGTCGCACGCCGCGATCCTTGAACTTCGGGTCGAGATGACGGGTGAACGCGTCGAGCGTCTCGTAGTAGTGGTTGTCCGCGTCGATCGGCCTGGCGTCCACGGCGCGCTCCCTTCCAACGCCGGTGGCGGCGCTCTCGATGTTCATTCGTCCGGTCGTTTCATCTCAGACCGGTTCGTCTCGACCGGTTCATCTCAGACCGAAGCCTCGGCGTGCAATCCGCCGGCGAGGGCCTGCACCTGTGCGGCTCGAAACTCGCGCGTGACGCCGCTCCTCGGACTCACACTGTCGAAACCGTGGAATGCGCCGTCGACGATGCGCACCTCGCAGTCGACGCCCGCGGCACGTAAGCGCTCGGCGTATGCGAGGTCCTCGTCGTAGAAGAGATCGAGGGTGCCGACGCCGATCCACGCCGGCGGAAGACCGGCCAGATCCTCATGACGCGAAGGCGCGGCGATGCCGCTGATGTCCCGCGACCCGGGCGGCGCGCCGAGATAGCTCGTCCATCCGAAGCGGTTGGCCTTGTTGTTCCACAACCGGAAGTTGCGCTCGTCGAGGTCGGTGCGAAGGACGGTCCTGTCGTCGAGCATCGGGTACGACAGCAGTTGGAATGCCGGCCGGACCTCGTCACGCTCACGGGCCAGCAATGCCAGCGCGGCGGCCAGCCCTCCCCCGGCGCTCGCGCCGCCGATGGCGACTCGCGTCTCGTCGACGTCGCTGCGGTTCGCCAACCAGACGAGCGCGTCGTGACAGTCCTCGAGCGGCATCGGGAACGGATACTCGGGCGCCAGGTGGTAGTCGACGGCGGCGACGAGGATCCCCAACCGGTGCGCCATCTCGCGGCACAGCCGGTCGTCCTGCGCCGCGCTGCCGAGGACGTAGCCGCCTCCGTGGATCCACAGCATTGCCGGCACCGGCGCGGTCGACGGCCGCCCCGGATGGTGCAGACGGACGGACACGACGCCGACTGTCTCGATCGAGATGCCCGGCTTGGGACGGGGATCAGGGCTCACCCGTTCGATGGTGCGTACGACTCGCAGGAACCGCGGACCGGCCAGGCTCCTCGGAAGGAACGGTGCCATGCGCCGGAGGTCGGGATGGAACGGCGATGCACTCATGACCCGAAGAAGAACCTTTCCGCGTTGCCGTGAAGCCACGCGTCGCGCACCTCGCCGGGAAGGTCGAGCGCTTCGGCTTCACCGATGCAGCGCTTCATCGACAGCACCGGATGGTCCGATGCGAACAGGACGCGATCGGTGCCGCGTGTGCGCATGTAGTGCAGCAGTGACTCGGGAAGTCGCTTCGGCGACCACGCCGACGTCATCAGGCGGAGGTTCGCGTACTTGAGCATGAGTCGGATGGCCACGTCCCACCACGGATCGGCACCGTGGATCATGCACAATCGCAACTCGGGGAACCGGATGCACACGCGGTCGAGATGGATCGGGTTCTGCGGCTCTGCGGGAATAGGCGGCCCGGGGATGCCGGTGTTGATGCACAGCGGCAGATCGAGCTCGCAGCACTTCGTGTACAGCGGGTAGTAGACGGCGTCGCTCGGCGGGTACATGCCGTCGCCCCAGAAGCTCGGCCCGACCACGGCGTACGCCACCGGGTTGTCGCGCACGAACGACTCGAGCGTTCGGAGCGCCTTCATCGGTCGCAACAGGTTGAGGCCGCCGGCGGCGAGTGCGAAGCGTTCCGGGGCGGCGGCGGCGAAACGTTGCGCGCGATCCTCCGACGCACCAGCGCGGGTCATGAGGATCGCCTTGGTGACGCCGTTGGCATCCATGTCCTCGATGAGCTCGTGCAGGTCCGGGCTCTTGAGGAAGGAGTCGCCGCCCTTGAAGTAGTCCTCCTTCACGCGGATCATCCACTCGGGCTGCTTCTGATCGCCGAAGTCGACGTTCACCAGGCAGTCGATGGCTCGTGTCATCCGTCCTCCTTCGAGCGGAGCAGCGCTCGCAACGATGCCTTGTCGACCTTGCCCGTCGCCAGCATCGGCACGTCGCCGGCATCCGGCGTGACATGCCAACGTGAGGGGACCTTGAACGCGCTCAATCGTTCTTTCACCGCGGTGATCACGTCCTCGACCGGTGCGTCGGTCACGACAAGAGCGCCGACTTCGGTGCGACCATCAGGGCCGACCACATCGGTGACGTGCGCTTGCCGGATCGTGTCGACAGAACGAAGCGCAGCCTCGACCTCCGACGGGTACACGGAGGCACCCTTGACCTTGAACATGTCGTCGAGCCGTCCGGCGTACCACAGGTAGCCGTCGGCGTCGAGATGACCGAGATCGCCGGTGCGGTAGTAGCCGTCCGGGGTGAACGCCGACGAGCGAGTGCGACCGCAGATGCCGCGCAGCAGGTTGCGGCCGCGGATCCAGATCTCACCCTGCTCGCCGCGGTCGACGTCGACACCGGTCTCGCGGTCGACGATGCGGACCTCGACACCTTCGAACGGTCGACCACAGCTGCCGAACTTGTCGGGTGGCATGTCGACGTCGAGGCGATCACCGCAGTACGGACCGAACGACTCGGTCATGCCGAAGACGTTGGCACGCGCGCCGGGAGCGGGCCGGCGGTCTGATGGGAGCACGGCAGGGAGGCTGCCGTCGCCGAGGGACGACAGATCGACGCTCGCGAACGAGGGGTGCGCGGCGAGCTTCGCCGCCTGATCCGGCCAGCCGCGGAACAACGTGACGTGCTCGCGCTCGAGAAGCGCCAGGGTGCTCGTCGGTTCCGGTTCCGCTTCGGTCAGCAACGTGGCACCGGCGATCACCGCAGACAGCAGACCCGTGCCGAGGCCACCCGTCCAGAAGAACGGCATCGGGATGTAGAGACGCTCGCCGCGCCGGACGCGGCGCGCTTCCAGACCCGCAGCCGTGGCCCGCAGCGCGCTGCCATGCGTGTGGATCGTGCCCTTCGGCGCGCCGGTACTGCCGGAGGTGAAGAGGATCACGAAGTCGTCGGCCGGGCGAACACGTGCCTCCATCGCCTGCACGAGCGCGACGGCTGCGGCGGGCGCGGCCGACGAATCCTGCGGCCCGAGCAGTTGTTCGAGCTGCCACACGCGGCGCAGCGACGGCGCAGCCGCGCTTCGACGCCCGGTCGCGGCCGCGGCAACCAAGGCCGGTTCCGCGCGCTCGAGCTCGTCGAGATAGCGGCGGCCGCGGAACTCCGTGGCGAGGACGAGATGGGTCACGGTCGCGGTGGTGAGCTGTTCGATGAGCTCCGGAGCGCGCAGCAGCGTGCTGAGTGGGACGAGCACCGCGCCGATCCGGGTTGCGGCGAACGCGGTGACGGCCCAGTCGATGCCGTTCGGCGCCAGCAACCCCACGCGGTCACCCTTCACCACGCCCGCGGCAACGAGCCGCGCCGCGATCGCCGCACTCGCATCGTCCAAGTCGGCATAGGTGATCGCTCGCTCGCTGGTGACGATCGCTTGCCGCTCGCCGACTTCGCGCCGGCACTTCGCGAGCAGCGAGGGGATCGTCTCGGCGTCAAGCACCACCGAGCAGCTCCTCGAGCGCGCGCAGGTCGATCTTGCCGCTCGACATCATCGGCACCTTCTCGTCGGGAACGACGACGATGGTTCGCGGCACCTTGTAGGCGGACAGCCGCTGCTTGAGCGACGCACGGAGGTCGTCGACGTCGACCGGTCCATCCGAGCGAACCAGCGCGGCCACGATCTGCCCACGCTCCTCGTCGTCGATTCCGACGACGTGCGACATCAAACCCGGTGGTCTCGAGGATCGCGGCTTCCACCTCACGCGGTGAGACGTTCGCGCCCGCGCTCTTGATCATGTCGCTGCTGCGTCCGCGGAAGTAGAAGAACCCGTCGGCATCGACCGTGACGAGGTCGCCGGTGCAGTACCAACCGTCGTCGTCGAAGACCTCGTGGCGCTCGCGCCCGTCGTAGCCCTCCATGAGGAACGGCCCGCGGAACCACAACTCGCCGGGCTCACCGACCGCGCACACCGCACCGTCCTCCTCGCGGCGTACCTCGGCCTCGAGCCCCGGCACCGACTTGCCGAACGACCCGCGACGGTGCTCTGGCTGCTCGCCTTCGTCCTCGCTCGCGAGGCAGACGCTGCCGGCCTCGGTCATGCCCAACATGCCGTGATGGAGGGCAGGGTCGCGGGGGCGCACATCGTCCGGCATGATCGGGTACAGGTTGCCGCGCTTGATGGACGACAGATCGCGCGACGGGAAGCTCGGGTCCTGCGGCACGTGCGCGACCGACGCCGCGAACCCGTTGACCATCGTCGGCCGGTCGCGCTCGAGGACGTCCAGAACACCTGCCGCGTCGGCCGAGTTCGAGCACACCAGCGTCGCCCCCGAGACCAACGTGCCCAGCAACGCGTAGGCGAAGCCACCGATCCAGAAGAACGGTGAGTTCGAGAACAGGATCTCGCCTGGCTCGTACCGCCGGAGCTCGTTCAGGTTGTCGAGGTGGCGTATGAGCGCGCCGTGCGTGTGGATCACGCCTTTCGGCTCGCTGGTCGAGCCCGACGTGTGCACGATCACCATGGGATCCGCGGGCGTGACTGCATTCGCAGCCGCGGCGAGGACGTCGTCGTCGATGCCGGCGCTCGTCGCGAGCAGCGCGGGCAGCGTCCAATCCGCATGGACGGCGTCGCCCGATCCGAACTCCGGGGAGAAACGGGCGCCATGGCGCCCGTTTCCATCCAACATTCGCAGCGGGGGGACGCCGAATGCGATCCGGCGGAGCGACGGCGCCGACGTCGACAGCAGGGGCGCCGGCGCGGCGAGGTCGAGGTCGGTGATGCCCGCCTGCAGGGTCGTGGGATAGTCGTGCGACCGGTACGACGATGCCGCGAGCAGGAACGCGACGTCGGCACCGCGGAGCAAACCTGCGAGCTCCGTCGCCGTCGAGAACGTGCTGAGCGGAACGCTGACGGCGCCGATGCGCGCAGCCGCCAGCCAGGCGACGACGAACGCCGAGCCGTTGGAATGCAGGATCGCCACGCGCGTACCGGCACTGACCTCGGACATGAGGAGCGCCTTCGCCAGCACGGCCGAGCGCGCGTCGGCCTCGCCATAGGTGAGCGTGTCGTCGTCGCAGACGAGCAACACCTGGTCCGGTCGGGCGTCGGCCTGCGCGCGCGAACAGCGCGGGAACGGTGAGCGGCAGCCCGTCGCCGGCGTCGATGACAGGGGATGTCACCAGCGGCTCCGTCGGGGCGACACGTCCGGGAGCGCCGACCGATCGCCCGCGATCGCGTCGACGTCGACCTCACACAGGAGACGGTCACCGTCGTGCAGCCGGCCGGTCGATCGGATGCGATCGCCGGACGCGTCCCTGTCGATCTCGAAGGAGAGCGAACGGAGAAGCGGCGCGGGCCGTCGATACCGAATGGCGAGCGAGGTCGTCTTCCCGGCGACACCGACATCGCAGTTGTGGTGCTGCACCGCACAGTCGAAGAACAGCGCCAGGAAGCCGCCGTGCGCGACGCCCGGCGGACCCTCGTACGCGAGCGGGAAGGCCACTGTCCCCGTCGCTCGTTCGCCATCGACGACGATGTGGTAGTCGGGAAAGCACGGGTTGTACGCGCCGATGTCTCGCGCGTGATCGAGGTACACGCGTCCGTCGCCGTCGACCGCACCACCGACGCGCGGTGTCGCGCCGGCCGGTACGCGAGCCGCGAGCGCCCCCTCGGCGCGGTCGAGATCGGCGATCAGCTCGGTCACCGCGGGTTCGTCCGCCTCACACGCGAGCACGAGGCTCGTGACCCGGCGCAGGCGCGCTGCGAGGTCGGTGGTCTGTGCGAGCGGCTCGACGCCGAACACCCACTTGGTCATCGGC
The DNA here is from genome assembly GCA_963721305.1 of uncultured Acidimicrobiia bacterium. Classification (GTDB taxonomy): domain Bacteria; phylum Actinomycetota; class Acidimicrobiia; order Acidimicrobiales; family JACDCH01; genus DATAES01. The sequence continues at coordinate 503,282 of CAVRIR010000005.1, forward strand.
GGCCCTTCGGCAGGCCGAGGATGCGCTCGGCGATGAGGTTCCGCTGGATCTGCGACGTGCCTGCCGCGATCGTGTACTGGAACGACCACAGGTAGTCGCGCACGACCTGCGCGTCCTCGCTGTCCGTGCCACCGTTGCCCAGCGATCGCCGGCCGAGCAGTTGCATGCCGAGGTCGGCGATCTCCTGTCCGAGCTCGCTGTAACCGAGCTTCACCGCCGAACCAAGCGGTGATGGAAGGCCCGAACGCTCGGCCTCGGTGACGCACCGTTGGGTCATCCGCCACAAGGCGTCGACACGTGCGTCCAAACGGCCCACGTGACGCCGGAACCCGGCGTCGTCACCCGAGTCGCCCGCGAGCGCGACGACGCGTCGAAGCTGCGACCGCAGGTTGATGATGTGTTGCGCGAACGCGGTGCCGCGCTCGAACCGCAACGTCACGTTCGTGACGCGCCAGCCGTCGTTCTCGTCGCCGACCCGATTCGTGACGGGCACACGAGCGTCTTCGAGGAACACCTCGCAGAAGTGACTGTCACCGTCGATCGTCTTCATCGGTCGGGCCTCCACCCCGGGCTGGTGCATGTCGAGGATCAGCCACGTGATGCCCTTGTGCTTCGGCGCGTCTGGATCGGTGCGGACCAGCAACTCGCAGTAGTCCGCCACGTGAGCGCGCGTGCTCCAGATCTTCTGGCCGTTGACGACGTACTCGTCGCCATGACGTTCCGCCCGCGTCCGCAACGACGCGAGGTCGGATCCCGCCGACGGTTCGGAGAAACCCTGGCACCACACGCTGTCACCGCGCAGGATGCGCGGCAGATGGAACCGCCGTTGTTCGTCGGTGCCCTCCGCGATCAACGTGGGACCGGCGTGCGCGTTGCCGACGAAGTTGATGCCGACGTACGGCGCGCCCGAGTCCGCGTACTCCTCGAGGAAGACGAGTTGCTGGGTCGAGGGCAACCCGCGACCGCCCCACTCGACCGGCCAGTCGAGTCCCGCGAAGCCGGCGTCGTGCAACCGGCGTTGCCATCCGGTGTCGTACGCGCGACGCGCCGTCCAGTCTCGGGGCGGTGGGGGCGGACCGTACGCGGGGACGGCGTCATCGAGCCATGCCCGCACCTCCTTCCGGAACGCCTCGTCCGTGTCGGAGTAGCGCAGGTCCATCAACCGACCTCGAAGAGCGCTTCGACCGCGGCGAGATCCGGCTTGCCGGCATCGGTGCGCGGCAGCTGGTCGACGACGCGGATGTCCACCGGCAGTTCGTAGCGCGCGAGCACCGTCGACGCGTACGCGAAGAGGTCGGCGCTCGTGACCGGGACCGCGTCCTGCTTGAGCTCGACCGCCGCGACCGGAACCGCCCCGAGCCGCCGATCCTCACGGCCGACGACCGCCGCGAACCGCACCGCATCATGCCGCTCGAGCGCAGCTTTGATGTCCTCCGGAAGGACCTTGAAGCCGCCGCGGATGATGGCGCGATCGGCCCGACCGAGGATGTACACGAAACCGTCGCCGTCGATCCGGGCGAGATCAGTCGTTCGCAACCACGCGGCCGAGCCCAGTTGCCCGGCTCGTACTTCGAGCAATCCCTCGGCGTCCGCCGGTAGCGGTTCGCCGCTCTCCGGGTCGACGACTCGCAGCTCGGACCCGCTGTGCGCCCGTCCCACGCTGCCCCGCTTCGCGGCCCAGAACTTCCCGTGGTCGTCGATGTTCCACCCGGCCACCGCACCGCCGAACTCGGTCGCGGCGTACGAGATCAGCACCGGCACGCCGTACTTCTCCATGAACGCGTCGGCGTCGTCCGGGTCGAGCGGCGCAGTCCCGCACACCACCGACCGCAGGCTTGCGAGATCCCGCGGATCGACGTCTGCTTCGAGCACCATCCGCAACGCGGTCGGGACGAGGCTCGCGGTTGCCGGCCGATGGCGCTGAACGGCGTCGACCCAACTGTCGACGGTGAACTTCTCCAGCAGGCTGAACTTGCGACCGTCGGTGACGTTCGTGAGCAGGCGGAACAGGCCGCCGAGATGGACCATCGGCGAGTTCACGATGGCGACCCCGTTGCGCAATTGTGTACTCGTCTCGTGGGTCGAGCCGTAGTGCTTGTTGCCGAGCAGCACCCGCTCGAGCGTCTCGTACGTGAGGTCGATGCGCTTCGGTGGTCCCGTTGTCCCGCTGGTCAGCATGCGGACGGCGACACCGGGACGATTCTCGGCGGGGCGCACCTCGCCGGCGTCGCTGCCGCTGTCGGGGCCGACGACGTCGATCGCGCCGCCGAGGTCCTCCGTCGCGACCGTGGTCGACCGCGTGACGTCAGGGACGAACGCCTGCAGATCTTCTCGCTCGCCGGCAATCACCGGTAGATCGAGCGACGCGACATCGTCGCGGGTGCGATCGAGTCCGCGCCCGGGATTGATGGTGATGACGCAACCGCCGCCCCGGAGCACGCCGAGCAGCAAGCCGATCGAGGACGGTCGGTTGCGGAGCAGGATGCCGACCTGACGTCCTGGCTCGTCGACGAGCGCGGCGACGTCGTCGACGGTCTTGGCGAGGTCACCCCATGACCGCCACGCGCGGTCGAACTCGACGGCGTCGGCCGTGGGGTCGAGCGCGATGACTTCGCCGATGCGGTCGGGAAGGGCGCTGCTCACCGCAACTTCGGTTCCGTCTTCGCCGGCGGATCGCGGTCGATCTCGGCCATCCCGATCGGATTTCCCACCCGCGTGTAGATGAGACCCTGCTCCATGGCGGCGCGGTACGGGCGGTCGAGCGACTCCCAGATGGCGCGCACCGTCCCTTGCGTCGCGGCGCTCGGTTTGGCGGCGATCGCCGCGGCGATCTCGTGGGCGCGTTGCCAGAGCGCGGCGCGCTCGACGATCTCGGTGACGAGACCGATGCGCAACGCCGTGTCGGCTGTGACGCGTTCGTCGTTACCTGACAGCGCCATGCGCAACGTGTGCGCGAGGCCGATGCGGCGCATGAGCCCGATCGGTTCGAGCGCCGACACCATGCCGAAGGTGACGTGGGAGTCGAAGAAGGTCGCGTCGGGCGAACAGATGACGATGTCCGCTTCGTTGAGGAAGTAGAAGGCCCCCGCCGTGCAGATGCCCTGCACCGCGCACACGACCGGCTTCCAGACCTTCTGCCACTTCGGGCTGAGCAGCTCGCCCGGATCCTCGTGGTTCCAGATGTCGTCGGGCTGACCGTAGGACTGGCTGGTGTCCAAGCCGGAGCAGAACGCACGATCGCCTTCGGCCCGGAGCACCACGGCGTTGACGGTCGGATCGTCCTTGACGAGCCGCCACGCCGTCGCGCATCTCCTCGCACATCCTGCGGTCGAACGCGTTGAGGACCTCGGGACGGTTGAGCGTGATCGTCGCGACGCGATCGGTCGCTGTCTCGTAGTCGATCGTGCGTGAACGATTCGCTCACGACGCCGTCCACTTGGGATCGCGCTTCTCGACGAATGCGCGCGGGCCTTCCTTCGCGTCGTCGGTGCGGACGACCCGCTCGCGAAACGCTTCGGCCATGATCTCCGCTTCGTTGAGCGGCAGATCGATGCCCTTGCGTATCGCCAGCCGCGTGCCGCGCACCGCGAGCGGCGCGTTGCGGTTGACGAGCTCAGCGATCTCGCGTGCACGTTCCATGAGCCGGTCGTGCTCGACCACTTCGGAGATCATGCCCAGGTCGTACGCGCGCTGCGCGCTGAGACGCTCGTGCCGCCCGACCAACGCGACGCGCATGGCGATGTTGACCGGAAGCACGCGCGCAAGGCGCACCATCTCGCGCCCGGAGACGAGGCCGATGCTCACGTGCGGATCGAAGAACTCGGCACGGTCGGACGCGATCGCGATGTCGCCTGTCGTGATCCAGTCGAGCCCGGCGCCACAGCACAGCCCGTTGACCGCGGTGAGGATCGGCTTTGTCATCGTGCGGAACGGTGGCGTGCCTTCCTGCGGTGCCTCCCACTGCGCGTAGGTCGACAGGTACGGCTCGTCGTAGACGACGCGCCCGTCGTCGGGGATCTCGGTGACATCGGCGCCGGTGCAGAAGGCTCGACCGTTGCCGGTGACGAGGATGGTCCACACCGAGTCGTCGGCCTCGGCCGCGGCATAGGCCTGCCGTAGCTCCCGGATCATCTCGGGACTCAGCGCGTTGAGGCGATCCGGCCGGTTGAGGGTGATCGTCGCGGTGCGGTCGTCGACCTCGTAGAGGATCGTCTCGAAGTCCATGCCGTGCACGGTCACCTCGCCGCACCCACGAGCCGCGTGCCGATGCCGTACGCGTGGGTGTCGGCGGTGCCGAAGCTCTGCTCGAGCACCCATGCCCGCTTCAACAGGTAGTTCGGGAGCATCTCCCAAGTGAAGCCCATGCCGCCGAGCACTTGCACTGCCGAGCTCGCGTTGCGGATGGCCGCCTCACCGGCGAGCAGCTTCGCGCCTGCGACTGCACGCGCGAGATCTTCACGACCCGGATCCTGCACCAGTGCGGCCGCTGCGTACGTCGCGCTCTGCGCGAGACCCCGGCGGACGTACATGTCGGCGAGCAGGTGCTTGATCGCCTGGAACGAGCCGATCGGAACACCGAACTGCTCACGCTCGAGCGCGTAGTCGCGTGCGATGCCGAGCGAGCGCGACGCAACGCCGACCGAGAGCGCGGCAGCGAGGACCATGCCGAGGGCGTGGAGGTCGCGAGCTGTTCGTGCGTCGCCGACGACTCGGCCCTCGGATCGGTCGGGCAACCCGGCAAAGCGCCCGACCGGCGTGAGCGGATCGAGGGGGTCGAGCGGCTCGGGAGGCGGGAGGTCACACGTGCGATGCACGACGACCGCGTCGCGGTGCAGCACCACGAGGGCGTCGATGTCCGTCGCATGCTCGACGATCGCCGAGCCGTCATCGAGAAGGTCATCCGCAAGGGCGCCACCGACCAACGTCTCACCACTCGCTGCACCGTCCACGAGACCGGCAACGAGAACCGTCCACAACACCGGACCGGTCACGAGGTGCTCGCCGAACTGCTCGAAGAGCAGCGCAGCCTCGACGGCACCGAGGCCGCTGCCTCCCGCGTTCTCCGGCAGCAGCAGCGCGAACATGCCGAGCTCGGCCATCGCCGTCCACGTTTCGCGGTCGGTCGGCGTGCCCTCGCGAGCTGCGATGGAGTCGAGCGAGAAGCGGTCGGCGCAGAACTTCGCGGCGGTTTGCTGCAGCGCGACTTGCTCGTCATCCAGCCGAAATTCCATGCCAACCCCACCGGAGCCGTGCCGACCGTGCACTTGAAACATCTAGATGTTAAAGCGTACGGTCGACAGCACGGACACGCCAAGATGCTGCCCTGGGAGGCCAGTTCGGTGAGCGACGTGCGAGTGCGGATGGAGCGAGACGACGAGTCCGGCATCGCGCGCATCACGCTCGACAACCCCGCTCGCAAGAACGGCTACGACCCCGAGATGCGCCGCGCGCTCGGCGCCTACCTCGACGAGTTGGCCTACGACGACACGACGAAGGTGGTCGTGCTGCGCGGCGAAGGCGGCGTGTTCAGCACCGGCGCGGACATGAACAACGCATACGCGTGGTACGGCGACGGCCAGCAAGCCGAAGCGCCGCGCCGCCGTCCGAGCCAGCGCCGGCGCCTTCTCGTCGACCGGCAGACCTTCGACTTCTACCACGACCTTCTCGGCTACCCGAAGGTCACGGTGGCACAGGTCGAGGGTTACGCGCTGGGGGGCGGCCTCGAGCTCGCGCTCATGGCGGACATCTCCGTCGTGGCGAGCGACACCTTGATCGGCATGCCGGCGACGCGCTTCCTCGGCCCTGCGCTCGGCTCGCTGCAACTGTTCTTCCACCGGCTCGGCCCGGTGCTGTCGAGGCGGCTGCTGCTCACGGGCGACACCATCGAAGCGGGCGAAGTCGCGCACCTCGGCGTGTTCACGGAAGTCATCGAACCCGAGTCGGTGCCCGCTCGTGGGCAGTGGTGGGCGGAGAAGGTGTCACGGATGCCGGCCGACGGCATCGTGATCGCCAAAGAGGCGTTCCGTCTCGTCGAGCAGCTCTCGGCGTACCAGGCCGAGGAGGTGCTCAGCCCGCTGCTGCACGCCTACGGCACCAACCTCCAGTTCGCCGAAGGCGAGTTCAACTTCGTGAAGGCGCGGGCCGAACACGGCACGAAGCGTGCGTTCGAGCTGCGCGACGAGCACTTCGACGTCCCCGAACCCGATCCCGCTCCCGCTCCCGCTCCCGCTGCGAACTCCGGGGAGAAACGGGCGCCATAGCGCCCGTTTCCATCCAACATTCACTGGACGTCGACGTCGGTCAGAAGTCGGTGCCGCCGTCGACGTTGATGGTGGCGCCCGTCAGGTAGCCGGCGCGTTCGGACAGCAGAAAGGCGATGACGTCACCGAGCTCTTCGGGACGGCCGGCCCGCCCGAGGGCGATGTGCATCCCCCAGTCCTCGGTGAGCGCTCGCTCGAGGGCCTCGTCGACCGGCCAACCGCGGGTCTCGGCGTAGTGCGTGCGCATCGACGCGAGGATCTCGGTCTCGGTCGCGCCCGGGCACACGCAGTTCGCCCGGACACCGTGCGCGCCGAACGACTTGGCGATGGTCTTCGTGAGGGTCGCGACACCCGCCTTCAGCGACGCGTACGGCACCTGGTGGCCCTTCGGCGCGCGGATCGAGTACGCCGCCGTCGTCACGATCGCGCCGCCGCCACCGTCGACGAGAAGCGGGACAGTGGCGCGGCAGGCGCGCACGGTCGCGAGCAACATGTCATCGAAGGTCGCGCGCCAGTCGTCGTCGGTTCCGGTGGACAGCTCGCGTTGACCCTGCGCGCCGAGTCCGGTCGTCACTGCCATGCCGCGCAGACCGCCGAGTCGCTCGGCCGCTTCTGCCACGACCGCCTCTGCGGTTCCTTCGACGGTGAGGTCGCCGGTCAGCGCGAGAACTGTGGATCCGGTCGCGGCCGCCAGTTCGTCAGCTGCGGCGTCTGCCCGTGGCTGCCGGCGACCCACGATCGCGACCCGCGCGCCGTCGGCCGCCAGCGCGCTCGCCGCCGCTCTGCCGATGCCGCCCGTCCCTCCGAAGATGACGAAGCCCTGGTCGCGGACGCCGAGATCCATCTAGGCGCCCACTGTCATGTCGCGTCGACGGCGTCGGCCGCGACGTCGTGCGCCCACCGGTAGTCCGGCTTGCCGTTCGCATGCCTGCGAACGCTGTCGCGCACGGCGACCGCGCGGGGCGCCTTGAACCGCGCGATCTCCGCGGCGACGTACTCGCGCACGACTGCCGGCTCGAGCGTGGCTCCGTCGCGCGCTGACACCACGGCAACCAGCTCTTGCCCGAACCGCTCGGACGGGCGACCGACCACGAGCGCGTCGGTGATGTCGGGATGGGTGCGCAACACCGCCTCGACCTCTTCGACGAACACCTTCTCGCCGCCGGTGTTCACGACCAGCGAGTCACGCCCGAGCATGCGGATGCTGCCGTCGGCCATGCGCTGCGCACGATCGCCGGGAATCGCCATGCGCTCGCCGTCGACGATCGGGAAGGTCGCCTCGGTGCGATCGCGGTCGTTCAGATAGCCGAGCGGCACGCGTCCGCGGCGCGCCGTCCAGCCGATCTCGTCGTCGCCGGGATCGAGGAAGCGTGAGCGATCCTCCGACACGACCGTGGCGCCGGTCGACGGACTGAAGCCTTCGGCGCGGCTGTTGCGACTGCGCGCCCCGTACGCCATGCCGCCCGTCTCGGACGCGCCGTAACCGTCGAGGACGGTCAACTGCGGGATGCGCTCGACCAGCGCGTCCTTGAGATGCTCACTCGTCAGGGCGCCGCCGGTGCCCATGGCGCGCAGCGAGCCGAGGTCGTAGCAACCCCGGTCGATCGCTTCGACCAGCGGTCGCGCGTACGCATCGCCGACGATCGACATCATGAACACGCGCTCTCGCTCGACGAGCTCGAGGATGCGCGCCGCGTCGAACGGCTGCGAGTCGTCGTCGAGCAGCACCGAGCCGCCGCTGTGGAAACCGGCGAACGCCGTCCACTGCGCGGCAGCGTGCATGAGCGGGGGCACGGCGAACCACGGCGCGCCGGTGCCGGCAAGGGCGCCGGCGGCGATGGACTCCTCGGTCGCTCCCTCCGTCCCGCCCATCGCCGAGATGAAGATGTCGGCCTGACGCCAGAGCACCGCCTTCGGGCGACCGGTCGTGCCTCCTGTGCACACGAGGTAGAGGTCGTCCGCCGACGGGACAGGCAGCAGCGCGTCGACCGGCGTGCTCGCGACGCCTTCGAAGTTCGTGCTGCCCGGCAAGGGATCGACGCCGGACCCGTCGTCGACGTCGACGAGGACGAGGCACGCGATGTCACACGCCGCCGCGACGAGCGGGCCGTACCGACGGTGATAGACGACCGCTCGCGTGTCGAGATCGGCGAACAGACTTCCGATCTCACCCGCCCGATAGTGCTGGTTGACGTTGAACGGCACCGCGCGAGCGCGGTACGCACCGAGCATCGCTTCGAGGTACGCGGTGCTGTTGTGCAGCACGAGCGCGACGGCGTCCTGCCCCTTCTCCCACCGCTCGAGATCGTGCCGTTCACGACTGATGCCGAGTCCGTGCGCCCCGAGCCATGCGGCGACCGACTTCGTCCGTTGCGCGACCTCACCGAACGTCCGGCGCACCGCGCCGCACACGAGCATTTCCCGGTCGGGCACCGCGGCGGCGAGGACGTCCTGCACATCGGCCAGCGCCCACTCGCCCGTCGGCATCGGAAAAGTCTAGAGCTTTCCAGTCGAGCGCAAGAGTTGGTCGAGGCCCCTGCTGATGAGGTTGTCCTCGGCGAAGCTCGCGGGGACGAACCCGATCTCCTCGAGCAGCGTGCCCATGCGGCGCATGATCACGGTGAACCGGAACGCACCGAAGAGCTCGTAGAAGGCGAGCGCGTCGGCGCTTCGTCCCGTCGCGGCCACCCATCGCTCGGCGGTCTCGTCGCGTGACGGAAACCCGCCGAGCCGCTTGCAGCCCGAGCCCTGGGTCAGCGCCCCGTCGGCGAACAACCAGTAGCCGACGTCCTGCAGCGGATCGCCGATGCCGCACATCTCCCAGTCGAGGACAGCGACGACGTCGAAGTCGCGGTACACGAGGTTGCTCAGACGGGCGTCGCCCCAGACCAGCGCGGGACCTTCCGCTGGTTCCGGTGGGCGTTCGGCGCGCAGGACGTCGAGCGCCTGACGCGCCAACGAGAACGGTCGCCCGTCCTCGGCCCACGTCAGGAAACGCTCGTAGTGGTCGAGATGCGCGGCGAGCGTGTCTTCGCCGGCGGGCAACATGCTCGGTGCGAGTGCGAGGTCGTCGATGCGGAGTCGATGCACCCGCGCCATCGCATCGATGCCGGCGTTCCACGCGCGTGCCTGTTCGGCGGGGCTCGCGTCGTACAGCCAGCCTCGGCTCGCGTACGGCGGCGCGTCGCCCGGGATGTGGCCGTGAACGCGATCCATGATCCAGAACGGCTGCCCGAACCACGCCGGATCGTGATCGATCCAGTGGATCGGTGGCATCGGCACGTCGGTCGTCGTCGCGAGCTCGTGCATGACGTCGTGCTGGCGCACGAAGGTGTCGTCCGGAAAGACGCGGTAGCCCGACGGCGCGATCCGCGCGACGAGACTGCGATCGAAGCGCTCGTCGTCCGAGCCCCATGTGGCGTCGAACAGGATCGTTTCGTTCGACCAGCCGGTCGACGCGGGTATCGACACCGTGTCGACCGACGGCTCGGCCACACCGGCGACCTCTTCGAGCCAGCGGGTCAGCGTCGCCGCCGTCGCGACCGGATCACGCTCGAGGACACCCACGTTCAGTCCTCCCCCGTCCTCACGGGCGGGCACGGTAGCCGCAGCCTCACGATCGCGAACTCCGGGGAGAAACGGGCGCCATGGCGCCCGTTTCCATCCAACATTCCCTCAGAAGTGGTCCAGCAGGTCGACGACGGTCTTCGCCTGCTGGCCGAGCATCACGCGGCCGACGACGGACATGTGGGTGCGCCAATGTTGCTCGGCCTCGTCGGCCTCGCCGGCTTCGACGAGCGACGCCAGCCGCTCCTGCGAACGGACGCCCCGCCGCCGGGTCGCGGTCGAGTCACCGTTCGTGCTCTGGCTGACCGCGGTGACCGCTCGCGCCACCACCTCGTTCAGCATCTCGGCAACGATCGTGAGCGTCTGGTTGCCCGCCATGCTCACGAGCTCCTCGTGGAACCGTGCGTTCGCCTGACCGAACGCAACCGGATCGTCGATCACCTGCGCCTGCTCGGCGATGAGCGCCCGCAGCCGCTTCGCCGACGAGCGCCGACTGCGTGCCGACGCAACGAGTCGAACGGCCGCGGGCTCGATGATCGTGCGCGCCTCGGACACGTCCGCCAGCGGGACATTGCGCGCCTGGAGCACCAGCGCCGCGGTGCGCGCCGCCAGCCGAGGATCGGGACGATGGACGACGACGCCACCGAGCACGCCACGTACGACGGTGATCAGCCCCTCCGCCTCGAGGATGCGCAACGCCTCCCGCAACGAGGGGCGCGACACGCCGAATCGCTCGATCAGCTCGGGCTCGTGTCCGAGCGACTCACCCTCCTCGAGCTTGCCTTCGATGATGAGGCGGCGGATCTCGTCGGCGATCTGTTGCGGCTTCTCCCGGGGCGCGCCGTGTCGACGCGCCGGAGGCTGCACGCCCGAGCTCGGCTTGTCGGCCATCTACGTCACGCCCCGGTTCCTTCGAGGATGCCGAGGAGGTCGGGGTAACGCATCGTGTGCGCGCCGCCATCCACGAGGTGGAGCGAACCGGTGATGAACGCCGCTTCGTCCGACGCGAGGAACGCCACCAGATTGCTGATCTCCTCCGGCGTGGCGTGGCGCCGCAGCGGCGTGTTCTCCTCGTAACCCTCGACGATGCCGGGCAGCATGAACGCACCCTCGGTCAAACCGGTGCGAACGAGACCGGGGGCGACCGCGTTGACACGGATGCCGGCGTGCGGTGGCGCGTCCGATCCCGGACCCGCCTCCCGTGACCACTGCGATCTTGCCCGCGAACCGTTCGGCGCCGGTGGGCTGCTCGGACATTCGGTGCTCCTTTGAGACGACGACGTCTGGATCGTGGGGCGATACCTCCATAGCTTTTCACCGTGCTGGCATCCGCAGAAGATTCTCAACGTCCGGACGTCAACGAGCTCGGCTTCTACGGGCTCGCTGGAGCGGCCGAGTCGCCCGCCGACCTCCTCGACGAGTTGGCGGACGGCGAAGGCCTCGGCCTCGGATCCGTCTTCCTGTCCGAGCGGTTCAACATCAAGGAGGCGGTCACGCTCTCCGGGGCGGCCGCGGCCGCGAGTCGACGGCTCGGCATCGCCACTGCGGCGACGAACCACAACACCCGTCATCCGCTGATCACCGGCTCGTACGCGACGACCATGCACCGGCTCAGCGGCGGCCGGTTCACACTCGGCCTCGGTCGCGGGATCGACGCGTTGTTCGGCGCGTACGGACTTCCCAAGGTCACGACGGCGCAGATGGAGGACTTCGCCGGTCTGATGCGGCGGCTCTGGAAGGGCGAGGTCGTCCTCGGGCACGACGGACCGGCCGGCCGCTTCCCCGTCCTGCACCTCGATCGCAGCTTCGACGAGACGATCCCTCTCGGGCTCGTCGCGTTCGGTCCGAACACGCTCGCCCTCGCGGGTCGCGCCTACGACATGGTCGTGCTCCACACGTTCTTCACCGACGAGACGGTCGTGCGCGCCGTCGAAACGGTCCGCAAGGCCGCCGGCGAAGCGGGCCGCGACCCGGACGCGGTCCGCATCTGGTCGTGCTACGCGACGATCCCCGACTCGATTCCCGAGGACGCTCCGGCTGCGCAAGTCGGTCGGTCGCCTCGCCACCTACTTGCAGGGCTACGGCGACCTGCTCGTGCGCACGAACGGCTGGGATCCCGCCGTACTCGCGCGGTTCCGAGCGGACGAGATCGTGCAGTCCGTACCCGGCGCGATCGACGGTGTCGCCGACACCCCGACGCTGGAACACATCGAGACGCTTCTGCCGGCCGAATGGCTCGAGCCTGCGGCGTACGGCTCGGCCGGCGAGTGCGCGGCGAGGGTCCTCCGCCAGTTCGACCTCGGCGTCGACGGCGTGATCATGCATGGCGCCACACCGGCACAGCTCGCGCCGGTGGTCGAGGCCTACCGAACGATCAGGCCGGCGCATCGGTTCGATCAACTCGAAGCAAATCCCGGCATGACCGCGGCTCTGCGCGCCACCCCTACGGCATGATGCCGACCCGCGCGACGGGCTGCGCCGCCTCCTGCCGCCGGTAGAGCGCGCGCTCGAGTGCGTGCAGCAGGACGTTGCGGGTCTCGCGAGGATCGATCAGCTCGTCGAAGCCGAGCGTCTTCGCGGAGCGGAACGAAGCCTCGACCTCCATCGAGCGCAGACGTTCCGCCTCGTCTGCGTCGGAGCCGGCGGCGCGCGTCATCGCCGCCGCGCCCATCGCCCCCATCGTGGCGCCCGGGTAGGCGAACACACCGGACTGACCGTCGAACGGGATCATGCCCATGACCATCGATCCGAACCCGTACGCCTTGCGCAGCGTCAGCTCGAACTTCGGGGTCGTGGCGAGATACTGCGCCGCGTACATGCGCGCGCCCTTGCGCAGGATGCCGCGCTGTTCGGACGCGCTGCCGGCCAGCACACCTGGGTTGTCGGACAGGAAGATAAGCGGCAGGTGGAACGAATCGGCAACGGTGACGAAGTGCGCGGCCTTGTCCGCGCCGTCCGCGTCGATCGCACCGGCGAGCGCCATCGGCTGGTTCGCAACGACCGCGACCGGATGTCCACCGAGCCGACACAGCGCGCAGACCATCGAGCGCCCGAACTCGGGTTGCACGTCGAAGCGCGAGTCCGCGTCGAACACGACGTCGATGACCTTGCGCATGTCGTAGCCGCGCCGGCCGTTGCGCGGGACGATGTCGAGCACCTCCGGCACGTCACGCGGCGACGTGTCGCCTCCGTCCTCGTGCGCCGGGTACGACCATGCCGAGGAGGGGAAATAGCGCAGGTAGCCGCGCACGAGATCGATGGCGCGCGCGTCGTCATCCGCGACGTTGTGGATCACGCCGCTCGCGATCGCGACACCGGGTCCGCCGAGGTCCTCTTTGGAGATCGTCTCGCCCAACGATTCGAAGACGACCGGTGGACCGGCGGTGAAGATCGCCGCCTGGCGGCTCATCACCGTGAAGTCGCACATCGGCGCGACGCAGCGCGCCGTGCCCGGCGGACGGGCCGAGCACTGCTGTCACGAGCGGGACGCGGCCCGAGCACTGCGCCTGAGCGAGCATGTCGGTCGGCGTCCTCGCGCTGTGACGGCCGTCGGCGCGGAAGCCGGCGCCTTCGAGCATCATCACCAGAGGCACCCGGTCGAGCACGGCCAGCTCCGCGACCCGGTAGCGCTTGGAGTTGGCGGACTGGCTGATCGTCCCGGCCTTCACCGTGAAGTCCTCGGCGGCGACCATCACAGGACGGCCGTCGATCCGTCCCGATCCGATCACCACTGCGTCGGCAGGCGCATCTTCGCCACCGACGAGCGTGCCGATCTCGTGGAACGATCCGTCGTCGACCAGGTAGTCGACCCGCGCCCGCGCATCCAACTTGCCGCCCGAACGGTGCTTCTCGAGCCGCTCGTCGCCCCCCATGGCACGCGACACCGCACGCCGTTGCGCGAGCTCGTCGAGCACGGTCGGCCATTCCTCGGAGCTACCGGAATCAGTCACTTCTACCTTCCTTCGAACACCGGGGGTCGCCGCTCCACATAGGCGGTCAGCGCTTCTCGCATGTCGCTCGACTGCGCATTGAGGCTCTGTGCCAGAGCTTCTGCCTCGAGCGCCTGCTCCAACGAACCGGTCGCGGCATTGTCGAGCTCTCGCTTCGACATCGCGAGTGCCATGGGCGGACCGGCGGCGATGGTTCCGACAAGGTCTTCGACCGCGGCGTCGAGCTCGCCCGCCGGAACGGCAGCGTTGGCCAATCCGAGTGAGACCGCCTCGGTGCCGGACACCATCCGTGCGGTGAACGCGAGCTCCTTCGCCGTGTGCACACCGATGCGTTGCCGCAGCAGCCACGATGTGCCGAAGTCGAGACTCAGGCCCCGCTTCGCGAAGATCGCCGAGAACCGGGCGCTGTCGGAGCACCACAGCAGGTCGGCGGCAAGCGCGAGGCCGAGCCCCGCGCCGACGCACACACCGTCGACCTTGGCCACCACCGGGAGCGGACAGCCGTGCACGCTCAGCACCACGTCGCCGAGCACGCGCATGTAGTCGATCATCGTGCCGCTCGGTTCGAAGCCGGCTGCTCCCCCACCGGCGAGGTCGGCACCGGCGCAGAAGTCACCACCTGCTCCGGTGAGGACGACGACGCGCGCACCCGAGACGCCGACCTCTTGGAACGTCCGGCCGAGCGCGACCCACATGTCTCCGGTGCACGCGTTCTTCGCCGCCGGTCTGTCGAGGGTCACCGTGACGACGTGGTCGTCCCGCTCGACCCGGATGTCGGGGTGATACGACGTCGTCATCGCTTGGCCGCCTCCTTCGAGGTTTCCGATCTTGCCTCAGACCTGGCTACGCGGCCCGACCGAGTGCTATATACCTGTAGATATTTAGGGGGGCAGCACCGAGCACGCAAGCGGGGAACCTGCGCGACCGGAGCTCAACCAGGAAGGGTGTTCATGCATCGTCACGCCGCGAACCGTCCACGGGTCGGTCTGGTCCTGTTCGTCGCCGCGACGCTGGTCGCGGCGTTCGGGTGTTCCAGCAAGGACGACAACAGCGCGAACGCCAACGGGTCGGGAGGCTCGAGCTCGCCCAACCCTGCCGCTGTCCTCGGCACGCCGAACAAGGCGACCGGAACACCGATCAAGATAGGGATGGTCACCGACGGCAACGCTGACGGAATCGACGGCACGCCACAGCGCGACTCAGCAAAGGCTGCTGCGCAATATGCCAACGACTACCTGGGTGGCATCAACGGCCACGTGATCGACCTCGACGGCTGCGAGACGAACTCGACGCCGTCCGGCGGCACGACGTGTGGCGTGCAGATGATCAACGACAAGGTCGCGGCCGTTCTCACCGGCGTGTCCGGCGAAGCGACCACGCTGTTCGACGCGCTCAAAGGCGCGGCCATCCCGTACTTCTCGATCGTCGCCACCGACCAGAACATCCTCTTGGGCCAGGACGCGTTCATCGCGACGAACCCGATCGGCGGCATCGGCGCAGGCGTGCCGATCGCGCAACAGAACGGCGTCAAGAAGGCCGGCATCATCGTCATCGATGTGCCCGAGGCGAGCGGGCCGATCAACCAGATCGCGAAGCCCTTCTACTCGAAGGCGGGCATCGGCCTCGACGTGATCACGATCTCACCGCAGGTCGCGGACATGACTCCGCAGATCCAGCAGGGCATCGCGAACGGCGACACCCAGTTCATGGTTCTCGGCACCGAGGAGTTCACTGCCAGCGCGATCAAGGCGCTCAAGCAGCTCACGTTCCAGGGCACGACGATCGTGGCGGGTTTCAGCGTGGATCCCTCGCTGGTCGAGAGCGTGCCCGGAGGTTTCGCGGGCGTGATCAACATCGGGTCGGCGACCGATGATCCCAACGACAAGGACTTCCAGATCTACAACGCGGTCATGGACACGTACTCGAAAGGCACGTCCAAGTCCAACATCGCGACGACCGGCTTCCAGTCCGTGATCTCGTTCGTTCGGGCGCTGTCCGGCGTGACGACCGCGGTGGACGCGCCGTCGATCTCCAGCGCCTTGAGCGCGATGCCCGCACCGGTGCCGCTCGCCATGGGCGGCGGGGTGACGTTCCAGTGCGGAACGAAACCGGTTTCGTACGCGCCGAACATCTGCACGACCCAGATCCTCGAATCGACCTTGGACGAACAGGGCAAGGGACAGAACTACAAGGTCGTCGACGTCGCTCAGTTCATCCAGCTCGGTTGACGTTCGGGCTTCGGCGGTACGGGAGGTCGTAGGTGGATCAGCACCTGATCTTCCTTCTCCTCGGCCTCGCCAACGGAGCCGTGTATGCCGCACTGGCGCTCACGCTCGTCGTCACCTACCGCACGAGCGGCGTCGTCAACTTCGCCACCGGCACGATGGCGTTGTTGGGCGCTTACATGTACGCGTTCTTGCGCAAGGGCGAGCTGCTCCTCCCGCTGCCCTTCGTCCCGAACACCATCGACCTCGGGTCGAACCTGGACTTCTGGCCGGCCGCGATCATCTCGGTCGCCATCTGCGCGGTCGTCGGCCTGCTGCTGTACCTCGGCGTGTTCCGGTTGTTGCGGTCGGCGCCGCCGGTTGCGAAGGCGGTCGCGTCGATCGGCTTGATGGTGGTGTTCACCGGCCTGTTCTCGGAGCGCGTCGGTACGACCGGCGTCGCGGTGAAGCCGATCCTGCCGACCGACGCGTGGACGGTGGGCGGCGTCCACATCACGCAAGACCGCGTGTGGCTGGCCTTGACCATCGTCGCGATCACGTTCGTGCTCGCCGCGGCCTACAAGTTCTCCCGGTTCGGGTTGGTCACGCGCGCCGTTGCGGAGACGGAGAAAGGCGCGTACGTCAGCGGCATCTCGCCGGACCGCATCGCCGCGGTCAACTGGATGATCAGCGCCGCGGTCGCCGCCATCTCGGGCATCCTGATCGCGCCGATCGTTCCCGCGACGCCTGCCGGCTACACGTTCTTCATCGTCCCCGCGCTGGCGGCGGCGATCGTCGGACGGTTCACCCTGATGGTCCCGGCGGTGTTCGCGGGATTGGCGATCGGGATGGCGCAATCCGAGCTGTCGTACCTCCGAGGACAGCACCCGTGGCTGCCGTCGTCAGGACTGGCCGAGCTGGTGCCGCTGTTGTTGATCGTGCTGGTTCTCGTCGTACGTGCTCGCCCGTTGCCGAGCCGAGGGGTCCTCATCCAGCAGACGCTCGGTCGAGCACCACGTCCGCGGTCGACGCTGCGGCCCGCGCTGACTGCGACGGCGGTGGGAGTCGTCGGACTCGCGTTGCTGCAAGGGTCGTGGCGAGTTGCGCTGATCACCAGTTTGATCTTCGCCATCATCTCGTTGTCCCTCGTGGTCGTGACCGGCTACGCGGGCAGATCTCGCTCGCGCAGCTCACGCTCGCAGGCGTTGCGGGGTTCCTGCTCGGTCCGCTGACAGCGGACTGGCAGTTGCCGATCATCCACACCTCGATCCCCTTCCCTGTCGCGCCGCTGGTCGCCTCCCTGGCCGCGGCCGCGGTCGGCGTGCTCGTCGGCCTTCCCGCGTTGCGGATCCGCGGACTTCCGGTCGCGGTCGTCACGCTCGCGCTCGGCGTCGCCATCGAGGCGTTGTGGTTCCACAACCCCGACTACGCGGGCACGAGCGGGAAGAACATCGTCGGCCCCGAGCTCTTCGGGCTCGATCTGCGGGCGCGCGTCGGCAGTGAGTTCCCTCGCGTGCAGTTCGGTCTGCTGGTGCTCGCCGTACTGGTCGGCGTTGCGATCGGCGTCGCTCGACTGCGCACGAGCAAGCTCGGCTCGGCGATGCTCGCGGTGCGCGCCAACGAACGGTCCGCGGCCGGAGCAGGCATCGACGTCGTGCGGGTGAAGCTCGTCGCGTTCGGATTGGCCGCGTTCATCGCCGGGTTGGGCGGCTGCATGCTCGCCTACCTCCAGGGCAACGTGACCTTCATCTCGTTCACTGCTCTGGTCGGGCTCGGTTTGTTCGCCATCGCCTACGTCGGCGGCATCACCAGCGTGTCGGGCGGCATCGTCGCCGGTTTGCTTGCTGCCAGTGGGCTGGTGGCCACGGCTGCCGACAGCGCGTTCAGCCTCGGCGAGTGGTACGGCGTGCTCAGCGGTGTCGCACTCGTGTTCACCGTGATCAAGAACCCCGAAGGGATCGTGGGACCCGTCCACGCGTGGCTGGCGAGGCGGCACCGAGCAGTGCCGGCGCAAGTCGAGAGCGCGGCGACTCGGACACCGGTTGCGACGCCCGGGCGTCTGACCACCGCCACGGAGGTGGAACAGTCGGGCGTCGCTCGGGACGGTGACGATGTCGTCCTGTCGACTGTGGATCTCCGCGTCTCGTACGGCGGTGTCGTCGCCGTCGACGGCGTCGATCTCGTCGTTGCCCGCGGGACCATCGCGGGACTGATCGGACCGAACGGCGCCGGCAAGACCACACTTCTCGACGCGCTCAGCGGGTTCACGCCCTACGCCGGCGAGGTCGTCCTCCTGGGACAGGATCTGCGTGGCCTGTCGCCGCACAAGCGGGTGCGCGCCGGACTGGGACGGACGTTCCAACAGACCCAGCTCTATGACGACCTGTCGGTCGCCGAGAACGTGGTCGTCGGCACCGCAGCCGCACACGGACGCGACCCGAGCTCGATGGTCGAGACGCTCGAGCTGCTCGGCCTCGCGGAGCTCGCCGCAGCGTCCGGTCGGCGAACTCTCGCAAGGACGGCGCCAGCTCGTGTCGATCGCGCGTGCGCTGATCGGCAACCCTGCCGTGCTGCTCTTGGACGAACCCGCGGGCGGCCTCGACACGGCCGAGAGCCAATGGCTCGGCGAACGCCTCCGGCGCATCTGCGACCGCGGTGTCACGATTCTGTTGATCGATCACGACATGCACCTCGTGCTCAACCTGTGCGACACGCTCCATGTCCTCGACTTCGGACGCGTGATCGCGCAGGGTCCGCCATCCGCCATCAAGACCGATCGCAACGTCGCCTCGGCCTACCTCGGGTCCACACACGCCGAAGTGGCCGCGCCGGCATGACCACGCCGTCGAGCGACAGTGGGACTGCGCCGCTGCTCGCGTGCCGCGACATCGTCGCCGGCTACGGCGCGATCAACGTCGTACGGTCGTTCTCGCTGACCGCCGATGCCGGAACCGTCGTCGCCGTGCTCGGACCCAACGGCGCCGGCAAGACGACGGTGCTGACCACGCTCGCGGGGTTGCTCCCCGCGCAATCGGGTTCGGTGTCGATCGCAGGACGGACGCTGAAGAACGGCCGCCCCACCGCCGCGGCGCGTGCCGGCCTCGTCCTCGTGCCCGACGATCGAGCGTTGTTCACGACGCTGACGATCGACGAGAACCTCAAGGCAGCCCGCGGCAAGCACAAGACCGCGATCGACGACGTTCTCGGGCTGTTCCCAGTCCTCGGGAATCGCCGCAAGGTGCTCGCCGGCAACTTGTCCGGCGGCGAGCAACAGATGCTCGCGGTTGCCCGTGGACTGATGCAGGAACCGAGAGTGCTGTTGATCGACGAGATGAGCATGGGCCTGGCGCCGATCATCGTCGAGGAGCTGCTGCCCACCGTGCGTCGCATCGCCGACGACACCGGAGCCGTGATCGTGTTGGTGGAACAACACGTCCGGCTCGCACTCGAAGTCGCCGACCGCGCGATGGTGCTCGTGCACGGCGAGGTGGCGATCGATCGATCGGCCGCCGACCTCCGTACCGACGCTGGGCTGCTCGAGTCCGTGTACTTCGGCGCCAACGCCGCGCCACGCGCGATTCCGTCACATTGATTGCTGAGCCACCGATTTGGTGACTCAGCAATCACAGAACCCCGGGCGCGTCCTTCTGTGACGTTTGAGCCACCGATTCGGTCGTTCAGACATCAATGTGAGGGGGGTGGCGATGCCGGGATGGCGGGTCAGGTGTCGCGGCGGGTCAGTGCGATCGTGGCGATGACGAACACGACGGCCAGCCAGGCGAGGAGCACGACGAACGCACTGCCGGCGCCGAGCCGGTCCGCGTTCGGTTGCACGGAGAACACCGCGAGCCCGGCGTTGCCCGGCAGGAACTTGCCGATGTCGGTGTTCCACGGGCTCGGCAATGCCTCGACGAGCACGTCAGCGATGAAGACGAGACCGACCAAGGTGGCGATTGCGCCCGCGGTGCGGCGCAGGATCGTCCCGATCGCGAGCCCCATCAGCCCCACGACCGTGAGGTAGAAGCCCGCTCCGAGTACCGCCCGCAAGACCGTTGGATCGGTGAGCGACACGCCGAGGTGCTTGCGGTTGAGGATCGCCTGACCAGCGGCGAACGCGGCGAACGCCGAAGCGAAGCTCACCACGACCGCGACCGTGCCGAACACGATCGCCTTTCCCGCGAGCACCGCTCGGCGCTGGGGCACCGCCGCGAACGTCGACCGGATCATCCCGGTCGCGTACTCGGCGGTGATGACCAGCACGCCCAACACACCCATCGCGAGCGTCGACAGGAACAGTC
This sequence comes from uncultured Acidimicrobiia bacterium, assembly GCA_963721305.1. Taxonomy (GTDB): domain Bacteria; phylum Actinomycetota; class Acidimicrobiia; order Acidimicrobiales; family JACDCH01; genus DATAES01. The sequence continues at coordinate 523,561 of CAVRIR010000005.1, forward strand.
CACGCAGACTGAGCAGCGTCGGGTCGACGGTGCGCCGTTCGCTCAGCGTCAGACGGTCGTAACGGGCGGTGTAGGCGAAACTGAACAGCGTCCCGAGTCCGACCGTGATCCCGACCGATGCCAGCAGCGCCCACATGGTCGAGCGCACCGACCGCAGCTTCGTCCACTCGGATCGAAGGACGGCCGGCAGCAACGAGCCTCGCACCTCGGGTTCGGCCGAGACGCCGGAATCGGATGCCGCATCGGATCCGGCGGTTGTCGTGGTCATGCGTGTGAGCTCCCGTTGCTGCGGCCGTCCGGGCCTCCGTCGGTTGGCCCGGCGTGGTACTCCACGTCGGGCCCGGTCAGTTCGAAGAACGCTTCCTCGAGCGAGGCTTGCAACGGCGTCAGCTCGTGCAGGGCGATGTTGTGTTGCGCGGCGAGGTCACCGATGTCGGGCGCGGTCGCGCCGGTGACTGTGAGGTGACCGTCGACGGTGCTGACGGTCGCGCCGCGACCGGTCAGGAGTCGTCCGAGCTCGTCCTCCTGCGGCGATCGAACCTTCACGGACGACGTCCCGCGAGCGAGGATCTCGTCGAGTGGGGCGTCGGCCAGAAGACGACCGTGGCCGATCACGAGCAGGTGCTGTGCCGTCATCGCCATCTCGCTCATCAGGTGGCTGGACACGAAGACGGTGCGTCCTTCCGCCGCGAGCGAGCGGAAGAACGTGCGGATCCAGACGATGCCCTCCGGGTCGAGCCCGGTCACCGGTTCGTCGAACAACAGGATCTCCGGATCTCCCAGCAACGCTGCGGCGATCCCGAGCCGTTGCTTCATGCCGAGCGAGAACGGACCGATGCGCCGGCGGGCGACATCGGACAGACCGACGAGTGCGAGACATTCGTCGACCCGCGACCGACCGATGCCGTTGCTCTGCGCCAAGCAGAGGAGATGGTCGTGCGCCGTACGCCCACCGTGGATCGCGAGCGCGTCGAGCAGGGCGCCGACCCGCCGCAGGGGGAAGTGCAACTTGCCGTACGCCTTCCCGTTCACGGTCACCGTGCCGGCCGTCGGCGCGTCGAGGCCGAGGATGAGCCGCATGGTCGTGCTCTTGCCCGCACCGTTCGGGCCGAGGAACCCGGTGACACGGCCCGGCTGCACGGTGAAGCTCAGCCCGTTCACCGCGACGGTCGGGCCATAGCGTTTGGTGAGGGCGTCCGCCTCGATCATGCAACCTCCTCGAACGAGCAGTCCACACTGCACCCTCACCGCACGGAAAGGGCGTCAGGTGCCTTTGCTGCCCGCGAGCCTCGCCATCCGATCGGCGCGCAAGGCCAAGACCTCCTCCAGCGACGCCTGCGCTTCTCGATCGCTCGGCCGGTTCGACGAACGCGTCAGTCGCGAGGCAAACGGCTAGTCGGACTCCGCCGTCGCCTTGATCGCGGCAAGCGTGGCGGCGATGCCCGTGCGGGCCAGTTCGCTGCGATTCGCGATCTGCGCCTCGGCGTCATCGCCGAACCGCGATTGGAACACGTCGACCGCGTCCGGAGGGAAGTCCCACAACTCGGTGAGCCGGGTGCCGCCGTCGACGGGCGTGAACGTGTACGCCCACCGCGTCCCGGTCGCAGCAACGACGAATGCGAACTCACGACCTCGTTCGGCCGCGACCACCTCCGACCGGGTCTCCCAGGTCCGCTCCGGCAACTCGTTGCGACCGGTGAACCACCCGCCGACCTCGGGGCCGTCGCCCTCGTCCCACCAACATTCCTTGCACACAGGACTCCAGCCACCCATGCGCGTCACATCGGAGACCAGGTCGTAGAGCACCTCGGGCGGACGATCGACGAGGACCGAATCCTCGTGATGGAGCTGGGCCATGCCGGAACTGTATGGCGGGGACGGGTCACAGGGCGGCCCCGTGCCATCGTTGCGCAACAGACGAACGATTGATCCTGCGCATGTCGCCCGTTTCACCCAACCCGGGTGACGACGACCGCGCTCGCCGCCGTCGATCATGCCCCACGAGGGATGGGGGTAACGAATGCGACGGGTTCGCGATGTCCGACGGTCTGCGGTGACGATTGGAGCGCTAGTGGTGGCCTTCGCCCTGTTCGCCGCGTGCAGCAGCGGTGGCACCGACAAGGTCAAGGCCGCGCAGGCTCGCGTGACGAAAGCACAACAAGGCGTCACCGATGCACAGGCGAACCTCGACAAGACGACGTCACAGTTCTGCAGCGACACCAAGGACTACATCAACACCATCGACCGCTATGGCAAGGTGTTCGATCAATCGGCGGTGACGGTCGGCGACGTCAAGACCGCGGGCGCCGATCTCGCGAAGCCTCAGGCCACGGTCGAGTCCAGTGCGGGCGCCGTGTCGACGGCCGGCGACGCCTTGGCGAAGGCGAATCAGGAGCTCGTCGATGCACAAGCCGCGCTCGTGGAGGCCCAAGCCTCGGCTGCGAGTCAGTCGCTGCCGCCGACAACCCAGGCAAGTACGACGACCACCACGCCGCTCGTGTCCGTAGCGACAGTGGATCGAGTGAAGAAGGCAGAGGCCGACTTCGAGTCGGCGACGCAGTCGGTCACCGACCAAACGCCGCTCGCGCAAGCGACGGTGGAGTTGAACTCCGCCGGCTTCGCACTCCAAGCGACGTGGCTGCAGCTCTTGAAGGAGGCCGGGTGCCTCACCGACGAACAGGACTTGAAGGCGGTCGGGGCGATCCAGGACTACACCGTGGCGCTGCAGACCGCGCTCCAGACGACCGGGTTCTACCAGGGCGACATCGACGGCATCTACGGCCCCACCACGGCCCAGGCGGTCGAAAGTCTGCAAGCCGCCCATGGCCTGCCGCAGACCGGTTGGCTCGATCGCGCCACCTCTGCCGCGCTCGACGCGGAGCTCGCGTCGAAGGGCAGCGCGGTCACGCGGCAATCACTCACGCAGACCGCAGCGGTGCAATCGACGCTCAAGCTCGCCGGGTACTGGACAGGTCTCGATCGACGGCCAATGGACGCCTGAGCTGACCGACGCGCTGATGAACTTTCCAGACCACACTCGGCGTGCCGCCCACCGGCGCCGTCGACGCCGCCACCCTGGCCGCGCTCGAACAGGCCATCGCCACGGCACAGGCGGCTGCGACGTCGACGACCACGACCGAGACGACCGCACCTGCGACGACCGCACCCGCGAGGTCCACCACGACGGCCACAACGGAGCCCGCCGTGACGGTGAACTGACCGACCGGTCCGCTCGTCGTGGCCGACGCTCTCTTCGAGGATCTACGACTCGCTGCGATCTACGACGCACTCGACGGCGATCGGTCGGACTTGCCGGCGTACCTGGCGATCGCCGACGAGCTCGACGCTCGTCGCGTGCTCGATGTCGGTTGCGGCACGGGAACATTCGCGTGCTTGCTCGCGGAACGTGGTGTGACTGTGATCGCCGTCGATCCGGCGCGAGCATCGCTCACCGTCGCGGCGACCAAACCCGGCGCGGACCGCGTCCAGTGGGTCCTGGGGACGGTCGATTCCCTTCCCTCGATACAGGTCGACCTGGCCACCATGACGGGCAACGTCGCGCAGGTCTTCGTGGATGACGACGAATGGCTCGCCACGCTGCAGGCGATCCACCGCGCGCTCCGACCGAACGGTCGCCTGGTGTTCGAGACGCGAGAGCCCGCACGCCGAGCGTGGCTCGAATGGGATCGTGCGCATTCGTTCCGACGGATGACGATTGCCGGCGCGGGCGCAGTCGAGTCTTGGGTCGAGGTGATCGACGTCGTTGAGGGCATCGTCACCTTTCGCTGGACGTTCGTGTTCGCCGTCGACGGCGCGGTGCTGCAGTCCGACTCGACGCTGCGTTTCCGCTCGCGCGACGACGTCGCCGCTGCACTTCGAGCGGCCGGCTTCCGAGTCGACGACGTTCGCGATGCGCCCGATCGACCGGGTCGCGAGCTCGTCTTCCTCGCGGGTCGCAGCGATTGACCCAGCGCGGCCGTCGTCGACATCCCGGCTACCGTCTCGGACGCGGCGCCTTCCGCGTTCGGAAGATGCCCATGACGAAACGTTCAAACGGGTGGCGCCATGCTCTTCTTGTACCGGCCACGTCAGACGTGGCTGCCGTACCGACTCCCGCGAAATCGCATGCAGCAGGCCGCCTACAACCGAACGCTGCAGGACCGGTTCCAGGCGACGCATCGGGTGGAGAGTCCCGCACCGTCAGGTGAGCTGTCGCAAGACCAGATCCTCGCCGGCGTGAAGGATCTCGCGGCGCTGCACGAGGCCGGCACCTTGAGCGACGAAGAGTTCAGCGCGGCCAAGGCCAAGCTCTTCGGAACGGACGTCGAGCCGACATGAGCTCGAACGCCGAGCGCGCCGCCATCCTCACGGACGCGCTGCGCGCCGGGCTCGAAGGCGACCGAGACACGCTCGCCCGCGTCTACACCGACGATGTCCGAGCGTGGACGCCCGCCTTGGCGATGTCGTCGGTCGTCGAGCTCATGGCCGAGGCCGATCGCCATGACGATGCCTTCTCCGAGGTCGATCTCGACGTGATCCCTCTCGACGTCGGTGGCGACTACGCCTGCATCGAATGGCGCGCCACCATGACACACACCGGAACGCTCCAGCTCGAAGACTCGGCCGTCGAGGCAACCGGCCTCGAGATCACGATCAACGGCGTGACGGTCGCCGAGTTCCGCGGCGACCGCATCTGCGCGCTGCGCCAGTACTGGGACGAGCTGTCGGTCTTCGAGCAGCTCGGTTTGGTCGGCGACGGGCCGCCCGAAGGCGACTAGCCCGGCGCTACTTCCGCGCGTGGAAGCGGAGCTCGAAGTCGGTCGGTTCGATCACGACATCGTCGAACCCTGCGGCACCGAGGCGATCGGACAGCGTCTCCGGATCGAGCGGGACGAACACGTCGTCGACGTGGAACTCCCTGATCATGTCGAGGTCGAGCGAGTCGCTCACGATGAACACGCCGCCCGGCTGCAGCAAGCGATGGACCTCGGCGAAGACGTCGTCCTGCTTCTCCGGCGTCGGGATGTGATGGAACATCGAGAAAGACGCCGCGGCCGAGAACCGGTCCGAAGGCAACTCGACATTCGCCGCATCTGCGTTGATGACCTCGACGTTGGAACCCTGCAAGCGACTCGCGAGCGCTGACGCCAGGGCCTCGTCGATCTCGACAGCGGTCACACGGGCGGCCCGCGCCCGCAGCAGGTCGGTCGTCAGACCCGGTCCAGGGCCGACCTCGAGAACGTCGTCGCCGATGTCCGCGACCTGGCTGACCCACGGCAACAGGTCTGTTTCCAGCATCCGTGCCCACTCGGGGCTCGCGAGGAACTGCAGATGAGCGTCGTTCATGGCCACTGCCTACACGGCGCGGTGTGAAGAGGACGCGAGATTGGAGACGTCTTAGTCGATATGCGGATTCGTGAGGCGCTCGTTCGTCGGCACGAATCGTGCTTCGACGTCGCGTAGGCGCTCAGCGAGCACCAACAGCATTTTGCGATCAACGGAAGGCATGGTCCCGACAAGCGAGTTGAAGGCACCCGCCGTGATCACGAGCACGCTGGACGGTTCGAGCGTCGTCACTGTCGCGCTCCGCGGCCGGCGGTCGAGCAATGCCATCTCGCCGAAGAACGAACCGGTGCCAACCGTCGCGATCGCGATCCCGCCCCGACTCGCCTCGGCCTTGCCGCGGACCATGACGAAGAACTCGCGGCCGATCTCACCCTCTTTCGTCAACACCTTCCCAGCGGGTACGTCGAGTGCCGTCGCAATTCGCTGCAGAGCCTGAAGCTCGCGATTGCTACAGCGCTCGAACAACCAAACCGCGCGCAGGAGCTCGACACCTTCTCGCCTGTTCGGGCGCATCGGCCACCCTCCGTCTCGTCGCACCGTCGGCTGCATCAGAAACTACCGATGGGGAACCGATGATGTTGCGCATCACCGTCGCACTGCACTCGGCGCAGGGGTGAAATGCGTGACTTCAGCCCTTCTTCGATGTCGCTCTCGAACACACCTGGACCGGTCGTCCTGCGGAGTGCAGCGTCACCGCGATGGGCGACGTCGCGCGCAGGGTCGACCCGTTCGTGTCCGGAATGGCGGGGTAGAGAACGTTGCCGACGCCATCGGGAGTCGATGCGCTGACGACCACGCCGCTGCCGAGGAACGAGATGTCGTCGTGCGTGTGTAGGAACACGGTGTCATGACCGGTCAACCACTGGCACGGCCGCGTCTGCCGCTGCAGCCCGATCTGTTCGAGCTGCAAGCGGATGTCGGCCGCCGCCCTCGCCGGCTGATCGACGGCTGTACCTGCGGGAAGTCCCGACCGGCCGACGTTGGTCAGCAACCAGTGCACCGACACGGTCGGAAACCGGAAGACGTCCGCCACATGACTGCCATCGACCGACTCGGCCATCGGTGAGGTGGCCAGCGCGACGAGAGCTTGCCGGTCGCCAGTGGAACCGTTGGACGGTCCGGCGGCGGCGAGGTTGCTCGGCACGCCGACCAGGACAATCGCGGCCACGATCGGTGTGGCATACCGATACTTGCGAGTCAGCAGGTCGGCTGACTTGGCCAGCAGCGGCAACAGCAGGCATGCCGCGATGTCGACATATCTGCTCTGGTCGACCGAGCCGGTCCCCGAGGACGCGCGCCCGTACGCCGTGATGACGAGGAACGCGAGCGCTCCGGCGCCGAAGGCGAGCGGAAGCGTCCATTTGGCGTCGAACGCTCGCGACCACCAGGCAACGAGCAGGCCGGAGAGAACCAACCCGGCCAGGGCCACTGCCGCGACCGGATTGGAACCGAGCGCGTCGAGCGTGTCCGCCAGCGCGGATCCGACGAAGCCGAGGATCGCGCCAGGCGAGCTGAAGGTGTTGCCGGCGTAGTCGGTGCGAGCGATGGTGAAGTACCAGGCGAGGTACATCGCAGTCAGCGGCGCGACGTAGAGCAACGCCGGCTTGATGCCGCGGCGAACGAACATGACGATCGCGGCGATCACGATCATCGGGACAGCGACGCCGGAGCACAACAACGCGAGCACGCTGCAGATGGCGGCAAGAACGTCTCGCCGGTTCGCGCGCCCCGGATGATCGATGAGCAGCACCGCACACAGCCCGAGCACGAGCGCCGAGTCGAAGCCGAGCTGGAACGCGAGGACGATGTCCTGGCGGCCGTGCCCGAAATAGACGAACGCGATAGCCGTGATGATCGCCAGCCACGGCCGAACGCCCGAGCGCCGTATGACGATCCACAACAAGAAGCCGGCGAGCGCGTGCAACATGATCACCGGCAACTGGTACGGCACGTACGAACGGATACGGAACACAAGAAACAGCAGTTGGAAGATGATGACCGGAATCGTCTCCCAGTGCTGGTGATACGGGCGCAGCAGATCATGGACGCTCGTCAGCTGGCGTGTCGCGAGAAACGACCACTCGCCACCCCAGAACCACTGCTTCCGAGCGAAGAAGAGATAGAAGGGCACCGACGCCACGACCGCGCTCACCAGGATGATCCGTTCGACGCGTCCGACGCGACGCGGCTCTTCGCCCTCAGGCACGCGCAATTCGGACGTCGAGACCTGTTCCTCGGGTGCTTCCGCCGTGACCACGCGGTCATCGTGTCATCGACCCAGCGATTCGTGGTCGCGGGCGCGGTCGCCGTCAGCTCATCGTCGCTGGCGTCGCCACCACTCGTGCAGATGCGCGGCGGCCGCGAGGAACAGCCGCCCTGCATCAGGGTCGGCCTCGGTCGCATCGAGGCAGGCAAGGGTGTACTTCGCCACGTGCGCGTCCTCGTGAAGCGATCCGAACGCGACCAGTTCGTCGACGATCGCGGCCAGCTCGTTCTCGGGCGCTCGCCACACGCTGCCGGCCGCCGTGTCGGGTGCTGGCGCCGCGCCAGGGTCGAGACGTGCACGTCCTTGTGTCGAACGGAACCCGAGCACGTAGGTCGCCGCGACGGCGATCGCGATGTCGGGAGAAGCGCCGTGCTCCGCCGCGACGAGGACGGCCTGAGGCATCGTGAGGCAATGCGTCCATCCATAGGGCGCAGCATCCGGATTGTCCTGAAGCATCGACTGCGCGGCGGTGCGCAGCAGTACGCGCCGCGCCTCCTCGACGCCCATCCCGCACAGCGGATCCTCCAGCACGTCGACGGCGAGACCACTGGCTTCGGTGAGATGCATCGTCGGATAGATGAAGTCGCTGCCTGGATCTCCGGGAGATCTCGGCGCCGCGAGCCGCTCCGCGAGGTCGCTCGTCGAACCTCCCGATGTCCGCCGAGCCCGCGGCCACGACAGCGTCCAGTCCGGGTGACGGGCCACCTCCGTGCCGACGAGACGCGCGCCGAACGTGCCCGAGACGATCGGAACCCGGCGGCGGAGGCTCAGGAGGATGGGTGCGTGGCCGGCCGCGGCCAGGCTGCACACGGAGGTGTCGACATCGAGTTCGCCCGGCTCGGGAACCGGGTCGACGCTCGGGCCCGCGGCCGCGTAGGTGTCGGCCAGCCACTGGATCCGGTCCCGCGCCGCTTGCCGCGAGCCGTCCGGCACGCGCTCGAGCAACAGCGCCCGCGCCAGGAGCTCGAGCGGCGCGTGCAGCGTGAAGGAGCTCGGCTCGCTCGCCTTGGGGACATCGATGACCTCCGCGCAGGAGGCGATGAGCTCCGCGTCGGTTTGCGTCGTTGCACTCGTCGTGGGCATGCAAGCGACCATAGAAGTTCAAGTTCACTTGAAGTCAAGTGATTCGCGTGATCTTCTGTCCCTCAGTGACCGATGACCTGTTGTCGATCGGCGAGGTCGCGAGCCGAAGCGGCATCGCGACGTCCGCGCTCCGGTTCTACGAGAGTCAGGGCCTCCTGCACGCGGTTCGCAACGACGGCGGACAGCGCCGGTACCAACGCGACGTCCTGCGCCGGGTCGCGTTCATCCGCGTCGCGCAACGCGTCGGCCTCACCCTCGAGGAGGTGCGCGAGGCGCTCGCCACGCTTCCCGATGAACGGACGCCGACCGCCAAGGACTGGGCCCGTCTCTCCCGAACCTGGCGACCGCGCCTCGACGAGCAGATCGCGGTGTTGACGTCCCTGCGCGACGAGCTGTCGTCGTGCATCGGCTGTGGTTGTCTCTCGCTCCGAGCCTGCAGGTTGTACAACCCCGACGACGGGGCGGCCGCACTCGGAAGCGGGCCGCGCTACCTGTTGGGCGACTCGTCGGCCGATGTCGTCGAGCGCCACGGCTGACGTGACGCCGATCACCCGTTACCTTGACGACCGACGTGAAGTTCGGCATCCACCTGCCGCAGTACGGACGCGCCTCGGGCGCGGAGTCGATCACGCGCGCCGCACACCTCGCGGAGGAGCTGGGCTTCGACGACGTCTGGGTGAGTGACCACGTCATCCAACCTGCCGACCAGAGCTACCCGTCACCCCATCTCTACGACCCGTTGCTGACGCTCACCTGGGCGGCGGCGGCCACGGAACGCATCGGCCTCGGCACCAGTGTCCTCGTGGCGAGCCAATACCACCCGCTCTGGCTGGCGAACGCGACGGCGTCGCTCGATGCGCTCAGCGGCGGGCGACTTCTTCTCGCCATCGGCGTCGGGTGGAGTGAAGCGGAGTTCACGGCGCTCGGCCAGGATTTCCACACGCGCGGCAGGCGCACGGACGAGATCATCGACGTTCTCGGCGCGTGCTGGACGTCGGATCCGACCACGTACCGCGGCGCGTTCTATTCGTTCGATGACATCCGAGTGCTGCCCAAACCGGCGCACCAGATCGACATCTGGATCGGAGGCAGCAGCGAACGCGCCTACGAGCGAGCGCGCCGAGCATCCGGGTTCCAGTTGATCGGCCTGAAGCCTGACACGGTCGTCGAGCCGATCGTCCGCCTCCGCCGCGACCATCCCGACCCGTCCGCGTTCACGATCTCACTGCGGACGGGGTGGGACCCGCAGGGAATGGACCCCGACGAGATCGCGGCGGAACGGGACGCGTTCGAAGCCGCCGGCGTTCAACATGTTGTCGCCGCGCCCTGGCGGTCGGACCTGACGGAATGGCTGCGATCGATGGAATTGCTCGCGGGCATCCTGGGACTCAACTGATGGCCGGCAAGGACGCCGACGAGACTCGTGACGGCGTTGCGCTCACCAACCTCGACCAGCCCTTGTTCGACGGCGCCGATGCGACCAAGCGCGATCTGGTCGACTACCTCGACGGTGTGAGCGACCGGATCATCGCCGTCCTCGCTGACCGCCCGCTCTCGGTGATCCGGGTGCACCGCGGCCAAGAGGCGTTCATGCAGAAGAACGTTCCGAAGTACACGCCGTCGTGGGTGAAGACCGTGCAGTTCTGGGCCGAGGCATCGAAACGCGATGTCTCGTACGCGTTGTGCGACGACCATCGCACGCTGCTCTGGTTCGCGAACCAGCGCGCGGTCGAGTACCACCCGGCGTTGGTGACGGCCGCGCACCCCGAGCACGTGACTCACCTGATCCTCGATCTCGATCCACCGGCCGAGCCATCGGCGGACGCCGCGTTCCCGGTCGCGGTCCGTGTCGCGCACCTCGTCCATCGCGCGCTCGCCGATCTCGGCCTCGAGGGCGCAGTCAAGACCAGCGGCGCCAAGGGCGTCCATGTCTTCGTCCCCGTCGACGACACGCCGACCCTCGAAGAAGCGGCCGCGGCCACCCGCGCCATCGCGGTGCGGACGGCCCAGCTCGATCCGTCCATCGCGACCACGGAGTTCATGAAGGAGAACCGCGACAACAAGGTGTTCGTGGACTCGACCCGTGTGGGCGGCGCGACGGTGATCGGGGCATACAGCCCGCGCGTGCGTCCGGGCGTACCCGTGTCGTTCCCGGTGCGTTGGGACGACCTCGATCACGTCTCGCCGAGCGACTTCACCCTGCACACCGCCCTCGAACGGCTCGGTGACGGCGATCCGTGGCGCGACACCATGCCGGCGCCGCAGTCGCTGAGCCCCGACCTCATCGCGGAGGGACGGGAGATCCCCGTTGCCCGAGTCCAGGCGATGCACGAAGGACGGCGCCGCGCTCGCGGCCGCTGACCGTCCTTCCTGTCCTTCGGGCGTCGTTCCCGGGCAGGCTGGCGGGATGGACGGGACGGTCGTGTTGGTCGAGGGCGCCAGCGACCAGATCGCGCTCGAGACGCTGGCGGCGCGGCTCGGGCGAGACCTTCGCTCCGAAGGCGTGGCCATCGAACCCATGGGCGGCGCGACCAACATCCGTGCCTTCCTCGCGCGCTACGCCGGAGGCGATCATCGACTCGCCGGGCTGTGCGACGCGGGCGAGGAGCCGGCGTTCCGTCGCGGCCTGGAATGGGCCGGCCTCGGATCGGACCTCGACCGCGCCGGTATGGAAGCGCTCGGGTTCTTCGTCTGCGTCCGCGACCTCGAGGACGAGCTGATCAGAGCGCTCGGCATCGACGCCGTCGAAGACGCGATCGAATCCCGCAACGAGCTCGGTTCGTTCCGCACGCTCCAGAAGCAGCCCAACCAAGAGGGCCGTCCTGTCGACGCGCAGCTTCGGCGCTTCATGGGCACACGGTCGGGCCGCAAGGCCCAGTATGCGCGACTTCTCGTCGACGCGCTCGATCTGTCGCGCATCCCGCGTCCGCTGGAAGGTCTGCTGGCGTACGTCAGCGATCGTCGACGAAGCGGAACCAACGAAGCGCGGCAATGAACGAGCCGATCATCCACACGGTGAGCACGAACGCCCCGGTGCCGAGGCGCCACTCCCCTCCCGGTTCGTGCGCCGCGAAGGAGTCGGGTAGGAACACATAGCGCAGACCGGAAGCCATCCATCGCAACGGGAACACGGAGGCGATCCGTTGCAACGCCGTGCTGAGGTCGGTGATGACGAAGAACACGCCCGAGATGAACTGCAGGAAGAGATACGGAGGCGTCACATACGCGGGTGCGTTGTTCGCATCTTTCGGAACGAGGCTGTAGACGATCCCGACAAGCGAGCAGGTCACGCTCCCCATGACGAGGATGTAGGCGAACACCAACCAGCGGCCGAGGTCGGATGGCAGGTCGAGCCCGTACAGGACGACACCGAGCGCGAGCATCAGCGCCGTCTGCACGATGCCGGACACCAACGACATCCCGACCTTGCCGACGAAGTACGACGGCTTCGGCATCGGCGTCCCGGCCAGTCGCTTCAACACGCCCGTGTAGCGCTCGACGGCCATGCTGATCGCGAGGTTGTTGAAGCTGGTCGACATGATCCCGCTGGCGATGATCCCGGCGATGAAGTACTGCCGGAAGTCGACGCCGCTGTCGTCGATCTCACCGTGGAAGATCGATGCGAACAACACGAGCAGCATCACCGGGAAGAAGAACGTGAACACCGCGGCCTGGCGGCTACGGAAGAATGCGCGCAACTCGAGACGGATGCGCTCGAATCCGAGCAAGACGGTCTTCACTCCGTCACTCGCTGATCCCGTTGGGCGTCGATCAATCGCAGATACGTGTCCTCGAGCGTCGGGCGGGTGACCGACAACCCTGGCAACTCGGGCGTGCCGGCGGCCGAGGCCCACGCAGCCAGCTGTTCGATGACCCCGGTCGGTTGTTCGGTCTCGATCCGCACGAGTGCACCCTCGTCGTCTATGTGCACGACCGCGTCGGCCAGCGCCGGAAGGGGGCGATCGGCGAGCGCGCCACGACGCTCGAAGGTGACCAACGCAATCGCTTCGGAACGGCCGCCGATGTCGCGCGGCGTGCCTTGCGCCACGATGCGACCCGCGACGATGACCGCGGCGCGATCGGCCAACGCCTCGGCCTCGTCGAGGTAGTGCGTCGTGAGCAACACCGTCTTGCCGAGATCTGTCATTTGCCGGACGAGCGCCCACACCGACCGACGCGCCTGCGGGTCGAGTCCGGTGGTCGGCTCGTCGAGAAAGACCAGTTCGGGATCACCGACGATCCCGAGCGCGAGATCGACGCGACGTTTCTGACCGCCCGAGAGCTTGCTGCAGAGACTGTCGCGCTTCTCCGTGAGGCCGACGAGCTCGATCGTGTCGTCCGGGTCGAGCGGCTGCTCGTAGAAGTGGGCGAAGTGGTGTACGAGCTCAGCCACCGTCAGCAGTTCGAACGCGCCGGTGCTCTGCGGCACGATCCCGATGCGGGCGCGCCACTCGGCTCGACCAACGGCCGGGTCCTCACCGAGCACCACAGCATCGCCGCCGTCTCGATAGCGATAGCCCTCGAGGATCTCGACGGTGGTGGTCTTTCCCGCGCCGTTGGGGCCGAGCAGCGCGAACACCTCACCTCGCTGCACCCGGAGATCGAGCCCCGCCACCGCTTCGAGATCGCCGTACCGCTTGTGCAGCGCGAACGCCTCGATCACAGCCGGCGAGTCCGTCGACTCGTCCATCGGTGCTCGACCCTCCTCCGCTCGCCCGTATCGCCGGACCCGGCGACCCTATAGGCCACGTCGACCCCGTCCGTTCGGCACGATGCGTTCCTGGCGCGCCGGACTCCGCTTCCTTCGCGGCCGGCGGGCTCCTACCAGGTTGCTAGCTCTCGGCGGTCGCCGCGCCGACGAAGGCTGTCACCAGAGGATGTGGCGCAGACGGCGTCGACGACGTCTGCGGAACGAACAAGGTCAACACGAAGAACGGGTGGTCGTGCAGACGCAGAATTCGCACTTCGCCGTCGCTCGCGTCGACGCCCGCAACGCGGAGGCCCGCGACATGGAGGGGTTGGCGCCAGCGCGGGGCGAGTCCGAAGCGGCAGTAGTACCGCTCGACCGGATCACGAGTGCCATAGATGCCCACGAGGTCATCATCGAGGATGTCGACACGCATCGTCTGCCCGACGAGCGAGCACTGCAACTCGTCGATGAACAGCGTGCCGCTTCCGGCTTCGTCGTATTCGGCGTGCGTCGCGTCGCGATAGGCGAGAACGTTGCGCGCGAACTCGATGACACCGTGCTGGAATCCTGCGCACGTGCCGATGAACGGCACTTGCAACGTGCGCGCCCACTCGATGCCGTCGACGGCACCGTCGAGGCTGCGGTACGGACCACCGGGCGCGCACCACACCGCGGAGGCACCGTCGAGCACGTCCGCGCCGTCGCTCGCGAGCCGATCGGTCGCGATCCATTCCACGCGAGGCGTGTGCACGCCGAGCGCTTTCGACGAATGATCGATGGCATCGACGATCGCGTCGTGAGGCTCGAATTCCTCGATCCGATCGCCGATGACGGCGATCCAGGCTGACGTGTTCCGCTCGCTGTCCGGCACGGGAACCCGAGGGTAGTGACGAAGATCAGGATCGAGCCGACAGTTTCTCGACTCCATCGCCGGACAGATCCGCCAGCGCCTCCTTCCGACCGGCCATTGCCATCACCAGGGCGACGATCGGACCGGAGACTTCAGGTCCATCGCCGTGCGACCAGTCAGCATCGGTCGCGTTCAGGCGAAGTCCTTCCACTCGCTTCTTGGCCCCGATGACGAGGTTCGACCCCTTGTAGAAGTCGGCCACCTCGACGGCCGCGTCCACCGGGTACTCGTGCTTGATCCCTAAAGGACGGCGAATGTCCTCGCCGTGGACGAGCGTCTCGCCCAGCCACGTGTCGGTGGGCCCGGGCGGATGCTTCGACGAGTTCACTTCGGCCTTGAAGTTCTCCAAGGTGTCCGCATGAGTCCCACCACGCAGTGCGACGATGTCCTTCTGCTGGAGCCTCTCGAGGCTGAAGCCGGCAGCGATCAGTTTGGGGAAGAAGGACCCGGCCGAGATGCGCGCCGTGCCGGTCATGTGCGCGACGACGTCGCGAACCGTCCAACCCCCGCAGAGCGACGGCGTGTCCCATCGCTCTGCGCTCAGCGATTCGAGGTCAGATGCGAGAGCTGCCCGTTCGGTGTGGATCGTCGGCCAGATCTCCGTCTTGTCCATGAAGCGTCCTTCTCCCTGGGATGACGGAGTCTCGCGCCGAGACTCGCCGCATGCCGAGATGGCAATCTGGCTCGATGGCGTTCGACTGGACGACACAGCTCAACGAGCAACTCACTTGGCACTGGGATCACCACGTCCGGCCGCGACTCGAGACGCTCACCGACGACGAGTACTTCTGGGAACCGGTCGAGGGTTGCTGGAGCATCCGGCCCCGCGCCGAGGCGCACACACGGACCCCGGTCGGCGCTGGCGACCTCATCATGGACATGGAGAAGCCCGAACCGCAGCCGCCGCCGGTCACGACCATCGCGTGGCGTCTGGCGCACGTGACGGGCGGCGTGTTCGGTGAACGCAATGCCAATCACTTCGGCGGTCCATCGGTCGATCAGGCCACCGTCGTGTGGCCAGGAGACGCTCGCAGCGCGCTCGCTGCGCTCGATGCCGCCTACGGAACGTGGGTGGACGGGGTGAGCGGGCTCGACGCCGACGGTCTGTTGCGGCCGGTCGGTCCTGCGGAAGGCCCGTTCGCCGCGCTGCCGTACGCCGCGCTCGTTCTTCACATCAACCGCGAGGCGATCCACCACCTCGCCGAGATCACGCTCCTGCGCGACCTCTACCGGGCGAGCCACTGAGCCATCGCCTCCCTGTAGCGTCTGACCGACACCGAGGGGGAACGCATGGACGGTGACATCGTCATTCGCGGAGGGACGCTCGTGGACGGCACCGGAGCGCCCGGACGTCCGGCCGACGTCGCGGTGCACGGCGGCCGCATCGTGGCCATCGGCGACTCACTGCACGGCGACCGTGAGCTCGATGCCAGTGGTCAGATCGTCGCGCCCGGCTTCATCGACATCCACTCGCACTACGACGCGCAGGTGTTCTGGGATCCGTCGCTCACGCCCTCGTCGTTCCACGGCGTCACTTCGGTCGTCGCGGGGAACTGTGGATTCTCGATCGCGCCGATCCGCAGCGAGAACGTTGCGCTCATGGCGCGGACGCTGCAGAACGTCGAGGACATGAGCTTCGAGACGTTGTCGGTCGGCGTTCCCTGGGACGAATTCGAGACGTTCCCGCAGTATCTCGATGCGGTCGACCGGCGCGGTGTCGATCTCAACTACGGGTGCTACGTCGGCCACACTGCGGTGCGTCTGTACGTCATGGGTGACGATGCCTACGAGCGCGCCGCGACCGATGACGAGATCAAGCAGATGCAGTCGGTCATCGCGGCGGCGATGGATGGTGGCGCGATCGGTTTCGCGTCGAGCGCGAATCCCGCGCACAACGGCGACCGCGGACGCCCCGTGCCTTCGCGCGCCGCGGACCTCGCGGAGTTGACGGCGTTGCTCGAACCCGTCCGCGACGCGCATCGCGGTGTCGTCGCCCTGTTGCCTGGCGGGGTGATCAGCTTCGATCAGGTCTTCGAGCTCCAGGAGAAGATCCGGCGACCCTTCACGTGGACCGCGCTGCTCACCGTCGCGGGCTTCCCGTATCACGAGAAGGTGATCGAGCGGCACGAGAAGGCGCGCGAGCGTGGCGTCGACGTGTGGCCGCAGGTCTCGTGCCGGCCGCTCGTGTTCCAGATGAACATGCGGCAACCGTTCACCATGAACAGTCGCGAGACGTTCGCACGGCTCACCGGGCTCCCGCTCGAGGAGCGCATCGCCCACTTCCGCGATCCATCGTGGCGAGCGAAGGCGCTCGCCGATCTGAACGAGGGTCTGCCGTTCAACTGGGCTTCGTTGTCGGTGGCCGAGAGCGAGGCGTTCCCCGAGCTGGTCAGTCGCAAGGTGCTCGACCTCGCGGCCGAACGCAACTGCTCACCGCTCGATGTCGTTCTGGACATCTCGCTGGGTGACGACCTGCAGACTCGCTTCTGGTCGGTCGTTGCCAACGACGATCCTGAGGGCATCGCGTGGCTGTTGAACCAGGAGGGGACGTTGCTGGGCTTGGCAGACTCCGGCGCGCACGTCTCGCAACTGTGCGACGCGTGCTTCGCCACCGACCTGCTCGGCAACTGGGTGCGCGAGAAGGAGGTGCTGCCGCTCGAGCGTGCGATCTACAAGCTCACCGCTGAGCCGGCGTCCGTGTACGGGCTCGTCGATCGAGGGACGGTCGCAGTCGGGAAGGCCGCCGACATCTGCGTGTTCGATGCCGACACGGTCGATCCCGGGCCGCTGCATCGCATGTTCGACTTCCCCGCGGACGGTGAGCGGTTGACGGCCGACGCGCCGGTCGGGATGACGCACGTCCTCGTGAACGGCGTCCCGATCCGGGTCGACGGCACACCGGCGCACCCTGATGTCCGCCCCGGTGTGGTGCTGCGCGGCGAGCACGTCACGGGTCAGTGACGTCGACCGCCCGTTTGCGACCGGGCCACGACACGAGGTCGGGCCGCAGCGCCGTGGCGGACCGTTCTCGCAGACATCCACGCCACACACCGGCGCCGTAGGCGACGTCGTCGACGAGTCGCACTGCGGTCCAGCGCAGCGGATCGAGATCGGGCCGGACCTTGCGCCATTCGATGAACGCCGGAATCGCGACGGCCGCGACGACGCCCTTGCGGACGCGAGGCGACACCGTCGCGGCCACGAGCGCGCACGGCCACCAGGCGCGCCGCACTGCATCGGCCACAGCGAGTCCCGCATAGAGGTTGCCTTTGCCCGCGAGTTGCGCAGCCTCCTTCCACGGATGCTCGAGACCGTCGAGGCGTGGGGCGAGCAGTGCCGTGGTCGCAGCACCGACCGCGGCGCCGGCCACCGGCGCGCCGGTACCGGCGAGGCACCAGGCGAGGGCGCTCCAGGGCGAGACGGCCAACGGTGTTGCGGCGCGACCGTGGCGCGTCGCAAGCGGCGCGGCCGACGTGCCGTAATCGAACCGTTGGCGTAGCCATCCGCGCGTCGTGTTCCGTGCAGTGTGTCGCACCGTCGCACGCGGGTCGTAACGCACGGTCCATCCCGCTTCGTTCAGGCGCCACACGAGGTCGACGTCCTCCCCGAAGCGCATGGTCTCGTCGAATCCATCGATGTGTTCGAGCGCGGAGCGCCTGACCAGAAGCGTTGCGGTGGGCGCGAACGGCACGCGGCTGCGCGGTCGCACGATCGCTTCGATCGGGCCGCGATCGAGCGTGGGGCGCGCGGATTCGTACTTTGCGATCGTCGCCGGAAGTGAGTCGGGGACCGTCGTCGCGATGCGAGGCGCGACGGCGGCGACCTTGGGATCGTCGAAGTGCGGGACGAGCGTCTCGAGCCAGCCGGGCGACGGCACGCAGCTTCCGTCGACGAACGCGACGAGATCAGTCGGCGCCGCACTTCGCCATCCGGTGTTGCGCGCCGACGCTGGACCGCGCGTGCGGTCGTGCCGGAGAACCGTTGCGCCGCGCGCGGGCGACCTGCCCAACGGCATCGCCCGTCGAGCCGTCGTCGACCACGACGACGGCGGCGAAGTCCTTCCCGAGCGCGTCGAGCGTCCCGGCCAGCTTCCCCGGCCCGCCCTTGACGGGGATGACGATGGTGACGTGGGCGCGGTCGCGCGTCGAACGTCCCGGACGAGGATGCGCGATGCCGGCGTCGAGCAGGCGACGGACGAGGCGCTGTGCTCCGAACGATCGCGGCACCGCCTCGCCGGCCACGAGCCGGTCGATCAACTTGGTGCCGGCGTCGGTGAGCCGCAGGATCCGCAACGGCACGCCGCCGACGAGCACCGCTCCCCCATCGATCCGCCGCACATCCGGATCCAGCACGACCCGCCAATCCTCCGGCAACCACTGCGCCCGCTCACTCCGCTCACCCGCGCCCCGTCCCCGCGCCGCGGTCCCCCGGGCCGCACATTGATGGCTGAGCCACCGAATCAGGGGGCTCAGCCATCACAGAAGACCCCCGGGTGGATTCTGTGACGTCCAAGCCACGGAATCGGTGGCTCAGCCGTCACAGAACGACCGGGCCGATTCTGTGATCGCTCAGCCACCGAATCGGTCGCTCAGCCGACACAGAACGAGGCGATCCGGGTTCTGTGATGGCTCACCCACCTCCACAGGTGGCTGAGCGATCAATGTGAGTGAAGGGGGACGACGGGTGCGCATCAGCTGGCGGTCATGCCCGCGTCGACGGGGAGGACGGCGCCGGTGACGGCGGAGCTGTCCGGACCGCACAGCCACACGATCATGGCGGCGACCTCGTCGGGCTCGACGAGGCGGCCGAGCTGGTGATGGCGGGCGAAGTCCTGCGTGTCGATGCCGTACACCGCAGCCGACGCGTCCAGCATCGCGGTCACGGTCGACCCCGGCGCGACGGCGTTGGCGGTGATGCCTTCCGGCCCCAGCTCCGCCGCCATGCTGCGCACCAGTCCGATGACGCCGTGCTTCGCCGCGCTGTACGCGGCCAGCAACGGCAGGCCGCTGATGCCGCCGGCGGATGCCACTGCGACGAACCGCCCGCCCCGAGGTCGCGGCCGGGCGAGCAGCGCCGGCACCGCGGCATTCGCGAGCCGCCAGACGCCTTCGAGATTGAGCGTGATCATCGCCGACCACGTCGCCTCGCCGGTCGTCCATGCGGGCTCGCCGCCACCGATGCCACCGGCGACCGCGACCGCGGCGTCGATGCCACCGAACCGCTCGACCGCCGTCGCGACGGCGCCATCGAGTGCGACCTGGTCGCGCACGTCGGCGACGACCGCAACCGCCTGCTCGTCGCCGCCACACGCGTCGCACGTCGCACGCAAGTCGGCTTCCGACGCGAGCGAATACGACAGCGCGGGATCGTCTTTGCAGCGATCGACGAGGACAAGCCGCCATCCGTCCCGCGCCAGCCGCAGTGCAGTCGCGGCGCCGATGCCCCTCGCCGCGCCGGTGATGATCGCCACCCGATCAGCCAAGGAAGTCATGCACCTCCTCGATCAACTGTGCCGCCATCTCGTCGAGGATGGCGAGTCCTTCGGCCGCCGAGGCGCCGGTTGGGTCACCGAGCACACCGTTGGCGGACACGCTGCGTACACCTTCCGACCGCAGCGCCGGCATCAACTCGGGCAGCGGACGGACGTTGCCCGGCTCTGCCACGTCCAGTTGCACACGTTTCGGCGCGAGGGCGAGCAGCATCGACGTCTCCGTGCGTCCCGCATGCGCGTCCGCGTAGGACCGCGGCGCCCACGCCAGCACCGGCCGGCGTTCGCGTCGAAGGGTAGCGACGGCGCGTGCGACCGGCTCCGCATTGCCGCCGTGGCCGGACACCACGACGACGGCGCGAAACGCGTCCGCCGATCGGACGAGCTCGACCACGACCGACTCGAGCGCACTCTGCCCGATCGACAGCGTCCCCGGGAACCCCGCGTGTTCACCGGACGCGCCGTACGGAAGCGCTGGAGCAACGACTACGTCGGTGCGCGCGTCGGCCAAGCGCGACGCGAGCGCCAACGCGATCTCGGTGTCGGTCGACAGCGGCAGATGCGGGCCGTGCTGTTCGGTCGAACCCAACGGCACGACGATCACCGTCGACTCGGCGGTGAGCTCGGCTGACGTCCACGTCAGCTCGGCGAGGTTCACCGGTAGCCCCACGCGTGCAGTTGCGCCAGCAACTCGTCTGCGGCGGCGGCGGGATCGAGCCGCACGACGCGCGGCGGCTCCCGATCGGTGAGCGCGCCGCTGAGCACGAGGATGCGTTCACGGGCGCTCATGTCGGCGGGCGCGGCGAGGACGCGGGGCCGTGGCCGGAAAGGAACAGTCTCGATCGCCGCCGCCCGTCCGATGGCGGCAGACGTGGCGCCCGGAGCGACGTCGATCACCGCCGAACGCGCCTCGAGCACACCGTCGAGTGACGCACGCCGCCGGCGCGCGCTCGCGCCCTCGACCGACAGCACCGCAGGCACGGAAACCCGTACCCGCTCTCTCCGGCCGCGGTCGAGACGACGGTCGGCCCGTACGCCTCGTTCACCTGGCTGATCTGCGATCGACATGGTGACCAATCCGAGCGCCTGCGCCGCCCCCAACTCGGCGGCGATGAACGCGGGCACGGAGCCGCTGCCGCGGTCGACGCTCCAGGCGCCGCAGACCACGACCTCGGCGGTGTCACGCACGCTCGCTGCGATCGCCGAGGCGACCACGTCGCTCGGCGCGTTGAGGGGCATGTCGACACGGATCGCTCGCGACGCACCCGCCGCAAGTGCATCACGCAGCATCGGTTCCACGACGGCCGGACCCGAAGCGAGCGCGACGACCGGCAACTGCCATGTCTCGCCGAAGCGAAGCGCCCACTCCAGCGCCGCGTCATCCGCCTCTGACGGCCCCGATGTGCGCGCATCGGTGTGGACCTCGCCAGTGAGAAGGTCGACTTCCGGACGACGATCCACCCACTTCATGCACGCGACGATCACATGACCGTCCATCTCACGACCGCCGGAAGACGACGCCGTGACCGCCCTCCGGATACCTCCACGTGATCGCGCCTTTGGTGTTGCAGATCATGTAGCACGTCCCGCACTCGAAGCACTCCTCGTAGTTGAAGAGGATGCCACCATCCGCCGTGGGAACGAAGAGGTTGGCCGGACACGCGGTCACGCACTCGCGGGTCGTGCAGCCATGGCACGCATCTCCGTCGACGACGATGTGCGCGTTCGGCGCGACGCGAAACTCCACGGTGTCCATCCGGTCCTCGAACGCCTGGTCGGGCAACCGTGCCGCGTCGTGCACGCTCATCCGAACGTCCTCAACATGGCCCACGCGTCCTTCGCCACGTCACCGATGCGGACGTTCGACTTGCGCAGCTCGCGCCAGACGGTGCGCAAACCTCCTGCCTTCGGCCTCGGGTTGTCGACGGTGAACAGCGACTCGACCATGTCGCACACGATGTTCGGGTACGCGTGCTGCACTCTGTCCGACAGCACGAGGTGAGGTGCCTCCCGGAGCTTCCGGTGATCGCGCAACACGAAGTTCGCCTCGAGGCGGCGCCGATAGACGGCGAGACCGGCGGCACTGGTATCGCCTGAACGTAGGGCGTCGACCGCGGTGTCCGCGGCAGCATTGCCCGAGCCGATCGCGAAGTTGACGCCCTCGAGCCAGATCCCGGCGGCGAGACACAGTCCGGCGGCGTCGCCTGCGATGAGCAGTCCGTCCGTCGACAGCTCTGGCATCGCGTCGAAACCGCCCTCCGGGATGAGGTGCGCCGAATGCTCCTTGAGCTCGCCGCCCGCCACCAGCGGTGCGATCGCGGGATGCGACTTCACGTCGGCGATGAACTCCTCTGGCCGCCGACCAGAAGCGCCGAGCGCGGGTAACTGGAGCACGACCCCGACGGCGATCGACTCGGCGTTCGTGTACAGGAACGCACCGCCGGGAACATCGCCGGTGCCGCCGAGGATCTCGAAGTCCGCGCCTTCGTCGCCCGTCAGCGCGAACCGAGCGTCGATCTCCGCGCGCGGTAGCGCGAGCACTTCCTTCACACCCAACGTGAAGTGGTCAGGCTCGGGGTGCGTGTAGAGCCCGGCCTCTTTGGCGAGGAACGAGTTCACGCCGTCACACGCGATCGTGATCGGTGCCTCGATGTCACCGTCGGGACGGTCCGTGCGGACACCGAGGACGCGCCCTTGTTCGTCGCGCAGCAGTCCGGTCGCGGTGGTCGAAGTGATCAGCACCGCGCCTGCGGCTTCCGCCTTGCCGGCGAGCCATGAGTCGAAGTCCGGACGGAACGTGGTGCAGCCGTTGTAGGGAGCCGCGGCCCACTTCTGTGACCGGAAATCGATCGTGAGGCTCTGCGTCTCGGTGAGGACCATCGTGGCGCGACGCGTGATCCACCGCTGTGCCGGGATCTCGTCCCACCAGTTCGGCAGCAGCTTGTCGAGCACGCGCGCGTACACGACGCCGCCGTACATGTTCTTCGAACCGGCGAACGGACCGCGCTCGAGCAGCGCGACGCGCTTGCCGGCACGAGCGAGGACCAGTGCAGCCGTCGAGCCTGCGGGGCCGGCGCCCACGACGACGACGTCGAACCGCTCGCTCACGACTCGACGTCCAGCCTGCGTGCGAGCTCGTGCAACAGCACTCGCGCGTCGGTCTCGATCGCAAGGTCGGCCATCGCCATCATCGGCGCGCTCGCATCGGTGTTCACCGCGATGATGTGTTGAGGCTGGCCGAGTCCCGACACGTGCTGCACCGCGCCCGAGATGCCGAACGCGATGTAGAGATCGGGGTCGACGGCGACGCCGGTGGTGCCGATGAACCGGTCCGGCGGAACCCATCCGGCGTCAGCGGCGACACGACTGGCGCCGTACGACGCACCCAGGGCGACGGCGACCCGTTCGAGCACTTCGAATGCCTCTGGACCTCCGAGCCCTGCGCCCCCCGCGGCGATGCGGGACGACTCGGCGAGGTCCATGGTGGCGGGGTCCGGCGGCACGAGCTCGATCAACTCGGCGTCGTGGCGTCGATCGACGTCGAGCTCGATGCGGTCGATCGACGCAGACGCGGACGCGCCCGCGGTCGTGGCCGCGGCGCTCGCGTCGACGCCCCGCACTCCCGGTTCGAGCGTCGCGACCACCGGACCTTCGATGACGTGGGTCTCGGCCAGGAGGCCGCCGCCGCGCACGAGTGTCGCCTGCTGCTCGTTCACCTCGGTGGCTCCGGCGAGCAAGGGACGGCGCAACGCGTGTGCGAGACGGGGAGCGAGATCACGACCGTCTGCCGACGCAGGAAGCAACACGATCGACTCGTCCTCGAGGACACCGGTCATGGCCGCGGCCCAAGACGATGCCGCGAACGCGCCCAACTCCGCGCAGCGCACTTCGGCGGCCGCCACCAGTTGCTTCGCTGCTTCTTCCGTTCCGGATCCGCACAACAGCGCTCGACCACCCGCCTCCGCGACGCATTCGTCAGCGCCAGCGGGCAACGCACCATCGCGCACGACGACGACAGCAAGCATCGCGTTCATACTGCTGCTCCGACGCGGGCGCCTTCGATCACCGCTGCGTGAGCACGCCTGGGTGCGATGCAGTCGCCGACGCGGTGCAGCTCGAGGCCGGGAACCGCTTGCAGATCGCGATACAGCCACTCGACTGGACGCTGCGGCACGGCAAGGACCACCCAGTCGCACGGCACGTCGATGTTCTGCCCGGTCGGATGATGCAGCAGCGTCAGCGCGCCCGGTGCCCACCCCATCGGCACGAGATCGGTTCTCTGGGCAATGCCTTTCGCGGCGGCGCGCACGTTCCAATGCTCGAGGTCGAGGGTGACGCCGAGATCCTGGCCGACGACCATGCCCGGCGTGACGACCTCGACCGAACAGCCTCGGTCGGCGAGGAGCTCTGCCACCGAAGTCGCTTGATGGAAGCCGAGCTCGTCGACGACCACCACGACCCCCTCGGGCCGGGCACGGTCTTCGAGCACGTCGCGCACGTCGACGACGTTCGCCGCGTCATCCGGCGCCCAGTACGGACGGGAAGGCTCTGCTCCCGTGGCGACGACGACGACGTCAGGCTCTTCCGCCATCACGGACTCGACGTCCGCGCCCGCGCCCAGTCGGACGTCGACGCCCGCGACACGGCACGCGTGCACGAGGTTGCGCACGATGTCTCCGAACTCGGCGCGGCTCGGCACCGAGGCGGCGACGCGCGCCTGGCCGCCGAGCTCGTCGCTGCGCTCGAACAGGACGACGCGGTGCCCGCGAGCCGACGCGGTCGCCGCGGCCTGCAACCCGGCCGGACCGCCACCGACGACGACCACCGTGCGCGGATCGGCCACCTTGTCCAGCGAATCGGGCAGGAGCGCTTCGCGTCCTGTCGACGGGTTCTCGATGCAACCGAGCCAGCGGTTGAGACCCATGCGTCCCACGCACTCCTGATTGCAGGACAGGCACAAGCGGATGTCGTCGGTCAGTCCCGCGCGAGCCTTGGCCGCGAAGTCGGCATCTGCAATCTGCCCACGCACCACGCCGACGAGGTCGCAGTGACCCTCGGCGAGCGCGCGCTCGGCCTGCAGCGGATCCTTGAACCGGCCGACGCCGACGACCGGCAGGTCGACCGCCTTGCGCAACGCGGACGGGATGAACAGCGCGTACCCGGGCGGCACCTGCATCGATGCTTCGATCATGTACAGGCTCGCGGTCGCGACACCGATCGACGTGTTGAGGTAGTCGGTCAGTCCCTGCTCCTCGACCATCCGCGCCACTTCGACCGCGTCGTCGATCGTCGTACCGCCCTCGATCAGCTCGTCGCCGCACAGCCGCACCCCCAGCGCGAGGCCGCGACCGATCGAGTCGCGCACGGCCTCGACGATCTGCAGCAACAACCGCGCGCGGTTCTCGAGCGAGCCGCCGTACTCGTCTGTACGCGTGTTCATCGCCGGGGAGAGGAAGCCGCGCACGATCGAGCTGTGCGAGCACTGGAGCTCGATGCCGTCGAACCCTCCTGCCTTGCAGTGCGAGGCAACCATCGCGTAGCCGGCCACGATCTCGGCGATCTCGCGCCGGTCCACCTCCTTGGGAACCTCCCGGAACAGCGGGTCGGCCACGGGCGACGGCGCCCAGACGGGCAACCGGCTGTACATGCCGGATCCCTGCCCGCCGTTGTGGTTGATCTGGGCGAAGATCGGCGTGCCGTGGCGATGGACCGCTTCGGTGATGCGCCGGTAACCCGGGATCACCTCCGGATGGAAGCCGTGGATGAGCTTCTCGTACGGCCAGTCGGTCGGATGGGTCGAGTGCTCCTCGGTCACGATGAGGCCGGCGCCGCCGGCGGCACGCGCCTCGTAGTACGCGGCGTGCTGTTCAGTCGGCAGTCCGTCCTCCGCGTAGTTCGTGAGGTGCGCGGAGAACACGATGCGATTGCTTACGACCACCGGGCCGATGCGCAACGGCGAGAAGAGATATCGGTAACGACTCATCGCGCGCCCACCGGCCGCGCGACAGAGAACAGACCGCGCTCGAGCTCGAGCACGCGCCGGCGGGCTTCGAGCATCGCCTCGTGGATCGAGCGCGGCGCGACGCCATCGCCGGCGCGTGGGAGCCGTTCGCCGGTCGCATGCCACAGCGTGTCGTCGGGCAAGCGATAGCCCGCGTCGACCACCGCGGCGGCGGGAAGCACGCGCTGCTCGCCGGTGAAGCGATCCTCGAGGTGCACTGCGTCGACGGTCACACGGCGAAGCAGGGACCGCTTCTCGATCACCACGCCGGACCCGAGCAGGCGAACATTCGCGGGCGCCAGATCGCCACTGCGCGACAGCTCGTTTCCGGCGATCAGATCGGGCGTGACGAGATGGACGGCGCGGCCCTGCGCGCGCAGCGTCTCGGCAACGGAGATGCCGATAGGTCCTCCGATCGGATCCCACACCGCGACCGCGCCATCAGGGACTTCCGCACCGGCAAGGACCGCTGCCGCCGTGCGGACCGTTGTACCGTCGTCGACCTCGTACGTCAGGCGGCCTGGCCGCGAGCCCGTGCACAACACGACGTCGCCGTCGTGCGACATGACCTCATCGACAGCGATCTCGTGCCCCCGCTCGAAGCTCACACCGAGCCGCTGGCACTCCGCTTCCAGCCAGTCCGCGATGGCGGCGAGACGTTCGCGCCCCGCGCCACGGGCTGCCACGCGTACCGCGCCTCCGAATCCGTCGCTGGCGTCGACGACCGTGACGCGATGTCCGCGGGATGCGGCAACGCGCGCCGTCTCGAGGCCGGCCACACCCGCGCCGACGACGAGCAGATCGCGCGACGAAGTGTCAGTGGCGACGGTGTCGCCGTCGACGGGCTCGTCTTCCCACTCGTGTCCCGACAAAGGTTCCACCACACAGGTGACGATCGGGTTGCGCGCATCGCGCACCATGCACGACTGGTTGCAGAGGATGCAGGGACGCACCCGCGCTTCGTGGCCGGACGCGAGCTTGCGGCCGAGATCCGGATCCGCGATCTGAGCGCGCGTCATCTCGACCGCGTCGCACACGCCGTCCGACACGGCCCACTCGGCTTGGCCGGCTTCCACCACGGAACCTTGCGCGACAACAGCGACCGCCGGGTCGAGCACTTCGCGGATGGAGCGAGCGAGATCGAGGTTGAAGCCCGGCGGCGTGTGACCGTCCGGCCGGGTGGCAGACACGGTGAAGATCGCGCCACGCACGACGGTCACGTAATCGACCGCGCCGGCCTCGACCAGGTCGAGCGCGATCGCGCCGGCAGCTTCGGGCACGATGCCGGCCCACGGCGCGAGCTCGTCACACGAGAGGCGCAGACCGACGATGGCGTCGTCACCCACGTTCGACCGCACGGTTTGCAGGACGTCGCGGGCGAACCGGGCGCGATCCTGTCCCCATTCGTCCTCGCGCTGATTGGTGAGGCCCGACAGGAATTGGCGAACGAGGCTGTGCTGTCCGGCGTTGACCTCGACGCCGTCGAGCCCGGAGCGAATGGCGGCGCGCGCCGCGCTCGCGAAGCCGTCGACGACCGCGTCGACGTCCGCCGGTTCCATCTCCTTCGGAACCTCGCGGCTGTTGACCTCGGGCACGCGCGATGGTGCCCACAAGGGAAGCTGGCTGTACGCCGATGATCCCTGCCCGCCGCTGTGACCGAGGGCGGCGATGACCAACGCACCTTCTGCGTGACAGGCCTCGGCGATCGCCGACCATCCGGTCGGGGCGTCGGACGCGAGCGGGCTGCGTTCGTACGGCCAGTCGGACACATGGACGGCAACCTCCTCGACCACGATGGTCCCGGCGCCGCCGGCAGCCCGCCGTCGGTAGTACGCGACGTGCCGGTCCGACAGTGCGCGCCGCCGGGCGAGGTTGGTCTCGTGCGGGCCGAACAGGATGCGATTGCGGGCGCGGCGCGACCCGAGGTCGAGCGGGTCGAGGAGTCTCACCGCTTCGCGACGAGGCGGACCGGCACCGAGTGGTCGGGGCCGCGAGGCACGGACGAACCGGCGCCGAGCAGGGCGAGCTCGCCGTGGCCGTGCACGCACTCGGGATCGGGCCCGTCGAGTGGCAAGCCCGTGAAGAACTTCGCCGCCATGCAGCCGCCCTGGCACGCGTCGTAGGACCCGCAGGACGCGCAGGCACCCGCCGCCTCCGGCTCGCGAAGCGACGCGAACAGCTCGGACGCACGCCACACCACCGTGAACCCACCGGTGTCGCGCACGCTGCCCGCGCGGAACTCGGGATGGAGCACGAACGGGCACGCGTACACATCGCCGATGGGATCGATGAGGCATACGACGCGACCGGCACCGCACAGGTTGAGCCCCGGCAACGGGTCACCGAGCGCAGACAGATGGAAGAACGAGTCGCCAGTGAGCGTGTTCGGATGATCCTGCAGCCAATGGTAGAGGTCGATCTGTTGATCGGCCGTCGGATGCAGCTCGTGCCACGTGTCGGCGCCACGACCGGACGGGCGGAGCCGCGTGAGCCGGAGCTGCGCGCCGTAGCCGTCGGCCATCGCCTGCAGCCCGTCGAGCTCGGCGACGTTGTGACGGGTGACGACCACGCTGATCTTGAACGGTCCGAATCCCGCCGACGCGAGATGGTCCATCGCCCGCCGCGCCATCGCGAACGAGCCAGCGCCGCGTACCGCGTCGTTCGTCGTTGCGGTCGCGCCGTCGACGGAGATCTGGACGTCGACGTAGTCCGTGGCCGCGAGCCGAGCAGCGCGCTCGGGCGTGATCGTGGATCCATTGGTCGAGAACTTCACGCCGACGCCGTTGCCCACGGCGTAGTCGAGCAACTCGTAGAAGTCGGCCCGGATCGTCGGCTCGCCTCCACCGATGTTCACGTAGAACACCTGCATGGCGCGCAGCTCGTCGATGACCGCCATCGCCTCTGCGGTCGACAGCTCGTTCGGGTCGCGCCGGCCCGACGAGGACAGGCAGTGAATGCACGCCAGGTTGCAGCCGTAGGTCAGCTCCCACGTCAGACAGATGGGTGCATCGAGCCCGTGCTTCAGCTCGTCGACGAGCGGGCTCCGGCTCCGGCTGCGGCCGGTCGCGCTAGGCACGAGGACGGATGACCTCGGAGTCGGCGAGCGACGCCAACGCGCGCTCGAACGACGAGCGCCGGCGCGCCTCGACGTGCTGGGCATCGAGCGCCTCGTCGACCGAGTCGTGGTCGCCGAGCGACCGCACGAGCGTCACCAGATCAGGCGAGCGGAGAAAGGTCAGCCGACGGTTGCCGTAGTGGTACGCGAGCGCGCCGAACGGCTCAGGGCGCAGTGCGACCATGGGATCGAGCTCCCAGGCACCCGTCAATAGACGCCGCACATCCCGTCGATCGACACCTCTTCGACCAGCAGTTCGTCCTCGACGAGCTCGTCGCTCTCGTCCATCGTCATCGGCCGCCGGGGCGGTCTCATGCTCCGTCAATGCCATGGACGCAGAATCTACCCGCCTGAATGTTGGTGCATCTGCGGCGCCATGGCGCCGCAGATGGCCAAGAGAACGGCTGGGGCCGTGGCCCCCGGGAGACTCAGTAGACGAGCAGGCCTCGGATGTTCTTGCCGTCGCGCATGTCCTGGTAGCCCTGGTTGATGTCGGACAGCGGGTAGGTGCGCGTCACGAGCTCGTCGAGCTTGAGCTTGCCCTCCATGTAGAGGCGGAGCAGGCGCGGGATGTCGCGGCGGGGGTTGGCGCTGCCGAAGATGCTGCCGACGAGCTCCTTCTGCTGGAGCGTCAGCTCGAACAGGTTGAGCTGGACCTCGTTCGCCGTGAGCGGCGCCACCGCGGTCACGACGCAGCGACCGCCCTTGGACACCATGCTGAGAACCGGGCCCACCATGCTTCCCTCGGCGACACCGGTCGTGATGATCGCCTTGTCCGCGTTCGCACCCCAGGTGATCTCGCCGACGAGCGCGGTGGCTTCTTCGACGCTCGACGCCGTGTGCGTCGCGCCGAACTGCTCGGCCTGCTCACGCTTGAACGCGACCGGGTCAACGGCGACGACGTGACGAGCACCGGCCATCGCCGCGCCCTGCACCGCGTTCATGCCAACACCGCCGCAACCGACGACGACCACGGTCTCACCGGGCTGCACGTCGGCCGCGTACGTCGCCGTGCCCCATCCGGTGGTCACACCGCAACCGACGAGCGCCGCCTTGTCCAGGGGGATGTCGTTGTCGATCTTGATGCAGCTCGCCTCGCTCACCACCGTGTACGGCGAGAACGTGCCGATGCAGCACATGATGCCGAGGTCGGCGCCGTCCTTCGTGTGATGGCGTGCGGTGAAGTCGGTGACCTGCCGGCCGGCGAGGAGGAACGCGCCGAGGTCGCAGAGGTTCTGACGGCCGCGCGCGCAGGACGGGCAGCGGCCGCAGGACGGGATGAAGCCGAGGCACACGTGATCGCCGGGCTGCAATCCGGTGACACCGGCACCGACCTCGAGCACCTCGCCGGCGCCCTCGTGCCCGCCGATGAGAGGGAACTGCTGCAGCCCGAGCAGATCGGCGATCTCGGGCGGCATGACCATGTCGCCGGTCACCATGTGCTCGTCGGAGTGGCACAAGCCCGAGCCGGCGAGCTTGAGCAGCACCTCGCCCTGCTTCGGCGGATCGAGTGTGATGTCCTCCACACTCCAGTCGGTGTGCGGACCCCAGAGAATCGCGGCCTGCGTGTCCATCTGCATCCCCTTGTCGATCGACGTTGCTACGAAGTTACTGCGTCAAGCCGACGGGGCGGGCTGCGCACCGCGGACGAGCCGTCCGGGCGTTGCCCCTGTCGATGCCCCATCGGTGCACACTTCGACACCGCTGACGAACGTGTGCAGGTAGCCGGTGGACGGCTGCAGCAAACGCTTGCCGCCTGCCGGCAGGTCGAACACGAGCCTCGGTGCGTGCATCCCGAGGTTCTCGAAGTCGATGATGTTGATGTCCGCCTTGTAGCCGGGAGCGACGATGCCCCGGTCGAGGAGGCCGACTGCCTCCGCGGTGGCGCGGCACTGGCGTTGGACGATCCACTCCGGCTCGAACCGGGGACCGCTGGTGCGGTCACGTCCCCAGTACGCGAGCAAGGTGGTGGGGAAGCTCGCGTCGCAGATGGTGCCGACGTGGGCGCCGCCGTCGCTCAGCCCCGGGACGGTGTGCGGGTGGCCCAACATCTCCGCGGCGGGATCGAGGTTGCCGTCGAAGTAGTTGAGGATCGGCCAGTAGAGAAGT
This sequence comes from uncultured Acidimicrobiia bacterium, assembly GCA_963721305.1. Classification (GTDB taxonomy): domain Bacteria; phylum Actinomycetota; class Acidimicrobiia; order Acidimicrobiales; family JACDCH01; genus DATAES01. The sequence continues at coordinate 554,569 of CAVRIR010000005.1, forward strand.
GCCTGCCCGCTGTCACCGAGCAACAGGTCGTACAGCATCTCCGCCGGGTTCACGCCGGCGCGCCGGGCGCGGGCCGCGATGCTGTCTTCGGCTGCGGGCTCGTAGTCGGGTGGATCGCCGAGCTCGAACACGCGGTCGAGAAGCCCCATCATGCGACCGCCGCCATCGGCGATGTCCGCGACGATCGCTTGGCGAACGGCGGGCTCGGACAGCTGCGCCACGAGCTTGGGCGACGAGCTGGCGTCGAGGGTGCGGTAGGTCGGCGAGCTCTGCAGCGGGTTCACCGATGCCTGGAGCCCGAGGAGGACGCCGATACCGCGTGCCGCGACCTGCGCGCGGATCTGCAGCCCTTCTTCGTTCGCGGCCGTGAGCGTGTCGAGGACGCGCCGGTAGCCGTGACCGGGCGCTGACTGCGAGAGGGACACAGAGAGCGGCCGTCCCGACGCGCGCATCATCTCGAGCAGGGTGCCCATCTCGTCGTCGAAGTCGGGGAAGTCCGACACGACCTGGAGGACGCCCGCGCCCGCCTCGCCGAGCGCGCGTGCGATGCCGACCAGCTCGTCGCGCGCCGCGGTCAACGTCGGGGTCGGTTCGCCGCGGCTGGTGCGATGGTTGAGCGTGCGCGACGTGGTGAACCCGAGCGCGCCGGCGCGCACGCCTTCGGCCGCGAGGCGACCCATCTCTGCGATCTCTTCGGGAGTGGCCGGTTCGCGGTCCGCACCGCGCTGCCCCATCACGAAGAGTCGGATCGGACCGTGGCACACCTGCGTCGCGAAGTCGATGTCGTGCGGACGGCGTTCGAGCGCGTCCAGGTACTCGCCGATGCTGCCCCAATCCCACGGCAGTCCCTCGTGCAACGCGGCACCGGGGATGTCCTCCACACCCTCCATCAACTCGATGAGCTGCCCGTGGTCGGCCGGACGGACGGGAGCGAAGCCCACGCCGCAGTTGCCCATCACGATGGTGGTGACGCCGTGCCCGGAAGACGGCTGGAGGCGTGGATCCCACGTCGCTTGCCCGTCGTAGTGGGTGTGGATGTCGACGAAGCCGGGAGCCACGAGCGCTCCGTCCGCGTCGACCGTCCGCTCAGCGGGCTCGTCTACCTTGCCGACGGCGACGACCTTGCCACCGGCCACGCCCACGTCCGCAGTTCGCCGCGGCGCGCCGGTTCCGTCGATCAACGTGCCGCCGCGGATGACCAGATCGAGCATCAGAGACCTCCCGGGATCTCCTCCATCCTGCCGCACGGTGTCGACTCCGCCACCACCGAGCCGTCCGCGGGCCTTCCGCGACCCTCTCCCTCCCTCTCCCTCTCCCGACCCGCTCCCTCTCCCGACCCGCTCCCTCACATTGATCGCTCAGCCACCGTTTCGGTGGCTGAGGCGTCACAGAATCGAGCGGCCGTCGTTCTGTGATGGCTGAACCCACCAAAATGGTGGGTCAGCCATCAATGTGAGCGGTGGTGGCCGTGAGGAGTGGTGGCGGTGGCCGTGACCGGCGCGGCGGCGTCCGTCGCAGGTAGAGCGGGCGCGGCGGGCGCGACCCGCTTTGGCATCTGGATGAGCATGACGGCGACGTCGTCAGCGAAGGTGTCGTGGTACGCGAAGTGCGCCAGCAACTCGTCGAGATCCGGGCGCCAGCCGCGGTCGTGAGCGAGCTTTCCGTTCATCCACCGGATCAGTCCTTCCTCACCCCATCGCTGTCCGCCGCCTCCGTTCACCCGGCTCTCGGTCAGTCCATCCGTGAACACGAACAGCGCTTCGCCGGGATCGAGATGGAACTCGGTCACGTGCCAGTCCCGCGGCAGATCGATGCCGAGCGGCGGCCCCGGGATCATCTGCACGACCTCGGCCCGGTCGCGGATGACCACCGGCCACACGTGCCCCGCCGAGACGAGCTCGACGCGCCCAGTGGGCACCTCGAGCCGGCCGGTGCACATGGTGACGAACTCCTCGAAGCGTCGGTCCTCGCAGAACGCCGTGGCGAGCAGGTTGAGCCAGTCGAGAGGCCGGCACGGCGAGCTGTAGGCCGCGCTCTTCCAACCGGCTCGCAGCGCGGCGCCGATCGCCGCCGGGTACGGCCCGTGGCCCGCGACATCGCCGACGACGAACGCCAGGTCACCGGTGGGCAGGCCGACTGCGTCGAAGAAGTCGCCGCCGAGATGCATCCGTTCCTCACCCGCGATGTAGCGGGTGGTCACGGCGACATCGCGCGGCGGCGCGACCTTCGGGGCAAGGCCCCGTTGGAACGCGGTGTGGAGCTCAGCCGTTTGCGACACATCCGAAAGCCGGCGTTGCGACCGTGTCCGGAGCCACGCACTGGCGACCGCCAGAGCGGAGATGACGACGATGACCACGAGTCGCAAGGCCAGCGTGCCGGACGCCAGGTCGAGCCAACTACCGAAGCCGAGCGTCGCGGCGATCGATCCGACCGCGACATAGGCAGTGCGCCTCGGGCTGCTCAACGTCGCGCAGATCAGCGGCGGAACCGCGAACACCGCGAGAGGTAGCGCTGGCTGGTCGGCCAGGAACGGATAGACGACGACGAGGACGACGAAGATCGCGACCGCGAACACCGCGGCGAAATCGTCGAGCTTCCGTTTGTCGACGTGGTCCAGCATCGAGGCCACGGTCCGTTCGGGCGCCGCCACGCCAAAGAGCGTAGGTGTTGCTCGGCACGGAGAATCGGCCCGCGCCACATCTCTTGTCACCCGAAGGGGTACTTGTTGAGGCTCGACCCGCCCCGACGCGCCCGACGCCGCCCGACGTGGCTATGAAGCGCGGAGCGTGACGAGCGACGTCACGAAACGAGATCGTCCGCGTTCGCATGGGCTTCGCACCGAGGTCCCGCACCTGGTTTCGACCGGCCTGCTCTGCCCGGTAGACCGCGGTGTCGGCCCGGCCGTACGTGTGGGTCACCGCCCGTCGCGAGTCGTGGATGGCGTCGCCGGCGCTGCAGGTCGCCATCGGCTGTTGATCGCGCCAATCGCTCGCGGGGCGCTCGGCGACCTTCACCGCGCTCTCTCCCGCTCCCCGAGCCACGATCAAGAACTCGTCGCCCCCGAACCGGGCGATCGTGTCCCGGCCCATCACCGCGCTGCGCGGATACGTCCCCAGGTCGCGCAACACCCGGTCTCCTCCTGCGCGACCGAAGCGATCGTTGACGCCCCTGAAGTGATCCGATCTCACTAGCCCGTGGTCGGTCGGACGGCCTGTTGTCGGGAACGATTCAGCCCAACAACGCAGCCGCGGCCATCTCGACGAAGTCGGCATGCTCACGCGGCGAGCGTCCGCCGTAGAGGCCGCTGACCGAGACGTGCGTCGCGCCGAGCGCTTCCCACTTGCCGACCTGGCGACGCAGCACCTCGATCGTGTCGTCCGCGTCACGCGGTTGCGCGACGCCGTGCAGTCCGATGCTCCCCGGCTCGCGCCCGGCCTTGGTCGCCGCGGCGCGCACGACCTCGAGCGCTTCTTCGAGGCCATGACCGGGTGGGGTGTTGCAGATCCATCCGTCGGCCAACCGGCCGATGCGGTCCAGGGTTGCCGGCGCGAGGCCGCCACCCATCCAGATCGGGATCGGTTGTTGCCGCGGCCGAGGCAGCAGTCCCGCGTGGTCGATCGTGTGGTAGCGACCTTCGAACGTCACGGACTCCTGCGTCCACAGAAGGCGCATGACCTCGATCTGCTCCTCGTACCGTCGTGCGCGATTGCGGAAGTCCATGCCGAGCGCGTCGAACTCGACCGGGTTCCAGCCGATGCCGACGCCGAGCCGGAACCGTCCGCCGGTCAAGACGTCGACTTCGGCGGCTTGCTTCGCGACGAGGACCGCTTGACGTTGCGGCAGGATGATCACCCCGGTCACGAGTTCCATGTGGGTACGCGCCGCGAGGTAGCCGTAGAGCACGAACGGCTCGTGGAACGACGAGTTGAGGTCGTACGGACCGGGCCAGTCGGGCCGCGTCGAACGATCGGCCCCGACGACGTGGTCGTAGACGACGACGTGCGCGAAGCCCGCGTTCTCGGCCGCCTCGACGAAGCGCAGGACGTCGTCCGGATCCGGGCCGATCTCCGTCTGCGGCAGGATGACACCGAGCTCCATCGCCGGAACCGTAACGGCCGATCGAGCGACCTGGACGGCGAATGCGGTTTACGCTCGAGTGATGGCACGCATCGACGTTCCCGAAGGCGACGGCGGCGACGCGGTGATGGTGTGGTCACTGCGTCCGGAGATGGGCAAGGCGGTGAACCGCCTGAGCGATGCGGCGTACAACAAGAGCACGTTGCCGGTGCGCGTACGCGAAGCCGCGCGCATGCGGATCGCGCAGCTCAACCAGTGCGTCGTGTGCATGGGCTTCCGCGCCGAGTCCGTCCAGCGGCAAGGCCTCACCGAGGACTTCTACGAGCACGTCGCCGAGTACCACGGCGACGATCGCTACTCACCGCAAGAACGCCTCGCCATCGAATATGCGGAGCGTTTCGCCCTCGACCACACCAACATCGACCAAGCGTTCGTCGACCGTTTGCGCGAGCAGTTCGACGATGGCGAGGTCCTCGACCTCACCGTCTGCCTCGCCGCGTTCCTCGGGCTCGGCCGAGTCCTGAACGTCCTCGGCATCGAAGAGACATGCCTCGTCGACGTGTACGCGCCGAGCGAGCGCGAAACCGTCAGCTGACGGCGGCGTAGACCTCCCGTCCCAGTTCGGCGATCGCGCCGAACGCCGTGGCTTCGGCCGGACCGGGGTGATCGGCATCGCAGCACGGCGCGTTCCACGGTCCGCTCAGCACGGCGATCACGACGTCGCCGCGCGGGGTCGTGACGACACCGGCATCGTGCGCCCAATGCAGGCGGTCGCCGGTCTTGTGCGCGATCGGTGTCCCGGGCGGCAGGCCGTGCGGCAGACGATCGTTCACCTGCTGTTGCTGGAGCAGCGAGTAGAGCTTCGCTGAGCCTGCGGTATCCGAGCCGAGCAACGTGCCGTCGTGCGCGCGCTGGAGGAACAGCGAGACGTCTGCCGCGCTCGTGCGCTGCGGGCTGGCGAGCGACGTTCCAACGAAGCCGTCTCGATGCAGCCGCGCATCGAGCGCGCCACTGCCCACCATGTGCAGACCGGCCGCGCCACAGTCGTTGTCGGACACGACGATCATCTGGTCGATGCACTGTTCGACCGTCCGGTGCTTCGTGTCACCCGCGTCGGCGTTCGGGTTCAGCTCGCCTGCGTCGATGCGACGGATCAACTCGCGCGCGACGAACAGCTTGTAGAGGCTCGCGCTCAACACCGGGTCGTCGGCGTCATGTGTCACCCGGATGCCGGTCGGCAGGTCGACGACCACCACGTGGAAGGGCACGGGCTGCTTCGACGTGAAGCCATCGACGACCTGCTGCACCGCTGCGGTCAATGCCGAGGCGTCCTCCGGGTTCGTCGTCGAGGTCGACGGCGGCGCGGTCGATGCCGGCACGGTCGACGCCGGCACGGTCGACGCCGGCGCGGTCGACGAACCCGCGGCCGCGGCCGGCCGGGCGTCGTCGCCGCACCCCGCGAGGGCAAGGAGCGCGACGCACGCCCCGGCCGCCGCCACGGTCCGAAATCGCTGGCTCCTCGAACGATCGATGGACCATCCTGACCGCCCATGGCCATGGTGATGGTGCGCCGTGCCCGGCGGCGGTCCGAATCGGTGGGGGTTCCACCAGCTCACTGACCAGTGGGCGACCCGGCTCGTGGCGTCAGCATCCATCCGGCGTGGCGACCTGGTGCTCGACATCGGCGCCGGTTCAGGAGCGATCACCGCGCCGCTCGTGCGCGCGGGTGCGCAGGTCGTCGCGGTCGAGCTGCATGCGACGCGGGCGCGCCAGCTGCGCGCCCGCTTCACCGGCGAACGGGTGCGGGTGGTTCAGGTTGACGCGGCCGATCTGCGACTGCCTCGCCGACCGTTCCGCGTCGTCGCCAATCCCCCTTTCGGGGTATCGACCGCGCTGCTGCGACGCGTCTTGTCACCCGGTAGCCGTCTCGTAGCGGCCGATCTCGTCCTACCGCTCCATGTTGCGCGGCGATGGAGCTCGTCACGAGCGCCGGGCGCACAGCGATGGATGCGAACCTTCGACGTGACCGTGACGACGCGCTTGCCACCGCATGCGTTCCGACCATCCGCACCGATGGATGTCGCGGTGCTTCGGGTCCGTCGGCGCTGATGCAGCGAGTGCGATAGACACAGGTGGTGCACCGCGCTCGTGAGTTCTGGCACCGGCTCGAGACCATCCACGCTGTGTTGTACTTCGACGAAGAACCGCGCTCTGCGTTGTCCGATGCGGGCATGCGCGGCTTCTGGATGGGCTACTTCGGGGCGCGATCCGCACCCATGGGAGCGGTGAGCGCACCCGTCGTCACCGCGACGTTCTTCAACTTCCATCCGCGGATGGTGAACCGCGCCATCCCGGACGCGTGGTCGTGTGCATCACCTCATGCAGTGCTCGACGCGCGACGCGTCTCGACGGCGTCCACGATCTACCGGCTGCTACCTGACGCGGAGAGGCTCGCCGAGAAGGTCGTGAACCTGCTCGAGTTCGTGGTGGGCGCGGCGCCCGAAGCGGGACGGCCGCTCTTCGCCGCCAACCGTGCCCTGGACGCGGGCAGCGATCCGGTCGAGCGACTGTGGCAGGCGGCAACGGCGATGCGCGAGCACCGCGGCGACGGCCATGTTGCGGCGCTCACCTCGCTCGACCTCGACGGGTGCGAGGCGCACGTGCTCGCGGCCGCGTGGAAGGGCATCCCCGGCGAGTTGATCCGCGCCGCGCGCGGCTGGTCGGACGACGACTGGTACAGCGCCGTCGAGCGCCTGCGCGCCCGGCGCTGGCTCGACCGGGACGACGACCTCACCGATCGAGGCCGCAAGCTCCGGATCGAGATCGAGGATCACACCGACGCGCTCGCATGGTCGGCGTTTCGCGTCCTGGACGACGAAGGCGACGCGCTGCTCGACGGGCTTCGTCCGTTCAGCAACACGATCCTCGACAGCGGCATCATCACCTTCCCGAACCCGATGGGGCTGCCCTACTCCCCCATCGATCCCTGAGCGCCCGCGTCGAACGGCACATCGACGACGAGCGTGCCGGCGTGCCAGTCGGGAAGCCAGGCGACGACCTCACCGCGCGGGTCGACGAGTGCCGCCAGACCGGGGAAGTCCTCGTCGGTCGTCGACCCGGCCTGCGTCGCCATGGCAACCCACAACCGGTGCCGTACCGCTTGCCGTCTGGCGTCGCGCAAGCCCGAGTCGATCCACCACTCGTGGCCCGCGCGCCAGGACGCCTCATCGGTGCGCCGGCCGTACAGCCCGGGCGCAGAGCAGAACAAGACAACGTCGACACCCGCAGACGCGGCCGCGTCCCACGGACGGTCGACGCCACCCTCGGCGCAGATCGCGAAGGCGAACGACATCGAACCGAGCACGAACGAGGCGTCTTCGTCATCAGTCGCGTAGCCGATCTCGTCGTCGCCGAGATGGCGCTTGCGCTGGATACCAACGAGCTCGCCGTCGCGCGCGAAGAGCTGCGTGATGAACGATCCGGCACGCGCATCGCCGTCGCTGCGCCGCTCACCGATCCCGAACACTGCTGCGACGCCGGTCCGTCCCGTCGTCGCGACCAACGCGTCGACAGCCGGAGACTCGACGGTGACGAGTCGTTCGGCGGCCCTCAGCGGATCCACGGAACCGGTCAGTGAGAACTCCGGGAACACCGCGAGCCGGCAGCCGCTGGCCGCGGCCGTCTCCAGGGCCTCGACATGCCGGCGGAGGTTGCGATCGATCGCGCCTTTGTCACACGTCATCGCGACGAGAGCGAGCCGCATCGGATCGGCAAGGGTAGTTGTGATGTCCATGGTTCCGGAATCCGCACACGCGCTGTACGCACTCGACCCGAACGACTTCGTCGCCGCACGGGACCAGCGAGCCCGCGAGCTCCGAGGTGCCGGTGACAAGGAGGAGGCCACGGCGGTGAAGTCGCTGCGGCGCCCTCCGGTCCCTGTCTGGGCCTTGAACCAGGTGGCGCGGCAACGTCCCGATCTCGTCGACGCGCTCGTGACAGCAGAGGCGCAGGCACACGCCGCGAAGGACGAGGAGGTACGGGGGGCGCTGGCGCAGCGACGAGAGCGGCTGCAGGACGTGGTCCGCGCGGCGCGCGACATCATCGACGGGTCCGGGCGTCCCGCTGACACACACGAAGTCGACGTCACGTCCGCACTGGGCACGATCCTCGCCTCGGACGAGCTGAAGGAAGCGTTCGTCGACGGCGTTCTGACCAAGACGGTCGACGAGAACGCCGAGCTCGAATGGCCGGACGTCACCGGAACGTCGAAACCTCGCGAATCCGCTCCCGCTCGCCCGTCCCGTGAACTGATGCGCGCTCGTGACGACCTCGAACGGCGCCGTGCCGCCGTCGAGACCGCGACCCAGAACCTCACCGAGGCGCAGCAGGCGCTCGCCGATGCCACTGAGGCCGTCGCTCGAGCGGAAGCCGAGGTTGCCCGCCTCGAACGGTGACCGACGCGCGCCACCGCGCCCGCACGCGAGGCTGCGCACATGGCGACTGTCCTTCTCACGCAACCTCGGCCCGGCGTCACGCAACTCGTGCTGAACCGTCCCGAGCGATTGAACGCGATGAACACCGATCTCATCGAGGAGCTGCACGACGCGCTCGATGCGATCGCACGTGATCGCTCCTGTCGCGCCGTCATCGTCACCGGAGCCGGGCGAGGGTTCTGCGCCGGTCTCGACCTCCACGGCTACGGCACACCGCCGGGCGCCGAGGGTCTCGGACCCGTGCAGTCCGGCTTCGCCACCCAGACGCGCATCGCCGCGCTCATCCCTCACCTCCGGTCGCTGCACGTGCCCGTGATCGCCGCGGTCAACGGCCCTGCGGCCGGCGGCGGCTTGGCGCTCGCGCTCGGCAGCGACATCCGCATCGCCGGCGCAGCAGCGCGGTTCAACGTCGCGTTCGTGCGGATCGGGCTGTCCGGCTGCGACATCGGCGTGAGCTGGTTGCTGCCACGGCTCATCGGCGCCAGTCGCGCATGGGAGCTGATGTTGACCGGTCGCATCATCGACGCGACGGAAGCGGATCACATCGGTCTGGTCACCCGCGTGGTAGCCGACGACGAGCTCATCGACGCTGCGCTCGAGACGGCGGGACTGATCGCCGCCAACAGCCCGTGGGGCGTGCGGATGACCAAAGAGGTCGGCTGGAGTCAGCTCGAGATCGGAAGCCTGCAAGCCGGCATCGATCTCGAGAACCGCACGCAAATCGTGTCGTCGTTCACCGGCGACACACGCGAGGCGGTGGCTGCGTTCTTCGAGGGCCGACCTACGTCTTGGGAAGGCTGACCGTCACCGTTCCTTGAGCGAGCCCGACGACGCGATCGTTGTTCGTCACGTCGATGCGCACCACCGCAGTTCGCTTCGTCATGCTCATGACCTGTGAACGAGCTCGCAGCACGCCGTCACGCACCGGCGCGAGCAGGTTCAGCTTGAACTCGGTCGTCGCCGCCCACGCACCTCGCGGGATCAACGGATACAGCACTGCACCGAGCACATGGTCGACCAGTGCGGCGAGCACGCCGCCGTGCGCGGTGCCGAACGGGTTGAGCAGCTCGTCGCGCATGTCGAGCTCGGCGACCATCGTCCCGGGACCGACATCGACAGTGCGCACCCCCAGATAGGCCGGAAGGCCCGTGAGGATGCCGCCGTCCGACGTAAGGATGCCCGCCGCCACCTTCGGGTCGTACGTGTCGAAGTTCGGGAGAGGAACGCTGTCCATCCCATTCGCGTAGCACGCCGTGCCGTCACCTTTCCGACCGAGCGTGAGTCATATGAACCAAATAGGTGGCGGGAGCTCGTGAGGAGTCGTTTGAGGTCGAAAGTGGAGGTGGATCGGAGAAGGGGACGAGAGCCGTGAAGACCTACCTGTGTGTCGTGGACCTGTTGCCATCAGGAAGGATTGCGGCTCTCGAGGTCGAAGCCTCGGATGCGATCACGGCCGAGCGCGACGCGCAGGAGGCCGGTCGCGAGCGGTTCGGCGGCCAGATCGAGGTGATCGAGGTCATCCGCACCGACCGGGCCCCCGCCGCCTGACCCCCTGATCGTCCACCCCGGCGCACACTCCGGGGACGCCCCCGGCGAACTCCGGGGAGAAACGGGCGTCAGAGCGCCCGTTTCCATCCAACATTCGCAGGATTGACGTCAGTCCACTGGCGCGGCCGGCTCTCGGCCGGACAGCACCACGAGGACGACGCCGATGGCGATCAGGACCGCGGCGGGGTACGCGCCGGCCGGCGGCGTCTCGTCGAACCACCACCACGCGATCAGACTCGCGCCGACGATCTCGAACAGGATCGCCACCGACACCACCGTCGCACTCGTCGTGCGCAGCACGAGGTTCACGACCGAGTGGCCGAGCAACTGCGGCCCGATGGTGATGGCGACGAAGATCCACCACGTCTTCGCGTCGTAGTGGATCAGGTCCTTCCGACCGGCGACGCAGAGGCACAAGAGCAGTGCAGCCGCAACCGAGTAGCACACCGAGGTGTACACGGTGGTCGTCAGCGTGCGTCGCGCCTCGGCGCCGATGGTCACGTAGACCGCGGCAAGGATGCCGCCGAGCAGCGCGAGCAGGTCACCGAACAGCGCTCGTCCGGACAGCGACAGGTCGACGCCCGCCAGCACGATCGTCCCGGTGAACGCGACACCGATCCCCCACCACGCCATCGACGGAACGTGATCGCCGCGGAACCGCGCGATCAACGCCGCCCAGATCGGCTGGGTAGCGACGAGCGCGACGGACGACGCAACGGACGTGAACGACAGACTCGGCACCCACGTGGCGAAGTGGGCGGCGAGGGCGACGCCGGCGAACATCGACAGTTGCCGCGCCCGCTTGTCGGTTCGCAGACGTCTGACCTCGTCGCGTTGGCGAACGAGCGCGACGGGGAAGATGACGGCCGACGAGAAAAGGTTCCGATAGAACGCGATGACCAGCGCGGGCGCCGCTGCTTCTCGCACCAATGGGGCCGAGAACGACACGGCAACGATCGCCACACCGAGCAGCGACAGGTCGACCGCGTGCGGTCGACCGATCGCGGTCCTCTGCGTGGACGTCGCTGGCACGGCAGTAGTGTTCCAAGCCGTGCTCACTGACGCCGAAGTAAGCAAGCGTGCCCGCCGTCTGGCGGCCTCGATCGAGCCGGTGGTGGGCCAGGTGTATTTCTCGCCCGAGTGCCACTCCAACTACGAGGCACTCGGTTTCGCGGCGAGTCCCGGCTCTGGTGGCGGCGTCGCGCTGCCCGACGGGCCGGCCTATTTCACCAGCCGCGGCTCGGCACTCGGGCAGGCGCCAGGATCGTTGGTCGCGTCGGCGTTCGCGGTGTTCAACCCCGAGATCGTGGTGCCCTGCGTCGAGATGGGTTGGTCGCTCACCAACGCGTCGACGATCGCGGACGCACGGCTCCAAGGCGCGGTGGCACAACTCGTGCGCATCCTCGGCAAGAGACCGGATGGCATCGCTCGCGCCGGTGACCTGCTGGCTCGCGCCGCTGAGCCGCTCCGTCCCGAAGGCCGCCCGTTGTACGCCGGCGTCCTTTCGCAGGGATTACCCGGTGATCCGTGGGGCGATCTGTTCCGTCACGGCGATCGGCTGCGCGAGTTCCGAGGTGACGCGCACACCGCCGCCTGGACGACCGCAGGATTCGACGCGACCGAGATCGGGTTGTTGACCGAGCAGTTCTGGGGTGTGCCATCCCGCACCTACATCCGCACACGCGCATGGAGCGACGCGCAGCTCGACGACGCGGAGGCGCGACTCGTCGCACGCGGCCTGCTGAGCGACAGCGCGTTCACCGAAGCGGGGCGCGCCGCACGCGAAGAGGTCGAGTTCGCGACCGACATGCAGATGCGCCCGACGATCGAAGCGCTCGATGACGATCTCGACGAGCTTCTGTCGATCCTCGATCCCTGGTGCGAGTCGATCCGCGACGCCGGCGGCTATCTCAGGGGGCCGGATCAGCTGACCGGCCGCCGCTGAACGCCGCTTCCAGCAACTCGGCGAACAACGCTTCGCCGTCCGCCTCGATCCCCCGCCGGCCGAACCACGTGCACACGTTCAGCACGTCTCGATGCAGCAGGTCGAAGCCGTGCGGACTTCCGACGAGATCGACCGCTTGCGGGAAGTCGATGAGCCACAGGCGATCGTCCCACCACAGGGCGTTGTACGCGGACAGGTCCGAGTGGACCCATCCAGCTTCGACGACGAGCCGAAGGTTCTCGACGAGCTGATCCCACGCGGCGTGCAGCGCGTCGCGCTCGAGTCTCGCCTGCGCGAGCCGGGGCGCGGCCTGGCTGCGATCGCCGATGTACTCGAGCAGCAGACCGCCGTCTTCGTCGTAACCGACGGGATACGGGACTGACCCACCCGCTTCCCACACAGCGGTCATGACCTCGAACTCGTGGCCGAGCCAGCGTCGCTTGACCAGCTCCTTGCCGTACTGCGTCATCGACTCGACCGCGCGCCGGTCGCGGCTGCGCCGCCCGTAGTTGCGACCGTCGCGGTAGACGATGTCGTTGGCGAACGTCGGCGCCCGTTCGAAGCCGAGCGCCTGCAGCTCACCCTTGTGACTGATGGTGCGGGGTCGGTAGCGCTTGCGCGCCAGCAGGTGGGATCGATCGCCGTCGCGCTCCGTGCGCTCGACGAGCCCGACCTCACCTTCCTTGCCCGTCGCGATGACACCGAGATCGGTGTCCGTGTAGAAGTCGGTGATGAGCCATGCAGGGATGGCACGCGCCACGGTGGATCCTCCAGGATCGGATGGGACATGAAGACCCAGCCGGTGGGCGCGTGACGACGCTGCGATGGAGGTCAGTGAGGCGCGGACCGGCCGGAGGTGCAAACAACGACAGTCATTGCGCAGCCCTCCTTCGCTCGGTCCGGATGTGGCCCCCTATGCTTCGCGGCGGAGCGAGACCACGTCAACTGGTTTCGCGGACAAGGGGGTAATGGTGCCGCTCGATCCAGCGATCAAGATGGTCCTCGACCAGCTCGCCTCGGCCGGCGGTCCGGCCCTGAACGAGGTCTCGCCCGACGAGGCGCGGCTGATGATGAAGACGCTGTCGACGATCGAAGGCGAACCCGAGGCGGTCGGCCGCGTCGAGGACAGGGCGATCGCCGGCGTCCCCGTGCGCGTCTACGGCGCCGCATCCGGCAGCAGCCCGCAGCCGATCCTCGTCTGGTACCACGGCGGCGGCTGGGTCATCGGCGACCTCGACACCACCGACGGCGTGGCGCGCAAGCTCTCCAACCGCGCCGATGCGGTCGTCGTGTCCGTCGATTACCGGCTCGCGCCGGAAGCGCCATCGCCCGCCGCAACGGACGACTGCTGGGCCGTGCTCGAGTGGGTGGCTGCCAATGGCGCCGAGCTCGGCGGCGATCCCTCGCGCATCGCCGTCGGCGGCGACAGTGCCGGCGGCAACTTGTCGGCGTTGATGGCGATCAAGGCGCGCGACGCGGGCATCCCGCTGCGTCTGCAGCTGCTCGTGTATCCCGCAGTGGATCTCACGATGTCGTTCCCGTCGATCGACGAGAACGGCGAGGGCTACCTACTCACCAAGGATTCGATGGTGTGGTTCACCAACCACTACCTCGCCGGCGCCGACCCGAAGGATCCGGCGCTCTCGCCGTACTTCGTCGACGACGTGAGCGGCGTCACCGCTGCGTACATCATCACCGCGGAGTTCGATCCGCTGCGCGACGAAGGTGAGGCGTACGGCGAACGACTGAAGGATGCCGGCGTCGCCGTCGACGTCAAGCGCTACGACGGCATGATCCACGGCTTCTACGGTCTCGGCATCGTGACCCCGGTGGCCGACCAGGCGATCGACGCGTCCGGCGCCGCGCTCCGCAACGCGTTCGCGTAGCGCACCGCTGTTCTCCGGGTCGACATTCAGAAGTCGGGGTCGTCCCACCAGGGGTAGAAGTCCGGCAGATCGGTCGTCGGGCTCATCGTGAACGCGGGCGGGCGCTTCTCGAGGAACGACAGCACGCCTTCACGCGCGTCGGGCGACTGGCCCATGGCGTTGATGCCGGCCGAGTCGACGCGGTGTGCGGACATCGGGTGCGGCTCGCCGAGCATGCGCCACAACATCTGCCGGGTGAGTGCCACCGACACCGCTGACGTCGTCTCTGCGATCTCCCGGGCCAGCGCGTACGCCGCGGGCAACAGCTCGTCGTCCGGATGGACGGACCGCACGAGCCCGCCCTCGAGCGCTTCGCTCGCGGGGAAGACGCGGCCGGTGTAGGTCCACTCCGCGGCACGGCTGATGCCCACGACTCGCGGCAGGAACCACGACGATGCCGCCTCGGGAACGAGTCCTCGGCGAGCGAACACGAGACCGAAACGAGCGCTCTCCGCCGCGAGTCGCACGTCCATCGGCAACGTCATCGTCACGCCGACTCCTACGGCCGGTCCGTTCACCGCGGCGATGACGGGCTTGATGGAGTGGAAGATCCGCAGCGCGACGAGTCCGCCTTCGTCGCGGTGGACGTCGGTCGTCGCGAGCAACTCCGAGTGGTCGAACGTTCCACCTCCCGCGCCGAGATCCGCACCGGCGCAGAAGCCGCGGCCGCGGCCGGTGACGACGACCACGCGCACGTCATCGTCCGCGTCCGACCGATCGAACGCGTCGATGAGCTCTTCGTGCATCCGGTACGTGAACGCATTGAGCCGATCCGGGCGGTCGAGCGTGATCGTGAGGATGCGTTCGTCGACCTCGTAGCTGATCTCGGAGTAGTCCACGACGCCATCTTTGCGTGCTCCACGCAGGTGACGCTTGGGTCAGGTGATGATCCCAGTGGCGCTGCCCGCCAGCGAGGTCGTGTCGCCCTCCGAGTCGGTGTGCGCCGAGATCAGACGTCCATGAAGCGGGTGGCGGCAACGGCAGAGCCGAACACGCCGACGAGGCCGCCGGCGATGATCAGCACCAGACCGGTGCCGCGCACGTCGGCGAGGTCGAGCCGGAAGCCGGCCCAGATGCCGCCGCCCGACACGAGCACCGGCAGCAGCCACGATCGCAGCGCGACAACGATGCCTATCCCCACTGCGCTCCCGATGATCCCTTGCACGAGCCCCTCGGCCATGAACGGAACGCGGATGAACCAGTTCGTGGCACCGACGAGCTTCATCACTTCGATCTCACGACGGCGGGCGAACATCGCGATGCGGATCGAGTTCACGATCAGCACGAGCGAGGTCGCACCGAGGATGGCGGCGAACAGCAACGAGAACCCGCGGATCTTGTTGAACCCGTCTTCCTGCTTCTTCACCGCGTCGGTCGGCGCGACGACCTGGTAGACGCCCGGAAGCGGCTTGAACTGGTCCTGCAACGACTGCACCACCTCGAAGCTCGCGTCCTTGACCTGCACCTTGTAGCTGGTCGGGGTCTGCGCCGGCGTCAGGCTGTCGCGGATCGCAGGCTCGTCGGCGAAGATCTGCTTGAACTCGACGTTCGCGGCGTCGTGGTCGAGGTATTGCGACGACGCCACGTGCGGGTTGGTGTCGAGGGCGCGCTTCACCGCGTCGATCTGGTCCTGTGACGCGTCGGGGTTCATGTAGACGATCGTCTGCACGTTGCCGCGGAACTTGATGTTGGAGTGCGTGACGCCCTGCTTCGCGAGCAACGCGGCGCCTACCGCGGTGAGCGCGATCGCGATCGTCACGATG
The DNA here is from genome assembly GCA_963721305.1 of uncultured Acidimicrobiia bacterium. GTDB lineage: Bacteria > Actinomycetota > Acidimicrobiia > Acidimicrobiales > JACDCH01 > DATAES01. Next base: position 570,320 of record CAVRIR010000005.1, read on the forward strand.
GTCGCGAACGTCAGCGTGAGATTTCGCTTGAGGTTCGTTGCCGTCTCACGGACGACATAGTCCACTCGGAGGGCCATCGACTTTCCTGTCCCCTATTCGTAGACGCCGCGGGACTGATCTCGCACGATCACGCCCCGATCGAGCTCGATCACTCGCCGGCGCATCGTGTCGACGACGCTTCGATCGTGAGTCGCCATGACGACGGTGGTGCCTGTGCGGTTGATGCGGTCGAGCAACCGCATGATGCCAACGGAGGTCGCTGGGTCCAAGTTTCCCGTCGGCTCGTCGGCCAGCAAGATGAGTGGTCGGTTGACGAAAGCGCGGGCGATCGACACGCGCTGCTGCTCGCCACCGGACAACTCGTGCGGATAGTTCTCCATCTTCTTCGCCAGGCCTACCAGCTCGAGGATGGCCGGAACCTGCGTCTTGATGACGTGCTTCGGCCGCCCGATGACCTCCAGGGCGAAGGCGACGTTCTCGTAGACCGTCTTGTTGGTCAGGAGCTTGAAGTCCTGGAAGACGCACCCGATGTTGCGGCGCAGGTAGGGCACCTTCCACTGGTTGAGCTGCCCGATGTCCTTGCCGGCCACGAAGATGCGCCCCTGTTCGGGGCTCTCCTCCTTGTTCATGAGCCTGAGCATGGTGGACTTGCCCGAACCAGACGGGCCCACGAGGAAGACGAACTCGCCCTTCTGGATGTCCGCGTTCGCGTCGCGCAACGCGACGACGTCGCCCTTGTAGACCTTGGAGACGCTTTCGAGTTTGATCATGGCGAGGAAGATGGGCCTGCGGACGCGGGAGACGCGAAGGGGGACCTTTCGTGCCCGTCACGCTTCGGGCGTCCGCACGCTTCGGGCAAACAGGCTACCAGCGGCCCCTTCGGTATCCGAGTCACCTGGCGTCGCGGCATCAGTTCGCCGACGAGCCTCCCGCCCGCTGCCACCGCAGGTAGGCCTCGATGAAGGGGTCCAGATCGCCGTCGAGGACGCCGTCGACGTTGCCCGTCTCGTGCTCCGTCCGCAGGTCCTTGACGAGCTGGTAGGGGGCGAGGACGTAGCTGCGGATCTGGCTGCCGAACCCGACTCGCTGCTGCACGCCCTGGATGGCGGCGAGCTCCTCCTCGCGCCGCTGACGCTCGAGGTCGGCCAACCGGGCCTTCAGCATCGCCAGCGCCCGGTCACGGTTCTGGAACTGGCTGCGCTCGACCTGGCAGGACACGACGATCCCGGTCGCCTTGTGGATGAGCCGCACCGCCGACGACGTCTTGTTGATGTGCTGGCCACCGGCGCCCGATGACCGGAACACCTGCTCGTCGTAGTCGTCCTTGGAGATCTCGATGTCCACGTCGCCCTCGTGGAGCATCGGTACAACGGACAGCGCGGCGAACGCCGTCTGCCGCTTTCCCTGCGCATTGAACGGGCTCATGCGGACCAGTCGGTGCACGCCCCGCTCGGCCTTCAACCACCCGTAGGCGTACCGACCCTTCACGACGAACTCGACCGAGGACAGCCCCGCCTCCGACCCGGGCGTCGAGTCCTCTTCCTCGACCTCGAATCCGTGTCCCTGCGCCCACCGCACGTACATGCGGTAGAGCATCTCGGTCCAGTCCTGCGCGTCCGCGCCGCCCTCGCCGGACGACAGTGAGCACAACGCGTCGTACTCGTCGTGCTCGCCGGAGAACAAGGAGCGCAGCTCGAGCTCGTCGAGCCGGCGGCGAACCGAGCCGATCGTCGCTTCGATTTCGGCGTCTTGGCCCTCGTCGCTCTCTTCCCGCGCGAGCTCTGCCAGCGTTGCCGCATCGTCGACCTGCTGCGCGAGCCCGTCGTACAGCTGGAGGTCCGACGTGGCAGCGGCGAACTCACCGTTGATCTGCTTGGCAAGCTCCTGGTCGTCCCAGAGATCCGGCCGCGACACCTCGGTCTCGAGCTGCGGCAGGCGCTGGCGCAGCTCGTCTATCCGCAAGTAGACGCGCGCCTCGTCGAGCCGGCGTCGAACGTTCAAGATGTCGTCACTGAAATCACGCATGGCGGCGCCTCAGCGCCCGTGACACATCTTGAATTTCTTGCCCGACCCGCACGGGCACGGCGCGTTGCGCGGCGTCTTGTCCCACTCGCTCTTCACGACAGGGACGTTGATCTCCTCCTCTTCCGCCACGGGAGGTGCGTCGCCGTTCTGCACCGCGGCCGATGCAGCCGCGGCTGCGGCTGCGGCGGCCGGTCCGGCCGTCCGCGAACCGGCACTCGACGGGTCGTCGGGGCCGGAGAACTGCATGTTGGTCGCGACAGGCGGCGAGTCCGACGATTGCTGCGTCACGGTGACCTGTGCATGCAAGACGTACCGCACGAAGTCCTGCGCGATGCCGTGCATCATCTGGCCGAACATGTCGAAGCCTTCGCGCTGCCACTCGACCAGCGGATCCTTCTGGCCCATGGCGCGCAGATGGATGCCTTCCTGGAGGTAGTCCATCTCGTAGAGGTGCTCGCGCCACTTCTGGTCGATGATCTGCAGCATGATCTGACGCTCGACCTGCCGCATGACCTCGGGCGTCAGCTCTTCTTCGCGCTGCTCGTAGTACCCCTGCGCCTCGGCCATGAGCAGCTCGTAGAGCTCGTCGGTGTTGGTCGCCTCTTCGAGCTGCGCCTTGGTGATCGAGCTCGGCCAGAACGTGGCGACTTCGTTCATGAGCCCGTCGAGGTCCCACTCCTCCGCGTAGTCGGACACGCAGAACGTCGAGATCGTGGACTCGACCGAATCGGCGAGGTACTCGATGGCTTCATCGCGCAGGTCCGCGCCTTCGAGGATCTGATCGCGGCGCTTGTAGATGACCTTGCGCTGCTCGTTCATCACCTCGTCGTACTTGAGCACCTCTTTGCGGATCTCGGCGTTGCGTTGCTCGACCGTGTTCTGCGCGCGCTCGATCGCCTTGGTGACCATGCGCGCCTCGATGGGCACGTCTTCTGGCATCGCCTTGGTCATCACCCAGTTCATGGCCCCGGTCGCGAAGATGCGCATGAGCTCGTCCTCGAGCGACAGGTAGAAGCGACTCTCACCCGGATCGCCTTGGCGACCTGAACGACCACGCAGCTGGTTGTCGATGCGCCGGCTCTCGTGGCGCTCGGTGCCGAGCACGTACAAGCCACCGAGCTCGCGCACCTTCGCGCCCTCGGCCTCGGTTTCGGTTTCGTACTTCGGCAGCAACACTTGGAACCGCGCCTTGCCGTCCTCGCTCTCGGGATCAAGACCTTCCGCCATCACATCGCGTTGGGCGAGACCTTCGGCGTTGCCGCCGAGGATGATGTCGACGCCGCGGCCCGCCATGTTCGTGGCGACGGTGACCGAGTTGAGCCGGCCAGCCTGCGCCACGACGTGCGCCTCACGGGTGTGCTGCTTCGCGTTGAGGACCTCGTGCTTGACGCCGCGCTTCTCGAGCAGCCGGCTGAGCTTCTCGGACTTCTCGACGGAGATCGTGCCCACGAGAACCGGCTGTCCGGTCTCGTAACGCTCGACCAGGTCGTCCACGACCGCACCGAACTTGCCGTCCTCGGTGCGATAGATGAGGTCGGGCTGGTCCAGGCGGGCGGGTGGCTGGTTGGTCGGGATCGGGACGACTTGCAGGTTGTACGTGTTCGCCAGCTCGGACGCCTCGGTCTGCGCCGTACCTGTCATGCCGGAGAGCTTCTCGTACATGCGGAAGTAGTTCTGCAGTGTGACGGTCGCGAGGGTCTGGTTCTCCTCTTTGATCTTCACGCCTTCTTTGGCCTCGACCGCTTGGTGCAGACCTTCGGACCACCGCCGACCCTCGAGGATGCGGCCGGTGAACTCGTCGACGATCTTCACCTCTCCCTGCTGGATGATGTAGTCCTTGTCGCGCTTGTAGAGCTCTTTGGCCTTGAGCGCGGCGCTCAACTGGTGCACGAGGTTCTGCGCAACGCCGTCGTAGAGGTTCTCGACGTCGAGCGCGGCTTCGACCTTCTCGATTCCCGGCTCGAGCGGTGCGACGATGCGCTTCTCTTCGTCGACCTCGTAGTCCTCGTCGCGGCGCAGGCCGCGGACGATCGACGCGAACTTGTAGTAGAGCTTCGCCGCGTCGGCGACGCGACCACTGATGATCAACGGCGTGCGCGCTTCGTCGATGAGGATCGAGTCGACCTCGTCGACGATCGCGAAGACGTGACCGCGCTGCGTCTTCTGCTCCTTCGACAACGCCATGTTGTCGCGCAGGTAGTCGAAGCCGAACTCGTTGTTCGTGCCGTAGGTGATGTCGCATGCGTACTGCTCGCGCTTGTACTCGCTCGAGAAGTCGCCGGGGATGATCAGACCGATGGTCAAACCCAGCCGCCGGTGGATCTGGCCCATCCACTCCGCGTCGCGGCTCGCCAGATAGTCGTTGACGGTGATGATGTGCATGCCGCGACCGGCAACGCCGTTGAGGTACGCGGGCAGCGTCGAGACGAGCGTCTTGCCTTCACCGGTCTTCATCTCGGCGACCCAACCGAAGTGGAGCGCGGCGCCGCCCATGAGCTGCACGTCGAAGTGGCGCTGGCCGATCGTGCGCTTGGCTGCCTCACGCGTCACCGCGAACGCTTCGACGAGGATGTCGTCGAGCTCTTCGCCGTTGTCGAGACGCTGACGGAACTCGCCGGTCTTGGCCGCGAGCGCGTCGTCGGACAGGCGCTCCAACTCCGGCTCGAAGGCGCCGACGTCGGGGACGAGACTCGCGAAGGGCGCGGACCTTCTTGCCCTCGCCGGAACGCAGGAGGCGATCGAAAACACTCATGGGGTTTCCCAGCCTACCGATCTCGGTTTTGCCGGACCCCGCACAACCTCGGCGCCTTCGCTGACGCGCTTCGCGGCGAAATCGCTTTGGCGCCGAGGACGTGCGGCGTCCTCTGGGAGGTTCAGTCCCCGAAGGGGTAGGGGGAAGGCCCGACTTCAGCGCGTCGAGCGCCGAAATCGGGGGCAGGTCGTCTAGTGGATATCCAGGAGCTTTTCTCGAACGGCGTAGACGACGGCTTCCATCCTCGAGTGGAGGTGGAGCTTCTCCAGGATGTTCCTGACGTGGTTCTTGACCGTGTTCTCGGAGATGAAGAGCGTCTCGGCCGCCTCACGGTTGCTCATGCCCTGGGCAACGAGCTTGAGGACCTGCAGCTCGCGGTCGGTCAGCTTCGGCGCGATGACCTTCTGCTGGGCCTGCTTCGCCAGGTTGTTGAACTCGGAGAGCAGCTTCGAGGCCATCGAGGGTGAGATCAGGCTCTGGCCGGTGACCACGGCTCGGATCGCGTTGGCGACCTCCTCGATGGAGATCTCCTTCAGGAGGTAGCCCATCACACCCGCCTTGACGGCTTCGTACAGGTCTTCCTCTTCGTCACTGACCGTCAGCATGAGGATCTTCGCCGACGGCACCAACTCCGCGATCGCTCGCGTGGCCTCGATCCCCGACATACGTGGCATCCGGACGTCCATCAGGACGACGTCGGGTGCCACCTCCTCCGCTTTGCGGATCGCCTCTTCGCCGTCCTCGGCTTCGGCGACGACCTCGATGCCATCCTCGGACTCGAGGACCATGACCAGACCGCGACGGAACAGCGCGTGGTCGTCGCAGATGAGAACGCGAATTGCTTCCGTCGCGACGTCAGCATCTTCCGGCATTCGAGGCCGCTCCTTGGCGAAACTGGTCGGGAGACTAGTTCGTTCGGATGTGATACCTCGTCAAACCTGGTCAATCAGACCCACGTCGCCATCGTCACGTCGGTACACCACCGTGGCTCGCTCGGTGTCCGAGTTCATGAAGAAGAAGAAGTCGTGGCCGAGCAGATCCATCTGCAAGGCCGCCTCGTGCGGCGTCATCGGCTTCATCTGAAACGTCTTCGTCTTCACGATGCGCGGCTCGTCGAACTCGACCGCCTCGGCGTCCGCTTCGACCCCGGTACCTACGCCTTGCTGCTCCGTACGCGACGCGTCGCCGTTCGCGCGATGCGTGTGTTGATGACTCCGACCGACCAACTTCGTCTTCAACTTGTGGAGCTGGGGCTCGAGCTTCTCGACCGCTTTGTCGACGGCCGCGAACCCGTCGGGCGCCGCGACCTTGCAGCGGACGTGGTGCCCGTGTCCGATCATCGTCACCTCGCACACTTCCTTGTCCGCCACCTTGCGATGGTGGTGCTCTGAGAAGTGCACCTCGGCACGGTCCATACCTTCGAGGAAGCGCCCGAGCCGCCCGATCTTCTCTTCGGTGCTCGTTCGCAAGAGCTCGGAGACCTCGGTGTGCCGGCTGCTGACGGTGATCTCCACGGGCGGCTCCTCTCGCATTGCTTTCGCACGGCGCGCACCGTGCACGAAGACTAGAGCAGGTGCCTCGCGAGCACCTCGGCCGACGGCTGGTCACCTTCGGCGAGACGCGCTTCGCTGCCTCGACACAATCGACGCGCACCACCGGTTCTTCCGGGTCGAGCAGACCGATCAACTCCTCGACCAAGTCCACGTCGTGCGACGACTCGTCGCCGCTGCGTCGCGGTGCTCTGTCACTCATCAGACCTGAGTTTCGGGCGGCGCACGGAGCCGCTTGAGCGGTGTTCGCGCCGCTGCGACCACCACCACCCGTCCCGCACCCGCGTCGCGTATGGCGCGTGCGGCCACCGCCACCGAAGTGCCGGTCGTGATGACGTCGTCGACGAGCAGCACGCTGTCCGGCACGCGCACACCGCGCCGAAGATGCAGCGCGGGCCCTTGATGGCGCTCGGACTCGGAGCGTCCGGTCTGTGGTGGCCCCGAACCGCGAACGAGTAGTGAACGGCACGGAACGTGCACGTCGCGCGCGAGCCGCCTCGCGAGCAGGTGTGCTTGGTCGAAGCCGCGTTGCCGTCGCCGCGCCGCTGTGGTCGGTAGCCAGGTCACGACATTGAAGTCGAGTGTCGACACGAGGCGGGCCATCTCGAGCGCCAGCCAGCAGACGACCGTGCGCGCGTTGCGGTACTTCAGCCGAGCCACCAAGTCGCGGCCCGCCCCCTCGTAGGCGATCACCGCGCGGCAGACGTCGACGCCCGACGGGTTCGCCAGGTTGGGCGCGCCGTCGAGCATCGACGCGCACCCGGCACACGGCGCCGCTCCGGCGCGGTGACACAGCGGACAGGTCCTCGGCAACAACATGCCGCAGTTGTACCCAGGGGGTGTGACACTCACCGCTCCGGCGTCGACCAGCGCTGACCAGCGCTCGCGTCGATGCCAGAACGAAGAAGGGGCGTTGGTTGTCCTCCGATCCACGGCCTCGAGCGTCTGTTGGGGTGATGATGACGGCGATGGACGTCGAGACCGGCGTCGGCGGGGAGCTCGCTGAAGCGCATCGTGACCACTACCGCTCGCTGGTCCGGCTCGCATCGCTGCTCGTCGACGACATCGCAAGCTGCGAAGAGATCGTCCAGGACGCCTTCGTGTGCGTGTTCGGCGCCCGCCGGCAGGTACGCGAGCCCGACAAGCTGCTCGCGTACTTGCGCAGCGCGGTGCTCAACGGCGCGCGGTCGCACCTACGCAGACGCGCCGTCCGCGACCGGCCCCGTCCCTTGCACGCGGTCGACGACACCGCATCGGCCGAGACGCATGCGCTGGCGGCCGACGAGCAGCAGGCGATGCTCGACGCGTTGCGCTCGCTCCCGGATCGCCAGCGTGACGTGCTCGTGCTCCGTTTCTATGCCGGCGCCTCGGAGGCCGAGATCGCCGAGACGCTCGGCATCGCGACGGGCACGGTCAAGACGCACATGCGGCGCGGCCTCGAGACGCTCGCACGATTGGTGGAGGATCGACGATGAGCGACCACGACGTCGAACCCCGGCTCTCGGACGCGCTCGCTGCTCGAGCGAGCACTGTCGAACCGTCGGACCGCACTTCGCTCGAGCACATCGAGCAACGGGTCGCGGCGAAACAGAGGACACTGACGAACCGGCACCGCCTGCTCATCGTTCTCGGTGCCGCGGCGGCGATCGCCGTCGTCGTCGCTGCGCTCGCGGTGTTGCGCGACAACGACAAGCAGTCCGTCAGCGTGGTGCCGGCGGCGGCGGCGTCCTCGCGCGAGTCGACGACGACCACCGAGCCCACGACGATCTCGACGACGACAAGCACGACCACCTCGACGACGACGCTGCCCGCGGTCGTTCCGCACGTGTGGCCAATCGACTCGTCCACTTTCTCGACACCACAGGACGCCGCGAGCAGCTTCGCCGTCGATTACCTCGGGATGACGAACGCGACCGTCGCCGGCGAGAACATGACCGCCGTCGGCGTCAGCACGGTTGACGTCCTTCCCAACCAGGGGGCGTCGGCGCGGACGCACGTCGATGTCGCACAGAGCAGCGACGGCAGCTGGGTCGTGACGGGAGCCGCCGCCGACGACATCGTCGTCGAGGCGCCGAAGCCACACGATCCGGTCACACAACTGATCACTGTGTCGGGACAGGGAACCGCGTTCGAAGCACAACTCGGAGTCCAGCTCCGTCCGCTCGGGTCGAAGAAGGTGATCGCAACCGGCACCGCGATGGCAGGCTCGAACGGCGAGATGGGACCGTTCACGACGACGATCGGTCCGCCGTCCACTGATCAGCCCGTCGTGCTGTTGGTGTTCGAGTCGGACGCGAGCGGTGCCGGAGAGATGACCTACGCAACCGTCGTGCTGCTGGGCGCCTGACGGCTCCTGTCGGCTTGGCAAGCACGACCGGCTGTGCTTCACTGCTCCGACTGGGTGAGGCGGGGGCCTCGTACACAAGGTGGGGACTTGGGCGAGAAGGGAAATGTCGAAACCGTCGCGGCACAGGCGCCTGCGCGCAGTGCGGTCACGGGCCTCGGCCTCGGTGACACGATCAAGCCGGGCGCGGCGCCGCCGCCGTCGGGCGGGATCGCCGGCATCGCGGACCAGGCCACAAGCGCAACCGGCGGCGGGTCGGGCGGCAGCGGTGGCGGGGGTGCAGGCGACAGCATCCTCGGCGCGGCCGTCGACCAGGTGTCGGACACCGTCAGCAACGCCGGCGGCGAGATCCTTGGTGGATTCGTCGGCGGCGAACGCAAAGGCAACGACGAAGACGACGACGAGTAGCGGCGATGTCTCGTCGCACTGCCGGCGAGCCGCTGACACTCGGACGCGGCGACGCCCGGCGCATCTTCGGTCTCGAGCACGAGTACCGCGTGCTCGAGGACGCGCGCCAGATCGATTTCCGGGCAGTCCTGCACGACCTGCGTGCGGAGGGCCTTCGCCTCGACCCCACTGACCCCAACGCGTACCGATGCGCGTGGGGAGGCCTGCTGACTGCGGACGGCCCCGAAGCAGAGGTGGCGATCGCACCGGTTCCGCTCGTCGCGGGGTGCACACATGAGGTCGAACGTCGAGCGGTCGAGGCACACGGACAGCTCGCGCGCCTTCTTCCGGAAAGGTTCCGACTCGATGGCTACTCGACGCATCTGAACGTCGAGCTCGACGAGCGGAGTGTGGTCAAGGCGGCGCGGCTGTTCTCGGTGCACTACTCGCCGGCGATGATGCTATTGCTCGACAAGGCGACATCGCCCGGCCTGTTGGTGCGCCCGCGCTCGTCGCGCCTGGAGATCGGCGGCGAGCACAGCACCGGCGCACACCTTCGCGCCGCCACGACGTTCGCGACCGCGGGCGCGCTCGCGTGCGGTAGCGCGGCGCGATCCCGTCGCGCCCGCCCTCAGCTCCCGACGGCCGTCCGGGGAGAGATTCGACCCGCCAAGATCAGGACCGGCTGGTACGTCGACCGCAGCGCGTTCGGCGATGACCTCTATCAGCACGCCCGTGCAACGGTGCTGCACGATCGGCGCGGCCACCGGCGCACTGCGGAAGAGCAACTGATCGAGACGTGGCAGCTCACTCGGCCCTTTGCCGCGGATGTGTTCGACGCCACGGAGTTGGATCTCGTCGATCGCATCGTCGACGGACGCGCGCCGCTTCCCGTCGAGGATGCGCGCTTCGACGAACCCGTTGTCGATGCACGAATGCACGACGCGGAACCTTCACCGTTCGAGCGCGTGAACCGGACGATCCGGCGCCCGGGCTTCGCCATCGAGCCGCGCAGCATCGCCTGGAACGCCGTCGTGTTCGACATCCGGGTCGAGCAGGGCGAACGGCGCGCTGTCGCGTGCATACCCCGACGTGTGCTCCACGACTTCTTCGACGACCTCGACGCAGGACGGCTCGACACGACGATCGTCGCCTTCCTCGCGTCGCCACCCGCCGATCGGATGCTCGTCGATTCCACGCAGGCGGACGAGCCGCGCCTGTTCGACGGCATCGGCCGCGCCGACGCGATCGTGCCGCCCGAGCATGGCGGGCGCGGGCTCGCTCGCCTGGGTGGCGGCGGTGGGACGCCCGCCGACAGCAGACGCGACAAGCACAGGCGTCGTCCCCCTCGGCACGGCCGGCTCCTCATCGGCGCGGCCGTCGCGGTGGCCGCAGTCGCCATCGCAGGCGTCGCGGTCGCCGCCCGCTCGAACACGCACGACACGCAAACCGTCTCCGCGGCGACGGTCACGACCGTTCCGATTGCGCAGCAACCGAACGCACCAGAGCAGAGCACCAGCGAGAGCGACAGTGGGCCGCTCACGGTGGATCCGTGCAGCCTGCTGTCCGACGGCGACGTCGAAGCCTTCGCCGAGACGATGGCCGGCACGTACCGGCCACAACCACCTCTCGTCGCGAGTCCGACCGGCGTCACCAACCAACCCGTTGACCCGGCAAAGAAGCGCTTCTGCACGTGGCACTTCCAGGAGCTCAAGGCCGACGGCTCGACTGGAGACGGGGATGTCGACATCGTCGTGGAGAAGGTCGACAAACGGCACCTCGACTCGGCCTGCCGACTGGTTCCAGCCAACGGGCCCCCGCGCGTGTTCGACGGTGTCGGCGATCACGCGGAGGCAACACCGGACACGGGTTGCGTCGTGGTCGGCGATGTCAAGGTCAACATCCTCTACGGCGGCCTGACCGAGGACGCTCCGAGCGACAGTGGCGTCATCGCACACGTGTTGGCGGTGATCGCGGCCGAGCTCGGTAGTACCGCTCCGCCGCCATCGACGACGCCCGACACCGATCCAGCGCCGCCGGTTTCCCCGACGGCGACCACCGTCGTCCGCACCAAGCCGAGCGACGGCGGCAGCACCGGCAGCGGGGGCGGGATCGCGCCCCTTTCGACGCCCGTCGGCGAGGGCTGACCATCGGTCTGACGTCGGACTCCGGATATCCGGGGCAGGTGACGCCAGAACGGTCGGTAACGTGCGCCGGCGTGGCCGTCCTGCGACTCGCTCCGGCGCGCACGACGGTCGCCCGACTCCCCCGCTTGATCCTCGGACTCCTCCTGTGCGGTGTCGGGATCTCTCTGATGATCGCGGCCGATCTCGGCCTCGCACCGTGGGATGTGCTGCACCAAGGGATCTCCGAGCACACGGGCATCCCGATCGGCACGGTGTCCATCCTCGTCGGCTTCGTGCTGCTGCTCGCGTGGATCCCGCTGCACGAGAAGTACGGCGTGGGGACGTTGTGCAACGTGATCCTCATCGGCCTGACCATCGACGTCGTGTTGCCGCTGCTGCCGGACAACGCGCCGCTCGGTGTTCGCGTGGTGATGCTCGTCGTCGGCACGTTCCTGTTCGGACCGGGCTCCGGGTTCTACATCGGCGTGCAACTCGGCGCCGGCCCTCGCGACGGACTCATGACCGCCATCGCCAACCGCGGGCACCCGGTGTGGCTCGTGCGCACGGTCATCGAGCTCACCGTTCTGGCGATCGGCTTCGCTCTCGGTGGCAGCGTGGGGCTCGGCACCATCCTGTTCGCCGCGACCATCGGCCCGAACGTGCACTTCTGGCTCAGCCGCCTCTCGCTGGCACATCCCGAACCACGAACGGTCATCGGAGCGGAGTAGCCGACACTCCCTCCTCGGTGATGTACGCGGTGACGAGTTGTGCGGGGGTCACGTCGAAGGCGCGGTTGTCGACACGCACGCCGGGAGGCAGCTCACCGAGCTCGTCGGCGTCGCGCCGTTCGATGGGGATGTCGGCACCGGACGCGCAGGCCGGATCGAAGGTCGAGCGAGGTGCGGCCACGTAGAACGGCACGCCGTGGTGGTGCGCGGCAACGGCGACCGCGTACGTCCCGACCTTGTTGGCCACGTCGCCGTTCTCGGCGATCCGGTCGGCGCCCACCACGACGAGATCGACTTCGCCATCCGCCATCAACGCGGCCGCCAAGCCGTCGACCACGACCGTGCAAGGGATCCCTAGTCGTTCGAGCTCCCAGGCAGTGAGCCGCGCGCCCTGGCGCACGGGACGGGTTTCGTCGACCCACACGTTCGGCGAGCGGCCCGCGTCGTGGGCGGCCCGGATCACGCCGATCGCGGTGCCGTACTCCACGCACGCCAGTCCGCCTGCGTTGCAGTGGGTCAGGACGCGAGCGTCTTGCGGGACAACGTCGAGTCCGTTGGCGCCGATGGCCCGGTTGGTGACGACGTCTTCATCGGCAACTCGTTGCGCCTCGGCAACAGGATCGGCGGACGAGAGCACACGACGAACGCCCCACGCCAAGTTGGTCGCCGTCGGGCGGGTGGCGATGAGCTTGTCCGCGGCCGCGTCGAGGTCCTCTCCGCGCACGGACGCGAGCGCGATTCCCATCGCACCCGCGGCGCCGAGTGCGGGCGCGCCGCGCACGCCGAGCGTGACGATGAGCTCGCACAGCTCGTCGACCGTGGTCGCCTCGACGATCGCGAGCTCGCCGGGCAGGCGTCGTTGGTCGATGACGCAGATGCGATCGCCGGCCCACTCGATGGTGCGGGGGATCACCTCGTGCCCCATGTGACAACGCGCGCAGCGATTCGATCGTCCGCTGCTTGCAGGTGCGCACGGATGGCCACGACGCCATCGTGTCCATCCACCCCGCCGCGCCGGTCGGATCGTCCGACCGGTCGACATTGGCGTACGTCCAGCTCACTCCCGCATTCTGGCGTCGATCGCGGCGGATATCCGCCGGATCTGACGCCAGAATGGCGGAGGCGATCAGTAGCGGTAGTGGTCCGGCTTGTAGGGGCCCTCGACCGGGACGCCGATGTAGTCGGCCTGGGCCGGCGACAACCGCGAGAGCTTCACGCCGAGCGCGTCGAGATGCAGGCGCGCCACCTTCTCGTCGAGGTGCTTCGGCAGCGTGTACACCTTCTTGTCGAGGAACTCGGCGGACTTGTGCAGGTCCATCTGCGCGAGCACCTGGTTGGTGAAGCTGCACGACATCACGAAGCTCGGGTGTCCGGTCGCGCAACCGAGGTTCAGCAAGCGGCCTTCGGCGAGGATGATGATCGAGTGCCCGTCTGGGAACACGAACTCGTCCACCTGCGGCTTGATGGTCACCCGTTGCACATCGCTCATGCGCGCCAGACCGGCCATGTCGATCTCGTTGTCGAAGTGGCCGATGTTGCCGACGATCGCTCCGTGCTTCATCCGCCCCATGTGCTCGGCCGAGATGATGCCGTGGTTGCCGGTCGCGGAGATGAAGATGTCGGCGGTGTCGAGGACGCGCTCGAGCGTGTTGACCTCGTAGCCCTCCATTGCGGCCTGCAACGCGCAGATCGGATCGACCTCGGTGACGATCACGCGCGCGCCCTGCCCGCGCAGTGACGCCGCGCATCCTTTGCCGACGTCGCCGTACCCGCACACGACCGCGACCTTGCCGCCGATCATGACGTCGGTGGCACGCTTGATCCCGTCGATCAACGAGTGACGGCAGCCGTACAGGTTGTCGAACTTCGATTTCGTGACCGAGTCATTCACGTTGATGGCCGGGAACAGCAGCGTGCCCGCCTCGGTCATCTGGTACAGCCGGTGCACGCCGGTTGTGGTCTCTTCGGAGACGCCTCGAATGGCCTCGCCGATGCGCGTCCAGAGCTTTGGGTCTTCCTTCAGCGTCCGGGACAGCATCGAGAGGACGACCTTCCACTCGTCGCTGTCGTCGTCCGTTGGCTCGGGAACCGCGCCGGCGCGCTCGTACTCGGCACCTTTGTGAACGACCATTGTGGCGTCACCGCCGTCGTCGAGGATGAGGTTGGGTCCTCCACCGTCGGGCCACTTGAGGACCTGCTCGGTGCACCACCAGTACTCCTCGAGCGTCTCGCCCTTCCACGCGAAGACCGGCACTCCGCTCTCCGCGATCGCCGCGGCGGCGTGATCCTGCGTCGAGAAGATGTTGCAACTGCACCAGCGCACCTGCGCGCCGAGTGCCGTCAACGTCTCGATGAGGACAGCGGTCTGGATCGTCATGTGCAGCGATCCGGTGATGCGAGCACCCTTCAGCGGTTGCTCGTCGGCGAACTCCGCCCGCAATGCCATGAGGCCGGGCATCTCGTGCTCGGCCAGCTCGATCTCCTTGCGGCCGAACGCGGCCAAGGACAGATCAGCAACTTTGAAATCGTCAGTCATGATGCTCCTCCACGAAGGCGTGAATGATGTGCGTTCGTGGGCTGGGACCAACTGGTCCGCTCATGACAGCCCGACGCCACCACCTTACCGGGCTCGTGAGGGCCGGGCGTGCCGGGGGCGAGGCTCGGGGACGGACGGTTCCCTTCCGGGACGAAACGACTACCGAGCCATCGCCGCCTTGATGTCTTCGAGGACGGGGATCGGGCCGGGATCGACGCCTTCCTGCGCGGCGCGTTCGAGGCTGGTCACCGAACCGAAGAACATCAGGTCGAGGAGTTGGGCGAGCGGGCCGTCACCTTGGGCGCGCACCTCTTCGATGCCGGCGACGACCTCGTCGGTCCACTTGCGGATCAGGTCGAAGCGTCGCATCAACTGCGGATGTTCCTGATCGTGTCGCAGCAGGACGAGCGTGAAGACCTGGCGGGTGACGTCGCCCAGCTGGCCCCAGCCGGTGATCTCGTTGTGGGTGAGCTCGGGCACCGTCGCGATGAACGCCGGCGACTTCGCGTTCTCGTTGAACTCGGTCTTCCACCGCAGCGCGGCCGTCGTACCGAGGCTGGCGCCGCCGTAGACGAGCGGCATCGTGCGACCGATGCGCCGCGCCAGCGTCTCGGCCGCGTTGCCGCTCACCGAGAGCTGGTCACGCCGCCGGCGAAGCTGCTCGACAGCGAGGTCGATCCACTCGCGGGCGCCGGGGAACAAGCCGACGTGTTCGAGCGCGAGCAGCGTCGGGATCGCCATCGCGCCGAGGCCGGCCCGCGGCATCTGGATGCCGTCGGGCAAGCCGATCATCGTCGCGTCCCAGGACTCGCCGAGCTTCGCCAGCTCTCCCCCGCCACTGACGACGACCATGCGCGCGCCGGCCAACGCCGCCGTCTGCGCCGCCTCGACCGTCTCCTCGGTGCCACCCGAGAAGGACAACGCGATGCACAGCGTCGTCGGGCCCGCGAAGCTCGGCGGCTCGTAGCTCTTGCACACGACGACCGGGGTCGCCATGAACGGACCGGCGACCGAGATCAGCACATCGCCGACGATGCCGCTGCCGCCCATGCCGAGCACGACCACGTTCTCGATCTCGTCGTGCGCGGGGAGACGGGAGAAGTCGAGCGGCTGCGCGGCCGCCTGCTCGACCTGCTCGGGAAACGCCATCGTGGCGTCCCACATCCCAACGGTGTCGAGTCGTTCGCTCACGAGTTCTCGAACGTCGGCTTGATGCCCTCGGCTTCGGCCTTGGCGAGCAACCGCTCGGCCTCGGCGTCGTCGACCGTCTCGGCTTCATCGATCAACATGATCGGGATGTCGTCTTTGATCGCGTACTTGCGCTTGAGGCGCGGGTTGTAAAGGACGTCTTCGCTCTGGAAGTACAGGAGCGGACCCTTGTCCTCCGGGCACGCAAGGATGTCGAGCAGCTGGGGATCGAGCGCCATCTCCCTACTCTCCCATCGCAGCGCGGACCTCTGCCACGTGCCGCTCGACCGCGGCGGGCGTGGCGGCCTCGAGGTTCAAGCGCAGCAACGGTTCGGTGTTCGACGGGCGCACGTTGAACCACCAGTCGCCGAGGTCGACGGTGAGCCCATCGAGGCGATCCTGCTGCGCGTCTTCGTACGCGGTCGCGACGCGCTCGATGACGGCGAGCGGATCGGACACCTTGGTGTTGATCTCACCCGATTGGGCGTACCGCTCGAACGGCTTGCGCAGCTCGGAGAGCGGCACGCCAGCGAGGCAAAGCTGCTCGAGCACGACGAGCGCCGCGATCGAACCGGAGTCGGCGCGGAAGTTGTCACGGAAGTAGTAGTGAGCCGAGTGCTCACCACCGAAGGCCGCGCCTGTTTCCGCCATGACCTGTTTGATGTAGCTGTGCCCGACCCGCGTCCGGACCGGCTCGCCACCGTTCTCGCGGATCACCTCCGGGACCGACTTCGAGCAGATGCAGTTGTAGAGGATCGTGGCGCCGTGGTCGCGTACCAGCACCGCTTTCGCGACGATCGCTGTCGTGGTCGACCCCGACAGGGGGACGCCCTGGTCATCCACGAGGAACACTCGGTCTGCGTCGCCGTCGAACGCGAGCCCCACATCGGCGCCGGTCTCGCGCACGCGTGCGACGAGATCGCGAAGGTTCTCGGGCTGGATGGGATCCGCGGGATGGTTCGGGAAGGTGCCATCGAGGTCGCCGAACATCACGTCGAGATGGAACGGCAACGTCTCGAACACGATGGGCACGACGAGTCCACCCATGCCGTTGGCCGTGTCGGCGACGACGTCGAGCGGCGCGAGATTCGACACGTCGACGAACGAGCGGACGTGCGCGGCGAAGTCGTCGAGCAGGTCGTCCTGCGTCAGGGTGCCGCCACGATCGGCGTCGGGTAGCCCTCGTTCCGCGGTCGCCTTGATGTCTTCGAGACCGGTGTCCGCACCGACCGGCCGCGCCCCGGCCAGGCACAGCTTGATGCCGTTGTACTGCGCTGGGTTGTGCGACGCGGTGAACATCGCGCCCGGCGAGTCGAGCCGGCCCGCGGCGTAGTACATGAGGTCGGTCGAGGCCATGCCGAGATCGACGACATCGACACCCTGCGAGCGCACACCGTCCGCGAACGCGCTCGACAGCTCGATCCCGGACGGTCGCATGTCGCGCGCGACGAGAACGCGAGGAGTGCCCGCGAACTGCGCGAACGCAGCACCGATGGCGCGGCACATCTGGGCATCCAACTCGTCGGGGACCAGTCCCCGGATGTCATAGGCCTTGAACACCGCGTCGAAGGAAGGCACGCGTGGCGACGCTACTTCGCTCGCAACCTGCGTCGACGAAGGCTCGTCGTATACCCCTGCCCTGGTCCACCGCCAGATCCGTCCGACGTCGCGGACGAGCCGCCAGCCGTCGAGCGCCACGCGCACCGTTGATCGCGAGGTGTTGGACACCGACACGGGCGCTTCCTCCAGCGCCAGTCCGTTGCGTTCCGCGATGACGAACAACTCGATGTCGAACGCAAAGCCGTCGATTCGCGCACGCTCGAACACGAGGCGAGCTGCGTCGGACCGCAATGCTTTGATGCCGCATTGCGTGTCGCCGTAGTTGCCCCGCAACACCGGTCGCGTGAGCCAGTGGACGAGCCGGGTGCCGACGGCGCGCACGCTGGACGTCCGGACGACCGTCTCTGTCGCCGAGTGGGCGCGACTTCCGACCACGATGTCCCAACCGGACTCGACCTCGGCAAGGATCGCGAGCAGTTGCGAAGGCGGGTACGACAGATCGGCGTCGGTGAACGCAACGGTCCGCCCGTGGGCCGCGAGCACGCCGGTGCGCACGGCCGCTCCCTTCCCACGGTTCACGTCGTGGACGAGGACCTGATCGGCGCCCGCGGCGCGGGCTGCTGCCGCGGTCCCGTCGCCCGATCCGTCGTCGACGACGACGATCTCGAGCCCACCCTCGAGGTCACCCAGCGCATCGCGGATCGACTGCACCGTCGACGCGATGCGATCGTGCTCCTCGTACGCGGGGACAACGACGGCCAACCGGAAGTTGCCCGGTGGCAACGGTCGGTCAGGGTTCGTCGGGCGGCGGCTCACGGCTGCCGAAGAGTGTGGCCGATGGCGGCACGGGCCACGGTCGCCCGTCGTCCAGGTCGTCCGAATCCGCCGCCGCGGCGTGGCCATTTGGAGGGACGGGCTCGGGCGGTCCGGAGAGGCCATCCTCGGCGTCCCAGCCGTCGCCCCATTCGTGAGTGTCCCGGGAGCCGGCCAGGAAGCGGGTCAGTCGATCTTCGGAAGGCCCAGCCGGTTCGGGCATCCGCAGTGGCCTGGCGCGTGCGAGCACGACGACGAGGGCGATGCCGACGAGCGTCAGGAGGTAGGCGAGGTAGTCGACCGAGGTCATCCCGTAGTGCAGGTGCACGTGGTTCGACGTGGGGATGACCACCATGAGGTTGGGTGTCACCCGGTACGGACCTTGCGCGCCGTCGACCTTCCAGTTCGGGAAGTACGACGTCTTGACAAGGATCGGCGCCCCCGTGTTGTCGACGTCGAAGTCGATCGTGTCGTCACCCATCTTGATGTTCGACACGGTTGCCTTGGGCGCAGCCGTCACCGGTGGTTGCTGACCGTCGTTCACGCGCGCCCAACTCGATGGCCCGTCGGCGGCGAGGTAGACGTTCCAACTGGCTGGGTCCGTGTACCACGTCATCGCCGGGCCGTTGGCCGTGATCGTCGTCTTGCCGTCGGCGGCCACCGGCGCGGTATGCGGATCGCTCGTGCCGTAGACCCAGTCGAGCCCGTTGTTGTGATTCGTGAGCACCGCAGGCTCGTTGGCGAGCGGCTCGATCAGATCGCTGTCCTTGACCTCGTAGACCTTCCACGGCGCGCTCTGCGCGATCGGGACCAATTCGGGATTCGCGTCGGCCGCCTGCTTCGCCGGCGCGGTCGATGCCGCGTAGTACTTCACGCCCAGCATCTGCATGTGCTCGACGCCCTGGGTCATGTCCAGACCGGACCCGTAGGGAAGGTTGCGCTGCGCGCACGAGCACCTGTACGACAGCTCACGTTGATCGATGAAGTGGAACGGCGTCGTCGTCGACGACTCGAAGTACAGGCCTTCCTCCGAGCCGATGCAGCTGTCGGTGAACATCGAAACGAGCATCGGGGCCATCGGCGTGCCGTAGCGCTCGAGCGTGGGATCGTCGTACTCCCACATGAGCCGGCCGCAGCCGTGGTCGCGCCCGACGTTCGCCATCGTGTTCATGAATCCGTAGAACTCGGGGTACGCGGGCTTCTTCTCGTAGCCGGTGTAGTTCCACCGGGCCCAGTCGGGCGCGGGGTTCGCATCGGACGTCGAGAAGACCCCCATCCACTTCATCGTCCCGTTGGCGCTCGTCTCGCCGGGCAGCGCGTTGAGCGGAAGCCCGACCATGATGACGACGATGCCGAGAGCGGCCGCGGTGATGCCCGTCTTCAGCGCGAGCTCGAGCGCGGTGTTCGGACGCTCGGGATCGGGTGACACCAACACGACGACGGCGCGCGCCAGCTCACCGATGCCGAGAGCAGCGAGCAGGAACAGCGCGAGGTAGTAGAAGGGCAGGAGCCGCGCGTTCCACAGCCGCGATTCCGGGGCGACGATGAAGCCGATCGCCATCGCGAGGCCGACGAGTCCGAGCCAGATGCCGACGCGGATGCGCAGGAAGATGGCGACCACGAAGCCGACGACCGCGAGCACGACGAGCCACTGCAGCGAGTTGGGGACGAGGTACTCGCGGACGACGACCGTGCGGTAGCCCTCCGCTTGTGCGTTGCCATACGCGCCCGTGTTGGTGACGAACTGCCCGAGCAGGTGCAGCGCGCTGTAACGACCGGACGGGCTCGGGAGCTTCTCCCAACCCATGTCGTTCACGTAGGCGCGCTGTGCGAAGAACGGAAACGTCCAGAACGCACTCACGAGCGCGCCGACCGGCAGCACGCACGCGAGCCAGATCGCCCGAGCGCGTCCGGGCCACACGAGGAACGCGAGCGCCGCCGCGATCAGCACGAAGATCGCGACGATCACGTGACACAGCGCGGTGAGCGCGAGCAGGACGGCGGCGATCCATCGGTAGCGACCCGTACGAAGACCGGCGATGACGGTGCCGAGGAAGAGCAGCCCGAACGTGAGGCTGAGCGAGAAGCTGTACTCGCCAGCGAGCGTCGACGTGAGGTTGCCGCCGATGATGTTGCCGGTTCCCGACAGCGTCGGTTCGCGGTTGAAGATGAACGGGAGCGTGGCGATCGAGAAGATGGCCGGCGTCGGGAACGGCAGTGCGGCCATTCGTCCGAACGCGTAGGCAGCCACGGGCAGCGACAGGACGCCGAGAACGGTGACCCACTTGAACGCCACGTCGTAGGGCATGCCGATCAGCAGCACGGCCACGAGCACCGCAGCGACGGCGAACAAGCGGCGACGCAGCGACTTTGTCTCGGCCCGCCACGCGCGGTAGCCGAGAAACACCGCGAGCGCGGCCGGCAGGAGCGCCGCCCAGCCGTGGAAACCGGCGTTCAGGGCGACGATGAGCAGCGCCGGCGCGACCATGTAGAACTCGAAGGCCGGGAAGCCGTCGTACCAGTCGGGCGTCCACCCGCTCAGCCGCCCCTGCGGGAGGAGGTGGTCGCGCAGGAAGGCGGGGCCCCAGACGTGCGCGCCCATGTCGCCACCGGCAGGCGTCGTGTTGAGCAGCAGGTTGCCGAGGCCGAGTTGCCCCAGCACGAAGCCGGTCACGGCCAGGATGACCGCTATGTCCACGATGCGGGTGACCCGCTTCGCGGTGAACCAGCTCAGGTCGAGGCGGCGCGACGCAGGGGTCGGCTCCGGCGCTGTGCGAGCCAGGTCGAGCGGCTCGTGCACCGTCTCCATCGCTCCAATCCTGACATGGGATCCGCCGAAAGCCGGCGCGGATGGTCGTCAGCGCAGCGCCGCCGGCCGAGCGGGATCGCGCCCGAGCACCTCGGTCAACTCGACATCCTCGCCCTCGACCTGCCACAGCCGTCAGAGCCCCGGTTCTTGATCGGCTTTCCGAGGATGCCGACTCGAGCCGATGCCGTTCGTCGCAGACGCAGACCCCCCAGACCCTGCGCTGCCTGGCCGCCGAAGAATCAGTGCAACAGGCTCCAGACCGCGATGCCGTTGAAGGCCATGTGGGCGAAGATCGACGGGCCGAGACGGCCGGTGCGCACGGCCAGGAAGCCGGCCACGAGCCCGAAGACCATGAGCGCGGGGAACTGCAAAGGCTCGAAGTGGGCCGCGCCGAAGATGGCGGCGGAGACGACGATCGCCCAGGTCGAGCCCCATCGACGCTCAGCGGAACGCATCACCAGTCCCCGGAAGAACAGCTCTTCGACGATCGGAGCCGCGATCACGACAATGAGGATGAGCAGGATCACTCCGCCCCCAGAGGCCTTGTCGGTGAGCTCTCTGGCGGGCTTCGAGATGTCGTCCGTCGAGACGGACGTGAACCAGAGCAGAGGCAGGTACAGCAGCAACGCGGCGTACTGCGTCGCCAGACCGACCACGAGACCGAAGATGTCCACGGGGAGCACCTTCAAACCGAAGTCGCGAAGCGGTCCCCGTCCCTTCCGGTACGAGGCGAACAGAGCGGTGCCGAGCAACGCGCCGTCGAACGGCACTTGGAGAAGCGCGACCGTCTGGAGCGGGATCTCGGACTGCTTCGCGTCGAGACTGACGCCGGTCAACCAGTAGATGAGCGGCTGCAGCGAGATCGTGAGCACCCAGGCGAGCGCGAAGCCCACCCCGGCATCGCCGAATCCCCAGCGGACGTCACCCGGCGCGGTAGCTCGGTCGTCTGCCTCGCGGGACGCCACGAGTGGAGGCTAGAAGCTGATGCGGGGAGCGAGCATGCGCACGTGCGTGTTCGGCATCTTCAGCATCGTCAGCGCCGGCCCGCGACGACGTCAGGACGCGAGATAGCTGCGCTCGCGGAACAGCGGCGCGACCACGCGACGGTCTTCGAGCCGCCACCCACGGGGCACCGAGAGCACGTCGGCGTGGCGCTCGCACAGGTCGTGTGTCATCGGGTGCGCCTCGTCGGAGAGCCGGTCGATCCAGGCGGCCCGGTTGCCGTAGTCGTAGGTGAGGGTGGCGCTCGCCTCGATGTTGCATCCGGGCCTGGCACAATGACGGGTCATCGCGTGGTGACCGTAGCCACTGCGCGGGCCAGACGGGCGGATGGCGCACCCGTTCCCGGTGGCCGGACCCCTAGCATGGCGGGGATATGAATCCGCAGTCCCCCCCGCCGCCTCCCCCGCCGCCCCCGCCGTCGCGGGACCAGCGGCCGGGGCGTTCGGGGCTCGGATCGTGGCCGCGTTGGTCGATCTGGATCCTGCTCGGGATCGTCGCCGCCGCACTGCTGCTTCCGTCGTTGTTCAGCGGGAGCGCAGGCCAGGAGATCAAGTACTCCGACTTCATCACCCAGGTCAACAACGGCAAGGTGAAGTCCATCGAGTGGAACAACAACAACGGCCACATCACCGGCGAGCTCACCGATGGCAGCAAGTTCACGACGACGGGTGTGCCGTCGCCTCCCGGACCTTCGGACGCCGACCGGGCCGCACTCGACAAGGCCGGCGTCGAGGTCACGTTCACGACACCCGAGAGCAGCATCTGGTCGACGCTGCTTCCTCTCTTGCTGCCGATCCTCGCCATCGGTGCGCTGTTCGTGTGGTTGCAGCGCCGGCAGGCGAGCCAGATGGGCGGCATCATGTCCATCGGCAGATCTCGGGCGCGCACGTACTCGACCGAACGACCCGGCACGACCTTCTCGGACGTCGCCGGCTACGAGGGCGTCAAACAAGAGATCCGCGAGGTCGTCGACTTCCTGAAGTTCCCCGACAAGTTCGGCGAGATCGGCGCGCGCATCCCCAAGGGTGTGCTGCTCGTCGGCCCACCCGGCACCGGCAAGACGCTCATCGCGCGGGCTGTCGCCGGTGAAGCCGGTGTCCCGTTCCTGTCGGTGTCCGGCTCCGACTTCATGGAGATGTTCGTCGGCGTCGGCGCATCACGTGTGCGCGACCTGTTCCAGACGGCGCGCAAGCTCGGCCGGGCGATCATCTTCGTGGACGAGATCGACTCGATCGGTCGCAAGCGCGGCGCCGGCCTCGGTGGCGGCCACGACGAACGCGAGCAGACTCTCAACCAGATGCTGTCCGAGATGGACGGCTTCGAAGCGACCGAAGGCATCGTGATGATGGCGGCCACGAACCGGCCGGACATCCTCGATTCCGCGTTGCTGCGCCCGGGACGGTTCGACCGGCAGGTAGTCGTGCCGCTGCCCGAGATCGACGAGCGCCTCGCGATTCTCAAGGTGCACAGCAAGAGCAAGCGGCTGGCGGACGATGTCGACCTGCGGGTCGTGGCGCGCGGCACGCCCGGCATGTCCGGCGCCGACCTCGCGAACCTCGTCAACGAAGCGGCCCTGTTCGCCGTGCGCGCCGGTGACGAGTCCATCCACATGCGCCACTTCGAGATGGCGCGCGACCGCGTGCTCATGGGTCAGCGCCGCGAGTCGATGGCGTTGTCCGACTCCGAGAAGGAAGCCGTCGCTTACCACGAGGCCGGTCACGCGGTCTGCGCCGCCGTGCTGCCGCATGCAGACCCGGTGCACAAGGTGACCATCCTGCCGACGGGTATGGCGCTCGGCGTCACGCAGCAGCTCCCGATCGAAGAGCGCCACATCTACCGGCAGAACTACATCGAGGACCGGTTGGTCGTGGCGATGGGTGGCCGCATCTCAGAAGAGACCGTGTACGGCGTCATCTCGACCGGCGCGAACAACGACCTCGTGATGTCTACCGAGCTCGCCCGCAAGATGGTGCGCGAGTGGGGCATGTCGAGCCGTATCGGACCGATGGCGTGGGGCTCGCAGGGCCAGGTCTTCCTCGGCGAGGACCTGATGCACACGCGCGACTACTCCGACGAGACGGCGCGCGTCATCGACGAAGAAGTCGAGAAGATCCTGCGCGAGCAAGAGGAGCGATGCCGGGTCGTGCTGCGCGACAACCGCCACGGGCTCGATCTGGTCGCGCGGGCGCTGATGGAGCACGAGACGATCGACGGTGATGAGGTGCGGCGCCTCATCGAGATCGGCCGCACCGGTGCACCGATCGAATCGGTCGTCACCCGAGGGGCCGA
The DNA here is from genome assembly GCA_963721305.1 of uncultured Acidimicrobiia bacterium. Lineage (GTDB taxonomy): Bacteria > Actinomycetota > Acidimicrobiia > Acidimicrobiales > JACDCH01 > DATAES01. The sequence goes on from CAVRIR010000005.1 coordinate 594,429, forward strand.
CGAGACGCTGTACAGCCAGCCGGCGGCCGCGGCGTCAGGCAACGGTGGCTCGAACGGCGGCAACGGCGCCGACCAACCCACCCCCGCCCCCGCGATCACCCACACGCCACCCAACTGACAGGGAATGTTGGATGGAAACGGGCGCCAGAGCGCCCGTTTCTCCCCGCAGTTCGCTTGCGATGTCACGTCGAGGGGGCCGACTGGTGATGGTCGCAGCCCGCGGGCGTCGAGCCCGGCTCCCGTAGCTCCGCGAGCGCGGCCCACAGGTCCGCCGCGGTGGGCGCGCCGATGAACGAGGCCCGCACATCGCCGTCCTCGTCGGCGATCACGATCATCGGGACCGCCTCGATGGCGTAGCGATCGTGCAGGTCCTTCCGCGCCCCCACCTCGACCTCCTGCACCGCGACAGCCGAGCTCTCGAGCATCTGTGCCTTCTGCCATGCAGTCCTCACAGGACGAGCACGTGGCCGACGAGAACGTCACCACGAGCCAGGGCGCCTCCGGCCGTCCGAAGTCCGTGCGGTCGAGCTGCGCCGGCACCGAGTACGGGACCTGCGTGGGCGGATCGACGCGAGTGCGCCGGCGCACGACGGTCGCGACGACGACCGCGACGACAGCGACGAGCACTGCAATGGCGACCTGCACGATCACCGGGAGAGTCTGGCAGCCCACTAGGGTCGCCCGACCTTCGACCTCCGACCTTCGACCTCCCGCTTCCGATGACCGACCTTCCGACCAACCTCACCGCCGTCCCATCTCGCCTGGGTTCCACCGCGCTCGTCGACGAGCGAGGGCTCGTGGTCGAGATCGACGACATCAACGACGAGCTGCTCCACCATGGCGTCGTGCGCCTCAGCGTCCTGGCGTTCATCGTCGACGTGTCGGCGGGCGTCACCCTCGACACGGATCCCGAGGCGTGGACCTTCACGACCGACCTCTCGCTTCGCATGCGCGCCGTGCCGGCACCGGCCAAGGTCACGGCGTCGACCACGATCCTGCGGCGAGGCCGGCGGTCGGCCCATGGACTCGTCGAGGTCGTGGACGGGCGGCAGCGCCTGATCGCCGCCGGCGCGATCGGGTTCGCCCACGTTCCTCGCAAGCCCGACGATCCACCCAAGCCGAGCGTCTCTCCGCAGATGCTGGCAGAGCGGTTCACCGGGCGCGAGCGGTTGACGAGGCCGCTGCGGCAGGAGGCCGGCGTCGTCTCGATCGATCCTGAGCAGGGCAGGGTGGAGATGGCCGTGCAGCCCGAGGTGTGCAATCCCGCGGGCACGTTGCAGGGTGCCATGGTCGCCCTGCTCGCCGAATCCGCGGCGGAGGACCTGACTGCCGCTCTCGCGCGCAGGCCCATGACCGTCACCGAGCTGGACATCCGGTACTTGGGTCAGGCCAACGTCGGTCCGGTTCGCACCCAGTCCCGGTTGCTCGGCACGCGGCCCGACGACCCCGTCGAGGTCCGGCTCGTCGACATCGCCACGAGGCGTCTCACGACGTTGGTGTACGCCCGCGCGATACCGGCGCCCTAGGGCTGCCCACCGTCGACCGCCAGCGAGAAGCCCGCTCCACCGGCGACAGGACGGGCCCACGTCGTCCCCGTTCCGATCTGGACGGGGACGGCCGTCGAACTTGACGCGGTGTCGTCGCCGACCTCACCGTCGATGCCGGCCCCCCAAGCCCAGAGGGTCCCGTCGATCTTGGTCGCCAGCGTGTGGCCCGCCCCCGCCGAGACCGAGGCCCAGTTCCCGTCCCCGACCTGAACGAATGTCGACGTCCCGCCACAACCGCAGCCCACTTGGCCAGAGCCGTCCTCACCGAAGCCCCACAGCGTCGCGTCCGTCTTCATCGCCATGATGTGACCGTCGCCCACGGAAACCGAGCTCCAGTTCGTTGCGCTGCCCACCTGCAGCGGCGTGGTCAGGAACGTCGGGTGCAGCACGAAGATCGACGCATCCTTCAGTCCCCAGCGCCAGAGGGTGCCATTCGCCCTGACGGCAGCGGCTTGGTACGCGCCGAGATCGATCGTCTTCCAGTCGGTGGCGGTGCCGACCTGCACCGGTGTCGAGTGCGAGGTCATGGTGCCGTCACCGAGCTGGCCGTACGAGTTCGAGCCCCACGTCCACAACGTGCCGCCGGTCTTGATCGCCGCGGTGACCGAGCCTCCAGCCGAGACGTAGCTCCAGTCCGTGTCGGTCCCGACCTGTTCGGGTGTGGACCGTGACGTTGTCGTGCCGTCACCGAGTTCGCCACTGCCGTTCGAGCCCCAAGCCCACAACGTGCCGTTCGTCTTGATGGCCAGCGAATGCTGGGAACCTGCAGCGACGAGCCGCCAGTCGGTGTCCGTGCCTACTTGCAACGGCGCGTTCCGCTGCACTGTCGTGCCGTCACCGATCTGACCCGAGAGGTTCGACCCCCAGGTCCACAACGTGCCGTCGGTTCGGATCGCCAGCGAATGCGAACCTGCCGCGACTGATTGCCAGTTCGTGTCGGTGCCGATCTGCAACGGCTTGGCGTGGTCGGAAGGAGTCCCGTCGCCGATCTGACCGTGGCTGTCGTTGCCCCAGGTCCACAACGTGCCGTCGGTCTTGATCGCCGCCGCATGGGCGGTGGCCGAGGCCCCGCGCCAATCCGTCGACGCGCCGAGTTGCACGGGCACGATGTGCGGTGTCGTCGTTCCGTCACCCAACTGGCCGACGTCGTTGGATCCCCAGGTCCAGAGCGTCCCGTTCGTCTTGATCGCCACCGTGTCGCCGTAGCCGGCAGCGTCGACGGCCCAGTCGGTGTCCGAGCCGACCTGAACCGGCGTCGAGTGGCTCGTCGTGGTGCCGTCGCCGATCTGTCCGACGTTGTTCGACCCCCACGCCCACAACGTGCCGTCCGTCTTGATCGCCGTGGTGTAGTCATCGCCGGCAGCGACGAAAGCCCAGTCGGTCTCCGTGCCGACGTGTACCGGACTGGTCCGTTGCGTCGTGGTGCCGTCGCCCAGTTCGCCGTCGCTGTTGTTGCCCCACGCCCACAACGAGCCATCCGATTTGATCGCCACGGTGTGGTCCCAGCCGGCGGACACGGAGGCCCAATCCGTGGCTGTGCCGACGCGGACCGGACTCGTGCGCGCCGTCTTCGTGCCGTCGCCGATCTCTCCGGCGCCATTCGTTCCCCAACCCCACAGCGTGCCGTCGGTCTTCAAGCCGACGCTGTAGAGGAAACCAGTCGAGGCGGCGCGCCAATTCGTCCCCGTGCCGATTCGCTCGGGAGTTGGGCGTTCGTTTGTGGTGCCGTCGCCCACTGCGCCGTACTCGTTGCCGCCCCACGCCCACAACGTGCCATCCGTCTTCACCGCAATCGTGTGGTCGTAGCCTGCTGACGCCGAACTCCAATCAGTCGCTGTACCGATGCGGACCGGGCTCGAACGATCAGCACGGGTACCGTCTCCCACCTCCGTGCTGCTGTTGGTGCCCCAGCCCCACAGCGTGCCGTCGGTCTTGACTCCCACCGTGTGGTCGGCGCCCGTGTCGACCTGTGCCCAACCGGTGCCAGCGCCGACCTGTCCCGGAACCAAGTGAGGCGGCGTGTCGCCGTCACCCACCGAGCCTTGCTCGTCCGTACCCCAGGCGTACAGATGGCCGGCGACGAATGGCGTCACCGGGTTCGACATGCTCGAGTCTGCGCTGTCGTTGTGCAGCATGTTCACCGCACGCACGGTGAACGTGTACGTCACGCCGTTGGTGAGGCCGGTGACGATCTCGGTCGTGGCCGTGGAGTTGAACACGATCGGCGTCTGTCCCACGAGGCCGATGTGCGGGGTCACGACATAGGACGTGATCGGCTGCGGAGTGGCGAGTGGCGGCGACCACGACACGACTGCCCGACCGTCGCCTGGCGTTGCCGTACCGATGCGCGGTGGCGGATCCGCGACGCAGCCCACCAAGCCCAACGCGCCGATGCCGATTGCCAGCACGGCGACGCTCACCGACCGACGTCGGACCCTCGAGCGCCGAACATCAGGCACTCGAAGAGGATTGGCGAAGCCGTGTGGCCAACCCATTGCCCACCCCCGCTCGAGGCCGGAAATCTACTTCAGCGAGACCGCCAGCGCCTCAGACGAACCGACGCATGGCGTCGCGCGGCGTTCACACTTCGCGCGGGCTGTCATAGTGTGCCCGCTTGCATTGTTGTGATGGAGGTGGGTGGGCATGAGCAGCCAGACCGGTTGCTCCGATACACGAGCAGAACCGGCGGAGGGCGGCGTCGCCACGGTCACCGACACCGATGGGCACGCCACGACTGATCCCACGCTCGTCTCCGCCAGGCGACTCTGGCGGCGTTCCATCGTGCGAGCGCTGGTCGTCCCGATCGTCGTCCTTGCCCCGATCGTGTCGCTCGCGCCCACGGTCGACCATCGGTTCAACATCTATTTGAACGGCGGCCTCTACCGGTCGAATCCGCTCTGGATCGTCTGGGACAACTTCGCGTCGGTTCCGCACTATCTCGACCTCGGCAACTTCCGCCCGATCGGACGGTGCCTCGAGGCCGCGCTCGACCTCATGACGTTTCTCCTTACCGACCTGCTCGGCCTCCCCGCGAACGTGTCGTTGCGGATCGTGTCGTTCGCTGCAGCATCGGTCCTGAGCCTCTCGTTGCTGTTCTTCGCCGAGACGTTCCTCGCTCGCGGACGAGTGTTCGCGAGCAAGCCGAGCGTGTTCTCTGCGGCGATCCCGTTCGCAGTCGCGATGGGACTCGTAGCCGCAGGGTTCACGAGCACGACGATCCTGTTCGGCGCCTTGTACATGCTCTCCGCCGCGCTCGTCCTGCTGATGACCGCCGCGGTGTTGTGGGCATCGCCGCGATCGTCGAAGCCGATGGGCGTCGGTTGGAAGATGGCGTGTCTGGTCCTCGTCGGTGCCGCGCTGGCATCGTTCAACGAGATCGGCTACTTCGCGCTACCGCTCGCGTCGGTCGCCGTCCTCCTCCGCGGCCGCTTCGTGCTCGCGCAACGATGGGCCGAGGTCTGGGCCGGCGCAGGCGTTCGCATCGTTGCGTGGATGTGGCTCGGCTTCCTGCCCGTGTTCCTCGTGACGCGGGCCATCATCTGGGGCAAGTGCCACCAGGGCGGCTGCTACGAGGGATCCGACATCGTCCTCAGTCCCGACATCTTCGTGGCGTTGCCGAACCGACTGGTGTCGTGGCTGCCTCCGTTGATGTGGCACGCCGCCGACAGCGCGGGCGGACACACCGTCCTGTTCGGCTTCCTGCCACTCGTCGCGGCGATCGCGCTCGGTCTGTTCGCGTGGGGTGCGATCAAGGATCTGCGTTCGCTCGCGGCAGTCGACCGGGTGCGCGCCTACGCGCTCGCCGGTCTCGCGTTGGTGCTCCTCGTCCTCGGATCCGTGCTCGCGGCGCTGAGCGGCCAGGTGCAGGCCTTCGCCACCGCAGGCGACTGGGGAACGGGCTGGCGCGACTCCGCCGTCACCCCGTTCGCCGGCGGACTGCTGATCATCGCCGTCGTCGGCGGACTCGTCGCCACACGACGCCGGCGACTACGGATATTCGCCGCGTTGGTCGCCATCTTCGCGTTCGCCGCCGTCATCTCGACCACGCAGAACGCACGCTTCCGAGATGCTGTGTCAGGGCAACCGGATCTCGTCATCTCGAACCACGTGGCACTCGAGATCGCCGATTTCGACAAGTCGCCGGCCGGCAACGATCGCCGCTGCGAGCTGCGGCGCGAGTTCTTCGCGCTGAACCAGACCGCGCCGATGGCCCGCACGCGGTTCGACGACGGCGTCAACGCCGCGTCCATGCAGCTCGCAGGCGTGCCCTTCTGCGTCAAACCGTCGCAGTGACGGGCTCGCCACACGGCGCTCCGCGCCGTCGCGAGCCGAATGTCACACCTGACCCGACGCGGGAATTTACCCGAATAATCTTATTCTCAGCCGCGTGAAGGCTCCCGAGGACGCGTCGGTCCGAGATCGGTTGCTCGACGCAGCGGCCGCAGTCTTCGCCGAGCGCGGCTACGACGGCACGAGGGTCGGCGACGTCGCCAAGCGCGCCGGACTCAGCACCGGCGCGATCTACTCGCAGTTCGAGAACAAGTCGGACCTGCTCGTGCGTGCGCTCGTCGAGCGGGCCATGGCCCGCTACGACGACACCGTCGCCCACCTCCGGACGTTGCCCTATGAGCAGTCACTGCTCGGTACCGCGGCCGCCTACGCGCAGTCGACCGAACCGCTCCTTCTCGATGCGCTCGCGGCCGCACAACGTGACGAGGACCTCGCGGAGCAACTGCGCGCCGACTTCCGCGACCAGGAGCGCGAGAGCGCCGCGTTCGTCGAAGCCGCACAGGTCGCGGGTCATGCGCCCAGGGACCTGTCACCAGCCGCGGTCGCGCGGCTGTCGACCGTCCTGCGCCTCGGTACGCACGTCCTCGCGCGGCTGCGCTTCGACCCAATCGATCTCGACGAACTCGCCGCGCTGAGCGCCCGGCTCGTGTCCACTCTGGTGGAACCGCCGGCCGGGGATTGGAACCAACAAACGCGGCAACAGGACGCGACGCGATGAGCGACGAACGCTTCCGCGCCATGGTCCGTTGTTCGGCGGACATCATCGCGGTCGTCGATGCAAACGGCAGGCTCGTCGAGGCCAGCCCCGCGGCGAACGACGTCCTCGGCGTCACGTCCGAGGATTTCACCGGCCGGGAGATGTTCGAGCTCATCCATCCCGACGACCGCGAACGGGTCGCCACTGCCCTCGAAGATGCGCTCGCCGGCACTGCCGACCGCGAGCCGATCGTGCTGCGCATGCGCGCCAGCACGGGCGAGTGGCGCGACCTCGAGGTCACCGGACGTTCGCTCGAGGACGAGAACAACAAGGTCGTGGTCGTCGCGCGCGATGTCACCGAGCGCAGGCGGCAGGAAGCTGCACTCCACGCTTCGGAGCGTCGGTACCGCGCGCTCGCGGGACGGGCATCGCAGACCTTGTTCATCCTCGACGAGTCCGGACGATGCACGTTCGTCGACGACTCGCCCAAGCCGTTGCTCGGTTGGGGCAGCGATGCCGTCGGACGAGTGACGCGCGAACTCATGGTTCCTGAGGACCGGCCCGCCTTCGACGCCTACTTCGCTGAGATCGTCGCCCGTCGTGGGATCCACGCACCGCGTGTGTGTCGCGTCGTCGATCGCTTCGGCACCGAGCACTACCTCGAAGTCGTGGCCAACAACTTGCTCGACGACCCCTTGGTCAACGGGATCGTCATCGACGCACGCGACGTGACCGAGCGCCATGCCGCCGAGGAGTCGCTGCGCCACCACTCACTGCACGACCTCGTCACGGGGCTTGCCAACCGCGCACTGTTCATCGACCGGATCGACCAGGCGATCGCGCGCGTGCGGCGCCGTCAAGCGCCGATGATGGCCGTGCTGCTCGTCGATGTCGATCGCATCAAGATGGTCAACGACTCGCTCGGCCAGGACGCAGGCGACGAGATCCTCGCCGCGGTCGGCCAGCTCCTCGAACGGTCCAGCGGATCGACGAACACCGTGGCCCGGATGGCAGGCGCAGAGTTCGCCGTGTGCTGCGAGAGTCTGCGCAACGAGAGCGACGCGCTCGCCATGGCGAGGCGGCTCGTCGAGAGCGCTCGTGAGCCACTCAGCGTCGAAGGTCATGACGTCCATCTCACCGCCACCATCGGGATCGCGCTGTCGCGTGGCTCGGACGACACGCCGGAGTCTCTGCTCCGAGACGCCGACGTCGCGCTCAACCGTGCGAAGGAGAAGGGACGCGGGCGGGTCGAGGTGTTCGACGAGGAGTCGCGGCTGCGGGCCGTGCACCACCTCGAGGTCGAGAACGGCCTGCGGGCCGCGCTGCAGAACGGCGAGCTTCGGCTCCATCATCAACCGGTCGTGCGCCTCACCGACGGCCGCGTCGTCGCGACCGAAGCGCTCGTGCGGTGGCAGCACCCCACTCGAGGGCTCCTGATGCCCGACGAGTTCATCCCGGTCGCCGAGGAGACGGGGTTGATCTCCTCGATCGGTCGTTGGGTAGTCGATACCGCGTGCGCGGATGTTCGTCGCTGGCGGCAATCTGAGACCTTCGCGCACCTACAGGTCGCGGTGAACGTGTCTGCACGGCAGTTGAACGACGACGACATCGCGCACGTCGTGCGTGACGCGCTTCGTGCGAACCACCTCGCCGCGGACGCGCTCGCACTCGAGGTCACAGAGACGGCGTTGATGGGCGACGAAGCGCAAGCGCGACGAACGCTCGATCAGCTCCACGAGCTCGGGGTGCACCTGGCCATCGACGACTTCGGCACGGGGTATTCGAGCTTGAGCAACCTGCGCCGGTTCCACTTCGACTCGCTCAAGATCGACCGTTCCTTCGTCAATGGATTGGCCGAGGACGAGAGCGAGGACGCGGCGATCATCGCTGCCGTCGTCGCGCTCGCGCACTCACTCGGCATCACCGTCATCGGCGAGGGCGTCAACACGCTCGACCAAGCTCGAAAACTGGCGAGCCTCGGATGCGATCTGGGTCAGGGCTTCCTGTGGGGACGAGCGCTGCCGGCCGAGCAGCTCTCGCTCACCCTGCCGTAACCGCTCGGGGGCGAGCGGAACGCGACCCCGCGACTCAGACCACGGTGCCCTTCATGATCGGCGCGGTGGTCGGCTGTGGGACATACGACTGCTCGACGGTCACGAGCACCTGCGCGACATCGCCACTGGCATCGAATCTCGCGATGCCGGGTTGCGTCAGCGACCCTCGAGCCGTCAAGGCACCGTTGCTGTCTGCGCTCCACACCTCGTAGATGCCCGACTCCAGCTGCGGCATCCCGGCGGCGACCAGATAGCCACTTCCTTGGTCGGTGATCACCGCGAACGCGCGCGATGTTGCCCGCGCCTTCGAGCCGCGCGACCCGAGTGTTCGGGTCGAGCATGGCGACGTTGACCTCGTTGAGTGCCGAACGAGTCGCGTCCGCCGCCGCGAGCTGGCTCTGCACACGGTCGTTGTCTTGGCGTAGTTCGATGACCTGCCAGCCGAGCACCAGGATCGCGATGACTGCCGCGGCCGACAGGACGAGCGGCACGACGTCGCGCGCGCGCCTGCGAACATCCAGCCGCATCGGCGGTGGGACGTCGTCGATGGCACCGGCGATGCGGTCCCACAGACCGTCGGGCGCTTCGACGTCGTTGTTGCCCATCAGCGCGGCGACCTCGCGCAGCTCCGCGACCTCCGCTCGACAACGAGGACATTCAGCGAGATGCGACTCGATCGCCTCGCGCTCGTCGGGGTCAACCGCATCGAGGCAGTACGCGCCGAGCAGCTCTTCGACCTCCTCGTGTGCGAGCTCGCTCACGCTTCGTCTCCCGCGATGCCGACGCCCGACTTTGCCAGCTCCGTTCGCATGCGCCGCATCCCGGAACGGATCCGGCTCTTGATCGTGCCCTCCGGCTGTTCCAGCACGATCGCGACTTCGCGGTACGTCTTGCCGCCGAAGTACGCGAGCTCGATGGCCGCGCGTTCCTCGCTCGGCAGCTTGACCATCGCATCCTTCACGATCGACGCGACCTCGAGGTCCCACACCTCGTGTTCGACGTCGTAACCCGCCTCGGCCGACCGGCGCAGCTCGCGCTCCTCGCGCTGGCGCCGGGACGACTCGGCTCGCAGGCGGTCCACCGAGCGGCCGTGACATTGGGCGAGCAGATAGGCGCGGCAGCGAGCCGCGGCCCGGGTCGTACTTCTCGGGCTCGTTCCAGAACCGGAGGAACACCTCCTGGACGATCTCCTCCGCCATCGCCGCGTCGCCCAGGAGACGGCGTGAGAGACCGAAGACGGCGCCCGCGTGGCGCCGGTACGCCTCGGCCAGCGCGTCCTGCTGGTAGCGGCTCACCCGCAGGACGAGGCCGGCATCACTCACTTCGTTCAGGTCGGAACGAGTCACTCGTCCATCGGCTGACATCCGGGGCCACCATGCCACTTGGATGAAAACCGGGGAGCAACACTTGTGGCGCGGGGTCCGTCCGTGGCAGAACTTCGTGACTCGGGGGCGAGCAGGGGTGAAGCAGTTGCCGTCAGGGGGCCTTGCAAATAAGCCGCGGTACGGGACCAAGCCGTACGTTTGCCTACCAACCGGCACTCGACGGTGTCCGGGCGCTCGCGATCGTGCTCGTCCTGCTGTTTCACCTCGGTTACAGCTGGATGCCAGGCGGCTACCTCGGCGTCTCGGTGTTCTTCACGCTCTCGGGGTTCCTGATCACGTCATTGCTGCTCGACGAGCGCGTCCGGCAAGGGTCGATCCGCGCCCGGGCCTTCTACGCCCGACGGGTGCGGCGGCTGCTGCCCGGGTCGCTGGTGTGCCTGACCGGCATCTCGGTGCTCGTGGCGCTCGGCGCTCCCGCCATGGCGAACACGCCTCGGTCGGACATCATCGGCGCGCTGCTGCAGGTGACCAACTGGCAGAAGCTGCTCGCGAACCAGTCGTACGCCGACCTGTTCCGAGCGCCGTCGCCGGTGGCGCACTTCTGGTCGTTGGCGATCGAGGAGCAGTTCTACTGGCTGTGGCCTCTCACGATGACGGCCATCACCGCGTGGTGTGCGCGCAAACGCCGGCCGGTCGCCGGCGTGCTCGTGTCGAGTTACGTCGCGTTCTCGATCGGCGCAGTGTTGACCGCGCGGCTGCTCGGACCCGACGCCGTGTACTACGCGTCCTGGTCGCGCTTCACGGAGATCCTCGCCGGCGCCGCGCTCGCGGCGGTGATCTTCCGGCGCTCGATCCCGGCGCGTCTTTCAGTGCTCGCGCCCGTCTGCCTCTCGGCGATCGTGGTGCTCGCGGTGATCACGCCGTCCGACCACGGTTGGGCGTACCAGGGTGGACTGCCCTTGTTCGCGCTGCTGTCCGTCGGCGTCATCATCGGCCTGCAGCCGGCGAGCCGTTTGCGCGCGGCGCTTTCGTACGGGCCGGTCGTTTGGGTCGGGCGGGTGAGCTACGAGGTGTACCTGATCCACTGGCCGGTGTTCCTCGTGATGACGCAGGACAGCACCGGCCTCGACGGCTTGTGGCTCTCCGCGGCTCGCCTCACGGTGACGTTCGTGTTGTCGGCCGTGGTGTTCCGCGCCATCGAGCAGCCGGTGCGCACGAAGCGCGTGCTGGCGCGCACCCGTCCGCTGTTCGCGACTGCCGCGGCCGGTGTCTTCACCGTGCTGGTCGCCGTCGCGTTGTTGATCCCGGCGGCACCGTCGAGCCACGGGCCGCGCACGACCGTCCTCGCGGCCGCGCAGCTCACGCCCGTCGCGACCGCGACGCCATCCGGTCCGTCGTCGGGTCCGTCGTCGGGTCCGTCGGCCGTAGCGGTCACGGCACCCACTGTCCCGCCGCCCCCGCGACCGCTGACCGTGGCCATGCTCGGCGACTCGGTACCTGACTGGCTGCTCCGGGATGCCGCGAGCTCGTACGTTCGAACCGACATCACCGTCGACAACGGCGCGCACGAAGCGTGCGACGGCGCAGTCAATCTTCCGGTCGCCCGCGATCGCCGTGGGAAGAAGCTGTACCCGCCGTCCGACTGCCAGGAATGGCCGCAGTCGTACCCACCTGTCGTCGAGAGTCCCGCCCATCCGGTCGACCTCGCGATCCTCATGATCGGGCAGGCGCCGTACATGGATCGGTTCATCAACGGTCAGTGGGTGGGACCGTGCGACTCGATGACCTGGTACACCGACGACGTCACGTCGCGCATCGCGTACCTGCGCCAACACGTGGGCCAGGTCGTGCTGGCGCTTCCCTCGTGGTCAGGTTCGAAGGTGACGTACTCGGTGCCCGACGACTACCGCGCCCGTATGGCGTGCATCCGGAGCGGACTACAGGCGCTCGCGACCACGCTCAAGGTTCCCGTCATCGACCTCGCCAACCTGTTGTGCCCCGCCGGACCCAACGGCGACTGTGCCGGCTACACGAGTAACGACGGCGTACACGTGAACCCAAAGGATGCACCGACCGTGCTCAACTGGGTGTTGGATTCATTGCCGGCGCCGCCGCCGAGACGCAACGTTCAGTGATTGCGGTGGCGAGCACGGGGGCATCCACGAGATGTGGGAGGTCCGGAGATTTCCACCCAGCGTCAGGGCGGCCACACCAGTGTCGCCACGATCGGCACCATCGTGGCGATCGCGGTGGTGCTCGGCGCGTTCGGGCTGGCGCTCGTCGGTAACCGGACGTCACGCGGACCGGCGCTGTACGCCTATGGCACGAGCTACCTGGCCAGCGACGTCGTCAACACGCCCGGGAAGCGCTACATCGAGCAGTTCGACCGCGCGTTGCAGCCCAGTGAGTTTCACAACTACGGGAAGGACGGCGCCACTATCCAGGACGTCGCCGCGTCGATCGACGCGACCTGGCGCTCACAACCGGCGATCGTTGTCCTTGATGCGCTCACGAACAGCATGTTCCAGACGCGGACCGACCCGAACAGCGGAATCCAGGCATCCGAGCCAGTGTTTCGGTCGATGCTCGATCGGCTCGGCCGCGTCGCGACGATCTTCGTGGTGAAGCAGGGCTACCCGCCCGAGTCGGACTACGCGTTGTACGACCACTCGTTGTCGAACGCGACCGTCGACGCGTGGAACGCGATGGTCGACCGCGCAGCGGTCGGGTTACCGAACGTGCGCGTGATCGAGACGAACCGGGGATGGGACGCAGCGACGATGATGCAGACGCTGCATCCCACCGACGCGGGGGAACACCACATCGCACAACTGCTCGTTGCGGCTGACGGTCTGCCGGACGCTTCCGAGCTGAACCCGTAGTCTTCGGCCGTGTCGGCTGTCCGCACGATCGGGTTCCTCGCGCCGATGAAGCCCGAGTTGCGTCCACTCGTGCGGATGTTGTCGTTGCAGCGCGATGCGGACGTGTACCGCGGGACCTTCGGCGACACGTCGGTCGTCGCGACGTTGACGTTGATCGGCATGCAGGCGGCGACGGACGCGACCGAGCGACTGTTGCGCGATCACGACGTCGACCATGTCGTGGTGGTCGGCATCGCCGGCGGCGTGCCGTCGACGACGAAGATCGGCGACGTGCTCGTGCCGGAAGTGGTGATCGACGCCGCCACCGGACAGGAGTACCGGTCCGCGCCGTTGGGTGACGCAGTTCTGAGCGGACGCATCCGTACGTCGGACGACCTCACCGTCGATCCGACCGCGCTGGTGGTCGATGGCATCGCCGCGTGCGACATGGAGACCGCCGCGGTGGCGGCCGTGTGCGAGGCGAAAGGCCGCCCGTGGACCGCTTTCCGGGCGATCAGTGATCTCGTCGGAGGCCCGGTCGACAACTCGGTGCTCGCGATGGCCAACCCGGACGGGACGGGCAACGTGTGGGAAGCGGCCAAGTACCTCCTCCCCCGTCCGTGGAAGATCCCGGGGCTCTACCGCCTGGCCCGGGACACGAACGTCGCCACCAAAGCCGCCGCCTCCGCCGCCCTCCAAGCCGCCGCCCTCCCCCACTGACCACCGGACCGCGCCGCCCGGACCCCGCCGCCCGCCCCGGCACGCCCCGGCACGCCCCGACGCCCGCCGCCCCGCGCCCGACACTCACATTGATGGCACAGCTACCGAATACGGTCGCTGACCCATCCCAGAAGGCGCCGCGTCGCGAACCGTGAAGGCTGAGCGACCGAATCGGTGGGTCAGCCATCCCAGAAGGAGCTCGCGCCGGACCCCGTGGCGTCACGTAACGTGCTCGATCTTCCCCCTGAGTCGACGTATCAGGGGGATACCCATGGCAACTGCCGAAACCTTGCGAGAGATCCGTCGCGCCACCAGGCACCACGGAGTCACGATCCGTTCCGAGCTGAACCTCTCGCAGCGACAAACCGACCGATGCTGCGCGGACGGAACGCTCATTCGTCGCCACCAAGGCGTCTACTTGGACCCCGCCTTCCCTCAATCACAGCTTCAGGAACTAGCCGCTGCCGTGGCCGCCGGCGGACGGTGTTGCGGAGGTTGGGCGCGATCGGCCGCCGCCGTGTGGCGGATGCGTGACGAGCATCCGGCCGAGCCCGAGGTCGCCGTCCCGTACTCGCGCCCGCGTGTGATCGAAGGCGCGACGGTCCACCGATCACGAGCGCTCCGGCAGTCGATGCTCAGCACTCGTGAACAGATCCGCGTGGTCAACCCACTCATCACCGTGCTCGATCTCGGCGTCGTGGTCAGCCCGATCGAGGTCGCGGACGCAATCATCCGCGGCCGGCAGCTCCGGCTGTTCACAGTCGCCGATGTCCGATCGACGGTTGATCGGTTCGCGGTCAACGGTCGGACCGGCATCGTGACGGCACGTCGGGCGCTCGATCTCTTGTCGATCGGCGATCGTCCACCAGAGTCAGTGCTCGAGTTCCGGTTCCACATCGGGCCGGCGCGTCTCGGGCTGCCGCCGTATCAGTACCAATACGAGGTGCGGATCGGCCGGAAGACCTACTACATCGATTTCGCCTATCCCGAGGTGATGCTCGCGATCGAGGTCGACGGCTACCAGCAACGCGCCGCCAAGGAGTCCCTTGCGTACGACAACCACCGCGCCAACCAGCTCGTGCTCGCCGGATGGACGATCCTCCGATTCACGTGGGAACGGGTCGTCAGCGATCCGGCCGGTGTCGCGTCGGAGATCCTGCTGAAGCTCGGGCAGCTCGGCTACGCCTTTCCCCGCTGACGCTTCTGTGAAGGCTGAGCCACCGATTTGGTGGCTCAGCCTTCACACGTCCGCAGGCACGCCGTTCTGTGATGCCGTAGCGACCGAATCCGGTCGGCGTGCCATCAATGTGAGGAGGGGAGGCACCGGGGGACGAGGAGGAGGGGAGGCACCGGGGCACGAGGAGGAGGGGGCACCGGGCGGCGGGTCAGCGGTAGGCGGCGGCTTGCATCGTGTACAGCTCGGCGTAGAGGCCGTGGTTCGACATGAGGTCGTCGTGCGAGCCGCACTCGACGACGTGCGCACCGTCGAGGACGACGATGAGATCGGCCATGCGCACGGTCGAGAACCGGTGCGACACGAGGACGGTGATGCGCCCGTCCGCACTCGCCTCACGAGACGCAGCGGCGAATCGTTCGAACAACGCATGCTCGGTCTCGGCGTCGAGCGCGGCGGTCGGTTCGTCCAACACGCACAGCAACGGGCGCTCGCGCATGAACCCGCGCGCCAGCGCGAGCTTCTGCCACTGCCCGATCGACAACTCGACACCGTCGCGCCACGTTGGTCCGAGTTGGGTGTCGAGCCCGTGCGGCATCCGCTCGACGACGTCACCTGCGCCCGCCCGCGCCACTGCCATCTCGACCACGGGGTCGTTGTCCAACTGCTCGAGGTCGCCGACTCCGATGGTGCGTCGCGCCTCGTACTCGAATCGGAAGAAGTCCTGGAACGCACCCGACAACCGCTCGCGCCACTCGGCGGCGCGCAGCCGAGACAGGTCGACATCGTCGACGCTCACGCGCCCTTGCGTCGGCTCGTAGAACCGGCACAGCAACTTCACCAGCGTCGACTTGCCGGCACCGTTCTCGCCGACCAACGCGACGACCGATCCCGCCGGCAACTCGATGTCGACGTCCTCGAGCACGAGTCGTTCGGTGTCCGGGTAGCGAAACGACACGTGATCGAGGCGGATGCCCCGGGACAGCCGTGCCGGCACCGGCGTGTCGGCGCGGTCACGGTGGCGCTCGGCGTACTCCTCGAGCCACACGAGTCGTTGCGCGGCGTCGAGCGTCCACCGGAGGAACTCCGCCTGACCGACGGTGACGCCGAGATAGCGGGACAGGTTGGCGCCCGCGGCCAGCGCGAGCACGACGTCGCCGGGCGGCGCGTGCAACCCGGACGCGACGAACACAACAGCACCGACGTACGCGAGACCGAACACCGTCCACGCCAGCGACTGCCACAACGCACTCCGCCAACGCGCCGCCGCGACGATGTCGTACCACGACTGCCACGCCTCGGTCCGGCGCGCCGCGACGATGTCACTCGTCCGATCGACCCGGATCTCCTTGCCCGAACCGGCGGACGTACCGAGGTCGAACAAGTGCCGCGACAACCGCATGCCAGGTGCGGCGTGCTCTTCGGCGCGCCGCTCGACTGCAGCCCGACGCGCCGACACGACGACCGTCGGGATCGCGAACACGCCGAGTAGCACCAGCGCCGGATGGATCGAGCCCAGCAGCACCAGCGTGATCGCGAGCCGTCCGATCGAACCGATCGAACCCATCAACGAGCTGTAGATGTGGTTGAGCAGGAACACCTGCTCGCGCAGCAGCTGCAACCGGTCGAGGTAGGCAGGGCGCTCGTGATGCTCGATGCCGGCAACCGACGCCTGCAGGTTGGCGACGTGCGCCTCGACTTCGATGGTGGCGCGGTCGCGGAACCGCATCTCGATGCGGCTGCCGATGGTTCGAAGCAGCCACCCAGCCGTCGCGGCGAGCGCGAGTCCGATGGCCGCCCACGCGACCGTCGAGTGGTTGCCGTCGAGCGAACCGTCGATGAGCATCTTGAGCCACAGCGCACTGAACGCGTCGGGAAGCCACGACAACGTGACGAGAAGGAACGCGATCGTCAACAGCTTCGGCTCGGCTCGGTACGCAAGACGCATCGCGTTGCCGAGCGATCGCCACATGCCGGGAAGCTCCTCGTCCTCCATTCCGACGCGAAGGCTCATCATGGGATCGGCTCCGCGTCGAGCGGAATCGTGTCCGTTGCGTCGAAACGCGCTGCCTGGAGCTCGAACATCGTCTTGTACCGACCGCCTTGGGCCATCAACTCGTCGTGCGAACCGAGCTCGACGACGCGCCCCGCTTCGACCACACAGATGCGGTCAGCGAGCCGAACCGTCGAGAACCGGTGCGAGATGAGGATCGTCGTACAGCCGCGCGTCGCGGCGAGCAATCGCTCGAAGATCTGGACCTCGCCCCGCACGTCGAGCTGGGCCGTCGGCTCGTCCAGGATGATCACTCCGGCGCCCAGTTGCACTGCGCACAACGCCCTCGCGAGCGCGACGCGCTGCCATTGTCCCCCGGACAGGTCCGTACCGTCCTCGTACGCACGCGACAACGTCACATCGAGCCCGGCGAGCTCACCGGCGCGCGCCATGTCGAGCGCGGCACGAACGTCGTCGTCTGACGCGCCCGCCGGTGCGACGTTCTCGCGCAGCGAGAGCTCGTAACGCACGAAGTCCTGGAAGACCGCGGCGATGCGCGACCGCCACGAGCCCAGGTCGAGTTCCCGCAGGTCCACGCCATCCACCCGCACCGTGCCGGCAGTTGGGTCGTACATCCGGCAGAGCAGCTTGGCGAGCGTCGTCTTGCCCGCCCCGTTCTGCCCGACGATCGCGAGCGACCGACCGGCAGGGATGGTGAGGTCGAAGCCGTCCAGCACGAGCTGCGAGCTCGTCGGGTAGCTGAACCGCACCGCATCGAACCGGATCTCGTGCACGGGAAGGCCGGACGCGTCGACGGATCCCGATGGAAGCGCTCCGACCGGCCCCATGCGGTCGGCCAATGCAAGCACGGCCGGAACCGGCTGCGCGCTCGTTCGCAACCACCAGTCGAACTCGCCGAACGCGAGCGCGCTGGCGCCGATCGCCGCCTGCGCGAACACGACGAGCGAACCGACGCCCACGTGGCCGGCGTTCGCGTCTCGTGCGAGCGACCAGAAGAACAACGCGTTCGCGACCGTCACGATGACGATCGCCCAGCGCGTGTCGCGATAGCTCAGACGTCGCTCGGCCCACGAACGATCGAGGATGCGATGACGAAGCGCAGCGAACCCATTCACCACCCAGTCCGCCAGCCCGAACAACCGCAGCTCCTTGGCCGCCGACGCGTCGACCGTGAGGCGGTATGCGTAACCGGCGCGACGCTGTTGCTCGACGACCTCCTCGGACGCGCGAGCGCGCCAGATCGCTCCTGATTTCAAGAAGTGATGGGTCGAGGCCCACGCTCCGCCGACGAGCAGGGGCGCCCACCAGCGATACCCGAACAGCAGCAGCGCCTGTGCCACGCCGCCCGCGAACATGGCGATCCCGCCACCGATGTTCGGCATCGAGACGGTCATGTTCGGACCGGTCAATCCCATGTCGAAGTCGCGCGCGCTCGCCAGTTCGTCTGCGAGATCCGGTTGCTCGAGATGGGCGAGCCCCGGCGGACCGACACATGCGTGCAGCAGACGATCGTGCAGCCACGACGAGCCGACTGCGCCCAAGTTCGCCGAGACCGCGTCGTGCACGGGTCCGAGCGATTGCAGCGCGATGAACGTCACGCCGATGGCCGTGAGCGGCAACACCAGCGAGTCGCCGCGTTCGACCGCCGAGACCAGCACACCCATCGCGATCGCGAACGCGGCGGGAAGCAGACCACGCACGATGACGAGCAACCACCACGTGATCGTGAGGCGGCGGCTCGCGGCGTACAGCGCGCCGCCGAGCCGCCACTCAGCTGAGCCGCGCAGTCGTTTCAACGCTCCCCTTCCCGTTCACGCGCACCATCGCCTTTACATCGCTCGAGCCTGCCGTGCTCCGACGGGTTGCGCGTACTAGGTCACGGCATCAGGCCCATCGGATCTGCATCGTGTCGCGCCACAGATCGAGCACGCCGGCGTCGCCGCTGATGTCCCCCGCGAACCGTGGCGCCCGGTTCCACAGCAGCATGAACAGGTCCGACGCGGCGGCGCGCACCATGCACTCGGCGTCGAGGGCGGCGCTGTCCGACCGCGTGACCTCGACGCGATCAGCGTCGATTGCCACGTGCCACGCGTCGCCGGCGTCGCGCGCGTGCAATCCGAGCGAGCGCGATGTCGTCGAACGCAACTTGCTGCGGGACCGGCTGGCGAACCCGTACAACATCTCTTCGATGCCGTCGACCGCGACAGCGGCGTCGAACGCCGTGATCGGTCCGACGGCGCCTTCCGCGTCGACTCGATGGATGCCGGTCTCGTGCGCCTGCCGTCGGGCCCAGAAGTGCAGCGGCGACGGCGCCGGTAGGAAGGCGAAGCAATCGAGATCGGGATCGGCGGAGCCGAGCACGCCGACGAGGGCGACACAGCCGTCGCGGAACCACGCCACGAGCTCTTCATCGTCGTCCGGAGGTGGCGGGACCGCGACATCTGGACCCTGCAACTGGTCGCGCACGATGGCCGTCGCCCAGCGATGCACCTCAGCTTGATGTCGGACGAGGTCACGCATGCACCACTCGGGACACGACGGGATCGGCGCATCCGCGCCCGCCCTGTCCGCGGCTGTCGCCATGCGATCGCCTTCCCGGCGGACGGCGTCGATGAGCTCCGAGACTTCCATGGCGTCACGATGTCGCACCGACGGAGGCCCGCGCTGAGACAGATCCCCGCCAAACGACAGCGGAGATGAGGTCACCAGATGGAGATCGACTCGTACCAGAACGGCGTGCCTTCCTGGATCGATCTCGGCACTGCCGACATGGCGAAGGAGCGCACCTTCTACAGCGATCTGTTCGGTTGGGAGATCCAAGAAGGGCCGCCGGAGGCAGGTGGCTACTCCATCGCCCACCTCCGCGGGAAGCCCGTGGCCGGCCTCGGCCCGCAACAGAACCCGGGGCCGCCGTACTGGACCGTCTACATCAATGTCGACAGCGCAGACGACACGGCCGCCTCGATCACGAGCAACGGTGGCCAACTGCTCATGCCGCCATTCGACGTTATGGAGGTCGGACGGATGGCGATCGCCGCCGATCCGACCGGCGCCGTGTTCGGATTGTGGGAGCCCAAGCAGCACAAGGGCGCCGCGATCGTGAACGAGCCCAACACCTTCTCGTGGGCGGAGCTCGTCACCGCCGATGTCGACGCGGCGAAGGCTTTCTACGACGCCGTGTTCGGTTGGGCGTCCGAGACCTACGGCGAAGGCCAAGGCGCCTACACCGAGTCGAAGCTCGGCGATCATTCCGTGGCCGGGATCATGGCGAGGCCTCCAGGCCTACCGGCAGAGGCGCCGAACTACTGGGGCGTGTACTTCTCCGTCAACGACACCGACAAGGCCGTCGAGCGGATCAACGACCTCGGCGGAGCATCCGTGATGCCACCGATGGACATCGAACCGGGGCGCTTCGCCGTCGTCGCCGATCCCGCCGGAGCGATGTTCAACGTCATCAAGCTCTCGAACCCGCTCATGTGACCGCCGTCCTTCCAGCGTCGCACGTGCATCCAGATCGTCAAGTCGGCGACTGCCCGTGCGATCCACTCGCGAGGGTCTCGTACCCGCGGGCGACGTCGTGGAGATGATGGACCGGATCGTGGACGAAGTACCGCGCGAACGTCCCGACGGTGAAGGACGCGCCGTCACTGCGGCGTCCCGTCCGCTGCCACTGCGCCCCTGACACCGTCTCAAAGCGGGCGGCGATCGCGGACGCGGCGGACTCCAACTCGTCGGCCACCCGGTCCGGCGATTGGCGGTCGTACCGCTGCTCGACCGCGGTCGCGTCTTGATCCCAGTTGGGGTACAGCGGATCGTCCTGTTCGAGCATCAATTCGAGTCGCTCGTCGTAGAGCTCGAACACGTCGCGCACGTGGCACGCGTATTCCAACGCCGACCACGTGCCGTCCGACGGACGCTCGCGCACCCGCGGGTCATCGAGCAGGCGCCGCCACGCCAGCGCGTTCGCCCGCACCGGTTCGGCGACGTTCTCCACATCCACGCTCGACGCCTCGAACCCGCACTCGGGACACGGCCGGTCGAGCACCCACGTCCAGTCCTTCGTATCGGGAACGATCGGCATCGGCCGAGACTAGGAACCGGAGCAGCGCGTAACGTCGGGAAATGCCGCAGCTCGCAGTCACGCCGCTCACCACCGTGCTCGGCGCCGAGGTCGGTGGCGTCGACCTGTCGTCCCCGCTCGACGAGCCGACGATCGCCGGCATCCGCGCCGCGCTGCTCGAGCACAAGGTGCTGCTCTTTCGCAAGCAGACGCTCGACCCGACCTCGCAAGCGCGCGTCGCGGCAAGGTTCGGCGAGCTCACACCCGCGCATCCCGTCGAGCCGAGCGTGGAGGGCCATCCGGAGATCCTGTCGCTCGACTCCGAGGAAGGTGCGCGCGCCGACATCTGGCACAGCGATCTGACGTTCCAGGACGAACCGCCGCTGGGCGCGATGCTCCACGCCGTCGTCGTGCCCGAGGTCGGTGGCGACACCATCTGGGCCGACATGGCGGCCGCATACGCGTCGTTGTCCTCGCCGATGCGATCGTTCCTGAGCGGATTGACGGCGACACACTCCGCGACCAAGGCCGGCGGGTACTTCGCGGCGCGCGACAACACCAGCGAGAAATCGGCCGCCGCGGCAACGGCCGCCGCGGAGCCCGCACACCATCCGGTGATCCGCGTGCATCCGGAGACAGGACGGCCGAGCGTGTTCGTGAACCCGCTCTTCACCGTCAAGATCGACGGCTTGCGCCGAACCGAGAGCGATGCACTGCTGGGGATGCTCTACGAGTTGGCGACCCGCCCCGAGCTCCAACTGCGCTGGCACTGGTCCGCCGGCGACGTCGCCTTCTGGGACAACCGCTGCACCATGCACTACGCCCTGCTCGACTACGGCGATGAGCGGAGGCGCATGGAGCGCGTCGCGCTCGAAGGCGACCGGCCGACGGGCGCCCGGTCGAGCTAGGGCGCGACGGGTCGGAACACGACTGGTCCCGACGTCTCGGTCGATTCGTCGCGCAGCACTCGCACCGCCAACTGGCCGTTCGCCAAGCTGGCCTCACCGCGGCCGCCGTAGCCCGGGGGCAGGGACACTTCACGGCGGTAGCCGCCGTAGCGCCACTCGTGCAGCAGGTAGTCCTTCGGGGCGGCCGAGCGCAGCGCCGCCTCGATCACGACCGACCCGCCGTCCACGGTGATGGTGACGTCGTCGGGAGACACTGCGGGCAACGGCGCCACGATCACGATCGCGTCGCCGGCCTCGTACATGTTCACGGGCACGGATTGCGGTGGAAGCTCGCCCTGCTGCTCGGTGGCCTGCTCGACGAACGCGTGACGCGGGTGCTCGGAAGGCATGTAGGAGTTCGATACCCCGACCTCATCGGCCGGAAACCCGCGAGGCGGGCGGTTGGACAAGACGCCAGCGGGGTACTGGCGGTGCAGTCGAGTCGGAGGACGATCCCAATGGGTCTCGGTACGAGCATCTTCCTCATCGCGGTAGGTGCAATCCTGAAATTCGCCGTCAATTGGCAGACGAACCAAGTCGACCTGCAGGCCGTCGGGGTGATCCTCATGGTCATCGGCGCCATCGGCCTGGTCGTGTCTCTCATCTTCTGGAACACCTGGGGCGGCTTCGGACGCGGTAACGCAGTCGCCGCCGGTGGTACTCGCCGGCGCGTCGTCCGCGACGAATACGTGGACTGACCTCGCTTGCGCGGGCGCGGACAGCTCGAACGACGAACGGCGGTGGACGGGATACCCGAGGGAATCAGGGCATCTCGTCGCCGATGTCCGCGCCCAGATCGGAGATCCCCTCCTCCTCGAGCTCGAGCTCGAGGACTTCCCGGCGGGTGGTCTTGTCGGGGTTGTGCTCAGCCGCTTGTTCGTCGAGCTCTTCGAGCTCTTCCTCGGTCACGTCCGCATGGGGTTGCGACGGATCAGGATGATGCACACGATGGTGATGCTCAGGCATGGGCGAGCATACCCACGTGAGCGGCACGAGAGTCCGCTGGGTGCGGCGCGGCGGGAACTACCGTCGGTCTTCGCTGACCGTGCGATCGGTCGGTGGCTAACAGCATGGACATCGACGAACGACTGATGCTCCCCCCCGAGCCGAGGAGCGCGCGAGCGGCTCGACGGTTCGTGCGAACGCGCGCTGCTCGACGTCGACACGGACGTCGGGTTGGTCGTGTTGCTCGTGTCCGAGCTGGTGTCCAACGTGGTGCTGCATGCGCGCACACCGCTCGAGATCTCGCTGCGGACGAGAGCAAAGTGCGTGCGCGTCACCGTCACCGACCAGAGCCCGGTCATCCCTGCGATCAAGCGTTACGCCCCGGACTCAGTGACAGGAAGAGGGCTGACGATGGTCGACACAGCCGCGGATCGATGGGGCATCGAGGAGCGGGCGGACGGGAAGGCGGTCTGGTTCGAGGTTCCGATGCAGGAAAGGGTGACGCGGTGAGCGAAGAGCGGCTCATCGAAGTTCGTCTGCTGTCACTGCCGATCGACGTGCAGCGGCGGACGAACGCGCACTACGACGCGCTGTTCCGCGAGTTCGAGTTGATCCGCCAGTCCGACCGCGCCGCCGAGACCGTCCCCGTACGGCTGCTGACGCTCATCGACGAGCTGTCGGAGCGGTTCCAGCAATTCGGCGACCAGCCGCGTGCCGTGCTCGAAGAGGCTCGCGAGCGCGGCGGCAAGTCGGTCGATCTCGTGTACCAGGTGCCGCGCGAGATCGACGGAGCCTGCCGACGGTTGATGGCGTCACTCGAGGAGGCCGACGAGTACTGCTCGGCCGGAGAGCACCTCGTCACGTTGACATCCCCGCCGATCGTGCTGGCCTATCGCACTTGGTTCCTCAACGAGTTCATCGGGCAGGCATCCGGGCGCCCACCGACACCGTGGACCGCTCCTGTGGGTGACGACGGCAACACGCAAGGGTCGACTGCCGGCGCCGGCGGCCGGGGGCAGGATCATGGAGCGGATGTGGCATCTCCGCCGAACGGTACGGAAGGCCAGGACGCCGGCATCGACGACGAGAACCAGTGGCCGACGACGATCGACGGCGATGCCGCGACCGTCGCCCTGTGGGGCGAGCTCGATCTCGGCCTTGCGCCCTCCCTCCGCGACCATCTCAGCCACCTCTACAACGAGGGCGTTCGGCGCTTCACCCTCGACGCCACCGACGTGACGTTCATCGACTCGGTCGGACTCAGCGTGCTGCTGGCGCTCCACCGCCGATTGCGGGAAGAGGACGGCAAAGTGTCGCTCGTCCACCCATCGCAGGCGATCCGGCGGACACTCGAGATCAGCGGGCTGCTCGAGGTCCTCGACGTGCGCTGATCGCCCGTCGACGGGTTTCCTGCACCACCACAAGCGGGTACGCAAGTCAGCATCAGCTCTTCACCGCCCGTAGGTCTCCCGCGTCGTTGGCATCTCGATCGTGACCCGCGATCCGTCGCCGCGGCCCGCCACGAGGTGCGCCGGACGCTCGAGAGCCACCGGGTGCCGGACGAGAAGATCGAGGTGGTGGAGCTGTTGACGAGCGAACTCGTCACGAACGCGATCGTCCATGCCTGCAGCGCACCGGACATCGAGGTGGCGGCGTCCGAAACCCGGGTGCAGGTCGCCGTCACGGACGGGACCCCAGATGCCCCGCGAGTGCAGCCGGAAGATGGCACCGCGCTGCAGGGACGTGGCTTGCGCCTGGTGGACCGGCTCGCGGCTCTGTGGGGCACCGAACACTTGCCCGGCGGACGCAAGAGGATCTGGTTCGAGGTCAGGCTCGACCGCTGAGCCCCGTCTGACCCTGCACTAGTTCGACCGGTTCTCCTGTGCGAGCGCCTCCTCGACGCCGGAGAGCTCGAGCACCCGCTCGACCGGCGGGGAACGGTCACCGATCTCGAGAATCACGCTCCGGGCCCGGGCGCGGCGGAACGCGTCCACATAGGCGCCGACCCCCGACGAATCCATGAACGCCAGGTCGCCGAGGTCGAGCTCGATCGACGAAGGGTCTCGGTCGATGGCTTCGTCGATCGCGGCAAGGAATTCGGTCACGCTGCCGAGATCGAGCTCACCGGTCACGCGGACGATCACCTGTCCTTCCGGGCGGACCGACACGGTCGTGCGCAGCACGGCCTGATCAGCGTCCTCCGGCATGCTCTCAGTCAAGTGTGTGATCCCGATCTCCGTGGCCCCGGGCAGACTAATGGCGAGGCGGACGAGGAACCCACGTGAAGAAACAGGATCGCAACGCAGCGCTCGAGGAGTCGCGGATCACCAGCCTCGAGCAGCGCGTCGATCACCTCGCCGCCGAGCTGGACAGCGAGCGGGCACGTGCGAACGAATACGCGCTCCTGGCCGAGCTGACGAGCGTCCTGCTCGGCGAGCTCGACCCGGATCGGATCATCCACACGGCCCAACGATGGATCGACGACGCGCTGCAACGCCCCTGCGCGATCACGCGCGGCACGACGATGCCGTCCGCCGAGCGGGCGGCGGCGCACTTCCGCATCGCGAACGAGGACGTCACGCTCGGCTGGCTGTCGATCGGCGGCGGCGAGCTCGACGCCGGGCCGCGGAAAGTGATCGACCAGATGACCGAACGTGTCGGGCGAGCGCTCGGTGCGGCCATCGAGGTCGCGGGACGATCGCACGGGTTTCGCACGCTCGAGCGCAGCCTGCTGCCGGACGCGCTCCTGCCGCTACCGGGACTGCAGGTCGCCAGTCGCTACCTGCCGGCCACCGGCGCGCACGACGTGGGCGGCGACTTCTACGACGCGGTGCGTGTCGGCCGGCAGATGACCCTGATCGTCGGCGACGTACAAGGCAAGGGCGTCGAAGCGGCAACGCTCACGAGCCTTGCTCGCCACACGCTCCGTGCCGGTTCGTTGGCGGGGCGCTCGCCGGCGGGCCTGCTCGAACAGCTCAACACGGCGCTCCTGTACGGCCAGGCCGAGCAACTGCACGCCGGGCACGACCCCGTGCTTCGATTCGTGACCGCAGTCGTGGCGAGCATCGAACCGACCGACAGTGGCTTCTCGGTGCGTGTCGCGAGGGCGGGGCAGCCGCCGCCGATCATCGTGCGCAGCGAGGGGACGTTCGAACACGTCGAGCCGAAGGGCGTGCTCCTCGGTGTCTGCCAAGATCCGGTGTTCGACGAGGTCAGCGTCGATCTCGCCATGGGCGACACTCTGATCCTCTACACCGACGGCGTGATCGAACAACGCGACGCGAGCAGGTCGTTCTCCGAGCAACATCTCGCGATGCTCGTGCGGAACCGGCGCAGCGTCGTCGATGCCGAGGCGACAGCCCAACTCATCGAGGACACCGTGCACCTCGTCGCCCCCGAGAAGGTGCGCGACGACGTCGCCATCCTGGTCGCCTGCGCCGTCCCGGACCGCTGAACCCGCTGCGCTCGGCGCTCAGGCCAACCTTGCCGTCGGGTCGTCGAGCCCGCGGCGCAGGCGCCGCAACGTGTCACGCAGGATCCGGGAGATGTGGACCTGACTGATACCGACCTCGTCGGCGATCTCCGATTGCGTGAAGCCTTCGAAGAACCGCAGGTACACGACCCTGCGCTCGCGTTCGGGGAGCTCGTTGACGAGCTGACGCACCGAGACGCGTGTGTCGGCACCGACGAGTGACGCGTCGATGTCGCCGACGAGGGCTGCCTCCGTCCGTTCGGCATCGTCATCGGAGTCCGCGGCCGGCGCTAGGGAGGTGGTGCGGTAGGCCGCGCCTGCCTCGATGGCCTCGAGCACCTCGTCGACGGAGGACCGCATGCTTGCGGCGATCTCGTCCACCCGTGGTGGACGTCCGAGCTCGTGCCCGAGGCTCTCGATGCTCGAGCTGAGCTCGAGGTACAGCTCCTTGACGCGCCTCGGCACACGGACTGGCCAGGTGTGGTCACGGAAGTGGCGACGAAGCTCTCCGGTGACCGTGGGCACCGCGAAGGTCGAGAACACGACCTTGTGCGACGGGTCGAAGCGCTCGACGGCCTTCAGGAGGCCGAGCTGCGCAACCTGCACCAGGTCATCCATCGGCTCGCCGCGATGAGCGAAGCGACGGGCGCAGTGCACCGCGATCCACTGGTGATCCCGCACGAGCGCGTTGCGCACTCTGAGGTCACGTGTCCGCTGGTACTCGGCGAAGCGCTCCTGGTGCGGATCGATGCCCATTGGCCCCTCTGTGTACCCGTCGACCGATCCGCGAAGACATGCCTCGGCCGTGCCGGTGATCTTGCCTTCTGGCGTCGAGTCCCCTGGCTATCCAAGGAATCCGACGAAGAGAATCTAGAGAAGCGCGGAGGCGACCTCGCTCCGGGTACCGCTTCAGCGGCGGGTACGGAGAGCGGAGGAGGGGTCAGGTGCTGACGCGGATCCAGTCCTTCGCGGTCTCGCCGGTGCGGTAGCGCGAGTCCGTGCGCTTGGCGATCAGGGCGGCGACGCCGTTGCTGCGGGCGGCTTCGAGCACGGCACCGCCGTCGCCGACGTGCGCGGGTGGCACGGTCCACGCTTCCGCGGTGAGCTGCAGATCGTCGAGCCGGGCGCGACGGATCTTCCACGGTTCGTCGCACAGGGAGTGGTCGAACCACAGCAGGTCGAACCCGACGAACGACGCCGGAACGTCGCGCGCCAGCCGGCGCACGGTGCTGTCGGACTTGGCCGCGAGCCGACGATCGATCGAGCTCGGTTCGGCCGCGGTGATGATGCCGTCGAGCACGACTTCGGCGGCGCCGAGCGCCCGCCCGATCCGGCGAATCTCGGGAAACCCGTGGGTGATCTCGGTGCCCGTCGCGTCGGTGATGAGAGTGAGGCCGGGTTCGTTGATCACGAACGCGCGCCGTCCCGTCCACTCGACCTCGAACGCCCACGACTTGCCCTTCGGCAACGCCCCGGCAGTCGCGCGCATGGGCAGCAGATCGCGAGGCGGCGGAAGGTGATCCGGATCCTCCGGCGGATCCATCCGGTGGATCATCCAGTCGTTTCCTCGGGTCGCGAACAGCGCGTACTTGCCCCGAGCCCGCTGGCCATGGAAGACGACGACGGCTTTGCGGTCCTCCCATTCCTCGGTCTCGTAGGTTCCGTGGTCCCACACGCTCATGGAGCCCGCGCCGTAGCTGCCCTCCGGAATGTCTCCGCGGAAGTCGAGGTACTCCATCGGATGGTCTTCCGTGTGCACCGCGAGGTGGTTCTCCTTCGGGTTCCATGGCACACCGCGCGGCAGCGCCCACGACACGAGCACGCCGTCGCGCTCGAGCCGAAGGTCCCAGTGCAACCGCGTCGCGCTGTGCTGCTGGATCACGAACCGCGATTCGTCCTTCCCCCGCCGCGGCTTCTTCCCGGCCGGCTCGGGCGTGGCCTCGAAGTCGCGCTTGGCCGTGTACTCCTCGAGGGAGGGCTCGGTCACGTCGAGCAGTCTCTCGCGATGCGAGCCATGGTGTGGCTGCGCTGGCGCTGGGCGTCCCGTCGTCCAACGGCGCACGACTTGCCGCCCCGACCACCGGGTACACACACGCATGGCCACTCCGAACGAAGAACGGCTCGACGAGGTCCAGAAGAAGATCGACGACGCTCGTGACCGGGCCCGCGCGCACGGCGAGCTGCTCGATCCCGTGCGCGACGAGGAGAACGAAGTGCACCCGGACCTCCAGATCCCCGACGACGAGGGCGAACCAGACCGCGACCGGAGCTGAGGCCGGCCGCCTCAGGAAGACGGCGGCGGAGGGGGCGGCAAGGAACCCGCCGGAAGCGGCGGCGGGGTCGAGGTCGAAGTCGTCGTGGGCGCAGCGGCGCGTGCCGGGACAGAAGCCGAGTCCGACATGGGCATACCCATCGCGAACGAGGAGCCCGGCGGTACCACGAGGTTGCGTTCCACCACTGACGGCAACGTTGTCGACGCGATGACCGAGACATCCGGTCGGTCCAGCTGTTGGCCGAGGTCGAGTGTCATCCGTCCGCCAGCGGCGACCTCCAGGTCCTGCAAGCCGTCGACCGGCGTCAACTGGCCGTTGGCCAGAAGCGTCACCGACACTCGGAGGATGGTGTCGGCCTGCGGGTTGAACACCGCGAGCACCTCGTGCGCGCCGTGTGTGTTGCCGTCCGCGAACAACCAGCGGGTTGCCTGCAAGGGCGCGCCGATCGTCGGGGCGTACCCCTCTTGTCCTGTCGCGCCGATCGAGGCCAACACTCGCTCGACGACCACATCGGGACCGGCAATGGATCGAACGGTCACCGAATGGCCGACGCCCTTCGGGACCCGCGTCTGGTCCTGCATCGCGAGCTGCGTGTAGCTGTGCGGCGGGACGCTCACCGGAATCGGATCGACGACACCATTGGTCTGTGGATCATCGAGCGCGACTTCGGCTTGGACCTCGGCCTGCTGGTCGCCCGGGTTCACGACGGTGAACGTCTCGTGCAGCGAATCGTCGACCCGGCCATGACCGAAGACCCACACCGATGCCGCGCTCGGAGCGGCAAGCGTGGCGGTCGAGCCGGCGGGATGGTTCGGATCCGTCCCGTCGAACGTCTGCAAGCGATCGACGATGACCCGCCCGGACCGCGCCGAGACGAAGGTCGCCAGTTGCTCGACACGCGGCACTTCGGCGGTCACATCCACGATCTGCAGCGACCCCGCGACGACAGGTAGTCCCTGGAGATCGTCAGGGCTCCGGAAGCCGTCGCTGGTCTGGAACGTCACGTCGAGCACCGCGTCCGCGGCAAACGGATTGAACACCGCGAGGAACTCGTGCGCGTCCTTCGTCGTCGTGCCGGTCGGCAGGAGCCATGTCGCCGACGCGGCCGACGCGCACGGGCTCGAGCTCATTCCCGTCTTCCCGACGGTCTCGTGCTCGACGGCAACGCCCGGACTGCTGGTCTCGACCACTGCCGCCGCGAACGGTGACTGCTGCACCGACCCGAGCCGCAACGTCGCACGGGCTGCCGCGCCGACGGGCAACGAAGTGCTGACCGGCTTGAGCGCCGCGACCGCGGCCGCGCCGGCTGCGTCACCGGGGGCGGCGGCCGGATACACCGTGACCGTCGCGGTGGTCGGGGTCGGGTTCGGATTGGCGACGACGATCGTGCTGTCGAACTGCCCGTTCGTCGTCGCCGTTCCGCCTGCGCAGTAGAACGCCGACGAGACGGCGTGGGGCGGCGACGCCACGGGCATCAACGCCTGCGTCGCATCCGAATCGGAAGGCGCCTGTTCGGTGTGGTTGTGCTCTGCGAACGCGAGCGCGGCGAAGGCGAGGACGATCACGACGAACGCGGGAAGGCGGCGCGGGTTCACGACGACTCGGGAGCCGTTTGTTCGGCCCGTTCGGGGCGCGCGGCGCGGCGCCACAACACGATGGCGCCGGTCCACAAGGCCACTTGCAGGAGCAACAACCCGTAGCGCGACAGCGGTGTGTCGAACCGCAGCTTCGCATCGCCGCCGTGATCGATCGCGAAGGTGTTCGCCCAGCCGAACGCATCAGCGCGCGGCGCACTGTGTCCGTCGACGTCGAGCGTCCACCGTTCGGACGGCGCGTTCGCGAGGTACATCGTCGTGCCGTCGCCCACCTTGCCGGAGGCCGTGCCGTATCCCTGGTGCTCGGTGAGCAACGGCGGCGAGCCGGTGAGATCGATGCCCGACACCGCGTCGAAGAACGAACTGCTGCCCGCCGCTCGTGCGGCCTCCGGACTCAGCGCCGTGCGCGTCGGTGCCCACGCCACGTTGCGGTACACCTGCACCTGCGGGTCCGCGAGCACCTGCTGGAGGTCGAGTTGCTCCGCCAGGGATCGATCGATCGCTGGTGGTACCGGCTGCATCGGCTGACCGCTCGGTGCCGCCGCGGTCTGCACCACGACGTAGCGCACACCCATGGGCGCGAGGAGGCGTCCGAGGCGGCTCGTGTCCCGATGCTCGGCCAGACGGATGGCGTCACCGAGCTGGCTCGTGGCGCCGTCCGACGAACCGGCCCACCGGTTCTCGACCGTCGGCAGGCCGTGGTCGGTCGACGCGTACGCCACGCCGTCCTCGAGCTGCCATCCGGCGAGCGGGAGCGCGCCGGGGTCGCCGATCCACGCCACGCGGTAGGGCCCGACCGTGGCCTGGTCCTCGTTGACGAACGAGAGCACTTCCTCGAACCCCTCGTCCGGCGACTTCCACCGGCCGTCGAACATGGCGACGAGGACCGGAATGGTGCCGAGCGCGAGTGCGCCCGCGGCCGCCAGCGAGGCAGCCTGGCGCCAGCCGAAGCGGTAGCCGGGCAGATCGAGTTGGAACGCGGCCAGCCCGAGACCGGCGCTCAAGGCCAGCGCCGCGGCCGCCGGAGCGAGGAAGGCTTCGGGCGGCCCGAGACCGTGCCCGAACCACGACTGCTGCCCGACCCAGGCAACGGTCCAGCACGTGAGCGCCAGGATCCACGATCGGGCTGCCCACGCGAACCGCCATTCCCGTCCGATGAGCAACGGCAGCGCGGCGACGACGAGGAAGGCCCAACCGAGCACGTTGCTGCCGATCGGTCCGGGCGCGAACCGCAGGAGATCGTTGAGCGGGATCCGGGTGGCGGACTGCA
Source organism: uncultured Acidimicrobiia bacterium (assembly GCA_963721305.1). Lineage (GTDB taxonomy): Bacteria > Actinomycetota > Acidimicrobiia > Acidimicrobiales > JACDCH01 > DATAES01. Next base: position 625,673 of record CAVRIR010000005.1, read on the forward strand.
CGCCGCCGAAGGCCGACCACTCTCGTCCTGACCGGACGAAGTCGATCGCCCACGGCACTTGGAGGATCGAGGCGACGACCACCGCTCCGGCGGCGACGACGAGCGGTTGCAGGAGGCGGCGTCCTTGGGCCGCGACCACGCCACCGAGGACGAGACCGATGCCCGTGACGAGGACGACGGCGAGCACGATCGGCTCGAACGCGGCGACGACGGCCACGCCGAGACCGAGGCCGAGCGCGGCCCACGCCATCGAGGGTGGACGCGTTCCGGGCCGGCCGAACAGCTCAGGGTCGACGCGCTTCGCCAGCGACAGCAGGATCCACGGCGCCGCGGCCCACAGCAGCAGTCCGCCCCATCGACCGCGCGCAATGGCGTCATAGGGCAACGGGATCGCCAGGTAGGTGACCAAGGTGACGAGCCGGGCGAGCAGCGATCGGGTTCCGCGGGCCAGCCGCCAACTGCCGGCCACCCCGATCGGCAGCAACACGAGCAGCAGCGTCTTGCGCAGCGCCGACATCGCGCCGAGGAAGGCCACCCCCATGCCGCCGAGCATCACGAACGCCGTCGGCGCCGGCGCCTGCGAACCGAGCCCGGCGTTGCGCCAGCCGCTCGACCACTGCGTGAACAGCGTCCACGGGCGGTCGGGGTAGTTGGGAAGGTCGGCGAAGGCGGGGATGTGACCGAACAGCAACTGCCGGCTGCCGAAGGCCAGCACCGCGAGCAGGCCCACCCACACGATGGTGGCCGTGCGCAACGGACCGGCTCGCAGCGACCCGGCGAGCTCGCGTCCGGCGCTGGCGACCGGGGAGAGCGCTTCGTCGTCGCCCCCCACCTGGCCCTGCACGAGGCGGCCGAGCTGTGCGCTGCCCCGCATCTGCAGCCGACGGACCTCGCTGTCGTGCAGCTGGCGGAGCTCTGCCAGTCGCCTGCGGTTGGCCCGGATCTCGCTGAGCCGCCGGAGGTTCCAGCGCCACGCCGAGGCGACATCGCCGGCGCGCTGGGTGCGGCCGGTGAACAGTGAGAAGACGATGCCGCCGACCGCGAGCACGATCGCCTGCGGCAGCACCCGCAACAGGTGGAACCGGCCGTAACACGTCAGCATCGTGCGCAACCGGTGACGGTTGAGCTCGAGGCGGTAGTCCGGGATGGGGCGGGGGCCGTCCGATGCCTGGAGGTGACGGACGACAGCGGCAGGCACGGCGACGACGCGGGCGCCGACAACCTGTGCGCGCCAGCAGAGGTCGAGGTCCTCGCCGAGCATCGGCATCTCACGGTCGAAGCCGCCGAGCACGGCGAACAGGTCGGCGCGGACCAACGTGCAGCCGCCGGGTGCGCAGAACACGTCGCGCACGGCGTCGTGCTGTTCCTGGTCGAGCTCGCCCCGCTCGACGATCGGCGCCCGTACACCGGTCTTGTCGGCCGACTCCCCGACTGACAGCAAGCGACTGGGGTCGTCCCATTCGACGACCTTCGGCGTCACGATGCCGGCGTTCGACCGGAACGCCTCCTCGATCATGGCTCGCACGGCGGTGTCCGCCAGGGCGACGTCGTCGTGGCAGAACACGTAGAACGCCGCGCCCTCGACGAGGTCGAGGACCTCGTTCGCGGCGGGACCGAAGCCGCGGTTGTCCTCCTGGCGCCGGACGTAGATGTCCGGATCGACGGCGGCGACCCGTTCGGTGACGGACGGCCCACCGGCGCTGGTGTCGGTGCCTGCGTCGATGACCAGGATGGACAGGTTCGGGTAGTCCTGTACGGTCAGCGACCGCAGGGCCTCCTCGAACCACGGGCCGGGATCGTGCGCGACCACCACCGCCACGGCGGGCGGAGCCTGCGGCGCTTCTTCGGGGCCTTCCGTCTCGTCGAGCAAGACGTCGAGGGGCGCGACGGGTTGATTGACGGAAGTCACGGTGGCCTTCAAAACTACTTGGGTCGGTTCGCCGAACCGGGGCAGGGCGCACCCGCCAGGCTCGCCGAGGTGCTTGCAATAGTTTGCACTCTGCAGTATGCTTGCAAGCGATCAGTCCGCTGTGGAAGTGAGCCGACATGGCCCCCACCAACCCCGAAGACCTGTCGAAGCTGGCGAAGGAAGCCTTCTACGTCACGGTCGGCCTCGGTGTGATCGCCTTCCAGAAGGCCCAGGTGCAGCGCAACGAGCTGCAGAAGCGGTTCGACGACCGCATCAAGATGGTCGAGGAGCGCGTGGGCGCCCTCGTCTCCCGCGGCGCCGGCTGAACAGCTCTCGATCGCACCCCAGCCACTCCCCATCGGCGGCATGGCGTGCCCGACGCCCCCGATCGCTCCCCCCTCGATCGGGGGCGTCGCACTTCTTCGACTCGACACGAATGTTGGATGGAAACGGGCGCTATGGCGCCCGTTTCTCCCCGGAGTTCGCCGACACGTTCTCGACACCAATGTTGGACGGAAACGGGCGCTCTGGCGCCCGTTTCTCCCCGGAGTTCGCCGACACGTTCTCGACACCAATGTTGGACGGAAACGGGCGCTCTGGCGCCCGTTTCTCCCCGGAGTTCGCTGACGCGGCGAAGATCTGTGCGTGCGAGTCGCGTATGACGTCACGTCGTTGCTGGACGTCCGCACTGGCGTCGGCGCGTTCACCGCTGAGGTCCTGAACCGGATCGCGCGCCAACCCGATGTCGACGTCGTCGGCTACTCGGTGTCGTGGCGCGGCCGGAAGCGTGCCGTGAGCGAGCTCCTCCCCGACGGGGTGCGGCCGGCCCGCGGGCCGATGGCGGCGCAACCGCTCCGCCAGCTCTGGCGGAGGACGGACTGGCCGCCGATCGAATGGTGGACGGGCGCCGTCGACCTGGTCCACGGTCCCAACTTCGTGGTTCCGCCGTCGTCCACGAAGGTGGTCGAGCTCGCCACCGTGCACGACCTCACCTGCGTCCGCTTCCCCGAGCTGTGCACCAAGGACACGCTGCAGTACCCGGACCTGATCCGCCGAGCCCTGCACCGGGGCGCCCACCTGCACGCGGTCTCGCAGTTCGTGGCCGACGAGATCGTCGACGTCTTCGCCGTCGACCGCGACCGCGTCCACGTCGTGCACAACGGCGTCGACTCGGCACACAAGGGCGACGCCGCCGCCGGCCACGCACGGGTCGCGACCGATCACTACATCCTCGCCGTCGGCACCATCGAGCCGCGCAAGGACCTCCCGCTGCTCGTCGACGCCTTCGACGCGCTCGCGGAGGACGACAAGGACCTCCATCTCGTGGTGGTGGGACAGGACGGCTGGGGTGCCGCTTCGTTCACCGCCGCCGTCGAGCGCGCCCGCAACGGCGACCGCGTCGTGCGCCCCGGTTGGGTCGACGATCGCGCCCGCGCCGACCTCGTCGCCGGCGCGCAGGCGTTCGCGTACCCGTCCAAGTACGAAGGATTCGGGCTGCCGCCGCTCGAAGCCATGGCCGCGGGCGTACCCGTCGTCGCCACGAGAGCCGGGGCGCTGCCCGAGGTGCTCGGCGACGCCGCCCGTCTCGTCGAACCCGGAGATGCGGGCGCGCTCGCGTCGGCACTGCACGACGTGCTCGACGACGAAGCCGAGCGCGAGCGACTCATGAAGGCGGGACGCGAGCGCGCCGGCGGGTACTCGTGGGACGCGTGTGCGGCGGGTGTTGTCGCGCTGTATCGGGACCTCTGCTAACACTTCCAACCATGCGCGCCCTGATCACGGGAGTGAGCGGCTTCGTCGGCCATCATCTCGTCGCGCATCTCGAGGAGTCAGGCGACGAGGTCGAAGGCTGTGATCGAGCCGACGGATCGATCGACATCGACGATCGGGCGTCGATCGACCGCATCCTCCATCGCTTCGAGCCCGAGGTCGTGTACCACCTCGCAGGGTGGAGCGACATCGGCGGCTCGTGGCACGAGCCCGAGGAGACGTTCCGATCGAACGCCGACGGGACGCTCAACGTTCTGCTCGCTTGCAAGGACGCCGGCGTCGAGCGTGTGCTGTCGGTGTCCAGCGCGGACGTGTACGGCATCGTCGCCGAGCAGGAGTTGCCCATCGACGAGAACGCGCCGCTGCGTCCGGTGTCGCCGTACGCGGCGAGCAAGGTCGCGGCCGACTACCTGGGACTGCAGGCGTGGCTCGGCTGGAAGCTGCCCGTGCTGCGCGTGCGCGCCTTCAACCACCTCGGCCCGGGCCAGAGCCCGAAGTTCGTCGCACCGGCGCTCGCCGAACGGATCGCGCGCAACGAGGCCGACGGGGGCAACGTCGTCCCGGTCGGCAACTTGACCGCGCGTCGCGACTTCACCGACGTGCGTGACGTCGTGCGCGCGTATCGCTTGCTGATGGAACACGGTGACGCAGGCGAGGCGTACAACGTCTGCTCGGGCACCGACGTCGCGATCGAAGACATCGCCAACCGGCTGGTGTCCAGCGCGCGATCGCCCATGGAGCTGCGCCACGATCCGGCGCTCGAACGCCCTGTCGACGTGCCCGTGCTGCGCGGCGACGACACCAGGCTCAACAAGGCGACGGGATGGACGGCATCGATCCCGCTCGAACAGACCTTGACAGACGTCCTCGACGAGATGCGCGAACGCGTCAGCGGCGGCTGACGCGAACGCGTTGCCGCGCGTCACGCAACAGCTCACGCTCACGAAGGTCGAGACGATGCTCGTCGAGCGACGACAGGCGAGCTTCCCACTCGTCCGTGACGCAGCCGCGATGTGCGTCTCCCGCGCGTTCGATCCATGCGATGTCGTTGTCGAGCAGTGCAAGGAGCAGCTCGAGCTCGGTGTAACGCGCCGCGACCAAGGGCAGGCGCTCGGCCTTTGCGATCGGGTAGTTGGTGCCGGCGACGAGCTCGTACGGCTCGGTCTTGAACACGCCGGCGAGCAACACGAGCGTGCGCTCGCCCGGCACTGTCATGCCCGCCTCGAGATGGGAGACCGCGGTGCGCGAGACCGCGAGGCGCTCGGCCAGCTCCTGCTGCGTCCAGCCGAGCTTGCCGCGCCGCTCGGCGATCCGCCTCCCCAGGTTCTCGAGCTCTTCTCGCACGTGCCAACCCACTTCGCAGACGCGGACAGTGGGAAAGCGTAGAACGTTTGCCATGGCAACCCGTGCGCTCATCACCGGCATCACCGGGCAGGACGGCTCGTACTTGGCTGAACTCTTGCTGTCGAAGGGTTACGAGGTGATCGGCATGGTGCGTCGCAGCAGCACGGTCACCTTCGAACGAATCGCCCACATCCAGGACCGCATCGAGTTCGTCGCCGGCGATCTGCTCGACGAGATATCGATGTTGAGCATCCTCCGTGAGCACCGGCCGACCGAGGTCTACAACCTCGCGGCGCAGTCGTTCGTGCCGACCTCGTGGTCACAACCGGTGTTGACGGGCGAGACGACGGCGCTCGGCGTGACCCGCATCCTCGACGCCATCCGCATCGCGGATCCCGACATCCGCTTCTACCAAGCGAGCTCGAGCGAGATGTTCGGCAAGGTGCTCGAGGTCCCACAGACGGAGTCGACGCCGTTCTACCCCCGCTCGCCGTACGGCGTCGCGAAGTCGTACGGCCACTGGATCACCGTGAACTACCGCGAGTCCTACGGGCTCCACGCGACGAGCGGGATCCTGTTCAACCATGGCTCGCCGCGGCGCGGGCTCGAGTTCGTCGAACGCAAGGTCAGCCACGGCGTCGCGCAGATCACGCTCGGCACGACGGACGAGCTCCGGCTCGGCAATCTCGAGGGACAGCGCGACTGGGGCTTCGCCGGTGACTACGTCGAAGCGATGTGGTTGATGCTGCAACAGCAGGAAGGCGAGAACTTCGTCATCTCGACGGACGAGACGCACTCGGTACGCGAACTCTGCGACATCGCGTTCTCACATGTCGGACTGAACTACGAGGACTACGTGGTGCAGGACGAGCGGTTCTTCCGGCCGGCCGAGGTGGACCTTCTGATCGGCGACTCGAGCAAAGCGCGCGCCAGGTTGGGCTGGAAGCCGAAGGTGAGCTTCAACGAGCTCGTCACGACGATGGTCGATGCCGACCTCGCACTCTTGAAGGGTGAGCTCAGGCTTTGACGACGGTTCTCGCGGGCGGGGTCGGCGCGGCGCGGTTCCTCACCGGGCTCGTACAGGTCGTCGATCCATCTTCGGTCACCGCGATCGTCAACGTCGGCGACGACACGGTCCTGCACGGTCTGCACATCTCGCCGGACATCGACACGGTCACGTACACGCTCGCGGGCGCGATCAATCCCGAGACGGGTTGGGGGCTGCGGGACGAGTCGTGGCAGGCGATGACGATGCTCGAGCAGTACGGCGGCCCGTCGTGGTTCCGGCTCGGGGACCGCGACCTCGGTACGCACCTGTACCGGACGGGTCGGCTCCGTGACGGTGCACCGCTGTCGACGGTGACCCGCGAGATCGCGACGGCCTGGGGCGTGGACGTCGACATCGTTCCGGCCACCGACGACCCGCTCCGCACGATGGTGTCCGTGGAGGGCGAGGGCGAGATCGGCTTCCAGGACTACTTCGTCGGCCGGCAGCATTCCGTCCCGGTGACGTCGCTGCGCTTCGACGGTGCCGACCGCGCCCAGCCCGGCCCGGGCGTCCTTGCTGCGATCGCCGAGGCGGACACGATCGTGATCGCGCCATCGAACCCGCTGGTGTCCATCGGACCGGTGCTCGCCGTGCGAGGACTGCACGACGCGATGCGCGGCGCGCGCGATCGCACGGTCGCGATCTCGCCGATCGTGGCCGGCGCCGCGATCAAGGGTCCGGCCGATCGCATGCTCCGCGAGCTCGGTCATGACGCATCCGTCGTGGGTGTCGCGCGCCTCTACGCCGATATCGCGTCGGTGCTCGTCATCGACGAAGCCGACGAAGCATCGGCCGCCGACGTGGAAGCCGCCGGCATCGGTTGCGTCGTCGTTCCCACGATCATGTCGTCGCCCGCGGCAGCCGCGGCCCTCGCGGAAGCAACGCTGGCCGCGGCGTAGAGGCCGTGTAGACCTCAACCATGCAACTCACGATCACCGGGATCGATGGCATCGGCGACGTACAACCCGGCGACGACCTCGCCGCGGCCATCGCGTCGAAAGCATCACTGCAGGACGGTGACGTCGTGGTGGTCACGCAGAAGATCGTGTCGAAGGCCGAGGGCATGCTCGAAGCCGTCGACCCGGACGATCCGTTGAGCCACAAGGCGATCGTCGAGCGCGAGTCAGTGCGCGTGCTGCGCCGACGCGGCGATCTCGTGATCAGCGAGACGAAGCACGGCTTCGTGTGCGCGAACGCCGGCATCGATCTCTCCAACGTCGAACGGGGCTACGCCGCCCTGTTGCCGGAGGACTCGGATCGATCCGCCCGGCGCATCCGCGACGGGCTCGAAGCCAGAGCCGGCGTCGACGTAGCCGTGATCGTGAGCGACACCTTCGGACGGACGTGGCGTCGCGGCCTCACCGACGTCGCCATCGGTTGCGCGGGCATCGGCGCCATCCTCGACCTGCGCGGCTCCACCGATACCTACGGACGCCAGATGCTCGTGACCGAGGTCGCGGTGGTCGATGAGCTCGCCGGCGCGGCCGAGCTCGTCATGGGCAAGGCCACGGGCGTTCCCGTCGCCGTCGTGCGAGGCGTGCCGTCCGAGTGGCTCCGGCGCGGCGAGGTGCGGGCTGAGCTCGTCCGCCGGCCCGAAGAGGACTTGTTCAGGTAGCGGCGGCGAACCACGTGAGGACGGCGGCGACGCCCTCGTCGATCGTGGTCCACGGCGTCCAACCGAGATGCAGCTCCGCGCGCGACGGGTCGAGCGCGGACCGATCCAGCTCACCGGGACGGGCCGGCGCCTTCACGGCCGGTGTGGCGACGCCTGCTGCGCCCGCCATCGTGCTGTAGAGAGCGTTGACCGACAGCTCGACGCCCGTCCCGATGTTGCACAGCAGTCCGCTTCCCTTGTCGGCAGCACGCACGAATGCGTCGACGACGTCGTCGACGTACACGAAGTCGCGCGTCTGCTCGCCCGTGCCGAAGATCGTGCACGGCTGCCCGGCAAGGAGCAGGCCCGCGAAGATGGCGACCACTCCCGCCTCGCCGTGCGGGTCTTGGCGGGGGCCGTAGACATTGGCGAGCGCGAGCGACGTGTACTCGAGCGCGTACAGCTCTCGGTACGCGTGCAGGTAGTCCGTCACGACCTTCTTGGCGATGCCGTAGGGCGCGATCGGCTGCTGCGGATGCGATTCCTTGACCGGCAGCTCGGAGGGATCCGGATCGCCGTAGATCGTGCCGCCGCTCGAGGCGAACACCACCTTGCGCGCGCCCGCTGCTCGCGCGCCCTCGATGACGTTGATGCTGCCGAGGATGTTGACCTCGGCATCAAACGTGGGGCGCGCGACCGAGACACGCACGTCGGCCTGTGCCGCGAGATGGAAGATCACTTCGGGCGCGCGGCGCTCGATGAGTGCGACGACCCCGGGCTGCCTGATGTCGAGCTGGTGGAAGGACAAGCGATTCGAACGATCCGCCCGCGACGCTGACAGGTTGGCGAGCGATCCGGTCGAGAGGTCGTCGATCACGTCGACGGCGTGACCTTCGGCGAGCAGACGGTCGACCAGCGTGCTCCCGATGAAACCGGCGCCTCCGGTCACCAATGCCTTCACGCATCCTCCTTCGGCAAGCGCACACCCCGCGCCGTCTCGCCGGGCGCCAAGGACTCATTCTCGCCGAGGATGGACAGTCCTTCGAGCGTTGCCCCTTCGCCGACGCGTGCACCGGGCCCGACGATCGAGTCGCGGACGTAAGCGCCCGCACCGACAGTGGCGCCGGCCATCACGATCGAACCGCTCACGTGCGCGTTGCGCTCGATGGCGGCGCGGGGGCCGACGACCGAACGCACCACTTCGGCGTTGTCGGCAACAACCGCGCACGGATCGACGGGGACCACCCGTCCGATGCCGTCGCTGTGGTAGCGACCATCGACGATGTCGAGTTGCACTTGGAGGTACGCCTCCGGGGTTCCGGTGTCGAGCCAATACGCGCCACCGTCGTCGAGCGCGAACAGTCCGCCGTCCACGATCAGCGCCGGGAACGTCTCGCGCTCGATCGAGACGCGACGGCCACCCTCGATGCGATCGATCACGTCGGGTTCGAGGACGTACATCCCAGCGTTGATGCGATTCGTCGGCGCCTCGGCCGCAGGCGGCTTCTCGACGAACGCCGTGACTCGCCCATTCGGATCGGTGGGCACCACACCGAAGCGGGACGGATCGTCGACCTCGTGGAGCGAGATCGTCGCGAGCCCACCGGCCTTCTCGTGAAACGACACGAGCGCGGTGACGTCGGTGTCGGTGATGACGTCGCTGTTGACGACCAGGAACCGTTCATCCACACCGGCGTGCAGCGCGGCGAACCGGACCGCGCCCGCTGTGTCGAGGGGCTCGTCCTCGACGGCATAGTGCAGCGGCACGTCGGCGCAGACACCGTTCGGATAGGCGCTCATGAACACGTCGGCGCCGTAACCGAGCGCAAGGACGACCTCGTCCACGCCGTGCGCGGCGAGGTGCTCGATCGACCATTCGATCATGGGCCGGTTCACCACCGGCAACATCTGTTTCGGCGCGTGGAAGGTCAATGGCCGCAGGCGGGTGCCGAGGCCGCCCACCAGCACGACCGCCCTCACTGGGAGCCGGGAGGCGGAGCCGAAGGTGGAACGGTTGTTGCCGTGTCGGGTGAGCTCGCGGGCGCCCCGGCCGGAGCGCCGCTGTCGGTGCTCTGCTGGCCGGCTGTCGCGCCGGGCACGGTGCTCGAGGTCGGGGGCGCGCCACTCGCCGGTGCACCGCTGTCGGTCGCGGGCGCGCCGCTCGCAGGAAGCGTCGTCGACGGCGCCAGGTCGCTCACGTTGGCGACGCGCTGGGCGACGTCGGGCTTGGCGGGGATGGTCGACCCGGCCGGCATGAACGCGATCGTGAACGAGTTGTTGGCCCCCAGCCGGATCTGGTCGAAGCCGCTCGTGAAGATCTCGTTCGGCTTCTTGCCCGCGGCGGCGTCGGTGACGCTGTCCCACTTGGCGATCTGGAGCTCACCGTCCTTGCCGCCGGCGCACTTGGTCGTGCCTTCCTTGTAGACCTGCCCCGTCGCCAGGGTCAGCGTGTCGTTGGTCATCTTCACGTTGACCTGGTTGAGGAAGATGCCGAGGACCGCCTTGCGGCCGGCCGCGCTGTCCGTGAACGGGTGGATGTGGATCAGGCCGTCGCCGTGGGTGTGGATGCCCAACACGTCCTGCTGGGCGTCGGTGAAGGGGGCGAGGTACTGGCCGGCGACGTCGCCCGGTGCGGCGACCGTGGTCGAGGTGGAGGACGGCGTGGTGTCAGACGTTGGAGTGGTGTCGGAGGTGGGCGCCGTGGTCGTGGTGGCGTTGGCCTGGGCGGCCTCGGAGTCGGACACGCAGACGTAGGTGTCGTACGCCGAGTGGACGTGGTCCTGGTTGGCGCGGGGGAAGGCGTTGGCGTTGCGCCGATCGCGGGCGAACAGGACGAGCAAGAGGCCGATCAGGACCACCGCCCCGATCGCGAGCGGAAAGCCCACCGGACGGCGCTGACCCGCCCGTTTCGTACCGCCCGCGCGCGCTGCGCGGGCCACCTTCTTTGCTGAGGACGCCTTACCCATGGGGATCCAACTCTAGATGGACCAAGGCGCCAAGCCGAATCAGCCCCTTGACTCGATGAGCTCGTGAAACAGCTCTTCGTACCGCTCGGCCACGGCCGCGGGCGAGGCCCAACGCTCGACGAAGTTCCGGCCGGCCGTTCCCATTCGTACCGCTTCGTCCGGATCGGACACCAGGCGGCTCACGGCCTTCGTGAAGGCCTCCGGGTCGTCCGGCGGGACGGTCAACCCCGCCCCGGCGTGGTCGACCACGTTGGCCACCTCGGTCCCGGGATCGACGCTGGCCACGATCGGGCGGCCTGCGGCGAGGATCGAGTACATCTTCGACGGCACGCTGGCGCGGGCCAGACCACGCCTGAGGGGAACGACATGCACGTCGGCGGCCGCCAGCAGCTCGGGCAGCCGGTCCTTCGGTTGGTGGTCGATGAAGCGAACGTTGCCGAGGCCCGCGGCCTTGCGTTCCATGTCCGAGCGGGCCGAGCCGCCGCCGTTGACGACGAACACGACCTGCGGCTCGTGCGCGAGGGCCGTGGCCGCCGCCAGCACGAGATCGAGCGACTGCGAGAACCCGACGTTGCCGGCGTACATGACGACGGTCTTGCCGCTGAGGCCGTACTCGCGCCGGTAGTCGTTCTCCTTGTCGGCCGGACGGATCCGCTCGACGTCGACGAAGTTCGGGATGACCCGAACGCGCTCGGGACGCCGGTCGCCGATCTTCGCGGCGACGTTCTCGCGCAGGTCCTCGGACAGGACCGTCACGGCATCGGCCTGCAGGTACGTCTGCCGCTCGAGCCTCGATGCGACCGAGATCACCGTCGGGTTCGTGATCACGCCGAGCTCGACCGCGACGTCGGGGAAAACGTCCTGGATGTTGAACACGAACGGCACGCGGTGGGCGCGAGCTGCGAGCCAGCCTGCGGTGCCGAGCGTCAGCGGCGGTGACATCGCCAGGACGACATCGGGTCGCGGTCGCGACACGACCGACATGCCGGCGGCGAGCGCGGTGAAGCCACCGAAGGCGAACGCTCGTGCGGGGATGTTGCGCTTGTCCGTCGGGAACGGATGCACGCGCGTGATGCGGCCCCAGTCGGTGACCTGATCGCGCACCGCGCGACCGGTCCATCCGTCCTCGATGCGGTGGCGCTTGTACCAGGGAAGCGACGTGACGACGTGCAGGCGATGGCCGCGCGCGGCGAGCTCGGTGGCGATGCTCGTCATCACGTCGCCGGTCGGCGCCACGTCGGGCGCGAAGTGCGGACAGACGACGAGCAGGTTCACGGATCCGTCTTCGTGATCGCGAGCTGGTAGGCGCCGACCAACGCCTCGGCGGACGATGCCCATTGGAACCGGCCGACGCGTGCGTGTCCTGCGTCGACCAGTGCCTGCCGCCGAGAACCATCGCGGACCAGTTCGAGCATCGCTTCCGCCCAGCCGCTGACGTCTTCGGGATCAACGAGCACACCGGCATCGCCGACGACATCCGGCAAGGCGGTGGCGTTCGCCGCGATCACGGGGCAACCGTTGCCCATCGCCTCGATCACGGGCAAGCCGAACCCCTCGAATCGCGACGGGAACGTCAGCGCGGTCGCGTGCTGGTACAGCCAGTCCAGGTCGCCTCGCGGCACGTGGCCGATGCGGCGGATGCGGTCGCGCACGCCGAGCGAGTCGGCCAGCTCGAGCATCTTCGCTTCCATCGTGTCCTCGCGGTGTGTCAGCACGAGCAGCGTGTCCGCACCCTTCGCCGTGACCTCGCCGAACGCGCGTACCAGCGTGAGATGGTTCTTGTGCGTGTACGTGATCGCCGGATACAGGAAGAACGGCCGGTCGAGCGCGTACTTCTCCTTCGGGTTGCCGTCTGGTTGCACCGCGATGCGGGCGGTGTACCCCGGTGGAACCACGGCGGTGCGATCGGGCAGGACGTCGAGCACACCGACGACGGTGCGGCGCGAGTAGTCCGACGGTGACACGACGAGGCGCGCGTGCGCGGCGGACGGTGGAAGACGCCGGCGCAGGTACGCCTGCTTGAGCCCGCTGAAGTTGTCGGGCAGCAAGAGCGGCTGGAGATCGTGGATGGACACGAGTGACGAGGTCGCCCGGAGCAACGGGAGCGTGCCGCCGGCGTGGTGGAGCAGGTCGATGTGGCGGCGGCGCGCCTGCGCGAGCAACCACGTCGCCTCCGCCGCGATCCGCAGGCCTTTCGACTTGCCTGAGATCGGGCACACCACGGTCGGGAAGGCCTTGGTCAGTTCGGGATACGCGTCCAGGAACGGCCTGATCACGAACAACGTCACGTCCAGCCCGTCGCTCGCGAGATCGCGTTCGGAGAGCGCGTGAAGCAGGCGAGTCGTGTACTCCTCGCTGCCGCCCACGACGTTCGGAACCAGCCAGAGAAGGTTGACGCCGAGCCGCACAGGTTGCCGCTGGTTCACCCCGCGGCCTCCCGGTACACGGCGGTCACCAGTTCCGCAGTGCGCTCCCAGGTGTAGGTCGCGGCCCGCTTCCGCCCTGCCTCGCCCAGCCGCCGGGCCGCGTCACGATCCGACACCAGCTCGTGGATGGCGCCGGCGATCGCGTCGACGTCGAACGGATCGACGAGGCGCGCCGCACCGCCGGCGACCTCTTCGGTGGATGTCCCCGACGATGTCACGACGGGAGTTCCTTGCACCATCGCCTCGAGGACGGGCAGGCCGAATCCCTCACGCACGCTCGGATAGCAGAACAGGATCGCGCCGCCGGTGAGCGCGTCGAGATCACCACGATCGAGGAACCCGAGCGGACGCACCCGATCGCGGAGCGCATCGACCTGCGCGTCGATCGACTCGTTCCATCCTGACGGTCCCGCGAGCACGAGCTGCACGTCGTCGGGCACGCGCGCGAACGCGTCGAGCAACCGCGGGAGGTTCTTGCGAGGCTCGACCGTTCCGGCGAACAGGACGTAGTCGCGGTCGAGGGCGTACTGAGCACGAACCCGCTTGATGTCGTCCTCGGTGACCTTCGAGACGGCGACGCCCCATGGCACGAGTCGGAGCCGCTCGCGTTCGATGCCCGCGGCGACGCACTCGTCCATCGTCGCGTTCGACGGGACCATGACCGCGCGGGCGTGACGGCGAGCGAGCTCGAGACCGCGACGGAAGAACCGATGACCATGTCGGGTCGCGAGCTCGCGGTCTTGCAGGAACGCGAGATCGTGCACGGTGACCACGACCGGCGCGCGCGACACCGGGTACGCGACCGCGGTGGCATGCACGACGTCGACCGCGCCCGTCGCCCGCTCGACGAGCGGGAAGCGCCAGATCGGCGCGTGCCACGACTCGTAGAGGACCTTGCGGGGCAATGGGAGCTGCCGGACGGGGATGGGCGGGGTCCACGGCGAGGGTGGCGGGTGCGAGTGGCGCGCCGACACACCGACGAGATCGACGTCGTCACGGTTCGTGAGCGCGCGCACGAGCTCGAGCGTGGACCACGCCGTACCCCCCGGGACGGCGTGCCAGCACTGTTCGAGCGTGACCGCCACCTGCACGCCGGGCATTGTGCGCGGAGTCTGTCATCTTGTCACCGTCGACCCGTCGTTAGGCTGATTCGCATGGCATCGACATCGTTCTGGCCTGAGCGCCGCGTCCTCGTGACCGGGGGAAGCGGCTTCCTGGGCCGTGCCGTGCAGGCCACTCTGGCGGCCCGAGGCGCAGGCACGATCGTCGCTCCCACGAGTGCGGAGTACGACCTCCGGCACGCCGAACAGGTCGCCGCGATGTTCGCCGATGCACAACCCGATCTCGTCGTCCACCTGGCGGCTCGCGTCGGAGGCATCGGCGCCAACCAGGCGCGTCCCGCCGACCTCTACGTCGAGAACCTCCTGATGGGCACCTACGTCATCGAAGAGGCTCGCAAGCACGGCACCGACAAGACGGTCCTGGTGGGCACCGTCTGCTCGTACCCGAAGCACACCCCGGTGCCGTTCCAGGAGGGCTCGCTGTGGCAGGGCTATCCGGAGGAGACGAACGCGCCGTACGGCATCGCGAAGCTCGCGCACCTCGTCCACGCGCAGGCGAACCGCGCGCAGTACGGGCAGAACTGCATCTACCTGATGCCGACCAACCTGTACGGACCAGGTGACAAGTTCCACCCCGCGGTGTCACATGTGATCCCCGCGCTGATCAAGAAGTGCGTCGAGTCAAAGGAAGCGGGCGATGACTTCATCGAGGTGTGGGGTACGGGCGCGGCGTCACGCGAGTTTCTGTACGTCGACGACGCGGCAGAGGGGATCGTCCTCGCCGCCGAGCGCTACGACGGCCCCGATCCGGTCAACCTCGGGGCCAACCGCGAGCTGCCGATCAAGGACCTGGTCGAGTTGATCGTCAAGGTCGTGGGGTTCGACGGCGAGATCCGGTGGGACCCCTCCAAGCCCGACGGCCAGCCCCGCCGGCGGGTCGACCCCAGCCGGGCGAAGGACGCATTCGGGTTCTCGGCGCACACCTCGTTCGACGAGGGACTCCGTTCCACCATCGACTGGTACCTCGAGCACCGCGCCGAAGCCGAAGCCCGCGACACCTGACGCCGCCCTCTTTCGGGATCGGGCGCCCGTCTGCCGCGGGTTCGGGCCGGATCAGAGGCCGAGTTGTTCGGCGAAGTACGGGATCGTTCGGGCAAGGCCCTCGCGCAGCGACACGGACGGGTCCCATCCGAGCTCTGCGCGGGCGAGGGTCAGGTCCGGTTGGCGTTGCGTCGGATCGTCCACCGGCAACGGCTCGTAGACGACCTGCGACGACGAGTTGGTGAGCTCGATCACGATGTCGGCCAGTTCGCTCACCGTGAACTCGCCGGGGTTGCCGATGTTGACCGGCCCGGTGAGATCGGAGTCGAGCAGCGCGAGGAAGCCGCGGATCTCGTCCTCGACGTAGCAGAAGCTCCGGCTCTGACTGCCGTCGCCGTACACCGTGAGCGGCTTGCCGAGCAGCGCCTGCACGATGAAGTTCGACACGACCCGGCCGTCCTCCGGTCGCATGCGTGGCCCGTACACGTTGAAGATGCGGACGATGCGGACCTCGAGACCGTGGTGGCGGTGGTACGCCATGGTCATCGCCTCGGCGAACCGCTTCGCCTCGTCGTACACGCCACGCGGCCCGATCGGGTTGACATGGCCCCAATACGTCTCCGGCTGCGGATGCACCAGCGGGTCGCCGTAGACCTCGCTCGTCGACGCGAGGAAGTAGCGCGCGCTCTTCGCCTTGGCGAGCCCGAGCGAGTTGTGCGTTCCGAGACTGCCGACCTTCAGCGTCTGGATCGGCTTCTCGAGATAGTCCTTCGGTGACGCCGGACTGGCCAGGTGCATCACGGCATCGACGTCACCCGGAACCCAGATGTAGTTGCTCACGTCGTGCTCGACGAACGTGAAGCCCGATCGTCCGAAGAGGTGGGCGATGTTCGCCTGCCCGCCCGTCACGAGGTTGTCGAGAACGACGACCTCGTCACCTCGATCGAGCAATGACTCGCACAGGTGCGAGCCCAGGAAGCCGGCCCCACCGGTGACGACGACGCGCGCCATCAGGTCCGTCCGATGCCCTGGTAGACGAACCCGCGGCGACGGAGCGCCTCACGATCGAGCAGGTTGCGCCCGTCGACGACCTGCATGGCCGCCATCGAGTCCGCCACCTTGTCGAAGTCGAGCCACTTGAATTCGTCCCACTCCGTCAGGACGAGCAACACCGATGCGCCTTCGCACGCGGCATACGGATCGGCGACGAGCTCGATGCCGGCGAGCACGTCGGCCTTCGGCGGCTGAACGGGCGGTGTGATCGAAGGATCGAACGCCCGGATCTTGGCGCCCTGGTCGAGCAGGCGACGGACGATCGACAGCGACGGCGACTCACGCAGGTCGTCGGTGCGAGCCTTGAACGTGAGCCCCCACACGCCGAGTCGGACCCCTTCGACGCTGCCTCCTGCGAGGTCGATCGCTTTCTTCGCGACGCGATCGAACTGCTCGTCGTTGACCTCGACCACGCCCTCGAGCAGATCGAAGCTGTACCCCGCGTCTTCCGCGATCCGGATCAGCGCTCGCGAGTCCTTTGGAAAGCAACTCCCACCCCAACCTGGGCCGGGGCGGAGGAACTCGTGGCCGATGCGCTTGTCCGAGCCCATGCCGAGAACGACATCGTTCATGTCGGCGCCGACGGCTTCGCACACGGCCGCGACGGCGTTCACGAAGCTGACCTTCGCGGCGAGGAACGCGTTGCTCGCGTACTTGATGAGCTCGGCGGATGGAGGGTCCGTCACGATCAACGGCGCAGGGATGCCGAGGTACAGCGACGCAACGCGCACGGCGGCAGCTTGGTCGTCGGCGCCGATGACGATGCGATCCGGGTTCAGGAAGTCGTGGACGGCCGAGCCTTCACGGAGGAACTCGGGGTTCGAGACGACGAACACGTCGCTACGTCCGAGGGCTCGCTCGACGACGGTGGTCGACCCGACCGGAACGGTGGACTTGTTGACCACGATCGTCTCGGGCTGGAGCACGGGTCCGACTTCGGCCGCGGCGGCCTCGATGTGGGTGAGGTCCGCCGACCCGTCGGCACCCTGCGGCGTGGGTACGCACAGGTAGACGAACTCGCTCGCCGCCGCCGCATCGGCCGAGCCGACCACGAACGTCAACCGCCCGCCGTTGATCCCCTCGCGGATCATGTTGTCGAGGCCGGCCTCGAGGATCGGCACCTCGCCGTCGTTGAGGCGGGCGACGCGGTCCGAGTCGACGTCGGTGCAGGTCACGCTGTGGCCGAGGTGGGCGAAGCAGGCGCCGGTCGTCAGGCCGACGTAGCCCGATCCGATCACAGTGATTCGACTGGACATCAGCAGCTCACATCCTCAGGGGTCTGCGGCACGACACCGATCGTGGTTGAGGTGGTGGGGGCGGGTGGCACAGTGGTCGAGGAGGTCGTCGAGGTGGTGGAGCTCGTGGACTTCGACGATTTCGACGATTTCGACGAGTTCGTTGAGCTCGACGAGGTCGAGGACGAAGACGTCGAAGGTAGCGGGACCGTCGGACCCGGTGTCGAACGCGTCCCTTGCCAATCGGCACCGACGACCACGACGACATCCGCATTCGCGATGAAATTCGTCACTTCGAGCTTCGGCGTCGCTGTGAGGACGCTCGCGACCTGCTCGGCCTTGGCCTCGTTGCCGGGGAGGTAGCGCACCACCGTCTGCGCGTAGTCGAACCGGTCGGCGTCGCCCACGTACTGGGGCGGGATGGTGAACCCGGCGTTCCGCAGGTCGACGGCGGCCTTGTCGCCGAAGCCGGACGTCGGCGTTCCGTTCTCGACGAGCACGACGGTGTTGTCGGTGGCGTTGGTGCCGCTGTTGCCGCCTCGGAACAGATTGAGGATCGGCTCCGCCTGGGTGACGTCGAGGAGCTGCACGGACGCGCCGTCGATGGTCGCGCTGCTCGAAGGCACCGAGTAGGTGTCCAAATTGTCGGGATTGAAATCTTTGAAGCGACGCCCGAGCGTGACGAGATCACCCGGCGTCAGGCTGGGATCGAGGTGCAACGCGCTCGTTCCGGCGTCGATGAGGTCGTTCAACACTGCTGGGTTCCGTGCCCCTTTGTCGATGGCCCGTTGGATCACCTTCTTGATGAACGATTGCTGCCTGCTGATACGCCCAAGATCAGAGGACGGGTCCGCCATCCAGTGCCCGTTCTGGAAGTATTCGTAGTAGCGGGACCGGGCGTAGGCCAATGCCTGCACGGGATCCAGGGTCACGCAGCCGGTCTGCTCGATGTCAAGGCCGGAGTGGAGGTCACGGACGGGCGTGCTGAAGTAGATCGGTACCCCATCCACCGCCTGGACGATCTTGCGGAACGAGAAGAAGTTCATCTCGATGTAGTGGTTGATCGGGATCCCGAAGTCCTCGGTGATCGTGTTGATCAGCCGTTCCGGGCCGCCCTGGATCGCCGCGTTGATCTTGTCCCGCCCGCGTTGCCCGTCGATCGGGACGTAGAGATCCCGCGGCAGCGACAGCAGTTGCGCGTGGCTGGAGTTCGGATCGAGCCGGAGGACCATGATCGTGTCCGACCGCAGGCCGCCCGGGCGGCCGGCGAGCACGGGGTCGTTCGGATCGAGGCCCTCGGCCGAGTCCGTGCCGACGATGAGGAAGTTCTGCACGCCGCCACCAGAGGTGCTGTCCACCGGTGCGAGCGCGTTGCCCAACTGCACCCGGCCGATGTCACTCACCTTCGAGTAGACGTAGCCGATCCCACCCGCTGTCAGCAGGCAGACCAGGATCAGAAAAATGTTGCCGCCGATCAGCAGGCGTTGCGGCCAGGTTCGTCGTCTCGCACGCGCCCGCCCCCGCGCAGGGGCCGTCATCGCCACCGATGGTAGTGGTGACCCGGTGTGCTCCAGATGTCAGGAAAGTGCGTTTCCGGGCCCCGCAGGCCGCTCTACTCCACTGGAAGGCCGAGCTCGCGGGCGATGACGAGCTTCTGGATCTCGCTCGTGCCCTCGCCGATCTCGAGGATCTTGGCGTCCCGGTAGAAGCGGCTCACCGGCGTCTCGTCCATGAACCCGTAGCCGCCGAAGACCTGCGTGGCGCTGCGCGTGGCCGTCACTGCGGCTTCGGTCGCGTACAGCTTCGCGATCGCGGCCTCGCGCCGGTACGGACGGCCGGTGTCCCGACGCCATGCCGCCTCGTGGACGAGCAGCCGCGCCGACGCGGCCATGACCGCGAGATCCGCGCACCTGAACGCGACCGCCTGGTAGGCGCCGATGGGCTTCCCGAACGCGTTGCGGTCCTTGGCGTACTGCGTCGACAGCTCCAAGCAGGCCTCGATCGCGCCGACCGCGAGCGCGGCGATGGCGATGCGTCCTTCGTCGAGGATCGCGAGGAACTGCGCGAACCCGCGTCCGCGCTCACCGAGCAGGTGCTCGGCCGGAACCCGGCAACCGTCGAAGGTCAGGCCGTGCGTGTCGGACGCGTGCCAGCCCATCTTGCGGTACGGCGGTTGGACGGCGAGCCCGGCGGTACCCGCGGGGATCACGATCGCGCTGATCTCGCCGGGGCCGGTCCGCGCCGTCACGGTGATGATCGACGTGATGGGCGTGCCCGAGTTGGTGATGAACGCCTTCTCGCCATCGATCACCCACTCACCGATCGCGTCGTCGAGCACCGCCCGCGTGCGCGTACCACCTGCGTCGCTGCCCGCTTCGGGCTCGGTCAGTCCGAACGCGCCGAGGGCCCGTCCGGCACACAGATCCGGCAGCCACCGCTGCTTCTGGGTCTCGTCACCGAAGCGATGGATCGGGTTGGCGCCGAGTCCGACGCCCGCCTCGAGCGTGATCGCCATCGAGTGGTCGACGCGCGCCAGCTCCTCGATGGCGAGGCACAACGTCGTCAGGTCGGCGCCGCCGCCGCCGTACTCCTCCGGGAACGGAAGGCCGAACAGTCCGAGCTTGCCCATCCGGAGCACGACGTCGGTGGGAAAGACGTGGTCCCTGTCCCACTGCTCCGCGTAGGGCGCAATCTCCGAGGTTGCGAAGTCGCGCACGACCGCTCGGAACGCCTCGTGCTCCTCCGTGAGCTCGAACTGCATCGAGGTGACTGTACGCGTGACCCTACGCTTCGACCCTTGGTCGACGATTCCGTTCCGCTCGCGGTCGTCGGGGGCCGGTTGCTGACCGGCCTGGTCGACGTGACGTCGGACCTCGCGGCTCTCGACTCGGGCGGGACGTGGGCGGTCGTCCTGCCGTTCGTCGGCGCGCCGGTGTGCGCTCGGTTCTCGTCGAGCAGGCCGGCGATGCCGTGGCCCGGTGCGCCGTGGCCGGGGCTCGATCCCGATGGCTGGACGTCGAGCCTCGACCGTGCCGGCTTCTGCGCCGGGGTCGCCGCCATCCGCTCGGCCATCCGCGCTGGGCGGGTGTACCAGGTGAACCTGACCCGTCGGCTGACTGCGCCTCTTCCGGCCGGGGCCGACGTGGCCGCCCTCGGCGCCGCGCTGGCGGAGGGAAACCCGGCCCCCTACGCCGCGGTGGTCCGTGTGCCGTCGCACGGTGTCCATGTCGCGTCGGCCTCGCCGGAGCTCTTCCTTCGCCGGGACGGCGACCTCGTCAGGTCGTCACCGATCAAGGGAACGGCGGCCACACCCGACGGCTTCGTGGCGAAGGACCGCGCCGAGAACGTGATGATCGTCGACCTGGTTCGCAACGACCTCGGCCGCGTGTGCGAGTTCGGTTCGGTGAAGGTGCCCTCGTTGTGCGCGGTCGAGCACCATCCCGGCCTCTGTCACCTCGTGTCGACGGTCACGGGACGGTTGCGAGCTGGACGCGGCTGGGTCGACGCGATCGACGCCACCTTCCCACCGGGATCGGTGACGGGCGCGCCGAAGGTCGCGGCCGTCGAGTACATCCGGCTGCTCGAGCCGGTGGCGCGCGACATCTATTGCGGCGCGGTCGGTTGGATCGACGCCGACGCTCGCCAGGGTGAGCTCAACGTCGCCATCCGCACGTTCTGGTTCGACGACGGGATGCTCCACTTCGGCACCGGCGGCGCGATCACGTGGGACTCGACCCCTGATGGCGAGTGGGAGGAGACGGAGTTGAAGGCGCGGCGTCTGATCCGTGTCGCGAGCGCGCAGCCGGCGGTGCTGCGATGAAGGTCTGGCTCGACGGTTCGCTGGTGCGCGCCGAGGACGCGCTCGTTCCGGTCACGAACCACGGCCTCACCGTCGGTGACGGGATGTTCGAGACGATGAAGGTCGCCGGCGACACGGCGTTCGCCATCGGACGCCATCTGGCGCGGCTGCACCGATCGGCCGCCGGTCTCGGTCTGGTGGTCCCGTTCGAAGACGAGGTGCTGCGCGACGCCATCGACGCGACCGTGACCGCCAACCAGCCGGCGGCGGGGTGGGTGCGACTCACGATCACCGGTGGCCCGGCGCCGGCGGGCACGGCGCGCGGCGAGTCGCCCGCCACCGTCGTCATCCAGTGCGGTCCAGCGACCGTGTGGTCGGACGCCTCGGACGTGATCACCGTGCCGTGGCCGCGCAACGAGCACGGCGCGCTCGCGGGCGTGAAGTCGACGTCCTATGCCGAGAACGTGGTCGCGCGTGAGCGAGCCCGAGCCGCCGGTGCCGAGGAGGCGTTGTTCGGCAACACCGCCGGAAATCTGTGCGAGGGAACGGGCTCGAACGTGTTCGTCGGCATCGATGGACGCTTGCTGACGCCGCCGCCGTCGTCGGGTTGCCTCGCGGGCGTGACCCGCGAGTTGCTGCTCGAGCTCGACGTACCGATCGTCGAGGCCGACATCGCGATGGCGTCGTTGGCGGATGTCGAGGAAGCCTTCCTCACGTCGAGCACGCGGGATGTGCAACCGATCGCGTCCATCGACGGGCGCTCGTTGCGATCGTGTCCGGGGCCGTTGACACTTGCGGCGCGCGAGGCATTCACGGCTTTGCAGGCGCGCTCGGTCGATCCTTAGGTCGGGCGGAGATGAACGATGTCGCCTGCTGTGATGGCCCGACGCGCTCCGTCGTCCAGTTGCACGACGAGATGCCCTTGGTCGGTGAGCTCGATCGCGTCCGCCTCGAACGCGCCCGATGCGAGCTCGACCCGCACGCGCGTACCGAGCGTCGCTGACCGCTCTCGGACGGCGTCCATCAAGTCGACGCCGCGGCAGCGCACGTCGAGGGCCCGGAGGATCGCGACCAGCACCTGCTCGCGATCGACATCGTGTCCGGCGACGTGATTGACCGAAGTCGCGATCGCCTGCAGATCGTCGGGAAAGTCGGCCGGCCAGTTGACGTTGAGGCCGAGTCCGACGACAACGGATGGTGCGCTCGGATCCGCCCAGTCCGCCTCGGCGAGGATGCCGCCGAGCTTGCGATCGCCGCTGTCGCCGCGACCGGGCCAGACCAGATCGTTCGGCCACTTGAGGCGGGCGCGCACATCGGTCGTGGCCGCGATGGCGTCGACCGCGGCCACCCCCAGCGCCATCCCGACGAACGGAGCGAACGAGGGCTCCGGACGCAAGAGCACCGAGAGCAGCAGCGAGGACCGGGGCGGTGCGGTCCACACGCGGTCTGCCCGTCCCCGACCGGCGGTCTGGTGGTCGGCGACGAGCACGATCCCGTCCGGAGCGCCCGAGTGTGCAAGTGCCATGAGGTCAGCGTTGGTCGACCCGGTCTCGCCCACCCACCGCACGTCCGCGAACCGCGTCCCGGCGAGCGCTCGGTTCGCGGCGCCGCTCAGCACGGCAGTAAACATACGGCCGTGTTTGCCAAGGTCCTGATTGCCAACCGGGGCGAGATCGCCGTGCGCGTCATCCGTGCGTGCCGCGAGCTCGGGATCGCATCGGTGGCCGTGTACTCCGAGCTCGATCGCGACGCGTTGCACGTACGACTCGCCGACGAGGCGTATGCCCTCGGCGGGCAGACGGCGGCGGAGAGCTACCTCAACACGCCGAAGATCCTCGAGATCATCGATCGGTCAGGCGCGGAAGCCGTCCATCCCGGCTACGGGTTCTTCTCCGAGAACACCGACTTCGCCCGGGCGATCAGCGACAACGGTGTCGTGTTCGTGGGTCCGCCGCCGGAGGCCATCGAGGTCATGGGCGACAAGGTCTCGTCGCGGCGCGCCGCTGAGGCAGCCGGTGTCGCGGGTGTGCCGGGCACCACCGAGTTCCTCACGTCTGCCGAAGAGGTCGTCGCGTTCGGCGAGTCGAACGGCTGGCCGGTCGCGATCAAGGCGGCATTCGGCGGCGGAGGCCGCGGCATGCGTGTCGTGCGGTCCGCGGCCGAAGCTGCGGGCGCGTTGGAGTCGGCGCAGTCCGAGGCATTGAAGGGATTCGGGCGCAGCGAGTGCTACGTCGAGCGCTACCTCACGTGGCCTCGCCATGTGGAGATGCAGGTGTTCGCCGACACCCACGGCAACTGCGTGTGGCTCGGCGAGCGGGACTGCTCCGCTCAGCGGCGCCACCAGAAGCTGATCGAGGAGAGTCCCGCGCCCGCGCTGCCCGACGACGTGCGCACGGCGATGGGCGAAGCGGCGGTGAAGGTGACCCGTGGGTGCGGTTACGTGAACGCCGGCACGGTCGAGTTCCTGTACCAGGACGGCGAGTTCTTCTTCCTCGAGATGAACACCCGGCTGCAGGTCGAGCACCCTGTGACCGAGTTCGTGACGGGACTCGACCTGGTCGCCGAGCAACTGCACGTCGCCGCCGGCGAGCCGCTGTCGTTCACGCAGGAGTCGGTGACGGCGGCACGGCGCGGGCACTCGATCGAGGTGCGCGTCAACGCCGAGAATCCGGCCGGGGGACGGTTCCTGCCGTCGCCGGGACCGATTCACAAGCTGCAGGTGCCCGCCGGGCCGGGCGTGCGCTGGGACGGCGGCTACGAGTCCGGCGACGAGGTGAGCCAGTTCTACGACAACCTCATCGGCAAGCTGGTCGTCTGGGCGGACGATCGCGACAAGGCGATCGCGCGGATGCTGCGGGCGCTGTCCGAGCTCGAGATCGAGGGCATCGCGACGACGAAGCCGGCCGACGTGGCGATCCTGTCCCACCCGGATTTCGCTGCTGTGACCCACTCGACGAAGTGGGTCGAAGAGACGCTCGACCTCTCCGGTGTGGACTCGTCGCCGACGGGTGCGGCCGGTGGCCCGTCGACGGATGGTGACGGCGAGGCGAAGGTCCGCCGCGATGTGGACGTCGAGGTGAACGGGCGGCGCTACGCCGTCGCAATGTGGGTGCCGGACGTTCCGGTCGCCGCGGTTGCCGCGCGCGGCAGCAGTGGCGCTGGTGCTGTTTCACGCGCAGGTGCTGCTCGTCCTCGGCGCGCCGGGCAGCGGAGGCGCGGCGGCCGTAGCAGGAAGCGGCAAGGTCGCCGTGCCGATGCAGGGCACGGTCACGAAGGTCCTCGTGGCGGTCGGCGACACCGTCGAGAGCGGCCAGCCGGTGTGCGTCCTCGAGGCGATGAAGATGGAGAACAACATCAACGCCGACAAATCCGGCACCGTCACCGAGGTGAAGGTCTCCCCCGGTCAGTCCGTCGGCACCGGCGACATCGTCATCGTCATCGACTGACTTCTTTCGTTCTGGCGTCAAGTACGGCGGATATCCGCCGGATCTGACGCCAGAACGGACATCACTTCCCCCTCCCCATCACAGACATCGCAGGGAGGGCTCGTGTCCACACCGGACGCACTCGCGCTGGCGGCCCGTCAGCACGGGCTGTTCACACTTCAACAGTTGGCGGATCGCGGCATCGCGGAGCGAACGGTCAGGGACTGGGTCGCTTCAGGACGTCTGCAACGACTGTCTTCATCCGTTCTCCGTGTCGGGGGTGCGCCGGACACGTGGTACCAGCGGGTCATGCGGGCGACCTTGGACAGCGGCGGGTGGGCTTCGCATCGCACTGCGGCGGCGCTTCGAGGACTCGACGGCCACAACGGCACCGTGGTCGAGGTGGTCGTCGAGCGGTGGAAGCGCTCCAGCAAGCGCGACGGCTACATCGTCCACGAGACCAAGGACTTGCGCCCCGTCGACATCGACGAGTGCCACGGGATCCCGTGTACCTCGCTCGTGCGAACCCTGCTGGACTTGCCGGCGGTCGAGCATCCATTCCGAGTCGAGCAGGCACTCGACCACGCCTGCCGGACGAGCCCCGACCTCTTGGCGCTCGTGGACGCGAGGTTCCGTCAGGTTGCGAGGCGCGGGCGCAGCGGCACGAGACCCATGCGTCGCATCCTGGGCGAACGGACAGGCGCCTACATCCCGCCGGGCAGCGAGTTCGAACGGCTCGCGCTGCGGTGGATCGAGCAAGCCGGCATCGAGACGCCGGTCAAGCAGTTCAAGATCGTCGACGGCGACTTCACCGCGTACTTCGACGTGGCGTGGCCGCATCTCCGGTTCGGCATGGAGTGCGACTCGCTCGCCTTCCACTTCAGCAGGGCGGCCCAGGAATGGGACCGCAAGCGCCGGCGCCACTTGAAGCGCCTCGGATGGGAGGTCGCCGAGTTCACCTACGACGAGGTGAAGTCCGGGCTCTTCATCCCGGAACTCCGCCAACTCCTCGTTCTGGCGTCAAGTACGGCGGATATCCGCCGGATCTGACGCCAGAACGAGCAAGACAGCTATTCGGCGGCGTCGGCGAGGGCTTCGGCGAGGGCGGGATGGACGAGGAGGCTCTCGACGATGTCGTTGACGCGCAGTCCGGCAGTGACGGCGAGGGCGATCACCGAGATCAGTTCGGCGGCGTGGCGGCCGACGATCGACCCGCCGAGCACGACACCGGTCGCGGGGTCGCTCACGATCTTCACGAACCCCCGTGGATCGTTGTTGATCAACGCCTTGGCCGACGCCGAGAACGGCACCTTCGTCGTGCGCACCTTGCGTCCGGCGGCGAACGCATCGGCCTCGGCCAACCCGACGTCCGCGATCTCGGGCTCGGTGAAGATCGCCGACGCAGCCTTGTCGTAGTCGAGGTGGCGGTGCTCGATCGTGTGCAGTCCCATCACGTGCTCGGCGATCTTGCGTCCCTGCATCGCGGCCACCGACGACAGCGGCAGCTTCCCCGACACATCACCGGCGGCGTAGATGTGCGGCACGTTGCTCTGGCAATGGTGGTTGACCGGGATGTAGCCCGCAGGATCGACGACGACGCCGGCCGCATCGAGCCCGATGCCCTCGGAGTTCGGGATCGAACCGATCGCCAGCAACGCGTGCGATCCCGCCGCGCGCCGCCCGTCGTCGCACGCGACGACAACACCGTCGTCAGTGCGCTCGATCGCAGTGGCTCGAGCACCCTTCAACAACCGGACGCCACGACTGAGGAACTCGTCCTCGAGCGCGGCGGCGACCTCCGGATCCTTCGCGGGGAGCACCTGCTGTCGCGACACGATCAACGTCACGTCGGACCCGAACGACGAGAACATGTGGACGAACTCGACCCCGGTCACTCCGGACCCGATGACCACCAAGTGCGAAGGCAGATCGGGCGGCGGATACGCGTCGCGCGTCGTCAACACCCGATGCGCGTCGACCTCGGCCCAGTCGGGGATCCGCGGCCGGCTTCCCACCGACACCAGCACCGCATCCGCGTCGAGCTCTTCCACACCGTCGGCCGTGTCGACCACCACTTCGTTCGGGCCCTTGAGTCGCGCGGTGCCGTGGATCATCCGCACGCCCTGGCTGCGCAGCAGCTCGACCACGCCGCTCTGGAGCTTCTCGGTGATCTCGTCGATGCGGCTCTTCACGAGCGCGAGATCGATGGCCGAGTGGGACTCGGTGAGCCCCATGCCACTGATGCGCCGGTTGAACGACATCGCACCGCCGGTTGCGATCATCGCCTTCGACGGGATGCAGTCACACAGATGGGCGGCGCCGCCGACGAGGTCGCGCTCGATCAGCGTCACCTCGGCGCCGAGGCGGGCGGCGTGGGTGGCGGCGTTGTTGCCGGCCGGGCCGCCACCGATGATCACGAACCGCATGGGCACGACGAGCAGGCTACGGCGCACGCCAAGACTTGCCGAGGACTCGGCGGACCGCGCCCACGGCGCGGCGCTTGGCCTCGACCACGCGCGCCTCACGCGCCGACAACACCATCGCCCGGGCCGCGTCGGCGGGTCGGTTGCCATCTGCCGCATCCGGTGGAAGCGACGCGAGCTGCGCCTCGATGCGGTCCTGCGGCGCGAGCCCGTCGGACGGCATGCGCTCGAGCGCGCAGAAGAACTCCAACTCGTTCGGAAGCGTCGGCGTGAACGAGGCGACCCGGAAACTCGTGAGCCCGAGCCGAAAGAGCGTCCGCAACGTGGCGAGAAAGGAACTCGGTGTGAACGCCCAGCAGTGCACGTCGATGTACTCGTCCGCTTCGGCCGCCTTGCGCGCCCATTCGAGACCGCGCGCGACGTCATCCTCCGCGGGCTGCAAGTCGTAGAGACCGGCCCATGCCTGCCCGGCGTCCACGGCGATGATGCGCGCGTAGAACTCGTAGATCGTGGCAATGCTCGCTCGCTTGCTGTCCGCCAACCACGCAGCCACCACGTCGGCGGGGTCGGTCTCGCGACGGTTGACGTCGAAGCAGTAGCGCTTGTCGGGAATGGCGAGCGTGAGCACTGCGCCGTCCGCCATGACCTCCGCGAGTTGGTCGAGCCAACCGACGAGGTTCGGCACGTGCTCGATCACGTGTGACGCGATCACCCAATCGACCGGACCGCGATCTCCGAGCGCGCCGACCAGATCGCCATCGCCCCACACGACGTCGACCTCGACCGTCGTCTCCACCTCGGCGTGGTCCTCGTACTTCGCATGCAGGGTCGCAGTGTCAGCGTGATCGACGTACAGGACGTTGGCGTCCGCTCGGTCGACGATCGGATGATGCAGCGCCCCGATCTCGAGCCCCGTGCGTGACAGGTCGCCGAGCGGCGCGAGCATGCGCGCTCGGCGATCCAGCACCGGTTGGGGGTCCATGTGTCGGGATCGTAGAGGGACGGTTGTCGCCCCTACGCTGGTTCTGTGACCAATGTCGACGACTGGCGGAAGCTCGCCGAGACCGAGTTGAAGGGCGCAGACCCCGACACACTCGTGTGGGCGACACCCGAAGGCATCGCCGTCCGACCGCTCTACACCGAGGACGATCTCGCCGCGGTCGACCACCTCGGCTCGGTCCCCGGCCTACCGCCGTTCGTGCGCGGCGTGCGGGCGACCATGTACGCGAACCGGCCGTGGACGATCCGGCAGTACGCCGGGTTCTCGACCGCCGAGGAGTCGAACGCCTTCTACCGCCGCAACCTCGCCGCTGGACAGATGGGGCTCTCGGTGGCCTTCGACCTCGCCACGCACCGCGGGTACGACAGCGACCACCCGCGCGTCGTCGGCGACGTCGGCAAGGCCGGGGTCGCCATCGACTCCGTCGAGGACATGAAGATCCTCTTCGACGGCATTCCGCTCGACAAGATGTCGGTCTCGATGACGATGAACGGCGCAGTGCTGCCTGTCCTCGCGTCGTACATCGTCGCCGGCGAGGAACAGGGCGTCGATCAGTCACAGCTCAGCGGAACCATCCAGAACGACATCTTGAAAGAGTTCATGGTCCGCAACACGTACATCTATCCGCCCGCGCCCTCGATGCGGATTGTGGCCGACATCATCGAGCACACCGCGCACCACATGCCGCGGTTCAATTCGATCTCGATCTCCGGCTATCACATGCAAGAGGCCGGCGCGACTGCGGACCAAGAGCTGGCATTCACCATCGCCGACGGTCTCGACTACGTCCGCGCTGCGCTCGCGCGCGGCCTCGACGTCGACGCGTTCGCCGGAAGGCTGAGCTTCTTCTTCGCCATCGGCATGAACTTCTTCATGGAAGTAGCGAAGCTCCGCGCCGCTCGGCTGCTCTGGCATCGGGTCATGTCGCAATTCGAACCGAAGAAGCCGTCGTCGCTGATGCTGCGAACGCACTGCCAGACGTCGGGCGTCTCGCTCACGGAACAGGACCCCTACAACAACGTCGTGCGCACCGCGTTCGAGGCGATGGCCGCGGTGCTCGGCGGCACCCAGAGCTTGCACACGAACTCGTTCGACGAAGCGCTCGGGCTACCGACCGATGCGTCCGCCCGCATCGCCCGCAACACGCAACTCATCCTCGCCGAAGAGACCGGCGTGCCCCACGTCGTCGACCCGCTGGCCGGCTCGTACTACGTCGAGGCGCTGACCCACGACCTCGCGGCCAAGGCGTGGTCGTTGATCGAAGAGGTGGAAGAGCTCGGTGGCATGACGAAGGCCGTCGAGTCGGGCATGCCCAAGCTCCGCATCGAGGAATCCGCGGCCCGACGACAAGCACGAGTCGACCGGGGTGACGAAGTGATCGTCGGCGTGAACAGGTACCGCGTCGACCATCCCGACCATGTCGATGTCCTCGACATCGACAACACGAAGGTCCGAGAGCAGCAGATCGCACGACTCGAGCTCATCCGCGAGACGCGCGACAAGGCCGCTTGCCGGGCCGCGCTCGAAGCGCTCGAACAAGGCGCCCGAGGCGACGGCAACCTGCTCGCCCTCTGCGTCGATGCCGCCCGTGCACGCGCGACTGTGGGCGAGATGAGCGACGCGATGGAGCGTGTCTTCGGGCGCCACAAGGCAGAGATCCGAAGCATCTCGGGGGTCTACGGATCCGCGTACTCCGACGACGCCGAGTTCGAGGAGATCCGCAAGCGGGTCGCCGCCTTCGCCGAACACGAAGGGCGCCGGCCGCGCATGCTGGTGGCGAAGATGGGACAGGACGGCCACGACCGCGGGGCAAAGGTCGTCGGCACGGCATTCGCTGACCTCGGCTTCGACGTCGACTTCGGACCGCTCTTCGACACGCCTGCGGAAGTGGCGAAGGCCGCGGTCGAGAACGACGTGCACGTCGTCGGTGTCTCGTCGCAGGCCGCGGGCCACAAGACGCTGGTGCCTCAACTCATCCAGGAGCTGAAGGACGCCGGCGCCGGCGACATCGTCGTCGTCGTCGGAGGCGTGATCCCACCACAGGACTACGACTTCCTGCACGAACACGGCGTTGCGGCGATCTTCGGGCCTGGGACCAACATCCCGAACGCCGCTCGCAAGGTGCTCGACCTCCTGCAACCCTCTTGACGAATCCACTCGCCGAGCAAGTCGTCGGTGGCGACCGCCGGGCACTGGCGCAGGCCATCACGCTGGTCGAGTCGACGCGACCTGATCACCGCGCCGCCGCGGTGGAGCTCCTCGACGACCTGCTCCCGCACACGGGGCACGCGGTCCGGCTCGGGGTGAGCGGCGCGCCCGGTGTCGGCAAGAGCACGTTCATCGAACGCTTCGGGCTCGCGATCGCCGACGCCGAACGTCGAGTCGCGGTGCTCGCCGTCGATCCTTCGAGCACCCGGTCGGGAGGTTCGATCCTGGGCGACAAGACGAGGATGGAAGAGCTCGCCCGCCATCCGAACGCGTTCATCCGACCGTCGCCCTCGGGCGGTGCTCTCGGCGGGGTGGCCCGACGCACGAACGAGGCCGTGCTCGTGTGCGAGGCCGCTGGATTCGACGTCGTCCTCGTGGAGACGGTCGGCGTCGGCCAGAGCGAGGTCGAGGTCGACGACATGGTCGATCTCTTCTTGTTGCTCGTCGCACCCGGTGGCGGCGACGAGCTGCAGGGGATCAAGCGAGGCATCACCGAGCTCGCCGACATCATCGTCGTGACGAAAGCCGATGGCTCGCTGCTCGGCCCCGCGCAACAGGCGGCCGCCGACTACCAACACGCGCTCCACCTGCTGAGGCCGAAGCACGCGTCGACGCACGCGGAGGTCATGTTGTGTTCGTCGGTGACCGGCGAAGGGATCGGCTCGGTCTGGGATGCAGCGCTGCAACAACGCACCACGTTGCTCGACAGCGGTGAGCTGGTCGCCCGCCGGTCCGAGCAGTCGAAGCGATGGTTCTGGGCCGAGGTCCGCGATCAGTTGTTGAGCAGGCTGCAGCGCGATCCGCAGGTCGCCATTCGCGTCGCCGAGCTCGAGGACGAGGTGGTCGCGGGCGAGTCGACACCTGCGGGCGCCGCGGCCGCACTCATCGAGCAGGTGGAGTCGGCGTCTCCGGACCGACATCGCCAGACGGCGCAGCCCGGCGAAGGCGCCGGCGCAGGAGGTCGCTGAGCGCTCGGGGGCCCCCGTCGCGCCACAATCCGCGGACGCGACGGCTGCGACCGCGCCAGCCCTTCCGCGCCGGTGGTACCTCCGACAGCGCGCCGCTCAGCTTCCACGCGAGTCGCGGCCCGATCTCGTCGTCGACGAGGTCTGCGGCGCGTGCCGGCCGGCGGCAGAACTCGACCAGGGGATGCAGCGCGCTCCCCCACGCAAAGGTCGGCGCGAAGGCAAGAACGCGCTCACGCGACGACCTCATCAGCTCCGCATCGGAGATCATCCGATCGAGCGCGCCGGCGAGCGCGGTGACGTCGCCCGGTGGGACCGTGAGCCCGAGGCCGTGCTGCTCGACCATCTCACCGATCGCGTCGCCGCCGGTGACCACGACCGGAAGACCGGCCCACCAGTAGTCGAGCACGCGTGTGCGGAACGAGAAGGCGGTCTCGACGTGATCGAGATGCGTGCTCACACCGATGTCTGCCCCGCACAGGAAGCGATGCCGTTCGTCGTACGGCACCCATCCGGGATTGAAGAACACGTGCCGATCCGTCAAGCCCAGTTCGTCGGCGAGCCGCGCCGTCTCCGCCGCAACCCGCATGGCGGGCACTTCGGGGTTCGGATGGGTGCCGCCCATGAACACCAGACGGACGGACGGATGATCACCACGAACGCGATCGACGGCGTGCACGAGCGAGACCGGGTCGAACCAGTTGTAGATGCCGCCGCCCCACAGGATGACGAGATCGTCCACGCCGATGCCCGGCATCGAGCCTTTGATCGTCGGCTCGCCGGACGGCGGCGGCACGTCCGAGATGCCGAAGGGCACGACGTCGATCAATCGACGCAACGTCGGGTCCGTGTCGTACGTGGCGCGGTTCACGCGACCCGCATCGGCGAGATGCCCGAGCCAGAAGTCGCGCTGCTTCTCACTCGCGCACAGGAAGTAGTCGCCTCGCAACAGCTGCGCGTGGAGCAGCGCAGTCGCTCCGGCGATCGCGGCCTGGCGTTCGAACGGTCCACCCGCTTCGTGCCCTTGTTCGAGCTGCTCGAGATGCATCGGGTCGTAGAGGTCGACGACGATCACGGCATCGGACTGCAACGCATCCGTGTCGGCGAACACCCATCCCTGGAAGACGACGATGTCCGACTGCCGTACGGCGTCCATCAACTCGTCTCGCCCCGCGGTCGCGGCGCCCAGCTCGGGTTCGTCGAGCTCGCACGCCGCCGACGTCAGAAGGCGGACGTCGTGTTCCGCGGCAAGGGCGCGCGCGATGTGCAGCGCTCGGATCGCAGGGCCCGCCATGCGTGGCCCGAGCACGTCGCCGGTGGCGACGAGCACCCGCTGCCTCGAGGCTGGCGGAACCGAAGGAGGAGGCGGGGCGGACAAGATCAGCAAGTAACGTAGTTCGGCCATGCGGATCCTCGTGGTGTCCGCCCACTACCCCCCGAATTTCGTCAGCGGCGGAACCCTGCAACCGCAGCGGCTCGTACGAGAGATGCACCGACGTGGTCATCAAGTGTCGGTGTACGCGGGTCATCTCGACGCCGATCGATCGCCGTTGTCGACATGGGTCGAAGACGACGGCGGCATTCCGATCCGTTGGATCGCGACGACGCCCTTCACGGAGTGGCGTGACAGGCGGAGCTGGGACAACCCGGCCGTCGCCGCGGACTTCCGCGGCTACGTCCGATCCGTGCGTCCCGAGCTCGTGCACATCCACGGACTCCAGGGATTGGGAGCCGGCGTCGTTCACGCGGCCGCTGAGGCACGCATACCGGTCATCGTGACCATGCACGACTTCTGGTGGGTGTGCGGACGCCAGTTCCTCTGCAACCGCGACTTTCGGCCGTGCTCGCTCGTCACCGACGCGGGTAGCTGCCCGTGCGAGGTGAGCGTGCGCTGGCGACGGCAACGAACCGCCACGCTCGAAGCCGCGCTGTCAGCTGTCGACGTCGTGCTCGCGCCGTCGGCGATCGCCGCCGACGTCCTGGCCGCGAACGGGGTCGATCCGGCGCGGCTGCGCGTCGACGAGAATGGATTCGAGCGCGCCTCCGAGATCGACGCGGTCGCCGGCAACGCCGGTCGGACCAGCAGCGCGTCGGTTCG
Source organism: uncultured Acidimicrobiia bacterium (assembly GCA_963721305.1). Taxonomy (GTDB): domain Bacteria; phylum Actinomycetota; class Acidimicrobiia; order Acidimicrobiales; family JACDCH01; genus DATAES01. The sequence continues at coordinate 659,038 of CAVRIR010000005.1, forward strand.
CTTCGTGTACACCGGCGGGTCCGATCGCATGAAGGGGGTGCACGATCTGGTGACCGCGGCCGAAACGCTGCGCGCTGTCGCCGGATGGGAGCTCACCGCCTTCGGGGTCGACCGATACCTCGACGAGTCGAAGCGATCGCTCGACGGTCTTCCCGTCCATACGAGAGCGCCGTACGGCCCGGCCGAGCTCATGGACGTCTTCAGCCACCATGACGTGCTCGTCGTCCCGTCGGTCATGCGCGAGACGCACTCGCTCGTGACCCGCGAAGCCCTTCGCCACGGACTCGCGGTGATCTGCACGGACACGCTCGGCCCCGAAGAGGTCGTGCACGACGGCGTCAACGGCATCGTCGTGCGAGCGGCGGTCCCGTCGGAACTCGCTGCGGCCATGCGAACCCTCACGACCGACCGCGAGTCGCTCGGACGCATGCAGGCGGCCGCGCCCGATGTCGAGCTGCGCTCACTCGACGATCAGGTGGACGGGCTCGAGGCCCTCTATCGCGACGTCGTGACAGCACGCGCCGGGCAGAGCGCAGCCGCTCGCGGCAGTGGCCAGAAGGGTGGTCACGCCCGCACGGTCGCCGACGTACTTTTCGTCACGGGCATCGACGGAGCGCCGTTCCGTTACCGAGTGCGACTTCCGGCCGAGGCCCTCGCGACAGCCGGCATCCGTTCGCAGGTCCTGCACTACCGCGACGCGCGGCTCGATCGTCATGCACGACGCGCCGGCGCGGTCGTGTTGTATCGCGTGCCCGCGACGACACAGGTGCTCGGCCTCCTACGCGAGCTCGGCGACCTCGGGATCCCGCGCTACTTCGACATCGACGACCTGATCATCGATTCGGAGGTGCCGAACATCCCGGCGCTCGAGCTGCTGCAACCCGACGAAGCTGCGCTCTGGATCGAAGGGGTCAAGCGGTACCGCACGACGCTCGACGCCTGCGACGCGGTGATCACGAGCACCGAACCGCTCGCCCGCCACATCCGCGCCGTCACGGGCCGGGAGGTACACGTCTTCGAGAACGGCGTGGGCATGGCGCTCGCCCGTCAGGCCGAGGCTGCGCTCGCCGGTCCGCGCACGCCGGGTCCGCAGCGCATCGGCTACCTGAGTGGCACCGACACGCATGACCTCGACTGGGCGCTTGTCGAGCGTGCAGTCGTGCGAGTGCTGCAACGAAACCCCGACGTCGAGCTGTGGGTCGGTGGGCATCTCCGTGTGTCGGACGCGCTCGATCCGTTCAGCACGCGAGTGCGGCGCCTGCCGTTCGTGCCTTGGCTCGAGTTACCCGCCGTGCTGCGCGACCTCGACGTGAACCTCGCGCCACTTGTCCCCATCGCGTTCAACGAGGCGAAGAGCGCGATCAAGTGGCTCGAGGCGGCGTTGGTCGAGACGCCGACCGTCGCGTCGTCGACCGAGCCGTTCCGCGCCGCGATCACGGATGGCACCACGGGCTTCATCGCCCCGGACGACGACACGTGGGTCGACGCCATCGAACGGCTGCTGCGAGACGAACATCTCCGTCGTCGCACCGGCGCCCTCGCGCGACGCGACGCGCTGCTCCGGTGGGCACCGCGGCTACAGGGTCGCCGCTACGCGGAGATCCTCGCATCGTCCATCGATCGAACGAGCGACGCCGCACCGAGGCCGGCTGAAGTCGTCGCCCTCGACGAGCCGGCGAGCGGCATCGTCGCGCTCGAGCCGTATCGTGCCGATCCGTCCGTCGCCGCTCGGGCCGCGGAGCTGACCGGGCTCGCGGCGTCGCGCGGCCGGCTGGCGGGAAGCAAGCTCGTCGATTCCGTTCGCACCGAAGGTGTCGTTGCGACGTCGAAGCGCTCGGTCAGGTGGTCGTTTCGTGTTGCGCGCTCGAAGATCCCGAAGTTCCGGTCGTGACCGGGCCCTCGGCCGACACCGGCGGCGACCAGGTCCCGCCCAGCTCGATCAACCCGTAACGCTCGGGGCTGCTGCCGGGCTGGACGTGCAACGTCCACTCCTCGTCGCGAACGTCGTAGGGATGCATGACGGACCGATCGAAGATCGCGGTCGTGATGCGGTATGTGCCCGGCATCAACGGCACTCGAGCGAGGTGGTAGTCGACATACCCGTCGCCGAAGATGGTTCCGGTCTGAAGGTTGGAGAACCGAGAGTTCGGCCCGCTCAGATGTGCGCCCAGCTCGTGATGCAGCCCGATGCCGAAGACGGCCTCGGTGATGGGTTCGGTGGCGCGGTAACGGATGCGCAGCGTGATCGGATCACCGGCGTGCGCCGCGGGAACGACCACGCCGCGTTCGTCGACGAGCTCGAAATCGGTGACGCGAACCTCGCCACTTCCGCGTGTGCGCGCGTCACCCGCGACATCGTCGCCGCTGTCCCGCGAGATGCGAAGGGCCTCGTGCTCGTTGACCCGGTCGAGGTAGGACCGGATCACGTCGTGCGCATCGCCGATCTCTTGCAGCTCACCGTGATCGAGCCATGCGATCTCGTCGCAGATGTCCTGCATCACACCGTGAGCATGTGACACGAGCACGATCGTCGTACCGGCGCGGCGCAACTTGTAGAGGTGCTCCATGCACTTCCGCTGGAATTCTTCGTCGCCGACCGCGATGACTTCGTCGACGATGAGCACGTCAGGGTTCACGTTCACCGCGACCGAGAACCCGAGACGCACATACATGCCGCTCGAATAGACCTTCACCGGCGCCTCGATGAAGTTGCCGATGCCGGCGAATTCCACGATCTCGTCGACCTTCGCCGCGATCTCGCGACGAGTCAGACCGAGGATCGAGCCGTTGAGGAACAGGTTCTCGCGCCCCGTCAGATCGGGATGGAAGCCAGCGCCGAGCTCGAGCAGTGCCGAGATGCGCCCGTCGGTCTCGATCGTCCCACTCGTCGGGCGGTGGATCCCGGCGATGAGACGGAGCAGCGTCGACTTGCCGCAACCGTTGTGCCCGATGAGACCGAACGTCGATCCCTTCGGGACCTTGAACGACACGCCCTTGACCGCCCAGAACTCGTCGAAGCGCGCCGGCCGCAACTGCGTGAATCGCTGCTTCAGGCTGCTCGAGCGGTCGTGGTAGAGGCGGAACTTCTTCCAGACCTCGTCGACTTCGACCGCGTTGCGCTCACTCACAGTTCTTCGCTCACACGGTACGCGTACCGGCTGAAGACCCTCCAGCCGACGAGGAACGCTCCGACCGACCACGCCACGATCGCGAGGCACCGCCCCAAAGACGGCATCTGCAGCAGGTACGTCAGATCGCGCGCCGCCCCGACGAACTGCGTCATCGGGTTCAGATCGATCAACGCCTTGATCGGGAAGTTGCCCACCTTCTCAGGGATGATCGTCTCGGGATAGATGATCGGGGTGCCGTAGAACAACAAGTTGAGCAGGATGACGACGAGGTACCCGATGTCGCGGTAGTAGACGTTCAAGAGGCTGAGCACGAGCCCGAGCCCGATCGTGAACAGGAACAGGAACGCGATCAGCACCGGCATCAACAGGAACGTCCACCAGATGTTGCCGACGATGAGCATGAACACGAGCAGGATCGCCGTCTCGAGACCGGTCTGCGTCAGGACCGAGAACGCGTTGGCCACGACCGGGCACTCTGCCGGGAAGTACACCTTCTTCAGCAACGGGCCCGACGCGACGAGGGCGATCATCGACCCGTTCAGCACGAGGCTGAAGAAGTTCCACACCACGAGCGCGGCGAACAGGAACAGGGCGAACGACTTGGTGTGGCCGTTGCCCGCGACCGGCGGCGTCACCTTCAGGAAGGTGCCGAACACGAGCGTGTAGATCAGCAGCGTCGATGCGGGGTTGATCAGCGACCACGCCCAACCCAGGAGGCTGCGCTTGTACTTGACCTTCAGCTCGCGCTGGGTCAGGTTCCAGATGAGGCCGCGATAGCTCCAGATCTCGGTCGCCGTCGCCACGTCGAACCCTTCATGTCAACCACGCGACCGTTCGGGCGCGATGGACGGTCTCCTCGACCGGCGGATTCCAAACTCTACCGGCCGGGGCCGGGCCGAAGGCAACCACCTCCGGCTCGACCGGCGCGATGCCGGCACGCACGATCAGGACACCGTCGCCGTCCTGCACCCGAGGACGCCATTGGATCCCGACGCCACATTGAGCCCGTAAGCGCACACCTGGTGGGTGCCCGGACTCGCCGGTAGCACCAGGTAGAAGGCGTGCGTAGGGCCGTAGTCGGGGAACGCGGCGCCCACGTCGGTCCGCTGGAGGTTGGCTATGCCCACCGACGCGAATGCGCCGTCGACATAGACGTGGACACCGATCGGTGCGGCGCTGTCGGGGTCGATCGCCCATCCGGCGACGCTCAGCGAACCGGCGCCGCCGGTCACGGCGTCGAGCGAACCGAACGGGTCGACGTTCACGGCGAGTGAGCGGCAGCCGAACCCGGCGTTGTTGCCCGGACCGACGTTGATGCCGTACCCGCAGATCTGTTGGAGCCCGGGTGGGATCGCGACCACGGTGTCGAACCCGTGGTTGGTGCCGTAGTCGGGCAGGTTCACGGCCACGTCCGGACGAGAGCCACCGGTGCCGACGGCGGCCCGGAATGCGCCGTTCGAGTAGATGTGGGCCGCAATCAGGTCGGGCGTGTCCGGATCGAGGGCCCAGCCCGCGACGCGCACACCTCCGGGCACTCTTCGCACCAGATCGAGCGAGCCGATCGGGTCAGGATCGACGTTCACCACGATGCACCCGATCGTGGGATTGAAACCTCCGGTGTCGTTGATGCCGTACACACAGATCTGGTGCTGGCCCGGACCGACTGCGACATCCATCGCGAAGCCGTGCAACGGGCCGTAAGCAGGCATCGCCGCCCCGACATCACCGCGATAGAGATTGGCGACCCCGGTGAATCCACTGGTCCCGTTGCCGTCGACATACGCGGCGACGTTGATGGGATCGGTCGTGTTGACGTCGAGCGCCCATCCCGACACTCGTACGCCCGCCGGTATTCGTTGCGTGCTGTCCACCGAGCCGGGCACGTTCGGGTACCACGCCGCGGCACGCGCTCGGATGTCCGGAAGCCGGTTGTACAGGTAGTTGCCGGGACACTCGGTGAACCATCCGTCGCGATGGCCGCTGATGTTGTTGAACACGCCCTGTGACCCGGGCGGGTACTTCAGGTTGTCGGGGTTGCCACGCGACGTCAGCACGGACGTGCCGAAGGGGTTCATCGATCCGAGTGAGAGCTTCCAACCGGCGACCTGCGCCACCGAGTTGACCGACGCTTCCGTCGGTGCCGTCGACGTGAAGTCGCCGATCACCGCGATGCCCGTCGAGTCCGTGTTGAGCCCGCCTGTCTGCGCACCGATGACCGGCTGATCGGTCCCACCGGCGCGGCCTTCCCAGATGCCGCCGTAGCGATCGACGAGGAAGTTGTAACCGATGTCGCTCCAACCGTTCGCGTCCATGTGGTACGCCTGGATGGCGCGGACCATCGCGGGCACGTCACCGGGCCCGTAGTTGTTGCTGTTCACGGTGTGGTGGACGAACACGACCTGCACCTTCGTGCCGTACTCGGGCGCCTGCGTGCCCGCTCGAGCGCCCCACTCGGCGCGCGAGTGAATCGGTGGTCCACCGGGTTCGGCCGGTGCCGCGCCGGCCGGTTGTGGACCGGTCACCGTTGAAGTCTCCACTCGGTCGCGAACGAGTTGCACTTTGACCGCCGTCGCCGTTGTCGGATACCGCACTTGGTACTGGTCGGCGGAGCCGACCCACGTCATCTCGGTCGCGATGGTTTCCGCCTTCTGCATGTCCGTGGGTGCGTCGGCCGCGTCGGGCGAGTCGACATCCACCGACTTCCAGTCGCTCCATGTCCCGTTCGACCGGTAGCGCAGCGAAGCCGAGGCCGCAGGCCCGCTCCACGTGAGTCCGATCGCCTCGAACGGCTCGACCGCTTCCGTGGCGGAGGTCGTCTGCACGGCCAGCGGTACGACGGTGTTCGCACCCGAGTCGCTTTGGCTGTCGACGCGTGGCGTGCGCGCCTCGATGTCCGCGCGATGCCCTGTGACCTGCCGCGTCGAGCCGACGGTCGCGCCGGCGGCACCCATCACCACGCCGACCACGGCCATCGCGGCGATCCGCGCCAGCCACGTCTTGCAGCGATTTCGGGTCCGGCCACGACGAGGGAACGTCGACAACATGGCCATGGAGGAGCCTCCTGAAGCACTCGAAGGCCGCCCGCCTCGCCTCGATCATGCCATCTCCGAGCGGTGACTCTTGACCAAAGCGGGCATCTCTTATGCTGCGACGCGAGCGGGCGGTTCGGAGATCATGATGAGTGGGCACGGGTGTTGACGCGTCGAGCAGCTTCCGCGCTCGCGATAGTGGTGGTCCTCGTGGCGAGTGGACTCGCGTCGATCGTCGGCGCGTCGCCAGCGGCCGCGGACTCGACGATCACGTTCGCCGGCGGTGGCTTCGGGCACGGCGTCGGAATGAGTCAGTACGGCGCGTACGGGATGGCAAGCATCGACGGCGCGTCCCCCGCGACGATCCTCACGCACTACTACAGCGGTACTTCCGTGCAACCGGTCGGGCAAGCAGGTGGGTTGCGCGTACGCATTGCCAACGGCATCGGAGGATCGACGTTCACGGGTGCAGGAACAGTCAACTTCGTCCTCAACGGTCAGATCATCGCCGCGGCCGCGCCAGGCCAACCGTTCTCCATCGCCGCCGAGAGCGGCGGCATTCGCCTGAGCAATCCCGGAGGGCCGTTCGTGCCACCGGGCAACACACTGCAAGTGCAGTACGCACCGGCACCGGTACGGGTGTCGGGTACGCAATGCGGCGGTGGCGGTTGTCGCTACAGCCGCGGACTGATCGTCGCGCGCAACACCGGCTCGTCGTTGACACTCACAGTCGAAGTCCTGTCTATGCAGGATTATCTGTACGGCATCGGTGAGGTGCCGTCGAGTTGGCCGGCTGCCGCGTTGCAGGCCCAAGCAATCGCAGCGCGCACTTACGCGAACTACTTCACGTACACACGCCGCGCGAACGGTCAAGCACCGGTCTACGACCTCGACGCGTCGACTGCCGATCAGTTCTACATCGGCTACGAGAAGGAAGCAGAGGCCGGGTTCGGACAGTTCTGGGTGTCGGCGGTAAACGCGACGGCCGATCAGAACGTGCTCTACAACGGCGCGCCGATCCAAGCGTTCTACTTCTCGTCGAGCGGCGGCTACACGGAGAACAGCGAGAACGTGTTCGTGGCCGCGCTCCCGTATCTTCGCGGCGTTCCCGACCCCCGCGATCAGAACAGCGCGAACCCCAACTACCGCTGGACCCGCACGTACACGATCGGGCAGCTCTCGAGTTGGTTGAGCCGCGCCGCCGACACGAACGTCGGCACCGTGGCCGCGATCGGGATCAACCCCGGACCATCCGTCAGCGGCCGGATCGACAAGGGGACGGTGACGATCACCGGAAGCGGCGCCACGAAGCAGGTCAGCGGAAGCCGGTTCCGCACCGTCGTGAACTCAGGGGTGTCCCAGGACGGTGGCGGTCTCAGCCAGCAGTTCCTCAGCACGATGATCAGCACCGATCCCACCCATGACCTGCACGGTTCGCTCGATTGGGTGCAGCGGGTCCCGGGCGGACTCCAGGTCGCAGGCTGGGCCGCGGACGACGACACGTCCGCCCCGATCGACGTCCACGTCTACGTGGACAACAACGGCTACGTGATCGGTCCGGCCGCCCTCAACCGGCCCGATGTCGGCGCCGCGTTCCCGGCACTCGGCCCCAACCACGGATTCATCGCCACCGTTCCGGCCGGCGGCCCCGGCACGCACCGGGTCTGCGCGTGGGCGATCAACACGCTCAACGGCGCCGGGTTCAACAAACCGGTCGGCTGCCAGACCGTCACGGTGTCCATCGATCCCTTCGGTTCGTTCGACTCGGGTGCTCGCTCCGGACCCGGTGTGCACGTCGCCGGCTGGACCATCGATCCGGACACGGCAGCGCCGATCGCGCTTCACGTGTACGTCGACGGAACGTTCGCCGGCGCGACGTCCGCAGCCGCTTCCCGACCTGATGTCGGCGCCGCGTATCCCGCCTACGGGCCCAACCACGGCTTCGACACGGCCGTCGGCAACTTCGGACCGGGCCCACACGTCGCATGTGTGTACGGCATCAATGACGTCCAGCCGGGGAACAACACGCAACTCGGTTGCCGGTCGGTGACCGGCAGTCCGTTCGGTTCGTTGGATCTTGCGGTCAGATCGGGCAGCGGCGTACGCGTCGCAGGGTGGAGCATCGATCCGGACACCGCCGCACCGACGGCGGTGCACGTCTATGTCGACGGAACGTTCGCGGGCGCGACCTCGGCTTCCGTGCCGCGGGCCGACGTCGGCTCGGCGTATCCCGCGTACGGCCCCAACCACGCGTTCGACGCGATCGTCGGAAACGTCGGCCCTGGCACGCATACGGTCTGCGTCTACGGCATCAACGACACCACAGTTGACAGCAACAGCACGCTCGGCTGTGCGACGTTCAGTTAGCCCCGCGCCACGGGAGCGGTAGCCTCCAGCCGAACCGGTAGGCGAGACGCTTCGGCGCGTTCGGGGAGTACGTCATGTCATACACCGTTGACTTCAAGACCGTCTCGACGGTCGGCCTCGAATCGTCGCCTGTCGCGACAGCGCTGGCCGGTCTACGGGCGAACGAAGCCCGCTACTTCAAGAACAAGTACGACCATGACTTCACGGTCGAGCCCGCGAGCGAGGCCAAGAGCACGATCGACTGGGTGCACAACATCCTCGAGGAAGAACGCGAGATCGTCATCTCGTCGCCACCACTCGAAGCGTGCGCCTTCCAGGTCGAGAACATTCGAATGGCCTACGTCTTCTACGAGAGCGGACTGTCGATCAACGTGATGTACACGATCGACGAAGCGGGCAAGCGGGCGGTGGGGTTCAAACTCTCCGACGGGATGGACATACCCGAGGAGCTCGAGCCTCGATTCAAGTTCGCAAGGCAGAAGTCGAAACTGGCAGGAACGATTCGCGGCTCGTACTTCGTCATCAAGAACGAGTACTGACGTCCTCGTCGCATCGCACGTGGCCATCAGTCGACCGCCAGTCGCAGCTGGTCGAGCCACTCGATGCCGAGCCGGTGGCCGTTCGGGAACTGATCGTCTCGATCCCAGCGCCACGCGGTGATCATCGCGAGCACGAGGACTCGGCAGTCGCGAACCAGGTCCTGTCCCGCGCCGGCGTAGTGCTCGCTGACTCGCTCGGGCGCGTGTGCGATGTCGAACTCCACAGGCCCTCGGCAACACGTCTCGAGATCGATGAAGAGCAGGCCCTGGTTGGTGTCGAGCAGGTTGCCGGCGTGCGGTTCGCCGTGCAGCAACTGATCGTCGGCGTTCCAGTCCTCGACCTTGCGTCGAGCGGTGCGCAGCGCGGTGGCGAGGAACTCGCGGTCTGCATCGGCCAGTCCCGGCGTGCGGTCCTTGTCCGCGACGAGTGACTGAGCCTCCGCGACTCGATCGGTGTAATGCGGCGCGGCCACGTCGACGTCGCGCATCGCCGCGTGCAGCTGCGCCAACGCGCCCGCGAACTCGGATGACGCAACGTCTTCGGCAGGCATCGGGTCGTAGTACGTCCACAACGTGACCGCGAAGCCGTCGCTCTCGTAGACACCACGTTCGACCCGAGGCTCGAGCAGGGCGATGGGCGCCCCGGCACCAGCGAGTCGCTGCGCGACCTCGACCTCGAACTCGGCGCTCGTGCGATGCGTGCTCGGTGCGACCCGAGCGAGCGCGTCGCACGGCAGCAGGCGAATCGCGAGCCGGTTCGAGTTGTGGAGCACAACCGCTTCATCGGCCCTCAGACCGAGCCCCGTGGCCGTCGACACGCCCGCGGCTACCGCACGGCGAACGTTGGGTGCTTCCATCGTGTTCTCGTCCCGCCTCCGTCGCGCCTCGTGCGACCCAGTTCCTAGTCCGTGTGCCTCGGACACCTGTGACGAAAAGCCGCCAAATCAATTCGATCCGCTCGGCGATGGTCGGACGTACGGTGTTCGTGGCTCAGCGGCGACTGCCGCATGACGAGGAGGAGTGATCATGATCGGTGTGTACGTGACGTTCCAGTACGACGGCGATTTCGATCGCGGGCGCGTCGAGAACGTGGCCGAGAACGCGCGGGCGATGTTCGAGGGCATGCCGAACCTCAGTCGCAAGTTCTTCACGTTCGACGAGAAGCACAGTCGAGCCGTGAACTTCTACGTGTGGGAGTCGGAGGACGCGGCCGAGCGGTTCTTCTCCGACGAGCTTCGAGAGCGTGTGACCGGCCTCTACGGTGTCGAGCCGACGATCGAGTTCGTGCAGATCGCGCAAGTGGTCGACAACACCAAGGGCTGAAGCTGCTCCCTCAGCTCGCGGGATCGAGCAGGACGACGTAGCCGTCGCCGATCTCCTGGAGCTGGCGGAGCCGCGCGATGTCGGCTGGGGATGCACCCTCGGTCTGAGTCAGACTGCGTTGATACGGCGTGTCGACGAGGATGCGGTCGGAGGGCGCTTTGGAACCCAGCGCAGCCCTGATCTTCGTCTCGAGCGCCTGCGCTTCCTTGCGTTCATCGACGGACAGCGGGTCGTACGACGCGATGACCTGCGAGTTCGGACCGGGCGTGTAGGACTCCAGGTCCGACGTCGACGTCGTCGCAATCGTGATCACGTCGTCCCCGGCTGTCGGCGTCCCGACTCGCCAGCCGCCGTACTTGAGGACGGCGACGTCGCGCGGGTCGCTTCCGGGGTCAGCGACAACATGGAAGCCTCGTCGCTGGAGCTCGAGGAACAATCCCACCGTGCTCGCGCCCCACTGCCGCTCATCCTTCCCCTCGATGACGTAGGTGTGGTTGCGATCCAGAGCGGTGGCGGCTTGCGCGCCGACCTGAGCCATCACGCGTGACAGATCGTCGTGCGGGATCGCCGCCGGGAGATCGGCGAGGGTGGCTGCAGTCACGATCACCAGTGCGATGCTGGCGACAACGGTCACGGCGCGACCGAGCGCCGGCCGACCGACCGCAGCGACGACGCACCACGTGAGCGCGACCAATGTCAGTCCGGCGACGGCCCACCAGCAGCGCACGAGATACGACTCCAACTCGCCCGTGATGTGCGCCGTGCTCCACGTTGCGAGAACGACGAGCCCGAGCGCGACCATTGCGAACTTCGCGGCGTCACGCTGTCCGCGCCGCCACGCGAACACGCACGCCACCGCTGTAGCCAGCGCGATCCCGACTGCCTGCGCCGTCCCACTCGTTCGCATGAATCCGAGCGAGTCGAGATCGTTGCCGGTGATCCACGGACCGATGAGACGAAGTTCGGTCCCGGCCGTCCCGAACGCGGTCGTCCAGCCGACGGTAGGTCCGGTCGGGTGCCGCAGGAAGCGCAGCATCGCGACGAGGTTGCCCTGACCCGCGACCTGATCGATCACCGCCGGGATCGAGAGCACGACGCCGACGGCGATCGCGATCAGACAACTGCGGATGATCGAGTGACGCCGATCGGGTGATGCTCGACGTGCGGTCCACGCCGCGTGCGCGAACACCGCGACGAGGCCGGCCGCGACGTACACCACGTACATCACATGGGACTGAGCTGCGAACGAACCCACGGCGACCGCAACGGGGAGCAGTTGACGGTCGCCACAGATGATCGACCAGACCACGACAACGAAGAGAAGGAACGGGAAGAACGCGGCGAACGGATTCCACGTGTCGAGTACCGACGTCGCGCCGATCGCGTGCACGAGAACGACGGCCATCGAGCGCGATCGACGCCGCGACCACCAGGCCGCCCCGCCTGGCCGCGATCCACACGGTCGCCGTGATGCATGCCGCATTCGCGACTCCGACGCCGACGAGAGTTCCCGTGGCGCCGAACAGCCGGTACCAAGGCGCGAGATACCAGAAGAGCAGCGGTCCTGGGTGTGCCCAACCCCATCGCGAGTACGCGCCGACCAGCGGGGTGTGTCGTGTGCCGACGTCCGAGAAGCGCAGCATCTCCAATGCTTCGTCGCCGCTGGGATGCCAATGCCGTCCCACCACGCTGACCGTCATGGCGACGACAGCGAGCGCCGCCACCGTTGCCAGACCCATCGCGATTCGACGGTCACGACGGTTCCGAAGCCCGCCCGGTGTCGTCGATGGCGACGAAACGTCGTCCGGCGTTCGAGTGGAGAGGAGGGTCACCCGTGCGAGCCCGTCGCGATCAGACAGCAGACCGGATCTCGCACCGGCTGAAAGCTAGATCTGCGATGACGAGGAGATGCAGCTCTCGCGACGTCACTCGTGCCGGATGGCGTCCGGATTGACCACGTTGATCGGGTTGCCCGCGTCGAACGCGTTGATCTGGCCGAAGATGTCGGCGAATTGAAGCTCCCATTCCTCGATCGTCACGTAGCCGAGGTGCGGCGTCGCAACGACGTTGGGAAGCGAGATCACGGGGTCGTCGAGTTGCGTAACCGGTTCGGACTCGTAGACGTCCACCGCGGCCATACCAGGGCGACCGTCACGCAAGGCGGCGGCCAGCGCGCCGGGTTCGACCAGCCCGGCGCGGCTCGTGTTCACGAACACGGCGTCGGGTTTCATCCGCTCGAGGTCGGTCTTGCGAACGATTCCTCGCGTGGTGTCAACCAGACGAAGGTGGATCGTCACGATGTCGGACGACTCGAAGAAGGCTTCCCTCGACGGTGCCACGGACCACTGCTCGGCTTCGGCGCGGTCCCGAGAGGATTCGCTCGCCCAGAAGTCGACGTCCATGCCGAAAGCACGCCCGTACTCCGCAACGGCCTGTCCGATGCGCCCATAGCCGTACACCCCCAGCCGTCGACCGCGCAGCGTGTGACCGACGCTGCCGCGCTGCCAAGACCCAGCACGAAGCGCGGCGGCCTGCTGTGGGATGCGACGCGATGCGGCGAGGACGAGGCCCCACGTGAGCTCAGCGGTCGACCATGACGGGGTTCCGCTGTGAAGGTTCGAGGACACGACGATCCCGAGGTCCGTGCACGCGTCGACGTCGATGTGCGGGTACGCACTGCGCTGGCTGATGAGTCGTAGTCGGGAGAGACGGCGGAGAAGCTCGGCCCGGATCGGGGTGCGCTCTCGGATCAGGACGAGCGCTTCGCAGTCCGCCAGCCGATCAGCGAGCACATCGACATCGTCGACGTGATCCGTCCAGACCGTCACGTCGTGGCCGGCGAGTCGGTCGAAGCACTCCAACGTGCGCACCGTGTCGAGGTAGTCGTCCAGTATCGAGACCCGCACGCACGCCCCTCCCACCCGGCGACAGCTTGTATCATAGAAGTATGTGATCGGCGTTGACAAGACGCGAAGCAGGCCGCCCCGACCGGAGCGTCAGCGCCGCGTCGATCGTCGGACGTGCTTGCGCACCAGACGAAGCAGGTCATCCCGTTCGGTCGATGTGGATGCCCACATGGGCTCGAAGTCCGATCTCGGGCCGCCGGAGAGCTTCACGTCGGCGTACACGCCACCGGTTTCTCGGTCGACGTGGAAGTGCAGAAAAGGCTTGCGCCGGAATTGGAAGTTCGGTCGATCGCCGTGACCGCCCGTCACGTCGACGAGTCCGTCGACGGCACGAAGCGCTGAGACGAGCTGCTCGTGTGTCATGCCGCCGCGGTCATCGTCGGCCGTCCCGCGTTGCGGCAGCGGCGGACGCGGGCGCGGACGCCGATGCCCATCGTCGTCCACGTCTCGCCGCACCATCGACGGGCAATCTCCCCGGTCTTCTATGAGGCTTTCCAGGCGATGGTGACGATCTCCAACGGCGCGGAGATGCCTTTCAGCGTGACCGTACGGGTGGACGTCACCTCGATCGGCTCGGTGCTCACCTCGCGAGCGGTGTCGCTGCTCGCAAGGATCTCATCACCTTGCGCGCACGACGCTATGCGTGCCGCGGTGTGAATGCCGAGTCCGGCGTAATCGTCGCCGCGTCGGTCCGCCTCGCTCGTGTGCAAGCCGATGCGAATGCGCGGCGCGAATCCCTGTTCCTGGCGCTGCGCGGCCAGGCGCTGCTGCAACGCCTTCGCGCAACGAACCGCGGTCACGGGATCAGCGAAGGTGACGAAGAAGCCGTCGCCTTCCTGTCCGACGATGGTGCCGTCGTGGACCTCGACCACCGACTTCACGATGCGCTCGTACCAACCGAGCAGATCCGACCAGGCCTCGTCACCGAGGAATTCGACGAGGGGCGTCGAGTTCACCATGTCGATGAAGACGAACGTCATCTCGACTCGTGCGCGTACCGGGCCGGCGACCGAGTCATCTGCCTCGAGCAGCACCGCTCTGACCTCATCGGCGTCGCGATGAGCGCCGAGTCGCTCGAACGTCGACAGGGCGGCCGTCCACTCGACCCTCGCCGCGGGCTGGTCGCCCGCGAGCAGGTGCGCGCGTCCGACGAGAACCCGAGAGCGCGCCGCCTCGTAGGGCGCCTCGGCCGCACACCACAACTCCCATGCGCGGCGCAGGTGCGTGACGGCATCCGAAGGGCGGCCGTCGGCGAGCGCGAGTTCGCCCTCCGCTCCCGCAACCGCCGCATCCCCGTGGACCGTCTCGATTCGAGCGGCGACGTCGCGAAGCTCGTCGAGCATCACGCATGCGGCATCACGATCACCATCTGCGAGCGCGATCGTCATCGCCGCCGGAAGCACGAGAACGCGTTCCTGACGAGCGATCACGTCCACCGGAGCGAGCGCGCGCTCGATCATGGCGCGCGCCTCGGCGACGCGCATCTGCGCCAACCGGAGCAGCGCGTAGCCCGGCTGAGGGTCCGTCCCGAGATCGAGAGCAGTGCGGAACGCCTCCTCGGCGCCTTCGAAGTCGCCGCGGCGTCGACGGATCTCCCCGAGCTCCATGTACCCCCACGACGCCAGCCGCGGTCGTCCCTCGAGCTCCGCGATCGCCCGACGAGCATCGACTTCGGCATCGTCGAGTGCACCTCGCATGCGGAGCACCTCGGCCCGATGGAACCGGCACTGACCAGGGAATCCCCCGACCCGTTCGCGTTCACACCAACGCAGCGACACATCCGTCCACGCCGACGCCCGGCGCCAATCACCCAGATTCCGGCAGGCCCAGATCGTCGAGCAGTAGATCGTGCCCGCGGCTTGCAGCCCCAGAACGCCGCTGGCGGCCGCGGCGTTCGCCTCGTCCATCAGCGCTCGCCCCTCGTCGACCCGTCCGGTCGCCACGAGCGCGTGACCGAGGTCGAGCGTGGCCAATGCCTCTACATCGGCGTTCCCCGTGCGGCGCGCGATCTCGGCCGCCTCCGTCGCCGACCGCACCAGCTCCTCGACATCACCTGCTACGAGCGCCGCCCGCGCCACGTTCCAAGCCAGGAACGCGTGCTCCGGGGATTCCGGGAGGTCGGCCAGCAGCGAAGCAGCTCGCAGCAGGCAACCGGACGCGACCGGCATGTCACCACGCTCGTAGTGCTCGCGGACCAGCTTCAACAAGCACCGCGCCGCGCCGAGCGTGTCGGCGGCCTTCGTGAACGAAGCGCACGCCAGCTCCAAGCACTCGATCTGCTCGCCGAGCGGACGCGACCAGCGCGCGACTTCGGCCAGCAACTCGAGGTCGCCACCGGAGGGATCCTCGAGCCCCCGCAGCGCTTGATACGCGGCCGGCCACTCGCGGCGCTCCACTGCTTCTCGCGCTACGAGCCGCATGTCCGCCGGCCCTGGGCTCACACGCACGAGTGTAGGGATCACCCCGGTATGCGGCGCGACCGCGCGCCGTCAGAACGCGATTCCGCCGGGATCGAGACCGAGGAGCGAGCGACCGCAGTTGGCGTAGGTCTTGCTCTGGGCGAGGACGTGCTGGCTGAGGGTCGTGATGTCCCGGAGCTGCCGGTCGAGCACCGACCGCCGGTAGATGCCGGTGGTGCCGAGCGCTTCGTAGAGGAGCGTGACGGCCTGCTTTGCCGCCGTGCAGGCGTTGGCGAGGCCCAGTCGAACCGCGGTCCACTCCGTGGCGTCCGGCGGATCACCCGCGGACAGGGTGTTCCAGAAGGTGCCGACGGTGTCGAACACATACGCGCGAGCGCTGGCGACGAGCGCCTCCGCTCGCCCGATGTTCCATTGCACCGTCGGATCGTCGCGGGCGAGGGCCATCGACGGAAACGAGGCCTTCGTCTGCGCGACTTCCTTTGCCTCGGTGAGCGCGGCTCGACCGATGCCGAGCGGCACCGCGGGAAGGTTCACGAAGAACATCCACCTCCACGCGTACAAGGGCGACTGGTCGATGGGTTCGCCGTCGAGCAGCGAGAACGTCCGCGCGGCCGGCACCGTGCAACCGTCGAGTCGCACGTCGTTGCTGGCGGTGGCCGCCAACCCGGTCGTGTGCCACGTGTCGAGAACCTCGACCTCCTCGCGGGGGATCGCACACATCCGGGTCTGCGGCAACGACGCACCCTCGGACCAGACCGGGCCGTTGTCGTCCACGACGACGCAGTTCACGAAGAACCACTCGGCATGACTCGAGCCACTGGCGAAGGACACCGTTCCCGTCACGACGAGACTGTCGTCGTCGACCCTCGCCTGCGCGCTGGGCGCGGCAACCACCGCCGTCGGCAGGTCGAGTGACGGATACATGGCCCTGACCACGTCTCGGTCGAGAAACGCGGTGACGTAACCGCCGTCGGAGTTGATCATCCCGCACCAACCCGCTGATCCGTCCGCTGCAGCCAGTTCTTCGATCACTTCGATCTGCTCGAGCGGCGACAGCGCCGGGCCGCCGAGGTCCCGACTCATCGTCATCCGGAAGACACCTGCGTCGCGCAGGGCACCGACGACCTCACGCGTGAGACAGCCCCGCTTCTCGCACTCCGCGGCCTGCGCCCGAATCGACGGTCCGGCCTCACGAACACGCTCCAGCGTCGACTCATCCATGCGTCATCCCTCCTTCAACCTGCGACGGAGACTCAGTCGAGGATGAGGCCGAGTCCCGCGTTGGCGCGCTCGTAGGGCGCGGCCTCTTGGTGGAACTGCTGGTTGTAGTACGGGTCGTGCAGCATGATGTCGCACCACCGCGACCGCAACAGATCGAGCTCCGCGTCCTCGACGACCGCAGGCCGCGTCGACGACTCGTAGTGGAAGAGCTCCGCCCACGGGCTGTACACGGTGCGGTAGCCGGCCCGATGAACCTTCAGGCAGAAGTCCACGTCGTTGAAGTTCAGCGGGAACAGTGGGGAGAACCCGCCGACCTCGTCGAACACACCACGGTCGACGAGCATGCATGCCGCCGTGACCGCCAAGTAGTTGCCGGCGACCAGCGCGTTGGAGAAGTAGCCGCCGAAGTCCGGGGGGAACCCGTGGAACTTGTGATGGGGGCTGCCGGCGGAGCACACGATGCCGGCGTGCTGCAAGGTGCGATCGGCGAAGCGCAGGCGCGCTCCCACGATGCCGACGGCGGGATCGAGCCCGAACATCACCATGCTCTCGATCCAGTCGGGAGCGATGGGTTCGGTGTCGTCGTTGAGCAGCAGCACGAACTCGCCCTCGCTGCGCAACACGCCCACGTTCACAGTGCTCGAGAAGTTGAACGGCCGGTCGTACGGGGCGACCCGCAAGCGATCACCACCGATACGTCGAAGCTCGTCGAGCACGGGTTCGGGTGTACCGATGCCGCACACGATCACGATCTCGTAGTTCTCGTACGTCGACTTGTCGACGATGGCCCGCACGCAGTTCTCGACCAAGGTCGTGGCGATGCCGTGCAGGTAGCGCTGCACGCCGATCGTCGGGATGACGATGCTCACGAGCGGTTGCCTGGGGAGGTTCGGAACGAGCCGGTAGAGGCCCGGCAAGGTGTCGTCACGGTCGACGGTCGCAGGGAACCCGACTCGCTCGAGGTGCTCGCTGATCGCGTTCTGGCCGGCGACGAACGCATACGGCTTCGCCTGGGCGGACAGCGCAGTGGACGTCGACAAGGTGCGCCAGTGGTACAGCACGGCGGGCACGTGCGCGACCTTGCGCGCCTTCTCGGTGACACGGAGGATGAGGTCGAAGTCCTGGGATCCTTCGAACCCGCTACGCAATCCACCGACCTCGTCGAGGATGGTCCTGCGAACGGTGCTGAGGTGACACACGTACATCTGGCACCGGAACCGGTCGGGCGACCAGTCCGGCTTCAGGAACGCGTTGGACCGGACGCCGAACTCGTCCACCTTGTCCTCGTCGGTGTAGACGTAGTCGACCTCGTCATCGGGATCGGCGTCGATGAACGCCGCAACGAGCTCGAGCGCGGCTGGGGCGAGCAGGTCGTCGTGATCGAGGAACGAGACGAACACCCCGCGCGCCATCGCGAGCGCGTCGTTCGTGGCGGCCACGATGCCGCCGTTGTCGCTTCGGTAGGCGACCCTGATGCGGGGATCCTCCGACGCCGCCTGGTTCAGCAGCGCGCGGACGTGCGGCTGCGTCGAGCAGTCGTCCACCAGGCACAGCTCCCAGTCCTCGTAGGTCTGGGCGCGAACGGAGTCGATCGTCTCCTGCAGGATCACCGCGGGCGGGTTGAAGACAGGCGTGATGACCGAGAAGCGCGGGTTCGGCACGAGGACTACCGACCTGCGACGCCGCGCAGGCGGCGGTACGGCGCCAAAGCCTTCTGCGTGAGCCGCCAGCTCTGCGACGTGAGGACCGCGTCCAATCGATCTGCAGAATCGCGATACCGGTTGACGAGGTGCTCGAACGCATGGAGCCGGCCGAGCGCTTCGCCGAGCGCACTCTCGTTGCCGATCACCGCGTCGCGTGCGTTGAGCAGGTCTTCGCGCAACCGGAGGACTTCGGCCTGGGCCGCGACAAGTGCGTCGCCCGGATCCGCTGACGTGGCGCGCTCGAGCTCACCCTCGAGCTCGATGACCTTCGCTCGGACCTGCGTGATCTCCTTGCGCGTCTCCCAGAGCTCTCGCTCGTACCGGCGGACGACGACAGGCGCGGTGGCCGCGGCGCGCTCGTAGACCGCGGCCCACGGGAACAGCGGCCACAGGTCGCCACCGTCGAGATCGTGGAGGAAGCCCTGTTCGGCGAGCAGGCTCGCCCAGTAGTCGGGCGGGCGCACGTTGAGGTGCGTTGCCTCGGCGTAGTCCTCTGGCGTCGTCGACAGCAGCAGCCGGTCGGTGGCGTTGCACATGTTCTGCAGCGCGGTCTCGCCGTCAGCCGGAGTGAGGTGCTCGACGACCTCGATGCACACGATGAGGTCGTACCGCTGCGGCAACGGATCGGTGAGCGAACCGTCCCAGCAGTACTCGGCGACCTCGTCGGGCACCTTGCTGATCGCGAACTTCGACGCGTCGACGCCGTACGCCTCCACGCCGCGCTGGCGGAGTGCCGCGGACCAGAAATCCCCAGGCGCAACCCGCATCGAGGACCGTCTTCGGGTTGTACCGGATGATCAGCTTGTCCGCGATGGCGGCGAAGAGCTGTCGCCACTCGTGGTTGTCGTCGTAGGGGCTCCCACAGTTGTGCATGTAGTAGTAGGGCCCGTACAGCGAGTCTTCGTCTCCGTCGGCGCTGGACTCGCCCATGGTCTGCGACATGGGGACCGATCCTACCGAGCGGCCGCCGGCCCTCAGCCGTGCAGCCCGCACACCGTGGAGTCGCCGTCTTCGGGGAGCGTGACGATCGCTTCGCTGTCCCGGGTGGCGATCTGCAAGGTGGTCGGGTCGGTCGCGGCGAGCGGGAAGCTCGCCCCCTGGCTGATGACCGTGGGCTGCTCCGGATCGCGCAGGTACACCGTGATCGCGCCGCCGCCCGGCTTCTGGATGGTCACGGTGAGGGGCGACCGTGCGTCGAGCACGATCTGTGGGCTCGCTCCCGTCGGATGGGCGACGGTGCACCCGGACGCGTCGACCGGCCCCGTCGACAGCCGAGCCGAGTCGACGATCGTCGTCGATGGTGGCGGCGGCGGTGCGCCCGGCTGCACGGACACAGCCGTCTGCAGGTTGACGCGAGCGTTGAGCAAGTCCGTCTCGTCGTACTGCAGCGGCGGCAACCACCCTGCGTTCGCGAGCAGCTGGAGGCGCGCCGTGTCGATGTCAGGATCGAACACGGGCTCGGCGCGATCGCGCAGCAAGGGCTCACCGTTCTTCATCAGTGACGCGGCGGCGAGCACCTGCCCCTTGATCGAGATCTCGCGGGCGGCCTCGGCACCCGATTCGGTTCGCAGCAGGGATGCGTTCTGGACACCGAGAAGAACCGCGATCCCCACGGCTGCCGCGACCGGTATGGACGTGGCCTCGACGAGCCACGTCAGTGCGAGACCTATCGCCGGCAAGAGCAGCGCGATCGCGATGTAGCTGTAGCGAGAGGCGACGGCCTCACCGACGCCGAAGCCCGTACGGCCGACGCCGACGAAGCAGTACCAGAACACTGCGCCAATGGCCATCGCGACGACCGGAGCGGCTGTTCCCCGAGCGGCCGGCGTGCGGCGCAGGAGGAACACCAGGAGCGCGAGGACGAGCACCGCACCGGCGCCCGCGATGCCGGAAGCACGCTCGAACGTCGACGTCAGACCGGTCCACATGAACTGTGGGATGTTCAGCAGCGTCGTCTCGTCGATCGATGTCTGCTGACCGACCTCGCTGCGACCCTCGGTGAGGAACCAGATCGCGAAGACGACCGCGGGGACGGCGCCCACTTCGAGCGCGGCGCGCCAGCCGCGCCGAAGCCACGCGGTGAGGATCATGACGCCGACCATGGTCACTCCGACGCCTGAACAGATGAGCGAGGCGAGCGCCAACGCGACCGCGGCGACATCTCGCCGCCTGTTGACCTCCACGCGGTCGAGCATCAACACGCCGCCGATGCCGAACGCCAAGGCGGCGATGAACTGGATCTGTAAGGCCCAGAGCAGATTCTCCGCGCCGACACCGAGGATGACGAACACCGCGGC
This sequence comes from uncultured Acidimicrobiia bacterium, assembly GCA_963721305.1. Classification (GTDB taxonomy): domain Bacteria; phylum Actinomycetota; class Acidimicrobiia; order Acidimicrobiales; family JACDCH01; genus DATAES01. The sequence goes on from CAVRIR010000005.1 coordinate 679,974, forward strand.
CAACAACATCGACAGCAATGGGTTCACACCGACGCGCAGCATCAATCGCCACAGGAGATGTGCGGCCACCAGATGGCCCGCAACCATGACGACGACGAACGGGATGTACGAGCGGACACCGAACATCTCGAGCAGCGCCCAGTACTCGAGCCTCAGAAGCGTGATCCAGTGCTCGTTGTGCGGCGCGAGCAGGTCGGGCCGGTGCGACGCGACGGCCATGATCACTGCCCATTCGTCACCGAAGAACCACTGCCGCCGGTTCGCGCGTACGAGGATGACGGCTCCGACAGCGAGGCTCGCCCCGTGCGCCCAGGCCAGCCAGTTGCGAGGGGCTCTCAGATGGCGCCGTCCTCGACGGCCTGACGGATCCACGGGATGACCTCGTCGAGCATGGAATCGAGTGACGTCGTCGCCTCGAAACCGAGGACGCGGCGGGCCTTGTCGGTCGCGGGGACGCGCTTCTGCACGTCGTGCTCGAACGGATCGTCGTGCACGACCTTCAGTGCATCGTCGCCCCGGACCTTGCGCCAGATGAGCTGCGCCAGCTCGAGCACCGTCGTCGACTCCGCGGTCGAGATGTTGAAGTCCTCGTTGAGCGCCTCGGGCCTCGACATGCATTCCACGATGCCGCGAGCCAGATCGCCTCCGTAGGTGTAGTGCCGGATCTGGTTGCCGTCGCCCAGGATGTGCAATGGGTCTTGCCCCTTGAGCACCTTCTGCACGAGATCGGGCACGACGTGGCTCATGGCCAACTTCACGTTGCCGGACGCGATCTCGACGTCGCCCAGCGCGCGTCCTTCACCGACGCCGACGCAGTTGAAGGGGCGCACGATCGTGTACGGCAACCCGTACTGCGAGCGCGCCGCCTGCGCGTAGTACTCGACGGCCAGCTTCTGGAAGCCGTACGAGGACAGCGGCGGCGGGATCTCACGCTCCTGCCCCTCGTACGACGGCCATGTGGTGGCCGACTCGAACACCATGGACGACGACAGGTACGTGACCTTCTGCAACCGCCCGGCGCCGTGCGCCTTGATGGCGGCGTCGCACTGCGCCGCCATGATGCGTTCGTTCGTGGCGAGCAGGTCGTACGCGTACGTGTGGAAGTACGAGATGCCGCCGATCATGGCGGCGCCGGCGATGAAGTGGTCGCACTCCGTGAGCAGCGACGCGAGGAGGTCGGTGTCACGGGCATCGCCCTCCACCAGCGAGTAGTCGGGGTGCGCGTCGTAGGACCGGTTGACACGGCCGTACTTGCTGAAGTTGTCGAGACCGACGACGGCATATCCCCGACGGAGGAGCTCCTCGACCACGTATCCGCCGATGAAGCCAGCGGAACCGCTGACGAGCACTCTTTCCATGCCGCAACCCTAGGAGACGTCCTTCCTCGCCCGGAACATGGCCGGGGCGACTCGGCAGAACGCAAGGAATGAGCCGATCCGGCGGCGGACCGAGATCAGGCGGGGGCGGTGGCCCTGAGTGATCGGTGACAAGACGTCCCGGCGCACGTACGACAGCGTCGACAGCAGGTAGCGGATGACGATCCGCGCCGCTGCGGTCGGGGGCAGGTTGCGCACCGCGAACAGCAAGCGGTTGCGTTCCTTGTAGTGATCAGCGAACGCCGAGCCGTCGACTGCGATGGCGGAGTGATCATGACGCACGACGACCGAAGGTACGAACACGTACTGCCAACCCCGGCGCGCGCCGCGCACGGCGAGATCGAGGTCTTCGTAGTAGAGGAAGTAGCGCTCGTCGAACAACCCGACGTCGCGCAGGTAGTCCGAGGTGAACAGCACCGCTCCCCCGCACCATGCCTCGATCAACTCGGGATGGCTGTAGCGACCGTCATCGGGCTCGAGGTAGCCGCGATCCGCGCCCGAGCCGTCCGGCAGCAGGACGTTTCCCACGTTGTTCACGATGTCGGTCGGTGGCGAGGCGATCGGCACGTCGAACACGGAGTGCCCGGGGCCTGCGACGACCGCGAGCTGTGCGTCGCCACTGCCGAACGAGACCGCGGTCGGTTCGCCGGCGCCGAGTCGCACCCGGACACGACCGAGCCCGCCCGGCAGCGCGCGCGGTGCCACAGGAAGCAACAGGCGGGCGCGATCAGTGGTCCACTGGAACGCAACGCCGTCCGGCTCGGGACCTTCGGGCCCGAAGAAGCCCGACGCGTAGTGCACCGCGAGAGGTTGATCATCGATGTCGGTGACCCCCAGGACGCGCACGCCGAGCCGCCGCGGGTCCATCAGCCTGCGCTGACGCGCGTCCACTTCCAGCTGCAGCTCCTGGTAGCGATCCGAGAAGACCAGCTTCGGCGACGCAGCACCGATGGAAGGCGCATCGATCGCCGCGTTCAAACGTTCCACCCAATCGGGCTCGACGACCGCGTCGGGATTGATCAGCGCAGCTCGGCTGGTGGCGCCGAGATCGCGCAGCCCGACGTTGCAGCCGCCCGCGAACCCGAGGTTCGTACCATCACCGACGACCCGCGTCCGCGGCGCGACGGCATGCAACCGGGGTCGCAAGCTGGCGTCGCCGCCGTTGTCCACGACCACCACATCGAGCAGGTCGGACGGCCACCGCGTCTTCGCCAGCGCTTCGATGCAGCGGATGGTCAAATCGGCCGAGCCGTAGTGCACGACCACGACCCGTACCGACGGGGAGGTGGCCACGGGTTCACTGTGCCACAGCGCGCTGCGAAGACCGGCCACACCGCGCTCTGACGTGTTCTGGCGTCACTCAGCCCGCATGTGCGCGCCGGTCGACGCGAAACGGGCGAGTCAGTTGGTGACGGTCGCGCAGCCCAAGAACCCGTTGTCGCCGGCGCCGACGTTGAGCCCGTACGTGCACACCTGATGGGTCCCGTGGCCGACCGGCAACGTGGCCACGTAGCCGTGGCTCGAGCCGTAGCCCGGGAAGAAGGAAGCCACGTCCGTCCTCGTTGCCTTGGCCTTGCCGACCACGAAGCCCACGCCGTCGGCGTACGCCACCACGTTGATCGGTGAAGCGCTGTCAGGATCGATCGCCCAACCGGCGACCGTGATGCCGTTGCTCGCCGGCTGCGCCACGTCGAGCGATCCGAACGGCGTCCCGCTCACGACGACCGTGCGGCAACCGAGGAGGCTGGCCTGGCCGGCTCCGATGTTCAGGCCGTACGCGCACACCTGGTGCACGCCCGGTTGCACCGGGACCACGCCGGTGTACCCGTGGTTCGCGCCGTAGCCCGGGAAGAAGGCAGCCACGTCGGAACGAGAGAACGACGCAGGTCCGAACGAGTAGCCGTTGCCGTCGACGTAGACGACGGTGGTCACGGGCGACACCGTGTCGGGATCGAGCGCCCAACCGGCAACCTGCAAGCCGGCGGGAACGCGCTGTACGAGGTCGAGCGAGCCGACCGGCGACGAGTTCACGACGACGCTCTTACAGCCAACGGCGTTGTTCGCGCCGGGACCGACGTTGAGGCCGAAGACACAGACCTGGTGCACGCCTGGCGTGACCGGCACCACACCGATGTACGCGTGTGCCGAGCCGTATGCCGGGAACATCGAGCCGACGTCCGATCGCGAGCCCGACGCCGTACCGAGCGAGTAGCCGGTGCTGTCGACATAGGCGGCGACGCCGATCGACGAGGCCGAGTCGGGATCGATCGCCCAGCCCGAGAGCTGCAGACCCGCAGGCACGCGTTGCATGGAGTCGAGCGAACCGAACGGCATGGTGTTGACCGTGAACGTCTGGCATCCGAGCTCCGCATTGTTGCCCATGCCGATGTTCAGGCCATACGCACAGACGCGATGGCTTCCCGCGGCCGCGGGAACGACACCCGTGTAGCCGTGCGCGGAGCCGTAGCCGGGGAACGACGAGTTGACGTCGGGGCGATTGATCGAAGCGGGGCCGAGCGAGTAGCCGTTGCCGTCCACGTACACGACAACCGTCACGGCCTGCGTCGGCGCGTCCGGATCCGCAGCCCAACCGGTGACCGACAGTCCACCCGGAACGCGCTGGACCGCGTCGAGCGAGCCGAACGGATCACTCGGCGGGAGCGGAGGCCCGTTGATGAAATCGAGTGTGACCCACAACCTTCCGCTGCCGTCGAGCACCGTGCCGATGCCGACGCGGTTGTAGTCACCCAGGATGTTGGCCGTGTGCGGCGGCGAGTTGAGGAACGCGTTCTGGATCGAGCCGACGCTCGGGCCGTACCCGACGTTCTCCCCGATCCGCGTCCAGTCCGTCGTGACCTGCGCGTCGATCTGCGCGACAAGGTTCGGGTTGTGCGAGAGCGTTCCGGCATTGGCCAGGTTCTGTGACCAAGCGCGAGCGATGTTCGCGGCACCGTCGTCCCACTGAAGCGCCGGAAGGCCCGCCGATGCGCGCGCCTGGTTGGTCAGGGCCCAGAACTGCTGCTCCTCGGCGGAGCCCTGTGCGACCGCGGTCGAGGGCGCGAAGCCGACGAGGCCTGCGCCGATGAGCGCGCCCAATGCCAGAACGCTGACGACGAGTTGCACCAAAGAGTGTCGCGGACGGGTGTCAGTTGGTCCGACCATTCCCTCCACCATCCGTTGAGGGCAAAGACGGCGTAGGTATCCGAATCCGATTCGGTGGGCTCGAGCCTACGAGCGCTTGGTCAGCGGGGCACGTCCGAACAGTCGACCGGCATGTTCCAGGTTATGGGCGAGATGGGCAGATTGGCGGATTCAGTGCCGGGGACCTGGCACGTCGCCGTCGCCGCCGACACCGACCCGGGCCAGAACGGCCCAGCGGACCGTGGGTTCCACGCGAGGAAGTTGAAGGCGATCACCACGACCGTCTGGGCGACGATCAACCGTCGGATCATCCGGCTCCCGCGGTCGGCGAGGATGCAGCCGGCGGTGACGAGCAGGAGCAAGGGAACGACCACGTAACGGGCGCCACCCTCGCTGCTCTCGCCGACCACGAGTCGGACGGGCGCCGTCCCGCGCAACCAGAACGGCACGACGAACGCGACGAGGGCCGTCGCGGCGAGCATCGCGGGCATCCACCGATCAGCGCGATCCGATGGGACGGTGTGCCTCGCACCGGCCCACAGGAGAAACGCGATCGCGATGAAGACGCCGGTGAACACAACGATCATGATCGATCCCCACGCGGACCACAGCCGCGTGACCCAGTGGTCGCCGACCAGCAGCGATCCGAACAGTCGGACCGAGACCAGACCGGGCAGGTCACCCACGCTCGACAGCGTCGTCCGTGTGGAATCGCGCGTGTGCAGGAGAACGGTCGCCTGCACCGCAAGACCGACGACCAGCGCGGCGAACACCAGCACGTCGGCGCGCTTGCGACGCAGCGCCGTCACGGCGAACGCAAAAGGAAACACCAGCGCGACGAGGACGATCGACGTGGCCGCAAGGAACGCGACCACGCAACGGACGACGACATCGAACGTGCCCTCTTCACGCGAGACGAATGTCATCGCGGCAGCGAAGAACATGATCCAGATCGTGTTCACGACGTTCGCCGTGTTCTCGAACGCGAGCACTGGTGCGAGCACCGCGAGCGCGGGCACGACGAGCCGAAGCACCGGATCGTTGATCCAACTCGTCAGCGAGCGATAGGTGAACGCGGCGATCAGAGCGGTCGTGAGCGCACCTGCAAGCGCGAAATAGACAGACAACCGCTCGAGCGGGACGTGGGGCACAGCGAGCGCCAGCAGCCGCGGCACAGCCTGCGCGTAGCCCGCGTAGCCGCGGAAGATCGTGGAGAGCGGGTTGCCGTGCAGCACATCTGGCGCGTACAGACCACCGTCCTCGGCCCAGATCGTCCGCCAGGGTCGGACGCCCTGCTGGCGGAAGAGCGGCAGCACGACCGCGGCGAGCAACGCTGCCGACCAGGCTGCGACGCGAGCGGACCGCGGCCACCGCCGGCCGCCGGTCAACCCTGGGTCTGCGGCGCTGGAAGTTTCGGACCGAAGGCGTAGAAGTACCAATGGAGGTAAACGGGAAGCCAGCGGGTGAGTTGGAACCGAGAGTCCCCGGCTTGGCGCTCGAGCCAGATCGTGGGCAGCTCGGCGATCGGGAGGCGGTGGCGGCGGGCCTTCGCGACGAGCTCGATTCCGATCTCGAACCCGGCGTCGCCCTCGACGCCGACCGCGTCGACGAACTCCTTCGAGTAGGCCTTGAACGAGTTCGTCGCGTCATGGGTGCCGACCCGTGCGAACGTGTAGAGCGAGACGCCGGCCAGCCACGACAACGTCTTCTTCGGCATCGGACCGCCGACCTGCGCCCCGCCCGCCATGTAGCGCGACGCCGCCACGACCGCGCACCCCCGCTCGACCAGTCGAACCATGTCGTCGACGAGCGAGAGGTCGTCGCTGCCGTCGGCCATCGTCACCACGAGCGTCGGTGCGGTCGCAGCCGCGAACCCGGCGCGGATCGCGCGCGCTGGGCCGGGTCCGATGGTGTTCAGCACGCCCCGGATGCGTGGGTCACCGAACTTGTCGATGTACGGCGCAGTCGTGTCGCTCGGATCGTCGTAGACCACCACGACCTCGAACGGGAGTTGGATGCACTCCACCACCCGCTCGAGCACAGGGGTGATCTGGTCGCCTTCGTTGTAGACGGGAATGACGAGCGACGCGCGCGGCATCACGCTCGTACGCCGTTTCCGAACAGGTCCCAGATGTCGACGACCGGCACAACCGGCTCGAGGTCGGCGTACGCGGCGTGCGGCGCGCCCACGAACAGCAGGTCGGATCCCGCGAGCACCTCATCGACGGAAACGATCTCGGGATCGTTCGAGACATAGGGATCGGTGGTGAGCACTTCCTTGGCCTTGAACCGGAGGATGCGCTTGAGCTTGTAGCTCAAGCTCGCACGGTTGTCGTCCGACTCGGCCTTGAACGCCATGCCGAGGATGCCCACGCGCATGGTCGACAGATCCCACCGTCGCTCGGCGGCCGACACGAGGTAGAGCGGCAGACCTTCGTTGATCGTCATGCTCGCGTGTCCGAGCGTGAAGCTGTTGTTGTTGAACGCCGCGAGCTGCATCGCGTCCTTGAAGAGACACGGACCGGCGGCGAACCCGGCGCGCGGGAGATCGTGTGCACGCGGGTAGTTGTGCGCCAGCGCCGAGCGAATGCGCTCGAAGTCGAGGCCGAAGTCGTTGGCGATCATGTAGTACTGGTTCGCAACGGCGAACTTGATGTAGCGCCACGTGTTGGTGAACAGCTTCGCCAGCTCCGCCTCGAGCGGATCCAGCCGGATCGTCTCGCCCGCGATGCGGCTGAAGAACACCTCGGCCCGACCAGCCGCTTCGGGCGTGCAGCCGGACACGATCTGCGGAAGCTCTGAAAGCTCCGCGATCGCCTTGCCTTCGGCGATGCGCTCGGGGCAGAACGCGATGTCGACGTCGACGCTCGCGTCTGCGATCACCTTCTCGACCAGAGCAGTGACTCCGGGATACACGGTCGAACGAAGCACGAGCAGTTGCCCGTCGCGAAGCTCGGGGACGATCTCGGCGATCGCCTTCGGCACGGCGAACAGATCGGGGTTCAGATGTTCGTCGATCGGGGTGCCGACCACGATCACGATGGTCTCGGCGCGCTGCAGCACGGACCGATCACTGGTGACCGACAGAAACCCGGTCTCGAGGACCTCGTTCAGCAACTTCTCCGCGTGCGGCTCTTCGAACGGCATCTTCCCGGCCGCGACCATGGCGACCGCGTCGTGGTTGATGTCGTAGAGCGAGACCTTCGCCCCAGCTTCGGCGAGGACGAGCCCGAGCGGCAGCCCGACGTGGCCGCAACCTCCGAGGATCACGACATCGAGATCGAACATGGCTCCCACCAGGACAGACGTTGGCACGGTGGACGGCGACCGTACCCCATGCGAAACAGTGTCCCACACGGACCTCGGAGGACCGCCGACCCGCGCGCTCGCGATCGTCCGAGCGGGCGCGGCGGACACCGAGTCGAACCGCTGGGAAACGGCGCTCGACGCGCCGACGTCAGGATGACGGTGATCGCGGCGGCGCGGGCTTCGTCGTGCGAGAGGGAAGGCGGTGGGCAACCGATCGTGCCGTTCCACGGGCCGCGGTGAGCAGTCGACGCTTGCGTTCGATGAGGCGGCGTTCGCGCTCGCTCACCTCCATCGTCTCGCCAGGCGCAACCCCGTCATCACCGAGTTCCGCGGCCCGAGGTTCCTCATCTGCGAGCGCGGTGTCCAGCGCCTTACGGATGGAGGTGAGCTGTGACTCCGAGCCGCGTGCCTCGTCGTCGTCCAGACGTACGAGGCTGACGAAGAACTCGAGCTGATCGCGCGCAGTCAGGGTGAACGAACCGACGCGATAGTCGAGCAGTCCGAGCCGCGCGCTGGTCTCGAGCAACGACAACAGACTGCGTGGTGTGTACACGCTCGAGTGGACGTCGATGTACTCACCGGACTGGTGCTGCGCCGCGGAGATGCCGAATGCTGCGACGTCGGCGTCGGGTACGTCAGCGCGACGGACACCGTCGTAGTCGGCGGTTCCCTTCCAGATCCCGACGGTGTCCACGCCGCCGTCGATCGTGACCACGTTGGCAAAGAAGTCGAACAACTGGCCCGACGTCGGGACCTTCGCGTCGCGCAGGTACCAGTCGATCCAATCTCGCATCTGCGTCTCGACCCGATTGATGTCGAAGCAGTAGCGGCGATCGGGAACGACCAGCGACAGCACGCCGCCGGGACGCAACGTCTGGGCCGCGGCGGCCATCCAGCCGAGCGGATTCGGTACGTGCTCGATGACGTGCGAGGCGATCACGTAGTCGAACGGCTGGCCCTCGGCCGTCGCGTCGTGAAGCGATTGATCCTTCTTGACGACGTAGTCGACCTCGACGATGTCGTCGAGAAACGGCTGTAGTTGTGTGTTGACGGCGTAGCGCTCGCGAAGCTCGTCGGTGCTGTAGTAGTCGACGTAGAAGACGGGGCCGTCGTGCTTCGCCACCTTGGGTCGATTGAGGGGTCCGATCTCGAGCCCTTTCATCGCCGCAACGTCGATGAGTGCGAGCGCCCCGCTGCCGGCCATGACGTGACTCTACGGCGGAGCCCTCGGAGACTCAGTCCGTGAGCGCGGCGACGAGGAGCGCGAGCGGCTCGCGGTGGTCACGCATCTCGGGCAGGCCGGCGAGTCGCAGCGCGGCATTGTCGAGCACCGAGTTGGCAGGCCGAGGCGCGGGCGCGGTGGATCGAGGTCGGCGGTGGCGATGGGCGACACCCGCTCCGGATCGTGTCCCGCCAGTTCGAACACCTCACGCGCGAACTCGAACCACGAGACTGCGCCCTGGTTCGTCACATGGAACAGGCCAGGCCGCCGATCGACGGCGAATCGCCGCAGCACCGGCACCAGATCGCCGACGATGGTCGGATGGCCGATCTGGTCGGTGACGAACTTCGGATCGACACCGTCGTTCGCGATGCGCAACAGCGTCTTGACCATGTTCGCTCCGAAGCGCCCGCACACCCACGAGATGCGGACGACGGTGGCGTGTGAGCCGGCGAGCGACACGACCTCCTGCTCGCTCGCCCACTTCGACCGTCCATAGATCGAAGCCGGCCGGGGCAGGTCCCACTCGTCGTACGGCACGGCTTTGGAGCCGTCGAACACGTAGTCGGTCGACACGTGGACCAGGTGCGCGCCGGATCGCTCACACGCTTCGGCAACATGGCGCGCGCCGACCGCGTTGACGGCCATCGCCTTGTCGGGATCCGACTCGCAGGCGTCGACGGCCGTCCACGCGCCCGCATGCACGACCGCGTCCGGACGAACCGTCAGGATCGCCTGGAGGACCGAATCGCGATCGGTGACGTCGAGCGCGCCATGGTCGCACGCGACGACCTCGTCGCCGGAAGACTCACACAGGTCGACCAGCTCTCGCCCGACCTGACCGGCGGCGCCGGTGACGAGCAATCGCATCAGAGCGCGTTGCGCTCCTTCAGGGGACGCCACCACCACTCGGTGTCGCGGTACCACGCCACGGTTTCCTGGAGCGCTTCGTCGAGGGTGCGCTGCTTCCTCCAGCCGAGCGCGGTCACCTTCTCGATATCGACGGAGTACCTGCGGTCGTGGCCGAGTCGATCGGGCACGTAGGTCACCATCTCTTCGCCCACACCGAACAGCTCGAGCAACCGGTCGACCAGCACCCGGTTCGGCGTCTCGTTGCCGGCACCGATGTTGTAGATCTCGCCAGCGGCGCCGCTTCGTAGGACCAGGTCGACCCCCGCGCAGTGATCATCCACGTACAGCCAGTCACGCTGGTTGAGCCCGTCGCCGTACAACGGGATCGGGCGACCGTCGATGAGGTTGGTCACGAACAGCGGGATCGCCTTCTCCGGGAACTGGTACGGCCCGAAGTTGTTCGTGCAACGCGTCACCGTGATCGGAAGCCCGTAGGTGTGGTGGTACGAGAGCGCGATGAGATCGGATCCGGCCTTCGACGCCGAGTACGGCGAGCGGGGCTCGAGCGGATCGCTCTCCTTCGAGGAGCCGACCTCGACCGAGCCGTAGACCTCGTCCGTCCCGATGTGCAGCACCCGCTCGATCTCGAGTCGGCGGGCGGTGTCCATCACGACATTCGTGCCGAAGCAGTTCGTGTTGACGAAGTCGTCAGGACCGAGGATCGACCGGTCGACGTGGCTCTCGGCGGCGAAGTGCACGACGGCGTCGTGACCGCGCATCGCGTCCTCGAGCGTCGACGGATCGCAGATGTTGCCCTTCACGAACGTGTACCGCGGATCGTCGTCGACGTCGCGCAGCGTCGACAGGTTGCCGGCGTATGTGAGCGCGTCGTACACGGTCACTTCGTCGTCCGTGTGCTCGAGCACGTAGCGCACGTAGTTCGAGCCGATGAACCCGGCACCGCCGGTCACGAACTGCTTCATCAGTGGAGCTCGATCGAGCAGTGATCGCCGACCATCAACCGCGTCGCGTGCGGGCGTCGCTCGTTGCGAACGACCTCGACGTAGCGGCCGACGAGCGAGTCCGCCACGCGTGGAACGCCGACGATCCGGCTGTGCTCGAGCACGACGGAGTGTTCGAGCTCGGAGTCCATGATCTCGCAGTCGTCGCCCACCGCGGTGAACGGACCGACGTACGCGTTCACGAGCCGCGTCCGCTTGCCGATGATGACCGGGCCCCGGACGTGCGAGTTGATCAGCTCCGCGCCGGCTTCGACGACAACGCGTCCGACGACCTGCGACGTGTCGTCGATCTTCCCCTCGATCCGCGGCTCGAGCGTCTCGAGCACGCGCGCGTTGCTCTCGAGCAACGGGTCCTTCTTCCCGGTGTCGAGCCACCAGCCCTCGAGAACCTCGTGGAGGACGAGCTCGCCCTTGTCGATCATCCACTGGATCGCGTCGGTGATCTCGTACTCGCCCCGGGCGGACGGTTCGATCGCGGCGACCGCTTCGTGGATCGCCGGCGTGAACAGGTACACGCCACAGAGGGCGAGGTTCGAAGGCGGGTTGGGCGGTTTCTCGAGCAACCGGACCACGTGCCCGTCGGGGCCGATCTCGGCGACGCCGAACCGCTCGGGGTCGGGTACCGGGCAGAGCAGGATCTGCGCCGCCGGCGCCCGGCGTTCGCCGTCGAGCGTCGGCGATTCGGCCTGCCGCCGCGCCGCCTCGAACCGCTCGATCGAGTGCGCCACGCCCTGCTGGATCATGTTGTCGCCGAGGTAGACGATGAACTCGTCGTCGCCGAGGAAGTCGCGCGAGATGAGCAGGCAGTGCGCGAGCCCGAGCGGCGCTTCCTGGCGGATGTAGCTGATCTCGACGCCCCATCTCGATCCGTCGCCGACCACCGCCATGATCTCGTCGGCGGTGTCGCCGACGACGATGCCGAACTCCCGCACGCCGGCGTCGATCATGTGCTCGAGCCCGTAGAACAGGATCGGCTTGTTGGCCACGGGGACCAACTGCTTCGCGCTGGTGTGGGTGATGGGACGCAGACGCGTCCCCGCGCCGCCGGAAAGGATGAGGCCCTTCACGGGCGCGCAGTCTGGCATGAACCCGTCCACCACACGGAAACGACCTGCTGGTGCGCCGTGGCGCCACGCCCGTCAGCTCGATCGGGTCGCCTTCGTCGCGCTGCGCACCCGGCGGCCCATCGCGCGGAGCCGAAGGGCCATGGCGGTCACGGCGTCGGAACCTCCCGCCGCGGGATCCGTGGCGGCCGCGTAGGTCGCGTAGACCGCGTCGAGCACCGCACGGCGCTCGGCGAGCCACGCCTCGTACGTCGTACGGAACCGCTCCGCCAGCACCTCCGCGTCGAGTCCGCTCATCGACCGGCGGAGCACGTAGCCGAACTCGTGTCCGTCCGGACCCTCCTCCTCCGCGACGCAGCCGTCGACGAACTCCCAGTCGTGACCGCGGTCGAGGATGCAGTGATGCACGACTGCGGCGAACTCCTCTTCGTGCCAGCAGTGCGCGTGGATCGAGCGGGTGCGGTGTCGTTCGATCGCTTCTCGCATCGCAGCTTCGTCGGCGTGCAGCGCGGCGACGACCTCGGGCGGTTCGGTGTGGTCGAGGAACTCGATGATGTGCGCGTCGTCGACAACCGTCGGTGCCAACTCGTGCTCGTCGATCAGATGGTCGAGCGACGTCGACTCGCGGCGGGAGTCGAAGGTGCGACGGCGGTCAGGGAGCAAGATCAGCGCGACGCCGCCGCCCGAGGTGACGCGGTGCACGTCGTCGAGCAGGCCGAGCGGATCCGCGACGTGCTCGATGATGTGACTCGCGATCACGAAGTTCTGACTCTCGTTCTCGATCATGCGCAGGCCGTCGACGTCGAGGTTCGCGACGATGTCGGGCTCGGGAAAGGTGGCCTCACCGAGCTCGGGGAACAGGGCGCGGTTCTGGTCGGGCTCCCAACGGTCGACGTACCGCACGCCGGTGCCGGGATACGGGGCCGGAAAAGGATCGTGACCGGGACCGAGCTCGACGCCGGATCCGGTCAGATGGCGGGCGAGCTGGCGTCGGACGCTGACTCGATCCGACCATGGAAACGCACGCGCCACGCGGGCGACGCTAGTGGCCGTTCGAACCTGAGGTCATGAGGAGGCGTGATGGGCTCACCAACCACGACACTTGATGCTCGATTCAGCGAGCCGGGGGCGTCGCCGGGCTCGTGGGGCGAGACGCGGCAGGTGCTGGAGGAGGCACAGCTGTTCTGGCTGACGACGGTTCGGTCCGATGGCCGGCCGCACGTCACTCCCGTGGTTGCGGTGTGGCTCGACGGCATTCTCTACTTCAGTACGGGCGCGGGTGAGCAGAAGGCTCACAACCTGCGAGCCAACGCACATGTGGTCCTGGCGACAGGGTGCAACCGGTGGGATCGGGGCTTCGACATCGTCCTCGAGGGTGACGCGGTACGAGTCACCGACGACGAGCTGCTCCAGCGACTCGCCGCCGCGTGGGCGACCAAGTGGGACGGTCGATGGCAGTACGAGGTACATGACGGCTGCTTCCGTGAACGTTCGCAAGCGGCGGACGAGGGTCGCGGTGCCACGGTGTTCTCGGTGGCGCCGACGAAGATCCTCTCGTTCGGCAAGGGAACGTTCACGCAGACTCGCCACCGCTTCTGAGGAACCTGGGGGCGGTCGGCGTGATGCACCTGCACCTGGGACAATTGGATTGTGTTGATCGACCAGCAGATCGCCGCGAATCGGCGCCGGAGCGCGGTGTACGTGACGCTGTTCTTCCTCGTATGGGTGGGCATCGGTGCGCTCGGGGGATGGGTGTTTGCATCGTCTTCGTCGTCGTCGAGCCAGTACAGCTCGTCCGGAGCGAGCACCACGACATCGTCCGCCACGGGCTACGTGATCACGGGCATCGCCCTCTTCGGCGGCTTGGCGGTGCTGGGCATCCTGTACTCGATCCAGGCGGGCGCAGGCCTGGTGCTGCGCGTCTCCGGAGCGCATCCCGCAGACCCACAGCAGTACCTGCAGCTCCACGACGTCGTCGAGTCACTCGCCATCGGTGAAGGCATTCCGAAGCCGGCGGTCTATGTGATCGATGACCCGTCCCCGAACGCCTTTGCGACTGGGACGAGCCCGAAACGCGCCGCGATCACTGCCACAACTGGACTGCTCGCGATCATGAACCGCGATGAGCTCGAAGGCGTCATCAGCCACGAGATGAGTCACATCAAGAACTACGACGTGCGGCTCCTGCTGATCGTCACAACGCTGATCGGCATGGCCGCCCTGGTGGCGAGCGTCATCTGGCGGTGGGCGTTCTTCATGCGGCCCCGCGGTCGAGACGGTGAGCAGATGATGCTGGTCGTGCTCCTCGCTGCTGCTCTTCTCAGCGTTGTCGCCTTCGTCTTCGGGCCGTTGATCCGGTTGGCATTGTCACGCCGCCGCGAGGAGCTGGCCGATGTCAGTGGTGCCGAGCTGACGCGGAACCCGGCGGGACTCATCAGCGCGCTGCGAAAGCTGCAAGCGAACGACACACCGTTCGTCAAGTTCAACCACGCCACCGCGGCGATGTGCATCGACGATCCGCTCCAGCACCACGAGAGTTGGTTCCACCACCTGTTCGACACGCATCCACCGATCGACGAGCGCATCGCGATCCTCGAACGCATCGCGCAGGGCAGCACCAGCCACTGATCTCAGATCGCCCCCGCGACGCGAGCCGGCGTCGGCATTGACACATTCCGATATAGGCATACGATGAGCGTCATGGCACGAGCGGCGACCACCTCGGACGCGTTCAACGCCATCGCCGAGCCGCAGCGGCGCGAGATCCTCGTGCAACTGCGGGGTGGCGAGCGGCCGGTGACCGATCTGGCGCACGACCTGGGGATGAGCCAGCCCCAGGCGTCCAAGCACCTGCGGGTGCTCCGAGAGGTCGGGCTGGTGCGGGTGCGCGGTGCGGGCAAGCAGCGGCTGTACGGCCTCGACGCCCGCGCGCTGCGGCCGGTCCACGAGTGGGCGGGCGGCTTCGAGAAGTTCTGGAACGAGACCTTCGACCGGCTGGACGAGTACGTGCGAGATCTGCAAGCAGACAAGGCAGGAGGAACCACCGGATGACGATGACCAGTAGCGGCGGCGGGCCTGACCACGCGACCGCCGATCGGGAGATCGTGGTCTCCCGGCTCATCGGCGCCCCACGAGAGCTTGTGTTCGAGGCGTTCACGCAGGTACGGCACCTGGCGCGTTGGTGGGGACCGGAGGGGTTCACGACCACGACGCGTTCCTTCGAGTTCCGCGCTGGCAGTTCATGGGACTTCGTGATGCACGGGCCGGACCGGACCGACTACCAGGAGTGGATCACCTGGACCGAGATCGTCCCGCCGGAGCGGATCGCGATGGTGCATGGCGAGTTTCGCGATGACCCCAACGCGTTCGACTCGGTCCTGACCTTCGAGCCGGCCGGCGAGGAGACCCGGATCGAGATGCGCGCGGTGTTCCCCACCAAGGAGCTCCGTGACGACGCGGTCGAGAAGTACCACGCGATCGAGGGCGGCGAGCAGACGCTGAGCAACCTCGCGGCCTATGTCGCGGCGCTCACCTCCAACGAGACCGCCCCGAACGAAACCACGCGGAAGGGAGCAGAGAGCTGATGGCCGGGAAAGTGTTCTTCAGCGTGACGATGTCGCTCGACGGCTTCATGGCACCCGAGTCCGTGCCCGTCGAGCTGGTCTTCTCTCCCGAAGGTCAGAACGACCCGCGGGTCCAGCGCTGGATGTCGAAGTGGTCGGAGCTTCAGGCGTGGGTGTTCCCGCAGCGGTTCTTCAGGGAGAACGCCGGGCTCGGCGAGGGCGGCGAGGAAGGACTCGACAACGACATCGCACGGGCGACCTTCGAGCGCACCGGCACGAGCGTCATGGGCAAGCGCATGTTCGACGCCGGCGAGTTGTCATGGCCGGACGACGCGCCGTTCCACACCCCAGTGTTCGTCGTGACCCACACCGAACGGGACCCTTGGGCGCGTCCGGGCGGCACGACCTTCCACTTCGTGAACGACGGCATCGAGAGCGCGCTCGACCAGGCCCGCCAGGCCGCCGGCGACCGCGACGTCCGCATCGCCGGCGGCGCTGAGACGATCCAGCAGTACCTGGACCGCGGCGTGATCGACGAGTTCTCGATCACTCTCTCGCCCGTTCTGTTCGGCACCGGCATCCGGCTGTTCGACCGCGTGGACCCCGACCACCTCGCCCTCGACCAGACCCGGACCAACGCGTCGTCCCGGGTGACCCACCTGACCTACACGGTCGGGAAGCGGTAGCCGCCGTTGCGTCAGCCGCCGGCCATCACGATCATCTGGGCGCGGGCGATCGTGTGCCCGAAGAGGTTGAAGCCGAGCAGTGCCGGCATCGCGTCGGCCGGTACGCCGAGGTCGGCGGTGTCGAGCGCGTACACGTTGATGAAGTAGCGGTGTGCCGGGCCGGGAGGCGGAGCGGCGCCGAGGAAGCGGGCGCCCCCGGCGTCGTTCTTGTACTGGATGGTCCCCGCAGGCAGCGCGGTGCCACCTTCATCACCGGCATTCTCGGGCAGCTCCGTCACGTCGGCAGGCAGGGTGGCAACGGACCAGTGCCAGAACCCTGAACCGGTGGGCGCGTCGGGGTCATAGATGGTGACCGCGTAGCCCTGCGTCTCGGCTGGTGCGCCTGACCAGCTCAGCTGCGGCGAGATGTCCTTGCCGCCGGGAACGCCGAAGATCCCCGACATCTGGTCGGGCCCGAGGGTCTCGCCCTCCTTCAACGTGGTGCTCGTCACGGTGAAACTGGGCACCTCGGGGTGGGCGGCGAAGGGATCGTTGCGCGTCATGGTCTGCAGCCTCACATCCTTCGACGACGCGTGCCACGTCGAGAGTGGATCCACGAGCCGTCTGAGTGGATTCCTGCCGGCGGTATCGCAATCGGGATGGTTACAGACGTCTGACTCACTCTTCGGGACCCAGTAGAGGTGCATGTGACCAGTGCGGATTGGATGTCCGATGTACGCGACATCATCAACCGGGCGATACGCCGGTCAGACCGTGTGCAGGAGATGCTCGACGCGTTGTTTGATGTCGTCGCGGATGGGCCTGACTCGGTCGATGGGTTGCCCGGCGGGATCGTCGACAGGCCAGTCTTCGTAGCGTTTGCCGGGCACGTATGGACAGGTATCGCCGCAGCCCATCGTGATCACAACGTCTGCGATCTCGAGATCGGTGTCGGTCCACTTTCGCGGGAGGCTGCTGGTGATGTCGATGTCGACCTCGGCCATGGCCGCCACGACGGCGGGGTTGAGTGCGTCAGCAGGTTCGCTGCCGCCGGAGAGCGCGATGGCGGTGTCGCCGGCGAGGTGTTGGAACCAGCCGAGCGCCATCTGGGATCGACCGGCGTTGTGGACGCACAGGAACAGCACGGTGGGCTTGGTCACAATTGCTGCTCGTGTTCGTGAGGCACGACCACGTTGTCGGCGACGACGTGTTGAAACAGGAACGCGGCCAGAGCAATGGCGATGAACGCGCCGACGAGTTCGGCCGCGATGAACATCGGTGCAGACGAGGGCTTGATGCCGGCGAAGGTGTCGGTGAGGGTTCGGGCGATGGTGACTGCGGGGTTGGCGAACGAGGTTGAACTGGTGAACCAATAGGCCGCCGCGATGTAGCCCGCCACCGCGAACGGTGCCACTGAGCCGCGTCCGGCGCGCACGACGCCGAGGATCACCAGCACCAGTCCGAAGGTGGCCACGATTTCGCCGAGCCACAGCCCGCTCGATGACCGGGCATGGGTCGAAGCGGTCACGGCCGGAAGGTCGAACATCAAGTTGGCGACCATCACCCCGGCCAACCCGCCGAGCACCTGCGCGGCGATGTAGACGCCGGAGTCACGAGTGCTGATCCCGCCGAAGACGCGGTCGGCGATGGTGACGACCGGGTTGAAGTGCGCGCCGGACACTGAGCCGAAGGCGAGGATGAGCGCCACGAGTCCAGCCGCCGTGGCGGTCGAGTTCTCCAACAGTTGCAGGCCGGTGTTGCCGGGCGACAGGCGCTGCGCGGCGATCCCGGAGCCGACCACCACGGCAACGAGGAACGCTGTGCCAACGAACTCGGCAGTGGCCTTACGGGCCAGGTCGCGCTCCACTCAGCAGCAGCGAGCCGCTGACTCAGGCGTCTCAGCGCAACACACTGCGGTCTTGGCCGCGAAGTCGTCGGCGTGCGCCGACGAGGTGCCGAACGTGTCGCTGTCGCTCAACACCGTGTAGATCTCCCACGCGCCGTCGGGACCGTCCACCCACACCTTGTCCTGCGTCGCGTAGCAACACGTCCCCGACTCAGGAACCGGTGACACTCCGACGTTCGTGAGCCGGGCCTGGTGAGCTGCGACCTCTTCGCTGGAGGTCACCTCGACGCCGAGATGGTTGAGCCGGCTCGTTGCGTCTGGGTTCTCGAACAGCACCAGCTTCAGCGGCGGTTCCGTGATGGCGAAGTTGGCGTAGCCCGGCCGCCGTTTCGCCGGTTCTGCCGCGAACAGCTTGGAGTAGAACGCGACGGCCTCGTCGAGGTCGGGCACGTTGAGGGCGAGTTGGACGAGTGACATCGGCGCTGGCCTCCGATACATTGATCTTTATCGATACATAGACTGTCGCGAATGCATCGACAGATGTCAATGCTTGGAGGCTGAGATGGCGGCGAAGTCCAAAACGGTCATCGAGTTGAGCGACGGGGTGTGTTGCGCCCCGCTACGGACAACACCGCTGGCCGAGGACGAGGCCGTCGAACTCGCCCGAATGTTCACGGCGCTGGCCGACCCTGTGCGCCTGCGCCTGCTCAGCCTCGTCGCCACCGCAGACGAGGTTTGCTCCTGCGACCTGCTCGAGACCCTCGGCAAGTCGCAGCCCACCATCAGCCATCACACCAAGACACTCGCCGACGCCGGACTCATCACCGGCGAGAAACGAGGACGCTGGGTCTACTGGCGGGTCGTGCCCAGCAAGATCGACTCGCTGCGGAAGGCTCTCGGCCGATAGCGACTCAACGCCGATCCATCGGAGTCGGGACCCGGCGTTTTGGAAGCTGTGACTCGGGTTTGACCGGTGGGACACTCAATCGGTGCAAGCACTTGTCACAGCCGGGGCCGGGTTCCTGCTCGCCGTGTTGTGGTTCGACCTGATGTTCGATGTCCAGGTCGTGCCCTACCGCTCTCGGGAGCTGCCCGCGCCAGTCGTCTCCTCGATCTCCACGTACTACCGGCGAGTCACCACCGAAGCCGGACGGATGAGTCGCCTGGTCATGTTGTTCATGGCCGTCACCGTCGTCGGCATTCTCGGTGAGATCCTCCGTACGGACGGCGCAGCCCCAGCACGGTGGCTCTCGCTCGTACTCGCAATCGTTCCGATCGGTATCGCCGGTACCCGAACGGTGCCCCGAGCAGTACGTCTCGGCGGCGGAACCGAACCGCCCGACGTGCAAGCCGGGGCAGCGAGGTCGATCTATGCCGAGCACGTCTTCTGCTTCTGTTCGATCGCGGCCCTACTGATCGTGCAACTCGTGTGGATGCATTGACGCACTCGTCGGGCACGGCAGCCTGAATGTGCCACCCCCAGGTGCTCGCCTCCGAAATTCTAGGCAGTCGACTGGGGTAAGGCACGACCACGTAACCGCGACGGCGCAGCGTTGGAGGTGCGACCTTGTCGCTCACGCGCTCGGCGGACCTGCTGGACTGTCCCGCGTGAACGAGCTTCGGTGTCGAGCGGCGGGAACGGAGGACTTCAGCTTTCTCGCGACGATGCTTGGTGAGGCCGCAGTGTGGCGTCCTGACAAGGCGACACCGAACGCTGAGCAGGTGATGGCCGATACGCGGTACTCGCTGTACCTCGCGGGATGGCCGAGGCAGGGCGACTACGGACTCGTTGCCGAACAAGACGGACCGGTGGGCGCGGCTTGGTATCGGACGTACACAGAGGCGACTCATGGCTATGGCTTCGTCGCTGAGGATGTGCCCGAACTGTCCATTGCAGTCGTCGCCTCCCGTCGGCACGAGGGGATCGGACGACGGCTTCTCGTCGACCTCGTCGAGGCCAGCGTTGCCGAGGGATACCGAGCCCTGAGTCTCAGCGTCGCCGAGAACAATCCAGCGCGTGGCCTCTACGAGTCGACTGGCTTCGTCCTGGTCGAGAAGCATGGACACTCATGCACAATGGTCCGTCACGCCGCTCCATCACACTGAGCGACACACTGGATGATCGGTGCTCATACTTCCCGATCACCGCCGTTCGGAGCAGTTGACGTGACGGCCACACCCGAAGACCTCGTGACATCCGAACGGGCTGTTCGACGGGCTCTGTTGACCCTCGAGCACATGAACAGTGAGAACACTCAAGAGTGGGACCGAACCATGGCGACCTTTCGCCACGCTCGGTACGAGCTCCCCGACGGCCGCGTCGTAGACGGACACGACGACGTCTTGTCCTACTGGATCGAGGGCCGCCGGCTCATCCCCGACCAGCGCAACGAGCTGATCAGCCTCGAGATCTGCGCGGGCGGACAGGTCCTTCTGCACTTCTACCTGCGCGGCACCCCGAAAGGGACCGCCGACTCGTTCGAGACCAAGCTCTGGGCCGTCTTCGACTTCGACAGCGACGACCTCATGACCAACGAGCGCGTCTACATCGACCGCCCGAGCTACGAAGTCGTCGCCGCAAACAATGACCGAGGCGCATAGCCGGATCGGCACGGCACTGCAGATCGTCGGCGGCCTGCTACTCGTGACCGACGCGGAGCAGCGAGCGTAAGCCGCTGCTTCGACGTCGAGCGGTGCGAATGGACTACCGGTGCGAGTTCAGGATTCGACGGACGGTCTCGTCATCGGGATGCCCCCACCCGAGGCAGAAGGGATGACCGGCCGGATCTGCGTAGACCGCCGAGCATGCCGGCCCAGAACGCGCTCTCCGTGGCCAGGTCCACGGCATCGAATACAACCACTCGGCGCATGATCCTCACGCCGACATCGTTGCGCTCACGTGGATCGCGAGACCGACAGTCGGTTTCCGTCGGGATCGCGGAACCAGGCGACGCCGCCTCCCCCTGGCACCCGCCAGACACCGTCAGCGTCCTGGTCCATGCCGGCAAAGCGCTCGAACGTCACCCCTGCCGCAGTCAACGCCTTCACCGCGGCGCTGACATCGTCGACGAGCCACCCGGCATTCGTTCCGGCCGGCTCTGGAACCGACGGCACGATCGCGAGCCGAAGAGCCGTGCCACCGGCGTCCACGACGACAGCAAAGTCGTCTTCGTACTGCACCGGAAGGCCCAGGGTGTCGCAGTAGAACTCTTTGGCGCGGACTGGATCCGTGATCAGCACGAACCCGACGAAGGGTCTGTCGCGCAGCACGCCGCGACCCTAATGAGGCTGGCTCGAGCCGGCCACGATGCGCCCGTCCGGAACGTGGCCTTGCCGAGCACGCTGCACTGCATCATCGCAACTCTTGGACCACACGGTAGATCGGAACGTCGCGGTCTAGAAGGTGCGGTCGGACTTCACCTCGAGGTCGAGGAACTCAGGCATGTCTTCCTTGATCATCCCCATGACCTTCGACGCGATCTGATCGGTTCCGGGAAGCTGCGAGTTCGCCTCGGCGTCCTCTTTGCTGTCGAAGAATGCGATCAGCACCCGCAGGGTGGGATCGTCACTGCCGACGCAACCGATGCCCCGCCGGATGGTGCGAGCACCTTCTGTCGCCTTGGCGAACTCGTCCTCGAGCGCCATGAACTCGTCGATCGGATGGTCGCTGTGCGAGATGTTGATCTGGATGAACATCTGCCCTCCCGGGTCGAGTCGAGGCGTCAGCATGTCATCTGAGCCCCTCGTTCGCTCACGTTGTCATCGACCCCGGCGATGTTCACGTTGTTCGCGGTAGTGCCGCACCCATGCTGTGGCCTCGGCGTGGTTCGTCTCGCTGGGGTCGATCCGATCGGTACCCAACTCAGCGCTGTACCCGCTCGTATGTGCCTGATCCCGGCCGCCTGGATCCGGCAGCCGTGCAGGACCGGGCGTGCCCGCTCCGGAGCGGGCACTATGAGCGGCATGCGATTGACAGGCCGGCTCGCTCCCCACGCACGAATCGCGATCGCCGCGGCCTGTTCTACAGGTGCAGTTCTCCTTGCCCGCTATCCAGCTGCTCAGCCAAGTCCCCGCCCGTTTTGGCTTGCGGTGACGGTGGCTCTCTACTGCCTTGTGTGGCGCGGCAGCGTGGTCGCGTGGAACATCGCGTCGGCTCCTTGCGGCACTCGGTGCCGCGGTATTCGGCCTCGCCGTTGTCGGAGGCTCCCTCAATCGAACGCTGGACGCTCGACTCTTGCTGCTTGCCTTCCTGTATTGGCTCGAACTTGCGATGGTCAATTCGGGAGTGGTGTTGGATCACGTCTCACGAGTACACGTCCGCTCTGCGACGTAGGAGACGGGCCGACGCCGGGAACGGGCTACGGGCAGACCCTGCGAGGCCGGCAGCACGCGTACTACGACTGGCGGCGGCGCACGTAGGTGCTGCCTGATATCGCCGGTGTCGCGAGCGGCGCTCTTCGGGCATTGCAGGATGACAGCAGCCGCTGGGACGGCTGCGAGCTTCGCCCGGGCGACATCATCATCAGCACGTCGCCAAAGTGCGGCACGACGTGGACGCAGATGATCTGCGCGCTGCTCGTCGTGCAGGAACCTGAGCTGCCGCTCTCGTTTGGACGGGGCGCTCGACAACCGGGCCGGCAACACCGAGTGCCTCCTAACGTCTGTGAGGATCATCTATTGGCTCTGCCTCCGCACCTACCGTTGGATGGCGAGGATCTCGAGTGTCTCGACGGTGATGCGGGAGGAACATGGCGAAGCTGATCTACGCGTCGAACATGTCCCTCGACGGCTGCACCGAGGACGAACGCGGGGCCTTCGACTGGGCACCGCCGGACGACGATGTCTTCGCGTTCATCACCAAGCTCATGCGATCCGCAGGCACGTATCTCTACGGGCGGCGCATGTACGAGGCGCTGGCCGTGTGGGAGACCGACTCCACCCTGGCCGCGCAGTCGGACCTCATGGCCGAATACGCGGGCGCATGGCAGGCGGCGGACAAGGTCGTCTACTCCTCGACCCTGGCCGCACCACGCACCGCGAACACTCGGCTCGAACGCCACTTCGACCCCAGCGCGGTACGCGACCTGAAGGCCGCCGCAAGTAGGGATCTGTTGGTCGGTGGCCCGAACCTGGCAGCCCAGGCTCTCGTCGCTGGGCTGGTCGACGAATTGGCCCTGTTCGTCTGGCCAGTCGTCCTCGGTGGGCGCACCCCCGCACTGCCGACCGACATGCGCGTCGATCTGAAGCTCATCGACGAGCACCGGTTCGGCAGCGGCGCCGTCCACCTCCGCTATCGCCTCCCGTAACGACGCAGGGACCTCGCACCCTCGCCCACCTGCCCTACCGCCGGGTCGAGGACATCCTGTACACCGCGCACGGTTCGATCGGTGGTGGCAAGCCGGACCTCCGATCTACAAAGGCGAGTAGCGCCTAAGCGCCGTGTCCGCGCAGCCTGCGACGCAGCCGCCGAAACTCCAACGGCACACGAGATGTACCGTGACGTTGTGGTCCTCGCGGCGGTACTCCGACTGGTCCTGTTTGTCGCGGCCGGTTACCTCGGCGTGCGGCTCGCTCGCCGTCACCGCAGACGCGTCGGCTGACGACCCGACCCGTGCCGACTCCTGTACGACGATGCCGGAACTCGTCGATCCGCAGTCGAGGAGCCCGCCGGACGGTCGGTCGGTCCGGCTCCCTCAGCGGTAGGGGGTCAGGTCGGCACGGGGGTAGCGGGCTTGGGTGTCGGCCAGCGTCTGTTCGTCCCAGTACGGATCGCCCGGCGCCGGGAATCCGAAGAGCGACCGCTCCCGAGGAGACGCCCGCTCAATCAGTTCGAACCAGTCCGGGCCGGTAGCGCGGTCAGCCCACGCGACCTTGCCCGTCCAGCGCGGTCCCCACGAGTCGTAGTCGGCGAGCATGGCGAACCGCGACGCGTGCTCGCCGGTCATGCGTGACCCGCGGTGCAGCATGTCCGTTCGGAAGGAGAACAGGGTGCCCGCTGGCCCTGTCACGGAGACTTCCTCGTCGCCGAACACGCCCGCAGGAAGGTGATTGGTGATGTCGTGATGCCCTTCAGTGGGCCAGTACGGGGCGCTCTCGCCGACCGACAGGGGCACGATTTTGGTTGGACCGTCCTCCTCGCCGACATCTGACAGCAGGATCCAGCTCTGCATCTGCGTTGCCGGGTTGGACCGCTTGGGGACGACGATGCTGTGGTTCACGAAGTCGCGGTGGTGGGACTGCTCGTAGTCGATGGCGCCGGCGTATTTGGCCCACAGTTCAGCCCCGTAGAGACGGAGGTCGGCTGAGCCGAGGAATCGTTCGGCCAGGTCGAGGAGGTCGGGATGAAAGGCCAGGCGGTTCAGATTCCACGATCGCCACGGCGCGCCGATGATGCCAGCCCACTGGCTCGTTGCGAGCCAGGCGTGAGCAGCCGGGTCAGCGAAGTACTCGTGAGGCGGGGGGTAGTGCAGCCACAGAGCGTCCTGAGCCGCCGCGAGTTCGTCTGCGCCCAGGAAGCCCTCGAACACCAGGTAGCCACGCTCCCGCAGGTCGACTACACAACGGTCCGGCACCCTCATCGAAGCGAGAAACTATTCGCCGCGTAGCCGACCGTACCTGCCGCTACCGGACAGGTGATGCATCGGGCAAACTGCGTCGAGTGCCTGAGCCTCGGCTGCGGCCTCTGCTCGGCTCGTTCGCATTGTGGACGGCGGTAACGATCGGTGACGTTCGCGGGTGCGGACAAGTCGTCACTGACGCGCGGGCGTTGAGCCTCGTCGACATCGAATGAGGAAGATCATGGGTACCGGCTCAGGCGGTTCGAAGACGCGTTCGAGGGTGAAGTCGGCAGCGGCAAGCGTGTTGAGATAGGTCGACACGGTCCGGTGGGAGGAACCAACTCGGATACGCACGCCATCAGGATTGTGTCGAGTCGAGGTCCACCAGCCCTCGTCGAAGTAGGTGAGGTCTGGTGGCCAACTCGACAGACCTGCGTCATTGCCCGGGAAGCACGGGTGCACCATGGAGATCACGAACCAGCCGTCGGGTCGCAGTGAAGCGGCGACGGCGTCGAAGGTGCCAACCAAGTCGTCGATGTCCATCATCGCCATCTCGCACACGGCGCCATCGAAGACAGCACCGTCCCACCAGTGTTCGAGGTCGGCGATGTCGGCCGCGCGATAGGTGATTCCCAACGGCTCGGCTGCCTCGCGTGCACGAGCGAGCGCGATGAGTTCGCTGGAGACGTCGACGCCGACGACATCGGCGCCCAGGCGAGCCAGCCCACGCGACGCCCGACCGTGCCCGCACGCGACGTCCAAGACACGCAACCCCGCGACAGTGGTTGGCAACAGGTCACCGACGCCGTCGGCAACGAGCCCAGTGCCGTCACCAACCCAGTCCGGGTACCAGTCGGCGATCGTGTCGTAGCGCGCGTCCCTCGCCACGAACACTTGCTACCACCGCCCATCGTCGACCCGCGCACCGACAACCGGAAGGCGCCGTTCTCGAATGTGTCGCGAGGGAATGTCCGGCGTGTGACCACGCGGTCTTGCGCGATCATCCGCCGGTGCACGTGGTCGCCTGCGCGGGCGTCATAGCAAATCGCGAGACTCAGCACGTGACTGGTGCGGTCGTAGTCGTGGCGGGCATCCCGGGGAGCGGGAAGACCACTCTGGGCCGAGCCTTGGCCGCCGAACTCCAGATCCCTCTGCTGTCAAAGGACACGATCAAGGAGGCATTGTTCGACGCGCTCGGCACTGGCGATCTCGCGTGGTCCCGACACCTTGGCCTCGCCGCGCACCGTGTGATGTACGCACTCGTGGCCGATCTCGAGTCCGTCGTGTTGGAGTCGCACTTCTGGCGCGGGGTCTCCGAGCCGGACCTGCACGCGCTGGGTCGTCCGCTCATCCAGGTCTACTGCCGCTGCCCGGTGGATGTGGCGGTGGAGAGGTACAAGCGACGGGCGATATCTACGGACCGCCACCCCGGTCATCTTCCTGAGCATCAATCGGATGAGGTGATTGCCCAGTGGGCGTCGATCGAACCGGAGCCGCTCGAGCTCGAAGCGCCGTTGATAGAAGCGGACACGACCCGGACCGTCAACATCGTCGACCTCGCCGCCAAGGTCACCGCTTCGATGTCCGCCTGATCCATCCGGGAAGACCGTTACCGCGCACGTCGATCGGGCACTGTGGGCATGGCGAAGCCGCACGAGAGCGGGCATGATGCTCCGTGCGTTCGAGGTGGGCGACGCCAGAAGTCCGGCGGCTGCTCGCGGGGCTTGTGACGAGACCGTCAAGGAGGAGCCGTGAGCGAGCTTGGCTACGACGTAGCGGGTGCGGGTGATCCTGGTCTTCTGTTCCTGCATGGTTGGTGTGGCGACCGCAGTTTTTTCGCTCCCCAGTACGACTATTTCTCGAACACGCATCGGGTCGTTGCGGTAGATCTTCCGGGGCACGGCCAGAGTGCGCTGCCCCAGGAGTACTCGATTGAGGCGTTCGCGAGACAGACGGCCGAACTCGCTCACGAGCTGCGCCTTGGCGGCAGCGTCATCTTCGGTCACAGCATCGGTGCAATGGTCGCGCTGGCCCTCGCGCAACACACACCAGACCTCGTCGCCGCGGTCGCTCTCATCGATCCACCACCGCTGAGCAAGGAGGTCTGGCGGGGGTTCTCGGCGCAGCTCATTTCGTCGTTCGAGGGTCCGGACGGACCAGCGGGACGACGACAGTTCGTGGAGCAGATGTTCTTGTCGACCGACGATCCGACGCGCCGCGCCAAGATCGTCCAGACGATGACAGCGGTGCCCAACGACATCGCGATCCCCTTGGTCCGCGCGATCGCTGCTTACGACGCGATGGCAGCACTGCAGGAATGTGAGGTGCCGATCGTTGTGATCTCGTCGGCAGTACCGACGAATGAAGCCGCCGCATTGCGCGAAGCCAACCCGACAATCACGTTCGGTCAGGCTGTCGGGGCCGGTCATTTCCTTCAGCTGGAAGTTCCTGAGCAGGTCAACCCCATGATCGAGCGTTTCCTGGCCATCATCCCCGGCGGTTCGCTCGCCCCTCGGTAGCGCGCGGCTGTTTGAGGTTGGCGCGATCGACTTCGACCGAGATGAGCGGGACAAGCGCGGGGACCGTCTTTGGGGCTCGCTGTGACAATCCAACGGCGTCCGACGATGACGCCGGTGAACGGGGTGCTCGCTGGCGAACTGCTCGCCGCGTGCGGCGACGATGCCATCGCTGTTTCGATGGTCATTCGAACCTGGGGCGAACGTCGGGGCGTCAACTTCAAACAGCTCACGGGCCACTCGGCGCTCACTGACATCGTCGATGTCGTCGCCAGGGATGTACGGAACAGGCTCGGCTTGTCCGAATCCGCTGGAGAGCAGCACTGGCCGTGCGACGCCATCGCGCAGCTCCGCCCGCGATTTGACCGTGCTCGCGCAGCGTGGACGCAGTTCGCGACACAGGAACCCGAGCTCACCGCGGCGCTGCTCCGAAGCTGCCACGTCGGGCTCAGCTGGCTTCGGCCCGGCGACACGAACACACCCCCGTTTCTCTAGGCAGCGAGCACATACGTGTTACATCGCTTCTTTTGGCTGAGCGGTGAGGACGTAGGTCACGGGTGGGAACACGGTCACCGCTGCGCCCCAACCGATCGCAGCCAATCTGGCCTCGAGGTCACGAGGCGCGTACGCCATCTTGACGATCGTGAAGTCTCGACCGTCTGGGAGCCGCCGATGTTCGCCTCCGCCGGTGGGATCGTCGGCGAAATGCTCGGTGCCGTCGCCGTCGCGTATGCCGTCGTCGACCATCACGACCTTCCCTCGCGGAGCGAGGGCGTCGCGCACCATTGCCCAGAATGGTTGGAAGCGACTGGCGGGGACGTGCGACAGCCAGTACCCGGCGAAGATCAGGTCGTACTGATCGTTCGGCTGATACTCGAAGAGGTCCGCCACGACGTACTCGACCCGTTCGTCGCCGTGACGCGAACGATTGACTTCGTGCAGTTCGAAGGAGATGTCGATGGCGGTGACGTGTCCGCAGACATCCAGCAGTGGCCCAGTCCACCGGCCAGGGCCGGACCCGAGTTCGAGACATCGGGCGCTCGACGGACAGTGGGTCTGCACGATCTGTTGCAGCTCCGGGTCTTCGAAGTATGCCCGGAGAAGTTCCTGCACCTGCGGGTCGTCCCGGTCCGGAGGGTCGTGTTGTGCTTGCGCGCGGTAGAACTCGATCTGGTCGCGGATGCGGGCTAGATCGTCTCCGTCAGTCATGCGCGGAGCGTATGACTGACACGGTTCAGTCCTCACAGACTTGCGCGGTCGACGGAGACGAGTGGCCCCCAGCCATCGCGGCTACAGGTGAGACGCGCGTACGGCATTCGGAGACGACGAACCCACCTGATCGGTGCGAAAGGCGCGGCGGTAGAGTCGGCAGGTGTTGCTGTGGGACGACGTCGACCTCGGCATTGCGGTCGCGGCTGTGCGTACTGGCTGGTTCAGGCCCGCATGAGCGACGAGACAGTCGTCCTGCTGGGCGTTCTCGACGCGCAGCGCAGTCACATCTTCCACGCGCTCGAGGACCTGGCTGACGCTGACCTCCGTCGACCGGTGCTGCCGTCGACATGGACATGTCTCGGCCTGGTGCGGCATCTCACCCTTGCCGACGAGCGCTACTGGTTTCGCTGTGTCGTCGGTGGCGAGTCCACGAGCTACTTCCCGACCGATCCAGGAGGCGACTGGGCCGTGGGCGCCGACGAGTCGGCCACGGCCGTGCTCGACGCCTATCGCGCCGAGATCACGCTCGCCAACGAGCTGATTCGCTCGACGCCGATAGATGCCTCACCACAGTGGCGCGACCCACGGTGGGAGCAGTGGGGACGTGACTTCCCGACCCTCCGAGTCATCCTGCTCCACATGATCGTGGAGACCGCCACGCACGCTGGCCACCTCGATGCCGCTCGAGAACTCATCGACGGACGACAGTGGGTCGTGGTCTGACGCGGCGGCTCGGTTCGGGAGGCGCGACCGGTCGCAAGCTCCGGACTCAACTGAACAACTCACCAGCGTGGGCCGGCGACTGCCGGAAGGACATGCCGTTCGACCTCGAATCGCCGACACGGGCATCGAGATGACTACCGGCGGAAGGTGCTGCTTCCGGATGGCCCGTCGGGCATGATGCGGTCGTGGCTCGGTGGCCGGCTCCACCCGTGGTTGCGGTTGTGACCTTCATCGATTGCATCAATCGCGCGGATCTCGGCGGTCTCACCGCGCTGATGGATGAGCGGGCATACCCTCGTCGTGCTTGAAGAGGAACCGCTGACGGGACGCGACGCAAATGTCGAGGCGTGGAAGGGTTACTTCAGCTCCTACCCGAACTACGTGATACGTCCGAGGCACTTCGCGACTGACGGTGCACGAGTCGCTGTCCTAACAGCAACCGTGCGAGACGGCCGCTTGACGGATTGGCGCATCCGAGCTGACAGCGTCGAAGCGCGAGCAGAACTAGGGCTACCTCTGTAGAGGCACTCACACGTGCCTTACTTCGCTATTGGGCCTCACGCAGGACGCGCGCCATCGGTGAGCCTGCCAACCCTGGTGACAACTCTCGCGACTGCCACACCACCGACTCGAGGAAGCCCTTGAACTGCTCAGCGGCGTCGACAGAGTCAAAGTCGAGCTGCACGACTATGTACCGGTCATCGTCAACCGGCTGGTGTATGCGTTCAGCGGTCACCCCGGCGTTGCGACGAGCTTCAGCGAACTGGTTGAACGCCCCAAGCCAAGTGCCAAGATCGGAGATCGGGTGCTCGATGTGAAGCGTTGCCAAGGACGTTCTCCCTGCGGTCCGCGATGCCTTCGACGATCGCGACGCGATCCTCGGGCGTCAGGCTTGAACCGCACTGTACGTGCGGACAGATCGCGCTCGGATCCGGCACTACCGGGCTCGCTCAGGCTCGGGATTTTCGAACGGACAGTCGTCGTCGGGAGACGGTGACCAGGAAACCGCCAGTCATGAACATGACGAGCGCGACATAGAGCGCCGATGGTGAGCTACCGGTTCGTGCGAGCTCGGTCGTGGGCGCGGTGCTGGTTGGCGCGAGCGTGGTTGTTGGCGCGGCGGCCGGCCCGAAGATGACGGTGACGGTGCCGTCGTCCGTTTGGGATCCATTGGCAGAACTCACGTTGGTCGCGGTGGGATCGGCGAAGCCCGAGCCTCCGCCGCCCCCGCTGCATGGTTGGCTGGTGTCGTCTGTACCGCCGGCGCCGCCGCCGAAGAATCCCCCGCCTCCGCCGCCGCCGCCGAACTTCGTGAAATTCACATCAGGCGCAGTCGCCGTGCCTGAGCCTCCCGTGGGTCCGTCCCCGTCGTGGCCGTTGTTGCCGGCGGTCCCCGCGCCGCCGGTCCCTACTGCCGTGGTGGTTGCGCCCAGTCCGGGTGTTGTGCAGTTGGTGCTGAATGTGGTCCCGTCACCGCCGTTCTGGTTGGCGCCACCTCCCGCGCCCCCTTTCACCTGATCAGCGGTCAACCCGGCGCCTCCGCCTCCGCCCCCGCCGGCAACCAGCAGGACCTGCGAGCCGCGTTGGACTGCTGACCCGCCGCCACCGCCACCTCCCTGACGTGGGGCGAATCCACCTGCACCGCCGTACCCGTAACCGGGGCCGCCTTCTCCCCGTACAGGAAAGTGAAGCGACGAGATCGCCAGTCCTCTACAGCCAACGGTGATCGTCAGCGTCTCACCCGGCATGACGGTAAGGGTTGCGCGCGAGTGTCCGCCCAGACCGCCTTCAGAGTTGGTCTGGGGGCCATTGGGGTTTGGTTGACCGGGGCCACCAGCAGCGCCGTTGACATCAAAGGTGGCGCTGGTAACTCCCGCCGGAACTGTGACCGTTTGGGTCTGCAGTGCTCTGTTCCCCTGAACCACCCCAGAGGCACTCTCGGAGCACGCAAACGTCACCTGGTCGGCGGGGGCGGTTGTGCCCTGCTCAATGTCCGCTGCTGCCGCCACTGCGGGTGTTACGCCGACAAAGGCCAAAGCCGCAACGAAACCGAGCGTCGTGTACGACAGCATTCGACGCTGTCCGCAGCGTCGAGAACCGTTGCTGACTCGCCCGCCTGACATAAGTCACCCCCGTCGACAGCTGCGATGCAGTCGCGCAACCGCGACCGTACAAGGTGACGACACACGTAAGAACTCCAATCTTCGACAATCTGAGCGGACATCAGCGCTCGCTCGCCGACGCGCGTTGGCCGTCCGGGAGCGAGACTCTGGGCGATGCCAGTCCGTGCGCTTTGGAGCGCACCGAGATCGCGTTCGACTGCGTTCTTCCGATCCATGGTCGAACGAGGTGATCTCCTCGCACTGCACGAAGCGCTGGAAGGTCTGCACTTCATCGGCCCGATCGAGGTCGACGGAAAGACATTCGAGTCGCCAGCAGAACTGTTGGCCTGGCTGGTGGAGGACACGAGCAGCCGAAGTGTCTTCCTCAAGGAGACGGTCAATCCGCCCGTACAAGCGAGCGTTGTCGACAATCAACGCTTCCTCGCCGAGGCCCACCACGCCTTCCTCATTCGCAAACCGGAGGAGATCGCCGCTTCGTGGTTTGCCCTCGAGCACGACATGCGAATCCTCGACACTGGACTGCGACTGCTGCACGACCTCTTCGTTGCTGTGCAGAACGCTGGCGGGCACCCGCCGGTCGTCATCGACTCGGAGGACCTCGTGTCCAACCCGGCTGGCACGATGGCTGCGTACTGCGCCGCGGTCGAGCTTCCGTTCATCGCTGATGCGTTGCACTGGCAGCCAAGCCAGCGCTCCGAGTGGGCACGCTCGTCCCGATGGCATGAGGACGCAGCCGCCAGCAGCGGCTTCGAGGCGCCCGCCCGCGCAGACCACCACGGACTCGCAACACACCCCGACGTCGAACGGTTCACCGAGCGGCACACCCCCTTCTACGAGGAGTTGTGCCGCCATCGACTCGACATCCCGTCAGCCACATGAGTCGAACTTCTGCCCGTCGCCCTCGAACCTGTTCGTAGCAACGGGCCCGGGTCAATCGATTCGCTCGGCCAGCGAGACGATGATCCCCTCTGGGCCGCGGACGGAGGCCATGCGCCAGACGCGTTCGTACTCACCGATACCACCGACCAGGCCGTAGCCCTCCTGAGCCAATCGCTCGACGATCGCGTCCAGGTCATCCACTTCCAACACGACGCTTCGTAGCCCGAGCTCGTTCGCCATCGCGGCAGGCGACCCCGGTACGTGATTCGGCCGGATGAAGCTCGCCAACTCGATCCCGGCGCCGCCATCGGGGAGGCGCAACACGACGATCTCGGAACGAGCGTGCGGTATCCCGATGACGGTGTCCACGAACTCACCTTCGAGAACCGTGCGGCCCTCGACCTCGAAACCGAGCTCGACGAAGAACGCCGACGCGGCGTCGAGATCGGCGACGGTGATGCCGACGTGGTCGAAGTGTCGAAGCGGCGACATGGGTTGAACCCTCCTGCACTCCCCCGCCGATTCTGCCTTGAGAAGTCGTCAGGCAGTCGGAGCGCGGGCTTGCAGCTGTTCGCCGGCGGCTCTGCCGCGGTCCGACGCCAGCGAGCGCCTCAATGACTCGACCGTTCGCGTTCGCTCGCTCTTCGCCAACATGCCCGCAACCGGTTTCATCAACCGCATCACTCCGAACAGCTCACCAACCGCGATGTGATGGACGATCGTCTTGTCCCCGTCCGCCTCGAGGATGTACTCCGGTCGCGCCTCCATCAGGTCGGAGCCAAACCAACGGAGGGCCTCCCGGAAGCCGAGTCGCGTTGGTGCTTCGTAGTCCGTCACTTCACCCCGGAACGTGCCCATCCTCGTGGCGTCGAAGTAGGTCGTACCCAGGCCAATAGCACCATCGGACGTTTGCCCGGAACGTCGGAACAGACCTGTGCGGTGCATCCACGTCCTGTAACCGTCCAGATCAACCAAACGCGAGAACACGTCGCTGATGGGTCGGTCGATGGTCGTGCGTGTCTCGTACCGAACGGTGGTACTCGCTCTCTTCTTCATGAGCGCACCTCCTCACGTGTCCTGTCGACTGCTTCGACATGACCCACGGCGGTCGCGGCCCCCAGCGTCCACGATCGACGCTCGCATGGACGGATCTTGATGCTGTCTGCGGCCACCGAGACGATGAAACTGTGGAGGCGTATCGAACATTTCCGTTGACAGCGTCACGTCGGTCACACGCACTCGACGACATCAGACACGAGTGTGCGGGTGTGGAGGTCGCCCGCATCGATCGCGGTCGCGTCCGATCAGGCGCGCGTTGATGGCGCAACCCCGAATCCTCCGATCAACCGAAAGCTCCGTCGGCTCCGCTGCCGAGTCGTCCGATTTACGACAGGTCGCGGCGATAGCGGATGTCGTCCGGGTCGTCGTCACGAGACGGACGGCCGCCCTCGAGCGCGTCGGAGACCTGACCGACGCACGTGTCCTGCCATTACCGCGTGGATGCTCGGCTTCGACATCGTCGCCCGTATGCCCGAAGTCGGCCGCGAGCTCGATCGGCGGTTGGAGCTCGTACCGATGCGCGCGTCCTCTGAGACGATCGCCGGGCTGCGTCGTGCGCGTTCCGGTGCGAGGAGGTTACGGTCGAGCGATGACCACTTCAGTGCTGATTCTGGGCGCGGGGTTCGGCGGGCTCGAACTGTCGACAAGGCTTTCGGACGAAGTTCCGAATGACGTCGAGGTCACGCTCATCGACCAGAACGATTCGTTCGTGTTCGGCTTCTCCAAACTCGACGTGATGTTCGGGAAGGCCGATCTCGATGGTGTCCGCTGCCGTTACGCGGACATCACCAAGCCGTCGGTCGACTTCCGGCAGGAGAGGATCTTGTCGATCGACCCGATCAGCCGGCACGTGGTGACAGACAAGGGCGAATACGACGCGGACATCCTCGTGGTCGCGCTCGGCGCCGACTACGACACTGCAGCGACGCCGGGGCTGGACGAGGGCGGCAACGAGTTCTACTCGGTGGCGGGCGCGGCCAAGATGCGGGCGGTGATCGACGCGTTCGAGGGCGGCACCGCGATCGTGGGAGTGATGGGCTCATGGTTCAAATGTCCACCCGCGCCGAACGAAGCAGCGTTCATGCTGCACGACCATCTCGTGCGTCGGGGCGTGCGTGACAAGACCACCATCCACCTCGTGAGCCCGCTGCCCATGCCCATCCCCATCTCGCAGGAGACCTCCGATGCGATCATCGCGTTGCTCGACGAACGCGACATCAAGTACCGCCCTCAGACTCGGGTGACGCGAATCGATCCTGCGACGAAGACCGCTCATCTGAGCAACGACGAGTCCATCGCGTTCGATCTGCTCCTCGGCATCCCGGTGCACGTCTGCCCGTCCGTCGTCGTCGACGCCGGCATGACCGAGGACGACGGGTGGATCGCTGTCGACCCCGCCACCTTCACGACGAAGTTTCCGGGCGTGTACGCCGCGGGCGACATCACGAGCGCGCCCGTCCCCAGAGCGGGAACGATCGCCGAGGGTGAAGCGGCCGTCGTCGCCAACAACATCATTGCGACCCTGCGGGGCAGCGAACCGGCGAGCTTCAACGGGCAAGCGGTCTGCTACATGGAGATGGGCGACGACACCGTCGGCAAGGTCAACGTCGACTTCTACAAGGTCGGCGGTCCTGGCGCGAACTTCCAGGCGCCATCACTCGAGTTCGCGAGAGAGAAGCAGGGTTTCGGCTCCACGCGACGAGCCCGCTGGTTCGGCTACGACGCGTAAACCACGCGACTGCATCGGCGTCGCTCTCGCGCTCGCGTCGCTCTTTCCTGCTTCAAGTCCGCAGGCAACCGAGTAAGCGTCAGACGTTCGTCAAGTCTTCGCCGCGCAATCGTCCCGGCGTGTTACGGAAGTCCGTCCGACGCCGGTGTCCATGCCTGGAGCCGCGGCCCCAGACCAGTCGCGGCACCACAAGCCAGAGCCCGATCCAGAGCACCCACGCGCCGAGGGCGATCGAGGCCCAGACCAAGACGGCCACCATCGCGACCGGACGGAGAACCTCGGCGCCATCGAAGTGCGGTCGCGCACGAGTGGCTGGAGGCGTGACCTCATACTTCGGCAGACCTTCGAACACGGGACGGAGATCGGCGTGTGTCCTCGCGGCGTAGACGTCCTCGACGCGCGCCTCGAACTCGTCGAGCGTGAGGCGGCCGTCCCCGGCATGCTTCGAAAGCTGCGCGATCGCGCGATCACGATCGGAGTCCGCGATCCGCAGGTCGTCGGTGTCGGTCGGCGCGGACGCCCGACGCGGCTCCTGCTCGAGCCATCGGTGGCTGTACCAGCACATGTCCGCACACTATGCCCATTCACGACGTTCGCACTCGTGTCGCCGCCGATCTCGAGCGCGCCGCTCGGTGCGACCATCGTGCCTGGTGAGCGACCGCAAGACTTGGTTCTGGGAGCGGCTTGCCGCCAACATCGGCATCGTCCTGCTGTTCGGCGCCTCCTACTTCAGATTTCCCGGCAGTTCGTGAACCTGACGTGTCCGGTCTTGCGTGTGTTGACCACGAGGTAGCGTGCAAAGACCGGGGATTCGGGGGGGCTGGCGATGCCGCGATCGTTCAGGTCAGTGCGACTCGTCGTGGTGTTGGCGGTGGTTGGCCTCGCGGGGTTGGGCGTGACGGGTTGTGTTGCGGATCCTCCGCCGCGGATGAGCGCAACTGTCGCGGGCGATGGTCAGGTGACGGTTTCGTGGCAGCAGCCGCTGGCCGTTCCGTTTCCGGTCGTCGCCTATGAGGTGACGCCGTGGATCCAGCACGTGAAGCAGACCCCGGTCCGGTTCGACTCGACGGCGACGACGCAGATCGTGAAGGGGCTCAGGAACTTCACTCCCTACATGTTCACGGTGAAGGCCATCAACGCACTCGGTAACGACAGCGCCTCGTCGGCATCATCGGACCCTGTCACGCCCACGGGCGCGCCGAGTCCGGTCACGTTCGCGAGTCTCGTGCCCTTTCCCAGAACCGGTGATGGACTCGCCGTGGGCGATGTGAATGACGACGGTGTGCCGGACATGGTGTTCGGCGGCGTGTCGGTGCGGCTGGGGCTCGGCGACGCAACGTTTGGCGCGCCCATCGACGCCCCCGCGGGAGGGGGTCAACCTGTGTTGGTCGACGTGAACGGCGACGGGCTGGTCGATGTCGTCACCATCTACGGCGACACCGACGAGGTCTCGGTGTTGCGCGGTGACGGCACCGGACATTTCGGTGCGGAGGTGCGCTATGCAACGGGCGCGAACCCATGGAGGCTCACCGTCGCCGATCTCAACGGTGACGATGTCGTCGACCTCGTCACTGCGAGCGCCTCGGCGAACAGCGTTTCGGTCCTGCTGGGCAATGGGGACGGCACGTTCGCCCCGCACCACGATTACTCCACGCCAGGTCCGCGCGACGTTGCCATCAGCGATTTCAACAGCGACGAGATCCCCGACCTCGCGGCCGCCAATGAGATCATGCTCGGCAACGGGGACGGCACGTTCGGCACCGTGATCCCGCTCGATGTGAGTGGTTTCGTCAGCGCCGCCGGCGATCTGAACAATGACGGTCACGCCGACCTCGTGTTGCAGGCAGGCAATCTCAGGGTCCTGCTCGGCCACGGTGACGGGACGTTCGACTTGGCTGGTGTCTTCGACACCGTCGGTTGCGAGTGCCCACTGAAGCTTGCCGACATCAACGGCGACGGCATCGTCGATGTCGCCGTTGGCGGCAACGGAGGTGCGCCATCAGCCGTGTCGGTGTTGGTCGGCAACGGGGACGGCACGCTGGCGCTGCACACTGACTTCGACGTCGGCGTGTTCGGCGACGTCGAGGTTTCAGACATCGAGGTGAGTGACCTCAACGGCGACGGCCTCCCTGACCTCACGGCCGCCGCCTACAACATCCCGGATGTCGGCGAAGCCACGAGCACCGCGTCGGTCCTGTTGAACCGTCCCGGGCTTCCACTGGCACCGTCGGTCGGCGGCGCCCAGGGAAACGACCACGCCGCGACGGTCTCGTGGACCGCGCCGCCCACCAACGACACCTACCCGATCACCGGGTACATCGTCACGCCACAGATTTGGCACACGAATACGACAGTGCCGCCCACCACGTACACCTCCACCGCGACGACCGAGACCGTCACCGGTCTCACCAACGGCACCCGCTACGTGTTCTGGGTCCAGGCCATCAACGCGGTCGGCGTTGGTCAGTACTCGGGCCCCACGCCGGGGACGTTCGGCACCTTGGTCGGCAAGCTCCCCAACCCACCAACCATCGGTCCCGCCACCCCCGGCGACACCACCGCCACCGTGACATGGACAGCACCCGCACCCGTCGGATCCGCCGTCTCCGGCTACACCGTCACGCCCTACGTAGGGGCCGTGGCCGCGGCGCCGACCACGTTCAACTCCACGACCACCACGCAGACCGTGACGGGATTGACCAACGGCACCACGTACACCTTCACGGTCGCCGCCATCAATGGAGTCGGCACCGGACCCGAGTCGCAACAATCCAACCCGGTCACGCCAACTCCCTGAGCGCCGACGAGCTACAACGACGCGGTGACGCTCGACGTCCCCACCGAGGTTCGGAACAAGGTCGTCGCCGACGGGAACGAGGCGTGGATCGACGAGTTGCCGTTGCTGGTTCAGTCTCTCGCACAGGACTGGGGACTGGCGATCGGTGCCACGCGGCGCGGAGGTCACGCCGCGTTCGTGGTCGAAGCGACACTCGCCGACGGCACCGCCGCGGTTCTCAAGATCGGTGTTCCGGGCACGCAACGCGACCTGCGCTTCGAGGCCACCGCGCTGCGTCTCGCCGATGGCGACGGTTGTGCGGCTCTCTTTCGCGAGGATCCCACCCGCCAGGCGCTCCTGCTCGAGCGGCTGGGGGTCGTGATGTCCGACGTCGTGCCAGACCCCGCAGCCCGACACGATCTGTTGTGCGACGTCGCGTCGGTGATGTGGCGCCCGGTTGACGCAGACGTCGACTTGCCCTCCGGCGCAGACCGCGCCCGCGAGTACGCCGAGCAGCTACCGCGGCTGTGGGAGGAGACCGGAAGGGCGTGCTCGCAGAGGACGGTCGAGGACGCACTCGAATGCATCGAGCGTCGGGGTCGAGCCCACGACGACCGACACGCGGTCCTGGTGCACGGTGACGTCCACCACCACAACGCGTTGCAGGCGCATGACGGGTCGTTCAAGCTCGTGGATCCTGACGGGCTGCGGGCCGAGCCAGCGTTCGACTTGGGCACGATCGTGCGATGCGACCCCGACTACGCCGACGACCTGCGGGCGAGAACACAACGCCTGGCCGACCGCTCCGGGGTGGACCCCATGGCGATCTGGGAATGGGGAACGATCCATCGTGTTGTCAGCGGCCTCTACAGCCGACGCATCGGCTTCCAGCCGTTCGGCGACCTCCTGCTCGCCGAAGCAGATCGACTCACCCGGTGAGTCGGGACTCGGTTCAGGATCGGCAGATCGCGCTACTCCGGCGGCCGTTCAACACCCGAGCGCGAGCGCGGGATACGCACCAGCACGACACCGATGATGATCATGATCGCACCGAACACGGCCCAGATCCCGTTCCCGGTCATGAATGACCCTCCGAGAACGTCTACGCCTTGAAGGATCCACACGGCACCGACGACGAAGAGAACGACAGCGACGATCCATCGAACGAGCACGGTCAGATCTCCTTCGTCTGTTTGTCGTCGAGTTGGCTGGCGGCCCACCGCGGCCGTTCCCGCTCTGCATACCAGCGGGGCACGGTTCCGTCGATCATCGATCGGAGCAACTCGGGCTGGCGAATGGCCTCGAGCACGTGGCCCGCGACCAACACGACGAGGGCGAGATAGCCCCAATCGTGGACGAAGGTCGCGCCAGTGCGCCACGAATCGGCGAACCGCCGGTTCCACAGCATCAACGAGCCGGTCAACAGCTGCATGACGAACAGCGCGGCAAACAGCGATGTCGCAAGCTTCTGGCCACCGTTGAACTTGCCTGCCGGAGCAGTGCGCGTCGAGCGCCGTAGCCACCGCCGGTCGGACTTCGTCCACCGACTGAGATCGACGAGGTCAGCGCGCAGCTGGCGGCCGCGACGTGACAGCAGCACACCGACGAGGAGCGGCACGATCAACAGCCAGCTGCACACGACATGGACGTTCTCCATCAGAGCCCGCCGTCCGATCTTCGTCGACAGCTGATCGACATACAGGATCGTGCCGGTCAGGAGCACGACGATGCCCAACGCGGCCGTGGCCCAGTGCGCGATCCGAGTGATCGTGTCGAAGCGCAGGAGTACCTCGTCGTGCGGGCGATCGTCGGGCTCGGTCATCACGACGTTGGCTCGTCGTGTCCGCCGTTGCTCGCGCCCACCCAGCCATCCAAGTCGTAGCCGCGCGACTCCCAGTAGCCGCCGTCACCGACCAGGTGGTCCACGAGCTCGATGCGATCGAGCCACTTGCACGACTTGTATCCGTACATCGGCGCGACGTACATGCGCACGGGTCCACCGTGCTCTCGGGTGACGGGACCGCCCTGCATCGTGTGAGCGACGAGCACATCGGGCCGCAGCGCCTGCTCCATGCTCAAGCTCTCGGTGTACGTGCCGTCGAAACTGTGGAACACGACCCTCGTCGCTGCCGGCATGACTCCGGCCACCGCGAGGACGTCGGACAAACGAACACCGACCCACGGCACGTGCTGGACCCGCCAGCCGGTAACGCACTGGAAGTCGCGCGTCAGCGCGGTCTGCGGGAGCCGGTCATGGAGGTCGCCGTACGAGAGGGAGGTCGGTCGCTCGACCAACCCGTCGATGCGCAACTGATAGTCGCCAGCCGATCGGGACGGCAGCTTCTCGGTCACCGAGTAGATGCGAAACCGCCCCGCCAACGGAAGCAGGGCCGTCAGCCCAGTCGGGTCGCGAAGCGTGACCGGCAGCAGGGCGTCGGAGGTCAGTTCCTGCAGCTTTGCGCCGGTGAGGATCCCGACGACACCGACGCCAAGGGCGCCGAGGACCATTCGCCGCCCAATGCGCGTGGAGGGCTCGTCGGCATCCAAGATGCACATTCTCACGCCTCGAACGCCATGGCAGACGTCAGGATCGGTGGCCGGCCGAAGTAACGGTCGCCTCTACGATGACGCGATGACCACGATCACCGGAGCTCGCCTGCTCGAGCCTGACTTCTGGCGTCAGCCGCTCGCCGCGCGGATGGCCGAGTTCAACGAACTGCGCGAGACCGGGCCGTTCACCTCGGTCTCGTTCGAGAACCTCATGACTGGCGGCACGGAGGACTTCCAGGTCGCGACCCGTTACGCGGAGATCATCGAGATCAGCAAGCGGCCGAAGGAGTTCTGCTCCGGTAAGGGTGCAGTGTCGATCCCCGACCTACCCGCCGAAGCCCTCGACTTCTTCGGCTCGTTCATCAACATGGACGACCCGAGGCACGCTCGCCAGCGTGGCATCGTGGCGCGGTCGTTCACGCCGAACCAGCTCCAGAACGTCCTCGACTCGGTCGAGACGATCTGCACCGAGGTGATCGACGGCTTCTGCGAACGAGGCGAGGTCGACCTGGTCAAGGTCATGTCGCAACCGTTCCCGTTGCTGATCATCTGCGACATGATGGGAATCCCGCGGACCGAGTTCGACACCGTGTTGCGGGCGACGAACGTGATCCTTGGCGCCGGCGACCCCGAGTTCATCGGTGATGGCGATCCGATGACGGCGATCTTCGAGGCCGGGATGAGTCTGACCACGCTCATGAACGACCTCGCATCCGAACGACGCGCGAACCCGACTGACGACCTCACCTCCAAGCTGGTCCACAACGACGTCGGCGAGGACATGCTCTCCCCGAACGAGATCGCGCCGTTCTTCATTCTCTTGGCCGTCGCGGGCAACGACACGACTCGCACCGCGATCAGTCACGGGATGCACCTGCTGTCCCAGAATCCGGATCAACGACGGATCTGGCAGGACCAACTCGAGGCGGTGACGCCGACCGCGGTCGAGGAGATCGTTCGCGTCGCGTCGCCCGTGACGTTCATGCGCCGCACGGCGACGACGGACGTGACCATCTCGGGCCACGAGTTCTCCGAGGGCGACAAGGTGGTCCTTCTCTACGGTGTCGCCAACCGTGATCCCCGCGTCTTCACGGACCCCGAGAGCTTCGATGTGCTCCGCGACCCGAATCCCCATGTCGGTTTCGGTGGGCCGGGTCCGCACTTCTGTCTCGGTGCACACCTGGCCCGTCGAGAGCTCTCGGTTGCCTTCCGTCAACTACTGACGCGGCTTCCCGACATCGAGGTGGCGGGCGAACCGGTCCCGCTCGACTCGATGGGATTTCCGCTGGTCGGCGGTATCAAGCGCCTTCCCGTCCGGTTCACGCCGACGACCCCTGTCGGGGCGTGAGACCCGGCACGCCCACCGCGTCATCGATCGCTGTCTGAGTGGCACAGATCGGCCGGCTCGCCGGCAAGGTGGCGATCGTCAACGGTGCAGCAAGCGAGATCGGCACGGCTGTCGCCGAGCGATTCGCAGACGAAGGTGCGACGGTTGTTGGTACCGATCGCATCGCGCACTCGATCGGCGACATGTCGTTCGTCGTCGATCTTCTCGATGACGCGCGGGTCCGAGCGATGTATGACGAGGTCGTCGAGGCGAACGGACACCTCGATGTCATCTACAACAACATCGGCCTGATGGACGTCGGGGATCGTGCCCTGAT
This sequence comes from uncultured Acidimicrobiia bacterium, assembly GCA_963721305.1. Classification (GTDB taxonomy): domain Bacteria; phylum Actinomycetota; class Acidimicrobiia; order Acidimicrobiales; family JACDCH01; genus DATAES01. The sequence goes on from CAVRIR010000005.1 coordinate 721,822, forward strand.
GGACACGAGCGTCGAGACCTGGCACCGAGTTGTCGACGGGAACCTGACCGCGGTGTTCCTGTTGTGCAAGCACGGGGTCCCGTACGTACGTGACACCCAGCCGCACGGCGGATCGGTGATCAATGCAACGTCGTTTCTCGGCGCCATGGGCTCGGCCACGGCGCAGATGGCGTACTCAGCCGCCAAGGCGGGCGTGGATCAGTTGACGCGTGACCTCGGTGTCCACCTCGCTCGGAGCGGCGTGCGGGTGAACGCAGTGCAGTTCGGGCCGATCGACACGGACGCTCAGCGGGCCGTCTTCGAGTTCAACGCTGATGCGCTCGGTAAACGCCGAGTGCATTGGCCGATGGGTCGCTTCGGCTCCCTCGAAGAGGCCGCGGCAACCATCGCGTTCCTCGCCAGCGACGACGCAGGTTTCGTAACCGCGACCTCAGTCCGGCTCGACGGCGGCATCAACGGCGCGTTCACCGTGCCCGAGTGACCTCTGTGTCGTGTAGGAGTCAGGTCTCTCGCGGTCCGACGACGAGCACTTGATCTCGTGCGCCGAGGTGGACGATGTGGGACTTGGCGGGATTCATCACCATGGTCGCGGATGCGGCCAGCCGGTAGCCGACAGCCGATGCGCCTTGCGAGATCGCCGCGGCGGCGACAGCAGCGAATGGCAGTGGTTCGTCAGGTACCAGCGTCGGGGCGCGCCGCAGTTCGAGGACCGCTCCTCGTGGGTCGAACAGGTCGCCGAAGACAGCATCGAGCTCGGCTCGCTCCGAGAGCTGAGCGATCATGAGACTGGCGAGTGCGTCACTGACGATGAAGTCGTCGACGCCCGTTGTGCTCGCGATGGCGAGATTGGCTTGGTCGAGCAGCTCCGCGACGATGCGCACCGCGGGGACGGCGTCGGCGGGCCAGATCTTTCGCAGCGTGAGCAGGGTGAGCAGGGTGAGTGCGTCGGCCTCGGCCACCGTGAGTCCGGACCGGTAACCGAGCACGATGACGTCGTCGAAAGGCGTTTCTTGTGCGAAGCGCAGCAATTCCTCGGGGCCCCGACGGTAAGGGTGTACGTGGAGGTCGGCGTTGTCGAGCCGGCAGGCGACGATGTCGGCGGTGTCCACGAGGTCGTCATGAACCGCGACCTCGACCGATGAGCCCGGACTGAGGAACTCGTCGATCTCGGCGAGAACCTTTGGTCCGAACGAGCTCCAACCACATATCAGTACCCGTATCGGCGGCTCCGGCGAGGTGCGGGCTTCGAATGGTTGCGGTGCAGTGGCGTCGAGGTAGCCGGTGAACACCACCTTGTCGTCGTCCTCGGCGATCACGATGACCTGGTCGTCGGGTTCGAATCGAGTCTCTGGCGCGGGGTTGAGATCCACGTTTCCGTCGCGCGCGAGCCGGCCGATGACTGCGCAGTTCTCGAATGCGAGCACTGCGTCGCGGTAGGTGTGGCCGATCAGGTCTGCAACGGGAGCGATGTAGATCTCAGCACCCTCGAAGTCGAGAAGGTCTTGGAAGGCTGACGCCAGTCCGCCTTGGTGACAGGCCTGAGCCGTGACTTCGGCGACGACATGGTCGGAGTTGATGGTGACGACGCGACCGTCGGTGACGGTGCGAACGGTGACGGCGTGGTCGTTGTCGGCCAGCTCGGCGACGACATGAGGGCCAGTGAAGTCAGGATCAACGGTCTTGATCGCAAGGATCGTCTTGACCACGCCGGCGTCGCCGTCGTCGCTTGCGAGCACGATGATCGAGCGCGCATCTCGGATGTTGACGAGGTCGAGATCGTCGATGTTGGCCGTGTCGCCGGTCCTGCACACGATGCGGGTGTTCTTCGTCGCGCCGACGCGCACGCGGAGCTCGTCCTCCATCTCGGTCTTGTCGCGGTCGGCGAGAATCACGACCGCTGGATCGCGCACGTTTTCGTTGGCGATGACGAGCTCGCGGACGACCAACGGCAACCGCGGCGACCACCCGAGGATCAGTGTGTGGTCACGCTCGACGACCGTGCTGCGACCCTTGCGGAGGCGTTCCACTCGTTGGTCCACCGCAGTTGCGATCACGCCGATGAGCGAACCGGCGAGAAAGATCCCCGACAGCGTCACGGCCAAGCCGATCAACCGCGTCGGCCACTGCGTGTCGTTGGCAAACGTCCCCGTGTCCAACGTGCGCAGCACGCTCTGCCACAGATCCTCCGGGAGACTTCCGTTCAAACTGCCACCGAACGTGCCCGCGATGAGATTGAGAAACACGGCCCCGACGACAGCGACCGCGACAGTCAACCCGCCGAGCCAGGCCACCAATGCCAGCGGACCGCGCGACAAACCATGATCGATGCGATAGCGAAGCCGGATCCGCCACGAATGTCGCACCCCCGGCCTTCGCCGCACCGTACGCGCCCTCACCCCACGACGCTGCGTCAACGATCAGCCCACCAAGCAGACGGACCTCAGACGCCGAGCGCGATCGCGGCGATGCTCACGATCGCACACTAGAACGCGCACGCCACCCGGAACTCGCGGCATCCGGCACGCTGGTGGCGTGATCCTCCCGAAGGTCCGCGATCCTCGGTTCGTAACGATCCGTCGCGGCGGGACGCTCACCGGTCGATTCGTGCGCTCGTGCTCGACGACCAGCGGTTGCGGAACGACATCTGCTGGTCGGTGTTCGACTGCTAGGCCCTAGGAAATCGGCGATCGAGAGCACGTACGACGAAGTTCGCCCATGCAGCAAAGCCACCCGTCGAGTAGTGAACGTCGATTCCGGGCGACTGCATGTACTCGGTGTGTCCGGAGCTCGCGAAATTCCAGCAGAGCACGGTGAGGTTCGGCCAACGCGCAACCGCTTCGTGAAGTTGATAATCGATCAGGTTGCATGCTGCGACGATGGCCGCTGGCTCGATCGTGCACGGAAGATCCGTCCACAACACTGGTCGGCCATCAGCTAGAGCCATGAACCAGTCGATCTTCTGTGCATAGCGGTAGTAGCCCGGCGTCGTGAGCTGACCAGCGAGTCCGGTGTCATTGATGCCGAGGTCGTTGACGATGACATCCGGGTCAACCCTGCCCGCAAGGCTCGCGAACCTCGTCTTCCAATAGTCGGTGGTTGCGCATGGCGTGGAAGCGAGACAGTCGTACGTGCGGATGCCGGCCACGACTCGCGACGCAATCACGGGCACGTAGCCATCGTCGGAGTGCGTGTTCCACTCCAGGACCGACTCGATATTTCCCGCCGCGAGCGTGACGTTCGAGTCTCCGACGAACAACACAACCGCGCGCGTACCGGCATTCTCCGACGTCAACGTCGCGCCAAAGGCAGCCGCGCCCGCGGTCATCACGGCCGCGAGCGCGACAGCAGCGCCAACCCGCAGGCGACCCCAGCGTCGCACGCGCCGGACAGTAGCAAGCGCGTCCGGTGTGAATCCGATGAACCAATCCACGATGAACGATCACAATCCGGCTGCGATATGAGCCCGCGATTCTCAGTTCTGCACTGACCACTGTGGCGGTGGCGACCACCACGCTCAGCGCGCGACGCGGGGACCACCTACCCGCGGCCCCTGTGCCTACCTAACAGTCGGTAGGCTGGCGCGAATGCGAGATGCTGCCCTGCTGTCCGAGCTCACCCCCGTCGCCGAAGGCCTGTTCGAACGCCATTTGGACACGGCGAAGGAGTGGTTCCCACACGAGCTGGTGCCGTGGAGCCGCGGTCGTGACTTCGCTGGCCAGGACGTCTGGTCGGAGGACGAGACGACCGTCGGCGGCGCCGCGGCGAGCGCCCTGTTCGTCAACCTGCTCACCGAGGACAACCTGCCCTACTACTTCCGGACGATCGAGCGGACCTTCGGCGCTGACGACGTGTGGGGCGCATGGGGCCGGCGATGGACAGCCGAGGAGGGCCGACACTCCATCGTGATCCGGGACTACCTGACCGTGACCCGATCAATCGATCCGGTCGCACTGGAGCGCGGCCGGATGGCCCAGGTGAGTAGCGGCATCACGCCCGAGCCTGCGACTGTGGCACAGACCTTGGTCTACGTCGCCCTCCAGGAACTCGCGACCCGCATCTCCCACCGCAACACAGGGAAGCTGCTCGACGATCGTGCCGGCTACGACGTGATGGCTCGCGTCGCCAGCGACGAGAACCTCCATCACCTCTTCTACCGCGACCTCGTCAAAGCTGCCATCGAGCTCGATCCATCCGGCATGGTCATCGACATCGAGAAGCAGGTGCGCGAGTTCGCCATGCCCGGCCTGGGTATTCCTGGGTTCGCCAGCCACGCTGCCGCCATTGCCAAGGCCGGGATCTACGACCCGCTGTTGCATCATGACCAGATCCTCGTCCCCATCGTCGTGCGCTACTGGAACATCTGCGGCATCGAGGGGCTCGACCCCCAAGCGGAACAAGCGCGTCAGGCTCTGATGGACCGCATCGATCGCATCGGTCGCGTGGCGCGCCGTCGGGCGGATCGCCGCCAGACCGCGTCGACCCCGGCCTGATCTGCAGCCGAACGCGGTCTGAGCACGCCACGTATCACGTTGGTGACCTTCGAGTAGTCGCTGATGCCCACGCTGTTCAAGGCCGGGACACGAAAGCGGTGCTGAACACCATCGGTCAGTCCGACAACGGTCTGGGTCGTGGCGCTTCGGTCACCCTTCGCTCGGCGAGCGAACCCCTCGCTCCCGCGGCAAGATGCGACGTACATGAACGGCAGCAGACAGAAGGACGTGGTGCTGATCCTCGCCCGAGAGCTTGCGAGCAACATCGCCACGCCGATGCTCGTGCTCGACGAGACCGGAACGATCGTGTTCTTCAACGAGCCCGCCGAGAAGGTGCTCGGCGCAACTTTTGTCTCCGTCGGTGAAGTGCCGCCCGACGAGTACGACGCGAGGTGGCTGACGACGGACCCGGAAGGTAACGAGATCTCCCTGCTCCGCGGTCCGATGGCCCGAGTCGTCAGTGATCACACACCTGCTCACCGCGTGATTCGCTTGCGGGGACTCGACGGCGTGTGGCATCTCATCGAGACGACCGTCTACCCGTTGTTCGCGAGCGTGTCCCGTTTCGTCGGCGCGGTGGGCGTGTTCTGGGAGCTCGGTAGTTCGCAGAGCCCCGCATCGCGCGAGTCGCCGTTTCAGACGGACCTATGAACGTCCGCGTCTGGGGAACACGTGGTTCGCTGGCGTCGCCGGGACCGCGCACGGTCCGCTACGGCGGCAACACATCGTGTGTCGGCGTGACACTGAGCGACGGCATCACGCTCGCCCTCGACGCCGGATCCGGGATTCGTGAGCTCGGCGTCGCGATCGGATCGAACCCTGGTTGGCCGGTGCATGTGCTGCTCACCCATCTGCACCTGGATCACTTGCAGGGGCTGGCCTTCTTCGCGCCGCTGTGGGACGACCGTGCCGACGTGCACGTGTGGGGGCCGCCGTCTACGACCCTCACCCTCGAGGAGCGAGTGGCGACGTACCTGTCACCGCCGCTGTTCCCGATCCATCTCACCGACGTCCCTTCGAACATCGTGTTCCACGACTGTCCCGATGAACCCTTCACGATCGGAAGCGCCACCGTGACGGCTGCCTCGGTGTCTCACCAGGGCCCCACGGTCGGCTACCGGATCGAGGAGGATCGCCGTTCGCTCGCGTACCTACCCGATCACGAACCCGTCATCGGTGTCGCGCTGAACAGCCTGGGTGCCGACTGGTTGTCGGGCTTCTCGCTCATCGATGGTGTCGACGTGCTGTTCCACGACGCGCAGTACTTCGACGATGAGTACGAGGCGCACATCGGGTGGGGCCACTCGGCCACGAGCCACGCTGTGACCATGGGGCAGCGCGCCCGCGTGGGGAGGCTCGTCTTGTTCCACCACGATCCGGCTCACTCCGACGACGATCTCGAGCGCCTTCTCGCCAACGCGCGCGAGCTGTGGGGGGACGCACCCGACCCGCCGATCCTCGCCTATGAAGGAATGGAGATCATCCTCGACTCCCTTCCGAGTCTCACGGAGTCAGAGTCTCGGACCAGTTGAGACGAACGAGCCGGCTCGCGCGCCCTCTGTGCGGATGGGGCATCCTGGCGTGATGACGGTTGCACCAGTCGACGCCGCGGAGGTCATCGATCTGTGGCCCGACGGGCCGCCCACGACCATCGACGGCATGCCGCCCGAGGTGTCCTACGTCGTGCGCGCAGGGATCGCCGAAGGCACCACGTTCCTGCGCAACATCTCGCAGCCGACGCTCACCGTGTTCACACCGGCACACGGCTCGGCGAACGGCATGGGCATCATCGTCGTGCCCGGTGGTGGCTGGACGATCAACGCGTGGACTCACGAAGGGCTGGACGTCGCGAGCTGGCTCACCGGGCTCGGCTACACCGCGTTCTTGCTCAAGTACCGAGTGCAGGCGTCGCACCCCGACCAGGCGAAGTTCGAAGCGGCGATGGCGACCATCGATGCCGGGCTTGCCACACCGATCCCGAACGCGAGCAAGCCGCGTGCGATTGGCGACGTGATCGCTACCGATGCATACTCCCGAGCGCGTGCCGCGTGCGCCGACGACGGCCGCCGCGCCATCGAACTGGTCCGCGAGCACGCCTCGCGGTTCGGATTGCGGTCGGACGCGATCGGCATGATCGGCTTCTCCGCCGGCGCGTTCCTCGCGGTCGACGTCGCCCTCGACCCGCGCGCCGACCAGCTCGCGTTCATCGCGCCCGTCTACGGCGGCGAGACGCGCGGAGCGTCGGTGCCCGCGGATGCACCCCCACTGTTCACGGCGGTCGCGCAAGACGACGTGCTGGTGCGCATCGTCGAAGGGCTGCACGCGGATTGGTCGGCGGCCGACCGGCCATGCGAGCTACACGTCTTCGCGCGTGGAGCGCATGGCTTCGGCATGGTCGAGCAGGGCTTGCCGTCGGACCGCTGGACCGACATGTTCCTGGCCTGGCTCGACGATCTCGGTCTTGGCCCGGCGCTGTCGTCGTGATCCGCGTCAACGGAGTGACGCTCGAGGAGAAGCTACGAACCTGACGTCGTCGACACGGCTCGTTCTGATCTGCGGGCTTCCCGCTTCGGGCAAGTCGACACTCGCTCGCCGGCTCGGCGCCAAGATCCCTGCGATCAGGCTGGACAAGGACCAGTGGACAACGCAGTTGGGTCGCGACGTGTGGGACGACGAGTTCCGCGTCCGTCTCGAAGCACAGTTGTGGTCGCTCACGCAAGAGCTCCTCGCCAACGGTCAGAGCGTGATCTTGGAGTGGGGCCATTGGGCGCGTGTGGAGCGGGACGAGAAGCGACTGGGAGCCCGCGCTTTGGGGGTGGGCGTCGAACTGCATTACCTCGAAGCGCCTCTGGAGGAGCTGATCGAGCGAGCACACCGACGCACTGCGTCGGGCGAATGGGGCGCCGCGCCCATGACGCGGGCTCACTTCGAACAGTGGGCCACGACCTTTCAAGCTCCGGACGAGGAGGAGCTCCTGCTGTTTGATGACCCCGCCGTCGAACCGTGACTCCGCAGCATCCGCCCGAGCCAGTCAGTCGACGGTGGCGGTGTACGTACGCGAACGACGGCGACCTCAGTGTGCCGTTCGCCAACGCGGCCCTGACGTCGTCCGGCAAAGAGCCACCCCACCGTCGCGCGCCTCAGGCAACGGGCCCTCCGGCAGCGGGGGGTACGCCCTTGTCTGTCTCGACCGATTGCGCGAGCGCATAGACAGAGAGCAATCCGAGCGCGCGCGCCAGGACGACGAGCATGAGAGCGCCGAGAGCAACCGCAGCGCCGATGGCGATGCCCAGGGGCCATTGCTCTTCGGTCGCGACGTTGACGCCGACGAAGCCGGTCGAAAGGGTCGTCTGATCGTGCGTGCCGACGAGGATCGCCAAGGACACGGCACCGAGAATGCCGACCCACCCGACGAACTCGATGACCGATGCCAAGCGTTGCGCTGCGGCCGCCTTCCCGCCAAGTCGCTGCGCGGACGATGTGACACTCATGTCGCCTCCCCAGGGATGTGTCGGCAGAACCTAGAGGCCATCACCCGGTCGTGTCGCCGATGCGGCGGACCCCCCTGTCTCCGCCTCACCGCGCCGTTGTTCGGCGTGGCTGGATGCGCCGGGCCGAGTTCCGTCGCTGAGGCAACGCTTGTGAGCCCAGGTGGTGGTACATCGACAGAGGTATTGTCTCTCCGCCAAGTTTTCGTCGATGTGGTGAACGGAGACCGAGGGTGGGCGCTGCGTTTCGGATCTCGAGAGTCGGCCATGTCGTGCTCCGAGTTCGCGATGTCGACGCCTCGTGCGCGTTCTACTGCGACGTGCTCGGCCTTCGGGAGGTTGCTCGCGGCGAGTTCGGCGAGGGGACGATGGTGTTCCTGTCGACCGGCGAGAATCACCACGACATCGCGCTCGTGCAGGGAGACCCGAGCGCGGATCGCCTGTCGATCGGACTCCACCACATCGCGTTCAAGATCGGCGACGCCGTCAGCGAGCTGGCGGCGGCCAAGGCCGACATCGAGGCGAAGGGCATCCCGGTCCACGCGATGTTCGACTTCCGGGTCAGCAAGGCTCTGATCGTGAGCGATCCGGACGGCAACGCCGTCGAGCTCTACGTCGATTCGCATCCGGAGGAATGGCGGACGAACCCGGCCGCCGTGGCGAGCGCCGCGCCCCTGGATCTCTGAGCTTCCGCGACGCGATGGAAGCTCCGGACATGAGTTGTCCGCGACTGACGGTCGTGTTCGCGGCTACATGGGTGGGATGAGTCGTGACCACCCGTCGAGGTGTGCTTTCGCGCCGTCGACCTCGACGCCAGCGGTCTCGTTGATCGGAAGACGTCCCCACAACATCAAGAGCAGGTCTTTCGCGGTTCCACGGATGTGAACGGATGCGGGGAGCGGCTCGCGGCTCACGACGCGGCCTCCCGGCTCGGAGAGATCGAGCGACCACTGGTCGCTTCGATCGCTGCACTCGAAGCTGATGGTCGGTCCGGTCGGGGAGCCGCTCGCCGCGCGCGATGCGGCAACGAACACGTCAAGGTATTCGTCGATGCCATCCGCGGCGACTTCGGAAGTCACCGAGAAGTCCTGTCCCGTTGCCAAGTCCGTGTCTGCACGGTGCACGACGGCTTCGAGTGCCATGCGCCGAGCCCACCACCCAACGCATCGTCCAGCCGGGTACCACGACCAACATTCGTCCTCAGCGGGCACGGTCGCGAGCTGCTCGACGAGCGACGCCGTTCCCGAGCGGAACCAGTCGACGAACTCGGGAGCGTCTTTCGCCGGAGTTCGAAGCTCCCCGAACACGCCGAAGTCCGTATCGGGTCGGCCGCGTATCACTTCGGCGACGACGTGATGCGTTGCCGAGACATGGCGCGCCACGGTACCGACCGACCAACGGTCGGACCATGGGATGGGCGCGGCGCGACCTCGCTCGTAACCGTCGATGATGCGGGAGGCCTCGTCCGAGATGATGGAGCCGTAATCGATCGTCACGTCACGAACACTCCTCGTCAGCCGCGTGTCATACCGTCGATGGCGACGGTGATGGACAAGATCAGAGCCGGATCGGTGCCCCCGAAGATCTCGACGCCGTAGGTGTCACGCACCCGGAACCACCGCTTGGAGATCTCGGCGACCTTGCGGCCGGCCTGTTCGATCTCGTACTCGTGATCGACGATGTTGCCGTGAGCTTCGAGGTCAGCGCCTCCGTCCAGCTCGATGTGGAACTTGTCGCGGATGCTGACGATCTTCTTGTGTACGGTCGCATGGCGGCTTCCGACATCGATGGTGATCGTGTCGCGCACCGACAGCTTGCGTTCCTTGATGCTGGCAACCTCATGGCCTGAGCTGTCTTCCAGCTTCCAGGTGTCGCGCAGCCGTAGAGCCTTGCCGTTGACTTTGAACGCCTTGTTCCCGTCGTCGTCTTCGATCCAGTAGTCGTCGCCGATGGCCAGCAGCTTCTCCCGCATCCGGAACCGCACATCAGGTTCGTCCTTGTCGCGCCGCAACAGGCCCATGACGATCACCCCCTCGTTCTGGCACTTGGCTGCCAAGCGTCTGCCCGTCTCGACCGCAGACGCGGGCCGACTATTCAGCAGCAGCGATCCAACAGCAAGTCACCGTCGCCTCCCACCGGCCCGACACGTCACGGACTCGGGAATCGGCGGTCGAGCGCGCCCAGCACATAGTTCGCCCACGCGTCGAACCCGGCGGACGAGTAGTGGATGTCGGTCCCGGGCGATGCCATGTACTCGGTGTGCCCGCCGGACGCGAGATTCCAGTTGAGCACGGTCAGGCTCGACCAACGCGATGCGGCTGAATCGAGCTGAAAGTTGACCAGATTGCACGCTGCCACTCGCGCCAGTGGTTCGAGCGAGCAGGGAAGGTTCGTCCAGAGCACGGGCCGGTCACCGGTGAGAGCCATGAACCAGTCGATCTTCTGCGCGTAGTGCAAGTACCCCGGCGTCGTGAGGGCACCCGCTTGGTCCGTGTCATTGATTCCGAGGTCATTGACGATGACATCCGGCACGACCTTGTTCGCGAGCGTCGCGAGCTTGGTCTGCCAGTAGTTGGTCGTCGTGCAGCCTGTCGGATCGAGACAGTCGTACGTCCTGATGCTCGCCCCGACCCGCGACGCCATCACCGGGATGTAGCCGTTGTCGCTGTGCGTGTTCCACGTGAAATCCCAGTCGATGCTCTGTGCCGCGAGTGTGACGTTCGAGTCCCCGACGAACAGCACGACCCCGCGTGTACTCGCATTCCCTGCCGTCGAGGCCGCGCCTACCGCCGCCACTCCCACGATGACGACCACCACGAGCGCGACCGCTGAACTCACCCGCATGGGACCGCGCCGCGCCACACCGCGGACTGTACTCACCGAGCATTCCTCGGACCTGGACTTCCCGTCCCCACCGACACGCTGAGTACGGCGACGCCCAGTGCCCACAGTGTCACCGGCGTGACCACCCGTGAGTTTCCGGTACGGCGCGGCCGAGCGTACGCTCGGCGTTCGCCATCAGCGCGAACGAAAAGCCGTAGAGGAGGTGTGCCGTGGCTACGGGAGCCCCAGGAGTTTTCTACAACGCCAAGTCGGTTGACGACGTTGCCGCCGGGACGGTCGTGTTCGAGGAGGGGTCACCCGGGTCGCAGATGTACGGCGTCATCGAGGGTGAGATCGAGCTCCGGACCAATGCCGGACAGGTCTTCAAGGTCGGACCGAACGGAACATTCGGCGAGATGGCCATCATCGACCACTCGGCGCGCACCGCTACCGCGGTAGCCGCGGTCGACTCGAAGCTGGCCGTGATCGATGAGCGGACGTTCCTCTTCCTCATCCACGAGACGCCCACCTTCGCGCTGCAGGTCATGCGCACATTGACCAGCCGACTCCGTCCTTCGTCCGACTGAGGGACGCACCCGGGGCGCTGGCGTCGATGGATCACGCCGCGACGATCGACAAGGTGACGCGCTGGGCCGGTGCAGTCGACGGGATCTCCGCAGAGAACTCCAGGCGGTAGTGAGCGCCGATACGCCACGATCTTGTGGTGACGGTTCGTCGACTCACGCCGGAAGACGCGCCACTGCTCAAGTCGGTGCGGCTGAACGCTCTCGCTGACGCGCCCGATGCCTTCGGTTCGACTTACGAACGAGAGGTCGCGTTCACCGACGATGTGTGGGCGGCTCGTTTGAACCCGACCGCGAACCCACACTTCATCGACCACGACGACGGCGCGGTACTCGGTCTCGTTGCGGGCGTTCGCGCCGACGAGGATCGCACGAACCTGTATCTGGTCGGCATGTGGGTCGCGCCCGACGCGCGCGGTACGGGATGCGCCGACCGTCTCGTGCGACGGGTGATCGACTGGGCGGGTACGGAGCCGGCGGATGCCCTACGGCTGCATGTCATGGAGAACAACGAGCGCGCCGAGCGCGTCTATCAGCGCCATGGATTCGTTCGGACCGGTCATTCCATTGTCCGTGAGCGGGACGGCCTCAGGGAGATCGAGATGGAGCGGCAGCTCGGCTGACGTCGTGGATGCACCCATCCCTGGAACTACTTGACGGTCGTCGTTGCGCAGCCGACCGCGTTGTTCTGTCCAGGGCCTACATCGATGCCATACGCGCACACGGTGTGTTGCCCTGGCGCAACGCCGGTGAGCTGCGCGTTGAAGCCGTGCGCAGCGCCATAACCGGGGAGCACCGCGGCGACATCGGGACGGAGCAACGATGCAGGGCCGAGCACGAAGCCCAGACCGTCCACGTACACGTGGACGGCGATCGACGACGTCGTGTCCGGATCGATCGCCCAGCCCGCGACGAACACCGAGCCGGTTCCGCCCTTGGCAAGATCGAGCGATCCGAACGGTGAACCCGAGAGCACGGTGACCGACTTGCAACCCAGCAGTGAGTTGCCGCCCGCGCCGATGTTGATGCCATAGGCGCAGACCTGATGTTGGCCGGCCGCGATCCCGGTCAGCTGCGCGTCGAAGCCGTGCTGGTCGCCGTAGCCCGGAAACACCTGCTGCACGTCAGGTCGCGAGTGGGACGCCGGACCGAGGACGAAACCGTGCCCGTCCACGTAGACGTGAACGGTTGTCGACGACGTCGTGTCCGGATCGATCGCCCAGCCGGCGACGAACACCGACGCGGGACCGGCCTGCGCGACATCGAGTGAACCGAACGGCGGACCGCTGAGCACGGTGAACGATTTGCAGCCGAGGAGCGAGTTGACGCCGATGCCGACGTTGATGCCGTAGGTGCAGACCGTGTGCTGGCCAGGTGCGATCCCGGTCAGTTGCGCGGCGTAGCCGTGATCGGGGCCGTAGTTGGGGAAGAACGTGGCAACGTCGGGACGCGGCACTGACGCCGTGCCGAGCACCATGCCGTGGCCGTCGACATAGGCGTGGATGACGATGGGCAGCGTTGTGTCGGGGTCGATGGCCCAACCGCCGGCGGTGACCGATGCCGGCCCCGCGGTGGCCACGTCGAGCGATCCGAACGGCGACGAAAGGCACTGCGTCGAGACGTCACCCATCGTGAGCGTCCCGGCCCCGTACTGGTTGTCGAATCCAGGCACGCCGATGTCGTCGGCGCGGCACTCGAGGAAGAGCTCGATCGTCTGCGCCGACGCGGCCGGATAGCGCTCCTTCACCAGTGCCGCCGCACCGGCAACATGCGGCGCGGCCGCCGACGTGCCGAAGAACGGCTGGTACACGTCACTGCTCACGTCGTCGGGACCGCTGATGTCGGGCTTCATCCGACCGTCGATGGTGGGGCCGCGGCTGCTGAAGGGTTCGATCACGCTGTTGTGCACGTCGTACGCGCCGACGGCCATGGCCGACGGTGAGGTGGCCGGTTCCCAGACGCTGCCCGCGGTGTCGGTGAGGCTGGGGTTCTGCTCGTCGCCGCGGAAGTAGATGTCCATTCGCTGGTTCGAGGCGGTCGTGGTCGGGCCGCGCAGGATCGCATACGTGTAGATGCCTGCCGGCTCGCCGGTCGCTGTCCACTCGACCACCGGAGCGCTGTTGCTGACGTGGTCCTGGCAGCCGAGGAAGGACCCGGAAACAGAACCGCGCCACACGCACACCTCGAACTCCTGCGTGGTGGTCGGCCACGCGTCCCACTTGAGTCCGATGTCGATCGTTGCGCCGGAGGGCAGGGAAGGCAAGGTGAACGTCGCCGTTTCCGTGGGATCGGGGCCTGCGAGCGGCGTACCGGGCGCCATCTCGAGGGCGCCGTCGCCGTCCGCGTCGACCGCGTTGACCGTGTCGTGGGCCTGTGCGCCGTTGCCCGCCGCGACCGTCCAGAGCTGGCCCGCGGCTTGGCCCGCCGCAACGGCGCCGGCCAGCGTGGTGGCGTCGCCGGTACCGTCACCCCGGCCGTCGAGCGGATCGCCGATCGACGCGTTGACGATCGTCACGCCGTTCGTGGCGAACCACTGCTCGGCCGCCGACGCTTGGTTGTCGTATGTGATGCACGCCAGGTAGAGCGACGCGGCGGGGGCCATCTGGTGGACGATCTCGGCGACCGCGACTCCGTGTGGCTCGGGGCTCGCCCCGCCACCGTTCATCGTCCCTCCGCACGAGAGCGCATTGGCCGTCACCGTCGGCAGCGCGCCGCTCGACTGCGCGGCCGCGAGGCCCGCAAAACCGACGTCGAGGATGCCGATCTTCACGCCCGCACCGTCGTCGTCAGCGGCCTGCCAGGCGCTCGCGCCGGCCTGTTGCACCCCTTCGTCGACCGCAGCGATCGACGGGCGGCGGGGCAGCGTCACGGACGCCACGCGCGGGTCGTCGGCCAACGCGGGCAGCGACTGCGCAGGGACCGCGGCGAGCAGCGAACTCGCGGCCGTCGTCTGCAGCTGACCGCCGACGCTCGCGATCGCCGCCGACAAGGCAGACGGATCGGTGCCGCTGACCTCGACGACCGGCGCCCGGTCGTTCGCCCCGGGAACGACAGCGGGGCGCGGCTGCCTTCCTTCGGCGACAGCTTCCAGGTCGGGCGCGAGCTTCGAATGTCGACGAGGCGCGAGCACCGGCCAGGACCCGACCGGTGCGGGCTGCGCCGACGCAGGCGCGCCAGCTGCGACCAGCCCGAGTGAGCTCAGGGCGACGAGGAGACAGAAAATCGTTGCCGCCCGCGTCATGGTGGGCACAAGGTACATGTGCGCCTGCTGTCCTCAGGCGCACGTTCACTGCGTTCCCCGGCCACGCAGGCCGCCTGTGGCCGCTCCTGCGCCTGGCGGCCCAGTCGCTCGCATCGCCGAACACTCTTCAGCACACGCTCACCGCGTTCCCCGGCCACGCAGGCCGCCTGGGGCCGCTAGCTGCCGGAGACCACCGCCTGCGCACATCCCACCGCGTTGTTGCTGCCGGGACCCACGTCGATCCCGTACGCACACACCATGTGCATACCGGGCGCGATGCCCGTCAACTGGGCCACGAACCCGTGGTTCGGGCCATAGCCGGGCAGCACCGCGCCCACATCGGGGCGGGCCAACGACGCCGGACCCAACACGAAGCCGTGTCCGTCGACGTACACATGGACCGTGATCGCCGAGGTCGTGTCGGGATCGATCGCCCACCCGGCGACTGTCACCGAACCGGCACCGCCGCGCGCGAGGTCCAACGAACCGAACGGGGAACCGGACAGCACCACCACCGACCGGCAACCAACCGCGCTGTTCTGCCCTGGACCGACATTGATGCCATACGCGCACACCGTGTGCGCGCCCGGCGCGATGCCTGTCAGTTGCGAGTTGAAACCGTGACCCGAGCCGTAGCCAGGGAACACCGCGCCGACATCAGGACGGGACAACGACGCCGGACCCAACACGAACCCGTGTCCATCCACGTACACATGGACCGTGATCGCCGAGGTCGTGTCCGGATCGATCGCCCACCCGGCGACAGTCACGGACGCCGGACCGTTCTGGACCACGTCGAGCGATCCGATCGGTGCGCCCGTCATCACTGAGATGGACTGGCAGCCGAGCCCGTTGTTCTGCCCCGGGCCCACATCGATCCCGTAGGCACACACCGTGTGCGCACCGGGCGCGAGACCGCTGATGCGGGCCGAGTACCCGTGTCCCGGTCCGTAGTCGGGCAGCACGGCGGCGACATCGGGCCGGCTCAGCGCGGCCGGCCCGATCGCGTACCCGGTTCCGTCGACGTAGACGTGCACGTCGATCGGGTCGGCGGTATCCGGATCGATCGTCCAACCCGTGACCGTCACCGAACCCGGGCCGACCTGTGCGGCATCGAGCGAGCCGATCGGGTCGTGCTGGGTCCGGGGAAGGTCCGGTCGAAGGTTCGGCCCCAGCGGCGTGATGTCGAACGGCTCGATGTACGGGGCCCGACTTCCGTCCGGATAGCCCACGGCACCGATCCATCCGTGAAACGCGAGAACCGGACGGCCGAGTGGCCCGGTGGCGATGCTCGGACCACCGGGTCCGACGACACCGTCATCCGTTCCCAGCCATGGTCCCCCCGGGGTGCGGTCGATGCACGGGCCGAGCGGGGTCGTGCAGGTCGCAAGGCCGACGCCGTAGCCCGGCGTGTCCCAGAAACCGCCGCCGTAGAAGAGCCAGAGGTTCCCCGACGCGTCGGTGTACATCGTCGGGCCCTCGACGACGCCCATCTGCCAGTCGTTGGCAGCAACCAGGAGCGCCGCGGGGGACGAGGCCGGCTTTCCGTTGTCGTCGAGGCGCATCGACCACAGCACCGAAGGTTGACCGATGGCGTTGTCGTCGCTCTTCCACAACAGATAGCGGTTGCCGTCGGCGGCGAGGAAGGGACTCGCGTCGATCGACCCACCCCGATCGAGCTGGCACATGAAAGGTTGATCGGAGTCGTCGACGAAGGGGCCGGTCGGCGAGTCGGAGGTCGCGTGGCCGATGCACTGGCGGCCCTGCTGCGTCGGCGCGGTGTAGTACAGGTGCCAGGTGTCGCCGATACGCGTCACCCCCGGCGCCCACGTGAGTCCGGGCGACGTCCACGACGCGAGCTTCGGCATGGCGTCCGTGACGTACGACCAATGGTCGGCATCGGACGAATGCAGCACCGGCACGTTGATGGTCTTTCCGGAGGGAAAGACGTTGGTTCCGTACAGGTACCAGTCGAGCCCGTCGCGGACGAGCTCGGGGTCCGGCAGATCGTGCGCGTACACCGGGGGTCGGAGCGCGGCGGCATCCACTTCCGAGACCCGCACTGCTACAAGCGCCCCAACCAGCAGCAACGCGACGGCAACCGCCCTGGCCGTCCGCACGTGGCGGAGCCTAGTTGTGACGCGTTGCGAGTTCTCCTCGCGTCAATGAACAGCTGTCGAACGGCAGCCCACGTCGGGGCGGGACGACGAGGCCTGACCCAGACGAACCCTTGGCCATCGACGTACACGTGCACGGTGATCGGCGACGCGACGAGAGAGTTGCGAGGCCTCTTGCTTCGTGGGCCCGTCGGTGCCGCTTGAGCAGCGGCGATTGCATCAGTGGGTCAGCTCGGAGGCTCCTGCAACGGGTGGGGCATGCAGAGGTCGTCGAGCTCCGCGACGACGATGCGGTCGCGGTTCTCCCAGGTGATCTCGTTGGTGGGATCTCGCCGAATCTTGAACTCGCGGAAGGACTGCTCGAGAGAGTCGTATGCGAGCAGCCGGCCGATGAGCGGATCGCCCAGGTCGAGGATCAGCTTGATGGTCTCGATCGCCTGCAGCGATCCGACGATTCCCGGCAGCACACCGAGCACGCCGGCTTCGGAACACGACGGCGCGAGCTCGGCGGGCGGCGGTTCGGGAACCATGTCGCGGTAGGTCGGTCCACGCTTCGGATCGAACACCGTGACCATTCCTTCGAAGCGGAAGATCGAGCCGTGGACGACAGGAATGCCCAACTTCACCGACGCATCGTTCACGAGGAAGCGCGTGGGGAAGTTGTCCGTGCCGTCGACGATGACGTCGTACCCGGCGATGATGTCGAGCACGTTGTCGGCACCGAGGCGGACGTCGTAGGTCACGACGTTCACATCGGGGTTGAGCAGCGTCAGCGTCTTCTTGGCCGAGTCGACCTTGCGATCACCGATTCGCTCCATGTTGTGCAGGATCTGCCGTTGCAAGTTCGACTCGTCGACGACGTCCATGTCGATGATGCCGAGCGTCCCCACACCCGCGGCCGCGAGGTACAGGGCAGCCGGCGACCCGAGACCACCGGCGCCGAGCAGGAGCACCTTCGCATCGAGCAGCTTGAGCTGTCCTTCGATGTCGACTTCGGGCAGGAGGATGTGGCGCTGGTAACGGTTGCGCTGCTCAGCAGTCAGTGACTGCGGCACCCGCCACTCGCGACCCTCGTCCTTCCATTTGTTGAAGCCGCCCTTGACGGAGACGACGTCGGTGTAGCCGAGCTCGTGCAAGGTCACCGCCGCGAAGGCCGATCGGTTGCCGGCGGCGCACTGCACGATGAGCGGCGTCGAACGGTCCGCGACGCGGGGCTCGATGTTCGACTCGAGTTGACCCCGTGGGATGTGCAGCGCGCCCGGTACCGCTCCCTGCACGTACTCGTCAGGCTCGCGGACGTCCAGGAGCACGGCGCCGGGCCGCTTGCGCAGCTCGTCGGCCTCCGCGGTGTCGACCTCTCGGATCTCAGATTTCGCTGCGGCGAGCAGCTCTCGGAAACTGGCCATCGTGTCTCCTCATCAACCGGACGCAAAAGCCTACCGGTCGGGTCAACAATGCGGCCAGACCCTGCATTCCGCCGTCGGCTCGGTCTCGCCTTTCGCATTCTGGCGTCAAATCCGGCGGATATCCGCCGTAGGTGACGCCAGAACGGAAGACGGAGGCGTCAGACCGAGGCGGGACCGCAGCCGACGAGGGCGTTGGAGCCCGGACCGACGTCGATCGCGTAGACGCAGACGTTGTGGGGGCCCGGGGTCACCGGCGAAACCACGAAGTCGAAGCCGTGGGTGGTCCCGAAGCCGAGGGAAGCCAAGTCGGGCCGGGACAGGTTGGCGACGAATGCGGCCGCCCACCGGTTGTCGATGTACACGTGGATCGTCACCGGATCCGTCGTGTCGGGATCGAGTGCCCACCCGGCGACCCGGACGCCGCCTCCGGAGCCCTGAACCAGGTCGAGGGACCCGTACGGATTGCCTCCGACCGTGACCGGGCGGCAGCCGATCGACGTGTTCACGCTGCCCGCGCCGGTGTTGATGGCGTAGGCGCAGACCGTGTGCGCACCGTTGGCCACCGGCGTGATGACGGTGTCGAAACCGTGGCCGTCGCCGTATCCGTATGCCGCGCCGACGTCGGGCCTCGGCAATCCGGTGGGGACAGCGGCCGCGAACGCGCCGTCGACGTAGACGTGCACCGCGACCGGTCCCGTCGTGTCGGGATCGACCGCCCATCCCGCGACGCGCACGCCGCCGGGCCGCGGTTCGACGAGGTCGAGCGATCCGAACGGGTTGTGCGGGATCGATCGGCAGCCGAGTTGCGTGTTGACGCCGGCGCCGGCGCCGACGGCGTACACGCAAACCGTCTGCGCGTTCGATGCGATCGGGAACGTCACGTCGAACCCGTGGTTCGGTCCGTACGTGGGGTACGCGAACGCGATGTCAGGCCGCGGCTGGCCGGCATGCGCGATCGCGGCACCGACTCCGTCGACGTACACGTGCACGTCGATGGAGTTGTTGGTCTCGCCGTCGACCGCCCATCCGGCGACACGCGCGTGCGTGACGTCGACGCGCGCGACAAGGTCGAGCGAGCCGGCCGAGCTCTCGAGGCACGGCCGGTCGTGATTGAGCGTGTTCTGATCGGTCGCGCTCACGGTCGTGCACGTGCCGTCGAGGACCCAGGGCGGCGTGCACGACACGACGCGGCACATGATCGCCCCGAGCGACGCGAACTCTTGGTGGCATTGTCCGTAGCGGAAGTGCGTGCAGCACGCTTTGCGGTTGCCGCAGCTGCCGTTCGCGCACCCACACGAACACGGGTTCGCACCAGGGAGGACGTTGCAGTCCATGTAGTAACGCGGACCGTTGCCACAGAAGCCAGAGCCGTCGGCCTTCCACCATCCGCCGAGCGTCGTGCCGCCGGGACAGGCGTTGATGCCGGTGAGCGTGCAGCAGAACTCCGTGTAGCCGTCGCAACACAGTGATCCGCACTCACAGTTGGAACCGGAGCAACCGCAGATCGCCGCGTACGCCGTCGTCGGTCGCAGGACGAAGTCCGTCGGCGCTACCGCGAGCGCCGTGCCCGTGAGTGCGGAGCGCACCAGGAAGCCTCGCCGCGACGTGCGTCCGGCGAGGACCCCCGAAACGCGGTCGACCATCCGAGCACTGAGCGAAGACAGGGCCATTCGCTCGCCGACATTAGGTCAACGCCTCAGTCGGGATGACCGACCAGTACCGGCAGCAACTCGCTGATCGAACCACGCAACACGACGTCGGCGAGGTCGTCCATCTCGGTGGGCTCGCCGTTGAGGATCACGATCCGCGCACCATGCCGCTTCGCCAGCGGCACGACGTTCGCAGCCGGATACACACCCAACGTCGTTCCGACGGCGAGCAGGAGATCGCACGTGCGAGCAGCGGCGTCGGCCCGGACCAGATCCGCCTCGACGAGCGACTGACCGAACGAGATCGTCGCCGCCTTGAGGATCCCGCCGCAGGTGCGACAGGGCGGGTCGTCCTCCCCTGCCTCGACTCGCGCCAGCGCTCGCTCCATCGGCGCTCGCTCGCCGCACGACAAGCACACCACCTCGCGCGTGTGACCGTGCACCTCGATGAGCCGGTCGGGATCGGTCCCGGCTCGATGGTGGAGGCCGTCGATGTTCTGCGTGATCAGCGCGATGAGCTTCCCCCGGCGCTCGAGGTGGACGAGCGCTTCGTGACCTCGGTTCGGCTCGATCGTCTTGCCAGCGCTCCCCAGCCGGTTGCGCCATGCGGCGCGCCGCGCGGCCGGATCCGACACGTAGTGCTGGAGCGTGGCCGCCTTCTCCGCCGCCGGGTTCTTCGTCCAGATGCCGTTGGGACCGCGAAAGTCAGCGATACCGCTGTCGGTCGAGATTCCCGCGCCGGTGAGCACGACGATGCGATCGGTCTGGTCGATCCACTCCCGCACGAGCGAGACGTCGACCGTCTCCGCCTGCGTCTCCTCCATGAACGACGAACGCTACCGGCGTTGCCTGTCACGACTACGGAGCGACCCCCTTGACAACGCCTCCTCGCGCGACATGAAATGACATGACATTCAACTTCCCCTCGGATGCCATCCCCTTTCCGTGGAGGAAGTCAATGCTCACTGCCGTCGCCGAAGGCGCACCCACCGAGTTCGCTGTCCGTCCCTGGCCCGACTCCGTCATCGACGAGGTCGGCCACGATCCCCGCTCCGCCTACGTCGAGCGCTTCTGGCTCGGCGTGCTCGGCCCGAGCTCCGTCGTGTTCCTGCGCCGGCTCGCGTCCGAGCTCGAGTCGAGTCCCTCGGGCTTCACGCTGCCGCTCGAGGAAACGGCACGAGCACTCGGGCTCGGCATGCGAGGCGGGCGCAACTCACCGTTCCTGCGCACGATCACCCGCTGCGCTCAGTTCCACCTGCTCCACTTCGACGAACGGACGGCCACGCTGCTGGCGCGGCGCAAGCTGCCGCCGCTCACGCGGGGGCAGGTGACGAAGCTGCCCGAGCCGTTGCAGCAGCAGCACCAGGACTGGCAGGCGAACCCAGCGCTCGCTGATGCCCGCCAACGCATGCGAGGCCGGCGGCTCGCGCTCAGTCTGTTCGAGCTCGGCGAAGGCGTGGAGGCAGCCGAGGCGCAGCTGTTGCGCTGGAGGTTCCCACCGGCCGTCGCCCGGGAGGCGACTGCCTGGGCCTGGCGGCGCCACGCCGACGCGCTGGCCGCCGCCCAGAGTTGCGTTCCCGACGACGCCGCCTGATCCCACCCACCACATCCCCCTGCGGCGAGGGTGAGACGCCCGGGCGTCTCACCACCGCCGCGGTGGTCGATCGCCCGGGCGTTGCACCTCGGTCATCCGGAGACAGTGGTTTGCAGCGGATGCGCGGCTTGGTTGGCGAGATCCGTCGCGCGCGTCACGGAGAGGTTCGGCTTCTCGAAGTAGCGGACGCGGGTGCTGTCCAAGAAGTTGGCGTTGGCGCACAACGTCGGATCGGTGCACGGGAGCGAACCTCCGGGACCGACGACCGTCGTGCCGCTCTGCCCCCACGCCGCCGCGTCGCCGGTGCACGGTGTCGGGGTCGCGGGGTTCTGGTCCTGGTAGTAGGTCGAGACGGTCAGACCGGATATGTCGGTGTTCAACGAGCGGGTCGTGACCAACGAACCCTGGTCGCCGCGCACCATCTGCCACGTGGCCGCGTGGTTCGTCGTCAACGAGTCGGGCACGCCGTCGATCGTCACGCCCGCGGTGTTCTGATCGTCGTGATACGTCAGGCCGGTCGTCCCGGTCAGGTAGTCGTCGAACACCGAGACGCCGGGAATCGGATGCACCTGCAACTGCGTCACCGAGTCCTCACGTGACGGATAGAAGACGTCGGTGCTCGCGGTGTAGGTGCCGCTGTTGGCACCGATGTACGAACGGATGGCGCGGACCGGCCCACTGATGTTCACGATGAACGCGCCCTCGTAGGGACTCGACGACACGACGTCGTCGAAGGTGTCCTCGGTGCGCGCGCGCAACCCGAGCTCGTCACCTGGGCGCGAGACCGCTCGAGGATGTTCGCACCGGTTGCGCCGCCGGCGGTGATGCCGAGGCCGTCGTTGAGCCATCGGTCACCGAAGCTCTGCGTGTAGTCGGGGGTGACGACAGTCGACGTCTCCGGGTTCGAACCGGCAACGTTGTTGGGACTCTGCGCCGCCGTGCCCATCTTGTACGAGGCCATGTAGTTGCCAGACGTCAGGTTGAACGTGTACTGCACGCCGGTCGTGCCCACGCTGCCGCCCGTCAACGTGTCGGAGTGGAAGAGGTAGACGTCGCCGAAGCCCTTCGGATGGAGCGGATCGGTGACGCTCACCAACTCGCGCGTGGAGGCGTCCACGTTCGCCGGCGCGCCGGCCGAGGCAGGCGCCGGCTGACCGGCATCATCCGCGAGGAACGACACCTCGTCGACGGCGCCCAATCCGGTGTGCGACGCGACACCGGTGAACGTGGGCGTCCACGTGTATCCCGGGCTCGCCGTCTGCGGGTTGGTGTAGACGAGCATCGTGTACGGCGAGCCGCCGGGCAGCGTTGCGTACGACGACTGCGGACGGTTGAGGATCTTGCCGGGGTTGACCTCGTCTCGCTGGTCGACCTGCACCGGCACCCGCACCCAGACGGACCCGTTCCATGCGAAGCCCACGACGTGCATCGGATCGCTCCCCAGCAACTTCGGGAACGACGACCCTTGCAGCACGATCGGCTCGTCAGGACGCACCAACGCCGCGCCGTTCTTGGTGCAGGCAGTGAGGAAGCCGGCCAGCAGCGTGAGTCCGATGGCCGCGGTCGCGATCGACCGCCAGGGGTGGCTCTGTGTCATCGCTCGAGCAGGCTAATCAGCCGCCCAGGACCCGCTGACCACCTCCACCCTCCGGGTCGTTTCCGGCGCCGGAGCATCGCCATTGCACCGCCATTCCCTACGGGCGCTTGAACGTCCGCAGCAGCTCCACCAACGTGCGGACACCGAACCCGGTTCCGCCCGCAGAGAGCTCACCGTCGTCGTCGTCGCCGAACGCAGGTCCGGCGATGTCGAGGTGTGCCCACGGGATGCCGTCACCCACGAAGCGCTTCAGGAAGAGCGCGGCGGTGATCGTGCCGGCGCCGCGCCCACCGACGTTCTTGAGGTCGGCGATCTTCGAGTCGAGCTCGCGGTTGTACGCGGCGTACAGGGGCAACGGCCAGATCGGCTCGCCCGCAGCGTCCGCGGCGGTCTGCACCTGTGCCGTGAACGAGTCGTTGTTGCCGAGCACGGCCGCGACCTTGTTGCCCAGCGCGACGACCGCGGCGCCGGTCAACGTGGCGACGTCGACGATCGCCGCCGGGTGCTCTTCGCTCGCCGCGACCAATCCGTCCGCAAGGATGAGACGTCCTTCCGCGTCGGTGTTGAGCACCTCGACCGTGGTGCCGTTGCCGTAGCGGATCACGTCGCCGATGCGCTGCGCGTCGCCGCCGAGCATGTTGTCGGTGAGCGGCAGGAAGCCACGCACGCGCACCTTCACGCCGACCTCGGCCGCGACCGACATGGCCGCAGCCACCGCCGCCGCGCCACCCATATCGCCCTTCATCCCGATCATTCCGTCGGTCGGCTTGATGGAGAGACCACCGGAGTCGAACGTGATGCCCTTGCCGACCAGCGCCACCGTCATGCGCGCCGGCGTCTCGGGCTCGTAGGTCAGCTCGACCCAGCGAGGCGGATTGGTCGAGCCGCGGTTGACCGCCAGCAGGCCCGCATAGCCCGCCTTCTCGATCGCGTTCTCGGTGAGCACCTTCGCGGTCAGCCCGGATCGCTTCGCGAGCGCGCACAACTCGTCGGCGAACGCCGGTGCCGTGAGCGAACCACCTGGCTCGTTCACGAGATCGCGTGCGATCGCGACTGCTTCGGCGAGTCGAGCGCCGCGCTCGAGCGCGGCACGGGCGCGCTGCCCTCCCCCGCCGACGACGGTCACCTCGTTGATTCGATTCGGCTTCGGATCCGAGCGGTACTTCGTGAACCGGTACGCGCCGAGCGCGAAGCCTTCCGCGACGGATTGTGTCGCCGGCAACGTCGTCGCGATGCGCTCGCATTGCGCGACCGCGCGCGCCGCGGCGCCCGCGGCTTTGCGCAACGCGTTGTCGTCGGGTGCGTCCGCCCCGTTCTTGCCGAGGCCGACGAGCAACCGACCGGGCAGCCACGCCGTCTTGCCGAGAGCTCCCTCGAAGCCGGCGGCGCGGAGCACCGGATCATCCGGCACCGCTCCTGCCGTGACGCCTTCGACGACGACGTCGACGTTGTCTGGAACCTCGCGGCTGAGATCGAACGAGATCACGGTCCCTCCCTGGTGGGCAACGAAGTGCCTTCCTGCCAGCGGGCCATCGTCCACAACAGGTCGGACAAACGATTGAGATACGGGACGACGGCGGATCCGTCCGCCGCCGCAGACAACGCATGACGTTCAGCGCGGCGTACGACGGTACGCGCGACGTCGAGCAGCGCGGCGACGGGTGACTCGCCGGGGACGACGAACTCGACGGGTGGATCGAACCGCGCGGACAGCTCGTCGATGGACTGCTCGAGCGCCGCGACCATGTCGTCGGTGACGAGGTTCTGGCCGGGCGTGAGCTTCGAGCGGTTGGCCGGATCGGTTGCGAGCTCGGCCATGAGCACCCAGAGGTCACGCTCGAGCCCGATGAGCATGCGGTCGAGCTCGCTCGCACGCGCACACTGCGCTCGGACGACACCGAGCGCCGCCTGCGCCTCGTCGACCGCGCCGTAGGCGGTCGGCGCGGGTCCGTCCTTGCGCACACGGCCGCCGTACAGCAACCCGGTGGTGCCGTCGTCGCCCTTGCGGGTGTAGATCTTCATCTCCGGGGGAGCCTAGGCAGGAATGGCATTCGGGCCGGTTGGCAGCCGCCCGTACACTTGTCTGATGGGTCGGAGCCGGTATCTCGAAACCATCGACCAGCGCGTCGTCGTCTACGACGGCGCATTCGGCACCTACATGCAGCAGCAGGGACTGACCGCGGACGACTTCGGCGGTCACGACCTCGAAGGCTGCAACGAGATGCTCGTGCTCACCCGACCTGACCTCATCGCGCAGATGCACGACGACTTCTTCCGCGTCGGTGTCGATGTCGTCGAGACCGCGACGTTCGGTGCGTTCGCCGTGCCCCTCGGCGAATACGGCATCGCCGACAAGGCACACGAGATCAACCTGAAGGCAGCGCAGATCGCGCGTGAGGTCGCGAGCGGCCACGACGGGTTCGTCGCCGGTTCGATCGGACCGGGCACGAAGTTCGCGTCGCTCGGACAGATCAGCTTCGCCGACCTTCGCGACGCGTACGAGGTCGAGTGCCGAGGCCTTCTCGAGGGCGGCGTCGACCTCCTGCTCATCGAGACGCAGTTCGACCTGCTCGGCCTGAAAGCCGCCGTGGTCGGCGCACGCCGAGCAATGGCCGCGCTCGACGTTCATGTGCCACTGCAGACACAGGTCACCGTCGAGCTGACCGGCCGCATGCTTCCCGGCACCGAGATCGCCGCCGCCCTGTGCGCGATCGACGCGTTGAAGGTCGATGTCGTCGGCCTCAACTGCGCGACCGGTCCGGCGGAGATGACCGAGCATCTGCGCCACCTGTCGCAGCACTCGCGCCTGCCGATCTCGTGCATACCGAACGCCGGCCTTCCGTCCGTCGTCGACGGACAGATGCACTACGACCTCACGCCCGACCAGCTCGCCGATTACCACAGCCGGTTCGTCACCGAGCTCGGTGTGCAGGTGGTCGGCGGCTGTTGCGGCACGACGCCCGAGCACCTGCGCGCCGTCGTCGAGCGCTGCCGCGACCTCACGCCCGCTCGCCGCCACGCAGTCCACGAGCCCGGTGCGGCTTCCATGTACTCATTCACGCCGTTCGACCAGGACATCACCTACCTGACGATCGGCGAGCGCACGAACGCCAACGGCTCGAAGAAGTTCCGCGACGCGATGCTCGACGCCGATTGGGACACGTGCGTGCAGATGGCGCGCGAGCAGGAGAAGGAAGGCGCGCACGTGCTCGACGTGTGCGTCGATTACGTCGGCCGTGACGGCGCAGCCGACATGGACGAGATCGCGCGCCGCTTCGCAACCCAGGCGACCGTCCCGCTGGTGCTCGACTCCACCGAGCCGCCGGTCATGGAAGCAGGCCTCCAGTGGCTCGGCGGCCGCGCCATCCTCAATTCCGCCAACCTCGAAGACGGCGAGGCTCCCGGCTCCCGGCTCGACCGCGTGTTCTCGCTCGCGCGCGAGTACGGCGCTGCGGTCATCTGTCTGCTGATCGACGAGCAGGGTCAGGCGCGCGACATCGAATGGAAGATGCGGGTCGCGCACCGAATCCTCGACATCGCGACGAATCGCTACGGCCTCGAGGCGAGCGACCTGATCTTCGATGCGCTGACGTTCCCGCTGTCGACCGGCGGCGAGGATCTCCGCGGCGACGCGATGGCGACGATCGAAGCGATCCGGCGCATCAAGTCCGAGCTTCCGGGTGCCCACACGGTCCTCGGCCTGTCGAACGTGTCCTTCGGTCTGAAGCCTGCAGCGCGGCACGCATTGAACTCGGTGTTCCTGCACGAGTGCCGCGACGCCGGGCTCGACGCGGCGATCGTGCATGCGGCGCGCATCATGCCGCTCAACCGCATCCCCGACGAGCAGGTGCAGGTCTGTCTCGACCTCATCTACGACCGCCGCGACCCGTCGACCGGCTACGACCCGTTGCAGAAGCTGCTCGAGCTGTTCGCCGACGTCGAGACGACGGCGACGGTGAAGGAGGATCGCTCGGGTTGGCCGGTCGACAAGCGCCTTTCGCAACGCATCATCGACGGCGACCGCGACGGCCTGACCGCCGACCTCGACGAGGCACTCGCCGGAGGCCTGTCCGCACTCGCCATCATCAACGACGTCCTCCTCGAGGGGATGAAGGTGGTCGGCGAGCTGTTCGGCTCGGGCCAGATGCAGCTGCCGTTCGTCCTGCAGTCGGCCGAGACGATGAAGACCGCCGTCGCCTACCTCGAACCGCACATGGAGAAGGTCGACGGCGGCAGCTCGAAGGGACGCATCGTCCTTGCCACGGTGAAGGGCGACGTCCACGACATCGGCAAGAACCTCGTCGACATCATCCTCACGAACAACGGCTACGAGGTGCACAACCTCGGCATCAAGGTGTCGATCACCGAGATGATCGAGAAGGCGCTCGAAGTGAAGGCCGACGCCATCGGCATGAGCGGCCTGCTCGTGAAGTCCACGCTGATCATGCGCGACAACCTCGAGGAGCTCAATGGGCGCGGCCTCGCCGACATCCCGATCTTGCTCGGCGGCGCCGCGCTGACGAGGTCCTACGTCGAGCGCGATCTGCGCGACGTGTACCTCGGTCGATTGTTCTACGGCAAGGACGCGTTCGAAGGTCTGCGGGTGATGGACCGGCTCGGTGCGGTCCGACGCGGCGACGAGGCCGACGACCCCGACTGGGGACGGTTGCCGTCCGAGTCGCACGTGCCAGCGCGCGCGTCGGTCGGACTCGCGCCGCGCGAGGCCGTCGACCCTGCGTCGCTGCCCTCGCGTTCGCCCGAGGTCGAGGAGACCAACGAGATCTTCGTGCCGCCGTTCACCGGTCCGCGGATCGTCAAGGGCCTACCGATCGACGACATCGCCGGCTACCTCAACGAGACCGCTCTGTTCCGCAACCAGTGGCAGTACCGTCCCGAGGAGGGCGAGGACGACGACGCCTTCAAGGCGCGCATCCGTCCCGTCCTGCGCGACGAGCTCGCCAAGGCGAAGGCGGACGACCTGCTGCAGCCCGCCGTCGTGTATGGGTTCTTCCCCGCGTCCGGTGACGGCAACGACATCGTGATCTGGGAAGACGAGTCGCGCGATCGCGAGATCACTCGGTTCGCGTTCCCGCGGCAGACGAAGGCGCCGTACCTGTGCATCGCCGACATGGTGCGTCCGATCGAAGCGAGCGAGGTCGACTACGTCGCGTTCCACATCGTGACCATGGGCCCGGCGGTGTCGGAAGCGACGGCGAAGTTGTTCGCCGACGACCGATACCAGGACTACCTGCACCTCCACGGCCTCGGCGTCGAGATGGCCGAGGCGCTGGCGGAGTACTGGCATCGGCGCATCCGCGAGGAGTGGGGTTTCGCCGACCAGGACGGCCCTTCACTGTCGGGGTTGTTCCGGCAGCAGTACCGAGGTGGCCGGTACTCGTGGGGTTATCCCGCGTGCCCCGACCTCGAGGACAACATGAAGGTGCTCGAGCTGCTCGACGGCGGCCGCATCGGCCTCGAGTGCTCCGAGGAGACGGCCTTCCAGTTCCAGCCCGAGCAGACGACCTCGGCGATCATCTGCCACCACCCGAAGGCCAAGTACTTCGTCGCTCGGTAGCCCGCGCGGCCACGGCTAGCGCGAACCGGTTCGTCACGACGGGGCGAGTGGCAGCTCCTGTTCGAGCGTCGCCGTCGGCTCCCAAAGGTCGCCGAGGTCCTCGACGCGGTCGAGGACATCCGGCGCTTCGAACGACAGCGGGGCTCCCTCCTCGACCGCGTCGTCGACCTCGTCCCATGTGACCGGCGCCGACACCGTCGGCTCGGGGACGCGCCCGCAGCGAATACGCGCAGATCGTTGTCTTGTGGCGCGAGTTCTGGCTCCAGTCGATGAAGACCTTCCCCTTGCGCAGCTCCTTGCGCATGTTCGAGAGCACCCGATCGCCGTGGTGCTTCTCCATCGCCTGCGCGACCGCGAGCGCGAACGAAGAGGCCTGCTCATGGGTGAGCGGCGCGCGGTTGACCGGCACGTACACCTGTAGCCCTTTCGAGCCGGACGTCTTCGCGAAGCATTCGAGGTCGAGACCGGCGAGCACGTCACGGATCCACAAGCCGACTTCGGCGCAGTCGCGGATGTCGGCCGGCGCACCGGGATCGAGATCGAACACGACCATCGTCGGCGTCTCGATGTCGTCGCAGCGCGCCATCGGTGCATGCAGCTCGAGCGCGGCGAGGTTCGCGGCCCACACGACGGACGGCTCGTCCGCGAGCCGGCAGTAGTCGATCGCACCACCGTGATCGCCAGGGCCGGGGGCGACCTGCACCCAGTCCGGACGGTGCGACGGACAGCGCTTCTCGAAGAACGAACCGGCGTCGACGCCGTTCGGGAACCGTCGCATGGTGATGCCGCGGTCGCCGAGATGGGTCAGCAACACGGGCGCGATGCGCGCGTAGTAGTCGATCACCTCGCCCTTGGTGAATCCCGTATCGGGATAGAGCACCTTGTCGAGGTTCGAGACCTTGAGCTGCCGCCCGCCGATCGTGACATTGGCAGGCTTCGACTCGGGCACGCCGCTGGTCTACCCGCTCCACCCCGTTCTGGCGTCGGATCCGGCGGATATCCGCCGCGTCTGACGCCAGAACGAACGGACGAGATCGATCTAGGCGGACTTCCGCCTGCGCGGTGCTGCTTTCCTGGCAGCCGGTCTCGGTGCCGGCGCCGGCTTGGGTGCTTCCTCGGCCTCGCCGTCAGCCGGCTGCTCGTCGGCGGGCCGTCCTGTCGGGTGGCGCTGGCGCGCCTCCTTCGCCGCGCTGACGCTCGCCTCGAGCGCGGCCATGAGATCGACGACCTTGTCGGTCGACACCGGTTGCGGCGGCGGGACCAGCTCGGTCTCGCCTGCGGCCTTGCGCTCGATGAGCTCGAGCACGCGGTTGCGGTACGTGTCCTCGAACTTGCCCGGCTCGAACGGTCCCGACAGCGACTCGATCAGCTGCTCGGCCATGCCGAGCTCACGGTCACTCACATCGATGTTCTCGATGCCATCGAGCTCGTTGATCGTCTCGGTGTCGTTGACCTCGTCGGGGTACACCATGGTGGACAACAGGAGCTGGCCATCCTTCGGACGGACCGCGGCGAGGTACTGCTTCGACCGCATCACGAACCGGGCGATGCCGACCTTCTGCGATCGCTCCATCGCCTCGGCGAGAAGCGCATAGGGCTTCGTCGTTGCCTTGTCCGGCGCGAGGTAGTAGGCGGCGTCGTAGTAGATCGGGTCGATGTCGGCGAGATCGACGAACTCCTCGATGTCGATCGTCCGCACCGCCTCCGGGTCGAGGGCAGCCAGCTCGTCGTCGTCGATGAGCACGTAGTCACCCGACGGCAGCTCGTAGCCCTTCACGATCTCGTCGTTCGGAACCTCGGCCTCGTCGGCGGCGGACACCTTGCGGTATCGGATCCGTGCGCCCGTCCGCCGGTCGATCTGGTTGAACGACACCGACTTGCGTGAGACCGCGTTGTAGAGCTTCACCGGGATGTTGACCAGCCCGAAGCTGATCGACCCACTCCATATGGCTCTGGGCATGCGGACAAGTCTGCCCCGTTCCTCACTCGTTGAACAGCAACACCACCAGCAACAGGCCTGGTCACCGCTCGACCTCCACCTCGTCACCGTCGCTGAGCCGGTGGTTGCGACCGACTCTTTGGCCCGGAAATCGGGCCGACGGCCCCCAGATCCGGCCTCCCGTGCACGCCGCGGCAAGGTCGTGGTGGACCGTCCCGGCGACGTCGGCCACGGTCACCGGCGGCCGCAGAGCCACGGGGTGCTCCGTGATGTCGTCGCCGTAGCGGAGCCGGACTCGGACCAGGCCCGTCAGCGACCACATCCGCTCTCGCAGCACGGACATCGACTCGTCGTCGAGGATCGACACCGGCACGACCTCGAGACCAGCGGCGACTGCTCGCAGGCGGTCGAGCCCGGCGGGCGCGTGCTCGTCAGCCTTCGTCGCCGCGATCAGGGCCGGACGCTCGATGCCCGCCTCCGCCACCTCACGTCGCACCAGTTGCAGGGCATCGACCGGCACGTCCAGGGCGTGGCAGAACACGATGCCATCGGCACCGCGCAGGACCCCGAGCAGAGCCCGGCCGCCACCCCGATCCTCGTTGGCTCCTTCGATCAGTCCCGGGACCTCGACCAGTTGCACCAGCACGCCACCGATGCGAGTGGTGGCCGGCACCGGTCGAGTGGTCGTGAAGGCGTAGTCACCGGTCCGGATCTGCACGTTCGACAGCGCCTGCAACAGCGACGACTTCCCGACATTGGGCGGGCCGACGAGGCACAGCTGCGCAGCGCCCTGGCGACGCACCGAGATGCTGTCCCGATGGACCGTCCTGGCGCGGACCCGTGTCCGCGCCATCTCCTCGTTGACCCACTTCCGGAGATCTGCGTACGGACCGTTCTTGTAGTCCGGCAGGTCGGACAGGATGTCGTGCAGCTCGCGCAGGCGGGCTGTTCCTTCCTTGCCGCGCAATCGCCGGCGGATGACCTGCGCGTGCGTTCGATGGGGCATGGGCATGACGAACCGCTCCTTGCTCGATGGCAGGGAACGGCGCGCGCCACCACGCCTTCAGAGGCGGTGGACGCGTCCTGTGCCCCGCCGCTTCCTCTGACGCTGAATGAGGAAGCGGCGATTCATCCGCATTGCGGATTGGTGCGCGCTCTCCACGCCCGTTCGCGAGCAGCAACGTCGTCAAGAGCCACGGGCGGCAGAGTACCGTCCGGGCCGGTGCGGCCGCTCGATGGAATCCGGGTGCTGGATCTGTCCCGTGTGCTGTCCGGGCCGTCGTGTGGCAAGGCGCTCGCAGACCTCGGCGCGGACGTCATCAAGGTCGAGCCGCCCGAGGGCGACCTGACTCGCACGGCCCAGCCGCGCGTGGGCGGATTTCCTGCGTACTTCGCGCAGCAGAACTGCGGCAAGCGTTGCGTGTCCGTCGATCTGGCGACGGACGCCGGCAAGCAACTCATCGCAGACCTCGCGGCTGTGTGCGACGTCGTGCTCGAGAACTTCCGTCCGGGGGTCGTCGACCGGCTCGACTTCGGCTACGAGGAGGTCCGGGCGCGCAACCCAGAGCGTCGTGTACTGCTCGATCACCGGGTACGGGCAGACCGGTCCGATGTCCAGCCGGCGGGCCTACGCGCCCGTGATGCACGCCGAGCTCGGACTGATGGAGTTCGCGGCCCGTCGCTTCCACGCCGAGCCGCGCGCCGAGTCGGTGTCGCACGCCGACCTCTACTCCGGCCTGCAAGCGACCATCGGCATCCTCGCCGCACTCGTGCAACGCGATCGCACCGGTGAGGGTCAGCACATCGACGTGGCGATGGCCGAGGTGATGTTGCAGGCAACCGAATGGACCGCGGTCGAGCTCGCCGGCGGGCGCGGCGACCTGTTGCACATCTTCGGAAGCTTCAACGCACCGGTCTTGACGCTCGGCGACGGAACCGTGGTGCACGTGCCCGGTGATCCGGTGTCGAGCTTCCCCGCGTGGTGCAACGCGATGCACACGCCCGAGCTCGTCGCCGACATGCGGTTCGCCACGCGCGAAGCGCGCAACGCCAACCGCGCCGCCATGCTCGCGATCCTTCAGGACTTCGCGTCGACCTTCACCGACTTCACCGAGTTCGAAGCGGCACTCGCGAGCGCTCGGCTCGCCGTCGGTGAGATGCGTCCACTCGTCGACGTCGGGGAAGCGGAATGGGCGATCGAACGCGGCGCGCTCGTCGACGTCGCTGACACTGACGGCCACGGTGACGGCAACCCGCTTCGGCTGCCGCGCTCACCATTCCGGTTCTCCGCCGCCGATGCCGGCACCAGCGGGCAGCCTGCGTGGCAGGGCCAGCACAACCGCGAGGTCTTGCGCGAGCTGCTGCACCTCGCCGACACGGAAATCGACCGTCTCGAAGCGGACAACGTCTTGATCAGTCGCGCGCCGCGCTGACCCCCGCGACCGGATCGGCGAGGATCAGCTCGCCGGCCAGGAGGTCCCACGCAGCGCCGCGGCGGTCGCAGCGTCACCAACCGCGTCGAGATCAGACGACGCCCCGGTCACTCGCCCAGCGCGTCAACTCGTGACGCGTGGACAGCTGCAGCTTCCGCAGCACCGCCGACACATGGGTCTCGACTGTCTTCACCGAGATCTCGAGCCGTCGCGCGATCTCCTTGTACGTGTACCCGCGGGCGATGAGGCGGAGGACTTCGCCTTCGCGGGCCGTCAGCTTGTCGAGCTCGGGATCCTGCGCGGCCGTGACGCTCACGGGCTCGCCGGCGAACGCGTCGAGGACGAACCCGGCGAGGCGCGGGGAGAAGACCGCGTCGCCGTCGTGCACGCGACGGATCGCATTCGCGAGCTCGTCGGGTCCGATGGTCTTCGTCACGTAGCCGCGTGCGCCGGCGCGGATCACGGCGATGACGTCCTCCGCCGCGTCGGACACCGACAGCGCGAGGAACCGAACACCCGGGTCGGTCTGCAGCACGGACTCGATCACCGCCTTGCCGCCGCCGCCGGGCATGTGAACATCGACGAGCACGACATCGGGCTTGGACGCTCGGATGTCGTCGATCGCGTTCGCAACCGCGGTCGCGGTGCCGACAACGTCGACCACGCCGTCGAGCTCGGCTCGCACCCCCGACAGAAAAAGTCCGTGATCGTCGACGAGAAAGACCCGAGGCTCGCTCATGCCTTTCCTGGGGCTACACGGTCGAGCTCCAGCATCACCTCGGTTCCTTCCTCGGGCGAGGACGTGATCGTGGCGCGGCCACCGTTCCTCACCATGCGGTCGCGGATGGACGATTTGATGCCGCGACGGTCGTCGGGCACCCCGTCGGAATCGAAGCCGTGCCCGCGATCGCGCACGTACACGGTGACGTGATCGCCTTCCGCTTCGGCGTACACCGAGACCGTCGGGGCACCCGAGTGCTTTGCCGCGTTCACGACCGCCTCGCGCGTCGCCTGGACGAGCGCGTCGACCGCAGGTGCGAGCGGCGTGTCCCCGACCCACACCACGTCGACCTCGACACCGTGAGCGTCTTCGACCTCCGCGGCCATCGCCTGGATCGCGGTCGCGAGCGTGCCGTTCGACGGCGTGGCGCCGCCGTAGAGCCAGGCCCGCAGTTCACGTTCCTGCCGGCGTGCGAGCGCCACCAGCTCGCGCGGCTGATCGGCCTTGCGCTGGATGAGCGCGAGCGTCTGCAACACCGAGTCGTGCAGGTGCGCGGCCATGTCTGCTCGCTCTTCGGAGCGAATACGCTCGCGCCGCTCTTCGGCGAGCTCCGTCGTCATCCGCCGGATCCAAGGGGCGAGGATGAGCGCGAGACCGGCGACGGCCGCAGCGATGCCGAGCGCGACCTGCCGGGTGGCAGCGAACGCGTTGTTGGCCGCGAGGAACGCACCGACTCCCGCGAGCACGAGCAAAGCTCCAAGCGCGAGCCGCAGCAGCGACTGACGTCCGGTGATCAGTACGTCGAGCGGCCGGCCCGGGATGCGGTTCGCGGCGCTGGTGAGACGAGCACGTTCTTCGTCGCCGGTGCGGGCCCACAGGATCGCGACGCCGAACCCGGCCAGCGTCAAGGGCCACACGATCGCGTCGCTGAACCAAAGTCCGAGGGAACGCAGCAGCAACAAGGTGCCCGCGACGACGAAGCCGACCGCGATCGGCTGGCGCAGATCGCCCCGCGACAGGTCGATGCGGTCGAGGTTGAGCCCGCGTGTGCCGTCGGCCTCGGGCATCAGCCACCACAGTCCGAGGTACAGCAGGATCCCGAAGCCGCCCGCGACCGTGATGATCATGAACGCGGCCCGCACGATGATCGGGTCGACGCGCACCGCCTCGGCGAGTCCACTGCACACGCCCGCGATCAGGCGGTCTTCGCCACGATGCACGTTGCCCAGCCGGAGCCGATCGCGTGGGGCCATCGCCTCGGCATGTTCCCACAGCGGTCACTCGGCCACCATCGGGCACGACCCTTACGGTGTCGGGGTCATCCCCGATTGTGAGCGCGGCGGCGCAACCGGATGATGGCGCCATGGAACCGCAGTCGACGGTCACCAAACGCCTGGTTCGCCGCTCGCATGACCGCTACCTCGCGGGCGTCGCCGGAGGCTTGGCGGACTACTTCGCCATCGACCCGGTCTTCGTCCGCATCGCGTTCGTGGTCCTCACGTTCGTGGGTGGCGCCGGGCTGATCGCCTATGTCGCCGGTTGGCTCCTCGTCCCCGAAGCCGGCGAGACCACGAGCCTGGGCGAGGACGCGCTGCGCAATCGCAACTGGGCGCGCATCGCGGGCTTCGTTCTCATCGCGATCGCGGCGTCGATCGTGCTGCACCCGCTCTGGTGGATCGGCGGGCAGCTTGTCGTGGCAGTCGCGCTGATCCTCGTCGGCGTCTACATGCTGGCCCACCAGACCACCACGACCGACTCGGACACCTCGCCGCCGGGAAGACCGCCGACGCCACCCGTAGCCCCGCCCCCGACCACGCCGTTCGCACCTACGGACGAGACCGTCGCGGCGCCACCCACCTCAGCCCGCCCCTGGCCGCCGCCGTCAACCGCGGCCCCGGCACCGCCGCCTCCCCCGCCGCCGAGCTCAGTCGCCGAGCGCCGGCAACGACGCCAGGAACGGAGGGACGACCGCCGGCGGCGCCGCCAGGGCGGTGGCGTTGCGGCGATGACGTTCGGCTTGCTCCTCGTCGGTGCCGGGGTGATCGGGCTCGTCCTCGCCGCGGGCAACGGCGTCGAACCGACGCGCGTGTTCGCCGCCGGATTGCTCGTCGTCGGCGCTGGTCTCGTCATCACCGCGTGGTTCGGGCGCGGCATCGTGTTGATCCCATTGGGCGTGTTGCTCGTCATCTTGATGTCCGTCGCCTCACTCATCGACGTCCCGTTCAAAGGCGGCTTCGGGCAACGCATCGAGCGTCCGGTCACGGTGAGCGATGTGCAATCCGAGTACCACCTTGCGGCCGGTGAGCTCATCGTCGACCTGAGCCATGTGAACTTCGCGGGCGGTTCCACCACGGACATCGAAGCCACGGTCGGCACCGGACATCTGGTCGTCACCGTGCCTCGCGACGCACAGGTCGACGTCCACGGTCATGCCGGCGCCGGCGAGGTTCGCTTCCCGGGCGAGGACGACCATCAAGGTGGCGTGCACGTCGATCGCAAGACGACGCTCGAGGCTCCCGAAGGCGCGGCGCACATCGCGCTCGATGCCGGAGTCGGACTCGGACAGGTGGAGGTGCGCGATGCGACGTCATGACCTCAACGCTTCGTACCTCGTGGCCGGGCTGGTCTTCTTCGGCATTGGGCTCTACGGCGTGAGCGTCACCCCTGACACGCTCGCCGACGCCCTTCGTTGGGTGTGGCCGATCCTCCTCATCGGACTCGGCGTCGCGCTGCTCGCCAAGCCGTCTCGCTCACGGCGCCAGGACGGCGCGCGCGACGAGATCGGTGCCGAAGGCGGTGAGGATGGCGAGATAGAGGAGCCCGGTGGCGGCCATGACGGCGGAGTAGGCACGCTCTCGTAGCGCGGCGCGCGTCACCAGCACCAACACGATGGTCGTGATCGCGCAGGCGACCCAGAACCAACCGAGCAGTCCCGCGTAGCCGTCGTCGATGGTGCCATTCAGCACCGAGACCATCCCGACAGGCCACAGCATCACGAGGATCTCGAAGGGCCAGATGTAACCGACCCAACGGACGAGCTCGAGCAACGGACCTCTCGCGAGTCCGGGCTGCACGAGGTACCAGTGCCCGAGCAGCATGGCGTCGGTCACGCTTCCGAGGAAGGCAGCACCGACGATCGTACGGGCAACCGACAGCAGATCGGGATTGCCGTCGTGAATGCCTGCGGCGACGAGTCCGACGAACCCGATCACGGGTGCGATGAGGTCGAGGACGGGCGGGAATTCGGGCACGCCTTCCAGCGGCCCGTCGGCGACGCGGTCGATGCCGGTCATGGCGGTCACGCGAGCCGAGCGCGCCGCGACGCGCTCACGCTCGTGCAGTACACCGGCACGACGGCGAACGATCGACACCACGAGCGCTGCTGCCGCAGCAACCGCCACGAGCGCCGAACACACATCACGGACGGGTACAGGATCCACGCGCACACCGACGAAGACCGCGGCCGCGGCCATCAACAGGTACGTGCCGCGGAGCAACCAGCCGTAGCCGATGCCGACCTCACGCCGCCGGGTCGTGACCCAGAGGAACAACAGTCCTCCCGTCGCCCACTGCAGCAGGACGGTGGCTGCGTCGAGCTTCATTCAGGACATGCGGACGGACACGGCCGCATCGACTGGCCGGGCGAGCGACCGCCAGGGAGCCGGCCGGCGATGGGGCGAGCGAAGCGAGGGGGCGCAGCCCCCGGAAAGCTAGACATCGAGGACGACAAGGCCGTGGTCGACGTTGTTCAACGAGTTCGGACCCGCATCGGTGGCGACCACGATGTCCTCCAGCCGAGCGCCCCACTTGCCCGCGAAGTAGATGCCGGGCTCGACAGAGAACGCGTGTCCCGGCGCGAGCGCCTCGCAATTGCCGCCCACGATGTAGGGCTCCTCGTG
This sequence comes from uncultured Acidimicrobiia bacterium, assembly GCA_963721305.1. Lineage (GTDB taxonomy): Bacteria > Actinomycetota > Acidimicrobiia > Acidimicrobiales > JACDCH01 > DATAES01. The sequence goes on from CAVRIR010000005.1 coordinate 759,377, forward strand.
CTCCTCGATCCCGATGCCGTGACCGGTGCGGTGGAAGAAGTTGGGGCCGTACCCGCCTTCGGTGATGATCCGCCGCGCGACGGCGTCGACGTCTTCGCACGGCGTGCCGACCGTTGCGGCTTCGACCGCAGCGCGCTGTGCCTCGTGCAGCACCCAGTACAGGTCGCGGAACTCGCTCGGGGGCTCGCTCCCGCCGGTCCACACGCAACGGGTGATGTCCGAGCAGTAGCCGACCGCTCCCGAGTCGGCAGCGCGCATCGTGCCGCCGAAGTCGCACAGCACGACCTCGTCGCGTTGGATGACGCGATCGGTCGCGTCGTGATGCGGGCTCGCGGCGTTGGGGCCGGAACCGACGATCGCGAAGTTGACGCGGTGATGGCCTTCGGCGACGAGGCGACGGCCGATGTCCTTCGACACCTCGGCCTCGGTGCGGCCGACGAGCGGGATCGCCCCGGACTGCAGTTGGTCGGCGACGCGGTCGGCGGCCGCGCCGGCGCGTCGCAGCATCTCGATCTCCTGCGCGTCCTTCACCGCACGCAGCTGCCCTGTGACCTCGCTCGCCTTGCGGAACGCGGTGCGGGGCATGCGCGCCTGGAGCTCGAGCAGGAAGCGCGCCCACGTCCGATCGCCGATCGCCGCCGTGGCCGGCTGGCCGGCGAGCTTCGAGACGAGCTCGACGGGGTCGTCGGTCTCCTCCCAGGGCACGACGGCGAACAGCTCGGGTCGCTCGTCGACCCGCGGCGCCTCCAGCCTCGGGACCACGAGCGAGGCGTCGCCTTCGCGAGGCAGCACGAGCATGGTGAGCCGTTCGAGCGGCATCGCCTCGTAGCCCGTCAGGTAGGGCAGGTCCGGCCCGACCGACAGCAGCAGCACGTCGACCCGCAACTCGCCCATGCGGGCCCGGGCGCGATCCATCCGCTCCTGCAGCACGCCTCAACGTTATGGGGCGGAGGTCCGATCAGCGAAGGCCGGGCCCGCGGCCACGGCGGCTTCTGTGACGTCTGAGCCACCGATCCCGTGGCTGAACGATCACAGAACCGAAGACGCGGTGTTCTGTGAAGGCGTAGCCACCTGATCCGGTCGCTCAGCCATCAATGTGAGCCGCGGGGGCGGGGGCGGGGGCGGGGGCGGGGGCGGCGGACGGGCGGACGGGCGGACGGGCGGCGGGCGGGCGTGAGCCGATCGCGAGTGGGGCCTCGGCGGCTTCGGCGGCGTGGTAGCTCGACCGGGTGAGCGGTGAGGCCTCGACGTGGCGGATGCCGAGCGCCTCGCCCATGCCCTTGAGACGTTCGAAGTCCTCGGGCTTCCACCATCGCGCCACCGGTAGATGCTCACCGGTGGGGCGCAGGTACTGGCCGAGCGTGACGATGTCGACCCCCACCGATCGAAGGTCGGCCAGCGCGCCCACGACCTCGTCCTCGCGCTCGCCGAGACCGAGGATGATTCCCGACTTCGTCCGCAGTCCCGTGGCCTTGGCGCGGGCGAGGACAGCGAGGCTGCGCGCGTACGACGCGCTCGGCCGCACGGCCCGCTGCAGTCGCAGCACGGTCTCGATGTTGTGGTTCAGGACATCGGGGCATGCCGCGAAGATCTCGTCGAGCGCGCCAGGATCGCCCTTGCAGTCAGGGATGAGCACCTCGATCTGCACGTCTGGCGTCCGGCGCCGTATCGCCCGGATCGTTTCCGCGAACGCAGCCGCGCCGCCGCCGTCGAGATCGTCGCGGGCGACCGCCGTGATCACCGCGAACCGCAAGCCCATGCGCTCGACGGCTTCGGCGACGCGCTCGGGCTCGTCGGCGTCGAGCGGCAACGGATGGCGCGTGTCGACCAAGCAGAAGCCGCAGGCGCGCGTGCACCGTTCGCCGTTGATCATGAACGTCGCGGTGCCCGCGGCCCAGCACTCGAAGATGTTCGGGCAGCCCGCCTCTTCGCAGACGGTGACCAGAGACAGGTCGCGCATCGTGCGCTTGAGGCGGATGTAGTCGTCGGTGATGTGCAACCGGGCCTTCACGAAGTCGGGCTTCGGCGTGCTGATCGACAGACCGTCGACCACGCCCGCCTCGGCCAGCCGTCCGGACACTGGCAACGGCTCGTGCCGGTGCTCACGCCACACCGCATCCTGGCGTTCGACGCCCGCGCTGCCCCACTGCACCGCAGCGCGCGCCACGACCGCGTCGACGACCGTGCGCATGTCGACGTCGACGCCCTCGGCCGCGATCGACGTGACCGACTTGTCGGCGATGCCGCACGGGACGATGTGCTGGAAGTACGTGAGATCGGGGTCGACGTTCAACGCGAAGCCGTGCATGGTGCGACCGCGGCTCAGCCGGACGCCGATCGCCGCGATCTTGCGATCGTCGATCCACACCCCCGGATAGCCGCCGAGGCGCCCGGCCCCGGGCAGACCGACGTCGGCGAGCACATCGATCAGCAGCTGCTCGACCGAGCGGACGTAGGCGATCGTGTCCGCCATCCCGCCGCCCCGCTTCCCGGGGACGGTGAGGATCGGATAGCCCACGAGCTGGCCCGGGCCGTGGTACGTGACATCGCCGCCGCGATCGGCCTCGACCAGTTCGGCCCCGACGTCCTCCGGAGCGATGAGCACGTTCGCGAGGTCGGCGCGCACGCCGAGCGTGTACACGTGCGGATGCTCGAGCAGCAGCAGATGGTCGTCAGGCGACTGCTCGAACAGCGCGTGCTGCAGCGCGAGCGCGTCGCGGTAGCGGACCCGGCCGAGCCACCGCGGTCGGAACACTGTTGCCTAGAGCTCCTGCTCCCAGTCGTGGGTTTCGAGGCGCGTCTTCACGTCGTGCAGGAACGCAGCCGCGTAGGCGCCGTCGAAGGCGCGGTGGTCCCACGCGAGCGCGATGTTGCCGATCGAGTGGATGCCGATTCCTTCACCACCGTCGGGCAGGTCGACGACGACGGGGCGACGACGCACGCCGTCCGTCGAAAGGATGGCGACCTGCGGCTGGTTGATGATCGGCAAGGTGAGCAGCGTGCCGAACGGACCCGGGTTGGTGATCGTGAACGTGCTGTTGACGATCTCGTCCGGGCTCAGCTTCTTCGAACGCGCACGGGCGGCGAGATCGCTGATCTCTCGACCGATCGCCCGCATGCGCTTCGTGTCGGCGTCGTGGATGACCGGCACCATGAGACCCTTGAAGTCGAGGTCGACCGCGATGCCGAGGTTCACGTAGTTGTGCACGACGAGCTCGTTCTCGCCCATGGTCGAGTTGACTTCGGGGAATTCCCGGATGGCGTCGATGACCGCACGCGAGATGAATGGGAGATAGGTGAGCCCGAAACCCTCGTCCTGCTTCCATGTGTCGCGCTCGGCGCGCCGCACCCGCTCGACCGCTTCGTAGTCGACCTCGATGGCGGCGTACACGTGCGCCGACGTCTGCTTCGACCGGATCATGTGCTCGGCCGTACGCCGACGGATGTTGGAGAACGGCACCGGCGTGTCGCGTTGTCCGGGCGCCGCCGCGACTCGGGGCGCCGAGCCGCCTGCAGCCGATGCGGCTTGCGCCGATGCGGGCTGGGCGGTTGTGGGCTGGGCGGTTGTCGGGCAGCGCAGCGCGGCAGCGGGCGCGGCCTTCGCCTGAGGCTTCGACTCGATGACCGCGAGCACGTCGTTACGGGTGATGCGCCCGCCGGCGCCGGTACCGGCGATCTGCGAAGCGTCGAGGTTGTTCTCGACGAGCAGCCGGCGAACGACCGGTGAGAGGACCCTGCTGCCACCATCGCTCGGCGCCGAAGACGCAGGGGCAGGAGCCGCCGCGGCGACCGGCTGGGGTTGCGGTTGGGGTTGCGGTTGCGGTTGCGGTGCTCGGGCTGGGGTTCCGGCTCGGGCTGGCGGTTCCGGAGCGGGTTCGGGTTCCGCGGCCGGCGCGGCCTCGGCTTCGGGTTGTGCCTCCGCGGGCGCAGCGCCCGCACCTTCGCCTGGCGGCGCGTCGGCGATGACCGCGAGCACGGCACCGACGTCGACGGTCTCGCCCTCGGGCACCTTGATCTCGGACACATAGCCGGCCGCGGGCGACGGCACCTCCGAGTCCACCTTGTCGGTCGAGACCTCGTACAGCACCTCGTCCTCGGCGACCTGGTCACCGACCTGCTTGAACCATTTGGTGATCGTCCCCTCGGTCACCGTCTCACCGAGCTGGGGCATCGTCACGTCAGCCATGCAAGCTCCTTCCCGTCATCGCCAGCACGGACTCACCGAAGAGCTCGCTGAGCGATGGGTGCGGCTGGATGAACTGCGCGACTTCGTCGACGGTGGCTTCCCAGTTGACCGACAGGTAGCCCATGCCGAGCTGCTCGGTCACCCACGGACCGACCATGTGGACACCGAGGATCCGCCCGCCGTTGCCGGTGATCGGATCGCGCTCGGCGATGATCTTCACCATCCCGTCGGGCTCACCGATGATCAGCGCGCGCCCGTTGCCGATGTAGCGATGCTTCGACGTGACGACGTCGTAGCCGGCTTCCTTCGCGGCGTCCTCGGAGTAGCCGGCGAACGCGACCTCGGGATGGCAGTAGATGCACCACGGCACCTTGCCGTAGTCGACGGGCACCGGATCTTCGCCGAGGATGTCCTTGATGACGCAGATGCCCTCCGCGAAGCCGACGTGCGCGAGCTGCGGCGTGGCGATGACGTCGCCCACTGCGTAGATGCCGTCGTCGGCGGTGCGGCAGCGCTCGTCGACTTCGACGAAGCCTCGCTGATCGACGACCACCGCGGACTCGGCTTTGTCGAGGCCGAGTGAGTCGGAGTACGGCCGTCGACCGACGGACATGACGACGAGGTCGACTTCGATCGACTCGCCCTCGCCGAACTGCACGGTCGTGCCCTTGCCCTTCTTGTTCGGCACGTGGCCCGTGACGGCAACGCCGGTGCGGACGTCGATGCCGCGCTTCTTGAACGCGCGGAGCACCTGCTGAGTGATGTCGCTGTCGCAGCCGGGCAGGATCTTCGGCAACGCTTCGAGGATGCTGACCTTCGTGCCGAGGTCGCTCATCATCGACGCGAACTCGCAACCGATGGCGCCGCCGCCGATGACGACGGCCGAGCCGGGAAGCTGGTCGATCGAGAGGAGCTCGTCGCTCGTCACGACCAGCTTGCCGTCGACGTCGAAGCCGGGAATCGTCCGGGGGACGGATCCCGACGCGAGGATGATCGCGTCAGCCGTGAGCTCGACGTCACCCGACTCACCACCGCTGACCGCCACGACCTTGCCGGGCCGCAACGTGCCGGTGCCCAGATAGGTGGTGACCTTGCGTCCCTTGAGGAGGCTCGCCAAGCCCTTGTAGAGCTGGTCGACGACCTTCTGCTTGCGGTCCATCGTGACCGACCAGTCCAGTCCGGGCTGATCGGACAGGACGCCGAACTCCTTGGCATTCGCGACGTGGCGGTAGGTCGCGGCGGTCTCGAGCAGCTCCTTGGCCGGGATGCAACCGACGTGCAGGCAGGTACCGCCGACCTTGTTGTTCTCGATCATGCCGATGTCGAGGCCGGCCGAGGCGCCGTACAACGCGGCCGCGTAACCACCCGGGCCGCCGCCGATGATCACGACGTCGTGGTGCTTTTCGGTCACTCGAACGATGCTAACGACGGGGCTCGCTGAACCACGCGGTGGTCATCTCCAGCCCGTCCTCGAACGAGACCTCCGCCCGCCAGCCGAGCTTGTCGGCCGCCTCCGTCACTTCTGCGCACGTGTAGCGGACGTCCCCGGCACGGGGATCGGTGTGCACCGGCTCAGGCTCCACTTCGAGCAGCCGGCCGAGATTCTCGAGCACGTCGAGCAACGAGTGCTCGTGACCGCCCGCGATGTTGTAGGCGCGTCCCGCGGCGTCGGCGGGCGCGCTGGCGGCGGCGATGTTCGCCGCGACCACATCGCTGACGTAGGTGAAGTCGCGGCTCTGCTTGCCGTCGCCGTGAACCGTCGGCGGGGCTCCCGTCTTCAAGGCGTCGATGAACAGCGGGATGACCGCCGCGTACTGCGAGTCGGGTCGCTGCCGCGGGCCGTACACGTTGAAGTAGCGCAGCGCGAACGTCTCGAGTCCGTAGAGTTCCGTGAACACGCGGCAGTAGTGCTCGCCGGCGAGCTTCGACACCGCGTACGGAGAGCGCGGCAGCAGCGCCGTCGTCTCGGGGGTCGGTCGGACCTCGGCGCCGCCGTACACGCTCGACGAGGACGCATAGACGACCCGTCGCACGCCCGTCGTCCGCGCCGCATCGAGGACCGTGAGCGTGCCGTGCGTGTTCGCAGTGTCCGTGGCGAGCGGGTGCTCGACCGAGCGCAGCACCGCTCGGTGCGCGGCCTGGTGGAACACGACGTCGCACCCGTCGACCGCCGTGCGGACGAGAGCGACGTCGTCGACGGCGCCGATGATCAGCCGCGCATCGGGATGGAGCTGCACGGCGTACCCCGTCGAGAGATCGTCGAGGACACGCACCTCGTGACCCTGCTCGATGAGCGCGTCGACGAGATTGGAACCGATGAAACCGGCGCCGCCGGTGACGAGAACCGTCCAGGGAGAACTCACGATGTGTAACGGTAGGCGGCGAGGGAAGGCGCCAGCGACGAGCCGCACGCATCAACGAACGAGCCCGCACGGGCGAGCAAGTTGATGTCGGAACCCAGCGGCGAGGGAAGGCGCCAGCGACGAGCCCGCACGGCGAGCAAGTTGATGTCGGAACCCGGGTAATGTCCGGCGCCGACATGAGCGACCAGACATGAGCACCCGCCGCCTCATCATCGCTGCGCTGCTGTGCGGATTGGCGATCCTGGTCGCGTTCACCGTCCAGGTGGTGACCGCCCGATGAAGAACGCACTCGGTGCCGTCCAGTCCGCCGTCGTGCTCGGCGGTGGATCCGACATCGCGCAGGCGACGTTGCGCCGGTTGGTCGCGCAGGGTTGTCGCACGGTCGTGCTCGCGGCGCGCCGGCCAGACGAGCTCGCCGGCGACGTGCAGGCGCTGACGACCGCGGGCGCGACCACCGTCCGCACCGTCGCGTTCGACGCACTCGACACCGGCTCGCACACCGCGGTGATCGAGTCGTGCTTCGAGGGTGGGGACGTCGATCTCGTCCTCATCGCCTTCGGGGTGCTCGGCGACCAGGAGGTGTTCGACGACGATCCCGAGGCGGCGGCCGAGCTGGCCCGGGTCAACTACGTGGGCGCCGTGTCGAGCGGCCTCGCTGCGGCCCGCGCGCTGCGCCGCCAGGGGCACGGCACGATCGTCGTGCTGTCGTCGGTCGCCGGCGAGCGGGTCCGGAAGTCGAACTTCGTGTATGGGTCGACGAAGGCCGCAATCGACGCATTTGCGCAGGGTCTCGGCGACAGCCTCGTGGGATCGGGAGTCAACCTGATGGTGGTCCGGCCCGGCTTCGTCACCACGAAGATGACCACGGGCATGGAAGCGGCGCCGTTCTCCACCGACGCCGGCGCCGTGGCGGATGCGATCGTGCACGGGCTGGCGGCCGGCAAGGAAGTGGTGTGGGTGCCGCCGTTGCTCCGCTGGGTGATGGCCATCTTCCGTCATCTGCCTCGGGCAGTGTGGCGGAAGGTGTCCGCATCCCGGTAGGCCTCGCACCCGGCATACGCTGGAGCGATGGTTCGGGAAGAGGTCGAGCTGCGCGATCTCGGCCCGGAGGAGCCGGAGCGCTCCTGGTTGAGCGCCGTGGCCCGCACCGCGCGCCCACGCCAGTGGTCGAAGAACGTCCTCGTGTTCGCCGCGCCCGGTGCGGCGGGCGTGCTCACCCAGGTGACGCCTCTGGTCCAGACGATCGTCGCCTTCGTCTGCTTCTGCTTCGCGGCGAGCGGCACCTACTTCCTCAACGATGCCGCCGACGTCGAGGCGGATCGCCTTCACCCCGTCAAGCGCAACCGGCCCATCGCCGCCGGCCAGCTGAGCGTCCCCGCGGCACGGGCCATCGGCGTGACGCTGATCATCGCCGGCATCGGACTGTCGTTCACCGCACGGTGGCAGCTGGCCGTGACCGTCGCCGCCTACGTGGCGGTCACGACGGCGTACTCGATGTGGCTGAAGCACGTCGCCGTCTTCGACATCGTGGCCGTGGCTGCCGGCTTCGTCCTGCGGGCCATCGGCGGCGCGACCGCGACAGGCGTGCCGATCTCCGACTGGTTCTTCATCGTCGCGTCGTTCGGTTCGCTGTTCATGGTCACGGGAAAGCGCCACGCCGAACGAGCGCGCATGGGAGAAGACGCGCACACGACCCGCGCCACGCTCGGCGAGTACTCCGAGAGCTACCTCGCGTACCTGCGCGCGGTGACCTCCGGTACCGTCCTCGTCGGTTACTGCTTGTGGGCGTTCGAGAAGGCGCACGAGACCAACGCCAGCGTGCCGTGGTACCAGCTCTCGATCCTTCCTTTCGTGTTGGGCCTCTTGCGGTACGCCCTTCTGGTCGATCAAGGAAAAGGTGAAGCACCTGAAGAGATCGTCCTGTCCGACCGGGCGCTGCAGTTGATCGGGTTGTTCTGGCTCGTCATCTTCGGCCTCGGCGTGCACACGACCTGATGAGCGACGACAAGACGCTGCTGACCGGGTGGGGACGGGCGATGCCGTCTGCGGCGGACGTGCACGGGCCCGCGCACGTCGACGCCCTCACTGACGCGCTGGTCGAGCCCGGTTACCGCGGCGTCATCGCCCGCGGCCTCGGCCGCTCCTACGGCGACGCGGCCCAGAACGCCGGCGGCGTCGTCCTCGACACGACGAAGTCGGGCCTCACGGGGCAGATCCCGATCGTCGACGGCGTCGTAACGGTTCCTGCGGGCACGAGCCTGGACGATCTCATCGCCGCGGCGGTGCCGCAGGGCTACTTCGTGCCGGCGAGCCCCGGCACGCGGTTCGTCACCGTGGGCGGAGCCGTTGCCGCGGACGTCCACGGCAAGAACCATCACACCGACGGCTCGTTCACGAACCACGTGCGCTCGCTTCGTCTTGCGATCCCCGGCGGGAAGGTGCTCGACATCGGGCCAGGCGACGATCAGCAGCCCGAGCTGTTCTGGGCCACCGCGGGCGGGATGGGCCTCACGGGCGTGATCCTCGACGTCACCATGGCGATGCCGCGGATCGAGAGCAGCCTCGTGTCCGTCGACACCGATCGGGTGCACGACCTCGACACGGTGATGGCGATGATGGTCGAAGGCGACGATCGCTATCACTACTCCGTTGCCTGGATCGACCTCATGGCCACCGGCCGCACCATGGGCCGGTCGGTCCTCACGCGGGGCGACTTCGCGCCGCTGGATGCGCTGCCACCCGGACGACGAGGTGATCCGCTGCGGCTTCCGCCTCGCCGCTTGATCCCCGCGCCGCCGGCGCCGTCGGGACTGCTGAACAAGGCGACCGTCGCGCGCGTTCAACGAGTTCTGGTACCGCCGTGCACCGCGCCATCGGGTCGCGGAGCTGCAGACGATCCCCCAGTTCTTCCATCCCCTCGACATGTTCGACCACTGGAACCGGCTCTACGGACCACGAGGGTTCCTGCAATGGCAGGCGGTCATCCCCACCGGGCACGAGCGAACGTTGCAGCGCGTCGTCGAGGCGTTGAGCAGCGAAGGGCTGCCGTCGTTCCTCGCGGTGCTCAAGCGCTTCGGCGCCGCCAATCCGGGACCGATCTCGTTTCCGATGCCGGGCTGGACGCTCGCGCTCGACCTGCCCGTGGCCCACGGCCCGGAGCTCGCGGTGCTGCTCGACGATCTCGACGAAGACGTCGTCGAGGCGGGCGGGCGCGTCTACCTCGCCAAGGACAGCCGCTTGCGACCCGAGCTGCTTCCGTTGATGTACCCGCGGCTCGACGAGTGGCGCGAGATCAGGGACTCGGTCGATCCCGACCGGACGCTCTGCAGCGACCTCGCCCGCCGCCTCCACCTGCTCTGACCACCCGCACTGTGTGCAGACCCGGCGTCGAACGGACCGGGCGGCGGGTCAATCCTCGCGGCGGTGGCGGAGGTACATCGAGAACAGCTCGGCGGCGCCGATGGAGACGGCGGCCGTGATGAGCAGCATGAGCCAGAGCTGCGCGTCGCGCTCGAACCACAGGAAGTGGATCGGGACCCGGTGCGTGTTCTGGAGGACGAAGATGATGACGATCGCGGCAAGAGCCACTGCGCCGATCAGAGACGGCGGAACGTGCCTTCCCTTGGGTTCGAGCGAATCGCCATGGGCCACGAACGAGAGCGTATGGCGCGCTCGGTCGCGGCTCAGGGACTGCCGCGGTCGAGCAAGCGGTAGCCGACACCCGGTTCGGTGACCAGGCGCGGCGCGGCGGGATCCTCGCCGAGCTTCTTTCGCAACTGGCTCGCGTACACGCGCAGGTACTGCGTCTCGCTGCCGTACTCCGGGCCCCACACCTCCTGGAGGATCGTCCGGTGCGTGAGCACTCGCCCCGGGTGGCGAGCGAGGAGCGCGAGGAACGCGAACTCCTTCGGCGTGAGCTCGACCTCCTCACCCGCCACGCTGACCCGGTGGTGGGGAACATCGACCACGACGTCGCCGACGGTCAGGATCGGATCCGGCGGCTCGCCGTCGACGGCGCGGCGGCGACGCAGAGCGACTCGGAGGCGGGCCAGTAGCTCGGGCGTCGAGAACGGCTTCGTGACGTAGTCGTCTGCGCCGACGTCGAGCGTCTCGACCTTGCGATGCTCGCTGTCGTCCACCGTCAGCACGATGATCGGGACGTCGGACCAGCCGCGGATGCGGCGGCACACGTCGTTGCCGTCGATGTCGGGAAGGCCGAGGTCGAGGATGATCGCGGCGGGATCGTTCGTCGCCGCCGCGTCGATGCCTTGCTGGCCGGTGGTGGCGACGACGGCGCGGTAGCCGCGGGCCTCGAGGGCGGCCCGCAGCGCTCGGCCGATCGCCGGCGTGTCCTCGATCACGAGGATGACCTGTGGCGCGGTCATTGCCGATGCACGGGCAACGTGAACACGAACGTCGCGCCGCCGCGGCCGTTCGCCGTCGCGGACTTCACCGCGATCGATCCGCCGTGGGCCTCCACGATGGCCTTGCAGATCGCTAGTCCGACGCCGCTCGACGTCGATCCCTTGCCCCGCGAGAAAGGTTCGAAGATCTGGTCGCGATCCTCAGGGTCGACGCCAGGACCTTGATCCGAGACCGAGACCTCGATCCAGCCGCCGTGCTCGCGCGCGCGGACGCGCACGGTGCTCCCGTCCGGCGTGTGCCGGGCCGCGTTCTCGAGCAGGTTGGTGACCACCTGGTCCACGAGCGTGTAGTCGCCGTCGGCGAGCGGAAGCGTGAACGGCACGTCCATCTGCACGCGCACGTTGCGAAGCACGCGGTTCAGCTTGCGCACTCGATCGGTCAGCAGCTCGTCGAGTGACAGCGCCTGCCGATCCGGTGTGAGCGAACCGCTCTCGACCCGGCTCAGGCTGAGCAGGTTCGCGACGAGCCGGTCGAGCCGTTCCGCCTCGTCACCGACGAGATCGAGCAGCTCGTCGCGGACGGCGTCGTCGTAGTCCGTGCCGTCACGAAGGTCGGAGGTCACGGCCCTGATCGTGACGAGCGGCGTCCGCAGATCGTGGGATACCGAACGCAACAGAGCCGAACGATCGTCGCCCAACTGTTGCAGCTGCGCCGCTTCCGCCGTGAGACGATCCTGCGCGTCGAGCAGGCGTCGCTGCTGCTCGTACAGCGCCTCGATCTCCGCGGCGCGCTGCTCGGCGACGCGCCGCCGCTCGCCCTCCGCGGCGACCAGCGTCCCGACCGCGAGCGCGACCGCGGTGAACACCCCGAGCGCGACCGCGTCGTCGACGAGGTCGAGCTTGAACGTGTTGTACGGCGGCAGGAAGAAGACCTCGAGCGTGACCGCGGCGACCCCGGCGGTCACGAGCGCGGCGAGCCGTCCGCCCGCCCACGCGGCAACGACGACCGGCACGACCAGTGCGAGCGCGTCGGTCGCCGTGCTCGTGCGGGCGCGGAAGGGGATCAAGAGCGCGGCCGTGCCCGCAACGAGAGCGATGCCGAGCAGCGTGGCGCCGAGACGGCCGAGCGGCCGCCGAGAGATACCCACACAGGGATCTTGACGTGATCTTGATGCCTCGGCCCAACGCCTTGACGTGTTCTTGATGTCACGCACTGTGTGCTCAACATGTGACCCAGACCGCCGAGCCGGATCTCGACCTGACGCGAGCACCGGCCGCTACTCCGACCGGGGCCGCTTCCGCGCCTCCTGCCACGCCAAGCGCGGCTGACGCGCTGCTCCGACCGCTCCCGCCGGCCCTCGAGCTCGACGTCCCCGAGACGCGTTCGTACCGGGTCAAGAACCGCCTCCTCGGCCCGCCGCTGCACACGCAGGAGCTCGAGCACGAGAGGCTCGGCATCCCGACGGCGCTCGCCGTGTTCTCGTCGGACTGCATCTCGTCGTCCGCGTACGCGACCGAAGAGATCCTGCGAGTCCTCATCCCGGTCGTCGGCGTCTTCGCGTTCAGCCTCGTGCTGCCGATCACGAGCGCGCTGATCGTCGTCCTCTTCTTCTTGATCCTCTCCTATCGAGAGACGATCAAGGAGTACCCGACGGCCGGTGGCGCGTACATGGTCACGCGCGACAACTTCGGGCTGCTTCCCGCGCAGGTGGCCGGCGTCTCGCTACTCACCGACTACGTCCTCACCGTGGCCGTGTCGACGGCAGCCGGCACCGACGCGCTGACGTCGGCCGTGCCGGCGCTCGCGCCGTACAACGTCGTGATCGCGCTCGGCTTCGTCGCCCTCATCGCCTACGGGAACCTGCGGGGCGTCAAGGAGTCCGGCAAGCTGTTCGCGCTCCCCACCTACTTCTTCATCGCGATCATGCTCCTGATGTTGGTCATGGGCGCGGCCAAGGCGATGGCCGGCGATCTGCATCCCGCGTCACTCGATACGACCGGACAGGTCCCGTTCGCACACGATGCGCTCGGCGCCGGGCTGTTCTTCGGCGCTGGACTGTGGATCGTGCTGAAGGCATTCGCCTCCGGAGGCGCTGCGGTCACCGGCGTCGAGGCGATCTCCAACGGTGTCACCGCCTTCCGCAAGCCGGAATGGGTCAACGCGCGACGCACGCTCGTGATCATGGGCGCAACGCTCGGCACGCTGTTCATCGGCTTGTCTGCGCTCGCCACGAAGGTGCATCCGATTCCCTACGTCGAGGGAACACCAACGGTCATCTCCCAGGTCGGCAAAGCGGTGTTCGGCGGCGGAACGGTCGGTCACCTCCTCTTCATCGGGCTCCAGGCCGGGACGATGCTCATCCTCGTCCTCGCGGCCAACACGAGCTTCGCCGACTTCCCCCGGCTGGCGAGCTTCCATGCCGGCGACGCGTTCATGCCGAAGCAGTTGACCAAACGCGGTCACCGCTTGGTGTTCTCGAACGGCGTCCTCGCGCTCGCCTGCACCGCGGCCGTGCTCATCGTCATCACCGGAGCGCGTGTCGACCACCTGATCCCGCTCTACGCCGTCGGCGTGTTCACCAGCTTCACGATGAGCCAGGCGGGCATGGCTCGACACCACATCCGCAAGAAGGAGCCCGGCTGGCGCAAGGGCCTGTTCGTCAACGCAACGGGCGCCATGCTGTCGCTCATCGTCGACGTCGTCATCATCGTGACGAAGTTCAAGCCGCCGGGTCAGCCGCTCGGCGCGTGGGTCATCCTCGTGATCGTCCCGGTCATGGTGTACGCGCTGACGCGCCTGAACAAGCAGTACGAAGCGGAAGCCAAGGAGCTCGCCGCCGACGTGCGCGCCGCCGCGGAGGCCCCCGTGTTCCACCGCCACACGGTGCTGTTGCTCGTCGACGAGCTGGACCGGTCAGCGGCGAAGGGCATCCAGTACGCGCGGAGCCTCACGCCTGACGAGGTGCGCGCGGTCCACGCCGCGACCGATCTCGAGAAAGCCGAGCGGCTGATGAACGACTGGCTGCGCCTCGGCCTGTCGCGATTCCCGCTCGAGCTGGTCGACTGCCCGGATCGGCGGATCGTGCGGTCGGTGCTCGAGGTCGTGTGCGAGGCCATGGCCGATGGACGGACCGAGGTCACGGTGCTCGTCCCCCGTCGCCACTACCGGCGGTTCTGGCATCGGCTGCTGCACGACCGCACGAGCGACGCGATCGCGAAGGCGCTCGCTCGTATGCCGCACGCCAACGTGACTTTCGTGCCCTACCACCTCGGCAGCGAGCCCGAACTGGTCCCGCCCGCGCCATTCGAGGAGATCACCCTGTGACCGATCCAGTGATCCCGATCGGTGACGTGCAGTTCCGCCAGCGTGCCGGCATCCGCGGGCGCGTCCGGTCGCTGCGGGTCCGGCCGTGGGGCGACAACCCCACCCTCGAAGTCGTCCTGGCCGACGAGACCGGTGGGCTCACGCTCGTCTTCCTGGCGCGGCGCCATCTCGCCGGCGTCCGGCTGGGGACGGTGTTGCGGGCCGAAGGCATGGTCGGGGCCCACCAGCGCCGATTGGCCATCTTGAACCCGGTCTACGAGCTGGAGACCGTGCCTGCCTGAGGACGCAAGAGCGGCCATACGCGGCCTCTGCGCCAGCGAGACGGTTCCCGCGCTGCAGTCTCGGGTGCGGAGGTGCGCCCCGGCGAGTGGACCGACACGCTGCTCACGATGCGGCTCGGGACGTGGGCCCTTGCGTTGCCACTCATCGCCGCGGCCGCCGTGGCGACGAGGCTGGTCCGCGTATCCTCCTGAGCGTGGGTATTCGAGATCGCGCTCGCCGCCGACTCGGCCAGCCGGTAGCCGAGCTCGACCGCATGCGCTTGGAGGACCGATATTGCGGGCTCGGGATCGGCAAGGTCTCCGAGGCGCCGCTGCGGGAACCGTGCCGCATCGCCGGTGAGGTGCAGGGCCTGCGGGTGGTGCCGCGGTCGGGGAGTCCGTCCCTCGAGGTCACCGTGTCGGACGGCAGCGGCCGCGCCGTCGCCGTGTTCCTCGGACGCAAACGCATCCCCGGTGTCGACCCAGGCCGCGGTGTCGTCCTCGAGGGCGTCGCCCGCAAAGAAGGCAACCGCACCGTGCTCCTCAACCCCGCCTACACGCTGCTCCCCCAGACCTAGCGCGAACGAAGGGATGGTTACGGGTCGCCGATGACTTCGACCTTGCCGTGTTCGATGTGGTACGGGACGGACACGACGACGGTGTTGCGGCGAAACAGCAAACGCGCCTTCAACATGAGAGCGCTCTGGTTGTGGAGGAGCTGCTGCCACCAGCGCGTCAGCACGAACTCCGGCAGCACCACGGTGACGATGTCGTTGTCATACGCCTGATCGAGCTCGTCGATGAACTCGACGACCGAGCCGGTGAGGTCGCGGTACGGCGACAGCTTGATCTCGAGCGCGATGACGAGGCTGTGCTCAGCCCACTGCTTCTGGATCTCCTCGGCTTCTTCCGGTCCGGTGACGACCGACATGGCGACGAGACGGTCCGGCGACAGCGACTTGGCGTAGCTCAGCGCCGCGAGCGTGGCCCGATTCACCTGTCCGACGAGCACGACGACGGTGTGCGTGTGCCGCGGCTGCCGGTAGGAGTCGCCGACCTCGAGCGCGTCCTCGACGCGGACGTAGTGGCGCTTGATGGACTTGAAGAACAAGACGATCAGCGGGATCAACACGGCAGGGATCCACGCGCCCTTCGTGAACTTCGAGACCAGCACGATGACGGCAACCAGTCCGGTGGCGAACGTGCCCGTCGCGTTGATGGCGAGGCCTGCCCTCCAGCGCGGCTCACGCAAGCGCCAGTGGTGCACGACCATGCCCGCCTGCGACAGCGTGAACCCGGTGAACACACCGACCGCGTAGAGCTGGATCAACAGGCTGGTCTGGCCACCGAAGCCGATGATCAGGATCGCGGCGGCGCCGGACAGCACGAGGATGCCGTTCGAGAAAACCAACCGGTCGCCTCGGTTGGCCAACTGGCGGGGGAGGTATCCGTCGCGGGCGATGATCGACGACAGCCGGGGGAAGTCTGCGTACGCGGTGTTCGCGGCGAGCACCAGGATGGCGAACGTCGAGATCTGCAGGATCAGGTACAGCGGCGTGCCGCTACCGAAGACGGCGCGGCCCATGATCGACAGCAGCGTCTCGTTCTCGGAGGGCGTGGGCGCCAACCGGTGCGCGAGCACCGCGATGCCGAAGAAGTACGTCCCCATGATCGCGGCCATGATCGTGAGCGTTGTCGCTGCGTTCTTCGACTCGGGCTTGCGGAACGCGGGAACGCCGTTCGAGATCGCTTCGACACCCGACAGCGCGATGGCGCCCGACGAGAACGCGCGCAACAGGATCAGGAGCGACAAGCCCGTCACGGTGCCGCCGGTGAGCTGTTGCAGTTGCTCGGTGTTCGGCGGCAGCGGCTGGAGGCGGCCGGTGAACGATTGGAACAGCCCCCAGGCGAGCAGCAGTCCGAGCGACACGATGTACACGTACGTGGGTCCGGCGAAGATGGTGCCGGACTCCTTCAGGCCGCGCAGGTTGGCGAGCATCATCACCAACACACAGGCGAGACAGATCGGGACGCGCAACTCGAACAGCGTGTCGTTCTGCGCGGCCGACAGGATGGCCGCGACGCCGGCGGAGATCGATACCGCGACGGTGAGGATGTAGTCCACGAGCAACGACGCGCCCGCGATCAGCGACGGGAGCTCGCCCAGGTTCTCGCGCGAGACGATGTACGACCCTCCACCGCTCGGGTAGGCGAACACCGTCTGGCGATACGACGTCACCACGATGGCGAGTAGGATCACGACCACGATCGCGAGCGGGACCAGCTTGGACAGCGCGACCGACAAGCCCGCGGCGGGGACGAGCACGAGGAGGATCTCCTCGGTCGCGTACGCCGTCGACGAGATGGCGTCCGACGCGAACACCGGCAGTGCCACCGTCTTCGGCAGCCGCTGATGGGCTTCCTCGGCAGAGGCGAGCGGCCGCCCGACGAGGACACGCTTGACTATCGAGGCCATCGGAACGTCATCCCGTCACGGCCCGATGAGGAGCTGGCGGACGGCGTCCTCGCTGTCCGGCGTCACCAGCACCAACACTTCGTCGCCCTCGAGCAGCGGCGTATCGCCTCGCGGCACGACCACGTGGTCCTGCCGGAGGATCGCCACGACCGTCGAGTCGCGAGGGAAGCCGAGCTCGACGATCTCGCGGTCGATGGCCGGCGATCCCGGCGCGAGGGTCACCTCGACGAGCCCGGCGCGGCCGCCTTCGAAGCTCAGCAGCCGGACCAGGCTGCCCACGGAGACCGCCTCTTCCACCAGCGCGGTCAGCAGATGAGGGGTCGAGACGGAGACGTCGACGCCCCACATCTCGTTGAACATCCAGTCGTTCTTCGGGTTGTTCACGCGCGCGACGACCCGAGGCACCGCGAACTCCTGCTTGGCGAGCAACGAGATGACGAGGTTGTCCTCGTCATCGCCCGTGACCGCGGCGACCACATCGGCCTTCTCGGGCTCGGCTTTCGCGAGCTCACTCACCTCGCAGGCGTCGGCGACGAGCCACTGCACACCCGGCGGATCGTTGAAGGACTCGGCCTGCCGCACACGATCGGGATCGACTTCGACGAGCAGCACGTCGTGGCCAGCGCTGTGCAACTCGCTGGCGATGAACGTTCCGACCTTGCCGCCACCGGCGATGACCACTCGCATCAATGCGCTCCCGCCGTCGCGCTACCACTCAATCGTTCGTCGAACGCCGCGATCTTGTCACCACTGACTGCGGCGTACACGACGTCTCCGTCCTGAATCACCAGGCCCGGGCGGGTCAGCTGCGACACGCCCAGCCGCGCCACGGCGATCACCCGGGCGTCGCCTTCCATCTCGAGCTCGGTCACGTCGTGCCCGGCCCAGTTGGCCGGCACCTGACGCTCGAGCAGGCAGACGTGAGCGCTCGGGTCGATCCACTCCACCGCGTGGGACTCGGGAAGGATGCGGCGCAGCACGCGCTCGATCGTCCACTGGACCGTGGCGACCGTCGGGATGCCGAGGCGCTCGTAGATGGCAGCGCGACGGGGGTCGTAGATGCGGGCGACCACGTTGTCGATCCCGTACGTCTCCTTGGCGACGCGGGCGATCATGATGTTCGAGTTGTCACCGTTGGTCACCGACGCCACCGCGAACGCTTCCTTGATCCCGGCTTCTTCCAGCCTGGAGCGGTCGAAGCCGACACCCACGAGCTTCTTCCCGGAGAACGACGGCGAGAGACGCCGGAACGCCTGCTCTCGACGATCGATGATCCCAACCGTGTGACCTGCCGCCTCAACGGCTTCGGCGAGGCCGGAACCGACCCGGCCACACCCGACCACGACGACGTGCACGAACACCCACCTCCCGTGCCCTAGGGGGGTGGGCACGACGCGGCATCGTACTGATGCCGTGTTACGAGACGGAAAATCCCCCCGCCCCGCTCACCTCTTCAGCCGGTTGGTCAGCAACTTCGGCACCGCCGCCGCGCCGCGGATCGGATCGAACCGGTCGGACGCCTCGGTCAGACGGGCGTCATCTTCGTCGCTCAGCTCGAGGTCGGCAGCGGCGACGTTCGCCTCGAGCTGCTCGACGCTCGAAGCGCCGGGGATGGCGATGACGTTCGGCCGCCGGACCACCCACGCCAGAGCCACCTGCGCTGGGGTCGCATCGTGCGCGGCGGCGATCTCGCGCAACGCGTCGAGCAGGGGTCCGGCCCGTTCGAGGTTCTCCGGGAGGAAGAGCGGGTTGTTGCGCCGTACGTCTCGTGGCACGTTGCCGGCGTCGTACTTGGCGCCGAGCAGGCCTTGTGCGAGCGGGCTGTAGGCGATGATCAACCGATCGCTCTGCTGCGCGAACGGCAGCAGCTCACGGTCGGGCTTCCGAGTAGCGAGGCTGTACTGCACCTGGTTGGACAGGATGGTCGTGCCCAGCTCTCGCTCGAGTGCCTCCCAGCCGGCGCGCGAGTAGTTGCTCACGCCGACGCGTCGGACGACGCCCGTCTCGATCAGCCGGCGCAGCCCGTCGGCGAGCGTCTTCTTCGGCAACACAGGGTTCGGCCAGTGCACCTGGTACAGATCGAGGACATCGATGCCGAGTCGCTGCAACGACTTGCGCCCGCGGCTCTCGATGAAGCCCGGTCCCACCGGCGGAACCACCGGCATGAGCTTCGACGCGACCCACGCGCGGTCGCGCCGATCGGCGATGGCCTTGCCGACGATGCGCTCGGACTTGCCGAACCCGTACGCCTCGGCGGTGTCGAGGACGTTGACGCCGAGGTCGAGCGCACGATGGACGATCTCGATCGCCGTCGTGCTCGCGTACTCGTCGCCGTACGCCCAGTCACGCGAGCCGAACTGCCACGCGCCGACCCCGATGACCGAGAGGTGCTCACCGCCTACGTCGATGTAGCGCATCGCTAACTCGAGACCGGCCCGGTCACTTCGGCTGCATGCGGATGCCGCCGTCGACGCGGATGGTCTCCGCGTTCATGTAGCTGTTGGTGACCAACTCGACCGCGAGTGTGGCGAACTCCTCGGACGTGCCGAGCCGGTGCGGGAACAACACGCCGACCTTCAGCCGGTCCTTGAACTGCTCCGCGCCGTCGCCCTGCCCGTAGATGGGCGTGTCGATCAGCCCGGGAGCGATGGTGTTCACCCGGATGCCGACCGCGGCGAGATCGCGTGCGATCGGCAACGTCATCCCGACGACGCCACCCTTCGATGCCGAGTACGCGGCCTGGCCGATCTGCCCGTCGAACGCGGCGACCGACGCGGTGTTCACGATCGCGCCGCGCTCACCGTTCTCGTCGAGCGGCTCGGTCTGGCTCATCGCCGTCGCTGCGAGCCGGATGCAGTTGAACGTGCCGATCAAGTTGATCGTGACGACCTTCGTGAAGATGTCGAGTCCGTGCGCAGACGAGTATTCGCCGTCCTTGCCGATGGTGCGCTGCGGCCAACCGATGCCGGCGCAGTTCATGAGGACGCGGCAGCGGGCCGAGGTCTTTGGCGGCCTCGATCGCGGCGATGACCTGGTCCTCCGTCGTGACATCGGTATGGACGAAGGTGCCACCCAGCTCCTTCGCGACAGCCTCGCCCTTGTCGTCCTGCAGGTCGGCGACGACGACGTTCGCGCCGCTGTCCTGCGAGCAGTCGTGCAGTGGCTTCACCGAGCCCCGAGGCTCCGCCGGTGACGATTGCTGATGCTCCGGAGATGTCCATTCGCGGGACGCTAACCACGACGGTCGGCTCGCAGCAAAGGACCGTCGGAGGCAACGGACGTAGTCTGACTCGTGCCTCTGGTGCGCTCCGTCGAGCGCCAGATCGAACGGCTCGAGGGCTTTCGGGTCGCGTTCCTGCACCACGACGGGCGCGATGTGCGCAGCGACATGCACGACGTGCCGAGCTTCGATTTCGCCCGCAAGCTGCCCGACGAGCGAACCGTCGCAGACTGGATCGCGATCAGGTTCCGAGAGCGCTACCGGGGGTTCGACGTCGCCGTGCTGCACGCCGACGGCACACGGGCGCACGGCAACACGCGGCTAGGCAACGTGCGCGCGGAGTACCCCTGACCGGAACAGGTGCTCGTCGTACAGATCGAAGAAGCGGCTGAGGTCGCGCACGAGATCCGCCTCGGACGCAGCCGCGAACAGCACCGGTTGGTAGGTCGTGATGTCGTACTCGGTCGTCCCCATCGCGTCGACATCCCACGCGCGCAACTCGGCGCGCCGGAACACATCGAGCTCGCCGTACGACGACAGCAACCCCGCTCCGTACGCGCGCAACTCGCCGCTCTCCCACACCACGCCGAATTCGATGGTGAACCAGAACACGCGCGAGAAGAACTCCAGCGCGTCCGCCGACGTCGTGCGCCGCGAGGCCGCGCCGGCGCGCTCGTACAGGTTCGCGAACGATGTCGACCCGAGCATGCACACGTGCCCGATCAACTCGTGGATCACGTCCGGTTCGGGCGTGTAGAAGGGAACGGAGTGATGGCGCACGTATTGGGTGGCCATGAACGTGCGATCGGCGAGTGCTCCGTAGAAGTCGCGTGCGGGGACGAGTCCGGCGACAGGACGAACCTGAAAGCCGGTCAGAGCACGCAGCCGTTCGTTGACCTCCTGCAACTGTGGGACGCGGTCCGTCGGAAGGTCCAGCAGCGCGGTCGACTCGCGGTAGGCGCGGCACGCGACGCGCGCGTGCTTCGCGGCGAGCTGCGTCGACACGGTGTTCCACACCTGATTCTCGACGTCGGTGTACGGCACCTCGGGGATCGGCGCGCCGGGCACGTACGTCGTCGCGATCGACGCGATGCGCGCCCGTCTCGCTCGGTACGCACCGTCCCTGAAGCCGGGATGGTCCTCGTGGAGCTCCACTTCGGCCGGCACCGACGCCATGACCTCAGCCTGCAACTCGAGGGCATTTCGTTCAAGAGCGAGCCGATGTCATCGGCAGAACGCACAGCGAGCACGCCATCGGGGCCGCGAAGTGTCGGTCTGGTTGCCACCGCCTCCGACGGGGCTGGGCATTTCGCGGCTGCGAGTGTCAGAGATTCAGCAGGCCGGCGACGACGTTGATCATCACGGCGATGATCGACGTCCCGAAGACGAAGGACAGCAGTGCGTGGCGAAGGGCGGCGCGCCGGACCTCGGTCGTCGTGAGGTTTGTGTCGGACACCTGATAGGTCATCCCGATCGTGAACGCGAGGTACGCGAAGTCGCGGTAGTCGGGTTCCTTGTCCTCGTTGAAGTCGATGCCCCCGCCGTGCGAGTAGTACAGCCTCGCGTACCGCAGCATGTAGACGACCTGCACGAGCAGCCACGACAGCACGATGCTCATCACCGCGAAGCCGGCGAGCGTGGCCTCGAGCGTTCCGCCTTCCTGCGCCCCCTTCACGAGGCCGAACGCGATGCCGGCCAGGCTCGCGACTGCGGCCGAGACCAGAAGCAGGTCTGCGGTGGCGCGCGAGTCATCCACTCGCGTCGCGGCTGCGGCGGTGGCCGCACCGTCCTTCTCCCACACGACGAGGAGCGTCCACACGACCAGCGTGAGCGCCGCCGTGTTCCATCCCGCCAGCATCGCCACCTGCCATGCCTCTTCGAGGAAGACGAGGGCGAAGACGATCAGTCCAACCGCGACCGCAGAGAGGACGCGGTTGCGGGCGGTCATACGTTCATTGTCACCCGCCGGGCGTCGCGAGCCGCGGCAGTGGGCTCACGCAGGTCGTGGACGAGGCCCAGCTTCTCGAGCCCTCGCAGCGCGAGGAACGTCATGTCGAGCTCCCACCAGTAGAAGCCCTGGCGGGCGGAAAGCGGATAGTGGTGGTGGTTGTTGTGCCAACCCTCGCCACCGGTCAGCAGCGCGACCCCGAGCGAGTTGCGGCTGAGGTCGTTGGTCTCGTAGCGGCGACGACCGAAGACATGGGCGAACGAGTTCACGGCGAAGGTCGCGTGCCAGAGCAGCACGGTCGAGCCGAAGAACCCGATGAAGAGGCCGCTCCACCCGCCGACGAGGAAGCAGGCGATGGCGAGGCTCCACGGTCCGATCCAGTCGTGGCGGTCGAGGAAGCGCAACTCGGGGTACTTGGCGAAGTCCGAGATCTGCTCGTAGTTCGTCCCGCCGTACTGTCCCGACAGGAGCCAGCCGACGTGGCTCCAGATGAAGCCGCGGCGCGGCGAATGCGGGTCACGATCCGTGTCCGTGTACTTGTGATGGGTCCGGTGGTGTGCGGCCCACCACAGCGGTCCCTGCTGCACCGCCGTGAGCCCTCCGTAGGCCAGCACGAACTGCATGGCGCGGCTCGTCCGGTACGACTTGTGCGCGAAGTACCGGTGGTAGCCGGCCGTGATGAAGAACATCCGCACCCAGTACAGAACGACGAGCAGCACGAGGTCGATCGGGTGCACGCCGGTCCACAGACCGAGCAGCGGCAAGAAGTGGCACACGATGAAGGGCGCGGACGTCCGCCAGCTCACGGGATTGCGACGACGCACGTGATCCTCTGGAGGGCTCGGGAAACGGAGGTCCGAGCAGCCTACCTACTGGACGGTAGGGACCTGGAGCGCCCGACCAGGAACGCGGTCGTGACGTCCGTGAAACCCCGCAGCGGCCCGGTCTCGAACGGCTCGAAGGTGAGGTCACCGCTCCCCTGGTCCCGCACGGTGTCGGACACGATCACCGACGACGGCGGCGCGACGGAAACCAGCCGCGCCGCGAGGTTGACCACCGGTCCGTAGTAGTCGCCGTGCAGCGCCACGGCAGGACCTTCGGCGAGCCCCACTCGGACTGGGTCCGGCGAGGACTCGAGCAACGCCAGCGCAAGCCGGCACGCGTCGGACGCGCCCTCGACGACGAACATCGCCTCGTCGCCGATGAGCTTCACCACCCTGCCGCCCGCGGCCGTCACGACGTCCCACACGACCTGCTCGAATCGGTTGACCAGCGCGGCCGTCTCACCGACCGACACGGTGCGCAGCACGTCGGTGCTGCCGACCAGATCGACGAAACCGATCGTGCGCTCGACCGTCACCGCGACCCGTTCGTCGTCCGTCGACCAACGTCCATAGGACACGAGGACGAGGTGACGCCGGAAGATCGCTCCGATCGCGTCCCACAGCACCGGAAGCAGCTCGCCCGCGATCGAGCTGTAGCTGCGCGCGACTTCGGCGTAGGAGACGCCGGTGTCGATCTGCGGGATCTCGACGCCGACGCGTGTCGCGCTCGCGAGCGCCTCCGCGATGCGCGCCACCGATGAGCCGATGACGCGTGCGAGTCCGAGCACCGACTCCTCGCCGAGGTGGGGCGTGACGAAGGCGAGCGCCTCGATCGCTCGCGCGATGTCGGGCGTCACAGGAAACGGCATCGGCGGCGACTCGGGCAGGCCGAGCGCGGTCCACAGCCGCCGGACCTCGCCGGGATCGAGATGCGTCTCGGCGAGGAAGGTGTCGAACGAAACAGATGGACCGTCCGGCCTCAACGCGAGGTCGAGCGCGAGTGGCCCCAGGCTGTGGAGCTGCATGGCCCGTTCGATCTCGGCCGGCGTCCCTCCGAGATCGGTGATGTACGCAGCGAGCGCTTCGAGCTCGTCCTCACCCGGCGGGCCGCGATCGCTCATCAGTGCGCTCAGAGATCGAGGGTTTCGCCCTGGGTGATGTCGGCGCGCCGCTTGATCTTCGCCTTCGTGCGCAGCAGCAGCTCGCGTGGTGCTTGCGTCACCATCGACGCGTACCGGCGCGTCTCCGAGTCGAGCTCGGCGCGGCGGAACGACTGATGCCACGAGATGCATCCGCAGGGCATCTTCTGCGTCGATGCGCCGACCGGTGAGGCAGAGCTCGCGCGCCACCGCCCCACCCACCAGGTCGTGCAACGGCCCGTAGACGACGTCGCCGAACGTGACCTCCGGATGGGCGAACGCGGCGCTGTCCGCCGCGATGCGGACATCGCACATCACCGCGAGATCGAAGCCGCCGGCGAGCGCCGGGCCGTTGACGGAGGCGATCAACGGCAATGGGAAGTCGAGGCACGTGCGGTGGTAGCGATCGCTCGACGGCCACAGTCGCTCGCCGATCTCGGGTTCGTTCATCCGTTCGAACTCGCGCAGGTCGAAGCCGGCACAGAACACGTCACCTGCACCGGTCACGACAACGGCCTTGACGTCTTCGTCGGCGGCGAGCCTGTCGAGCGCGTCGGAGATCTCGTCGCGCAACGCGATCGAGAGCGCGTTGCGCTTGTCCGGACGGTTCAGCGTCAATGTGACGACACCGTCGTCGACCGGGCTCGTCAGCAGCAGCGGCTCCATGGTGCGGTGACCGTAACCGCTGCCGTCATGCGACGTTCGAGAGACGGCTGATGATGTTTCGCGTCACCCGCGCGACCGCGGGGTCGGTCAGTCCGTAGGCCCACTCGGTCGTCCCGACGGTGACCACCGTGCCGCGGCCACGACGGAACGCGCCGAGCACCGCGTGGCCGTTGCGGAGCGCCTCGAGGCTCGCCGGCGACGTGTCTCCGCGCAGGCGCTCGGCGTGGAACTCGAGCTCGTAGGCACCACCGGGAGCGAGAGGCAACGGTGTGGTCTCGCGGTCGAACGGCGTGGCCGGCGCCGTCCCCACCACCTCGAAGTCGTCCGGTGTGCCGCTGGTGGCGACCGCAACCGGCACCCCGTCGCGCAGCGTGAGCGCGCAGCCGTCGCACTCATAGCCGACGGTCGTCGCAGCCGCGCCGAGCAGATCGCCGCGCGCGAGTCGTGTGCCGTCGAGCAACCAATGGTCCGGTCGGTGGATCTCGTGACCGCCGGTTCCCATGCGCACGCTGCGGGCGATGCGGTGGTAGCCGCCTCGGGTGAACGTCACGCCGGTGAGCTCCGTCTCGGGACGGCCGACGATCGGGTCGGACCAGATCGTCGTCGTCAGATGCTCGCGTTCGGTGCCGTACACCGGATCTTCGGCGAAGCGGTGCTTGTAACAGACCATGCGCGTCCCTTCGAGACGCACCTGCCAGTAGCACGTGTTGCCGGACAGGAACGCGACGTTGCCGCCCGCGTCGACGAACGCTTCGACCGCGTCGCGCATCGCCCAGCTCCAGTACTCGTCGTGACCGACGCTCAGCATCAGCCGGTAGCCGTCGAGCACACCTGGCTGCCGTTCGAGATCCGCGTTGGTGGCGACGTCGAGCCCGAGGTCGTGCGCCGCAGCCCATGCTGCGAACCTGCGTTCCTGTCCCGCCCAACCGGCCATGCCGTGCCACATGGTCAGGCCATGGCGCGCCGTGTAGTCCGCATACACCCGGCCGCCGTCCACCAGTCGTTCGCCGTGCTCTTCCGGCTTCGCCAGCATGCCGGCGGCGAGTGGCCGCTCGAACGACGGAGTGGCCCCGCCGGTGTACAGGTTGGTGCCGCCGAATTCGTTGTACGCGTTCCACGTGTTCGTTGCGAGGACGAGCAGGCAGCCCGACGCCACCGGCCGCCGAGCGCGAACGACGAAGAACGCGGTGACGGGGTCCTCGTGAGGTCGGGACGCTCGACGAAGGCGCACGAGGTAGAGGCCGCTGCGCCACGACTCGTCCGTCGGGACCGTCAGCGCCTCCGGCCAACCACAACCGTCCTCGTCGGCCCCCGGCGAGAGACGTCGTGGTTCCATCCTGACGCCTGCAGCCCGCCAGACGGTCTCGGGCGGACCGCTGTCGCGCACGACCTCGACGTCCACGGGCGATCCGTCCCCGGATGCGTGCAGCGCCACCCGCTCGCCGGCAAGGACGCTGTGCGGCCAGCAGTAACCCACGACCACGGCGTCCTCCCGCTCTTCAGCCACCACCCTGCAGCCTCGCACGTGTGATCAGTCGTCAGAATGACGACCCATCACACCTGCGATCCCCTGGACGAGGCGTTCCGCCGCGCTCGCGGCCGCTGTCGCGCTCGCGTTCGTGGTCGCGCTTGCCGGCTGCAGCGACTCGAAGTCGTCCGGCGCGGGCGGGTCGTCGGCGTCTTCCGCGGGTGCGTTCGCGTTGACCGACATCGGGTCGGGACTGCAGGGCCCGAGCGGGCTGCACGCGTCGGTGTTCGCCACGGGTTTGACCCACGCGAGCGCAATGGCATTCGACCCCACCGGACGGCTGTGGGTCGCCACCGCCGACTACACCGACACCGGTCAGGACACTGTGTCGGTCGTGAACGCGGCGCGAACCGCGCCCGTCACGGTGCTGCGCGGACAACACACGCCGCTCGGCCTGCTCTGGAACGGCGACACGTTGTACGTCAGCTCGAACGAACGAGTGGACGCGTACACCGGCTTCGACGGCAACGCGTTCGCGTCCCAGCGGACCGTCGTCACGTTCCCGTCGGGCGTCGGCGAGTTGAACGGACTGGCCATGGCGCCCGACAGCCGGATAGTGCTCGGGATCTCGGCACCATGCGATCACTGCGTGCCGAGCTCGCCGTTCTCGGGCTCGGTCGTTTCGTTCCTTCCGGACGGATCGGATCTGCGCGTCGACGCCAGCGCGATCCGGGCGCCGATCGGGCTCGCCTACTTCCCCGGCACTGCCCATCTGTACGTGTCGATGAACCAGCGCGACGACCTCGGTGATCAGACTCCGGGCGACTGGCTGTCGATCGTCCAGCAGGGACAGTCGTGGGGATTTCCCGACTGCTACGGCCAGGGCGGGAGCGCGTGCGCCGGCAAGCCCGGGCCCGTCGCGGTGCTCGATCCGCACGCCGCGGTGAGCGGTGTCGCGATCGTCACCGGACAGCTCGGCACGGCCACGGGCACATCTGCGCTCGTCGCCGAGTGGTCGACAGGAAAGGTGCGCCGGGTCGGACTGGCACCCGATGGTGCCTCCGCGACGCAGTCCACGCCGGACACGTTCCTGACCGGCATCCAGAACCCCTTCGGCCTGGTCATCGGCCCTGACCAGGCGCTCTACGCCGGCGACTGGGCGACCGGAACCGTCTACCGAATGGGTGAATGATTGTGCGGCGAATCACAGCGTGATCTCAGGTTGACCCTTCATGCTGCGACTGAGCACAGCGAAGGGAGGTGAACGACATCACCAGTCGACTCAAACAGCTAGCGGCCGGATGCGCTCTCGCCGGAATCATGCTCGGCAGCGGCGCGGCGGTTGCATACGCCCAGACGGACAGCTCGTCCAGCAGCGGCCCATCGAGCTCCGTGCCCGACAACGGCTCGAGCTCCGGCTCCGGATCAACACCGGCACCGGCACCCGCACCCGGTCACCAGGGCGGCGGCAGCTCCGCCAACTGCCCGAACATGGGCGGTAGCTCGGGATCGAGCGGATCGAACAGCTCCTCCCCGACCTCGTACAACGGCGTCTGACCCGGCCATCCACAACTGAAGGTGAACCCACCAGCAGGAACGAGAGCCCACCTCGCAAACCACCCGAGGTGGGCTCTTCGCGTCCAGGGCGAGTGTCGGTGCATTTCCGGCGCTCGAGCGCCGGAAGTAACCCTGAGAACAGCAGCGTGCGGCGTGAAGCGGCAATCTGACGTCCGTGTCCGACGTGACGGCGTTGCTGACCAGCATCGCGACCGGTGATCGGCGGTCCGCGCTCGCGCTGGTCGACACGACACCTTCGTTGGTGACCGCGGGCGTGGCTCGAGCCGACGAGTTCTTTCTGGCCGAGCGACTCGCTCAGGTGTACGAGGGCGACACCGCGTTGCACGCAGCGGCGTTCAGCTACGACACCGACATGGCACGCGCGCTGGTCGACCGCGGTGCCGACGTTCGGGCAAGGAACCGAAGGGGTGCCGAACCGCTTCACGCCGCGGTGATCGGCGTGCCGGGATCGGCCACGTGGGATCCAGAGCGTCAGCGCGACGTCATCTCGTATCTCATCGACGCGGGCGCGGACCCGGACGCCGCTGCCGCCGGGGGTGTGACCCCTCTGCACCGCGCCGTGCGCAACCGATGTTCCGCCGCCGTCGAGACGTTGCTCCGTGCCGGAGCCGATCCTCGCCTTCCGAACGATCGCGGTTCTGTTGCATCCGAGCTCGCACAGTGGACAACAGGCCGCGGTGGCACGGGATCCGCGGAGGCCAGGGCCGAGCAGCAACGCATCATCGAACTCCTCGCCCCGTGAAGGAGAGGACCGACGACGAGCGCTTCGCGGTCGACTCGATGGTTCAGCGCGACGTGAGGTCGTACACGGTGACACCGCCAACCGTGGCCGCGTGGAAGTTCCGCTCGACCCACGACGAGATCTGGGCAGACGTCTGCTCCGTGCCGGTGCCGCCTCGTCCAGCGGACGCTCCGAAGCCACCGAAGCCGCGACCGCCGCCGACGAAGTAGTGGATCTGTCCGGCGGCGACGTACGCCTGGAACTGTGCCAGGGTCGGACTCGGATCGGTGCCGTTGAAGCCACCGATCGACATGACCGGGTCATCGGTCGCGAGCTGGTACCCGGACGCCTCGTTCGAACCGATCGTCGCCGCGACCCACGTGTACGAGCTGCTGTTGTTCTCGAGGAGCTGCGTCAGCTGAGCGGTCGGCGTGCTGCCAGTGAGCAGACCACCTGCGCCACCTGCGCCACCCCCGCCGCCGCCGCCACCGGGGAAGGCGCCGCCGCGGCCACCGGCCGGAGCGCCGGGCGGGAAGCCACCGCCGCCCGGGAAGCCGCCGCCCGGGAAGCCACCCCCGAAGCGACCCCCGGGACGCGAGCCGAGACCGAACGCCGACGTAGCCGGTCCGGCAACTGGGATCGCGCCCGAGTGCGGCGTACCCGCGGTTGCGAACGCGTAGCTGGCGCTGCCACACAGTGCGACGACGATCCCGATGGCGGCGATGGTCTGACCGCCGCGACCCTCGAGCCATGGACCCACGAGCAGCACTGCGCCGACCGCCATCCCGGCGATCAACAAGACCGGTCCGAGCCAGCCGTACCAGTCCGGTGTGCGCTGCAGCAGCACGAAGCTGCAGATCCCCGTCACGCCCGACGCAGCCGCGAGAAAGGCGCGACACATCGGTTCGCTGCGCCGACGCCACAGGTACGACGCGCCCATGCCGACCAGCGCGCCGATCGCGGGGGCGAGGGCGACGGTGTAGTACGGATGGATGATCCCCTGGCCGAGGCTGAAGACGATGCCCGTCACGATCAGCCAGCTGCCCCACAGCAACGCACCGGCGCGTGTTCGATCGGTTCTGGCTGCTCGCCACGTCACGACGAGCAGCGCCGTGAGCATGACGAGCGCGGCCGGCAACAACCACGCGATCTGACCGCCGAAGTCGGTGTTGAACAGGCGAGTCCATCCGGTCGGTCCCCACATCGAGCCCGGCTGTCCGCCGCCACCGACACTGCCGGTCTCGCTCCCGGAGAGCCGGCCGAAGCCGTTGTAACCGAAGATGAGGTCCCACAGGCTGTTCGTCTGGGAGCCGCCGATGTACGGCCGACTCGACGCCGGGATCGCCATCACGGCGACCACCCACCACAGTCCGGACACGATGACCGCGCCCGCGGCGGCCGCCACTTGCCAGAGGCGCCGGCGCAACGGGGCGTTCGCGGCGATGAGATAGACGAGCGTGAAGCCGGGGACGATCAACAGCGCTTGCAGCATCTTCGTCAGGAACGCGAAGCCGATGAGCGTGCCGGCGGCGAGCAACCATCCGGTGCTGCCGCGCTCGATGGCGCGCACCAGCGCGTACGCCGAGCACACCATCAGTAGCGTCAGCAGCGCGTCGGGGTTGTTGAACCGGAACATCAGCACCGCGACCGGTGTCAGCGCGAGCACGGTCCCTGCGATGAGCCCCGCGGTGGCACCGAACCAGCGACGGACCGTCGCGTAGAGCACGCCAACAGCGGCAACGCCTTCCAATGCCTGGGGAACCAGGATGCTCCACGAGTTGAGGCCGAAGATGCGCGCGCTGAGGTCCATGACCCACAACGACACCGGTGGTTTGTCCACGGTGATCGAGTTCGCCGCGTCGGACGACCCGAAGAAGAACGCCTTCCAACTCTTGGTGCCGGCCTGCAC
Source organism: uncultured Acidimicrobiia bacterium (assembly GCA_963721305.1). GTDB lineage: Bacteria > Actinomycetota > Acidimicrobiia > Acidimicrobiales > JACDCH01 > DATAES01. Next base: position 789,824 of record CAVRIR010000005.1, read on the forward strand.
TGCGGCCGAGTAGAAGCTGTTCGCCCAACCCGAGTTGCCAAGGCCCCAGAGATAGAGGACACCGGTCCCGATGAGGAGCACGACAAGGCCGGTCCGGTGCCACGCGCGCTCAGGGAGCTCGCGCGCGTGCACCGGACCGACGGTTGGCTCGCCGCCGTCATGTTCCTCGAGCAGCGGCGGCGACGTCGGTGCAACCGTGACGAGACTCATGCGCGCCCGTCCGCCATCCGCCGCGACCCGCGCCGCATCATCCGAGCGATTCCCCGCAGGTCGGAAGTTGCGGTGCGGACGACGTCGACGCTCGAATCAGGGTCGTCGATCCAATCGACCGGCACTTCGTGGATGCGCAGTCCGATGCGCTCCGCGACCACCAAGAGCTCCGTGTCGAAGAACCACGCGTTGTCCTCGACGACCGGTAGCAGCCGTCGAGCGGCGTCGGATCGCAACGCCTTGAACCCGCACTGCGCATCCGAGAACCCGTTGCGCAAGGTCGCTTTGAGCAGCAGGTTGTACCCGCGCGAGATCACCTGTCGCTTGGCACCGCGCTCGACACGTGCGCCGTGTGCGAGGCGAGTGCCGATCGCCACATCGCTGTGTCCGGAGATCAACGGGGCAACGAGGGGAAGCAGCGCGTCGAGGCCAGTGGACAGGTCGACGTCCATGTACGCGACAACGGGCGAAGCACTCGCCGTCCAGGCAGTCCGCAGCGCGAGCCCGCGGCCCTTGGCATCGACGCGGATCGCGCCGACGCCGTCGACATCATCCGCCAGGCGGCGGGCGATCGACCACGTCGCATCCCGGCTCCCGTTGTCGGCGATGGTGATCGCCGCCGGCAACGGGAACCGAGTCTCCAGGTACGCGTGCAAACGGCGGACCGACCGCTCCAGCGTCGCCGACTCGTCGAACACGGGAACGACGATGTCGATGACGGGTGGAACGGACGGGGCCGGATCCGGTACGACCGAGAGCTGCGCGGTGCTCATGGGTCAACGATCCCGGTCACAACTGAGCCGCCGGTCAGAACAAGATCCGAGTTGGCTGTGAGTCGCGGTTCGGTCGATCAGTTGCCGCTCGAGGTCCCGCCCCCTCCGCCACCCTGACCGCCGCCGCTGCCGCCCTGACCGCCACCTCCGCCACCGCCGAAGAACCCGCCACCGAGGGCGTCGCTACCGATGACGATGACCTGGCTCGTCGAGCCGTCGGTGTTGGTCACCTGGCGAACGACGATGTTCTGTCCGGCGGTGATGTCAGTGATCGCGCCCGTCGTCGACTTCGTGATCGTCGGGTTGTTGAGCGTGACCGTCTGGGTCTGGCCTTGACGATCCATCACCGTGACCGTGTTGCCGCTGACCGACTGCACGGTGCCGGTGGTCGCGTTGCCGAATCCACCACCGGTGCCGCCTCCACCTTGGCCACGACCGGCGCCGCCCGGGCCGCCGTAGCCGCGGAACCCGCGTCCACCAGCCTGACCCTGGCTGCTGGTCGCGACGTTGGCAGACGCCTTGTTGCCTTTCAGCTGGGCGCCGCCCCAGATGCCGACCAAGGCGACGACGGCGATCACCGCGATCGCGAGTGGCAGGCGGACGCGCACACCCTTCGCGGGCCCCTCGTCCTTCCACTTTTCGTCGATGTCGGTCGGCGCGTTCGGCGGCATGCCGGGCATCACCGGCGGCGTCGCCGGCGGGACGGCCTGCGGCGGTTGGTTTGGCAGTTCAGGGTCGGTCATGCAAGTTCCTTCAGTCGTGTTCTTCGGGTAGGGGGATCATTCGTGGCGAAGTGCGTCGATCGGACGCAGCGAGGCGGCACGGTTGGCGGGATAGATGCCGAAGAAGAGACCGACCGCGAGCGAGACGCCGAACGCGAGCGGGATCGAGTAGCCGGCGATCACCGGTCTCACGCCGACGATCTCGAATCGGCTGCCGATGAAGCCGAAGAGGATCCCCGCCAGCCCGCCGATCAACGTGAGGATGACCGCTTCAGTCATGAACTGCGCCAGGATCGCCCGCTTCGGCGCGCCGATCGCCTTGCGAATGCCGATCTCGCGCGTCCGCTCGGTGACGGTCACCAACATGATGTTCATCACGCCGATGCCGCCGACGAGGAGCGAGATCGCGGCAACCGCGCCGAGCAGGATCGTGAACGTGTCGCTCGTGTCCTGGCTGGTCTGAAGCAGGCTGCCCTGGTTCAAGACGTTGAACGGTGACGTCGTGTCGGCCGAGATGCCGTGACGGGAGTCGAGGATCGTGACGATCTCGGCCTGCGCGTCGTTCTCGGCGCCGGTCGACGTCGCTTCGATGACGACCTGTTGGTAGCCCTGCGATCGTCCCGTCAATGTGTCCTGCGCCGCGGTGTACGGGATGATGCCGAAGTCGTCGAGGTCCTGGTTGCCATTGGTCCCCTTGGCCGCCTGCACGCCCACGACCTGGAACGTCTCGCCGTTGATCTGGATCGTCGCCCCGATCACGTCCGAGCCGGGCGCGAACAGGTTCGACACGGTTGTTCGGCCGAGGACGATGACGCGGTTGTGGTTCGCGACGTCCTGTGGCGTGATCGCGCGGCCGACGTCGACGGGTCGATCGGTGGTCGTGAGGTAGTTCGAATCGCTCCCGACCAACTGGCCGACGGTCGTCGACGCTCCGTCATGTGTCGCGGTCGCGTTGCCGACGCTGACGACCGGCGACGCGGCCACGATGTCCGGCGCCTGTGTCTGGTCGTTGAGCGCGGTGATGTCGCCGTCCTTGATCTGGATCGACGTCGACTGAGTGCCGGTCCTTTGTGCGCCACCCCCGAAGCGTCCGCGGTTGAACACCGTCAGCGTGTTCGTGCCCAGCTTCTGGATGCGGTCCTGGATCGCCTTCGACGAGCCGTTGCCGACGGCAACGAGCACGATGACTGCGGCGACACCGATCATGATCCCGAGCACCGTCAGTCCCGAACGCAGCTTGTTGGCGGCGATGCCGCGGAGCGCGATGCGAAGGCTCTCGCCGCTCATCGCGCTGCCACCGGATCGGCGACGGCCTGGCGCAGCCGGTCGTCGGACACGATCAGCCCGTCGCGCAGTCGCACGATCCTCGACCCGCACGCCGCGACGTCGCTCTCGTGCGTGATCACCACGATGGTGCGTCCTTCGGCGTTGAGACGCGCGAACAACTGCATGATGTCGTCAGTCGAGGTGGTGTCGAGGTTGCCTGTCGGTTCGTCCGCGAGGATCAAGGCCGGACTCGTGACCAACGCGCGCGCGATCGCCACTCGCTGCTGCTGGCCGCCCGACAGCTCGGTCGGCTGGTGCGCGGCACGATCCGCGAGCCCGACTGCCGCGAGCGCAGCGAGCGCGAGTTCGCGACGCTCGCGACGTCCGACCCCGGCATACGTGAGTGGCATCTCCACGTTGGTGAGCGCCGGCGTGCGCGGGATCAGGTTGAAGCTCTGGAACACGAAGCCGATGCGTCGGTTGCGCACGCGGGCGATCCGCGCCTCGTCGAGCGTACGGACGTCGATGCCGTCGAGGAAGAACTGACCCGACGAGGGGATGTCGAGGCAGCCGATGATGTTCATGAGCGTCGACTTGCCCGAGCCCGACGCGCCCATGATGGCGACGAACTCGCCGCGCTCGACGGTCAGGTCGATGCCGCGAAGCGCGTGGACCGCAACCGAACCGGTGCGGTAGATCTTCGTCACCTGTTGCAGGTGGATGACGGGGTACGCGAGCTGCGTGGCGTCAGGCGCGCCCGCCGTTGGCATCAGTTGGCACCACCGCCGCCGAAGCCGCCGCCGCCGCCGGCGCCGCCACCGCGGAAGCCGCCTCCTCCGGCGCCGCCGAAGCCACCGCCACCACCGCCGCCACCTGCGCCGCCACCACCACTACCGGCGCCGCCGATCGCGGACGTTGCGACGGTTCCGGTGCTGATCATGACCTGATCGCCGTCGGACACGCCAGAGGTGATCTCGGTCGTGCTGTCACCTTGCAGGCCGGTCGTCACGTCGGTCTGCACGGACTGCCCGTTGACCACTTTGTTGACGTAGGAGTTGCCGGCTTGTGTCTGCACTGCCGCGGTGGGCAGCTCGAGCACGTTGTCCTTCGACGCCGTCGTGACCGTCACGTTCGCCGTCATGCCCGACTTCGCCGTGGTCGGTGCGTTCGTCACGGAGACGATCGCGTTGTACGTCACGACGTTGCTCGTGACGGTTGCACTGTCATCGATCTCCTGCACCGTTCCCGCGAGGGATGTACCCGGCAGGGCATCGAGCGTCGTGATGGCCTGCTGGCCGACTTGGACCTTGACCGCGTCGGACTCGGGGAAGCCGACCTTCACCTCGAACGCGGTGGGGTCGACGATCGTGAACGCCGCGGTCGACGTCGAGGACGAGCTCGAGCTGTTGCTGCCGGTGCCGCCGGTGCCGCCCGTGCTCGAGCCGCCACCGCCACCGCCGCCGCCGCCCGTTCCGGACGTCGAGCTCGATGACGACGAGCTCGACGCGCTGCTCGAGCTGGTCGAGCTCGATCCGCCGGAGACCTGATCACCGACCGCCTTCGTCACGTCGCTCACCGTTCCGTCGACAGGCGCGGTGAGCGTGGTGGCGTCGAGTGCCTTCTGTGCGCTGGTCAGCGAGCTCTGCGCTTGGATGACCGCGGCCTGCGCCTCGTCGACCGCCGCGGGGTCGACCGTCGTGGTCGTGACGGGCGTGCTGGCTCCGGTCTGCGCTGCGGTCAGCGTCGCCTTGTCGAGATCGACCTTCGCTTGCGCGGCGTGGATCGCCTGCTGGTCCTTCTGCGTGCCGACGGCCTGGGCCTGCTTCGCGTTCTCGACCGCGTTCTGGTCCTTCGCGATCGTCGCCGGATCACCGCCCGCCTGATCGGCCGCGAGCTGCTGCTCCGCCTGCTGGATCGCGAGCTGGTAGCCCTTCGCGTTGACCTGCGCCGCCTGCTGCGCGTCGCTCAGCGCAACGGTGTCGGCCTGGAGCTGCGCCTGGGTCACCGTCGCGGACGCGCCGCCACCGCTGCTATTGCTGTTGCCATTTCCGCCACCGCTGCCCGTCGAGCCCTGCGCGCTCGATGAAGTGCCGGCTTGTGCCTGCGCGAGCTTCTCGTTCGCCGCCGACAGGTTCAGCGTCGCGACCTGGAGGTCCGCCTGCGCCTGTGTCGGATCGAGCTTTGCGAGCACTTCACCAGCCGTCACCGTCTCGCCCTCGCTGACGTCGATCTCGGTGATCGTGCCGCTGGTCTGGAAGTCGACGGTGGTGGGACTGTTCGGCTGGAGGTTGCCGGACGCCGAGACGGTCTGGCTGACGCTGCCGGTCTGCACTGCCACCGTGCGGGAGTTCGATTTTGGGCTGCTGTCCGAACCCGCAACCGCGCCATACGCCATCGAGCCGGTGAGGATGAGCACGAGCACGAGCGCGGCATAGCCCACGATGTGCTTCGACGTCCGAGGCATCACCTGAGTCGAACAATGGCGCCTGGGACCAGGCTGCGGATCACTTTGGAGTTCGTTGTGAGCTTGTTCCCGCTGCGAGAGGGAAGCTCATGCTGAACCGGGCGCCGTGACCGTTGACGTTGCCCGCCGTCACCGTCCCCCCGTGGGACATGACGATGGCCTGGACTATGGCGAGGCCGAGCCCACTGCCACCGACTGATCCGTGGCGATGACCCCGCGCCTGGTCGGCGCGCCAGAAACGGTCGAACACCTTCGCCGCTTCGCCGTCAGGCAGACCCGGACCGTCGTCGGTCACGGTCACGACCGCCGCGCCGCCCGTGGCCGTGACCGTGACCGAGACCGGGGTGTCCGCCGGCGTGTGGTCGCGCGTGTTCGCGAGCAAGTTCGCGAGCACCTGACGAAGCCGCGCGTCGTCACCATCGACGATGACCTCCGGCTCAGCCGTGAGCGACACGACGCGATCAGGGTCGACGGCGCGCGCGTCGCTCACCGCATCGGCTGCGATGACCGAGATGTCGACGGGCGACCGGGTGACCGGTCGTCCCTGGTCGAGGCGCGCGAGCAGCAGTAGATCGTCGACGAGTCCACCCATCCGCACGGCCTCGTCCTCGATGCGCATGACCGCGCGCGTTCCTTGCTCGGGATCGTTGAGCGCACCGCGACGCAACAGTTCCGAGTAACCGCGGATCGAGGTCAGCGGCGTGCGCAACTCGTGCGACGCGTCGGTGACGAACCGTCGAAGCTTGTCCTCTGATTCCTGCCGCGCGTCGAACGCCTTGTTCAACGCGTTCGCAAGGTGCTCGACCTCAGAGCCGCCGCGCAGATCGACCCGGCGGTCGATGTCACCGCCCGCGATTGCGTCTGCCGTCGCCGCCATGTCCTCGAGCGGATGCAGACCGATGCGCACCAACCACAGCCCAACGCCCGTCGCGGCAATGAGCAAGCTGAGGCCGACGCCGATCTCGAGCCAGTGGAGCCGCGACACGGTGGCATCGACGTCGCCGAGCGGCGCGAGGATCACCGCGACATCGCTGGATCCTTCGATCGGCTCCGCCACGACGCGATACGGGACGCCGGCGATGGTGGCGTCGGACCGGTTCGACTCACCCCCACGCGCCGGTCTCCAGCACCGACGTCGGGATCGCTTGTACGACGGCGGACGTGTCCGAGAAGGGCGACACGAGCTGACGCACCACGTGCCCCGATGCGTCGTAGCGCGCGGCGAGGACATCACCGTTCGCGCCGGCAGGAGGGGTCGTCGCGCCAGAAGCGATCGACTGACCGAAGGCAGGGTTGTTGTTGAACTCCGGCTCGCTCAGGCGCCGGACCGCGAACGGTTCGACCGACGTGAGCCGATCGTCAACGCGCTGTGACAGGTACGAACGCAGCGCGGAGCTCGTCGCAAATCCCGACACGACGAGACCGACGCCCGTCAGCACCAGCACGACGAGCACGAGCCGCACCCGCAAGCTCACGGATCGGCTTCCGTCCTCAACACATAGCCGAAGCCGCGCACGGTGTGGATCAGCGGCGGATCCCTCTGATCCACCTTCTTGCGCAGGTACGAGATGTATGTCTCGACGACCGTCGACTCCCCCTCGAAGTCGTATTGCCACACATGCTCGAGGATCTGCGACTTCGAGAGCACGCGACCGGCGTTCAACATGAGGTAGCGCAGCACGCGGTACTCGGTCGCGGACAACTCGATGCGCTCGTCACCGCGCCGAACATCGTGCGCCTCGTCGTCGAGCACCAGGTCGCCGACCGTGAGGCGCGTCACCCGTCGAGGTGTGCCGCTGCTTCGGCGCAGCACGGCTTCGATGCGGGCCACGATCTCTTCCAGGCCGAACGGCTTCGTGACGTAGTCGTCGCCGCCGAGTCGCAGGCCGCTCACCTTGTCCTCGGACGCGTCGCGCGCGGTCAGGAAGATGATCGGTACCTGCACACCGTCGCTGCGAAGGCGGCGGCACACCTCGAAGCCGTCGCAGCCAGGCATCGCGACGTCGAGCAGCATGATGTCCGGACGGACGTCGATGACCCTGGCGATGGCGTCGAGCCCGTTTCGGGCCACCGCCACGTCGAACCCGAGGAACCGCAATCCGGTGCTCAGGACGTCGGTGATGTAGTCCTCGTCGTCCACAACCAGGACGCTGACCGGCACGTCCCCGTCACTCAACAGGTTCACCCCATCCATCTGGCCTGACGAACCTGTGAATCACCTGAGACCCGTTTGCGAACCGGGTGAAAGGGACGGTGACTCAGGGGTCGCCGTCGGCCTCGGCCAGGACACCGGCCGAGGCGGCGAGGGCGGTGGCGACGCCGGCCGCTCGTTCCACCACGGCGGCGAGATAGTGGTCGGCCAGCGATGCGTGTCCCCGCAGCGGTGGGGATCCCAGCGAATCGAGCAGCGCGGCGGGCGCGGTTGCCGGGACGATCGGCTCGACCGGGTCGGGTCGCGGCACCGGTTGCCACAGGCTCTTGGCCCGGTCGGCAGAGCGATTGCGGCCGCGCGATCGGCGCTGGCCGCGGCGCGGTGCGGTCATTCGTCGTCCTCCGTGAGCAGCGTGTGGGTGTCGAGACCGAGTGCGACGCGCAGCTGGTCGGCACCGAGGTCGTCGAGCGAGCTCGACTTCGGAAGGACGAGATCGGCGATCTGGCGCTTGCCCGCCACCACGTCCTCCACGCGTTCGTCGATCGTGCCCGGACACACCAGCCGGTGCGAGACCACCGTCTTGGTCTGACCGATGCGCCATGCGCGGTCGCGGGCCTGGTCCTCCTTGGCCGGGTTCCACCAACGGTCGTAGAGCACGACGTGATTCGCGGCGGTGAGGTTGAGTCCCGTTCCGCCGGCGGTGAGCGACAGCACCAACGCGCCGGCGCCTTCGCCGGTCTGGAATTCCTTCACCAGCCGGTCACGCGCGCCGCGCGCGAGTCCGCCGTGGTAGCAGGCGATCGGTACGCCGGTGAGCTCGGTGAGATGCGAGGCGAGTCGCTTCCCCCACTCGCGCGAAGTGCGTGAAGATCAACATCCGCTCACCCGCGGCGAACACCGACTCGACGAGCTCCTCGAGTCGCGCCAACTTGCCCGAACGTCCAGCCAACGGGAGATCGTCGGACTGGTACGCCGCGGGATGGTTGCAGATCTGCTTGAGCGCGGTGATGGCCGCGAGCACAGCACCCTTCTGTGGTTCGCGTTCCGGATCGGACGAGTTCGCTACGAGCGAGTCGAGCACCGCTTGATAGAGGCCGATCTGCTCGTGCGTCATCGTGCAGTGGTCGAGCTCGTCGATCCGGTCGGGCAGCTCGGCGGCGACGTCGGGCTCTGCCTTGGTGCGTCGGAAGACGAGGATGCCGTTGAGCGCGCGCGAACGCGGCTTCACCGTCGCCGGTGAGCTGCGCCATGAACTGTGGGCGCGGGCCGACGAGTCCGGGATTGCAGAAGTCGAGGATCGACCACAGGTCGCCGAGGCCGTTCTCGATCGGCGTGCCCGTCAGCGCGAGGCGGCTGCGCGCCTGGATGCGTCGTAGCTGTTGACTCGTCTCGTTGGCCGAGTTCTTGATCGCCTGTGCCTCGTCGAGGATCACCCGTTGCCACGGCAGCTCGGCGAGCGCGTCGACGTCACGCACGGCAGTGCCGTACGTCGTGATCACGACATCGGCATCCGCGACCTCCGCGGCGATCTCGTCGGGCGCGGCGCGACCGGCGCCGTGATGGATGACCACACGAAGCGTCGGCGTGAACCGCGCCGCTTCCGCGGCCCAGTTGCCGACCACGGCCGGCGGCGCGATCACGAGCGCGGGGTCGTCCGTCTTCGTCAGGGCGAGGTGTGCGAGCACTGTTGGCGTCTTGCCGAGGCCCATGTCGAGTGCGAGGCACCCTCCGAGGTCGACCGCGTCGAGGAACCCGAGCCACCCGAGTGCCTCGGCCTGGTAGATGCGCAGCTTGCCGACGAAGCCCTCCGGTTCGGTCACCGCTTCACGCGAGACCGACGAGGCCTTGTCGAGCAGGTCAGCAGCCCAGCCCTCACCTTCGACGAGCAGTCGCTCGCCGAGCGGCGAGCCTTCGAGGCCGACGGCGTGACGGAGGATCTCCGCGCCGGTCAGCTGTGTCGTCGACGCTCGCTCCGCGAGTGCGGCGGCGGCTTCTTTCAGATCGACCCGATCGAGCTCTACCCAGCGACCGCGTGACCGCACCAGTGGTCGGGCTTCGGTCGCGAGGCGCGTGACCTCCTCCGCGGTGAGCTGCACGTCGTCGAACACCGCGGACCAACGCACGTTGCTGAGCTGGCGTGCGCCTACCACGGTGTCGCCCGACGGCTCGACGAACATGCGCAGGCCCGGCTTCGGCTTGCGCCGCGACAACGACGGAACCCGAACCTCGAACCCCGCGGCCTCGAGCGACGCACCCGTGCGCGTCATAACGTCCCATGCTTCGTCCGTGCTCAGGTACACCTGGCCGCGACGCAACGCGCCGGCGCGCTGCAGTTCGGGAAGCAGACGTTCGAGCCGTGCGAGCTCGTCTGCCACCGGCTTCGTCGACTTGGTGGCGGACAGCGCGACCTCGACATCGACCAGCGCGCGCTGCGGACCGGGGCCGAGAACGGACAGGAACCACGCGCCGTCTCGATCGGGCGGGTCGAGCTGCACGACGAGTCGCGGACGCGACGAGCTCGTGACCGTCTTCGACCAGCGTTGGACACGATCAGCGATCTCGGAACCGGGACCCACCGGCGACGTGAACGACGAACCGTCGAGCCGCGTGATGAACGACTCGCTGACGTCAGCCGCGCTTCGCACCCGCGGTGGCGGCGCCGGCAGCTCGAGCCGTCCGGCCGCTTGCGTGACGACCGCGTTGACGACTGCATTGATCACCTCGACGACGAGCGTGCGTGACGCGGTCGACAGCTGCGTCATCACGCGAACGGGACCGGGCATGATCGCGGCGAGGCGGTCGAGCGTGGCGTCGTCGAGCAGAGCCGCCTGCCAGCGCACCGCCATCTCGGCCGAGCGGTCGCCGCGGCGGACCGAACGCAACGTCGGAACGACAGACCCACGGGCGACCTGCCGTACCGCGGTGAGGGCGACATGGCCGAGCCACCGGACGCTGGCCCCCACGCCGTCGCCGTCGAGTCCGCCTCCCACCGCGGCGAGCCAACCGAGTGCGTCGGCCACCGGAATGGACACCGCTTCGGCCCGGGCACCGCTCGGCAGCGGCACGCCCCGGTGGACTCGCCAGCCGAGCGCAGGACCGCCGAGCGCCTCCAACCGGTCCGCCAGCTCCTCGTTGGTCGCGGGCTCGCTGTGCGGGCCGGCCGCCCAGACCACGACGTCGCCTTCGGACCACGACGCTTGAAGGGGGCAACCCTGCTCTTCTTCGAGGTCATCGAGGTCCAGGTCGTCGTCCTCGCCCTCGTCGTCGTAACCGTGCAAGCGGTCATAGACCCGCCGGAGCCCTTCGAGCTCCTGCGCGAAGTCGGCGATGACCTGGTCACGCTCCGGACCGTTGAGGTCGTGGACCGACTCGAGCCTGGCCTGCGCGTCCGCGAACAGGGCATCGAGCACGCGGCCTGACACGGCGTGATCCGCTTCGAGCAGGGCGAGGTCTGTGTCCGTGGCCCGCTCCTCAGCGGCGGCCCAGACCGCCGCCTCGAGGGCAACTGTGTCGATAGTGGGATTCAACTGATGTAGGCGCTCCTGAGCACCGGCTCACGCGTCGGGTGACGCTGAGATGTCCGTCGTGGCATCCACGAGTGGTCCGGATCCGAACCCACTCACCGCCATCAACGACGGGACGCCGGTGGCCAGTGTATCGCTCTACGCGCGTGAGGCATGACCACCGTGCATCGACGACGCCAGTGACGCTGTCGATGCACGATGGCCGGGCCCGCAAGGGGGGCGGATTGTCGCTGCGCTAGGTCTTGGCGTCGCCGGTCTCGTCGTCCGTCTCGTCGTCGCCGACCTCAGCGGCGACGGCGGCAGCGGCCTCGGCGCTCATCGCGTGCCTGGCGATCTTCTCGTAGCCCCGGAGGCCCTTTTCGAGCTGTGCGATCACGCGGTCCTCGGCGATGGCGATGATGGCGGAGGTGCCGGGCTCGAGGCTGTCGCCGATGGCCTTCAGATCGTCGTCCTTGAAGCCCTTGTCGCGGACCTTGCCCCAGATGCCGCCGCCACCGGCGCCGACGGCGGCCGAGGCGATGATCGACGGCGGGAAGATCAATCCGACGAGGCCCCCGGCGATCGCGCCCCGCTTCGCCCACTTCTTGCCACTCGGATCCGCAGTCTCCTCGAGGCGGACCTTGCCGTCGGAGCCGTGCACGATGACCGCGGCATCGATGAGGTCGATCGATCCCTCGCGATCCATGGACTGGAAGTCCTTCAGAGCGTCACCGGCCTGCTTCTCGTCGTCGAAGCAGGCGACGAACATCTCCATCGTCGTCGTCGCCATCCACATCACCTCCGGCACCGACGCTCCCACGACCGCGGGCGATCAGACATCACCCGTTCGGGATGAATCTGCCCCGCTTACACTTTCCCGCCGCCCGCACTTCGTCACATTGATGGCTGACCGACCGAATGTGGTGGCTGGGTCGACACAGAACCGTGCGCGCTGACTTCTGGGTCGTCTGAGCCACCGATCCGGTGGCTCAGCATTCACAGAACGGAGGACGTCATGAGCGCGCATCCGCTGCCGTTCCGCCCGGCTGCACCGTCGGTATCCGCTCAGTGAACGCGAGCGCGAGCAGCGCGAGAACCGCAAGTACCGTCAAGGACGCTCGCAGTCCTCGCAGCCGCGCGTCCGAGTAGTCCTGCACGATCGCGTTCTGCGCGTCGACCGGAACATGCGACTGGTCGAGTTGCGTGCGGAGCTGCTGGTCGGAGACGAACGGGATCCCCGCCGAGAGCTCGACCTTCGCCTGGTTCGCGAGGTCCTGCGGCACCGCGGGGTTCGCTTGGACGTTCGTGAAGAATGCCGCGGAGAGCCCGGAGATGAGAACGGCTCCGGCCAGCGCGGTGCCCACCGAGGCACCGAGATTCGTGAGTGTGTTCTGCACGCCACCGATCTCGCCGCTCTGCTCGTCGGGAACGGACGACACTGTCACGCTCCCGAGTTGTGAGGCGAGCGCGCCGACGCCGAGCCCCGCGAGCAGCATCGGCCACGTAACGATCTCCGGTCCGGCACCTGCCTCGAGCGCGGCGATCATCACGACGATGCCGGCGAACAGCGCGAGGAAACCGACCCGCACGACACGCCGAGGCGACGCCCGCGGGAACAGCCGCGGCACGCCTGTCGCCGCGAGCAACAGTGTGATCGACAGCGGCAGCAGTCGGACACCGGTCGCGATCGCCGACAGTCCGAGCGCGACGGACAGGAAGAGCGGCACCGTGAAGAACAGTCCGGCTTGCAGGAGATATTGGAAGAAGAACGCGACCAGTCCGCCCCGGAGTGTCTCGTTGCGCAGCATCTTCGGATCGAACAACGCGCCGCGTCCGGCGTCGAGCCGTCGGCGTTCCCAGTGAAGGAAGAGGTACAGGACGAACGCGCCGGCCAGCACCAGCCAGATCACCGGCGAGAGACCGAGCCACTGCGGTGCGTTCGACTTCGGTTGGATGAACCCCCACGTCCCCGAACGAAGGACGCCGTACACGAGCAGGCCGAGTCCGAGCGCCGAGAGCAGTGTTCCGACGTAGTCGAGCTCCACGCCTAGCTCGGGAGGCGTGTCTGCCATGCGCCGTGTCAGCACGAGGATCACCATCACGACCAATACTTCGCCGGCGAACACCAGCCGCCACGACAGATAGGTCGTGAACAGTCCGCCGATGAGGGGACCAGCAGCCACGGCGATAGCGCCGGCAGAGGCGACCAACCCGTACGCGCGGGGACGTTCGTTGCGCGCGAAGTTGGACGCGACGAGCGCAACGATCGCCGGAAGGATGAGCGCGGCTCCGACGCCTTCCAAGAACGACCACCCGAAGAGAAGCACCGGAAGGTTCGGTGCGATCGATGTCGTGAATGAACCGCAGCCGTAGATCACGCACCCGATCGCGAACGCCCGCTTGCGTCCCCACACCTGTCCCAACTTGCCGCCGGTGATCATCAGTGCGGCCATGACGAGTGTGTAGAAGGTGATGGCCGTCTGGATGCCGGTCACGGTCGTACCCACGTCCGCGGCGACCGTGGCGATCGAGACGTTCATGACCGAGCTGTCGAGAGTCATGAGGAACTGCCCGGACGCAAGTGTGAGCAACACGGTCCCGGACGAGGTCCGCCCGCCGACCGTGGTGATCTCTCCCTCGACACCGGTCATGCCGAGAGTTCACTCCACCCGGCATCGCAGATGCGTGACCATCGATCGATGACTGCGGGCACCGATCGAACAGGTAGCGTTCCGGTGCCGTCGAACAGCGGAGGATCGGCATGGACGAGACGACGACGATCTGCCCCAAGTGTGGGCTTCCCATCGGCCGCGGCCCGGCGAACGCGGCGATGTGGACTCCGGAGATCAAAGGCGTCGAGGTCTGTGGATGCCCGACCGAAGAGGTGCAGCAACGGCAACACGCCGACGAGTTGCTGCACGACCTCGACGACCTGGAGAAGGAGCTGAAGCACCTCAAGCACGAGGACTGACGCCTCAGCTTCAGGAGATCTCAGCGTCCCGCCATGCCCGGCCCAGGACGGCAGCCCGCGCGCCGACCTGACCGAGCGCGAGCTGGACGTCCTCCGGCTCATCGAGCGAAGCCCCTGCTCGCCCACGAGCACGGGCTGGTGCCGCCGGGTCCTCCTAGACTTCGCGCATGCCATGGGATTTCTCCACTGAACCGGAGTTCCAGAAGAAGCTCGACTGGGTCGAAGAGTTCTGCCGGGAGGAGATCGAACCTCTCGAGTACGTCTTCCCCTACGCGGTGCGCTCGAAGGAACCGAAGATCCGTGAGCTCGTCAAAGGCCTGCAGGACCAGATCAAGGAACAGGGTCTGTGGGCGCTGTTCCTCGATGAGGAGCTCGGCGGTCCGGGGTACGGCCAGCTGAAGCTCGGTCTGCTCAACGAGGTGATCGGGCGCTATCCGTCTGCGCCGCAGGTATTCGGCGCCGCCGCGCCCGACACCGGCAACATGGAGATGCTCGCCGCGTACGGCACCGAGGAGCAGAAGGAGCGTTGGCTGACGCCGATGCTCGACCAAGAGCTCTGGTCGGCCTACTCGATGACCGAGCCGCAGGGCGGATCAGATCCGAACCTGTTCCGGACGCACGCGACGCGCGACGGCGACGAGTGGGTGATCAACGGCGAGAAGTGGTTCACCAGCGCCGGACGCGTGGCAGACATCTTGTTCGTGATGTGCACCAACGGCATGTTCGTCGTGCCACGCGAGACGCCGGGCGTCGAGATCATGCCCGAGCCGCGCAACCACAACCACATCATCTACAACGACGTCCGCATTCCCCTCGATCATCTGCTCGGACCGGAGGACGGCGCGAAGGTGCTCGCACAGCGCCGGCTCGGTGGTGGTCGAATCCACCACGCCATGCGCACCATCGCGCAGTGCAAGTTGGCGTTCGACATGATGTGCGAGCGTGCGCTGAGCCGCGAGTCGCACGGCAAGATCATCGCCGAACATCAGATGGTGCAGGAGAAGATCGCCGACTCGTACGCGTCGATCCGAATGCTGCGGCTCTTCGTCCTCGAAACCGCGTGGAAGATCGACAACACGAGCACGCAGGAGTGTCGTACCGACATCGCGGCGGTGAAGTACACGATGGCGAAGGTGCTGCGCGAAGTGTCGTTCAACGCGTTGCACATCCTCGGGTCGCTCGGCACGACCGACCTCACACCGATCCAGGCGATGTACGCGGCCGCGCCGACCATGGGTATCGCCGACGGCGTCGACGAGGTCCACAAGGCCACGGTCGCTCGCAACGTGTTGAAGGACTACCGCCCGCACGACGGTTACTGGCCCACGGAGTACTTCCCGGCCAAGCGCGAGAGGGCGTGGGAGAAGTTCGAGCCGAAGTTCGAAGCGGATCCTCAGTTGCGTGAGATGGCCGAGGCGTACGCGAAGTACCTGTTCGCGCCGGCGGTAGTCAGCGGTTCGAGTCGTTCCGCGCCATCTCGATCGCCATGCACATGCTGTACGGGTTGTCGGTGTACTGACCGAAGGGCGGGCATCTCGTGAAGCCCGCCTTCGCGTACATCGCGCGCGCCGGTCGGTAGGCGTCCATCGTGCCGGTCTCGAGGCTGACCCGCTCGTAGCCGCGGGACTCGGCGACATCGAGGAGGTGGCTGAGCATCTGCTCGCCTATCCCCTGGCGCCGCGCCGCCTCGGTCGTGTGCATCGACTTGAGCTCGCCGTTTGTGTCGTCGAGGTGCTTCAGCGCGCCGACACCGAGCAACGTGCCCTCTGGATCGCGCGCGCTGAAGAACGTGACCGCAGGATCGAGCAGTCCGTCGATGTCGAGCGCGTGGACGTGTTCTTCGGGCGAGAACTCGTACGAGAACTCGAGATGACGTTCGAGCAGCGCTCGCACGTCATCGGTCCTCGGATCGTCGACCGCGATCACGACGCCCACCGCGACGCACGGTATCGCCGTGCATGGCCGTGATCCCGATCGCAGCCCGACGCGTGCGGCACGGGTCACGGCGTCGAGACCTTGCCGGTCGAGGATCGAGTCGGCCAGGCACAGCGCCACGGATGTGTCGTCGGTCCACTCGCCGGGCTTCAGCCCGAACGGCCCACCGCCCACCATGTCGTCGATCGGCGTGACGGCTCCCGGCGCCTTGAACTCGAGCGTTGTGCCGACCGCGTCGCCACACGCGAGCCCGAGGAGGGCGCCCCGAGCGCGATCCCGGCCGGAAGCGTCGAAGTACCTCATGCCTTCCGACCGTACAGAGGGGGGTGTGACAGTGAGCCGGGGACCGACCCGCAGCTAGAGTGGTTCGGCTACTTGGCCCCATCGTCTAGTGGCCTAGGACACCACCCTCTCAAGGTGGCGGCACGGGTTCGAATCCCGTTGGGGCTGCTGGCATCGCGGCCTACGACGCCGGTTTCGTGCCCTCCGAGTGCCCTAACTTTTCGGCCAGGTCCACCACCGGTGCGCTCGGACGAAGCTCGGCCAATGCCTCCGCGATCACTTGATCGCGCTCTCTGGTGGCACGGACGTAACGCATCGCGGAGTGAGGAGTGGCGTGGCCCATTCGGTGCATGAGCTCGGCCAACGTCGCGCCCGTCGTGGCCGCCAGCGTGTTCGCGGATATGGCGAAGATCGTGCAGTGTCAGATCCGGCCGTCCCGCCGCTGCACGAGCGCGACGGAACGCTGTCCCGAGCAGACGAGAACCGAGCGGCGCGCCCTTCTCGCCGGTAAACACCAGCGCGTCGCCCTCCGACCCGACGAAGCGAGCAAGGTGCGTCTCGACGTCGGCTGCAATCGACGACGGGAACGTCACCGTCCTTCGCCCTGCCGTGGTCTTCGGTCCTTGGACGACGACGCCCTTGCCGCGGATGTGGTGAACGGGTCTGGTTCACGGACACGGTGCGATGGATGAGATCGAAGTCGCAGTAGTTCACTCCGGCCTTCACCGCTTCGATCCCTCCCGGTTCTGCTTCGTAGAAATCGCGAACCTTCGCCAGTAGCTCCGGTGTTACTTGGCGGCGACGGCGCGCTGTCTTCACGCTCTCGTAGCGCTCACGGCGTCGCGACTGATGACCTCCTTGAAGTCATCAGCCGACGCGCCCGTCGCATCGGCCTCGGTGTAGCCGCGATTCGGTGTTATCTCCTGCGCCTCGATCTTGAGGCGATCTCGCGCCTCGATCAACGTCGAGCCGAGCTCGCCAAGCTGCGTATCGCGGTATCGACAATGGAAGCTCGAACGTGAGCTTTGCGCTCGGGAAACGACCAGTACCATAAGCATCGGCGTAAGACATGACCGTCACGGCGGCCAACCAGAACATTGAGGCCCGAAATGACCACAGCGTTCCGTCCGTCGTCCTTCGTCATCGTCGCCTACGTGGTCGCTCTCACGGCCATGGTGCTGGTCGCCAGCCCCGACGCGGCTGCTGCCGCCCGCACCTGCCACGTACGGCACTGCCCGACCACCACCACGACCACACAGCCGACCACGACCACCGCCAAACCCACAACAACCTCCACGACCTCGACCACGATCAAGCCGACGACCACCACCTCCACGACGATGTCGGGCATGGGGATGGGTGGACCCGATCGGTGCACGTTCACCACCTTCTGCGACGCGTTCCAGACGCCCAACCCCGGCGGCAGAGGCGGCGATCTCAACGAGACGAACTGGTCGTTCTCTCGGGTGCAGCAGTTGACGAACCCCACCCAGAACCTGGTCAACAACTACGCCACCGTGCAGGCTCAGTTCTGCAAGACCACACAGACACGACTCGCTGACAACGACAGCTTCATCTGCGGCGCTCAGTTCGGTGAGAGCAACCACTGGATGGAAGCGATGAACGACAACGGCGAGTACGCCTCCCAGGGCGCTCGTGTGTTGCAGCCGTTCGACTTCGCCAACCGCACCGGCACCATCGACTTCTCGGTGGACGCCAAGAGCGAAGGCACGCACTCGTCGTGGCCCGACATCTGGATCACCGCCGACCCCGTACAACAACCCCACGAGGACTTCCCCGGCACCCACATCTTCCCCCGTGAGGGAGTGCAGGTCTCGCTGAACGCCGACTGGTGCCCCGGTCAGTACCCGAACAACCTCATCAACTTCAACGCCGTGCGCGACATCAACACGTACTCCAACTACCAGATCGCCCAGTCCAACGATCACTCGTCGTCATGCTTCACGACCGCCCCCGACATGGCCAACCACTTCCAGATCCGCATCTCCAAGACACGGGTCGAGGTGTGGGCCAGCAACGACGACGGCTCGAACTTCTCACTGCGCCTCGCCCGCAACGTGAACCTCAACTTCACGCGGGGCTATGTGAGCTTCGAGCACGCGCAGTACAACGCCGAGAAGTTCAACAACCTCAACCCCACCACCTACCACTGGCACGCCATCAGCTTCGACGGCCCAGTGCTGCCAGTCGATCGTGACTACCAGGTGCCCGACGCCCTCGTGCCCGCAACGGGCGGCACGGTGAACCTCGGCTACCAGACGAACACCGGCACGTTCACTCTCAACGGCGTGAACCCCACCGGCGAGACCAAGGCGTACGTGACGCTGAACGTGTACTGGTACTCGTCTCCGCTGGCGCTCACCGTCAACCTCAACGGGCACGCCTACAACGCCCCGGTCAACGACCCGAATACGGGTAGCCACCGCTACCAGTGGAGCTACGTCCTGCTTCCGGTGAACCTGGCCGACGTGCACTCCGGAGCCAACACGCTGTCGGTCGCCAACACCGGCTGCGGCGACCAGTGCCCCACCGTGGCCAACATCGACCTGGAGATGGTCCACTAACGCGTCAGACCCCTCCCCGACCGGGATCGCGTTTGACGTTGTGGATTTCGACAGCGTCGAGGCCTACGACCGGGCGCGACAGCGAGCTCCGTTGCGCGGTCCCATCGTTCGCACCTACCGAGGCGCGCATTTCCATCGGCCGGGAAGACCCTCTCAAGGTGGCGGCACGGGTTCGAATCCCGTTGGGGCTGCCGAAGCCAAAGTCCCTGCATGATGCCGGTTTTGGTCCGAGAGCCGGCTCTCGCGTCCTCTGGTCGATGCCGCCGATCTGCAGGAACACCGAATTCGGCTGGTCACCTCTAGAACTCGCCCGTATCTCAGTCCCCGCGCGGGGCTCCGTTAATACTGCATGAACCAACTCGTGACCGTGCTGATCTGCACGCGCAATCGACCAGCTGATGCTGATCGTGCGGTGCGATCTGTCCTCGCAAGCCGGGGAGTCGAGCTCGACGTGATCGTCATCGACCAGAGCGACGACAACGCCACCGGCCAACGACTTGGTGCAATTCCGCACCAAGGAGAGTTGCGGTACCACAGGACCCGGTCCCGAGGGGTCGGGCCTGCACTGCAGGAGGGCTTCGAAGCGGCCCGCTCGCCCTACATCCTTCGAACCGACGACGACTGCGAGGTCTCGCCCGACTGGGCTGCCGCCATGGCCAAGTCACTGCGCGACCGGCATGACGTCGGGGTCGTGTTCTCGAATGTCGTCGCGGCGCCGTTCGACCCCACCACTGGATACACACCGATCTGCGAGCGACATCAGGACGAGGTGATCCGATCGGCATTCGGAACCCTTCGACGGCGCGGCCTCGGTGCCGGCGTCGCCTACCGGCGCGAGGCGCTCGAGGACATCGGGGGCTTCGACGCCTCGCTCGGACCAGGGTGTCCGCTCGGAGCGACGGACGACTGGGACATCGAGCTGCGGGTGTTGCTGCGGAACTGGCTTGTCTTCCACAACAGCGCTGTCGAGGTTGTTCACCACGGCTACCGCTCGTTCGCCGAGGGCAAGATCCACGCCCGGCGGGATTGGTATGGCATCGGGGCGCTGTTCGCGAAGCTCATCCGCGCCGGCCACCCGAGCGTTATCCCTGCGGCCGCGTGGCAACTCGTCGCCTACGGCATCCTGCCCCCGATCAACGACGTGATCCACCTGCGCCGCCCTCGAGGCATCGGCCGTGTTGCGGCCTTTTTCAGGGGATTCGGCGCTGCGCTTCGAGTTCGTATCGATCGCAGAACAATGCGGTTCGTCGGGCTGCAGACACCCGATGGGCCGATTGAGTCGGGTGATGCATCAGGCCACCAGCCGAAATCTCTCCCCGAGGTACACGGCTGACAAGGGCTTGGCCGGACCAGCCTCAGGTCACGGATTCGACGGACTTCGGCGCTTCGCGGCGACGCAGAAGCTGGGCCCGTTCGGACCGTTCGCCTCGTCGAAGTTGATCTCCACCACGTCGAATCCGAAGTGATCCAAGGCGCTGAGGATGTCGGCGCGAGTCAGCCAAGCGCTCGTGCTCGCTGAGCCGCCGCAGAACTCCTTCGACTCGAGCGCTCGCTGGTATTCCTGTCGGTATGGCGTGTAGGTGAAGCCGTCGTACACCGCTTCAGCCGACTTCGAGAACCGCACGGACAGGTCCGGCCGAGACCGGGCGATCTCGTCGTCGTAGTAGTGCGTCCACAACAGCAGCCGGTCGCTTGCGCGTGTCATCAGATCCAAGCCGCCGACCGGGTCGCGCAAGTGGTACAGCACGCCGCTCGCGACGCAGAGATCGAACTTGCTCGAGCCCCTCGCCACCTCGCTCTCCAAATAGTGAATGGCGTCGCCACACAAGAACCTTGCGCTCGGCATGCCGAGCAATTCCTTGCTGATCAGACACCTCAGAAACGCGCGTCTGTTGGCCTCCACGGCCACGACTTCGGCCGCGCCCATGCGATCCAACATGTACGTGTGACCGCCCTCGAGTGGGCCGAGTTCCACGACGCGTTGGCCCTCCACCCCACCCAGGATCTCGACGCCCCAACGCACACGTACGTCGGCGAACAACGGCGACGAGCCGGCTCGAAGATCGGTGAGCGGAAGCTCTGACGCCCACTCTCCGCTGAAGATGTCTGCCGCGGTCTGGGCACTCGGCGCCTCCGAGCAGTATGCGTTCAGCACGTCGAGCTCAGGACGGTGGAGCTCGACCTCGACCCCCGCCAGCCGCTCCTCGATCCCCGCCAGCCGCTCGTCGAGTCCGGCCAGCCTTGGATCAACTCGAGCGGCGATGGATCGCAGTTCGTCCTGTTGGATGGGCGTGAACCCTTCCGGATGGTTATGAATGACGCCCGTCTCCCTCAGCAGGCGACCTACACGCGATCGGACTCGGCCCACCAGTCATCCGTTCGTTCGTGATCCATCAAGGCGATCGGCGAGCCTACCCACGTCGTCGAATGTGGCGCGCGGCCGGTTCACCCCACGAACTCGTGTGCAACATCCGCCACCTGCTAGTGGCGGTGGTGGAAGGGGCTGGCGGCCACGCCTTCCTCGGCGGCGATGACATGGAGGACAGCGTTGATCAACGCGAGATGCGTGAAGGCCTGGGGGAAGTTGCCGAGATGGCGGCCGGTCATCGGGTCGAGCTCTTCGGCGTAGAGACCGAGCGGGCTGGCGAACGACAGCAGCTTCTCGCACATCTGCCGCGCCCAGCGGTGCTCACCGATCTCGTTCAGGGCGGACACCAACCAGAACGAGCAGATGGTGAACGTGCCCTCTTCACCGGACAGCCCGTCGTCGGTCTCCTTCACCCGGTACCGAAGCACCAACCCGTCCACCGTCAACTCGTCGGCGATCGCCAGCACCGTGGCGCGCACCCGCGGATCGCTTGCCGGCAGGAAGCGCAACATCGGGATGAGGAGGTTCGCCGCGTCGAGTGCGTCGGTGTCGTAGTGCTGCCTGAACACACCGCGTTCGTCGACACCGTTGGCGAGAACATCGGCGTGGATCTCGTCGGCCACGGCACGCCACGCGTCTTCCAGTTCCGTCTCCTGACGGATGCGCGCCAGCCGTGCCCCTCGATCGGCCGCGACCCAGCACATGACCTTGGACGCAACGAAGTGCTTCGGTTCGCCGCGCACCTCCCAGATGCCGCGGTCGGGTGACTTCCACTCGTCGATCGCGCACTCGACCTGGCGGCGCACCATCGTCCACGTGCGGTCGTCGAGCCGCTCACGCGACTTGGTGTGGATGTACACCGAGTCGAGCAGCGCGCCCCACACGTCGTGCTGCCGCTGGTTGTACGCGCCGTTTCCGATGCGCACAGGACGGGCGTCCTCGTAGCCACGCAGATGATCGAGCACGTGCTCGTCGAGGTCGCGCTCCCCGCCGACGCCGTACATGATCTGCAGGTCGCCGTCACGCTCGGCCGCGTCGACGATGAACCAGAAGAAGTCGTTCGCTTCCCAGTCGAACCCCAACGAGTACAACGCCCACAAAGCGAACGTCGAGTCACGGATCCACGAGTAGCGGTAGTCCCAGTTCCGCTCACCTTGCGGCGTCTCGGGCAACGAAGTGGTCGGGGCTGCCAGCAGGGCTCCCGTGGGCGCGAACGTCAAGCCCTTGAGCGTGAGCGCGCTCCGCTCGAGGTGCGTTCGCCACGGATGGTCGGGGAACTCGCCGCGAGCCAGCCAGTGTTGCCAGTGGTGCGCCGTCCACACCATCCGTTGGTCGGCTTCCTCATACGTCTTCGGAGGCGGATGCTCGCTCCACGACAGCGCGCAGAACTTCGCTTCCCCTTCCTTCAGCAAGGTGCGACACGTCGCCCGTCCGCCCTCGAAACCGATGCGCATGTCGGTGGTCAGGCGGAGGTCGACATCGCAGCCGTGCGCGATGGCGCGGCCCTCGTGATAGCTCGCCGTCGGATATGACCACTGCAGCTGGCATGCGTCCGTAGTCGAACATCGGCTCGCAATCGAGCGAGATCTGCACCTCGCCGTTCACGCAGTGGACCAGGCGCAGCAACACGTGGTCGGCGTCGTAGTCCGTGGGCGCTCGCCGATGCGTGTTGGACAGCTCGTCCTCGTGATGCCACGGTCCGATCAGCAAGAGGTCTCGAACGATCATCCAGCCGGTCTTCGTTCCCCAGCTCGTCTCCAACACGTTCGTGCCCGGTAGATAACGGCGCGCCGCGGGCACGGTGGTGTCAGCGGGGCCGAAGCGGAAGCTTCCTGCGCCGCGGTCGAGCAGCGCGCCGAAGACGCTCGGCGAATCGGACCGAGGCAGGCACAACCACTCGATGTTGCCGCTCGGCGCGACAAGCGCGGTCGACTCGCAGTCGGACAGGAATCCGTAGTCCGCGATCGGCGGGAACATCGAGTGTCCCGGTCCGTGCGAGCCTTCCACCACGTCGTTCATTGTCGCATCAGTGGCCGAATGACGCGTCGAACCCGCCGCGGCAACGACCGGGAAGGTCGAGCCGGGTGCCGTTGTTGAAGTCCTCGATCATTCGGAGGAGACACCAATGCCTGCTGTCACTGTCGACGACCTCGCTACCGTCCCTGCTCTTCCCGCGCTCGAGCCGGACGCTCGCACCCGTCCCGTTCACAGCGTGACCACCGCTCCCGCCGGGTTCGAAGGCGAAGGGTTCCCGGTCCGCCGCGCCTTCGCCGGCGTGAACCTCGCTGATCTCGACCCGTTCATCCACATGGATCAGATGGGCGAGGTCGACTACGGCCCCGGCGAGCCCCGCGGCACCGCGTGGCACCCCCACCGCGGGTTCGAAACCGTCACCTACATGATCGACGGCGTCTTCGAGCACAAGGACTCGACCGGTGGCGGCGGCGTCATCACCAACGGCGACACGCAGTGGATGACAGCCGGTGGCGGCATCCTCCACATCGAACGCCCACCCGAGTCGCTCGTCGCGAGCGGCGGTCTGTTCCATGGCATCCAGCTGTGGGTGAACCTGCCGTCCACGGACAAGATGGTCGCTCCCCGATACCAGGACATCCGCAGCGAGAAGGTCACGCTCCTCGCGTCACCGGACGGCGGCGCGCTCGTGCGCATCATCGCCGGCGACGTCGCCGGCCACGCCGGTCCGGGAGTCACGCACACGCCGATCGCGATGGTCCACGCCACGATCGCGCCTTCGGGACAGCTCGACCTGCCGTGGCCGCAACCGTTCAACGCGCTGGTCTACGTGCTGAGCGGACAGGGGTCGGTCGACGGTGTGCCGGTTGCCGCCGGTCAGCTCGCCGTGCTCGGCGCGGGTGATGCCATTCGCGTCGCCGCGGATCGCACGCAGGACAGCCACACCCCGAACCTCGACGTTCTCGTCCTCGGCGGCCAGCCGATCCGTGAGCCGGTGGCCGCGTACGGTCCGTTCGTCATGAACAACCGCGCCGAGTTGATGCAGGCCTTCGAGGACTACCAGGCCGGCAGGCTCGGCACCGTTCCCGCCGGCGAAGAGGACAACTGAACCGTTGCCGGCGCGCGTGGATCATGTCGAGACGGAACGGCTGATCCTTCGACGTTGGCGCGCCGACGATGTCGACGCGCTTGCCAAGGTGTTCGCCAAACCGGAGGTGTGGTGGTTCCCGCACAAGCGCGGTTGGTCGTACGCCGAGACGCAGGCGTTCGTCGATCGGAAGCTCGAGGACTGGGATACGCGCGGATGGTCGCAATGGGCGATGGCCATCAAGGACACCGAGGCGCTCATCGGATTCGCGGGCCTCAATCCTCCGGCGTTCCTGCCGGAGGTGATGCCGGCCGTCGAGGTCGGTTGGCGCCTCGACCCTGACTACTGGGGCCGCGGTCTCGCCACCGAGGCGGGGCGGGCGGGGATCGACGCGGGCTTCGACCTGCTCGGACTCGATGAGATCGTGAGCATCTACGAGCCAGACAACGTCGCCTCCGGCCGCGTCATGGAACGGCTCGGCATGACGCTCGACCGCGAGACCGTGCATCCCAAGCTGGGCGTCCCGCTCCGCGTGTTCAAGATCCGGCGCGCCGACCGCCCGAACTCCGGGGAGAAACGTGCGCTATAGCGCACGTTTCCATCCAACATTCGCGTCAGTAGGCCGTCGGCTCGAGGCGTGGGAGCTCGACGCGCACGGTCGTGCCGTGTCCGAGTCCGGTGTCGAGCGTGACCGTGCCGCCGTGCGCGTCGACGATGGCTTGGACGATCGAGAGCCCGAGTCCCGATCCGCCATGGTGGCGCGATCGCGACGGATCGGCGCGGTAGAAACGTTCGAACGCGTGAACGGCGATGTCCGGCGTCATGCCGGGGCCGTCGTCGTGCACTTCGAGCACCGCGCTGCCGTTGTTGCTTCGCACCCGCGCCTCGATGGCCGCATCCGAGGGCGTGTGCACGAGCGCGTTGCTCACGAGGTTGGCGACGACCTGTCGGAGCCGGTGCTCGTCACCGTTCACGACAACACCTTCGGTCACGGATGCAGTCACGCGCCGTTCCGGAGAGCGCGCCCGTGCGTCGGCCGCGGCGTCCACGGCGAGCACGCCGAGATCGACGGGTCCGCGATCGATCGGCCGGCCTTGGTCGAGACGGGCGAGCAGCAACAAGTCGTCGATCAACGTGCCCATGCGAATGGTCTCGGCCTCGGTCCGGCGCATCGCCTGCCGAAGCTCTTCGCGCTCGTCGAGACCACCGCGCCGGTAGAGCTCGGCGTAGCCGCGGATCGTCGCAACGGGCGTGCGGAGCTCGTGTGACGCATCGGCGACGAACTGGCGCAACCGGGACTCCGACGCGGATCGCTCGTCGAACGCCTCCTCGATCCGCGACAGCATCGAGTTGAGCGCGTCGCCGAGCTCGCCTGCCTCCGTTCCTTCATACCCTGTCGGCACGCGGTGCGACAGGTCGCCAGCGGCGATCGCGGTAGCCGTCGCAGTCATCTGCTTCACGGGACGGACACCGAGACGGATGACCCACCACGTGACCAATGCGAGGATGCTCAGCACGAGCGCGGTGACGAGCACCTCGACCCAGATCAGCCGGCTGACCGACGCGTCGACATCCGCGAGCGACAGGGCCGCCACGAACGTGGTGTTCCCCCGGTTGCCCTGGAACGCCATCACGCGGTAGCGGGTGTCCGATGAAGGGTTGGTTCCGACGGTGAACGGTTGGGTGACCGGATTCCCGTTGCTGTCGTAGACGTCGTCCACGTTGATCGCAGGTTGTGGCGCGTTGGAGTCCTCGAACGCGGGGGCAGCGATCGTGCGGACCGTGTCGCCGTCGACGTAGCCGAGGTACAGCGAGTTCAGGCTGCCGCTGGGACGCTCACTCGGGCCCTGGCCGGGCGGGCCGCCGTTTCGGTCGAACGGGCCGCCCTGGACCGACGGCCGTGCAGCCGCGAGCTGCGCGTCGATGCGCTGGATGAGATACGACTCGGTGCTGCGCGTGATCGCCACCGCCGCCACCACGAGGACGACGCCGACTACCGCCATACCGACGAGCAGCCGCGCGCGCAAAGACATGGCGACCCGTCAGTTCGCTCGCAACGTGTAACCGACGCCTCGAATCGTTTGGATGAGGCGAGGCTCGACGTTGTCGACCTTGCGACGCAGGTAACCGATGTACGTCTCGACCACGCCGCCGTCGCCGCCGAAGTCGTACTGCCAGACGTGATCGAGGATCTGCGGCTTCGACAGCACGCGGCCCTGGTTGATCAGCAGGTAGCGCAGGAGGTTGTACTCGGTCGGCGACAGCTGCACCTCGACGCCGGCTCGCAGGACGCGATGCGCGTCGTCGTCCATCTCGAGATCGGCGCACCGCAGCCGCGCATCCGGTTGCGCGAGGCCGGACCGGCGTAACACTGCTTGGACCCGGGCGACGAGCTCCTCGAGGCTGAACGGCTTGACGAGGTAGTCGTCACCGCCGAGCGTGAGACCCCGCACCTTGTCCTCGGTGCCGTCCCGGGCCGTCAGGAAGACGATCGGGGTGCGGCTGCCCTCGGTCCGCAAGCGCCGGCAGACCTCGAAGCCGTCGAGGTCGGGCAGCATGACGTCGAGGACGATGACCGCCGGTTGGTCCGCCACCGCGGCTGCGAGCGCCTCGCGGCCGGTCGCCGCGCTCTGGACATCGAAGCCCAAGTGGCGCAACGCCGCCTCGAGCATCGAGCGCAGGTTCTCCTCGTCGTCGACCAGCAGGAGTCGTTCACCAGCCACGACGCCAGCATCGCACCGGAAGCTGAGAGGTTGCTGAGAGCCCGCCGAGCGTCAACCGTGGCGCTCGGCGCCGGATCACCCCTGGTCGGAGCGGACGTCGTCCCGGTTGAAGTCGGCTGGGAGCACGACGCCGTCGGTGAGGCGCCGTACGCGGTAGCGGAGCACGTCTGTCGTTGTGGGTTCGAGCGCTTCGGCGACCTCGAAGGGAGACGACGTCCAGCTGCCGTCGAAGCGATTGCGCACCTGGACGCGGGTGCCAGGCCTCAGTCCGTCGTTCACGGGGGCATCCTCCTCCCTCACCCTTTTCGGGATCCCGAGAGCCGCGATCTATTTCGATCTGATTACAACGCGAACGATAGCGACCGATTCGTCCGGATCAAGCGCGGGTTTTTCGGAAGATTCTGGGCAGTCAGCGGCCCTTCCAGGCCGGCGTCCGCCGCTCGGCTGCCGCCCGGACGCCCTCGGCCGCGTCCTCGGTGGCGGCCGCGACCTTGCGCATCGTCTCCCCGAACCGGATCGCCTCGAGCGAGGGCATCGAACGGCTGCGCACCGCCATCTCCTTGATCGCGCGCGCGGCAAGGGGCGCGCCGGCGAGCAACCGATCGGCGAGCGCGCGCGCTTCGTCGAGCAACGTGTCATGCGGGACGACCCAACCTGCGAGACCGATCTCCTTCGCCTTCGCCGCGTCGATGCGCTCACCGGTCAACAACAACTCCATCGCCGGTTGCCAACCGATGCGTTGCGGAAGTCGGATCGCGCCGACGATCGTCGGAACACCGATACGCACCTCCGGATAACCGAACTGCGCGCGATCGCTTGCGATCACGAAGTCGCACCACGTCACGAGCGTGAGTCCGTAACCGAGGCAGTAACCGTTCACCGCGGCGATGACCGGCTTGAAGATCTCCCAGCCGCTCTCGAACGAGTTCTGCGTCGGCTTCTCCCAGAACGTTCCGGGGAACGTGCCGGCCGAGTTCGTTCCATCACGAAGGTCGGCACCGACGCAGAACGCCTTGCCTTCGCCGGTGACGATCGCCACCCACGCGTCCTCCTCATCGCGGAACCGAGCGAACGCGTCGTTGAGGTCGTCGCGCAACTCGCCGTTGATCGCGTTCAATGCCTCGGGCCGGTTGTACGTGATAGTCGCAACGTGCCCGTCGAGCTCGTACCGCACGGTGTCAGCCATGCGCCCATTGTCTCTCAGCGCACGGCTGGCCACCTGCTGCAAGGATTGTCGGTCGATGTCCGACACCACGCTCGTTCCTCTGCCACCGCAACCGAAGTCCGTTCCGTGGCCGTCACCGGACCCGGATGGCTGGCCGCACGCAGGCCCGCCTGCGGACCTCGAGAAGCTGGTCGACGAGCTCGTCGCCGACGAAGCCCGGTACGGCACCACCTACGCGGTGCTCGTGATCCGCGAAGGCACGCTCCTGGTCGAGCGGTACGGCGGCGCGCTCCCGAGCTTCGATCACCCGCCGGTGCCGGTCACAGCGACCACGCCGCTGTTGTCGTGGTCGATGGCGAAATCGATCCTGCACGCCGGCATCGGCATCCTCGTCGGCCAGGGGCGGCTCGAGCTCGACGCGCCCGCGCCTGTTCCGGCATGGCACGTCGATCCGACCGACCCGCGCGCCGCGATCACGCTCGAGCACCTGCTCGCGATGCGCGACGGCCTCGACTTCGCCGAGGACTACGTCGACGCCGGTGTGTCCGACGTGATCGAGATGTTGTTCGGTGAGGGAAAGGACGATGTCGCCGCGTACGCCGAAGCGCGACAGCTCGCACATCCACCGGACACGCGCTTCAACTACTCGTCCGGCACGTCGAACATCGTGTCCGCGATCGCGGGACGCGCCGTCGGAGGCGGTGGTGCGTTGATCGACCTGTTGCGCGAGCGCGTGTTCGATCCGACCGGCATGACATCCGCAGATCCGCGACGCGACACCGCCGGCAACTTCATGGCCTCGTCGTACGTGTACGCGACGGCGCGCGACTTCGCACGATTCGGTCTGCTGTACCTGCGCGACGGCGTGTGGTCGGGGCAGCGGCTGTTGCCCGAGGGATGGGTGGACCATGGCCGGCGCCAACGGTCGATCGACGAGGACGGCTCGGGCTACGGCGCGCACTGGTGGGTGGTCGACGACGACCAGGGCTCGTTCCGGGCGAGCGGCTTCGAGGGCCAGTCGATCCTCGTGTGTCCGGGCTTGGATCTACTCGCCGTACGGCTCGGCTATTCGACCGAGGACCAGTTACCCGCGTTGAAAGAATGGCGCTTCGCGGTCGTCGACTGGGCAAGATGACCGGCATGAGCAGCCAGTCGACGTCGACGAACATCGACTCCGAGAGCGGGCTCCGGCAGATCTACCGAATGCCGAAGCAGCGCTCGCTGGACAAGGAAGTCGACCATCTCGACGCCCACTGCCGCGACTTCATCGCGCACGCGCCGTTCGTCGTGCTGGCGACCGTCGCGGCCGACGGAGCCGTCGACGTGTCCCCGAAGGGCGGCACGACCGGGTTCGTCGCGGTGCTCGACGACCACCGTCTCGCCATCCCCGACATGTCGGGCAACAATCGGCTCGACTCGATGGGCAACATCGTGTCCGGGGACGGGGTCGTCGCCTTGCTGTTCATGGTGCCGGGAACCGACGAGACGATGCGGGTCAACGGTCGTGCCACGATCTCGACTGATCTCGAGGTGCTCGACCAGTGTCCGGTCGACGGTATGGCGGCCAACGTCGCGATCGTGGTCGAGGTGCGCACGGCGTTCATCCACTGCGCGAAGGCACTGCGGCGCAGCGGCCTGTGGCATCCCGATCGCTGGCCGGACACCTCCGACATGGCGACGCCGGGCTGCATGCTCAACGACCACATCGGCCTCGGCGATCCCGAGCTGTCCGAGAAGGCCCTGGAAGAGGGCTACGTGTTGACGACGTGGGCGATGGGCGGCGAGCCGCGCGCTTGACTGTCCTCAGCGAGGGCTCGACTGAAAGGCGACAACGACATGGGACGCGACCGCTTCGACTTGGGCCGGGTCGGCATCTGGACCGGCGTGCTGGACGCCGTGCCGTCCGCCGAGGCACAACGCATCGCCGGCCGTATCGAGGAGATGGGATTCCCGTTGCTGTGGATCCCCGAGACCATCGGCCGGGACCCGTTGATCACCTCGACGCTGCTGTTGTCAGCGACGTCAGAGCTCAAGCTCGCGACCGGCATCGCCAACATCTACGCGCGTGATCCGCTCACGATGGCGAACGCGCAGCGGTCGATCGAGGAAGCGTTCCCGGGGCGTTTCCTTCTCGGACTCGGCGTGAGCCATCACCATCTCGTCGACCGCGTGCGCCACCACGACTACTCGAAGCCGTACTCGCACATGGTCAGCTACCTCGACGAGATGGACAGCGCGCTGTTCATGGCGGTGGGACCGTCCGAACGTCCCGCGACCGTGCTGGCTGCTCTCGGACCGAAGATGCTGAAGCTGTCCGCCGAACGCGCGGACGGAGCGCATCCCTACTTCGTGCCGGTCGAACACACCGCGCAGGCGCGCGAGATCGTCGGTCCAGACGCGATCCTCGCGCCCGAGCAGATGGTCGTGTTCGAGACGGACCGTGCCCGTGCGCTCGAGATCGCGCGCAAGGGCATGGCCGTGTACCTGCGGGCGCCGAACTACGTGAACAACCTGAAGCGGCTCGGGTTCACAGACGACGACGTGGCCGAAGGCGGGAGCGAGCGACTGGTCGACGCCATCGTCGCGTGCGGCGACGTGAACACGGCGGTCGATCGCGTGAATGCCCACTTCCAGGCCGGCGCGTCCCATGTGTGCGTGCAGGTGCTGCAGGACGACTTCACGTCCGTCCCCGAAGGCGCGTGGCGCGACCTCGCGTCCGCCATCGGCGACCTCACCTGACCGGGAACCGGGGCGGCTTACGAGGGCTGGGCGGATCCGACGGCGTGCAGGACGGTGCGCTCGATCTCGGCGAGGAGGTCACGGTCGGCGATCTTGGCGCCCGCCCGGTCGCGCGCGTAGAAGGCATCGACCACGCGCGCGCCGAGCGTTTGCACCTTGGCCGAACGGATGTCGAGGTCGAGATCACTCAGAGCCTTGGTGATCCGGTACAGCAGACCGATCCGGTCAGGAGCCTCGACGTCGATCACGGTTGCATCGTCCGACGCTTCGTTGTCGAACGTGACGATCGTCCGCTCGGAAGTCGTGAGCCGGCGTTGACGCGCATGTGAACGCGCCCGGTCGGCCAGACGAGCCTCGATGGCGAGCCGACCCTGCAGCGCGCGGTCGAGGTCCTCGATGATGTCGGACCATGGCGTCTCGTCGCGCAGTCGATCGACGACCCTGAAGCGGGACACCGCTCGGCCGTCAGCGGTCGAATAGGCCGACGCTTCGAGCACGTCGAGCCCTCGCAGCGCCAGCACGCCGGCAACGCGACTGAACACGCCGGGACGATCGTCCGTGACGACGGTGACGACATCGTCCTCCGCGACGATCCGATTGCGGCCCGGAGCCAGGGCGGCGAGGTCCTCGTCACGCACGGACGGCGCGGGCGAGGCGGGCAACGGCACCCCACTCAGACGGGCGTCGACGCGGACCACGAGCGCACGCACGAGATCCGCCTTCCACGGCGTCCACGCTGACGGCCCGGTCGCCTTGGCGTCGGCTTCTGTCAGCGCCGCGAGCAGATGCAGCACTTCGGTCGTTCCCACCGCCTTGGCCACGAGGTCGATGGTCGCGATGTCGTCGAGGTCGCGCCGGCTCGCGACGTCGCTGAGCAGCAGGTGGTCGCGCACGAGGCTCCGCAGGACGTCGATGTCATCCGGGCTGCACCCGATCCGTGCCCCCAACGCACCGGCGAGCTCGACGCCGACCGTGCTGTGATCGCGGTCGTCGATCTTGCCGAGGTCATGGACCAGGGCGGCGAGCGCGAGGAGGTCGGGACGCTCGACCGTCGACGCCAGCTCGCTCGCGTTGGCAATGGTTTCCAGGAGATGCCGGTCGACGGTGAAGCGGTGGTAGGGGTTGTGTTGCGGACGTGAGCGCACCCTCGACCATTCGGGGACGAGCGGTTGCCACAGGTCGTGGTGGTCGAGCGCCTCGACCACGCCGATGGTCGGGGGACCCGACAGCAACAGCTGCTCGAACAGCAGACGGGCTTCGCGCGGCCACGGCTCGGGTAGAGGCGACGGCAGCGCACTCAGTCGATCGAGCGTCGCCCGCTCGATCGGAAGGTCGCGCTCCGCTGACGCGCATGCGACGCGCAGGACAAGCAACGGGTCGCGCTGCCGCGCCACGTCGTCGTCCACGTGGATCTCGCCGTCCCGCTCGACCACTCCCTCCGCGACCACCCGGCTGCCGCCGGCACCGCGGCCTCGCGGTCCTTGCAGGCCCGAGCGCACCCGGCGCCACGTGTCGTCGCTCATCCAGGCGATGGCGCGCGCGGCCTCGGCGATGCGGGCCATCAACGCTTCGGGCGAGGACAGACCGAGGGCCTCCGCGACCGGCACGCGGTCCTGCATCGTCAACACGTTGAGCGCTCGACCGGTCGATCGCTGCAGCTCGACGCGCACGTCGAGCAACGAGTCGTACGCGACGTCGAGCGCGGGCTCGTCATTCGCGAACAGCACTCGGTGCGCGGCCTCCGCCCACCGCAGCCCGTGGACATCGCGCATCCCGCCGCGGCCTTCCTTGAGATCCGGTTCGAGCAGGAACGCGACCTCGCCCGCGCTCGCGTGCCGTTCGTCGATCCGCCGTCCGAGCTCGGTCAGCCAACGGCGCGCGCCGTTCTGCCACTGCCCCCTCGCCCGTTCGCCCAGCTCGTAGGCCAGGTCACGGTCACCGGCGATGCAACGGGCGCTCAACAACGAAGTCGCGGTGTCGAGGTCGCCGCTCGCGAGCTTCAGTGCTTGCGACACCGTGCAGACGCTGTGACCGAGCTTCAGCCCTTCGTCCCAGATCGGGTACCACAGCCGGTCCGCCAGCTCACGCACGTTGGCTCGTTTGCCGTGCACGAGCATCAGGTCGATGTCGCTCGTCGGGCACAGCTCCGAACGTCCGTAACCGCCGATGGCGACGAGCGCGACGTCGGACGCGGAATGGCCCGCCGCGTCGAACAACGCGGCGAGCCATTCGTCCATCAGGCGAGCGTGCTGCTCACACCACGCCGCTCCGGTGAGACGGCGGTCCGCCAGCAGCCCGCTGCGATCGAGCTTCACATCATGACCGTAGGGGGAAACGCGGTCGAGAGGACCGCCGCCTACGCCCCTACGACTCACAACGCGTCGTCGCCCACCTCGCCGGTCCGGATGCGCATGAGCCGATCGAGGTCGAACGCCCAGATCTTGCCGTCACCGATCTTGGTGGTGCGGGCGTGGGTGGCGATGAGGTCGAGCACCTTGTCGACATCCGCGCTGTCCACGACGACTTCGAGCTTGACCTTCGGGACGAACTCGACCTTGTACTCCGAGCCCCGGAACGTCTCGGTCTTGCCGCCCTGCCGGCCGTAGCCCTGCACCTCGCTGACTGTCAGGCCGAGGATGCCGGCGCCCCGGAGCGCCTCTTTCACTTCTTCGATCTTGAACGGTTTGATGATCGCCGTTACGAGATGTGCCACTGCTGTCTCCTGTCGCTGGGATCGTGAGTCACTGGACGAACATGGCCGGGGCCCGGGGCGCCTTTGCCCCGGGCCGGCCATCTCTTGCCGTCGTTAGGTCGAAACCGTCTCGGACTCGCTCTCCCGGGACGATGCCACGTCGATGCCGCTGCCACTGAAGCCGGCCGGCGTCGAGTAGCTCATTCCGTAACCGAACTCCATGTGATAGGCGGGCGTGCCGTGCTCGTGGATGTCCAGACCCTCGAGCTCGCCTTCCTTCGACAGCCGCAGGTTGTACGTGCCGGGGAACTGCCTGATGATCCAGAACATCAGCAGGGCGAAGCCACCGACGAGGAGGACGCAGGTCGCGCTCCCGATGAACTGCGCTTTGAGCTGGTCCCACGAGTGGTCGCCGTAGAACAGGCCGGTGACCACATGGGTCGTGTCGGTGCCGGTCGGCGTCGGGACGCCGTACTTGCCGGCACCGAACAGCCCGAGGCTCAACGTTCCCCAGATGCCGGCGAACATGTGCACCGCGACGGCACCGATCGGGTCGTCCCAACGTCGGTGCTCCATGAAGTCGACACCCAAGGGCACGACGATGCCGGCGATGGCGCCGATCATGATCGCACCGAACGGTGACACCCAGTAGCACGGGCACGTGATCGCAACGAGACCGCCGAGGAAGCCGTTCACGGCCATGCCGAGGTCCCACTTCTTCGATCTCGGATAGACGAACAGCACCGCGACCAGACCTGCAGCGCATGCCGCGAGCGTGGTGTTCGCCGCGACCCGGCCGATGCCTTCGAAGTCGAGGGCCGAGAGCGTCGAGCCCGGGTTGAAGCCGTACCAGCCGAACCACAGGATGACGCCGCCGATGGCACCGAGACCGACGTCGTGGGCCGGCATTGGGCCGCCGCCGTCGCGCTTGAACTTCCGCCCGATGCGTGGCCCGAGGACGATGCACCCGGCGAGTGCGATGACACCGCCGACCGTGTGGACGACGGTCGAGCCTGCGAAGTCACGGAAGACCACGCCGCCGTCGTTGTTCACGAAGCCGGCGAACCAGCCCATCGTGTTGCCGAGCCAGCCGCCCGGACCCCACACCCAGTGACCGAACACCGGGTAGATGAGCCCGGACACGACGATGCTGTAGATGATGTCGCCCTTGAAGCTGGTGCGACCGACCATCGCGCCGGTGGTCACGGTCGATGCGGTGTCGGCGAACGCGAACTGGAACAGGAAGAACGCGAGGAACGCCACACCGGTCGAGCCGTAGGTCGACGGCGTGCTGTGCAGGAAGAAGTACTGGTGGCCGATGAAGCCGTTGCCCGATCCCGAACTGGAACGCGAAGCCGATCGCCCAGTACAGGAGGCCGCACACGCAGGTGTCGAAAACGCACGACATCAACGCGTTCACCGGCTCTCTCGACCGGGCGAACCCCGCTTCGAGAGCCATGAAGCCCGCCTGCATGAAGAACACGAGGAACGCGGTGACGAGCACCCACGTCGTGTTCACGGCGCTGACGACTGAATCCGTCGAGACCGCGGCGTCCTGCAACGGTGTTGCACCTGCCGCGGTCTCGAAGAACCAGGCGAAGCCCTTGATCGCTACCAAGAGGGATGCGATCCCGAGCATCTTCCCACCGAGGAGGACCACGAACTGCTGGCGGACCTCCCTCTCCTTGAATCGCTTCAGCGATCTTTTTCTCATGGCAGAGGAACGTAAGAATCAGATGTTTCACGGCTATGTGTGCATCGTTACAGCCGTAGGACCGTTCTCTGACTTGTTTCTGACCTGTCTGACCGGTCGGCGGGAAACCCTTGGTCAGTCCTGGTGATGGCTGGCGTCGTGGGGATGCACGTGGATCACGCCGCCGTGGTGGTGGCTGTGGTCGTGGATCAGGTTCACGGACAGCAGCAGGTCACGATCACCGAGCAGCTCGGCCGGTGATGCGGTCGCGATGATGCGATGGTCCTCCGAGAAGACCGCGCAGCGATCCGCCAGCAGTTCCAGTGTGTCGAGATCATGTGTCGCGAGGACGATCGTCTTGCCTGCGGCGTTCAGCTCGACGATGAGCTCGATGAGCCATTGCTGCGTGCGCGGGTCGAGTGCGGCAGTCGGTTCGTCGAACAGCAGCACCTCGGGGTTCATGACGAGCACGGACGCGATCGCGACTCGCTTCTTCTCGCCTCCCGAGAGCTGATACGGCGCACGGTCAGCGAGCTCCTCGATGTCGAGCATGGCCAGGGTGTCCTCGATTCGAACCGCGGTCGCCGCTCGGTCGAGTCCGAGCGACAGCGGGCCGAACGCGATCTCTTCGCGCACGGTGGGCGAGAACACTTGCGCGTCGCTGTTCTGGAAGACGAACCCGACGCGCGACCGGAAGCCGCGGTTGAACTCCTCGTCCTCGAGATGATCTTCGGTGACGTCCGCATCGAACGCGCGGTACGTACCGCTGTCGGGGAACACCAAGCCGTCGAGGAGCTTGAGCAGGGTCGACTTCCCACACCCGTTCGCACCGACGAGCGCAACCTTCTCTCCCGGCTCGATCGACAGCGTCACGTCGACCAGCGCGGGAAACCGGTCGAGGTACGAGTAGGCGACGTGCTGGACGTCGAGCAGCGCGTCAGAGGACACGATCGAGCCCGAGGAGCACGACGATCGTCGCCGCCGTGGCGAACATCCAGGCGATGTCGACGGCCCTCACGGTGAAGGCTTGGAGCGATCGAGCGTCGCCGGTGTAGCCGCGCGACACCATCGCCATGTGGACTTCCTCGGACAGCGCATGGGTCTTGCCGAACAACGCGCCGGCGCTCGCGGCGACGAACGCTCGGCCCGATCGAACCTCGGTGGGTGCTCCGGCCGAACGAGCGCGGCGCGCCTCGTACATGTCGGTCACCGACGTCAGAAGATGGAACACGTATCGATAGGCCATGCCCAAGACGAGGATGAAGATGCGCGGAACGAACAAGGACCGCAACGCGGCGAGCAGCTTCGTCCACGAGGTTGTCAGCGTGAGCAGTACGACGAGCGAGATCGACGTTGCGACACGCGTGACGATGAGCGCGGCGCTGGTCATCCCTTGCGATGTCATGCCCACCGGATGTCCGAACCACGTGCCGAGGGGCACGACGATCTCGCCGGGAGTGACGACGTTGAGCGTCGCCGGTAGCACGACGATGCCGGTGAAGATCGGCACGAACAACCACACCCGCTTGACGAAGAAGGGCAGCGGGATCTTCGACCGCAGCGCGAGTGGGAGCGTGGACAGGTACGCGATCACGAGCACTGGAACGCTGTGCACCAGCGATACGGCGATCAGGAGAGCGAGGATCGTGAGGACCTTCACCCGCGCGTCGAGACGCTGCAACAGCCCCGGCCGTCCGGCGGTGTCCTCGGCGAACATCGCTTGTCGCAGCACGCCGGCGACCCCATCGAGCGTCTTCGCCACGAAGCTGCCGCGGCGGCGGAGGCCGCTGCAGCCGCAGGGACACAGGCCGACTTCGCGGGCGAGCAACCAGTCGGGTGTCGCCGGACGCGCCGTTGGTTGCGTCGCGGTCACGCCGACACCTTCCGCTCGCGCCTGACCAGCTGCGCAACCTTGACGCACACGAGCAGCACGAGCCCGATCATCGCGATGCCGAAGAGCGCCGAAACGACGTAGCCGATGTTCGGATGGGCGTCGCCGGAGAAGTCGTAGCTGTCGAACAGCGCGTGGTGCCAGAAGCCGGCGTAGTGCTGCAGACCGTGCGGAACGGCGTCGAGGTGGTACTTCTGCAGGTCGAGATCGCTCGGTGCCTCCTCGCCGAACGCTCCACCCTGCGCGAGCAGTCCGAGCGGCGTGAGCAGCACCATCGATGCCGAGCCCGATCCAGGCCCAGCGCCAGCCGAGCCGTCGAACCGGCACCCGGCCGTCATCTCCTTCGGGCACCTCGGCGTGGTTGATGCGCAGCACGGGAAGGTTGGCGCGCTGCAGGTATGCGATGACCCCGGCCGTGAGGGCAGCCTCGACGACACCGGCGACGAGGAGATGAGCGGCGAGCATCGCGGGGATCGTCTGGGCGAGGTGGAAGGGCGCGTAGAGCGGGGTGCCGTGCGCGTCCTCGAAGAGCTCCGGTTGCACGCCGAGCTCGATCGCCGCGCACAGAGCGGCGACGTTCAAACCGACGTACGCACCGATGCCTCCCGCGACCGCTCGCCGCGAGGAGGTCAACGAGACGTTGCGGGTGAGCAACCGGTAGACGGCGTAGCCG
The DNA here is from genome assembly GCA_963721305.1 of uncultured Acidimicrobiia bacterium. Taxonomy (GTDB): domain Bacteria; phylum Actinomycetota; class Acidimicrobiia; order Acidimicrobiales; family JACDCH01; genus DATAES01. The sequence continues at coordinate 827,692 of CAVRIR010000005.1, forward strand.
ACCATCGGCATGACGAATGCCATGTTGAAGCAGTTGGCGCCGTACGCGAGCACGCCCCCGTCACCGAAGAACAAGGCCTGGATCAGCAGTGCTGTGCTCACGGCGATCACCGCCGCCCACGGTCCGAGCAGCACCGCGACCAGCACGGCGCCGACCGCGTGCGCGGTCGTCCCGTCCGGGATCGGGACGTTGAACATCATGACGAGGAAGCAGTAGGCGGAGCCGAGCGCGAGCAGCGGGACGTAGCGGCTCTTGACGACCTTCTTCACCTGGCGACCCGCCGTGTACCAGGCAGGGACCATGGCGGCACCGAACGTCGCGCAGGTCTGCGGACTCAGGTAGCCGTCAGGGATGTGCATGCATCGACCTCGCGCACCCTCTCCAATTGCGATTCAGTCGCAACGAGGCGGACTCTAAGCTTGTTGCGATCCAACTGCAACAGCGGATCGCGGGCGTACAGTCGCGACCGTGCACGATCAGTACGAGCACACGCTGGCCGAGATCCGGGCACAAGGCGGCCGGGTCACACCAGCCAGAAAGGCAGTGCTCGAGGCGATCCTCAACGCCGGTGAGCACCACTTCACGGCCGCCGAGATCTTCGACGCGGTCGAGAACGCAGATCCCCGCCCCGACCGCGCGACCGTGTACCGAACCCTCGAGCTGCTCACCGAGCTCGGCGTGCTGACGCCGTTGCAGCTCGACGCCGACGCGGTCGTCTACCACCGCACCGATCATCGCCACGGCCATCTCGTGTGCGACGGGTGCGGCGACATCGTCGAGCTACCGCGCACTGCGCTCACGACCCTCGCCCGCAAGGTGCAGCACGACACTGGATTCGTCATCGACACCGATCGCGTCGCGATCGCCGGCGTCTGCGCAACGTGCGCGAGCGCGACTGGGCGCCGACCGGCCCAGTGACCGCACCCACCGCGGCCTAGATGTCGAATGTTGGATGGAAACGGGCGCCATGGCGCCCGTTTCTCCCCCGAGTTCACCCGCGATCACAATCGGTCGGTGCTACCGATCACCTGGGACTCGGTCAGGCTCTTCATCCATGTCACCGCCGCAACCATCTGGGTCGGCGGTCAGTTGACGTTGGCCGGACTCGTTCCGGGGTTGCGAAAGCTCTCGCCCGATGCCCCAAGGGCGGTCGCACGACGGTTCAACCAGATCGCGTGGCCGGCGTTCGGCGTGCTCGTCGCCAGCGGCATCTGGAACGTGATGGCGGTGTCACCGGCGTGGGACAGCGCGTACGGCAAGACGCTCGGCGTGAAGATCGTCGTCGTCGCCGTGTCGGGGACGGCTGCGTTTCTCCACAGCATCGCCCGATCGCGGCGCGGTCTCGCGATCCTCGGCGCGCTGTCGGGACTCGCGGCGTTGACCGCGCTGTTCCTCGGCGTCCAGCTCGATTGACGCGTCAGGACGTCATGCAGCCTGGCGGCCGAGCACGACGCTCACTTGATCCGCGAGCGTGACTGCGAGCATCCGAGCTTCGATCGAGACGCCGCGACCCGGAGTGGGCAGGAGCACGAACCGGCCGACGATCTGATCCTGCACGATCACCGGCACCTCGACGCCTTCGTGCGGCAGCTCGAAGCCTTGCTTCGTGTACTGGATGACGTTCGTGCCGGTTATCAGCCCTGTCTGCTCGAGCCGCGCATACGTACCGTCGAACGGGGGGAGCTCGTAGGTGCACCGATGCAGGCCGAGTGTCTCCGTGAGCTCGGCGCTCACGGCCGAGATCACATCCTCGACCGCCTCGCCGTCGGCCGCGAGGCGAGCGACCCGATGGACGCTCTTCAGCTCGCGCCTGCTGCCCGGGACGGCGCGCCGGATGCGATCCGCCCGCAGGACGACCTCCCCCATCGCGAGACCGACGAGCAACAAGAGGATCGTCGCCTCGACGTCGGTGGCGCTGTTGATCTTCAGCGAGCTGTACGGCTGCGTGTAGAAGAAATCGAACGAGACCGCTGCCGCGAGTGCCGACACGGCCCCGGCGATCCGCCCGCCGATCACCGCGCCGAGCAACACGAAGAAAACGAGGATGAGCACCGCGTTCACCTGCGAGAAGTGATCTCTGATCGCCACCAGCGCCGCGCCCGCGCCGATCGCGCCGATCGCTCCCACCGAGGCACCGATACCTACACGTCCATCGCTGGTCATGGTGCTGTTGTAAACCCGTGATCGCGGGCGCGGTCGCGGCTTTGCTCGTTCTTTGCACGCCGCGTCCGTTCTTAACGGCTTCTTCGCGTTCTCTTCGCGCTCGAGGTCAGCAGACGGTGAAGAGGGCGAAGCCCTGATCGAAGCCCTTCAGATCCGACTCGACGGTTTGCGCGCCGGCATGACCGTCTGACAGACCCTCACCGCGCCCGTCCATCATGATCAGCCGAGCGAAGTTCGGGACGCGCTCGACGATCTCGCGGTACCAAGGAAGCTTCTCACTCATCCCGACGTGGCCGATCATCCCGGTCACCACCAACACATCGACCGGCGCGTCGCCGTACACCACATACGCGATATCGAGGCCGTCGCTGTCCGCGCAACCAAATCGCGGCGCGGTCATCGCCGCAGTCTCGCACTCACTTGCCGGAGGACGCTGGCAGCCCCGGACCTCGGGAGCTGCCGACTTAGGCTCTCGCTTCGTGACTGGGGCACACGACACATTCAACGCTCTCGACGAACCCTGGCGCGTCGCGCTGAGCGAGGCGTGGCAGTCGTGGTGCTCCGGATCGGCGGGCGTGGGCGCAGTGATCGCTGACGAAGCGGGCAATCTCGTCAGTGTCGGCAGGAACAGGATGATCGAACCGCGCCGCGAACCCGGAGTGCTGGCGTCGACGGCGCTCGCGCATGCCGAGATGAATGCGCTCGCGCTGTTGCGCGTGGGTCCCTCGCAAGGCCTGACGCTGTCGACGACCTTCGAGCCGTGCCTGATGTGTGCCAGCGCGATCGTGCAGTTCCACATCCCCCGCGTTCGCTACGCCGCGGCGGACCCGGTGTTCGACGGCCTGCACGACTGGTTCGCGGACTTCCCGTTCGCGCAGCGACGGCTACCCGAGCGCGAGGAGCTCGGAGGTCGCATCGGAGCATTCGCTCACGTGCTGCACGTGTCCTGGTTGGCCGTCTACGTGTCACCCGACAACGAAGTCATGGATGCGCACCGCCGGCTGCGGCCCGAGCATCTCGCCGTCGCCCACGACCTCGTGAAGGACGAAGGTCTCGCGGTGGTCGCCCGCGACGGCGGCGAGGTGGTCGACGCGCTCACCGCGCTGTGGCCGTCCTTGGACTGGCTGCCGTCATAGCTCGAGCGTTCTGGCGTCAGATCCGGCGGATATCCGCCGCCGTCGACGCCAGAACGGCTGAGAATGCCGTCAGGGGCGAAAGCGGTAGCCCATGCCCGGTTCTGTGATGAAGTAGCGCGGCTGTGACGGAACGGGCTCGAGCTTGCGCCGGAGAGCGGCCAGGTACACGCGCAGGTACTCCGTCTCCGTCTGGTACTGCGGTCCCCACACCTCCTGCAGCAACTGCCGTTGCGAGACCAACTTGCCCTGGTTCCGCACGAGCACCTCGAGCACGTTCCATTCGGTCGGCGTGAGCCGCACGGCGTCGCCGTGGACGAGCACCTCCTTGGCGGCGAGGTCGATGCGGAAGTCGTCGGTCTCGATCACCGGCTCCTCGCTGGCGGCCGTCGGTCGATGGCGCAACGCGGCACGTATGCGGGCGAGCAACTCGTTCATGCTGAAGGGCTTGGTGACGTAGTCGTCCGCGCCACTGTCGAGCGCGGCCACCTTGGCGTCGTCGAGATCACGAGCGGACAGCACGATCACCGGCACCGACGTCCAGGCCCGCAACCCGCTCAGCACCTCGAGGCCGTCCATGTCCGGCAACCCGAGGTCGAGGACGATCACGTCCGGAGTCGTCGTCGCCGCCTTTGCCAGCCCGGCCGCGCCGGTTGCCGCCGCGTCGACCTCGTAGCCCATGGCACGAAGGCTGACGCCCATCGCCTTGACGAACGGCGCCTCGTCGTCGATCAGGAGGAGCCGACTCATGCCGGCTCGATCGGAATGGTCACGACCATGGTGCAGCCGCCGCCGGGTGTGTCCTCGATGACCAACTCGCCCCCGACCGCGGTGACGAATCCCTTGGCGACGGCAAGCCCGAGTCCCACACCCGCGCCGTTCGGATTGTCGCCGAGCCGCTGGAAAGGCTGGAAGACGCGCTCGCGGTCCTGGACGGGGATTCCCGGTCCGGCGTCGACGACCAGCAGGTGCAACTCGTCGCCGAGCGCCGCCGCCTCGACTCGGACCGGCACATCCTCAGGCGAGAACGACAAGGCGTTGTCGATGAGATTGGCGACTGCGCGTTCGAGCAAGGTCGGGTCGACGTCGACACGCGGCAGCGTCTCGGGCACGTCGACGCGGATGCGTTCCGGTGGGATGTGGAGGCCGACGATTGCGGTCGCGACGATCTCCTCGATGCCGATGGTCTTCTGCGTGATGACGACACTGCCTGTCTGCAGTCGGCTCATGTCGAGCAGGTTGCCCACGAGCGTGTTCAAGCGTTCGGCTTCCTCATCGATGGTTTGCAGCAGCTGCTTGCTCGATGCGGGATCCCAATCGACCTCTTCACTGAGCAGGCTCGTCGCCGCAGCGCGGATGGACGCAAGCGGCGTGCGCAGGTCGTGACTGACCGCGGCGAGCAGGGCGGAACGCAGCTCGTTCGCCTTGGCGAGTGCAGTGGCAGTCGCCGCCTCAGCCTGCAGCCTGCGCCCGTGCAACGCGAGCGCGAGCTGCGTGGCAAAGGCGCTGAGCACCTCTCGGTCACGCGCTCGAAGCTCCTTGCCCGACCACGCGAGGACAGATCCCTGGGCGAAGGTGAACGACTCCTCCGCCTCCTCCGGACTCGCCGGCGGGCTGGGGCCAGCGGATGCTTCGACGTGCCAGCCGTCGCCCATGCGACTGAACACGGCCACGCCGTCGAGCTGGAAGCTGGTCGCGAGCTCTTGCGCGAGCTTCGGCAGCGGCTCGGGATCTTGCAGCACCGTTCCGGCCATCGCCGCCAGCGCGCGCGCTTCTGCCCGCGCTCGCAACGCATCGTCGCGGCGCCGGGTCGCAAGGTCGACCAACGCGCTGATGACTCCCGCAACGACAAGGAAGCTGACGAGCGCAAGCACGTCCCTCGAGTTCGAGATGGTGAACGTGTGGATGGGTGGCGCGAAGTACCAGTTGAGCAGGAGGAATGCGCCAACGGATGCGACGGTCCCGGGAATCGCTCCGCCCAGCGTTGCGATCGCCACGACGAACAACAGATAGATGAGCAGCGCGTTCTGCACGCCGATCGACTCGCGGACGCTCGTGAGCAGGAGCGTGAGAACCGGTAGTCCGACGATCGTCAACACCAGCGCGGTACCGCGCCGGCTCCGCGACAACGGCGCCAACCGAAACCTCGGCGGCGTCAACAGCGAACGCTGCTCGTCGTCCGTCGTGGCGTTCGAGATGACATGTACGTCGATGGCGCCGCCGGCGGCGCGGATGACCGAGTTGATGATCGAACCGCGGAAGAGCTCGGTCCATCGGCTGCGCCTGGTCGAGCCTAGGATCACTTGCGTCGCGTTCTCCGACCGCGCGGCCTGCACGAGCACCTTGGCGACGTCGGCACCGGTTGCCTCGATGTAGCGGCCACCGACCTCCTCGAGCAGCTCGCGATGGCCCGCGAGACGAGACGCCGACGGGCTGGCGAGTCCGTCGCCCACGACGACGTGCACCCCGACCAACTCACCGCGCGTGCGCATGGCCATGCGCGCCGCGCGTCGGATCAGGTCGTCTCCCCCCGGCGCGCCGGTGAGCGCGACGAGCACCCGCTCCTTCGTCTCCCAGGGCCCTTCGATCCCGTGACGGACGCGGTAGTCGTGGAGGTCGGCATCGACTCGGTCGGCCATCCACAGCAGCGCGAGCTCGCGCAACGCGGCCAGGTTGCCGACGCGGAAGTAGTTGCCCAGCGCCGCGTCGACCTTGCTCGCGTCATAGATGTTGCCGTGCGCCATGCGACGGCGAAGCGCCTCAGGCGTCATGTCAACAATCTCGATCTGATCGGCGGCACGCACGATCGCGTCGGGAACGGTCTCCCGTTGCTTCACGCCGGTGATGCGCTCGACCACGTCGTTCAGCGATTCGAGGTGCTGGATGTTCACGGTGCTGATGACGTTGATCCCCGCGTCGAGCAGCTCGCCGATGTCCTCCCATCGCTTCGTGTTGCGTGAACCGGGGACGTCCGTGTGGGCGAGCTCGTCGACGAGCGCCCACGCGGGCTTGCGATGAAGGACGGCGTCGATGTCCATCTCCTCGAACTGCTGATCGCGATACATGACCAACTTTCGCGGGATGCACTCGAGGTCGCGGATCTGGGCCGCAGTGTTGGCGCGGTTGTGCGTTTCGACATAGCCGACGACCACGTCGGTGCCGCGCTCGTGGCGACGGAAACCCTCGTTCAGCATCGCGAACGTCTTGCCGACGCCCGGAGCGGCGCCGAGGTAGACGCGCAGCTGACCGCGACCCATTTCCGTCGTCCTACCTAGGTCTGTCGATCGAGGTCGAGGTTCAGCTCGAGCACGTTGACCACTTTCTCACCCAGGAATCCCCACGCGCGGTCCGTCGTGTGCTTCGCGCACGAGAGCCTGCACTTGGTCCGCCGACAGCCGCGTGCGTTCGGCGACCCGCTGTCGCCTGGAGCTTCGCGTTCGCCACTGAGATGTCGGGATCGAGTCCGGAGCCCGAGGACGTGACCGCGTCCACAGGCACTTGCGCGGAGGCGTCGAGCTGGTTGAAGGTCCGGTAGGCCGCAACCCGCTGGTTCACCGCGTCGATCAACGTCGGAGTTGGACGGGCCGAGGTTCGAGCCACCGCTCTTCAGCGGGTCATAGCCATCGCCGGCGGCCGAAGGACGGGGTTGGAAGTACCTCGGGTCCGGGTTGCCGTTGGCATCGACGAACTTCTGGCCGATCAGCGATGAGCCGACCACCTGGCCGTTGCCGTTCTCGACGAAGGAGCCGTTCGCGTTGTCCTTGAACAAGAGCTGGCCGGCCCCGAAGACGGCGAGCGGATAGATCACGCCGAGCAACACGATCAGCGTGATGGTCATGTAGAGGCCGGTGAGCAGTTGGCGGCGCATCACTTCACTCCCAGGGCCGTGACGACGAGGTCGACGAGCTTGATGCCGATGAACGGTGCGACGAGCCCACCGAGTCCGTAGATCAGGAGGTTGCGACGCAGCACCGCCGCGGCACCGAGCGCGCGGTACTTCACGCCGCGCAACGCGAGCGGGATCAGCAGCACGATGATGATCGCGTTGAAGATGACCGCCGAGAGGATCGCGGAGTGCGGATTGCTCAGCTTCATGATGTTGAGCGTGTCGAGCGTCCGGGAACACGCTCTGGAACATTGCGGGGATGATGGCGAAGTACTTCGCGACGTCGTTGGCGATCGAGAAGGTCGTCAACGAACCTCGGGTGATCAACAGTTGCTTGCCGATCTCGACGATCTCCATGAGCTTCGTCGGGTTCGAGTCGAGGTCGACCATGTTCCCGGCTTCCTTCGCCGCCTGCGTGCCCGTGTTCATGGCCACGCCGACATCGGCCTGCGCGAGGGCGGGCGCATCGTTGGTGCCGTCGCCGGTCATCGCCACGAGCGCGCCACCGGACTGCTCACGCTTGATGTAGGCCATCTTGTCCTCGGGTGTCGCCTCCGCGAGGAAGTCGTCCACACCGGCCTCTTCGGCAATCGCTTTTGCGGTCAGCGGGTTGTCGCCCGTGACCATGATCGTGCGGATACCCATGGCGCGCATCTCCTGGAAGCGTGCCGCGATGCCTTCCTTCACCGTGTCCTTGAGGTGGATCACTCCGAGGATTCGCGGGCCTTCCGCGACGACGAGCGGCGTCCCGCCGTTCACGGCAATGCCGTCGACGATCGCGCTGAGCTCGTGCGGAATGGCGCCGCCCTGCTCCTCGACCCAGCGTCGCACGGAGTCGGCCGCGCCCTTGCGGATCGAGCGGCCGTCCCATTCGATGCCCGACATGCGGGTCTGCGCGGTGAACGGCACGAGCTCCGCGTCGGGGAGCTCCTTCGGTACCAGTCCGTAGTCGCTGCTCCGCGAGCTCGACGATGGATCGTCCTTCCGGCGTCTCGTCGGCGAGGCTCGACAGCAACACGACCTGAGCGAGGTCCTTCTCGTCCACTCCGCCGACGGCGATGAACTCGGATGCCATTCGGTTGCCGTAGGTGATCGTGCCCGTCTTGTCGAGCAACAACGTGTTGCAGTCACCTGCAGCCTCGACGGCACGTCCGGACATGGCGAGCACGTTGCGCTGCACGAGTCGATCCATGCCGGCGATGCCGATGGCCGACAGCAGCGCGCCGATGGTCGTCGGGATGAGGCACACGAGCAGGGCGACGAGCACCGCGATCGACTGCTCGCGCATGCGAGTAGATCGCAAAGGGCTGCAGCGTGATGGTGGCCAGCAGGAAGATGATCGTGAGGCCGGCCAGCAGGATGTTGAGCGCGATCTCGTTCGGCGTCTTCTGCCGCTCCGCGCCCTCGACGAGGGCGATCATGCGGTCGATGAAGCTCTCCCCCGGCTTGGTCGTGATCTTGACGACGATCAGGTCGGACAGCACGCGCGTTCCGCCGGTGACAGCGCTGCGATCGCCGCCGGATTCGCGGATCACCGGTGCCGATTCGCCGGTGATCGCCGACTCGTCAACCGACGCGATGCCCTCGACCACGTCACCGTCACCGGGGATCACTTCCCCCGGACCGACCACACAAAGGTCACCGATCTGCAGGTCGGTCGACGCGACCTGCTCGACGGATCCGTCGGACGTGCGAACGTTCGCCATCGTCTCCGAGCGGGTCCGGCGAAGTGTGTCGGCTTGCGCCTTGCCTCGTCCTTCTGCGACCGCCTCGGCGAAGTTGGCGAACAGCACCGTGAACCACAACCACACGGCGATCAGCGCGGCGAAGCCGTCGAGATCCCGAAGCGCCAGCAACGTCGTCACAACGCTGCCGATCTCGACGATGAACATCACCGGATTGCGCGCCTGTTGGCGCGGGTTCAGCTTGATGAGACGAGTCGACGACCGCGCGCTTCATGATCGCCGGCTCGAACATCGAGCTCGCACCGCCGCTTCGAATGATGGGGATCGACCTGCGGCTCTCGTGGCTCGAGCGTCTTCAGGCCGCTGTCAGGGGAGATGGTCATGCTGCATCCGCTCCTAGAACTTGCCGGTCAGGTGCTCGACGACGGGCCGAGCGACACGACCGGGAAGTACGTCAGGCCGACGACGATGATCACGACGCCGAACAGCAGCGCTGTGAACAGTGGCGTGCCCGTCGGGAACGTTCCTGCCGACACGGGAACGCGCTGCTTGCGTCCGAGCGAACCGGCGATCGCGAGCGACCGGAACCATCAAGAAGAACCGGCCGACCAGCATCGCGATCGCGCCGGTGATGTTGTACCACTGCGTGTCGCCGGTGAGACCGGCGAAGGCCGAGCCGTTGTTGTTCGCCTGCGATGTGAACGCGTACGTGATCTCGGTCAGGCCGTGCGGACCCGGGTTTCCGAGCGAGTTCAACGCGAATCCGGAGACGGCCGAGATGCCGGCGAACGCCAGGACCACCAGGGGAACGAAGAGGATGTAGAGCACCACCAGCTTCATCTCCGCCGCCTGGATCTTCTTGCCGAGATACTCGGGTGTTCGTCCGACCATCAGCCCGGCGATGAACACCGCGAGCAACACGAAGATCAACATGCCGTACATCCCCGAGCCCGTGCCCCCTGGGCTCACCTCGCCGTACATCATGTTGACGAGCGGTACCGCGCCGCCGAGCGGCAGCAGGCTGTCGTGCTGGCAGTCCACCGCACCGGTCGACGTGCCCGTCGTCGACGACGCGAACAACCCACATTCCGCGGGCCCGAAGCGGACGTCTTTGCCTCTCCATGTTGCCGCCCGACTGAGTCGGCTGTCGCGGCCTGGTTGACGCCGGCGGCGGTGAAGTTCGGATTGCCGCGGGCCTCGATCGGCATGACGATCGACGTCATCCCGATCCAGAGGATGATCATCGTGGCGAAGACGACCCAACCCTGCTTCTGGTCCTTCGCCATCTTGCCGAACATGTAGGTCATGCCGAACGGGATGGCGAGCAGCGCCCAGATCTCGAGCACGTTCGTTAGGCCGTTCGGGTTCTCGTACGGATGGATCGAGTTCGCGTTGAACGGACCACCGCCGTTCTCACCGACCTCCTTGATGGCCTCCTGGCTGGCAATCGGTCCGCCCGGGATCGTCTGCTCCTGTCCCGTGACGGTCGTGACCGTCCGGTTGCCGTGGAAGTTCTGGATCGCGCCTTGGCTGATGAGCACCAGCGCGACCACGAACGCGAACGGCAACAGGACGCGTGTGCACGTGCGCACGAGATCGACCCAGAAGTTGCCCAGCGTGTGCGTTCGCCGGCGCACCAGACCACGGATCAGTGCGACCGCGACAGCTGCGCCGCACGCGGCCGAGACGAAGTTGTGGAACGCGAGCCCCGCCATCTGCGTGAGCTGCGTCATGGTGGACTCGCCCGCGTAGTTCTGCCAGTTGGTGTTCGTGAGGAAGCTGACCGCGGTGTTGAACGCGAGGTCCGGGCGGACGTAGCCAAGGTTGTCCTGGTTCAGCGGCAGGTGGCCCTGCAAGCGCAGTTGGGCGTACAGCACGACCAACGAGGCGAGGCTGAACCCGAGCAGCGACAACGCGTAGGTCGTCCAGCGCTGCTCGCTCGCAGGATCGATGCCGCAGACGCGGTAGATGAGGCGCTCTACCGGCAAGAACACGCGGTCGCCCGGGACTCGTTCTCCGTCGGTGCGGTCGCCGTACACCTTCGCCATGTAGCGACCGAGAAGTGGTGTGCTGACCGCGAGCAGAAGGACGACGAAACCGAACTGGAGCCACCCCGCCGTGGTCATCAGAGCTTCTCCGGCGCGATCAACGCGTAGACGAGATACGCAGTGACGATGATCGCCAGCACGAGTGCGACGCCGTTGTCGTAGCTCATGCCGCGACCGCTTCTGCGTCGCCCGCGTCCGTCGTGTCGTCGGTGGAGCCGACGACGACCTCGTCATCGACACCGATGATCCAGTCGCAGGCTCGGACCAGAAGCACCGCCAATCCGAAGAACGCAACCATCATCACGATGAAGAGCAAGTCAGCCATGACTAGCTTGTAACGCTTCTTGCAGGTTTGGCCTAGCGGCATTTACGGCTTCTAAACGGGTCGCCCCGCCGTATTAACGCCGCCCTAACACCGGGCTCGCGCGCTCAGGGTCGAGCTCCCGCGCGGAGCGAACTCATCGTGATCAACTAGAGCGCGTCTTGGCCCGACTCGCCCGTTCTGATGCGAACGAGGTGCTCGACGGGTACGACCCAGATCTTGCCGTCGCCAATGTTGTTGGTACGCGCTGCGGCTTGGATCTCGTCGACGACCTTGAGCGCCTCGGTGTCGTCGACGATGACTTCGACCCGCACCTTGGGCAGGAAGTCGATCTTGTACTCCGCGCCGCGGTACATCTCGGAGTGACCGCGTTGCCTGCCGAACCCTTGCACTTCGGTCACCGTCATGCCCTGGACCCCGGCGGCTTCGAGCGCGGCTCGCACGTCTTCGAGCTTGTGCGGCTTCACGACCGCGATCACGGACTTCATTTGAAGTCCCCTCCTCCGGCTGGTGTTGTCGCCACGATGTTCTCCTCGCCCGCAGTCATGTGTCCGCTGGTCGCGTGATGCATGACGAAATCGGGGTAGGCGAGCATGCCGAACTCGGGCTGATCGAGGCCTTGGATCTCCGCCTCCGGCGATACCCGGATCTGCATGAAGCGCTTCGCGACCGTGAACAGAAGCCAAGCGAGTCCCCAGGCCCAGACGAATCCGACGAATACGTGGAAGAGCTGGGCGCCCAGCTGACCAGGGTCGCCGTAGAGGAGGCCGCGTACGCCGTGCGTGCTGTTGGCGCCGACACCATTCCAGCCGATGCCGTAGGTCCCATCCGCGAACAGTCCGACCGCGAGGACGCCCCAGGCGCCGCACATGCCGTGCACGGAGATGGCGCCGCACGGGTCATCGATGCCTCGCCGGTCGAAGAACGCCACGCTGGCGACCACGAGCCACCCGGCGATTGCGCCGATGATCACAGCCGCCCACGGCGCAACGAACGCGCACGGGGCGGTGATCGCGACGAGTCCGGCGAGCATGCCGTTACAGGCCATGGAAATATCGGGTTTGCCGTACCTGAGGTCAGTCACGATCATCGCGATCACGAAGCCGACGCAGGCAGAGAGCAACGTGTTCACCGCGACGAGCCCGATGCGAAGATCGGTCGCGCCCAGCGTCGATCCCGGGTTGAAGCCCATCCAGCCGAACACGAGGACGAGCGTGCCGACCACGACGAAGGGGATGTTGTGACCGGGTATGCCGTTGGCCGAGCCGTCTTTGTTGAACTTCCCGATACGCGGTCCGAGCACCATCGCCAGGCCCAGAGCCGCCCAGCCACCGGTCGCATGGACGACCCCCGATCCCGCGAAGTCGACGGCGCCGTGACCGAGGTGCAGCGACGTCCCGAGCTGCGATAGCCAGCCGCCGCCCCACATCCACATGCCGTAGATCGGATAGATGATCGCACCCATCGCGACCTCCGCCAGAAGGAAGGCCGCAAACGAGACACGCTCGGCGATCGCGCCAATGATGATGTAACCGGCCGTCTCCATGAACACGACTTCGAACAAGAACAGCACCATCACGCCTACGTCGTAGGCGCCGCCGCTCTGCAAGAAGAAGCCGTGCGTCCCGATGACACCCGCACTTCCACGACCAAACAGCCCAGACAGTGGCGCCACCCCGCCGAGGTTCGCGATCGGCGAAATACCGCCGAACTGGAACGCAAAGCCGACGGCGTAGTAGGCGAGCAGCGCGACCGCAAACGCCGCGATGTTCATCATCATCATGTGCCCAGCGTTTTTCGCCCGGGTGAGACCTGTGACCAGGAACGCGAAGCCGACTTGCATGAAGAGCACGAGAAAGCCAGTGAGCAGCGTCCAGGTGAAGTTGATCGACACGCCGAGATGTGCCGTGTCAGACGCGAGCTGGTTCAACCCGTCCTGTGAAACCGGTACAGGGTTGACCGTGGTCGGATAGTTGGCCTGCTGACCAAACGTCGGTCCGGTCGGGTCAGCGGGAGAGTGATGGCCCCACAACGCTCCCACCACAATCAAGGCGATGAACGTCAGCAACGTCAACGAGACGAACTTCTGGCTTTTGGACAACGTCTGCCTCCATGGCCTCAAGGACGACGGATTTCTTGGCGAACCTCACACGTTCAGCACGCGCGCTGCAGGTTCGGTGGGCGCGTCATTGCGCCTGCGTCAGAAGACCAAGCGAACGTTTCGGCAGGTGTTCACAAAGATGAAAGGGCCGTTACACGCTCCCTTCAGATGTGGGCCGCGGAGATGACGTCGATCCGGCGTGTCTCTGACGCGAGCCTGACGGTGGTACGCCAGGGCGGCGTCAGAACGGCGAGAGCGGCTCCAGTGCGTAGCCGACGCCGCGAACCCGATTGATGTCGAGTCCCGCGAGTCGCACACGACGGCGGAGCCGGACCAGCCGGCCCGCGAGCACCTCGCGGTCGCTGCCGTCCACGCCGAGCACACGGCGCACCCGGTCCTCGCACACGACCTCGCGGTACGAGTCGACGAAGACGCGGAGCAGCGGCGTCTGGGACGGAGCGACGTCGACGCATCCGTGCCCGAAGGCGAGCCTGCCGGACTCGTCGTCGAGGAACGGCCGCTGTCCTTCCAGCGACAGGATGAACCGTGCCTCGAGGTTCGACTGGCGGGCGATCAGTTCGTCAGGATCGACGGGACTCCGGACCCAGTCCATGAATCGGTACCCGGACCTCGGCGGTACCTCGTCGCGACCGACGAGCAGCAGGAACGGCAGCGCCTTGGCCTCGAGTCGCGTGGCCTCTGTTCGCTCCGACGGCCAGCGCAGCAGCGGAACGTGGACCAGCCCGTCGGAGCGCGCGCCGATCGGGGATGCCTCGCCCCTCGACCGGGACCGCGGTTCTTGCTGCGCGATCGCCACCACGAACCCGTGTAACCCAGGTGTGACGGCCGCGCACGACCCCTTTACGCCTTCCTGACGGCTGCAGCAAGAATCTTTGCGAGTCATTAACGCGCCATCATCCGGTCGACGTTGCCGGATCATGCGCCGCCTGCTCGACTCACCGCGTGGTCACACTGTATGGAGTCGTGGCGGTGTCGTTCATGATGACGATGTACGCGCTGGAGGATCGCGGCGAGCGGTACATCTTGGGCTTTGCGCTCGGTTGTCTGTTGTCCTCGAGCTACGGATTCCTGTCAGGAGCTTGGCCCTTCGGTGTCGTCGAGGCGATCTGGTGCTTCATCGCGCTCAAGCGCTACCGCGTCGCTCTCGCGCATGGATGATCGCAGCTGCGCACGAACTGATCCTTGGCCGTAAACAAGCCGCGAAAAATGTGCGGCCGGCGTTAAGACGCGGGGCAAAGGGGTTTTCCCCGGGGCGTGGTTGTCGTACGACCGTTGGTGATGAGTGGGCTGTTGGTGGTCGCGTTGGTGTTGGCCGCGATCGTCGTGATGTACCGCGTCGTGCGATTGGTCAACCGAGACACCGACGAACCCGCCCACGAGATCATCAGGTCCCCGGTCAACGAGGCGCTGACCTCTGACGCCTTACGTGTCGTCGTCGGCGCTGTCCTCGCTCTCGATGACGAGATGCTCATCGACCTTCGCTCCGCGGCCGAGCGCAATGCTCGAGCGGCGGGTGGGAGTTCGGCGCCGCGTGCACCAACGATGTGGGTGCACAGTCCTGCGAACGTCGCTTCGATCATCACGCTGACGCGCTGGCAGGACTCGCAAACCGTCGTCGAGGTTCGGCGACATCCACGAGCCGTGGTGCTCTCGAACGACCACGCTCGCGTGAGCCTCGTGCGCGCTCGCGCGGACCTCGTGCTCTGATTCAGGTTCGGGTCGGCTCTGAATGCTCAGCGGTTGCGCACAACGACGTCGTCCACTTGCAGGCCGCGCCGCAACACCGTGAAAAGCTCAGCGTTCCCGCGGCGCGAGATCGCGGCCGTCGGCATCACCGAGGAGCCGTGGAATGTTCCTGGGAAGCTGTGGAGTTCGACCGAGACGCCCGCCTCCATGAGACGCAGCGCGTAGATGATGCCTTCGTCGCGCAACGGGTCGAACTCCATCGTCGTGATGTAGGCCGGCGGCAGCCCGGAAAGATCGTCCGCGATCGCCGGTGACGCGTACGGCGACACGTCGGTCGCGTCCTCGCCCAAGTAGTACTGCCAGCTGAGCTCGGCGTTGCGCCGATGCCAGATGGGCGTATCGACGAAAGTGCGCATGCTCGTCGTTTCGAGTCGATGATCGAGCTCGGGGATGCCGAGGAACTGGAAGCACAACGGAGGACCGCCGCGGTCGCGCGCCAGCAGCGCAGTCGCGGCAGAGAGCCCGCCGCCCGCGCTCTGCCCGCCGACACCGATACGAGTCACGTCGATGCCGAGCGCGGGCGCCTCGTCGTGCATCCACTGGAGCGTGCGGTAGCAGTCCTCGAGCCCCGCGGGGAACGGATGCTCGGGCGCGAGTCGGTACTCGACTGTGACCACGACTGCACCGAGGTCGCGCGCCACCCGGACGGCGAACGCGAGCTCCATGTCCTGGCTGCCGCTGACGAAGCCGCCGCCATGGATGTCGAGAAGCCCGGGCGAGGGTGCGCCGTTCTTCTCCGAGCGATAGATGCGAACGGGGATGGGCGGCGCGCCGTCCGGTCCCGGTATCTCACGGTCGACGATCTCGACGCCGGTCGTATCGACGCTCGCGTTGAGCGGCTGGATCAACGACATCGTCCGCGCGCGAGACGCGGCGACGTCGGTGTTCTCGCTGTACGGGAACAGCTCGACGAGCGGAAGCAGTTCTGGATCGAAGGCGTAGGCCATAGGTGTGGCGAGCGTATGCGTCTGGGTCATTTCGCGAATCTCGGTTGTGATGCGAGTTACACCCGTGTAAGTTGGTCGGCACGCACTTCGGTGCGCTCGGAGCTGAGGCTCCCTTCTCGCTACTGCGATCGAAGGTTCCGATGCCCGCTCCTCTTGCTCTCGAGGCTCCAAGCGATCAGTACTCGCTCGTCTCGCTCCGGCGCGACGTGTGCGCGGCAGCCTCGGCGTTCGACGCCGGCCCGTTGGACGGTGAAGGTGCGGCCGCGGCGGTTCAGGAGTGGTCGCGGATCGTGCACGCGGCCGACGCGGCGATGGCACTGGCGGCCGCTCGCCTGTCGGCATGTGCCGTGCCGTCGATGTACGGAGCGGTCGATGCGCGCGACCTCGTCGCGAAGACCACCGGCGTGACGGCGGCGCGAGCAGATGAGGCGATCCAACGTGGCGCCGGCCTCGCCGAACAGCCGGCCACGCGTGCCGCCGCAACGAGCGGGCGCCTGTCGGCCGAGCAGGCGCGCGCCATCGCGGACGCGGTCGCGGTCAATCCCGATGCGGCGAACGACCTGCTCGGCGCCGCGGCGCAACTGTCGGTGGGCGAGCTGCGACTGCGATGCGCGAGGGCGAAGGCCGAGAAGCAGGATCTCGAACAGATCGAGCGGCAGATCCACGCCCGTCGCCGTCTTCGTCGATGGCGCGATGCGGAAGGAGCCGAGCACCTGCACGCAACGGGCACGAAGCGCGAAATGGCTCTGGTGGATCAGGCCCTGAAGCGCGCCACCGATGACGTGTTCCGGCAGGCGCGCGCCAACGGCGATCGTGAGCCGCTGGAGGCGTACGCGTTCGACGCTCTGGTCGGGATGGCGAGGCACCACGTGTCTGGTACCGCGACGGATGGGTCCGGACAGGCGAGACGCGCCGATCCGGTCCGACACCTGACGCTGCTACGGGTCGACCTGCCGGCGTTGGTCCGTGGCTCGCTCGAACCGGGCGAGACGTGCGAGATCGCAGGACTCGGTCCGGTGTCGGTCGCGACTGCTCGCGAGATGCTGACCGAATCGGTGGTGAAGCTCGTGCTGACGAGCGGCGTCGACGTACGCAATGTGACCCACCTGGGTCGCGGGCCGAGCACCGCACAGAAGATCGCTCTGCTGTGGGAGCAACCCGTCTGCACTCGTGAAGGGTGCGGCCGGCGTGCGCGCCTCGAGTACGACCACATCGACGGCTGCGAGTACCGCGTCACACGACACACCCGGGTCGACGAGCTGACGCCACTGTGCGATCCCGACCACGACCTGAAGACGTTCCATGACTGGGCGCTCATCGAGGGCACCGGTGTGCGTCCGATGGTGCCGCCGGACGATCCTCGTCACCCCGGCCATGGTCGAGGGCTTCGAAACCGTCGAGGCCGCAGCGGGCCGGCACCGTGAGCCGGTCAGGTCGCGCCCCGGACGTGGACGTTGCTGCTGCCCTCCGCGTCCGGCTGCGGCTATCCGAGGGTGGCGAGCATCGCGTCGGTGATCCGGTCCACTTCCTCGGCGGGCGTGATGAAAGGCGGCATGGTGTAGAGGAGGCGGCCGAAGGGACGCAGCCAGACACCGCGATCGACCAACATCGCCTGGGTCGGGCCGATGTCGATCGGCTCGACGGTCTCGATCACGCCGATGGCACCGAGCACGCGGACGTCGGCGACGGCGGGATGGCCGACCGCGGGCGCGAGGCCGTCACGCAGCCTCTCCTCGATGCGGGCGACATCGGCGCGCCAGTCGCCGTTCGTCAGCAGGTCGATGCTGGCACAGGCAACGGCGGCGGCAAGGGGGTTGCCCATGAACGTCGGGCCGTGCATCAAGGCACCGGGCTCAGCGGCGCACACGGAGTCGGCCACCTCGTCGGTGCACAGGGTGGCGGCCATCGAGAGGTAGCCGCCGGTCAGTGCCTTGCCGACGCACATGATGTCGGGCGCGATGCCGGCGTGGTTGACGCCGAACAGCTCGCCGCTCCGCCCGAACCCGGTGGCGATCTCGTCGGCGATCAGGAGTACCTCGCACCGGTCGCACAGCCGGCGCAGCTCGACGAGGTAGTCGGGACTGTAGAAGCGCATCCCCCCGGCGCCTTGCACGACGGGCTCGAGGATGACGGCGGCGAGCTCGTCGGCGTGCGCGGCCAGCAGGGCCGCCAGGTCGGCGATGTGGGACGACTCGAATCGCTCCCCGAAGGGGGGCTCGGGCACCGGCGCGAAGAGCTGCGGACGGAGCACATCGGCGAAGAGGTGGTGCATCCCGTTCACCGGGTCGCACACCGACATGGCGGCGAAGGTGTCGCCGTGGTAGCCACCGCGCACGGTCAGGAGGCGGTGCTTGCCCGGTCGGCCGCGGCCCATCCAGCACTGCAGGGCCATCTTGATGGCGACCTCGACCCCCACCGAGCCGGAGTCGCAGAAGAACACGCGGGTCAGCGGGGCCGGCGTCAACGTGACCAACCGCCGGGCCAGTCCGACCACGGCCGGGTGCGTCAAGCCGCCGAGCATGACGTGGCTCATCGCTGCGGCCTGTCGGTGCAACGCCTCGTCGAGAACCGGGTGGCCATAGCCGTGGATGGCCGCCCACCACGACGACATGCCGTCGATAACCTCGCGGCCATCGGCGAGCTGCAGCCGGGTCCCGTCCGCGGCGACGACGGGATACGGCGCCACCTTCGCCGGCATGCCGGCGTACGGGTGCCACACGTGAGCGGCGTCGCCGTCGACCAGCGCGGCGATCTCCGTCGGCGTCAGCCCTCGCGTCACGCGGACATACTGGCCGCTGGATTCGGACCTACCCGCTTGTCGAGCGCTCGGGGGGAGGACTCGAACCGCGCGAGGGCGCGTGATGGCTGATGCTGTCACAGGCTGCGCGGGGCAATGACCTGCAAGCACAACCCGAGGGCTGTGACGCCACGGACGTTGGATGACGTCTGATGTCGCCGCGTTTGTGAACACGTTGTGAGCGTGCACCGCCCCGGCGGCCTTCGCTGCGTTCAGCGCCGGGGTCGCACGGTGGAGATTGCCCGCCCGGTTCCTGTCCGACAACGCCAAGGCGTTCCGCACCCCGCGAAATCGCCTGGGCCCAACACCGCGGCGTAGCGGCACTATGCGAACTATCGTTCAGTCACTCATGCGGCTTGGGGGTTCGAAATGCCGAACGCCTTGAGTGAACTCAAGGACTGGGTGCGTGGCGTGACGCGCGCCGAGGCGAAGGTGCCGCAATGGTCGCCGATCTCGCCCGAGCGGATCGAGGCACCGCCGGACCATCAACCACTGCGCGTGAACGAGGACTACTTCCGCGTCCGCGTGCACCGCATCCACCTCCGGTACGAAAAGGAGTGGTTGGAGAAGTACGCGCCGGTGGTGCTGGTGGCGACCGAGTTCTCCTATGGCGGCGAGGACATCACGCGGCCGACGGTGATCGGCCCCGGGATGATCGACAGCCTGGGGTGGGAGGCCCCGCTCGCGACGACAATCGAAGGCTCGGTCGTCGCGGGGCCGCACCCGGTGCAGGCCGAGGGGATTGCAGTGAGCGTCGTGCTCGCGCGTATGTCGCGCGGCAACGTCGCCACGGATTTCCTTGACGTCATCGAGGGCGCGTCGGGTGCGCTCGACCTCGTCGCCGGGTTGGGGCCGTACACCGCGCTCGCGCAGGTTGTCGTGAAGGGCATGCGAGCGGTAACGGGCGGCGACCAGACACTCGTCGCGCGCCGCGACGAGTTCACGTCGGTGGTGCCGAGCTACTACGCGCTCGTAGCGCCGTCGGCGAAGGTCGATCTGAAGAAGCTGTGGGTCCGCAACGGCGAACTGATGCACGAAAAGGACAACGGGCTGGAGCCGTTCCGTGACGGCGACTACGTGCTCTACAGCGTCGAGCGGGCGCCCCTCGAGGAGGTCGACATCACCCGGCTCCCGCTGCACAAGGAGTGGCTGTCGGTGCTCGACGGTGCGAACAAGGCGTCGACGCCCGAGCTCTGGGAGGTCGCACGCGGTCGTCTCATCTCACTGGTCGGCATGGCGTTCGCGAGCCCCGACTTGACGTACGCGCATGCCGAGCAACTGCAGGACGAGTGGGCGAAGAAGGCGGTCACCCGGCGCGACGCGGCGCGAAAGGTGGGGGCGATGGGTGGTCCCGCGACCGACATCGATAAGCGTTCGCTCGCGATCTTGAAGCTGTGAGGGACCGATCATGGTCGTGACCTGCACGCTGACGATCACAGACGACACGCACGTCGAGTACGAGGACGACCTTCAGCACCGGCGCGACAAGGGTGATCACGTTCTCGGGACGGTCGGCGGGACGCGCTACACCCGCAAGGTCGTCGATCTTCTCAACCGGTGGGTCGCCGCGAACCCGAGGCGCTGCCGGCGCGACGAACTCATGTTGCTCGGCGCCGGGCTGTACGAGATGGCGTTCGGCAACGGGCCGCCGTTCAGCGACGATGCGCCGCCGCTGCAACTCGCCTTCGAGAAGACCTACGACGTCACGCGCAACCGCATGCACGAGCCGCTGCGGTTGCGGCTCGTCATCGGAGGCGACGCGACGACCCTCGGTCGCTACCCATGGGAATTCCTGTACATGCCGCTGCCCAACGACAACGGCTTCTTCCTCGCCGGTGAGAGCACCGAACTGCGGTTGGTCCGCTACGTACCGAACTCCGACTCATGGGGGTCCGAAGGCCTCGACGACGAGCGGCTGCGCATCCTTGTCGTCGTGTCGAAACCGCCGATCCCGAACATGACCGACGTCGACGTCGACGAGTTCGTCAAGCGCATGCAGAAGCTCGACCCGTCGCGCTTTCGCATCGAGCCGCTCAGGAACCCGACGAAGGTCGAGTTGAGCAAGCGCATCAAGGACCTGCAACCGCACGTCGTCCACTTCATCGGCCATGGGAAGCGGAGCGAGCTCGCGCTGAAGAAGGATGACTCTGTACTCGCGACGGAACGCTCCGAGTACGACACGATGCGAGAGCTCGGCCGCGACCCCGAGCCGCCGGGTGAGGCAGACTGGATCAACATCGCCAGCGCGTCGAACGCGCTGCGCGCCGGTCTCGAGGAGAAGGGTGCGCCGAAACGGTTGATCTTCCTCCACGCCTGTGAGGGAGCGACCCCTGCCTACACCGAGTCGGCGTTGCACGGTTTCACAACGCTTGCGCAGACGCTCGCGGGAACCAACAACGTCAGCGGTGTGGTCGCGATGCAGTACGCGATCAGCGTCACGGACGCGGAGGTGTTCGCGTCGTCCTTCTACCACTTCGTCTGCGACGGGTTCGCGATGGACGAGGCCGTGTCGATGGCGCGAAAGGAGTTCGCGGAGACGCCCATCCCGGGTGAACAGTCATGGGACAGCCCGCGGTTCGGGACGCCGGTCGTCTACCTGCGCGACGAGCAACCGCTCGTCGCGCGGCGTGCGAAGGCCGGCAACGCGGCCGACGAGCAACGTCGAGACGACGAAGGCGAGGGAGCGCCGGCGAAACCGCTCGGCAAGGAGAATTGTCCCAACCCCGCGTGCGCCAGCGGGTTCGTGATCCGCTCCGCCAAACCGAACACGTGCCGGCTGTGCCACGAGTCGTTCGTGCCGTGCCCGAACGACTCGTGCACCGGGCTCGTCGTGCCGAAGGTCGACTACCAGTGCACGATGTGCGAGTTCGTCTTCTCCACCGCAACCCGTCCCGACGACACGACCGGCGCGCGGTCCGCCGGGCCGGGCGAGGGCGCCGCGCACGGGCCGAGCGCCTACGGTCCGCGTGAAAGGGAGCATCATCGCTCGTCCGACTTCGCGGTAGTGCCGTCGACGCCCGACGACGGATCGATCTGGCCCGAGGGTGGGCAATGATCGCCCCTACGGAACGCCGCCGCGTGGTCGTCCCGACCGTCGAGACGCTCGCGCGGATCGCGGCGGACGCGTACTCGGAAGCCGCATTGCTGGGCGCGTCGATGCAGCACGCCGTCGACCTGCTCGAGCCATTGCGGTCCCAGGCGCGCTTCGCCACCGACGCCTATCGCTTGGGCCAAGCGTTTGACGGTGCGGTCGGTGCGGTAGCGACGGACGCGCTGCTCCCGGTGTTCACGCGCGTCCGTGACCGGTACTTTGACTCGGTGGCGGACGGGCTCGCCCGCTTCGCCGCCGACGTGTACGCAACCGACGAGAAGGCCGGTCGCGAAGAATGGCTGCGCGCCTGCGCCGAGAGCCTCGGCGAACTCCAGCGTTCGGTGCTCGCCGCGCTGGCGGGCCGTCCGCCCGGTGCTGCGCTCGAGCCGTGGGCGACCCGTTTCGCCGACACTGCGGCGCGCATGGCCGTCGCCCAGTGGGACGCAGTGCTGCCCGTCGTGAACGACCTGCTCGCCGAGGTCCGGCTGGAGCCCGCCGAGGCCAGCCTGCTGCACGTGATCGTGTCCGAGGTCAACCTCTACTTCATGGAGGACGTCGCCGCCGCCGAACACGAGGCGGAGCTCGCACGGCGGCTCGCGCCGAGCGAGGTGCGAGCGGGGGAGGCCCTCGCCGAGGTCCGGCTCGACCAGGGCCGCGGCAAGGAAGCCGAAGCCCTCCTGCACGAGTACCTCGCGAAGGACCCGGCGCGCGGTGTCCTGTACGTGCGTCTCAGCGAATGTTCGCTCGCAGAAGAAGATCTGGACGCCGCGGAACGCCGGCTGTTGGACGGTGTCCGTTGCGCACCACACTCCAGCGAGGTCTATTCACACCTTCTGGTCCTGTACGGGCGCAAGCAGTTCTTCGCCCAGCACGAGGGCCGGCTCGACGTGCTCGCCGCCCAGGCGACGGCCATCGACCCGGACAGCACATACAACGTGCAGACGAGGCTCGCGCACGCGTACCTCGCGAACGGTCTGCTCGATCGTGCGCGCGAGATCCTGGAGCGCGCCCGCGCGGCCGCGCCGACGCGAACGTACACGTACATCGGGCTGGCACGAGTCGCGATCGAAGCGAAGGACTACGACACAGCGCGGCGCGAACTCGAACGCGCGTTGGAGCTCGAGCCGAAATCGTGGGACGTCGCCGACACGTACCTCGAATGGTGCGACGCGACGAAAGACGTCGCCGCCGCAGTCGAGTGGGCGCGTCGCGGGGTCGAATGGAGAGACGGCAACCGGGGCCGTGCCCTCGCGCAGCTCGCGTCCCGCCTCGCCGACGCCGGCGACGAGACCGCGGCCCTCGACACCGCGGCGCAAGCGGTCGCCGTCGCGCCCGCCGACGGGTCCGTGATCGATCGCGTGGTCGACGTCGCAGCCGCCGCAGCACGGCGGAACGACGACGACCGGGTGCGCGCGATCTTCGCACCCGTCGTGAGCGCCCACGGGAAGGCCGGCGAGGTCGCGTACGAACGCGCGCTGGCGTCGACCGCGTACAGCGCCGAACGCTATGCCGACGCGGCACAGGGTTACCGACGCGTGGTCGAACGGTTGCCCGACAGCTCGACCGATCGGCGGGAGTTGGCGCGGTCGTTGCGTCAGGTCGGCGACTACGACGGCGCGCTGAGCGAACTCGCCGCCTGCACCGCGCTCGACTCCACCGACGGCCGGTACGACAACGACTACGCGCTCGTGTTCAACGAACGCGCGAATCGGGCCTACGAAGAGGAGCGGTACGCCGACGCCGTTCCCGACTACGAGGAAGCGTCGCGGCGGCTCCCCGACGACGCCGCCATCCACAGCAACCTCGCGCTCGCGCTCGAAGCCGAGCGGCGCACCGGCGAGCGGGCCACCAACCTCGAACGAGCGCTGCACGAGCTGACCCGCGCCGCCGAACTCGGCACGCCCGCGGACTATGCGGTGCGCCAGGCACGAGTGTCACGTGCGCTGGAGGACGTGCGTGCGTTCGGTGAGCTCGTCGAAACCCCCGCGCAGGTGCCACCGATCGCCGTGGAGTTCGCCGACAATCTCGTCGGCATCGTCGACCCGAGCGTCGACGGTGGGAAGGCGCTCAACGAATCGATCCCCGAGATGCGCGTTCGGCTCGCCGAGCGGCTCGGTTTCGACACCCCCGGACTCCGGCTACGCCCCGCCGCGCTGGCGCCGAACGGGTACCGCGTCCTGTTCGACGAGGTCGTCGTCGCACCCGGTACCGCGGTGCGCGACTCGCTGTGCGTCACCGGCGTGGACGCGTCGGCGGTACGAGCGACGGTTCCCGCCGAGCACATCGTCGAAGGCCACGATCCGGTGCTCGGCGTACCGTGCGTTTGGGTCACGGCCGAATGGCTCCATGACGACATCGCCGCGGCAGCCACCACGGCCGTCTCGTTCGTGCTCCATCACGTGGAGGACGTCGTGCAGCGCAACGCGGGACGGTTCTTCGGGCTCGACGTCGCGAAGTCGTGGGTGGCCACGATGCGCGGCGACAGCGGTGACCGCAGCACCGACGACGACCGGGTCGAGACCTGGCGCTTCATCGCGATGGCACGTGCTCTGCGCGCGCTCACTGACGATGGTGTTCGTCTCGACGTCGAGGTGCTCGACCTGATCGACGGCTCCCTCGACCGCTCCACCGACGACAAACGCGACGCGCAGCGCGCGGCCGTCGATGCGGTCGCAGCCGTGCGCGCGCAGCTCGCCGACCGCCTCGCGCTCGGCGACGCGACGCAGGTCAGGCTGCCGGCGTCGATACATGAGGTCCTCGTAGCGCGCGACACGCTCTCCGTCTTGGACGCGCAGGCGCTCGTCACCGAACTGCGGCCGATCGTGGAGGCGAACCGCGACGTCGCGGTCGTCGTCGGCGACCGGATGCCGCGTGCGTACCTCGAACGGTTGCTCGCCGACGAGTTCCGCACGGCGAACGGCGCGAAGGTGTCGGCCGTCACCGAATCGGAAGTTGCCGCCGCCCCGACGCACAAGGTCGCGGCGGTCTCGTGATGCCGTCGACCTCGACGCAAGGCACCGCCACCGGCACGGCGCGCACTGTCGCCGACGTCACGCTGCCGAACAGCCTCGCCGCCGTCTTCGGCGAGCCCGGGGCCGTCGAACACCTCGCGGGGGAGGTGACGACCGCGCTCGAGGAGGTGTCGCGCCAGATCGGGGTCGCGGCGCCCGTGACCACCGCGATCACCGTGGCACCGGGCGACGTGCCCACGCTCGCGACACGTCTTGCGCTGCGCGTCAACGGCACGCCGTGCCCGTACCCGTTGTCGATGCCATCCACCGTAGCGAGGGCTATGGACGGCCGCACGGAGCTCGCCGAATGGCGTGTCGAGGGAGACGGGTGGCCGCGTGACTGGCCCGCCGATCGCCTCGCCACGCTCGTCGCGCGCATCGCCGCCGAAGCATTGCGCCACCGGCCGTCGGTGTTGCTGACACGCGCCTGGGTCGAGGAGTTGGTGCAGACACTCGACGCCATGCCCGACGAGTTCCGCGCCGTCGCTTCGTTCACGCACATCCTCGCGACGGCAGTCGACCTCGGCATGAGCATCGGCGACCCCGCCGAGCTCAGTGCGCTGCTGGAGCAGGTGGAGGGGATCGGCCTCGCGCAGGCGCGCGAACTCGTGGTCGACGGGCTCGCGAGCCGGACGGTCGGCGTGCGGGTGCCGGACGAAATAGTCGCCGCGCTCGGCACCGCCGACGCGACAAATCCCGACGACCTCCTCGCGTACCTCGCGACGAGCCTGCTCGAGGAGACCGGGATCGTGTTCCCGCCGGTCGAAGTGGAAGCCGCGGGAACGACGGACGCGACCACGTTCGCCATCCGCGTCAACGACGTCTGGTCCGGCCCGCAACCGTTGCTCGGCGCGGGCGAGTGCCTCGTCAACGCACCTCCGGACATGATCGCAGCGATCGTCCCCGAGGCGCGACCGACCACGATGCCCACCGAGATGCCCGGCGCGATCGCACCACTCGAACGGCGCGCCGCGCTCGACGCCAAGGGCTACACCACCTGGGGCCGTCCCGATTACGTCGTGCTGTGCCTCGCGCTCACGATGCGGGCGCGCGCCGGTTCGTTCGTGCACCAAGGACGGGTGCTCGCCCAACTCGAAGCGCTCGAATCGACGTGGGCGGTGCGCGCCGCACGTGCGCAACTGCAACTCGGCGACCTGACGATGTTGCTCCGGCGGCTCGCAGCGGAAGGCGTGCCGTTGCGGCAGTTCTCGGCGGTGCTCGAACGAATCGTCGACCTGCCCGCGATGCAGTTGGGCAACGACCGTTACGTGGTGGTCGACGACCCGGTCGACTTCGCGTCCCCGCTGCCACAGTTCGCGACCGATGACGACCTCGACGTCGAGCGGTTCGTGCGGACGGGCCTGCGCGACCAGATCGCGCACAAGGTGGGCCGCGGTACGGGGACCGTCGTGGCGTACCTGCTCGATGACGAGCTCGAGCAACTCGCAATCCGGCCGCAACGAACGGAAGCCGACGCCGACCGCATCGTGGCGGCGGTGATGGCCGAGGTGTCGATGCTGCCATCGAACGCGTCGTGCCCGGCATTGCTGACGACCGCGGCGGCGTGGGCCGCGGTGCGCGACCTCGTGCGCCCCGTGTTCCCGAACATGGCGGTGGTGTCCCACACCGACCTCCCGCCGACGGTCGCGGTCCAACCGATCGCCCGGATCTCGCTCGCGTGACGGGAGGGCGGATGACAACGTGGACGCCCGACGGAAGGTGCCCGTGCGGCGGCACGTACGACGACCGCGCGGTCGAGGTCCGCTTCTCGCCGCCCGACGGCGGCGAGCCCGTGACTCTCCCGGACGTCCCCCAGGGCGCGTGCTCGAGTTGCGGGTCGCGCGTGTACGCCGCCGGTGTACTGCAACGGCTCGAGCTCGCGTTCAAGGACGTGATGCGTCGCGACAGCATCGCGCCCCCGTAACGGCATCGCCGCACGCGGTGCGCGCCACGTGTAGGACAACCCGGGCAGGTGAGCCGAGTCCAGACGGGTGCGGCACCCGCGTGATCGTTCTCGCCCACAACCTCGACGTCCGCGTCATCGACGAAGCCACCGGCGAGCTCATCCGCAAACTCACCATCGACCCCGCCAAGGACTACCAACCCCTCAGACGGCCACCCGGACCCAAGCCCCCGACGACCGAGATAAGGGTTCAAGGGGTTTCCGATGTCTCGCGACATCACAGCGCTCGGGGGGGAGGACTCGAACCCCCAATAACAGGGCCAGAACCTGTCGTGTTACCGATTACACCACCCCCGAAGGTGGAGCGATCACATTACCTGACGAGGTACACGCCCCGGCTACCGGCCGAGCCAGCGGTCGAGGCGGTCGTACCCGATGAGGCGACCGGCGGCGACGGCGACGGTCTCACGGGCTTCGGCCCGGAGCTCGTCGAGGCCCTGGACCGGGCTCGTGGTCGTCGGCGACACGTGTGCCTTGAGGCCGACCTCGTCGGCGATGGCGTTGATGCGATACGCGTGGAAGCCGTCGGACACGAGCAGCACGTCATCGATGCCCTGCTTGCGCAGGAAGCGTGCAGCCGCCGCGAGCTCGTCGCGGGAGTTGGTGCTCGTCGTCTCGAGCTCGATGTCCCCCGCAGGGATGCCCTTTTCCTCGAGGTACTTCGCGGACGCACCGGCCTCGGTGAATCGATCGCCGGGTTGGCCGCCGCCGGTCACGACGATCACCGGTGCGAGCTTGCGGTTGTAGAGGTCAGCGGCGTGGTCGAGGCGCGCCTGCAGCACGTTCGATGGCCGGCCGTCGAACTGTGCCGCGCCCATCACGATGATCGCCTGAGCCGGCCGGGCGTCGTCCTGGCGGGCGGCGTGCCACACCTGCATGAAGGTGACCCCGACGTACAGCACCACGATCGAGACCGCGACGAGCATGCCCGTGAGCACCTTGTGCCGTTGCACCCATCCTCGCAAGCGCAACGGCGCCCGCGTTGCCGACGCGCTCATGCAGCTTCGAGGCGCTCCCGGCAGGCCCGGAGGCGGCGCAACGACTCATCCCGGCCGAGGTACTGGAGGATGTCGAACAGCGGCAGGCCTTTGAGGCGGCCGGTGATCGCGACGCGGATCGGATCCTGCAAGCGCGACCTGGAGACCTCGAGCCGGTCAGCGAGGGCGAGGTATCGAGTGTGCAGCTCGTCGCGGCTCCATGGCACCGGCACGGTCTCGTAGTCGGCGATGATCTCGTCGAGCGCCTGCGTTGCGTACGGGAGTCTGGCGGCCTTGTCCCAGGACCGGGGATCGTCGGCGGGGCCGTCCGCCCAGTCGAGGTTCTCCGGCAGCTCGCTCAACACCTTCACGCGCTCCTGTGCTTGCGGCGCGAGGGCACGCAGCAGCGGTTTCTGCGTCTCGTTCTCCACGAACTCGAGGCCACGGTCGACGAAGTCGTCGACGTCGAGCCGGCGGATCCATTCGCCGTTGACGTGCTCGAGCTTCTTCAGGTCGAAGAACGCCGGGGACGGATTGACGTCCTCCAGCCGGAAGAGGTGCACGATCTCGTCGACCGGGCGCACCTCGATGCCGTCCGGCGGTCCCCAACCGAGCAGCGACAGGTAGTTGCGCATCGCTTCGGGCAGGAAGCCGCGCTCCTTGTACGACGCGACGGACACCATGTCCTCGTCGCGCCGCTTCGACAGCTTCTTGCGCTGGTGGTCGACCAGCAGGGGCAAGTGGGCGAAGGCGGGTGGCTCGCCGAATCCGAGCGCGCCCCGGAGCAAGAGGTACTTGGGTGTGCCGTTGACGTGGTCTTCGCCCCGGATGACGTGCGTGATCTGCGTGGCTTCGTCGTCGACGACGTTGGCCAGGAAGAACGTGGGGTTGCCGTTCGAGCGCACCACGACGAAGTCCTCGATGTCCGCGTTCTCGAACGACACCTTGCCGCGGATCATGTCGTCCCAGTCGGTCACGCCCTCGTCGGGAACCCGGAAACGCAGCGCCCGCCCGGACCCGGGAGCGAGCCCGCGGTCGCGGCAGTAGCCGTCGTAGCCCGGCTTGCCGCCCTGTCCCTGCTCGCGGGCCGCCTTGTTCCGGGCCTGCACTGCCTCGGGCAGGCAATCGCACCAGTAGGCGACCCCGGCCGCGATGAGGCGGTCAGCGGCCGCGGCATATTCAGGGAAACGATCGGATTGATGAAGCGGTTCGCCGCTCCAGCCGAGGCCGAGCCAGCGCAACATGTCGAGGATGTTGTCGGTGAGCTCGGGGCGGTTGCGCTCGGCGTCGGTGTCCTCGATGCGCAGCAGGAACGTGCCGTCGCCGGCCTGCGCGAACAGCCAGTTGCACAACGCCGAATGCGCAGACCCGACGTGGAGGTAACCGGTCGGCGACGGCGCGAACCGGCACCGGGAACTCACAGCTGGTCGGCCGGCGCGGGGAGGTCGAGCAACGACTTCCAGCCGACGACGTACTGTGTGCGGGCCTCGTCGATCGTCAGCCGCAACGTCGACAGCGGGACGGTCGCGACGATGCGCCCGCGCTCGGCGTGATGGCCGGGCAACGCGACCTCGGCGAACAGCTTCTTGCGAGTCTCCACGACCTCGGGCAGTGCCTTGTCGTCGAGGTAGCCCCAGATGGTGAACGCGAGGGTCAGGTCGTGGATGACCGGGGCCCGGCCCATCATCGATGCTCGCTTCAACGCGATCGGCACCGTTCCGTGGATGACATCGTCGACCGACTCGTCGGGCTGCAAGTGCAGCCGTTGCTGCAGCCGCCGAGCGAGGACGAGCGCATAGCCCTGGTCGGGTCCGGGATTGCCGAAGTGCGCGCCGTGGGGCTGGCCGGTCTTGAGGTCACCCGGGCGCTCGGCCTTCCAGGAGCCGGGCCGCCGAGGCGGCGACTCGTAGGCGCGCACGTCGTCCATCGGCTTGACGGGCACGTATTCGGGAGCGGCCATGCGCCGAGATTACCGGCCGGCTACGACTGCGAGGCCTTCAGCAATCCGTAGGCGATCGAGTCGACCAGGGCCTGCCAGCTCGCCTCGATGATGTTCTCGCTCACACCGATCGTCGACCAGGCGTGCTCGCCGTCCGTCGAGTCGAGCAGTACCCGGGTGACCGCGCCGGTGCCCTTCTGGGTGTCGAGCACACGGACCTTGTAGTCGGTGAGGTGCACGTGCCGGAGCTCGGGGAACCGATCACCGATCGCCTCGCGCAACGCGGTGTCGAGTGCATTGACGGGACCGTTGCCCTCGCCGGCCGCGATGATCCGTTCGTCGCCGACCCACAACTTGATCGTGGCCTCGGTCGTGAACTCCCCGGAGGCTCGGTGCTCGACGAGCACACGGAACGACTCGAGCCGGAAGAACGGCTGCTCCCATCCGCCCGCCGCCCGCATGAGCAGCTCGAGCGATCCGTCCGCGGCCTCGAAGTGGTAGCCGTGGTGCTCGAGCTCCTTCAGCTGGCCGACGACCTCGGTGAGCGCCTTGCCGTCGAGCTCGAGGCCGAGCTCCTTCGCCTTCATCTCCAGTGTCGACTTCCCGGCGAGCTCGGACACGACGAATCGGGTGCCGTTGCCGACGAGATTCGGGTCGACGTGCTCGTACGCGTCGGGACGGCGAACGATGGCGGACACGTGCAGGCCGGCCTTGTGCGCGAACGCCGACGATCCGACGTACGGCTGCTGCGGATGCGGCGTGATGTTGACCAGTTCGGCGATGTGATGCGCAACGGCAGTGAGGCGCTCGAGATGACCGTCGGGCAACGTGCGGATGCCCATCTTCAACGTGAGGTTCGGGATGATCGTGGTCAGGTTGCAGTTGCCCGTTCGTTCGCCGTAGCCGTTGATCGTGCCCTGCACCTGGGTCGCGCCACCGAGCACGCCGGCCAGCGCGTTGGCGACACCGCAACCGGTGTCGTCGTGAAGGTGCACGCCAACCGATACGTCGCCGCCGAAGTAGGCGACGACTTCGCGGACGATCTGCTCGACCTCGTTCGGCAACGAACCACCGTTGGTGTCGCACAGCACGAGGCAGTCGCAACCCTTCGCGGCGGCTGCTTCGAGCACGCGCAGCGAGAACTCCGGGTTGTGCTTGTAGCCGTCGAAGAAGTGCTCAGCGTCGTACATGGCGGTGAGCCCGTGGCCTTTGAGGAACTCGATCGAGTCGGCGACCATCGCGACGCCCTCGTCGAGGGTCGTGCGCAGCGCTTCGGTGACGTGGTAGTCCCACGCCTTCCCAACGATGCACACCGTCGACGTGTTCGCCTTGACGAGATGCTGCAACGTCTCGTCGACGTCGACCTTGCCGTGCACGCGCCGGGTGGATCCGAACGCGACGAGCGTCGACGTCTTCAGGTCGAGCTCGGTGACGGCGCGCTGGAAGAACTCGTCGTCCTTCGGATTGGCGCCCGGCCAACCACCTTCGATGTAGTGCACGCCGAGATGTTCGAGCTGCTCGGCGATGCGCAGCTTGTCGTCGACTGTGAGCGAGATGCCCTCGAGCTGTGAACCGTCGCGCAAAGTCGTGTCGTAGATCTCGACCGTCTCTGGGAGCTGACCTCGAGTCTGCGGGAAAGGCTTCTCTGGTACTCCGCTACTCCGTGACATGTTCGACCCAGTCCTTGTACTTGTCGACTTCACCGCGCACGGCCCGCCCGTACTCCTCAGCGATGGCCGAGCTCATCGGGCCAGGACACGGAATCGGACGGTCGTCCACCGAGTTCACCGCGCTCACTTCCGCGGCGGTGCCGCACACGAACATCTCCTCGGCGATGTACAGATCACTGCGCGTCAGCTCGCCGATGCGGACGTCGTACCCGAGATCGCGGGCGATCGTCATCACCGAGCTCTGGGTGATGCCTTCGAGCGCGCCCGACGTGAGCGGCGGCGTGATGAGCGTGCCGTGCCGCGCCACGAAGACGTTCTCGCCGGTGCACTCGGACACGAGCCCTTGCGGGTTGAGCATGATCGCCTCGTCGTACCCGGCCTTCAGCGCCTCGACCTTGGCGAGCGACGAGTTCACGTAGTTACCGGTCGTCTTCGAGGCCGGCGGCATCGTGTTGTGGTCGTGACGCGTCCACGAACTGATCTTCATGCGGACGCCCTTCGTGAGCGCGTCGGCGCCGAGGTACGCCCCCCACGGCCAGCACGCGATCGCGACGTCGACCGAGCACGGCAACGTGTTGAGACCCATCTCGCCGTAGCCGAAGTACGCGATCGGGCGGATGTAGCAACCCGGCAGTCCGGTCTCGCGCACGGTCAGCTTGGTCGCCTCGATCAGCTCGTCGACCGAGTACGGCAGGTCCATGAGCATGATCTGCGCGGAGTTGTGCAGCCGCTGGATGTGGTCGGTCAACCGGAACACCGCAGGGCCGCGCTTGGTCTCGTACGCGCGGATGCCCTCGAACACTCCCATCCCGTAGTGCAGGGAGTGCGTGAGGACGTGGATCTTGGCGTCGTCCCACGGGACGAGCTCGCCGTTCATCCAGATCTTCTCGGTCGGCGTGATGGGCATGATCCGATTCTCCTCGTGCGTGCCTACAGGCGGGCGGCGACCGCGTCGCCGATGTCTGTCGTTGACGTGGCGGCGCCTGAGCCCGTGAGGGCGGCAGGTCCGGCACACGCCTTGCGGATGCGGGCGGCGGCATCGGCCTCGCCCAGGAACTCGAGCATCATCGCCGCGCTCAGGATCGCTGCGATGGGATTGGCCTTGCCGGTCCCGACGATGTCAGGAGCAGAGCCATGGACCGGTTCGAACATCGACGGTCCGGTGCGGTCGGGGTTCAGGTTGCCGCTCGACGCGAACCCGATCCCCCCGGATACCGCGCCGCCGAGATCCGTGAGGATGTCGCCGAAGAGGTTGTCGGTCACGATGACGTCATACCGCTGCGGTGACTCGACGAAGTAGATGCAGGCGGCGTCGACGTGGTTGTACGCGGTGGCGACGTCGGGATACTCGGCCGCAACCGCCTCGAACGTGCGCTGCCAGAGGTCACCGGCGAAGGTCAACACGTTGGTCTTGTGCACGAGCGTGAGGTGCTTCCGCGCCCGTGACTGCGCCAGCTCGAACGCGTAGCGGACGCAGCGTTCGACACCGAAGCGGCTGTTGACCGATCCCTGCGTCGCGATCTCGTGCGGTGTGCCCTTCCGCAGGAAACCACCCTCGCCCGCATACGTCCCCTCCGTGTTCTCGCGTATGACGACGAAGTCGATGTCGCGCTCGGGCAGCACGAACGGTCGCTGGTTCACGTAGAGGTCCAGATCGAACCGCATCTTCAAGAGGAGGCCGCGCTCGATGAGGCCCGGCGGCACGTCAGGCGTGCCGACAGCACCGAGAAACAGAGCGTCCAGACTGCGCCACTCGTCGATGATCTCGTCCGTCAACACGGTGCCGTCGCGGAGGTACCGCGCGCCACCGAGGTCGTAGTCGACCGTGTCGAGCTCGACTCCCGCGGCGCGCACGACCTTCAGTGCTTCGGCGACGACCTCGGGGCCGATGCCGTCGCCGCCGATGACGCCGACCTTCATCGTCCGACCTTCATCGTCCGACCTTCATCGTCCGACCTCGACTCTCGCGAAGGATAGGTTCACATGTGCTCCCGAAAACCGAGAAACCGCCCACCGAGGTGGACGGTCGACGAGCGCACGCGGGGATTCGCGTGCGCTACTGAATGATGATTACCGAGCGAACGATCGAAGAGCCAGTTCCGGACATCGCCCGCCAGTGTAGTCGCCGGTAGCATCGGCTTCCATGCCGGATACGCAGCATCTGTCACAGGCCGCCTACGACCGGTTGAACGACGAGTTCCAAGTGCTCTCGACGCGCGGTCGCGTGGAGATCGCTCGCAAGATCGAAACCGCCCGCGAGCTCGGTGACCTGTCCGAGAACGGCGACTACCACGCCGCCAAGGAAGAGCAGGGAAAGATGGAGGGTCGCATCCGCCATCTCGAGGCACTGCTCAAGAACGCGGAGATCGTCGAGGGTGGCAACACCGAAGTGATTGCCGCCGGGTCGATCGTCGAGATCCGCTACGTCGGTGACGACGACACCGAGCGCTACTTGATCGGGTCGATCGAAGAGCGCCACGGCGACCTCGAGGTCATCTCCCCCGGCTCGCCACTGGGTCAGGCACTGCTCGGTCACCGCGTCGGTGAGATCGTCGACTTCGAGGCGCCGGCGCGGACGCTCAAGGTCGAGATCGTTGGACTCGAGGGTTAGCGCGCCGAGCGCACCGCTCGTCGTTCCGCCCGGCCGCGCCGTCGAACTGCCCGGTCGCGGCACCACGTACATCAGAGAGGTCGCGGGACCGCCCGGTGCGCCGACGCTGCTGCTGTTGCACGGGCTCTCGGCGACCGGTGGCTTGAACTGGGTCTGGACGTTCGAACCGCTCGGCCGCCAGTACCGCGTGATCGCGATCGATCATCGCGGACACGGACACGGCATCCAGACGCGAAAGTTCCGATTGGCGGACTGCGCGGACGACGTCGCCGCGCTCGCGTCCGTACTCGGCATCGACTCCATCATTCCCGTCGGCTACTCGATGGGTGGTCCGATCGCGCAGTTGGTGTGGCAACGACATCGCTCGTTGGTGCAGGGAATGGTCCTGTGCGCGACCGCGCGCAACTTCCGCGGCAGTCCTCGCGACATCGGACCGTGGTCTTTGTTGCCCTTGGTTACCGCAAGCATCCGCACGACACCTCCGATCGCGCGCCGTGCGGTGATGGCGCGCATGATGGAGCGGCGGCTCCCTTCGTTCCCCGAGCGAGACTGGGTGCTCGACGAGTTGAATCACAACGATCCGGCTGCCATCGCCGAGGCCGCCGCATCCTTGAATCGGTTCTCCTCGCACGACTGGATCGGCGGAGTCGACGTCCCGACCGCGGTCGTCGTGACGCAACGCGACCGGGTGGTCCCGCCGCACCGCCAGTACAAGCTGGCCCAGTCGATCCCTGGCGCACTCGCGGTGCCGGTCAACGGCGATCACAGCGCCTGCGTCTCGGCGCCGGGCGCGTTCGTTCCCGCCTTGCAGTTCGCGATCAACTCGGTGCTCGCTCGTTGCTCTTCGAAGCACGGCTGAGGCAGGGCATCGCCGACGGATCGATCACCGTCGCGTTCCGCCGCTGGAAGCGCGCGCAGGTGGTGCCGGGCGGTCGGTACCGGACCGGACTCGGACTCGCCGAAACAAGGTCGGTGGACGTGGTCGACGAGTCGAAGATCACGAAGGCCGACGCGCGCCGCGCAGGGTACGACTCCGTCGACGAGTTGGTCGCCGCCATGCCGCCCCGGCCCGGAACCGAGCTGTACCGCATCAGTTTCCGCGCCGTCGACGAGGTCGATCCGCGTGACGCACTCGCCGCGTCGAAAGACCTGACCGCCGACGAGATCGCCAATATCAGTCGCCGGCTGCAACGTCTCGACCGCGCCAGCTCACACGGGCCGTGGACCGCCGCCGTCCTCGCGTGCATCGCCGCCGAACCGGGCCGGCGCGCCCCTGACTTCGCCGAACGCTTCGGGCGCGAGGTGCAACCGTTCAAGCGTGATGTTCGCAAGCTGAAGGAGCTCGGCCTCACGATCAGCCTGCTCGTCGGTTACAAGCTGTCATCGCGCGGCGAGGACTACCTGCGTGCTGTCCAACCGGCGAAGGCTCCGGGGAAGGCTCCCGTTCAGGCGAAGCCGGCAGCCACCTCCACGGCGCGCGCGGCGCGCAAGACCGCGTCGCCGTAGCGACCGCCGGGCTCGCGCGTCGTCCGCTCGATGGGGCCGGACACGCCGATGGCAGCCACGACCGCCCCGCCGCGGTCTCGAACAGGAGCGCTCACCGACGCGACGCCCGGCTCGCGTTCTTCGATGCTCTCGATCCAGCCGCGCCCACCTCCGGAGTCGGGGTCGGGGCCGGGGTCGGAGTCGAGCAGCACCCTGCCCGCCGATCCGGCGTCCAAAGGCAGCGCCGCGCCGACCGCGACGATCGTGCGTAGCCCGTGCGGCGACGCGAGCGACTCGATGCAGACGCGGTGGTCGCCGTCGCGGACGTAGAGCTGCGCGCTTTCTTCGGTGTCGTCTCGCAACTGCGCGAGCGCGGGACGGGCGAGCTGCGCGAGCGGCGCATTGTCGAGCGCAGCGCGGCCGAGCGTCGCCAAGCCGAACCCGAGCGCGTAGCGTCCGTCGCTGTCTCGGCGGACGAGGTCATGTGTCTGCAACGCGACGGCGAGGCGATGCGCGGTCGCACGGGGTAGCTCGGTGGCGGCGACGAGCTCCGCGAGGTTCTTCGGACCGTCCACGAGCGCGTCGAGGACCTGAACCGCCTTGTCGAGCACCCCGACGGGGCTTACACTTCGTTCCACCTCACGAGATTAGCGTCTCAGTATTTGGGAGTTCGCCATACGATGCCAGCACCCCGCACCCTGAGTCAGAAGATCTGGGACCGACACGTCGTCCGGTCGCAGGAGGGCGAGCCCGACCTCCTCTACATCGATCTGCACCTCGTCCACGAGGTGACGTCGCCCCAGGCCTTCGACGGCCTGCGCATCAACGGCCGCAAGGTCCGCCGGCCCGATCTCACCATCGCCACCGAGGACCACAACGTCCCGACAGAGCACACCGATCGGCCCATCGAGGATCCGATCAGTCGCAGGCAGGTCGAGACGCTGCGGACCAACACCGACGAGTTCGGCATCACCAACTACCCGATGGGCGACGCCGGGCAGGGCATCGTGCACGTGATCGGTCCCGAGCAGGGACGCACCTTGCCGGGCATGACGATCGTGTGCGGTGACAGCCACACGTCGACGCACGGCGCGTTCGGCGCGCTGGCGTTCGGCATCGGCACGAGTGAGGTCGAGCATGTCCTCGCCACGCAGACGTTGCCGCAGCACAAAGCGAAGACCCTGGCGATCTCGGTCGACGGCGTCCTTCCGCCCGGCTCGACCGCGAAGGACATCATCCTCGCCATCCTCGGCCGCATCGGCACGCACGGCGGCATCGGCTACATCGCCGAGTACCGCGGCGATGCCATTCGCGCGCTCTCGATGGAGGGTCGGATGACCGTGTGCAACATGTCGATCGAAGCGGGCGCGAAGGCAGGGCTCGTCGCACCCGACGACACGACGTTCGCCTACTTGCAAGGTCGCGCACACGCGCCGCGCGGCGACGCATGGGATGCGGCCGTCGCCGACTGGCGCACCCTCGTGACCGATGGCGACGCGACGTTCGACAAGGAGGTCGTGCTCGACTCGGCGGAGATCCGACCTCACGTGTCCTGGGGCACCAACCCGGGACAGGTCGCGTGCATCGACGACCGCGTCCCGACCCCCGAGTCGTTCGACGATCCGAAAGCGAGCTCGGCCGCAGCGCACGCGCTCGAGTACATGGGACTCGAAGCCGGAACACCTATCCGCGACATCGGTGTCGACACGGTGTTCATCGGCTCGTGCACGAACAGCCGCATCGAAGACCTACGCGCCGCCGCCGACGTCGTGCGCGGCCACACGGTTGCATCCGGTATCCGCACGCTCGTCGTCCCCGGCTCGTGGGCGGTGAAGCACCAAGCCGAGGCAGAGGGCCTGAACGAGGTGTTCCTCGCGGCCGGATTCGACTGGCGCGACCCCGGTTGCTCGATGTGCCTCGCCATGAACCCCGACAAGCTGGCACCAGGCGAGCGGTGCGCGTCCACGTCGAACCGCAACTTCGAGGGACGTCAAGGCCGCGGCGGCCGCACCCACCTCGTGTCCCCCGTCGTTGCTGCCGCGACCGCGATCGCCGGCCACTTCGCCACACCGGAGGACCTCGGATGACCTCTACCCACCGCGAACTCCGGGGAGAAACGTGCGCTATGGCGCACGTTTCCATCCAACATTCGCAACCTTTGCAAGTGGAGGCGTGATGGAAGCGGTACGAATCGTCCAAGGAACCGCGGTGCCGCTGGACCGCAGCGACGTCGACACCGACCAGATCATCCCGAGCGACTGGCTGAAGCGCGTCGAACGGACAGGATTCGAGAAGGGGCTGTTCGCCGAGTGGCGCGACGATCCCAAGTTCATCCTGAATGACGAGCGGTTCGTGAACGCGTCGATCCTCGTCGCGGGTCCGAACTTCGGCACCGGATCATCACGTGAGCACGCGGTGTGGGCGATCCAGCAGGCCGGGTTCAAGGCGGTGATATCGCCCCGATTCGGCGACATCTTCCGCAACAACTCGACGAAGAACGGGCTGGTGCCCGTCGTCGTGTCCGGCGAGGTCGGTGAACACTTGCTCGAAGCGATCGAAAGGGATCCGTCGCTCGAGCTCACCATCGACGTCGACCGACGAACGCTCGAGGCACCCGCGATCGGACTGACGGTCGACTTCCCGCTCGAAGAGTCGGTGCGCCACCGGTTCCTCGAAGGACTCGACGACATCGGCATCACGATGCAGCAGGACGACAAGATCACGGAGTACGAGTCACACCGTCCCGCCTGGCTGTCGGCCGGGTAGGCGTTGAGCGTCACAGCTAGCCGGGCAGGTCCGGCAACGGCGGCTGGTACAACCACGCTTCGAACAAAGGCCGCAGATCGCTCCTCGCGCTCGACCTGCTCCGCGACGGCGATGAAGTCGTCGGTGGTCGCGTTGCTCCCGGCGAACTTCGACGTGTATGTGCGCAAGGTCTGGAAGAACGCGTCGTCGCCCACCGTCAACCGGAGCGCCTCGAGCGTCAACGCGCCCCGGTCGTACACACTCGGCCCGAACATCTCCTCGCCGTTGCCGGGATCGCCGGGCAGTGCGGTGTCACCGCTCTGCTTCAGCTGATCGTGCATGGCCTGCGCGGCCTGCTTCACCGGTGTGCCGTTGGCGTGTTCGGTCCACAACCATTCGGCGTAGGTGGCGAAGCCTTCGTTCAACCACACGTCCTTCCAGAGCTTCGGTGTCACGCTGTCACCGAACCACTGGTGAGCCAGCTCGTGCGCGGCGACGACCTCATGATCGGACGGGCCGCCGTCCGTGATCGTGTCGATGCCGAACGTCGACAGCGTCTGGGTCTCGAGCGCGAACCCCGATCGCTGGTTGATCACGAGTCCTCCGTAGATGTCGAACGGGAAGGGACCGAAGTCGGTTTCGAACAGCGAGATCATCTCCGACGTGCGCGGCGAACGCGGCCGACGCGGCGGCGGGGATGTCGGGATTCGACGCGTCGACCACGTTGCGAATCGTGATGCCGCCGGGGCCGGCTGCCCTCGTGACCTGGTAGTCGCCGATGGCCACCTCTGAGAGGTACGACGCCATCGCCTGCTTCTCGTCGTAGGTCCACGTCACCGTTCCGGACGGATTGGTGTCGCGGCTCACCAGATCACCATTCGCCACTGCGGTGGTGCCGTTCGGCACCTCGAGATGGAAGGTGTACGTCGCTTTGTCGCTCGGATGGTCGTTGACCGGGTACCACGTCGACGCACCTTCGGGTTCGTTGAGCACGAAGCTGCCGTCGCCGGTCGCGATCCATCCGACCGCGATCGGGACCGCCGATGTCGGGCGCGGTTCCGGCGCACCGGAGTAGTCGACGCACCGTCGTGAAGCTCGCCTGGGCGGCGATCGGACTCGACGGCGTGACGACCAGCTCACGGCCCTGGCGGGCGACCGTGGCGGCGGCGCCGTCGACGGTGACCGACGCGACGTTCAGACCAGTGAGATCGAAGTCGAAGCTCGACAGTGCCTGTGTCGCCGTAGCGGTGATCGTCGCGTGCGCGGCGATCTGGTCCTGAAGTGGATCGGCGACGCTGATGGCGAGGTCGTAGTGGTCGACCTCGTAGCCACCGTTGCCGAGGTCAGGGAAGTATGCATCGCCGGCACCCGGGGCCCCCGCCATTGGGACGCCGGGCGCAGCCGTCGACGCGGACGGTCCCGCTCGACGCGCTTGGACGGTTGTTCGCGCTGCAGCCTGCGGTGACGACGATCGCGAGTGCGATGAACCCAGCGGCGAGTTTCTTGCGGCCCTTGGTCAGGCCAGACGGTTTACCGCACCGACCACGGCGCGCAGACCGGCCGCGAGGATGCTCTCGTGCAGACCGACGCCCCAGCGCACGATGCCGTCGGCGCCCTGCGCCTCGACGTACGCGACGGCGGTCGCGTCGGTGCCGGCCGCGATCGCATGCTCGGCGTAGTCGAGCACCTCGACGTTCACGCCGACATCGTTGGACAGTGCGTGGACGAACGCGGCGATGGGTCCGTTGCCCTGACCGACGACCGTGCGGTGCGCACCGTTGAACAAGACCTGCGCGGTGATCGACGCGCCACCGTCGCTCGTGGTGACCTCGTGTGAGAGCAGCTCGAGGCGGCCGTTGTCCGGGAAGTACTCGCCTTGGAACGCGTTCCACATGTCCGACGGCGTGATCTCCGTGCCGGTGTCCTCGGTGATGTGCTGGATCGTCTTCGAGAACTCGATCTGGAGCTTGCGGGGAAGGTCGAAGCCGTGCTCGGACTTCATCACGTAGGCCACGCCGCCCTTGCCTGACTGGCTGTTGACGCGGATCACCGCTTCGTACGTGCGCCCGACATGCTTCGGATCGATCGGCAGGTACGGCACCGCCCAACTGTCGTAGTCGCCGGGCGTGAGTCCGGGCTTGTCGTCGGCCGAGATGGCTTCCATGCCCTTCTTGATCGCGTCCTGATGCGAGCCCGAGAACGCGGTGTACACGAGGTCGCCCGCGTAGGGATGGCGAGGATGTACCGGCAATCCGGTGCAGTACTCGGACGTGCGCCGGATGGCGTCGATGTCGCTCAGGTCGAGCTCGGGATCGACGCCTTGGCTGAACAGGTTCATCGCCAGCGTGATGTTGTCGACGTTGCCCGTCCGCTCGCCGTTGCCGAACAGCGTCCCCTCGATGCGATCGGCGCCGGCCATCAGCCCGAACTCGGCAGCCGCGACCGCGCAGCCGCGGTCGTTGTGCGGATGCAGTGACAGCACGACGCTGTCGCGGTTCTTGATGTGCCGGTGGAACCACTCGATGACATCGCCGTAGACGTTGGCGGTGTACATCTCGACGGTGGCCGGGAGGTTCAGGATGAGCGGCCGCTC
This sequence comes from uncultured Acidimicrobiia bacterium, assembly GCA_963721305.1. Lineage (GTDB taxonomy): Bacteria > Actinomycetota > Acidimicrobiia > Acidimicrobiales > JACDCH01 > DATAES01. Next base: position 868,626 of record CAVRIR010000005.1, read on the forward strand.
GGGCGTGGGTTCGATCACGTCCATCACCGCTTCGCAGATCTCCACCGCGTATTGCACCTCGGTGCCGGTGAAGGACTCGGGGCTGTACTCGTAACGCACGTCGAGTCCCGGGACGGTGTGCTCGAGCTTCTTGCACAGGCGCGCCGCTTCGACCGCGATGTTGGTGATGCCTTCGGTGTCGAGGCCGAACACGACCTTGCGCTGCAGCTCGGACGTCGAGTTGTAGAAGTGCAGGATCGCGTGCTTGGCGCCCCGCAGCGCTTCGTACGTGCGCTCGATCAGCTCGGGCCGGCACTGCACCAGCACCTGGACGGTGACGTCGTCGGCGATGAGATCGTCCTCGATCAGCTTGCGGATGAAATCGAAGTCGGTCTGGCTGGCGGACGGGAACCCGACCTCGATCTCCTTGAACCCCATGGCGACCAGCGTCTGGAACAGGCGCAGCTTGCGGTCAGGATCCATCGGGTCGATGAGCGCCTGGTTGCCGTCACGGAGGTCGACCGAGCACCACACCGGCGCGTGCTCGATCCGATTGCTCGGCCATGAGCGGTCGGGCAGGTCGAGCGGGAGCGGCCGGTAGGGCTCGTACTTCTCGAAGGGCATCTGCTTGGAGATCACCGGCTGGGGGGGCATCGTCACTCGCTCTCGGGTTGGAGTCGTGTCGCTGGTGGCCTGGGAGGTCGATCTGGGTCCGAAAACTGAAGAACCCCCTGCGAGTGCAGGGGGTTCGACGAGCGCGATCTTGGGGCGCTCGCCGTTACGTAAGAAGGAGGACCGAGTTGTAGGTCATAGCGTGTCAACCATGACAGCACCGGAGCGGTTCCGTCAAGGCGCGTTCTCCGGAGGCGGGTTATGGTCCGTCCTGTGATCCGTCGCACCTTCCGCCTCGGACTGTGGCTCGGTCTGCTCGTCGGCATCGCCTTCGCCGTGTCGAAGCTCCTTCGCCCACGATCGTCGCCGGCGACGATCGACTTGGGCTCCCCCGGCGGGTCGCTCGGGCCCACACCCGAGGCTTGGCCACCGTTGCAGGCGGCCGCGGCGACGCCCACACCGATCCAGATCCCTGAGCCCACTGTCGAGCCGATCCCGTCCGCCGAGCCGGGACTGGTGCTGATCGGCGACGAGCCGATGCAGACGCCGCTCGGGGAGAAGCGCGGCACGCTGTCGAAGCTGCCCGACGCACCCAAGACGACGTTGCCGCTCTGGGTCGCGCCGGACGCCGACGGCATCTGCCCCTCCACCCATCCGGTGAAGGCGAAGCTGGCGAGCGGCATCTTCCAGGTCGAGGGCAACGCCATGTACCAGCGGACGCACCCCGACCGCTGCTACCAGTCCCCCGAAGCGGCCGCCGCCGACGGCCTCCGCCCCTCCAAGCGCTGACCAACCCTTGCCCTTGCGGGAGGCTCAGTCGGTGGCGAGGGAGTGGACGGACACGATGCCGGGGATGGCCCGGATGGTGGCAACGACGTCGTCGCTCACGGGCACGTCCGTCGCGAGCACCTGCATCGCCGCCTCGCCGCCGACGCGGTGACCGAGGTGCATGTCGTTGATGTTCACGCCCGCGTCCTTCAGCGGGCCCGACACCGCGTGGATCATGCCGACCACGTCGTCGTTGCGGACGAGCAGCATGTTCTTCGCCGGCGGCAGGTCCACTGCGAGATCGTCGATCATCACGATGCGCGGCTCACCCCGCAGGCCGACGAGCGTGCCGGCGACCGCGTGGTCGCCGCCCCGGACGGTGACGAGGTTGACGTAGTCCTGCGCCGTCGACGATGACGCCTCGCGCACCTCGACCCCGCGCTCGGACGCGATGCGCGGCGCGTTCACGTACGACACCGGCTCGTCACTGACCCCGCCGAACACACCCTTCAACACCGACAGCGTCAGGATGCGCGTGTCGTAGTCGGCGAGCTGTCCGTGGTACTCGGTATCGAGTCGCGCCGGCGTTCCCTCGTTGAGCGCGACGTAGATGCGGCCGAGCCGCTCGGCCAGCGGGAGGAACGGACGCACCGTCTCGCTCGCTTCTGCCGCGCTCACGTTCACGGCGTACGGCACGAAGTCGCCGGCGAGCGCGAGACCGACTTGCTCGGCGATCGTGTCGCCCGCCTTGTCCTGCGCCTCGCGGGTGGATGCGCCGAGGTGAGGCGTGACGACGACGGCATCGAGCTCGAAGAGCGGCGACTCCGTCGTCGGCTCCTCGTTGAACACGTCGAGCGCGGCACCGGCCACATGTCCCGAGCGGACGGCCTCGGCGAGCGCGTCCTCGTCGATGATGCCGCCGCGCGCGACGTTGATGATCCGGATGCCGGGCTTCGCCTTCGCCAGCAGCTCCTTGCCGACCAGGCCGACGGTCTCCTTTGTCTTCGCCACATGGATCGTGACGAAGTCGGCTTGCCGCACCAGCTCGTCGAGGTCGACGAGGTCGACGTTCATCTGCCGCGCGCGATCCGCTGAGACGAACGGGTCGTACGCCACCAGCCGCATCCCGAACGCCGAGGCCCGTTGCGCGACGAGCTTGCCGATGCGCCCGAGGCCGATGATGCCGAGGGTCTTGTCGGAGAGCTCCACCCCTTCCCAGCGGCTGCGCTCCCACCGTCCCGCCTTCAGCGCGGCATGGGCCTGCGGGACGTTGCGCGCCTGCGCGAGTAGCAGCGCCATCGTCTGCTCGGCGGCCGACAGGATGTTCGACTGCGGCGCGTTGACGACCATGACGCCCCGCTTCGTGGCGTGCTCGACGTCGACGTTGTCGAGTCCGATGCCGGCGCGGCCGACCACGATCATGCTGTCGGCCGCGTCGAGCACCTCGGCGGCGACGTTCGTGGCGGAACGGATGATCAGCGCGTGCGCGCCCTTGACCGCGTCGAGCAACGCTTTCGGCGACAGTCCCAACTGGACGTCGACGTCGTGTCCGGCGGCGCGCAGGCGGTCGAGTCCGCCCTCCGCGATCTCCTCGGTGACGAGAACTCTGGCCATGTGCTCAGCCAACCACGTCGATCATGCGCTGGAGGCCTTCGCCGAGATCGTCGTCGCCGAGCGCGAACGAGATCCGCGCGTAACCGGGCGTGCCGAACGCCTCGCCCGGGACGATCGCGACCTTGGCTTCCTCGAGCAACAGCGCCGCGAGATCGACGGTGTTCGATGCGGTGCGCCCGGCGATCGGCCGGTCGAGCAGTCCGGTCAGGTTCGGGTACGCGTAGAACGCGCCCTCGGGTTCGAGGCATGTGACCCCGTCGACGGCGTTGAGCATCTTGTAGGCGACGCCGGCCCGCCGCTCGAAGGCGCGCCGCATCTCCGCAACCGCGTCGAGCGGACCCGACACCGCGGCGAGTGCGGCGCGCTGCGCCACGTTGTTCACGTTCGACGTCGAGTGCGACTGCAGGTTGGTCGCCGCGGTGATGACGTCAGGCGGACCGATCATCCAGCCGACGCGCCAACCCGTCATCGCGTACGTCTTGGCGACGCCGTTGAGGACGACGCAACGGTCGGCGAGCTCGGGCACCAGCGCCGGCATCGAGTGGAACTCGTGACCACCGAAGGTCAGGTGCTCGTAGATCTCGTCGGTCACGACCCAGATGTCGTGCTCGACGGCCCATCGGCCGATCGCCTCGATCTGCTCGCGGGAGTACACGGCACCCGACGGGTTCGACGGCGAGACGAACACGACGAGCTTGGTGCGATCGGTACGGGCCGCCTCGAGTTGCTCGACCGTGACCTTGAATCCCGTCGTCTCGTCAGTCGGCAGTACCACGGGCGTGGCCCCGGCGAGCCGGACCGGTTCGGGGTAGGTCGTCCAGTAGGGCGCGGGCAGCAACGCCTCATCACCCTCGTCGAGGAGCGTTAGCAGTGTGTTGTAGACCGCGTGTTTGCCACCGTTGGTGACGAGCACCTGCGACGGCGACACGTCGTAGCCGGAATCCCGCTTGGTCTTCGCCGCGATCGCCTCGCGCAGTTCCGGCAGGCCGGGGATCGGCGTGTACCGATGGTTCTTCGGGTCGCGACACGCCTCCGCGGCCGCCTCGACGATGTGCGCGGGCGTCGCGAAGTCGGGTTCACCGGCGCCGAATCCGATCACCGGCTCGCCCGCCGCCTTGAGCGCCTTCGCCTTGGCGTCGACGGCCAAGGTGGCCGACTCGGCGATGGCGGCGATGCGTCGGGAGATACGGCTGTGAGTTGTCGCTGTCACACACGCGATAGTTGCAGACGTATGAGTGCTGCCACACCTGAGATCGCCATCCCCGCAGACCTTCTCCCCCGTGACGGGCGGTTCGGGTCCGGACCCTCCAAGGTCCGGCCGGAAGCGGTCGAGGCGCTGGCCAAGGCGGCGCCCGAGTACCTCGGCACGAGCCACCGGCAGGCAGCCGTGCGCTTCATGGTCGGCGCGCTGCGCAACGGCTTGGCCGAGTTGCTGAACCTGCCGGACGGCTACGAGGTCGTGCTCGGCAACGGCGGCACCACTGCGTTCTGGGATGTGGCGGCCTTCGGGTTGATCGAGCGGCGCAGCCAGCACCTCAGCTTCGGCGAGTTCTCATCGAAGTTCGCCGCGGAAGTCGCGGCCGCGCCCTTCCTCGACGAGCCGTCGATCCTCGAGTCGGCGCCCGGCACGCACCCTGTGGCGGTCGCCGATGCGGATGTCGACGCCTACTGCCTGACGCACAACGAGACGTCGACCGGGGTGGCGATGCCGCTGCAACGGCCGGGCGGTGCGACGGACGGACAGCTGGTTCTCGTCGACGCAACGTCCGCGGCTGGTGGGTTGCGTTTCGACGCGTCGCAGACCGACGTCTACTACTTCGCGCCGCAGAAGAACCTCGGCTCCGACGGTGGGTTGTGGATCGCGGCGATGTCGCCGGCCGCCCTCGAACGGGCCGAGCGGATCGCCGCCCACCGTCCCGGCGGACGGTGGATCCCCACGTTCTTCGACCTGCCGACCTCCATCGACAACAGCCGCAAGGACCAGACCTACAACACCCCGGCGCTCGCCACGCTGTTCCTCGCCGTCGAGCAGGTGGACTGGATCAACGGAAACGGCGGCCTCGAGTGGGCTGCATCACGTTGCGACCAGTCCGCCGAGATCCTCTACGGATGGGCGGAGGCGTCGTCGTTCGCGACACCGTTCGTGGCCGATCCGGCCCAGCGCAGCCACGTCGTCGGCACCATCGACCTCGACCCCACGGTCGACGCCACCACCGTGTCGGCCGTCCTGCGCCGCAACGGCGTGGTCGACACCGACTCGTACCGCAAGCTCGGACGCAACCAGCTCCGCATCGCGATGTTCACCGCCGTCGATCCCGACGACATCGCCGCCCTCACCGGCTGCATCGACTTCGTGGTCGACCGGTTGTCCTGACAGAGGTGGACGTCCCGGGCGTTGCACAGCGGTAGCTTCTGGCCGATGCCGACCGCCGCCGAGATCAAGCAGCAGCTCACCGGTCCGGGGGGACCGTTCGAGGTCGTGACCGAGCAGGTTCGGGGGCGGCCGATGCAGGTCTACAAGGAGCGGATGAAGGCGCTGCGCCAGATCTGCGAGATCGCTGTCGGCCGCGGCGACGAGCCGTTCATCGTGTACGGCGACCGCACGTATTCGTTCGGCGACTTCATCAAGACGTCGTTCACCGCGAGCAAGGGGCTGCAGTCGTTCGGCGTCGGCCATGCAGACCGGGTCGCCGTCCTCAGCCAGAACAACCCCGAGTGGTGCCTCACCTTCTGGGGCGCCGTGAACATCGGGGCGATCCTGGTCGGCCTCAACGGATGGTGGACCACGGACGAGGTCATCTACGGGTTGCAGGACTCCGGGGCGAAGGTCCTCGTCGCCGACGCCAAGCGGTTCGAGCGCATAGCCGGAAACCTCGACGAGTGCCCCGACCTCGAGCACGTCTTCCTCGTCGACGCCGACCCATCCGACTTCGATCCCGACGGCAAGGACGGGCGACTCCACCGCTACGAGGAGTTGCTCGCCGCGGGTGGCGACGGCGAGGTCGGTCCCCCGGACACCCCCATCGACGAGGACGACTACGCCGTCATCTTCTACACGAGCGGCACAACGGGCCGGCCGAAGGGCGCGATCAGCACTCATCGCAGCATGATCGCCAACCTCCAGAACACGATCTATGGCGGTCTCGCGGGAGCCATGACGAGCGAAGGGTCGGCCATCCCGCAGACAGGTGGACAAACGGTCGCGTTGTTCACGTCTCCGCTGTTCCACGTGTCGGGCTGCCACTCGACGCTCGTCGTCGGACTGCTCGCGGGCATCAAGCTCGTCATGATCGAGGGACGCTTCGATCCGCCGAAGGCGCTCGAGCTCATCCAGGAGCACAAGGTCACGCTCTGGGCAACGGTGCCCACGATGGTCTGGCGGGTGTGCGAGTTCCCCGATCGTCACGACTACGACACCGAGTCGGTCATGAGCGTCGCGTTCGGCGGCTCGCCGTCCGCCGACGAGTTGCAGCGCAAGGTCCGCGAGACGTTCCCCAACGTCCGCACGACGACGAACGCGTACGGACTCACCGAGTCGTCGTCGGTGGCCACATCGATCTCCGGTCAGGACGCCATCGAGAAGCCGAACTCCGTCGGGCCGCCGGTGCCGACACTCGAGCTGAAGATCCGCGATCCCGCAGGCAACGAAGTTCCGACCGGGCAGACGGGCGAGGTCACGATGTACGGCCCGCTCATCATGGCCGGCTACTGGAACAAGGCCGAGGCGACGGCGGAGACCGTGCGCGACGGCTGGCTGTACACCGGCGACATCGGTTACCTCGACAAGGACGGCTACCTCTTCATCACCGACCGCAAGAAGGACATGATCATCCGAGGCGGCGAAAATATCTACTGCGTCGAGATCGAGAACCGGCTCGTCGAGCATCCGGCGATCGCGGACGCAGCGGTGATCGGCGTACCCCATCCCGAGCTCGGCGAAGAGGTGAAAGCGGTCGTGCAGCTCGAGCCGGGCGAGACGCTCAGCGAGCAAGAGGTCAAGGCTTGGGTCGCGGAGGCGCTGGCCAACTTCAAGGTGCCGGCCTATGTCCAAGTGCAGGACGACAAGCTGCCGCGCAACGCGTCCGGCAAGTTGTTGAAGAACGTGCTTCGCGGCGAAGGCGAGGTCAGCTTCGCCGAGACGATGTAGCGCGTGGACAATCCCACGCGGGTACGCCACAACACGAATGTTGGATGGAAACGGGCGCTATAGCGCCCGTTTCACCCCGGAGTTCGCGGCGTGAGTACGCCACAACACGAATGTTGGATGGAAACGGGCGCCATGGCGCCCGTTTCACCCCGGAGTTCGCGGCGTGAGGGGGCGAGGTTCAGACGTCCGCGCCGCCGCTGATCTCGGTCACGGACTGCTTGCCGGCGGAGATCCACGGCATCATGCCTCGCAGATCCTTGCCGACCTTCTCGATGGGATGGTCGGCGCCCTTGTCGAGCAGCTCGTGGAAGCGCTTGCGGCCACCGCGGCTCTCGGCGATCCACTCCTCCGCGAAGCGGCCGTCCTGGATCTCGTCGAGGATGCGACGCATCTCTGCCTTCGTGTCGTCGTTGATGATGCGCGGCCCGCGCGTCACGTCGCCGTACTTGGCCGTGTCGGAGATCGAGTAGCGCATGCCCGAGATGCCTTCCTCGTACATGAGGTCGACGATCAGCTTGAGCTCGTGGAGGCACTCGAAGTACGCCGACTCCGGCTGGTAGCCAGCGCCGACCAGCGTCTCGAAGCCAGCTTGCACGAGCGACGTCAATCCACCACACAGGACGACCTGCTCGCCGAACAGATCGGTCTCCGTCTCCTCGTCGAACGTCGTCTCGAGCACGCCCGCACGCGTTCCCCCGATGCCGTTGGCGTAGGACAGGGCGAGGTCCTTCGCCTTGCCGCTCGCATCCTGCGCGACCGCGACGAGGCAGGGGACGCCGCCACCCTCGGTGTACGTACGCCGCACGAGATGGCCGGGCCCCTTCGGCGCCACCATCGCGACGTCGATGTCGGCCGCCGGCTTGATCTGCTCGTACCGGATGTTGAAGCCGTGGGCGAAGAACAACGCATCGCCGCCACTCAGGTTCGGAGCGATCGACTTCTCGTACACGTCGCGCTGCTCGGTGTCCGGCAGCAGCATCATCACCAGGTCGGCCTCGGCTGCCGCCTGATCGATCGGCACGACCGGCAAGCCTGCGCCCTCCGCTTTGGCCTTCGACGACGAACCGTCACGCAGCGCGACGCGCACGTCGACGCCCGAGTCCTTGAGGTTCAGGGCGTGGGCATGGCCCTGCGAGCCGTAGCCGACGATCGCCACCTTGCGGCTGGCGACCAGCGCCGAGTCGGCGTCCTTCTCGTAGTACACGTTGGCCATCTGCGTCTTCTTTCTGGAGGAGCTCGGGAAGTCAGGAAACCTTGGCGATGCGCGGTGTGCGATCCGCACGGCTCAACCGGGCGAGCGCGACCCGACCGGTCCGTTGCAGCTCCACGATTCCATACGGACGCAGCAACTCTTCAAAGTCGTCGACCTTGTCCGGCGCGCCCTCGATGCTGGTCGTGAGCGAATCCTGTCCCACGGCGAGGATGCGACCACCGAAGACCTGCACGAGCTCGATGATCTGACCTCGGATCTCGGGTGCGGCCGAGACCGTCACCAGCAACAGCTCGCGCTCGACCGAGTCACGCGGATCGAGCTCGGTGATCTTCACCACGTGAATCAGCTTGAACAACTGCTTGACCATCTGCTCGAGCGGGGCGGACTCGACGTCGACCACGATCGTGAGGCGACTGAAGCGCTCATCCTCCGTTGGCGCGACCGCGAGGCTGAAGATGTTGAACCCGCGCCGGGCGAACAGTCCCGCGACTCGCGCGAGCACGCCGGGCTTGTTCTCGACCAACACAGACAGGATGTGGTGGCGGTAACGGGCGCCTTCGGTCACTGGATCACCTCACGGTGCGACTGGAACGTGATGATGTCGTCGTTCGACGCGCCGGCGGGAACCATCGGGAACACCTTCTCGCGGCTGTCCGTGCGGAACTCGATGACCACAGGACGATCGTCGATGTCGTTGGCCTTGTCGATCGCCGGTTGGACCTCTTCGGGCGACTCGACGCGAATGCCGATGCAACCCATCGCTTCGGCCCACATCTTGTAGTCGGGCAGATCGGGCGACAGGTACACCTCGCTGTAGCGCTCCTCGTAGAACATCTCCTGCCACTGGCGCACCATGCCGAGGTAGGCGTTGTTCAGGATCGCGACCTTGATCGGGATCCGCTCGGTCGACGCGGTCACGAGCTCCTGCGCGGTCATCTGGAAGCACCCGTCGCCGTCGACCGCCCAGACCATCCGGTCGGGACGGCCGACCTTCGCGCCGATCGCCGCCGGCACCGAGAAGCCCATCGTTCCGAGACCACCCGAGTTCACCCACGTGTACGGATGGTTGAACTTCCAGTACTGCGACGCCCACATCTGATGCTGGCCGACACCGGACACGAGGATCGTGTCGTCGGGTGTCGAGTCGCGCAGCTGCTCGAGCACGTACTGCGGCTTGAGCGCGTCGCCGGGATCCGACTGCTCGTACGTGAGCGGGTAGTTCTCCTGCCAACCCGAGATCGCCGACTTCCACGCGCTGCGATCCGGCTGCACCGCCGCGCCACCCAGGTCGCGGATGGCACGCACGAGCTCTTCGATGACGAGCCGGCAGTCGCCGACGATCGGCACGTCCGGACGGCGCACCTTGCCGAGCTCGGCAGGGTCGATGTCAACGTGGATGATCTTCGCGTCAGGCGCGAACGCCGGGATCCGACCGGTCACCCGGTCGTCGAAGCGCGAGCCGAGGGCGATGAGCAGATCGGACCCCTGCATCGCGGTGACCGCGGTGTAATTGCCGTGCATACCCGGCATGCCGAGACACAGCCGGTGATCGTCCGGAAACGCGCCCCGAGCCATGAGCGTGGTCACGACCGGGATGTCACACAGCTCCGCCAGCTCGAGCAACGCGTCCGCGGCGCGCGCCTTGAGGATGCCGCCACCGGCGTAGATCACCGGCCGCGTGCTCTGGCCGATCAGCTCGGCCGCGTCCTTGATCTTGCGGGGATGTCCCTTCGTGGTCGGCTTGTAGCCGGGCAGCCCGGCTGAGACCTCGGCGTCGGATGGCCAGTACCAGTCGAGCGCGGACCGAGGGTTCTTGGGGTCGACGATGTCCTTCGGGATGTCGAGCAGGACCGGACCGGGACGTCCGGTCGTCGCGATGTGGAACGCCTCGCGCACTGCGCGGGGGATGTCGGCCGCATCCGTGACCAGCTCGTTGTGCTTGGTGACCGACCGTGTGATGCCGACGGTGTCGCACTCCTGGAACGCGTCGGTACCGATCGACGGCGTGCCGACCTGTCCGGTGATCACGACCATCGGGATCGAGTCCATGTACGCGTCGCACAACGGCGTGACGATGTTGGTGGCCGCCGGCCCGCTCGTCACCATCGCCACGCCCGGGCGGCCCGTGGCATGGGCGAAGCCCTCCGCCATGTGCCCTGCGCCCTGCTCGTGGCGCACGAGGATGTGGCGGATCGGCGAGTCGATGATCGGGTCGTACACCGGGAGGATCGCTCCGCCCGGGAGGCCGAAGATGACCTCCACGCCCTCCATCTCGAGCGCTTTGATCAGTGCCTGACCACCGTTGATGTGCGACATGTTGGTCTCCAACCAGAGAGATTCGACGGCCCAAAACGACGACGACCTCCCGGCTGGGAGGTCGCTGAGCGCACGCGCGCGAAGAAAGGGCGTGCGCTACGTGATTACTACGAGGAGGTTGCGGACGGGACGAGACATCGAACGAGATGATGCCATCGATCCTGCGATCCGGCAACTCATCCGCGTGTCCTCTTCGCGTTCTGGCGTCAGTTGCGGCGGATATCCGCCGGATCTGACGCCAGAACGGCCGGAGTCAGGCTTCGGTGATCGCGCCGCGCTCCGCTCCTTGAGCGAGGCGGGCGTACTTGGCGAGGACGCCGGACGTGTACCGCGGCTGCGGGAGCTTCCAGTCGGACTTGCGGCGCGCCAACTCGTCGTCCGGGACGTCGAGGTCGATCGTCAACCGGTTCACGTCGACGACGATGCGGTCACCATCGCGGACGAGCGAGATCGGTCCGCCGTCGACGGCTTCGGGCGCGACGTGGCCGATGCAGAACCCGTGCGTGCCGCCGGAGAACCGTCCGTCGGTGACGAGCGCACAGTCGCCGCCGCGGCCGGCGCCCTTCATCGCACCGGTGACGGCCAGCATCTCGCGCATCCCTGGTCCGCCCTTCGGACCCTCGTAGCGGATCACGACCACCTCGCCCGGCTGGATGGTGCCGGCGAGGATCGCTTCCATCGCGCCGTCCTCGCCGTCGAAGACGCGGGCCGGACCTTCGAAGCGGTCGAAGTCGATGCCTGCAACCTTGACCACCGCGCCCTTCGGCGCGAGCGAACCCCGCAGCACGGCGATGCCGCCGGTGTGGTGCAACGGGCGCTCGAGCCCGATCACGACCTCGCCGTCGGGCTCGGGCGGATCGAGGTCGGCGATGTTCTCGGCCACGGTCTTGCCGGTGACGGTGAGGCAGTCGCCGTGCAGCAGGCCGGCGTCGAGCAGGTGCTTCATCACGACCGGCACGCCGCCGACGCGGTCGAGGTCGACCATGTGGAAACGTCCGTGCGGCTTCATGTCTGCGATGTGTGGCACCCGGGCCGCGACCTTGTTGAAGTCGTCGAGCTCGAGATCCACCCGCGCTTCGTTGGCGATGGCGAGCAGGTGCAGCACCGCATTCGTCGAGCCCCCGAGCGCCATGACGATCGCGATCGCGTTCTCGAACGCTTCCTTCGTCATGATCTGGCGGGGACGGATGCCGAGCTCGAGCAGGCGCATGACGGCCCGGCCGGACTCGAAGGCGAAGTCGTCGCGCCGGCTGTCCGGTGCGGGAGCGGCCGACGATCCCGGCAGCGACATGCCGATCGCCTCCGCGACCGACGCCATCGTGTTGGCTGTGAACATCCCGGCGCAACTGCCCTCACTCGGGCACGCGTTGCACTCGATGCCATGGAGGTCTTCGTCGGACATCGTCCCCGCGGCATGGGCGCCGACGGCCTCGAACACGCTCACGATGTCGAGCGCCTGCCCCTTGTACTCGCCCGGCAGGATCGATCCCCCGTAGAGGAAGACCGACGGCAGGTTGAGCCGCGCCGCGGCCATGAGCATGCCCGGCAGGCTCTTGTCGCACCCCGCGAACGTGATGAGCGCGTCGAACCGCTCCGCGTGCATGACCGTCTCGACGGAGTCGGCGATGACCTCACGAGACACCAGCGATCGCGCGCATGCCTTCATGACCCATCGAGATGCCGTCGGACACCGCGATCGTCGTGAACTCGATCGGGTAGCCGCCGGCGGCGCGCACGCCTTCCTTCGACCGCTTCGCCAGCCGGTCGAGCGGCATGTTGCACGGGGTGACCTCGTTCCAGGACGAGCACACACCGACCTGTGACTTGCTCCAGTCGTCATCGCCCATGCCGATCGCCCGCAACATCGCCCGAGCCGGCGCGCGCTCGGCGCCTTCGGTGACCTCGAAACTGCGGGGCTTCATCGGATTGCTGTCGTTTCCGGCCATCGGCGTGAGGCTATGCCGTAGGAGCTTCGACAGTCCCACCGAGTATTGGTTCGGTGACCGGTCCTTCCCGGATCGGTTCGGGGATGTCACGCATCGCCGGCACGGGTGACGGCAGCAACCACAAGAACGCGGCGGCCTGCCCGACGGCTGAGATCCAGAGCGTGGCGCGCAGTCCGAACAGCGCGCCGAACGCGCCGCCGAGGAAACCTCCGATGGGCAGCGTCCCCCACACGAGGAACCGCACGCTGGCGTTCATGCGCCCGAGCAACCGCGGTGGACACAACGCCTGGCGCACCGAGACCTGATTGATGTTGTACGCGGAGCTGGTGCCGGACGCTCACTGCGCGCCCGGATGAGCACGACGCACGCGAACGAGAACGCGTAGCTGATCGCGTCGGCGACAACCGCTGTCACCGCACCCACGGCGCTCAGCAAGGCGCCGGCCACACCAGGACCCACCACGTGCGCGGCTGATTCGGTCGCCGTCAGCTGACCTCGGTGCCGACCCTGCTGATGGTCTGCCCCGCCCACAACAGATCGAAGTCGCGGTGCCGCCAGAGCGACGGCATCCTCATCGGAACCGTCGAGTTCGCTCAGAACTCCGTGTTGCAGAAGGGTGCCGGCCGCGACACGAACAACAGATCTGCCTTCGCCAGCGCCTCAGGGGATCCCGACGCGCGGCCACCGGCGGCCAGCACCGACCACGGGACACCGCCGAGGTACGCGCTTCCGAGCGCACTGACACCGGTCGTGACGTCGACGTCGACGGCGCGGTCGACGGGCGAGCACGTAGCGCCGTCGGGCGACCCGTCGAGCCGGAAACGTCCGTTGGCGGCACCGTCGGGCCGGAACTCGTCGATGACTTCGATCACCAACGATCCCTCGGTCGCGTAACGCCGCGCGGCAAGTGCGGCCGGCGCGTCGAGGATGCGCGTCCAGATGAAGTCGCCGACGAACTGCACGGCGTACGCGCGGTAGTCGGCCAGTCGCCATCGCAACGGGCTGTCCACCGGTTGCAGGTTCACTTCCATCGTGTCGGTGAGATCGAGGTCGAGCAGGAACCGCCACAGCGCGGCCTCGACCCCCGGGTCGGGCGCGACGACCTCGACGACCACCGTGCTCTTGCCCTGGCCGTCCTTGCCGTCGCGCGTCCGATAGAGCGCGAAGCCGTCGGCGGTGCCGTCGACATCCTCGTGCACGATCGAGAACAGCGGCGTCGCTCCTCGACGATCGCGCTCGCGATCGACCAGGATCGTCTGCCACTTCCCTTCGCTGCGGTCGACGGAGCCGACCCGCTGGCGGCGGAACCGATCGAACACCGGCGGGATCACCTTGGCCCGCTCGTCGCCCCAGACGTAACGAATGCGCCCCCCGACCTCGGGCTCACGTGCGAATGCGCCGCGGGCGGTCGGTACCTTCGCCCAGACGAGCCCGGCGGACGTGCCGTAGCCGAACCGTCCGTAGATCACGGCTTCCGAGGCGGTGAGGATCGCGACCGATTCGCCCCGCGCGACGACGTCGTCGAGCTGGTGGCGCATCATCGACGTCAAGATGCCGCGTCGGCGGTGCGACGGCAGGCACCCGACCCACGTCACCCCCGCGACGGGGATGAGCGTGTTGCCCGGCAGCGTGTGCTCGAAGCTGTAGGCACCCGCACCGGCGACGAACTGGCCGCCATCGCGCACGCCGAGCATCCGGTCGTACTCGATGATGAGTCGCTCGTCTTCGAGCGCTTCATCGTTCAGCTTGTCCCCGAACGCGGTACCGACGGCGCGGTACAGGTCGCCCAGGTCGTCAGGTCCGACAGCGCTGATCTCGTATGCCACCGCAGCGGTCTACCGCGCGGAGGCTGCCTTGCGCTCCTGCAATATCGCATTGACCGCCTTGCCGTCGGCCTTGCCCTGCGTCGCCTTCATGACCTGGCCGGTGAGGAAGCCTCCCGCTTTGCCTTCGCCGCCCACGAACTTCGCCCACGTATCGGGGTTGGCGGCGATGACCTCGTCGACCACAGCTGCGAGCGCCAACGTGTCCATCGCCTCGAAACCCTTGGCCGCCGCGACCGCGACAGGATCAGACGCGCCGTTCACCAGCTCGGCGAGCACGGTCTTCGCCTGTGTCGCGGTGAGCGCGCCGTCGACTTCCATCCGTGTGAGCGTGGCGAACGCCTGCGGCGAGACCGACGCCGCCCCTTCGACCGCCAGGTTGTGCTCGATGTGGTTCAGCACCCGCGCCGGATCGCCACCCTCGTCGATGGCCGAAAGGGCGAGCTCGTCGAGGCCGCGACTGACCGCGATGACGACGGCGATGTCAGTGGAAGCCGCGCCGGACACGCTCGACAGACGCGCCCGACGGTCCGACGGAAGCATCGGCATCCCCGCTCGCAGCGAATCGATCAACTCGTCGTCCGGCTCGAGCGGCACGAGATCGGGCTCGGGGAAGTACCGGTAGTCCTCGGCTCCCTCCTTGCTGCGTCCGGCGCGTGTGCGTCCGGCCGCCTCGTCCCAGTGGCGGGTTTCCTGTCGGACACGGTCGCCGCCCTCGATCAGGTCCGCCTGTCGGCGCGCTTCGTAGTCGATGGCCCGTCCGAGCGACCGCAGCGAGTTGAGGTTCTTGATCTCGCAACGCGTGCCCAACGCATCGTCGCCCACTCGCCGAACCGAGACGTTGGCGTCGACGCGCATCGAACCCTCTTCCATGCGCGCGTCGGACACATCCGTCGCGAGCAGGATGTCGCGCAGCTCGCTCACGTACTCACGCGCCTGTTCGCCGCCGGGCAGATCGGGACGGCTCACGATCTCGACCAGCGGCACGCCGGCGCGGTTGTAGTCGATGAGCGAGTACTCGGCGCCGTGGATGCGTCCGTCGCCGCCCACGTGCGTGTTCTTGCCCGTGTCCTCTTCGATGTGTGCGCGCTCGATGCCGACGCGCATGCCGGAAGGCAGATCGAGGAAGCCGTCGACGTTGGTCGGTAGGTCGTACTGCGAGATCTGGTAGTCCTTCGGCATGTCGGGATAGAAGTAGTTCTTCCGCGCGAACACACCGGGCTTGGCCGTGCAGTGCAATGCCTGCCCCAACGTGAGCGCGAGCTCGACCGCCTTCTGGTTGAGCACGGGCAAC
This sequence comes from uncultured Acidimicrobiia bacterium, assembly GCA_963721305.1. Taxonomy (GTDB): domain Bacteria; phylum Actinomycetota; class Acidimicrobiia; order Acidimicrobiales; family JACDCH01; genus DATAES01. Next base: position 884,338 of record CAVRIR010000005.1, read on the forward strand.
GAACCCGGCAGGCCGAGGCAGACCGGGCACACATTGGTGTTGGGCTCGTCACCGAACATGTTCGGGCAGCCGCAGAACAGCTTCGTCTTCGTCGCGAGCTCGCAGTGCACCTCGAGTCCGATCACGATCTCCCAGCCCTCGAGCTCGCTGGTCTCGCTCACCGTGCCTCCTCTCGCAGTTGCGTACGCAGCACGTACTTCTGGACCTTGCCCGACGCCGTGCGCGGGAACTCATCGAGCTCCCGGATGTCCTCGGGCCACTTCTGCTTCGCGAGGCCGGCATCGGCCATCGCGGCCTGCACCTCTGCGAGCGACGGCGCGCGCCCTCGCACGAACGCGCACGCGTGCTCACCGAGGCGCGCGTCGGGCGCGGCCACGACAGCACACTCGAGCACGCCGTCCATGCGCAGGATCACGTCCTCGACCTCGAGCGCGCTGATGTTCTCGCCACCGCGGATGATCACGTCCTTCTTGCGATCGGTGATCGTGAGGTACCCGTCGCTGTCGAGCACACCGACGTCCTCGGTGCGGTACCAACCGCCGGCGTCGAACACCGTGTCGGTCAACGCTGGATCGGTGTAGCCCGCGAAGCAGTCAGGCCCCCGACTGAAGATCTCGCCGTCGTCGGCCAGGCGCAGCTCGACGCCGAGCAGCGGGCGGCCATCGGTCCGCGCCCGCTTGTCGAACGGGTCGTCGTGCGTCGAGCCGGTGATCGACGGATGCTCGGTCGATCCGTACATGCGCACGATCGAGATGCCCATCGCGTTCGTCCGGTCGGCGACGGCTTCGGGCACGGCGGCGCCACCGAGCCCGATGTGGCTCATCAAGGGCACGTGGACGTCGGGATCGAAATCCGGATGGTCGAGCAACGAGGTGAGGAAGAACGTCGCCCCGCTACCCGACGTCATCCCGTCGGCGGCCATCTGCCGCAGCACGGCGGCGGGATCCCACGTGTCGATCAAGTGGATCGGATTGCCCCGGACAGGCGGGATCAGGAGCGCGCCCAGCATGCCGATGCCGTGACCGACCGGCGCGCCGATGATCGTCGGGAGCGAACCGGTCGCCTGCATGGCGCCGAGCTGGCGCACCTCGAACCCGATGGTCCGATGCGTGTGCACCACACCCTTGGGGTCGGACGTCGTACCGGACGTGTACGCAACCAGCGCGGGGCCGGACGGGTCGGTGGCGTGGACCGCGATGTCGTCCGAGCCGCTGCCGTACCAGGCGTCGAGCGGTTCGAAGCCGGAGGGATCGTCGCCCACCACCGCGACGAGCTCAGGAATCGGCGCACCGGATCCGAGCAAGGTCGCGGTGCCGCTCATCGGACCGAAGGCGTCGAAGGTCACGTACGCCTTCGGTGGCGTGCGTCGAAGGATGTAACCGACTTCCTTCGTGCCGTAGAAGTGGACGATAGGCATGACGACCGCGCCGAGGAACGCTGCCGCGTAGAAGACATGCGCAGCTTCGACCCAGTTCGGCAGTTGGAAGCCGACGACATCGCCGGCTTCGACGCCGCGTCCGCGCAGCCCGGCGGCCAGCGCGAGCGCATCGTCGTGGACCTGCGCGAACGTCGTCACCGACGGGCGCGCCGCAGATCGAACCGTGAACGGTTGATCGCCGTGCTCGCGCAGACCTTCGTCGAGCATCGAGCCGAGCGTGTCGTCGGTCCACCAGCCGTGGCGGATCCACTCCTTGGCGAGCACGTCGTCGACATGCCGCAGCGCCCACGAGACCGTCATCGTGCGGCTTCCAGCGCGGCCGCGGCGCGGAACATCGCCGCCTCGCCCAGCGCCGGCGCGAGGACTTGGACGCCGATCGGCAGCCCGTCGTCGCCGGTGCCGAACGGGACCGACATCGCCGGATGGCCGGCGAGGTTGGCCGGGATCGTGAACACGTCGTTGAGGTACATCGCGAGCGGGTCGGCGTTCGCGCCGAACGGGAACGCCGTTGTGGGTGCCGTCGGTCCGATGAGGACATCGAAGGACTCGTACGCGCGCTCGAGATCGCGCAGGATGAGCGTGCGGACCCGCAACGACTTGCCGTAGTACGCGTCGTAGTAGCCGGCCGAGAGCGCGTACGTCCCCAGCATGATGCGCCGCTTCACCTCGGCGCCGAAGCCCGCAGTCCGCGTCACGGCGTTCATCTCCGCCGTCGTCGGCGCGTCGACGCGCAGCCCGTAGCGCACGCCGTCGTAGCGGGCGAGGTTGCTCGACGCTTCCGCCGGAGCGATCAAGTAGTAGGCGGAGAGCCCATAGATGGTCGAAGGCACCGAGGCCTCTTCGACCTTCGCGCCGGCGCGTTCGAGCGCGTCCGCCGCGGCGCGCACGCGCTGCGCCACATCCGCCGAGAGCCCTTCTGCTTCGAGGAACTCGGACACGACACCGATGCGCAGACCATCGACCCCCGCGTCGAGTGCGTCCACGAGCGATGGCACCGCTTCGGGGATCGAGGTCGTATCGCACGGATCGTGTCCCGCGATGACCTCGAGCGCGAGCGCGGAGTCGGCGACCGATGCGCTGAACGGTCCGATCTGGTCGAGGCTCGAGGCGAACGCGACGAGTCCGTAGCGCGAGACCCGTCCGTACGTCGGCTTCACGCCGACCACACCGCAGAACGCCGCGGGCTGCCGGATCGAACCGCCGGTATCCGAGCCGAACGACAGCGGCGCGAAGCCCGCCGCGACCGCGGCCGCGCTGCCACCACTCGACCCGCCGGGCACGCGCGACACGTCGTGCGGATTCCGCGTCGGGCCGAACGCCGAGTTCTCGGTGGACGAACCCATGGCGAACTCGTCGAGGTTGGTCTTGCCGACGATCACGGCACCTGCGGCGCGCAACCGATGTACGACCGTCGCGTCGTACGGCGGTCGCCAGCCTTCGAGGATCTTCGAGGAGCACGTGGTCGGGATGCCACGGGTGCAGAAGTTGTCCTTGAGTGCGATGGGGACGCCCGCCAGAGGCCCTGGATCCTCTCCGTCGGCGACGCGGACGTCGATGGCATCCGCCGCAACTCTCGCCTCGTTCGAGAGCACCAGGTTGAACGCGTGCAGCTCGGCTTCCCGCTCGTCGATCCGCGCCAGGTGCTCGTCGACGACTTCTCGCGCGCTCCGTTCGCCGGTACGGACGGCGGCGGCGATCTCGAGTGCCGTGCTCACGGTTCCTCGCCGAGGATGGCGGGGACCTTGAACCGTCCGTCCTCCACTGCGGGCGCCTGGCCGAGCACCTCGTCTCGGTCCACGCTCGGACGGACCTCATCGTCACGGAACACGTTGCGCAGCAGGTACGGGTGCGCGGTCGGTGGAACACCGGCGACGTCGAGCGCCTCGACGTCGGCTGCGTGCTCGAGCACGGCCGCGAGCTGCGGCGTGAACAGCTCGAGCTCTTCTTCGGTCAGTTCGAGTCGAGCGAGCTTGGCGACGTGCAACACGTCGTCGCGGGAGATCGAGGGCATCGCGGAGTCATGGTAGGCGGGACCTCGACATCCGCTTGATGCCCATTCCGGCCACGATCATCCCCAGGCCGAGGACGACGAGCGCGACCGTCAACGTCGATCCGGTACGAGCGAGCGTCTCCGGTTCGGTCGCCGTGGGTGCCGTGGGTGCCGTCGGTGCGGGCGAGGTCGACGGAGTCGCGCACTGCGCCGCCGCGACCGTCTTCGTGATCGTCGCCACTGCGGGATCTCCGGCGTCGTACGCCTCGCCGCCCAGGACCTGCACCTTGGCATCGGTCCCGCCGAGGGCTGGGTGCACCGCGACGGTGACCTGCGTCTGGCCGTCGGCGAACGTGACCGTGTGGTTCGCACCGGCGACATCGGCGTTGAGGTCGGTCGGGCCGCCGCTGATCTCGTACGTGACGTCGAGGGTGCCGGTGGCATCGCTGCGGTCCAGCGTGAACGAACCCGGTGAGAACGTCGGCTCGGTCATGCATTGATCCGTCTCCGACATCGGCGTCGTCGACGCGATCGAGACTGAAGGAAGTGCCGGCGTCTGCGCGCTCGCCGACGCGGCAAGCGCAACGAGCACGACGACGAACAGGCCTGCCAACGCTCCGATGATCCCCGCCGCCCGTTTCATTGCTTACGAAGTTACGCGCCCCGCGAACGCGACAACGGTTTTCTCCACGTCCGCCTTGTCGTAGTCGAGCGTGGCGACGTGGTAGCTGCGCTCGAGCCAGATGCGCTCGACCGGTCCGTTCACCGCGCTCGCGAGGTCGTCGCTGTTCGTCGGCGGGACGACGTGGTCCTGCCGGCTCGTGATGATGAGCGACGGGCAGGTGATCTTGCCGAGGTTCGGGTGGGTCGACTCCTCGGCTTCGAGCATGGAGAGCAACGGCTTCAGCGGCGTCTGCGCGTAAGCGGACTCGGTCGAGTCGGGATCGGCGATGTCCGATCCGATGCCCTCGAGGTACTCCTCACCGGCGTCGAGCATCGCCCGGACTCCCTCTGCCATCTCCGGCGGCATGGTGATGGCCGCGTTGACGAACGCCAGCCCGGCGAGCTCGGGATGGCGGGTACCGAGCCACGCAGTCAGGGAACCGCCCATCGACAGGCCGACGACGACCACCTTGCCGTCGACGCGTGCCTGCAGCTTGCCGAGCGTCTCTTCCGCGGCGGCCGACCAGTCCGCCCACGTCGTCTCGTTCATGTCCTCGACCGTCGTGCCGTGTCCCGGCAACAACGGCAGCTCGACGGTGAACCCAGCAGCGGCGAGCGCATGCGCGATCCCCCGCATGGAGTTGCAGTTGCCGGTGAACCCGTGCAGCACCAGTGCGCCGTTCGGTCCCCCGTCGATCGACTCGGGCTCTGCTCCAGGAATGATCGGTGCGGTCATCCACTCTCCGTTCTCCGGGTCATTCCCGGCGCTCGAGCGCCGGAAATGCACCAACATTCGTCGCGGTCAGGCGTAGGGGTCGTCGGCGGCGGGCTCGCCCCACCACTCGTCGGGTGCGGGGGTCCATTCCGGGTCGTCAACGATGCAGTCGACGGGGCACACGGGCGGGAGGCACTTGCCACAACCCGAGCACAGCTCGGGGATGATGATCACGTCGATCCCGTGGTTGAAGATCGCCCCGAACTGGGGCGGACAGTGGCGGATGCACGTGTCGCAGTTGATGCAGATCGACATGTCGATCCTGAGTGGCGGGTTCTGCCACTTCGGATTCCGCTCCCGGCTCTCGAACCGCTCGCCTCGGGTGCCCGCAGCCATCGCCGGTCCACGCTATCGGTCGGGCGTTCGGCCACATTGACCCGCGGGTCAAGAACAGAGTGGACTAGTGCGTTGATGGCCGACGAGCGCAGGCTCACGCCGCAGGGACAGGAACGCAAGCAGCAGTTGCTCGACTGCGCGGCGCGGCTGTTCGCCGAGCGTGGCTACGACGACACACGCGTCATCGACATCGTGCGCGCTGCCGGCGTGGCCAAAGGGCTCTTCTACTGGTACTTCGAGAACAAGGAAGAGCTGTTCCGCGAGCTGGCCGACGAGATCCGCCTCCGGCTACGTCGGTCGCAGGGCGAGGCGATGGATCCGGCGGCCGACCCGCTGAGCCAGATCCGCCAAGGCGCGGAGGCCTCGGTGCGGTTCATGGCCATCAACGCGCCGTTCTTCGCGCTGCTCGAGGTCGAGAGCGCCAACCGACAGTTCGTCGACACGCTGCGCCAAGGCACCGACGTCCACGTGCAGGACGTCGCCGACCTGATCAGGGAAGGGATCGACGCGGGACTGATCCGTGACGAGGACCCCGTCCTCCTCGCTCGGGGCGTGGTCGGCGTCGTCGGCATGTACAGCCACTTCCATCGCACCGGCCGCACCGAGCTCCCCATCGGCGAGCTCGCGTCGTTCGTCGGACGGTTCATCGTGCGCACGCTCGCGGCCGACGACGAGATCGCACGCGCCGCGGACAGGAATCGACGCAGCGGCTAGCTTCACCAACCGATCGCACGATCTCTGCAAGCTCACCGACGACAAGGAGTTCCCGTGCCCTACAAGTTCCTGACCGAGGAGTGGGTCGCCGAGGCGAAGAAGGTCCGCGAGGAGTTCGAGGGGCAGGCGACGCCACCGGCTCACACGGTTCGGATGAACCAGATCATCACCGACGTGCCGTTCGGTGACGGCACCGTCAACGTGTACATGGACACCTCGAAAGGCGAGATCGAGCTCGACCTCGGCCATCTCGAGAACCCGGACCTGACGGTCACGCTCGACTACGAGACCGCCAAGGCGATCATCGTCGACCAGAACCCCCAGGCGGGCATGCAGGCGTTCATGGCCGGCAAGATCAAGGTCCAGGGCGACATGACCAAGCTGATGGCGATGCAGTCGGGCGCTCCGGACCCGTCCGCTCAGGCCGTCGCCGATCGGATCAAGGCGATCACCGAATAACCGTGATCCGCCGACGGGCGCAGCCCGTCGGCGCCTCGAGGCCAGAACACGAAAGAGCGCCCCATCGGGGCGCTCTTTCTTCGTAAATCCGACAGACCCGCAAAGTCGGCTGGGGCGGCTGCCTCATCGCGGCGGCTGGGGAACACCGCGTCCAGCAGGACCGCCCCAGCGGACCCTGCCGATCTCGTTTTGCGCACTCTACACGGATCACTCCCTTTCGTACAGGACGCGCGAGTACAGAATCACCCGTTTGTGGAGATCCAGTTGCCGTGGAACCCGTACGGAACCCGCACGGGCAGGTGCACGACGGCCCTGTCCTCGAACGTGGCCGCATCGAGCAGGACCAGATCCGAGGCGCCGCGCGACCTGTCGTAGACGAATCCCATCAGGACGCCGTCGTCCTCTGCAGCGTCGGGAGTCGACGGTGCCAGCACGAACTCGCCCGCCGCGCCGTCGCGGAACTCGCGGACCTGGGTCGTACCGGCAGCGAGGTCGTGCTTGAGGATCACGTTCGAGCCGAAGTCCAGATGCTCATCCGCGTCCTCGACGACGCCGACGCTGTACCCGTACCGGTGACGACGGCCGACAAGCCGCTCGTCGACGCGCGGGAACTCCTGCCCGCGATCGTCCAAGCGCTCCTCGAGCACCTTGCCCGCGGCAAGGTCGACGGTCCAACGATCGAGCGTCGGACGGCCCTCGTCGGGACCGAGTCGGTTCTTGTCGAACATGCGCGGGTGGCGCACGACGTCGAGGACGACGCGGTCGCCGTCGTCGTACGCGTTCATCGGATGGAACACGTAGCACTGCTCGACCTCGAACCAGCGCACGTCGTCGGCCTCGCCATCACGAGGAAGCAGTCCGATGCGCGCCTGGTAGTCGGGGTTCCACGCGTACGGGAAGTTGTTGCCTGCAGCCGCCATCTCGAGGTCGAACGTGACCGGCAGGTCGTAGATGACCGCGTACCTCTCGGTCAGCGACATGTCGTGCAGCATCGGGCTCGCACCGACCTCGACGTCGACGACCTTGCGAACGTGTCCTGTGCGGTCGATGACCGTGTACTGGACCTTGTTGCCCCATCCCCAGAAGTACGACACCGCGTGCAACTCGCCTGTCTGCGGGTCGCGCTTCGGATGCGCGGTGTACCCGCCGGGCAACGTGCCGTCGAAGTCGCACGCGCCGATTGTTTCGAGCTCGTCCGACAGCTCGTACGGGCGCGCGCCGGCTTCGACGATCGCGAACGTCCGGCCTGCGTGACCGATCACGTTGGTGTTGGGCCCGAAGTCCATCCCCTGGTGCACCGGGCCGCTCTTCCACGGCTCACCCAGCGCCGCCGCGACCGTCTCGTTGCGCACCCAGCGGTTCCGGTACCACTGCGCCCGCCCGTCGCGGAGCCGCACGCCGTGCACCATGCCGTCACCGGTGAACCAGTGGTACGTGGCGGGATCCGCGGTGATCGGGTTGGGACCGTTGCGGAGGTATCGGCCGTCGAGCCACTCCGGCAGGGTGCCGGTCACGGGCAGATCGACCTCGGTCACCTCCTCGGCGACGGGTCCGTAGTTGCCCTCGAGGTACCGGTTCATCGCAACCTCCTGTGAGTGGAGAAGCCGGACCGCTCATAGTCCGAATCAGAGCATGAGCCTAAGGCGGCTCGGCCGGCCGGTCAACGAGCCAATCGTCACACGCAGCGCATCCTGCTAGGCGTCGGGCGCCGTGAGCAGGCTCGGCAGTTGATCGGCCAGCTCCCCGACCGTCCAGCGCTGGTCGGTCTCGATGCCGTCGTCCATCCGCCAGCCGAGCATCCGGTTCACGCGGCCGCCCTGCACGAAGAACGTGGCGCCGGTGAACGGACAGTCCTCCGTCGAGAGGTAGGCCACGAGCGGCGAGACGTTCGCTGGATCCCAGATGTCGAAGACGTTCTCGTCATCAGGAGGCTTCACCAGGTCGCCGAGCCCGGGCGTCGCCTCGGTCAGCCGTGTGCGCGCCGCCGGCGCGATGCAATTCGAGCGAACGCCGTAGCGGCCGAGCTCCTGCGCGCAGATCGACGAGAACGCGCCGATGCCGGCCTTCGCCGCGCCGTAGTTCGTCTGGCCGGGGTTGCCGAGCAGGCCCGACGTCGACGACGTGTTGACGATGTTCGCCTTCACTTCGACACCCGACTTCGCCTGTTCTCGCCAGTACGTGGCCGCCCACCGAGTCGGCACGAAGTGACCTTTGAGGTGGACGTTGATGACCGAGTCCCATTCCTGTTCGGTCATGTTGACCAGCACGCGGTCGCGCAGGATGCCGGCGTTGTTGACAAGCACATCGAGGCGGCCGAACGCTTCGACCGCGGTGTTGATCAACCGCTGGCCGCCCTCCCAGTCGGCGACGTTGTCGCCGTTCGCCACCGCTTCGCCGCCGAGCGCCGAGATCTCGTCCGCGACGTGTTCTGCTGCCGTGCGATCGCTACCGCCGCCGTCGGGCGCGCCGCCGAGGTCGTTCACCACGACCCTGGCCCCTTCCGCGGCGAACAGCAACGCATGCTCGCGACCGATGCCACGCCCGGCTCCGGTGATGATCGCAACCCGTCCTTCGAGTGCTCCCACGTCGCTCGCCCCCCAATGTGCAGTCGCCGGCGAAGTGCGAAGGTTAGTGCTGCTTCGAGCGTTGCTACTTACGCGTGAACAAGGTGACGCCGGTCCCCTTCGGGTGAGGTTCGAGCGGTGGCGGGTCGGTGAACAGCACCGGATTGGTCGGGCTGCCGGTGACGCCGACGACCGGGAAGCCCGCGGCTTGCAGCGCCGCGCTCGCGTCGGCCACGGACTGGCCTCGAACGTCGGGGATGGGGATCGGCTGCGGTCCCTTCGAGAAGATCACCTTGACCTTCGAATCGCGAGGAACCTGAGTGCCTGCCGGTGGGTCGGTACCGATGATCTGGCCCGCGGGAACCGTGACGCTGTACTGGTTGATGCCGTCGGCTTGCACCGCATCGAGCTGCACCGCCGCGAGCGCCTGCGACGCCTGATCGAACGTCATCGTCGGCGTGAGCTGGGGCACGGTCCGCGGCGCGGGGCCATCAGAGACGGTGAGGTTGACCTTCTCGCCCTTCGGTAGCTGCGGCGGTGTCGCCGGATCGACCGCGAGCACGATGCCAGCCCCCGTCTTCTCGTCGTGCTGGGGCGTCTGGGTCCCGACGTCGAGCGATGTCGCCTGGAGCTCGGCGGTCGCGTCGCCGATCGTCTTGCCGACGAGGTCGCCCGGGACGGGCACCAGCGTGTTGCCGAGCGAGACCGTGATGGTCATCGTCTTGTTCTCCGCCAGAGACTTCCCCGGCACCGGGTCTTGCGCGATCACGTTGCCGGGCGTCGAGAAGTCGGCGCGTCCGTCGAGCTTGCGGACGTTCCAGTGATTCGCCTGCGCCTGGGCGCGAGCCTGCTGCTCGGTGAGGCCCACGAGCGTCGGCACCTTGTGGGTCGGCACCTGGAGCTTGGTCCACGCGAACGCGGCGCCGGCCCCGAGCGCGAGCAGGGCGATGACGACGAAGAGCGCGATTAGCCAGCGGCGGCGGCGGCGGCGCCGGCGAGGGGGCGCCGCGGGCGCGTCTGCCTTGGTCTCGACTACCGCGCCGGACTCGGGTTCGGCCGGCACGACCGGTGCCTCGTCTTCGCCGGCGCCGTAGCCGTTGGCCAGCGGCGGCAACTGCGTCGGATCACGATCGATCACGGCGATGTCGCCGGCGGTCGCGGTGGCGCCGGCAAGGGACAGGGGCGCCGGAGGATCCAGGTGCGCGGACGTGGCCAGGAGGCGAACGGCGAACTCACCGGCGTCCGGACGTTCGCTCGGGTCCGGCCGCCCGGCGCGTTCGAGGATGCCGCGCAAGGGCCCGAGCTCGTCGGGCACGGCGACCGGCGTGTCGACTCGTGCCATCAACGTCGCGATCGTGGTGTCGGCGGTGAACGGCACCCAGCCGGTGACCGCCTCGATCAGCACCAGACCGAGCGAGTACACGTCGCCCTTGCCATCGACCAGTTGGCCGCGTGCCTGTTCGGGACATGCGTAGCGGGCCGTGCCGATCATGGCACCCGCCGGCTCCGTCCAGGCCGCTTCGGCGAGTGCCCGGGCGAGACCGAAGTCGCCGATGCGCAGCCGGCCCTCGTCGCCGAACAGCAGGTTGGCGGGCTTGATGTCGCGGTGGACGAAGCCGCGATTGTGCGCGTAATCGAGCGCTCGGGCCGCTTCCAGCCCGACGACCAACGCCTGCGACAACGAGAGCCGGCGTCCGGCGTCGAGCATCCCCCGCAAGCTGCCGCCGCCGAGGTACTCGGTGACGAGGTACGGCTCGCGGTGGTCGTCACCCCAGTCGTAGACCGCGAGGACGTTCGGATGGTTGAGCGCAGCGGCGGACTGCGCTTCCGCGCGGAAGCGGCGGAGGAACGCCTCGTCGTCCGCCAGTCCCTGATGCAGGACCTTCACGGCGACCCGGCGGCGCAGGCGCGTGTCGTCGGCGAGGAAAACGAGCGCAGACGCGCCGGATCCGATCGGTGCGATCAAGCGATAGCGACCGCCCAACACGCGACCGACCTGATCGGTCATCCGCGAGACGACCATTGGGCCGAGGGTACTGCCGGCGTGCGCGGCGCCTGTGGGACCGGGGCCACGAAGCGCGAGGATGACCTTGTGCATGCACCGCGACACCGTGTGAGCGGACAGAGGCCAGGGTGACCAGCACGTCGACGCAGCCGCCGCTCGAGAACCCGCGAACCGTGGTCATTCGCCGGGTCATCATCACGCTGATCGTGTTCGCGTGCATCGGTGGCATGGCCATCGCCGTCGCCCACACGCGCCGCGGCGACGACCAGGCGACGGTCACCGGCTCGCCGAGCGTCGTCGAGCTACTGGTGCCGACCAACGGCAGCAGCGTGCTGTCCCAGGCGCAGATCGAGATCGACCTCACGGCGCCATACGACGCGCACCTCGCGATCAACGCCGTGCCGATACCGGATGACCAGCTTCAGAAGCATCCGGAGCTGAATCAGGTGATCTTCACGCCGGGAGCCGGAAAGGTGTTCGAGAAGCTGCCGTCGGGCACGAACTGCGTGCAGGCCACGGTCTTCCGCGTGGACGGCACCAACGAATCGGTTCCCCCGGTCCGCTGGTGCTTCAACGTGACCTAGCCGGGAAGATCCCCCGACTCGAGGAGGCTTGCGAACGCGGCCTCGTCGAGGATGGGCACGCCGAGCTCTTCGGCCTTTGTGATCTTCGCCGCGCCGGGTCCCTCGCCGACGACGACCGCTGTGGTCTTCTTCGACACGCTGCCCGGAGCCTTGCCCCCGCGCGCCTTGATCGCCTCTTCCGCGTCTTCGCGTGACCAACCGTCGAGCGTGCCGGTCACGACGATGGACTTTCCCTCGAGCACCTGCGGCAGCGTCGGCGCTTCAGGCCCGGTGAAGTTCACGCCCGAGGCGCGCAGCTTGTCGATCACCTCGCGGTTGCCCTCGTTGTCGAAGAACTCGCGCACGGAGTGGGCGATGATGCGACCGACGCCCTCGACCGCGGCGATGTCGTCCTCGGACGCGCTCATCAGCCGGTCGAGATGTCCGAACGCCTTGGCGAGCACGCGGCTCACGGTTCCGCCCGCGTGGCGGATGCCGAGCCCGACGAGCAGGTTGGACAGCGGCCGCTCCTTCGATCCTTCGATCGCGTTCTGCATGTTGTTGACGGAGATCTCTCCGAACCCGTCGAGCTCACGCACCCCGTCCCAGTCGAGGGCGTAGATGTCCGCAGGATCGTGGATCAGGTTGTGCCTCAAGAACACCGACACGGTCCGCTCGCCGAGTCCTTCGATGTCCATCGCACCGCGACTGGTGAAGTGGCAGATACGCGCCCACCGCTGTCCCGGGCACTCGATGTTCGTGCAGAACGTGTCGCTCTCGCCCTCGAGGCGCACGAGCGGCTCGTTGCACTCGGGACACCTGGTCGGGAACTTCCATGCCCGGAGGCCCTTCGGCCGTTCGGCGAGCACGGGCTTCACCACTTCGGGGATGACATCGCCCGCCTTGCGCACGATCACCGTGTCGCCGGGGCGGACGTCCTTCGCCTTCACCTGATCTTGGTTGTGCAGCGTGGCGAGTTGCACGGTCGACCCGCCGACGAAGACAGGCTCGAGCACGGCGAACGGCGTCGCCTTCCCCGTGCGGCCGATCGACACCATGATGTCCTTCAACTTCGTCGTGCGTTCCTCCGGCGGGAACTTGAAGGCGATCGCCCACCGCGGTGCCTTCGACGTGAACCCGAGCTCGGCTCGGAGGCGCAGGTTGTCCACCTTCACGACGACACCGTCGATCTCGTACTCGAGGTCGTGACGATGCTCCTGCCAGTGGCGGCAGTACTCGTAGACCTCGGTGAGGGTGGCGAGCGACTGGATCTCGGGATTCACCGGCAGTCCGAGCGACCGCATCCATTCGAGCGTCTCGACATGGGTCTCGAACGGCGGCCCACCTTCGATCGCGCCGAGCTGGTAGGTCCACAGCGACAGCTCGCGTGAAGCGGTGATCGACGGGTCCTTCTGCCGCACCGATCCCGCGGCGGAGTTGCGGGGGTTGGCGAACAGGCGGTCACCGGCGTCTGCCTGCCGCTTGTTCAACCGCTCGAACGCGGCCAGCGGCATGTACACCTCGCCGCGGACCTCGAGCAGCGCGGGCGCGTCGCCCTTCAACCGCTTCGGGATGGCTTCGATGGTGGCGATGTTCGCGGTGATGTCCTCGCCCACCTCGCCGTTGCCGCGCGTCGCCGCCTGCACGTACCGACCGTTCTCGTACGTGATCGATATCGCGAAGCCGTCGATCTTGAGCTCGCACACGAAGCTCGTGTCGCCGCCTTCGGAGCCGAGGCGTCGTTCCAGGCGCTTGCCCCAGTCCTGCAACTCGTCCTCACCGAAGACGTTGTCGAGCGACATCATCGGAACCTTGTGCCGCACCTCGGAGAACTGCGCGGCGACATAACCACCGACGTGCTGCGTCGGTGACTCGGGGACGATCAGCTCCGGGAACTCGGCCTCGATCGACTTCAGCTCGCGGACCAGCGCGTCGTAGTCGGCATCGGAGATCGCCGGCTCGTCGTCGACGAAGTACCGCCGGTTGTGCTCGTCGATCTCGTCACGTAGCTCGGCGGCTCGCGCGTCGACCTCGGGCGGGACGGCCATCCCAGCAAACTACCGGCGGCACCTCATCCGGTCCCCCTGCGAACTCCGGGGAGAAACGGGCGCCAGAGCGCCCGTTTCCATCCAACATTCCCTGTTGAGGGGCCGGAATGGAATCGGCATTCGTCCGCAGGCCACAGTCGTGGGCCGTGTTGCTGGCCGTCCGCATCGCCTGGTTCGCCCTGCCCTTCACCGCGGGGCCGGCGCTGGCGGACGCGCTCTCGGACGCGAGCACGCCGGTGCAGGCGGTGGCGGCGATCCTCGCGTGGGGGGCGTGGGGCGGCATCGCCGTCGCCGTGCTCGTCCCCCGCACCGTCAGCCTGACCGCGCTGCGGATCGGTGCACCGGCCGCGCTCGCGATCGCGATCGTGGCGACGGTTCGTGCCGGCGACATCGGTGCGGCCGAAGTCGTGGCCATCGCGTGGACGGCATTGCTCGCCGCCCTTGTCCTGTTGGTCCCGCTGGTGACCGAAGTCTTCGTCGACGGCTCGTCCTACGGCCCGGAGCGGCGGATGGCACTGCGCACGCCGGCGCCGCTGTTGCTCGGCCCGGTCGAACTGGCCTGGCTCGTCGTCGTGCTCGGGATCGCTGCCGGTCCGCTGCTGCTCGCCGCGAAGGCGTGGGTGCTCGGCGCCATCGCAGTCGCGGTCGGGGCGGTCGCCGTGCGGCCCGCAGTGCGATCGCTGCACCAGCTGTCGCGTCGCTGGCTCGTGTTCGTACGCAACGGGTTCGTTTTGCACGATCCGCTCACGCTCGCCGATCCGGTGCTGTTCCCGAAGCAGGAGGTTCGCTCGCTCGGGCCCGCGCCCGCCGATGCCGAGCGCGATGCAACCGATCTGACCGGCCGCGCGCTCGGCCTCGCCCTCGAGGTACGGCTCGTCGACGCGATCAGGATCGGCGTGATCCGAGGACGAGGTCAGACCGCCAGCATCGACACGGCTCGGCTGCTGTTCACGCCAGCGCGTCCGGGCGCGTTGCTCAAAGAGGCGCGTGAACGCGGGCTCGCGTGACCGCGACCCCGCCACCGATCACCTCGTCACCGTCGTAGAGCACGACCGCTTGGCCGGGCGCGACCCGCCGGTGCGGTTCGTGCCATGTGAGCGTCGAGGTCGACACATCGAAGATCGCGGGCACGCCCACACCGTGCGCGCTGCACTGGGCAGTCACGAGACCGCTGACCTGCTCGTCTGCCCACGTGACGTCGCGCAACGAGGTCGTCGAATCCAACAGATCGCCTGCGTCACCCACGGTCACGGTCGCGGTCGGAAGGTCGACGTCCGTGACGTAACGAGCAGCGCGATCGCCTCCGGGCAACCCGAGCGACTTTCGCTGGCCGATCGTCACGAGCTCGACGGCGTCGACCGTCGCGAGCTCGTTGCCGTGGACGTCGACGACGCGGCCACCCGTGAACGTCATGCGAGCGTGCAGGAAGTCGCCACGTCCTCGCTTCGCCGTGATGAAGCACACGTCCTGGCTGTCCGGCTTCGCCGCTGTCGGCAAGGACAGATCGTCGGCGATCGCCCGAACCTCTGGCTTGGTGAGACGACCGACCGGTAGCAGCGTTCGCGCCAACTGGTCCTGCCCGAGCATGTAGAGGACGTAGCTCTGGTCCTTGCTCGCGTCTGCCCCACGGGCAATGCGACGTACGCCGTCGCCGTCACGAGTGACGACACGTGCGTGATGTCCCGTCGCAACGGCATCGAAGCCGAGCGCACGCGCGCGCCGCAGGAGCTTGTCGAACTTCAGATGGCGATTGCACTCGATGCAGGGGTTGGGCGTGTGTCCCCTCGCGTGCGCGGCGACGTACGGATCGACCACGTCGGACATGAACCGATCGCCGAAGTTGAACACGTGGTGGTCGACGCCGAGAGCACGGGCGACGCGGCGCGCATCATCGACGTCGCTGACGGAACAGCAACCTGTGTCGGACTCGCCTCCCCACAGCTTCATCGTGACGCCGACGACATCGTGTCCGCCGTCGCGCAACAGGGCCGCGGCGACCGATGAGTCGACGCCACCCGACATGGCGACGAGGACCTTCACGAGCCGAGCATCCGCAGCCTGGCGACGGCATCGGGCAGCACCGACAGCGCGCGGTCGACTTCGTCGTCGGTCGTCGTCGCGCCCAGGGACAGGCGCAGCGATCCGCCCGCGAGCGATCGAGGAACCCCGATGGCAGCGAGGACATGGGACGGATCCTGGGCGCCGCTCGCACACGACGACGCCGCTGACGCCATGATCCCCTCCCGCTCGAGGAGGTACAGCAAGGCCTCGCTCTCGATGCCCTCGAAGCAGACGTGACAGTTGCCCGCGACCTTCCGGGAGCGGTCGCCGCTCTCGATGGTGTCGGGGATCGCGGCGAGCAGGCCATCGGCCAACCGGTCGCGCAGCGGCTCGATGCAATCCACGGTCGCTTTGCGTTCGTCGACCGTCAGTCGCGCCGCGACACCCATGGCCACGATGCCCGCGACGTTCTGGGTGCCACTGCGCCGCTCACGCTCCTGCCCGCCGCCGATCTGGCGTGCCGCGAACTCGACGCCCTCGCGCACCACGAGCGCCCCGACGCCCTTCGGTCCCCCGAACTTGTGCGCGCTGACGGAGACGAGGTCCGCGGGAGCGGTGAGCGCCGCGACGTCGAGCCACGGAAACGCCTGCACGGCGTCGGTATGGATGACGGCACGGGGCGCGCGCTCGCGCACCAGCTCGGCGACGGCGGCGAGCGGTTGGATCGTGCCGATCTCGTTGTTGGCGAGCATGACCGAGACGAGCGAGACGTTGTCGTCGAGCGCATCTGCGAGTGCGTCGAGGTCCACGATGCCTTCGCCGTCGACTGCGACTGTGCGACCGCGCGACGCGAGTACGGGATCGAGCACGGCGTGGTGCTCGATCGCGGAGCACACCACCGTCCCTCGATCGGCGAACCCGAACACCGCGGTGTTGTCGGACTCGGTGCCACCGCTCGTGAACACGATGTCGCCCGGCGCGCTCCCGAGTGCATCGGCCATGACGACACGGACATCATCGATCGCGGCCCGCGCCGCACGCGCCATCGCGTGCGCGCCCGACGGGTTGCCGAACGACTCGAGGAGGTACGGGACCATCGCCTCGACCGCTTCGGGACGCACCGGCGTGCTCGCCGCGTGGTCGAAGTAGACGGTGGACGGCTGGTTCACCTGCGCAAGGCTACGAGGGCGGACCCGGCGGGGCACCCCAGGGCTGGATCCACGGCGGCAGCGGGACGGGTGGGCCGCCGAGCCGCAGTTGGTACGCCGCCGCGACCGACACCAGGAACGCCTCCGGTGACACACCCGGCGGTGGGGTGTGGTGCATGGACCGGGCCGCGGCGTTGGCGAGCTGTGTTCCGACCTGAACGCGGGCCTGCGGCGACAACTGCGTGACCCGAAGCAGGAAGGACCGGATCACGCCGTACTGCTCGGGCGTGATGCCGCCGACGTCGAGACTGCGTGCGTACGAGTCGTAGCCCGGCAGGGGCGGGAACGACACCGGTATCGGAAACGCGGCCCCGGTGCGCTCGCGGAGCACGATCGTTCCGGCGAAGAGATCACCGAGCCTTTGGCTCTTCGGCGTCAACAGCACCGAGATCGTGGCGACGACAGCGAGCGGCGGGATGAAGAAGTCGACGACCGCGACCATCGAACGGATGGCTGCATGCCGGAACCCGACCGGCGCGCCTTCGACGGTGACGACGCGGAGACCGAGCACGCGTTTGCCCGGCGTTTGACCCTGGAACCGCACCTCGAAGAACACCGGGTAGCCGAAGAGCATGAGGAAGGTGCCGACGATCGACAGCACCACCGCCACGCTGCTGCCAATGCCGTAGCCGATGAGGGCACCAAGGAGCAGCAGCCCATAGAGCATGCCGATCCGGATACCGAGGTCGACGAGTTGTGCGAGCGCGCGCGAACCGATGCTGGCGGTCTCGAACTCGAGGAGAACCGCCTCCGGGGTGACGACCCCGCCATGAACTTCGGGACGTACCGTTTGCACCGCCACCGTCACGTACCGTACAGAGGCCGTGGACATCGACCGATTCATCGTCCGCAACGAGGGCGCATGGCGTCGCCTGGACGAGCTGACCGCCCGTGCGCGGCGGTCGCGGAGCCGATCCCTCGGCGCGAACGAGATCGACGAGTTCGTCGCGCTGTACCAACGCACCGCGGCGCAACTGTCGTACGCGCGCGGGTACTACAACGATCCCGGGCTCACCGCTCGCTTGACGACGCTCGTCGCGGCAGCGAACGCCGCGCTGTACGGCATCCATCCGGTGTCGACCCGCGGGCTCAGGCGCTTCTTCACCGAGACCTTCCCGGCCGCGATCTGGTACAGCCGTCGATTCGTCCTGGCATCGGCGGCGCTGCTGTTCGTGCCGATGATCTTGTTCGGCGTGTGGACGGCGAACTCCGAGCGCGCGCTCGACGTCGCGGTTCCGAAGGACCAACAGCAGGCGCTGCTCGAATCGCGGTTCGAGAACTACTACTCGTCCGAGCCTGCATCCGAGTTCTCGACCCAAGTGCTCATCAACAACATCCAGGTCTCGTTCCTCGCGTTCGCGGGTGGCGTGCTGTTGTGCATCGGCACCGCAGTGATCCTCGTCCAGAACGGCGTCAACGTCGGCATCGCCGGCGGCTTGTTCGTCCACGCGCACGAAACCGGCAAGTTCTTCGGGTTGATCCTTCCGCACGGACTCCTCGAGCTGAGCAGCGTGACCATCGCCGGCGCCGCGGGCCTCCGCATCGGTTGGGCGATCATCGCCCCCGGTGACCGTCCGCGAACCGTCGCGCTCGCGGAAGAAGGACGCCGCTCGGTCGTCATCGTGCTCGGCCTGATGCTCTGCTTCGTCGTGGCAGGACTCATCGAGGGATTCGTCACGCCGAGCGGGCTCCCCACGCCGGCGCGCGTGCTCGTCGGTGTCGTGGTCGAGCTCGGGTTCCTCACGTGGATCGTGACCCACGGGCGCGACGCCGTCGCCGCGGGTTGACGGGCACGTTCGGCGAGGTCGTATCGGAGCTCGGCCTCGTCGAGCCCTCCCCGGCCGCGTCCGCGGAGCCGGTACCGGTGGGAGCTACAGCCGGCCCGTCGCCTTCAGCTTGAGGTACGTGTCGGCCAGCGCGGGCGCGAGCTTGCCGGGCGCGGCATCGACGACCGTGACGCCGAAGCCCTGCAACCGCGCCGCGGTCCGCCTCCGCTCCTGCAGCGCGACGATCGCAGCCGACCGGCGGTACGCCTCCTCCGCTCCGTCCACGGGCGCGACCGCCCACCGATCGACCTCGGGATCGCGCACCGCGCCAACGACGATGACGTGGTTGCGGGCGATGAGCGGCAGCGCGGGGACGAGGTACTCCTCGGCCGCCTGCTCGTTCAGCTCGGTGAGCAGCACGAGCAGCGCGCGACGGCGAAAACGCACGATGGTCTCGGCGAAGGCGCTTCGATAGTCCGTCTCGACCAGTTCGGGTTCGAGATCGAACAGCGCTTCGGTCACGCGTCCGACCTGCGAGCGCGCTTTCGACGGCGCCAGCACCGTTCGCACCGCGGCATCGAACACGACGAGGCCGAAACGGTCACCGAGTCGCGTCGCGACAGTGGCGAGCATCAGCGCGGCGTCCATCGCGTGCTCGACGCGCGGGACGTCGTCCACTCGCGCTGCCATCACGCGTCCGTTGTCGAGCAACACGACGACGTTCTGGTTGCGTTCGGCGCGGTACGTGCGCACGATCGCCTTGCCGGCCCGCGCCGTCGCCGACCAGTCGACGCGGCGGAACTCGTCGTCCGAGGAGTACTCCCGCAGCGACTCGAACTCGGTACCTCCGCCACGTCCTTGCGCCGACCGGAGCCCGACCTCGAGCACGCGCGCTCGATTGATGCGGAGCTCGGCTTCGCTCCGCGAGCGGAACGGCGGCTGCACCTGAAGCACCGCGGGCTCCTGCCGGCGGCGTTGGCGGGCGACGAGTCCGAGCGGTCCCGAGACGCGCACGACGATCTCGCTCGGGACGAAGCGGCCGCGACGAGAGGGCCGCATGGGCGCGCGCACGGTCGTCGAGCCGTTCCCCGGCACGGTGACGGTGGCGCGACGCGTCCGGGCGTGCAGCGACGGTGCAAGCTCGTCGGCGAAGCTCAGGTGAACGCGGCGGCCGGTCGGGTTTCCGATCCGCCAGCGGATCTCGCTGGGCTCGTCGATGGTGAGGACGGCCGGCATCGCCCGCTCGACCGTGATCCGGCCGGGCGGCACCGTGAACGCCCAGTCCAGAAGTGCCACCAGCAACAACAACAGGTCGAGGACGAGCAGGCTCTGTGCCACCGGCGCGTCGGGGAGCAACAGCCGCACTCCGACGAGCGCGAGTGCGACCGCGGCAAGGCGACGGGTCGGTACGGGCACCGTCAGCGCGGGACCGGCACCGCAGCCATGACGCCGTCGAGCACCGCGTCCGCGGTCGCCCCCTCGAGCTCCGCCTCCGGGCGCAGCTGCATGCGATGGCGCAACGTCGGTTTCGTGACGGCCTTCACCTCGTCGGGCGTCACGAACGTGCGTCCGGACAACCAGGCCCACGCCTTGGACGCATGCAACAGCGCGGTCGCGCCGCGCGGTGAGACACCGAGCGCGAGCGACGGCGTGTCGCGCGTCGCCCGGCACAGCTGCACGATGTAGGCGATCACTTGTGACTCGACGCGGATGGCGTCGACTTCGACGCGTGCGGCGGTGAGATCGGCCGCGCTCGCGACCGGGCGAACACCGGCGGCGGCGAGGTCGTGGGGATCGAGCCCCGCGTCGTGGCGGGCGAGCACCTGCTGCTCTTGCTCGAACGTCGGATAGTCGACCCGCAGCTTGAACAGGAAGCGGTCGAGCTGTGCTTCGGGCAGCGGGTAGGTGCCCTCGTACTCGATCGGGTTCTGGGTCGCGACCACGATGAACGGATCGGGCAAGGGCCGCGACTCGCCCTCGATCGAGACCTGCCGCTCCTCCATGGATTCGAGCAGCGCCGCCTGCGTCTTGGGAGGCGTGCGGTTGATCTCGTCCGCGAGCAACAGGTTCGTGAACACCGGGCCGGGCCGGAACGAGAACGAACCGCCCTGCGCGTCGAGGATCGTCTGGCCGATGACGTCGGACGGCATGAGGTCGGGCGTGAACTGTACGCGCCGGAACTCGAGGTCGAGCGCAGCGGCAACCGTCTTCACCACGAGGGTCTTGGCCACGCCGGGAACTCCCTCGAGCAACACGTGCCCGCGAACGAGCAGCGCAGCGACGAGACCCGAGAGTGTTCCCTCCTGACCGACCACGACCTTCGCGACCTCGTCGCGCAACGCGAGGATCGGCCCGCGTGCATCGAGACTCGGTTCGGGGTCAACGGCCATGCAACAGCTCCTTGCGGATCGAGTCCAGCTCCTGGGTCAGCGCCAAGAGTGCCCGCTCGTCGACGATCGGCGCGTCATACAGCGCGAACCGGACACGCGCCGGATCGAGTCCGGTGCGGGCCGCGACCACGTCGGCGACCGTTGATGTCGGCGCGGTCGGGCCGAGTCCGAACCGTTCGCACGCAAGGCGGACGACATCGTGGCGCATCGCGGCCGCAGCCCGGTCGGCGGCGTGGGTGCGCTGCTCGAGCGCGCCGACCGCCTGGACGAGCTGCGATCCCGCGATCGCGACGGGTTGCGGTTCGACGACCGGCCGGCCGAGCCGGCGCGCCCGCCACAACGCGTAGAGCAGGAACGCGATGCCGAGTTGGATGAACGACTGGAACACACGATCGGAGACGAGGTCGAGCAATGTCGTCCGTCCGCTCCCGGGGGTTGACGTCGCGAGAATGCTCACCGTCTCGGGACCGTCGGGCTGGAGCAGGCGCATTGCGAGCACGCTGTTGTCCGACTTGTCGAGGAACGCGTTCGTGAACAGGTTCGGGCCACCGACCGACACGATCCTCCCGGAGCCGACAACCGTCTCGACCACGTAGGCGTCGGTACCGTCACCGAAGCACGAAGGCCGACCGTCGACGTGCAGCCGCTCGCCGCCGAGGAAGTCCAGCGTCCCGCTGTCGACGCCACCGATCTCGATGCGGTTCACATCGTCCACGCCGTCGAGGTCGCAGTGCCCGCGCTCGAGCGCGAGGCCGCCCGGCTGTCCGGACGACTGAGCCGACAGCGACGACGTCGGATCCGTGACGATCAGCGTGCCGCCGTTGCGGACCCAGGTCCGGAGCGCGTCGCGATCACGTTGCGCGAGGTCGTCGCGGGCGAGCATGGCCACCGAGCCGCTCGGCACCGTTTCGTCGGTGCGCACATCGGCGCCGAAGCTCTGCAGCAGCAGCACGAGACCGTGCAACCCGTCACCCGACGTCGAGGTGGGCGACAGCGGTGCTCCTTCACCGGATCGGCTCTGGCCCGCGACGACAGCAACGACGAGGAGCGCGACGGCCACGGCGACGCCGATGACCAGCGGTCGGCGCGATCCGCGCTTCGACCCTGCGCCTCCAGTGGGTCCAGTCAGTCCGGTCATCGGGGACGCGGGGGACGTGGCGGTCACGGGACGCCTGCCAGTGCGCGCGTCCGTTCGCGTGTCATGCGCGCGAGCTCGCGAAAGCGGCCGTACTCGTCGGCATCGGTCTGGCGGCCCCCGTACCAGACAGCATCGAAGCATTCGGTCAGCTCGCCGAACGTCTCGGCCGCCGCCGGGCGCGTCGTTGCCAGCTCGGTCTCGTACTCCCCCGTCGTGCGTCCCGGGACGTCGGCGAGCACGCCGTCGTCCACGAGCAGCCGGACCAGCTCGCGGTAGCGGGCGCGCATCGCCTCGCGCCACCGTTGCTCGGCCTCGTAGCGCTCGGCTTCGCTGCGCCATTCGGCCGCCGACCGACGTACCCCCTCTTCGAAGGTGAGCTCGTCGTCGAGCGCGGGCGGCCGGGGGCTCGAACGGAATGCACGGACGAGCACGATGACGAGCACGACGGCGACCGCGAGGAAGATCAGCCCGAACAGGTCGCCGATGAATCCCGGACCGTGACCGATGCCGAAGGAGAACCGGTTGAGCTGGTCGCCGATCCAGTCCAACAGCCGCTGGAGGATGCTCTCGCGGTGCTGGAACTCGGACCGGCCGAGGATGTCGTGCGCCTGCTGGCGGATCGCGTCGGGCGGCGGCGGGGCCGCCATCGACTCAGCGATCACGGGTGAAGTGCGCCGCGACGCCGAGCTCGAGGTCGAGACCCTCGGACCGCACCCGCAGATCGAAGTACAGCAGCGTCGCCGCGCCCGCGACGAACGGGACCGTGATCAACGAGCTGCCCGCCGAGCACACGGCATCGACGATCCAGCCCCAATCGAAGAGCTCGAACACCAGCCCGATCCCGGTCAACGCGATGGTGAGAAGCAGGTCGACGATCGCAATGAGGAGCGCGATGCCGAGCACGGGCCCGTAGCGCGCCCGGGTGAGACGCATCGATCGACGGATGCCCTTCCACGGACCGAGGCGCTCGATCACGATCGCCGGCGCGGTCACGACGAAGAGCGGCATCAGGAAGATCTCGCCGACGAAGAACCCGATGAGCCCGAGCGCTTCGATCATGTGGACGAGCAACCACGCCACCACGAGCGCGGGCAGGCGCCTGATGGACGCGCCGAGAGCTCGGCGCGTCGTCGTGTTCTGGTCGGCGTACCACGAGCTGAGAATGTGTCCCAGCGCACCGGCCACGATCGACAGCACGATGCCGGACAACACGAACAGCACGACGGTCGCGATCGTGACGTCGGCGAGCGGCGACGACGTCGAGGTCGCCGCAGACCACGCGCCCGGCAACCCGCTGTCGCTGAGGTTGTCACGCTGGATCCACGCGCTCAGCAGCTCGAGCGGCACCACGACGATGGCGGCGATGCCGATGATCGTGCGAGGCGCGGCTTTGAGGATGCCGATGCTGCCGTCGAGCACGTCGGCGGTGGTCATCGGGCGCAGCGGCATCGGGGACGGAACGGCCGGTGCCTTGCTTCGCGCCAGCGGCGCGACGGGACGGGTGGCGTCGGGCCCGGGTGTGCCGGCCGACCCGGCGGCTTCCGTGGCACGGGCGCCCGGCGCGGCCCACGGGCCGAGCGACGCCGTCGGAGATGCCACCGGGAGAGGGTACGTGGTGGCCCGTGCTAGATCGGGCTCTGTGGAGGGCTACGGACCGTCGAGCTACGGCGAGGGAATCGCCGACGTCTACGACGAGTGGTACGCCACTCGAGGCGACATCGACGGCGCCGTGACGGCGATCGCGCGGCTCACGTCGACGGTCGACGGCGACCGCCCCGTGCTCGAGTTGGGTGTCGGCAGCGGGCGTCTCGCGCTGCCCCTCGCCGCCCGCGGGGTGGACGTGTGGGGCATCGACGCATCCGACGCCATGGTGGAGCGCCTGCGGTCCAAGCCGGGCGGCGACCAGGTACCCGTCGCCATCGGCGACATGGCCGCGCTCGATCTGTCCGCCGTCCCCGGCGGTGACACCGCGACCTTCGCGGTCGTGTTCGTGGCCGACAACACGTTCTTCAACCTGACCACCGCTGACGCGCAGGCGGCTTGCCTCGAGCGCGCTCGTTCAGTGCTCGCGCCCGGTGGTTGCTTCGTCGTCGAAGCCTTCGTCCCTGCCGCCGACGCGCCCGAGTCGTCGGTCGACGCCCGAACGGTCGAGCTCGATCATGTCGTGCTGACGGTCACCCGCCACGATCGGGCCGAACAGACCGTCGCGGGTCAGCACATCGAAATCCGCGAGTCAGGTTTGCGATTCCATCCGTGGTTGATCCGTTATGCGGCCCCGGAGGAACTCGACGCCATGGCGTCGGCAGCCGGTTTCTCGCTCCTCCACCGGTGGAGCGACTGGCGCGGGACACCGTTCACCGCCGACGACAGCGCGCACGTGTCCGTGTACGCCATCGCCGATTGAGTGCCGGGGTACGCGTTGTCGCGGACGGTAGGTTGCACAGCGTGCATTCCGGAGCCAGCCGTTGAGCCAACTTCGGCTCAACCCGCTGACCGGGCGGTGGGTCACGATCGCGGTCGATCGGTCGATGCGTCCGAGCGACTTCGCCCCGCGCCTGCTGCCGGTCGAGGCCGGGCCCGCGCGCGCCTGCCCGTTCTGCCCCGGGAACGAGGAGTCGACGCCGCCCGCGCTCGAGACGTACGGCCCTGACGGTCACTGGCAGGTGCGCGTGGTGCCGAACCTGTTTCCCGCGTTCTCGGGCGACGAACCGATGTCGGTGTCGCATCTCGGACCCGTGTTCACGCAGGCGACGGCGAGTGGCATCCACGAAGTGCTCGTGCTGTCCCCCGAACACGACGACAGCTGGGCCGACCTCGACGACCCGAGTGCGGGACTCGTGATGGCGGCGCTGCGCGACCGTTTGGAAGAGCACGCTCGACATCAGAACGTGCGGGCGACGCTGGCGATCGTGAACCACGGCCGCGAGGCCGGCGCGTCGCTCGCGCATCCGCACGGCCAGATCATCGGCGTGCCGTTCGTGCCGGGGGATCTGGCCGAAGAGCGTTCCGGGTTCGTACGTTTCGAGGGTTCGTGCCTGCTGTGCACGATCGTGGATGCAGAGTCGTCGGTCGGGCATCGCGTCGTGTTCGACGACGACCGAGTTCTCGCCCTCTGCCCGTACTGGAGCGGCTCGCCTTACGAGATGTTGATCGTGCCGAAGGCGCACGAGCCGCAACTGCAGCGCGCCGCCCCTCGAGACGTGGCTGCGATCGGACGGGCGATCCGAGTGGTGCTCAACCGCCTGCGTCATGTCATGGGCGACGTCGCGTACAACCTCATCTTCCACACGGGGCCCCACCATCAACTCGACGATCAGTTCCACTGGCACGTACATGCGGTGCCGCGGTTGACGACGACGACGGGATTCGAACAAGGGACCGGCGTGCTCATCAACATCTTCGCCCCGGAGGTCGCCGCGCAGCAGCTGAGCTCGGTCGGCTGACGCGGTCACGCCGCGAGGAGGAGCGGCACGTCCGCCTCCTCCGGTATGCAGGGGCACGGAGGCTCGAGGGCCGAGCACGGCAGGTGCCACTCGTGGGCGTCGTGCGGCAGCCGGCACGTCGGGTCGAAGCACTCCGTCGACCCGTCGGCGTGCTCGACCGACACATCGTGGCAGTGTTCGAGTTCTTCCAGACACAAGCGGCACTCACTCATGGACCGCATCATCCCCAGGGGGTGTGACAGTCAATGGTTCGGATGTGGCGTCGCCGGCGGCGCGGGGGGCGGGCGGCGGACGTCGCCGGCGCCCAGCGGCGGGCGGGCGGCGGACGGCCGGCGGCGTCTACGGGAACAGGGGGGCGCCGAGGGAGCGGCCCGGGGTCGGGACGCCCGGGGGGATGGCGCAGACGGCAGAGCTCAGGTGTTGGATGTACTCGTTGAGCGCGTCCTGCGCGGCCAGGCGTTGCTGAAGCGGGACGAGCTGGTGGCGCGGGAGCGCTACGGGCTCAGCCCCGAGGCCACCACGAGGGACGCGGCGAAGCATGCGACGCCGAGCGCACAACACAGCAGGGTCGGCACCGCGGGATGGGTGCGCAGCCTCGGCGTCAGCTCGTAGAGGATGAGCCCGCACAGGTAGCCGCCGATCAAGCCGCCGATGTGGCCGCCGATCGAGATGCCGCTCACGCCGAAGGTGAAGACCAGGTTGAGGACGAGGATCGCGCCCAGTCCGCTCTGCCAGATGTTGATCCCTCTCGACCGTTGGTACACGACGGCAAAGCCGAGGAGTCCGAAGATCGCGCCGGATGCCCCGACGGTGACCTCGTGCGGGCTGACGATGAGAACGCCGAGGGACCCGGCGAGGAGCGACGCCATGTAGACGACGGTGAACTTGAGCCTGCCGATGGCGGGCTCGAGCAACGAGCCGAGGAACCACAGCGCCAGCATGTTGAGCGCGATGTGCCAGAGGCTGACGTGCAGGAAGCCGGCGGTGATCAACCGATACCACTCGCCGTACGCGACGCCGCGCAGGTCGACCGTCCCGGTCGCGAGATTGAAGACTCGCCCGGCGCCGAGCATGCCGTAATCGGTCGCATACGGGTTGCCGTTCTGCATGAGGCTCGCGCCCGGCTTCGTGAGTCCCGCGAGGAACACCACGGTGTTGATCACGATCAGCGCGATCGTCACGACCGGCCGGTCCGAGGCGAACGCCTGTTTGCCGGCGTAGACCTGCTGGCGGCCGCTGCGGCTGCACTCGGGGCAATGGAAGCCGACCGAGGCCTGCGTCATGCACGAGGGACAGATCGGGCGGTCGCACCGCTGACACTTGACCCCTGCTCGCCGGTCAGGGTGCCGGTAACACGTCTGGATCTGGCTCACCATGACGGCCGATGACGCTATCCGGCTAGCTACCGATATCGAGGGCGGTGGCCAGCGGCCGCAGCGGCGACACCTCCGCCTCCGCGAGCGCGGCGAGGACCAGCTCCTGTGCCCGGTCGATGTCGACGGCGAGCCCGAGCTGGCGGGTCAGCCGCAGGAGCTGCAGCGCGGCGTCTATCCGGGCCCGGTCCGGCTCCTCGACCGCTCTCTCTACCGCGGTGAGCAGCGTGCGGCCCATGATCGCGGCCGCGCTGGGGGTCGCCAGTTCGAAGCCACGGTGACGCGCCTCCCTCGCGATCGACCGCGCGGTGTCGTACGACGCCGGTTCCGCGGCGTCGACCGCCCTCGCGATCTCCACTTCGAACCGCCGCGCCAGCGCGAACTCGGCCGGCGCCCGGAGCTCGACGCGGGAGCGGGTAACCGGCGCTGATCAGCGCGTCGAGCAAGCGACGGTTCTCGGCGTACATGCCCTCGTACGTCGCGCCGAACCGGTCGGCCAGGTGCGCCGCCGCGCCGCGCACGATCTCGCCCGCAGCGTCCGGCAGCGCAGAGTCGAGACCGAACTCGCGGGGCCCGAACCCGTCGGCGATGAGCCGCAGCATCGTCGTCACCCGGGCGCCGCTCTCGAACGCGTGCGCCAGCTCCGCGAACACGGCGGCATCGCGCGACCCGTCGGCCGGGCGGGTGGCGCCGAACACTTCGAGGCCGCCGAGGTGGATCGCCGCGTAGACATGGACGCTTCGACGGCCGGTACGGCGATGGACGAGCGTCACCTGCCCGCCGACACCGCCGACGCCACGGGCGACCGCACGGATCTGACTGTCCTCGACGTCGAACGCCGCGAGCGTCTTCGGCGCCTCTTTGTCCTCGAGCAACGAGACCAGTGCAAGGTGCGCGACGACGCGGTCGGAGTTCACTCGGCTCGGCTCGACGTGACGGTCCCAGATGGCACGACCGTCACCCTCGAGCTCGATGTTGCTGCGCGCCTGCGAGAGAACGGCGAAGAAGTGCTCACGGTCGATCGGCTCGCCGACGGAGTCGAGCAGATCGATGGCTCGCGCCGCGTAGCGGAGGATCTGGAGCGTCTCGATGCCGGCGAGATCGTTGAAGAACCAACCGCACGACGTGTACATCGAGCAGCGCGTGCCGCTGCGCTTCGAGCAGTGACAGCGCGAGGACGTGGTCGGTGCCGGCGCGACCGTGCTGGGCGAGGAAGTCGTCCGCCGAGCACCGACCGAGCAACACGTCGACGTACGCATCCCGCGCCGCCCACGGATCGTGCAGCACCTCGCGACCGCGCCGCCCGAACACCTCGACACCATGGTCTCGGACGATGTCGAGCGCGGCGCGCAACGGTGCGCGCCAGGCCTGGTTCCAGTCGGGCGCGCCACCGGTGTGGCAACCGCAGTCGTCCAACCATCGGCGCACGCCATGAGCGCACGACCACGCACTCTCGTGCACGCGCACGTCGTCGACGGGATCGAGTTCGTCGAGGAGCTGCGCAGTGTTGAGGACGCGCACGCCTGCCGCGTCCGCCTCGTGGCTGAAGGCATACGCAAGAGCACGGTCGGCGAACTTGTGATGATGGCCGAAGGTCTCGCCGTCGGTCGCCACGCACACCGGCGTTCCGTCCTCGCTCGCGACGACGACGCGACGAATGAGCTCCTGACTCGACAAGCCGGTGAGGCCGAACGCGAGGTCGTGCGAGATGCCTCCGTCGTAGAACACGATCGAGATGGAACGCCCGCTGCCGTCCGGATGGACCCACCGATACGGCTGCCCACCGGCGATCGGGCCGTCCGTCTGCGTCGGGGCGAGGATCGTGAATCCGACGCCCTCGTCGATCAGCGCGCACAACACGGCGTCGTTCACCGCGGTCTCGGGCAGCCACATCCCGCGCGCGCGACGACCGAAGCGGTGCTCGAAATCGACGAGTCCCCAACGGATCTGTGTGTGGACGTCGCGCTCGTTGGCGAGCGGCAGGATCATGTGGTTGTACGCCTGCGCGATGGCGCCACCACCGATGCGGTCCGCTTCCACGATCCGGTCGTAGACCTCCGGGCGATGGGTCTCGAGCCATGACAGCAGCGTCGGCCCCACGTCGAACGACAGGTGCTCGTAGTTGTCGACGATCGCGGTCACCAGACCGTGCTCGTCGAGCACCCGCGCCCAACCGTTGGGGCGATAGCACTCGGCCGTGATCCGTTCGTTCCAGTCGTGGAACGGCGCGGCGGACGTTTCCACTGCGACTTCCTCCGTCCACGGGTTCTCCCGGGGCGGTTGGTAAAAGTGGCCATGGACCACGAACCGGACCTCACCCATCCCGATCGAGGTTACGGCACACCTCCGACGACGAACTCCGGGGAGAAACGGGCGCCATGGCGCCCGTTTCCATCCAACATTCTCTACTTGGGGGCCAGGTAGACGATGGCCAGAGGGGGGAGGGTCATGACCACGGACTGGGGGTGGCCGTGCCAGGCGACGCCGTCGGTCCAGACGTCGCCGCTGCCGACGTTGCTGCCGCCGTAGGCCCCGGCGTCGGTGTTGAGGATCTCGATCCACTGGCCCGCGACCGGGAGGCCGAGGCGGTAGCCGTGGCGCGGGACCGGCGTGAGGTTGGCCACGCAGGCGATCGGCCGGCCCGGCCCGCGTGGGTCGAAGCGCAGGAACGAGTACACGCTCTGGTCGGAGTCGTTGGCGTCGATCCAGCTGAAGCCGTCGGGCGTGAAGTCTGCGGCATACAACGCGGGCTCGCCCGCCTCGACGCGATTGAGATCGCGCAGCAACGCCTGCACGCCGCGGTGGAGGTCGTCGTCGAGCAGGTTCCAGTCGATGCTGCGCTCCTCGGACCACTCGCGCTCTTGCGCCAGCTCGCCACCCATGAACACCAACTGCTTGCCCGGATGCGCCCACATCCACGCGTACAACGAGCGAAGGTTCGCGAACTGCTGCCAGCGGTCACCGGGCATCTTTCGCAGCAGCGAACCCTTGCCGTGCACGACCTCGTCGTGGCTCAACGGCAACACGAAGTTCTCGGTGAACGCGTACATCATCCCGAAGGTCAAGTCGTGATGGTGATAGCGCCGGTGCACCGGATCGTGGGAGAAGTACGCCAGCGTGTCGTGCATCCATCCCATGTTCCACTTGTGACCGAAGCCGAGCCCGCCGAGATGAACGGGCCGCGAGACCGCCGGGAACGCGGTCGATTCCTCGGCGATCGTGTCGACACCGGGGCACCGGCCGTAGAGCACGGTGTTGACCTCTTGCAGGAAGTGGACGGCCTCGAGGTTCTCGCGACCGCCGAACTCGTTCGGGACCCACTCGCCTTCCTTGCGCGAGTAGTCGAGGTAGAGCATCGACGCGACCGCGTCGACGCGCAGACCATCGATGTGGAATTCCTCCAACCAGTACAGCGCGCTGGCGAGAAGGAAGTTGCGGACCTCGTGACGACCGAAGTTGAACACCAGCGTGCCCCAATCCGGATGTTCGCCCTGGCGCGGGTCGGCGTGCTCGTACAGCGCGGTGCCGTCGAACCGTGCGAGCGCCCACTCGTCCTTCGGGAAGTGCGCCGGCACCCAGTCGACGACGACGCCGATGCCCTTCGCATGCAGCGCGTCGACGAGCGCGCGGAAGTCGTCGGGCGAGCCGTAACGGGCCGTGGGCGCGTAGTACGAGGTCACCTGGTAACCCCACGACCCGCCGAACGGGTGCTCCGCGACCGGCATCAGCTCGACGTGGGTGAACCCGAGGTCCGCGACGTACTCCGGTAGCTGCTCCGCCAGCTCGCGGTACGTCAACGAACGGTCGCCCTCCTCGGGCACGTGCCGCCAGGAACCGAGATGCACCTCGTACGTCGACATCCGGTGGTTTATGACGTCGGTGCGCGCTCGCTGCTCGAGCCAAGCGCGGTCCCGCCATTCGTACGCGTCGTCGTCGACGATGACGGACGAGGTACCGGGCGGCACCTCGGTGGCGCGCGCCATCGGGTCGGCCTTCACGCGCAGCCGCCCATCCGCGCCGACGACCTCGAACTTGTACTTGCAACCGGGCGAGACGTCCGGCACGAACAGCTCCCAGACGCCGGACGAACCGAGCGATCGCATCGGGTAGACGCGTCCGTCCCACAGGTTGAAGTCACCGACGACGCGCACCGCTCGCGCCGATGGCGCCCACACCGCGAAGGCCGTGCCCCGTGTCCCCTCATGCACGCGATGGTGCGCACCGAGCGCATCCCACAGCTTCTCGTGCCGGCCTTCGCCGATGAGATGGAGGTCGATGTCGCCCAGCGTCGGCCAGAAGCGATACGGGTCGTCGATGCGGATGTGCGTGCCGTCCGGATAGCGGACGTCGGCCTTGTACGCGCCGAGGTCATCCGACACGCGCGCTTCGAACAGACCGGCGCCGTCGAGGACCTCGGCGTTGAACCGGCCCACGGACACCGCCGAAGCGCCGGGGCGCCAGATTCGCACGATGCCGCCGTGATGCCCGAGGAAGCTGTGCGGGTTCGCGTGCTCGCCCTTGACGATGGCGGACACCTCAGACGCGAGCAGGCGGCGACTCACGACGTGAGCCTGCTCACGGCTTCGAGGGGGATGTGAACCCACTCGGGACGATGGGCGAGCTCGTACCCGACCTCGTACACCGCCTTCGCCATCACGAACGCTTCGAGCACGCGGCGCCGGTCCTCGTCGACGCCCGGCACGAGCTCGTCGACGCCCGGGGTGCCGAAGTACTCGATGCAGAACGCCTCCGCGACGTGCATCTCCCAACGGCGTCCGAGTGATCGCAGCTCGGCTTCCTCGGCTCCCGGGCCCCGCTCCACGAGCGCAACCTCGGCCGCGTAGTGGAACGAACGCAACATGCCGGCGACATCGCGCAACGGCGACGACGGTGCGCGCCGTTCCGCGAGCGGCACCGCGGGCTCGCCCTCGAAGTCCAAGATGTACCAGCCGCTGTCAGTGCGCATGGTCTGCGCGAGGTGATAGTCGCCGTGGATCCGCATCGAGCGTCCGGGA
The DNA here is from genome assembly GCA_963721305.1 of uncultured Acidimicrobiia bacterium. Taxonomy (GTDB): domain Bacteria; phylum Actinomycetota; class Acidimicrobiia; order Acidimicrobiales; family JACDCH01; genus DATAES01. The sequence goes on from CAVRIR010000005.1 coordinate 916,227, forward strand.
TCTTTCACGTCGTACAACTCGCCGTACGTCGCGTCGATCGCTCTCGCGTCCAGCGCCCGTGCACGCGACCGCGAGAGGTTCTCGCGCATCGTCGCCGCCCACGCGCCCGGATCACCGTCCTGCGTCCCGAACGCCTGCGCCAGCGCGAGGTGCATCTGCGCCGTGATCCGCCCGAGCCGTGCCGCTTCCGGTCCGAAGTTGCCGCCGGCCTGCGACGGGTCCACTCGGCTGTCGTAGACATCCCGCAGCGACGTCAGGGCGAGTTGCCATCCGACCGTGCCGCCGTCGAGGAACTGGCGCACGACCGCGAGATCGTTCCCGTCCTGTCGCCACGCCGCGACCGGTGCGCTGATGTGCGCGAAGCCCTGGTCGGCGAGCGCCTCGGTCATCTCCACATCCGGGTTCGGTCCTTCGGCGACGCGCCGGAACAGCTTCATGATGAGCCGCTCGTCGTAGACCACCGACGTGTTGGACTGCTCGACGTTGAGCGGTCGAACGCGCGACGCCCGTTCGTCTGGCGCGATGTGCTCGAGAAGGACCAGCGCCAGCTCGGGATCGACGAGCGCGTCGTAGGCCAGCGCGGGACCTTCATCGGTGTCGACATCGCCGAGGAACGACCGACCCTTGCCTTCGAGGAATCGCTCGGTCTGCTCGAGCGGACGAAGACCGACGGGCACCTGGAACGTCGCCACGGAGTCGTCGCCGAACGTCGCGTCGACGAGCATCCACACCAGCATCGGCCACTCCGCGTGGAGCACGTCGAACGACGTCACGTCGATCGAGACGAGCTCGAGATCGGCCGCGCCGTACCACCGCTGCCGGGGCAGGAAGTCCGGCAGCAACGAGGCGATGTCTTCAGGTTTGATCATGGTGATCACGGTGATCATGGAAGCTGGCCATTCGCGCTTACCCCTCGTCGTGGAGCGTGAACCAGTAGAAGCCGTACGGGGGAAGGGTCACGAAGTACGGAAGTTCGCCGATGGACGGGAACGGCACTCGCCCGATCATCTCGACCGGCACCTTGCCGGCGAGATCGGCGAGCATCAGCTGGACGGGCTGTGCGAAGCGGCTGACATTGTGCACGCAGAGAACGATCGATTCGTGGCCGTCGTCCATGACGAGCCGGCGCAGGTACGCGAGCACGGACGGGTTCTCGGCCGAGAGCACTTCGAACGTGCCGATGCCGAACACCGGATGCTCTCGGCGGATCTCGATCAGCCGCCGCAACCAGTGCAGGAACGACGACGGGTTGCGCGTCTCGCCTTCGACGTTGACCGCCTGGTACCCGTACACCGGATCCATCAGGGGCGGCAGGTAGAGCTGCGCGAAGTCGGCGCGACTGAAGCCGGCGTTGCGATCGGGTGTCCACTGCATCGGCGTGCGAACACCGTCGCGGTCACCGAGATAGATGTTGTCGCCCATGCCGATCTCGTCGCCGTAGTAGAGGACGGGGCTTCCGGGCATCGAGAACAACAGCGCGTGGAAGAGCTCGGCCATGCGACGGTCGTTGTCGAGCAAGGGGAACAGCCGGCGCGAGATGCCTATGTTGCGCCGCATCAACGGATCCGTCGCGTATTCGGAGTACATGTAGTCGCGCTCTTCGTCCGTGACCATCTCGAGCGTGAGCTCGTCGTGGTTGCGCAGGAAGATCCCCCACTGGCAGCCGTCGGGGATGTCGGGCGTCTGGGCGAGGATCTCGGTGATCGGATAGCGCTGCGAGCGACGGACCGCCATGAACATGCGCGGCATGAGAGGGAAGTGGAAGCACATGTGGCACTCGTCGCCCCCGCCGAAGTACTGCACGACGTCGGTCGGCCACTGGTTCGCCTCGGCGAGCAGCACACGACCGGGGAATTCCGAGTCGACGGTCCGGCGGATGCGCTTCAGGTACGAGTGCGTCTCGGGCAGGTTCTCGCCGTTGGTGCCGTCCCGTTCGAACAGGTACGGCACCGCGTCGAGCCGGTAGCCGTCGAGCCCGAGATCGAGCCAGAACCGCACGACGTCGAGCATCGCCTCCTGCACCTCGGGGTTGTCGTAGTTGAGGTCAGGCTGGTGATGGAAGAAGCGGTGCCAGTAGTACTGCTCGCGCACCGGGTCGTACGACCAGTTGGACTGCTCGGTGTCGACGAAGATGATCCGCGCGTCGGACCACCGCTGGTCGTCGTCGCTCCACACGTACCAATCGGCCTTCGGGTTGTCGCGCGATTGGCGACTCTCCTGGAACCACGGATGCTGATCGCTCGTGTGGTTCACGACCAGATCGGTAATCACACGGATGCCCCTGCGGTGCGCTTCCTCGAGCAGTTGCGCCGCGTCCTTCACGTCGCCGTAGGCGGGCAGCACCGAGAAGAAGTCGCTGATGTCGTAGCCGCCGTCCCGCAGCGGCGATTGGTAGAGGGGCAAGAGCCAGAGGCAGTCGACGCCGAGCCACTCGAGGTAATCGAGTCGCTCGGTCAGTCCCCGCAGATCCCCTTGGCCGTCGCCGTTCGAGTCGGCGAACCCGCGCACGGACACCTCGTAGAAGACCGCGCGCTGGTACCAGCGTCGGTCGCCCCAGTCGATCCCCGCCATCAGGTCGAGGAGGCGAGGACGTGCAGGACGTGGCCGGGGATGATCGTCGGGTCGAGCCTGATGTACTGGTGGTCGCCGGACCACGCGTACGTCAGGCCGGTCATCTCGTCGTACACGTCGATCGACGCGCCGGCTTCGACCCCGAGCGCACCGAGGTCGAGCGAGATCGTTCCCTCGTGCCACCCGGACGGATCGAGGTTCACCACACACAGGATGACATCAGTGCCGTCGCCCGATCGCTTCGAGTAGGCGATGAGGTCGTCGTTGTCGACGTGGTGGAACGCGAGGGTGCGGATCTCTGCGAACGCAGGATGACGGCGGCGGATGTCGTTGACCAGCGAGATGAACGGTGCAAGCGAGTCGTCGCGACCCCAGTCACGCGCCTTGATCTCGTACTTCTCCGAGTGCAGGTACTCATCGTTGGCGTCCGACACAGGCTCGTTCTCGCACAGCTCGTAGCCGGAGTAGATGCCGTAGCTCGGGCTCATCGTCGCCGCCAGCAGCAGCCGCAGGCGAAACACGGCGGGTGGCCCATTGCGCAAGGGCCCGGCGAGGATGTCGGGCGTGTTCGGCCAGAAGCTCGGACGGAACCAGTCGACGATCGGACCGTGCGTGAGCTCGTCGAGGTACTGCTCGATCTCCCACTTGTACGTGCGCCATGCGAAGTACGTGTAGCTCTGCGTGAACCCGATCTCCGCCAGCTTCGACATGACTCGCGGTCGGGTGAACGCTTCGGCCAGGAAGATGACGTCCGGGTGTTCGCTGCGCACTTCGTTGATGATCCAGTCCCAGAACGCGAACGGCTTGGTGTGGGGGTTGTCGACGCGGAAGATCGACACGCCGTGCGCGATCCAGAAGTCCAGGATCTCCTTGCACGCGTCCCACAGGGCCTTGCGATCGGCTCCCGATTCCGGCCAGAAGTTCAGCGGGTAGATGTCCTGGTACTTCTTCGGTGGGTTCTCCGCGTACGCGATCGTGCCGTCGGCCCGATGGTGGAACCACTCGGGATGCTCACGCACCCACGGATGATCGGGCGAGCACTGCAGCGCGTAGTCGAGTGCGACCTCGAGGTTGTTGGCGCGCGCACGATCCACGAATGTGTCGAAGTCATCGATGGTGCCCAGCTCGGGATGCACCGAGCAATGGCCGCCTTCTTCGCTACCGATGGCCCACGGGCTGCCGGGATCGTCGGGTCCGGCGCCGACGGTGTTGTTGCGGCCCTTTCGAAACGTCCGGCCGATCGGGTGCACCGGAGGGAGGTAGACGACGTCGAAGCCCATCGCCGCGATCTCCGGCAGCCGCTTGGCCGCGGCGTCGAGCCCGCCCTCGCTGCGCGGGAAGAACTCGTACCACGCGCCCTCGCGACCGCGACGACGATCGACCCACAACGGCAGCGACTTCGTCCTCGTCACGTCGATGGGGTCGGGCACGTCGGCGAGCAGCGCGGCGACGTGCTGGTCGAGCCCCGCGTTCAGTCGGTCGTCGAGCGAGCGCGAGGTGTCACGCAGCCCGGCCGCCGCCCCTGCGACCGCGGGGCGTGACGACTTGTCGACCCGCTTGACCAGTCGATCGACCAGCCGCGCCCCCTCCTCGAGCACGACCTCGAGGTCGGGATCGTTCGCGGCCGCCTTGATCTCTGCATCGTGACGCCACGTGGCGAAGCGATCCGTCCATGCGTCGACCTGGAACTCGTGCTGCCCGATCTCGTCGACGTCGAACGCGCCCCTCCACTGGTCGAGTCCCGGCTCGACCAACCGCAACGGCGCCGATCGCCAACCCTTCGCACCGACGGCGCGCCAGCGCACCCGCGCGCCGAGGACGTCGTGGCCGTCGCGGTAGATGGTGGCCGTGAGCGGCACCCGTTCACCCACCGCCGCTTTGGCCGGCATGCCGGCAGGCGTGCGCGGGCGGACGTCTTCGATCGTCAGGCGCGGGAGCACGATCTAACGCGTACCACTCGCGCGCCGGTCGTACCCTCCGAATGTTGGTGCACTTGCGGCGCCAGAGCGCCGAAAATGACCCGGAGCTCGCCGTGTGCGGCCGTCACAAGACAACAACGGACCGAAGGACCTCACCGCGTTCCATTCGGTGGAAGGCGTCCTCCACTTGATCGATGGCGATCGTCTCGGACACGAAGCGGTCCAGGTCGAGGCGGCCCTGGAGGTAGAGATCGATCAGCATCGGGAAGTCGCGGCTCGGCAGGCAGTCGCCGTACCAGCTCGGCTTGAGGCGCCCGCCGCGGCCGAAGAACTCGATCATCGGGATGTCGATGCGCATCTGCGGATCGGGGACGCCGACCTGGACGAGCGTGCCGGCGAGGTCGCGGGCGAAGAAGGCCTGCTCGAACACCTTCGGGTTGCCGACCGCCTCGACGCAGACGTCGGCGCCGTTGCCGTCGGTCAGCGCCCGGATCGCCTCGACGGGGTCGGTCGCGCTCGCATCGACGACATCGGTGGCGCCGAATTGCGTCGCAAGCTCGAGCTTGCCGGGGTCGAGGTCAACGGCGATGACCTTCGCGGCGCCCGCCAGCCGCGCACCCGCGATCGCCGCGCACCCGACGCCACCGCAGCCGAACACGGCGACCGAGTCGCCCAGCCCGACCTCACCGGTGAACATCGACGCGCCGAGTCCCGCCATCACCCCGCAACCGAGAAGTCCCGCCGCGGTGGGCGACGCGGCCGCGTCCACCTTCGTGCACTGCCCCGCGGCGACCAACGTCTTGTCGGCGAATGCGCCGATACCGAGCGCGGGCGCGAGCGGGGTGCCGTCCGCCAGCGTCATCTTCTGCGTCGCGTTGTGGGTGGCGAAGCAGTACCACGGTCGTCCTCGGCGGCACGACCGGCATTCGCCGCAGACAGCGCGCCAATTCAGGATGACGAAGTCGCCTGCGGCGACGCCGGTGACACCGTCGCCGACCGCCTCGACGGTTCCGGCGGCCTCGTGCCCGAGGAGGAACGGGAAGTCGTCGTTGATGGCGCCCTCCCGGTAGTGCAGATCTGTGTGGCAGACGCCGCACGCCTGCACCCGGACCAGCGCCTCACCCGGACCTGGGTCCGGAACGAGGACCGCCTCGATCGTCACGGGAGCGCCCTTCGCCTTCGCGATCACACCTCTGACCTCGTGTGCCATGGCGGCACACGCTACGTCCGAGCGGGGGCGCGAGGGCCTGATCGACCGGACGTTCGTCGACGGGCTCGGCACCGAAGACGAAGACACGGCGATCGTCCAGCACGTGATCGGCCTCGCGCACTCGCTCGGCGTGAAGACCGTCGCCACGTCATCACACAGTTGCTCGACCTCACGACGCCCCGCGCGGAACGCGCGCACGTGATGAGCGGAAGCACCACGATCGACGTCGTCTAGCTTCGTATCGCGATGAAGGCGCTGCGTAGCTTCACGGTCCGTCCGAGCATCCCAGCAGAGCTGAGCGCGCTCGAGACGCTCGCGATGAACCTGCGGTGGGCGTGGGACGCGCACACCCGCGACCTGTTCCGGTGGGTCGATCCGGAGCAGTGGGATGCCAGCGTTCACGACCCCGTCAGACTGCTCGGGCTGGTCTCCCGCGATCGGCTCGAAGCGCTCGCCGCGGACCCCGGGTTCATGCAGTTCCTGGACGAGATGCACACCGAGCTGTCGGGCTACCTGTCCAAGCCTCGGTGGTTCCAAGCGCTCGAGGGGCCGAGAGCGCTGCGCTCCGTGGCGTACTTCTCACCCGAGTTCGGCATCGCCGAGGCGCTGCCGCAGTACTCCGGCGGTCTCGGGGTCCTTGCCGGTGACCACCTGAAGGCGGCATCGGATCTGGGCGTGCCTCTCGTCGGTGTGGGGCTCTTCTACCGCCACGGGTACTTCCGCCAGCAGCTGTCGATCGACGGCTGGCAACAAGAGCGCTATCCGGACCTCGATCCGTACGCGATGGCGTTGACCCCGGTGGACGGCGTGCGGGTCGAGGTCGAGATCGCGGGCAGCACGCTGCGCGCCGCGCTGTGGCGCGCCGATGTCGGCCGCGTTCCCTTGTACTTCCTCGACGCCGACATCGAGGAGAACCCCGACCATCTGCGGCAGGTCACCGACCGTCTGTACGGCGGTGATGTCGAGCACCGGCTGCGTCAGGAGATCCTGCTCGGCGTCGGCGGCGTGCGCGCGCTTCAGGCACTCGGAGTCGAGACGCAGGTGTTCCACACGAACGAGGGACACGCCGGTTTCCTCGGCCTCGAACGCATCCGGCAGGCGATCGTCGAGCACGGCCTCACGTACGAGCAGGCCATCGAAGCGGTGCGCGCCGGCAACATCTTCACCACGCACACGCCGGTGCCGGCCGGCATCGATCGCTTCCCACGCGAGCTGATCGAGAAGTACTTCAGTGCATGGGCGAAGGAATGCGGTGTCTCGATCGACGAGCTCATGGCGCTCGGCCATCGCCCGGGCGACACGGCCGACGAGCGATTCAACATGGCAGTGATGGGCCTGCGCCTCGCGGGCCGATCGAACGCGGTGTCGAAGCTCCATCGTGATGTGAGCCGCGAGATGTTCGCGGATCTGTGGCCCGACGTGCCCGAGGAGGAGACGCCGATCGCCGCGGTCACCAACGGCGTGCACGCGCTCACGTGGGTCGGAGCAGAGATGGACGACCTGCTGTCTCGCTACGTCCTTCCCGAGTGGTCGAGCGCCGGCGCTGACCGATGGGTGCGCATCGACGAAGCACGGGACGACGAGGTGTGGCGGGCGAAGGAGCAGGGACGCGAACAGCTCGTCGCGTTCATCCGCCGCCGGCTGCGCGAGTCGTCGCTGGCGCGAGGCATGTCACCGTCAGACGTCGTCTGGTGCGACGAGGTGCTCGACGGCAAGACGCTGACGATCTGCTTCGCCCGCCGGTTCGCCACGTACAAGCGGGCGACGTTGTTGCTGTCGCAGCCGGATCGCCTGCAAGCCATGTTGCTCGCCGGTGACCGTCCGGTGCAGTTCGTCTTCGCAGGCAAGGCGCACCCGGCTGACGAGAAGGGCAAGGAGATGATCCGCGAGATCGTCTCGTACGCGGCCGACCTCGGGATCCGTCACCGCTTCGTGTTCCTCGAGGACTACGACATCGCGGTCGCGCGGGCGCTCTACCAAGGGGCCGACGTGTGGCTGAACAACCCGCGGCGCCCGCAGGAGGCGTGCGGCACCTCGGGCATGAAGGCCGCCCTCAACGGCGCGCTGAACTGCTCGATCCTCGACGGTTGGTGGGACGAGCTGTTCAACGGCGAGAACGGCTGGGCCATCTCCTCGGCCGAGCAGATCGACGACGACGAGCGGCGCGACGAGGTCGAGGCGAACTCGTTGTTCGAGCTGCTGGAGCGCCAGATCGTCCCGCAGTTCTACGAACGCTGGGAGGGTCCCGTGCCTCGGCGATGGGTGCGACGGATCAAGGGCTCGTTGCGCTCGCTCGGCCCGGAGGTCATCGCGGCGCGCATGGTGCGCGACTACGTCGAGGACCTGTATGAACCGACCGCGACCCAGACCGACCGCTTGTCGAACGACAAGTTCCGTCCGGCGCAGGATCTCGCCGAGTGGAAGCAACGTGTCGTCGCGGCGTGGGACGGCGTCGAGGTGCTCTCGGTCGAGACCGACGTCGCCGTCGCCAGCCTCGGTGCGGATCGCCCGGTCGAGGTCGAGGTCTCGCTCGGGTCGCTCGACGGCGCCGACGTGGCGGTGCAACTGCTGCACGGCCCGGTCGGGCAGGCGGGCGAGCTCGAGCAGCCGACGGTCGTCACGATGTACGAGTCCGGCCCTGGCGCGTCCGCGAGCCGCCGGTACCGCGGTGAGTTCGCGTGCGGGCAGGCCGGCCGCTACGGGTTCACCGTGCGGGTGGTGCCGGCGCACGACCTGCTCACGTCGCCGGTCGAGCTGGGCCGGATCGCCTGGGCCTGATCAGTACAGCTGCCCGCTGATCAGCCGGGTGATCAGCCGGGTGGTGGCGGGTACGCCGGGGGCGCCGCCGATGGAGGGGGCGGCGGTGACGGCGGCGGCTGCCAGGGTTGCTGCTGCGGGTGGCCAGGCTGCTGGTAACCGGGTTGCTGGTAACCGGGCTGCTGGTACTGCGGGTAGGCCTGCGGTTGGTAGCCCTGCGTCTGGTACGGCTGCGGTTGCGGCTGTTGCGGGAGTTGCGGGATCGAGGCCGCGGCGCGGCGCTGGCGTTCGGTCAACTGCCGCACCATGAGAAGTCCGAGGACGCCGGCGGCGGCGTACAGGAACATGCCGAACGCGGCTTCGCGGTCGGCTCGCGCGAAGTCCTGGATCTGCGAACGCGCGTTGAACAACGTGACCTGGTCCTCACTCGGACGCGAACTGCTTCCGGCGAGGAACACGCCGGCACCGACCGCGAAGACCACAGCCCAGGCGATGATGATGCCCGGCAACTTGCCGCGGTCGCGGGGCGCACCGGCAGGCAGATCCGGATCCGAAGCCTTGGCCGACTGGCTGATCTGGACGGCCGGCAAGACGTAATTGGCCAGCGGGATGAACCATCCACCGATCGCCCAACCGGGACCGATCGACAGCGATCCGCGTATCGCTTCGGCGTTCTTGGCGTGCCGGAACTGCCAGAGGATGAACACCACGCCGGTCGCCACGAACGAGATGAAGAACAACGCGATGCCCGCGCCGACGCGCGAGTCGGCATCGCTCAGGTCCGTCAAGGCGGCCGCTCCGTTCACGAAGTCGTCCACCGTGCTCGCCCGGCTCATCAAGAAGACGCCGGCGAGCGCGCCGAACGCTGCTGTCACCCCCAACAGCACGGAAGCCGCCGTCGCGAGGCCCTGGAGCGGTTGCATCGTCCGGGCCGGCCCCGACCCGTAGGGCTGGTAACCGCTCGAGCCGTACGACTGGTACACGGTCGCGGGATACGGCGCACCGGACCCGGGCTGAGGCGGCGGTTGGTAGCTCACAGCGCGAGAACGTACAGGGGGACGGGGTTCGCCGCGAACGAGAACACGTTCTAGTGTGCTGCGCCGTGCAACGCTTCGACGGGCGGGTCGCTCTCGTCACCGGTGGCGGTTCGGGCATCGGGCAGGCGACCGTGATCCGGCTGGCCGCGGAGGGCGCGACCGTCATGGCCGTCGACGTGGACCGCGATGGGCTCGAAGCCACTGCCGAGATGGCCTCCAAAGTCGCTCCCGGCGCGAATGAAGTCACGACAACCGCCGGCGACGTGACGGATCGAGCGTTCGCGCCCGCGATCGTCGACGAGCTCGTCGCGCGGCACGGGCGCCTCGACGTGCTTGCGAACGTCGCCGGGATCCTCCGCACGTCGATCACGCACGAGTCGTCGCTCGACGACTGGGATCGAGTTCTCTCCGTGAACCTCACCGGCACGTTCCTGTGCTGCCGCGCGGCGATCCCGGCACTGCTCGACAGCGGCGGCAACATCGTCAACGTCTCGTCCACCGCAGCGCTTGCCGGACAGCCGTGGGCGGCTGCGTACTCCGCCTCGAAGGGAGGCGTGCTCGCGCTGACCCGCACGATTGCAGTGGAGTACGGGCAGCAGGGCCTGCGGTGCAACGTCGTGTGTCCCGGGAACATCGACACGCCGATCACCCAGGACTTCGTGTTCCCCGAAGGCGTGAACACGAAGCTGATCCACCGCGTCATGGCGCTCGACGGTTCCCGCGGCCCCGAGACGGTTGCGGCCGCCATCGCCTTCCTCGCGTCCGACGACGCGGAGCACGTCAACGGCGAGCACCTGCGCGTCGACGGAGCGACCCTCTCGTGAGGTTCGCGTACGCGGCGACCTGGATGGACCCTGCGCTGTACCTACCGATGGCGCGCGTCGCCGACGAAGCGGGCTGGTGGGCGTGCGCATGTTCCGAGCACCTCGCCAATCCCGAGGTGACGCGGTCCGAATACCCCTACACGTCGACAGGCGACCGGCGGTGGGAGCCGTTCACGCCTTGGCCTGATCCGGTCGTTTCGATCGCCTCGATGGCTGCCGTCACCGAGCGCCTCAACTTCTTCACCAACGTCTATGTCATGCCGTTGCGCAGCCCGTTCGCGGTTGCGAAGGCCTTCGGCACGCTGGCGGTGATGTCGGACAACCGAGTCGGGCTCGGTATCGGCATGGGGTGGATGGAAGAGGAATTCGAGCTGATGGAGCAGCCGTTCGCTCGCCGCGGCAAGCGGGGAGACGAGATGATCGACGTGCTCCACACGTTGTGGTCGGGCGGATGGGTCGAGCACCACGGCGAGTTCTACGACTTCGACAAGCTCGAGGTGAGCCCGGCGCCGACGCAGCAGATCCCGATCTTCGTAGGCGGCCTGTCCGAGGCCGCCCTGCGACGCGCGGCTCGCAACGACGGGTGGATCTCCGACCTCCAGTCGACGCCCGACCTGGCGGAAGCGTGCACGAAGTTGCGGCGCTACCGAGAAGACGCCGGGCGCGCCGACCTTCCGTTCACGGTGATCGCTTCGGCCAACGACGCCGCCGACTACGACGGCTACAAGCGACTCGAGGACGCGGGGGTCGACGTGCTGCTCACGTGGCCGTGGGTCTTCTACACGGGATTCAAATCCGACGACCAACAGCGCCTCGACGGTGTGCGCCGCTTCGCGGACGACATCATCTCGAAGTTCTGACGCGATCGCGTCCGACCGCTAGGTCGACAACGTGCGGAAGATGTACTCCGCCATCGGCGTGCATTGCAGCGTCGGCGTCTCGGCGAACGTGGCCATGTGGTTGTTCACCCGGTCGATGTGCTCCTCGAGCTTCTTGTTGTCGCCGCCGGAGCCGAAGAACCGGTGGAAGTCGAGCATGTCCTCGGTGGTCGGCGTCGCCTCGTAGACGTACGAGCGGATCGCCGGTGCCGTCGCCGGATCGGTCACGGGGCGCACCACGGCGTTGCGCACGTACAGCCAGAGCGGATGGATCACGAAGCTGAGTGGGGTGTGCTCGCCGTGCCAGATGCGGAAGAAGTCCTCGTCGGGCAGGCCGTCCTTCTTGTCGAAGATCGTGGTGATGCTGATGCCCGGGCTGCGTTCGCCGTCCGGCCAAGTGCGCCGGGCGCCGTAGGCGAGAGGGATCGATTCGGTCACCAGCCAGCCGTGGGTCTCGGCCGCAGGCGTGTTGTTGATGATCGCCTCGGCGGCCGCTCGGTCGTCGAGGGAGGCGAGCCAGATCGACACCGAGCCGCAGAGCAGGTTGCCGGTTCCGGGCTGCGCGCCCACCCGAAGGATCGACCCCACAGGCTCCTCGACCAGCACCCGGACGCCATGCGCCTCGGTCTCGAGCAGCGCGGGGCCGATCTCGTCCACCAGGGCGCGCTCGATGGGCTCGAGGTCCTGATCGGGCGTGCGCCAGAGGGCGTAGCAGAGCTTCTCCACGGCGGGGAAACGTAGCCTGGGACAACCCTGGCGCCGACCACCCGCCGCGGTTGTGGGGGGCTGCGGGACGCTGACCTTCCGGGACGGCGTACCATCGCCGCCCGTGAGCGACACCGAACCGGATGGCGACGCAGTACCTGGGGATGCGGACCCGCACGCGGCCGACCCGGGCGAGACCTCCCTGAACGAGACGACAGAGCAATCGCCGGTCGAGGGCGAGCCGGCAGCGGCAGGCGAGCCGGCAGCCGCAGGCGGCGAGCCGCCGGACGGCAAGCCGCCGAAGAGCGGCGGCGTCCGCTCGTGGGGCAAGGGCTACGAGGGGCCCCTGGCCATCGCGGCGCTCGTCGTCGCCGTGGTCGCCCTGATCGTGGGCGGCGCTGGTCTGTACGAGGCCCGGCACAAGTCCACCACGAAGACGACGAAGACCACGACCACGACCACCACGAAGCCGGCGGCCACAGGGAGCACGGCGCCGAAGGCTTCGTCGTCAGGAGCACCGGGCGCCGAGGTCACCGTCCCCGACGTGACGAACACGGACGGGGTCAAGGCGGCGGTGAAGCTGAAGAACCTCAAGCTGACCAGCGATACCAACGGAGAGAACTCGCCCACGGTGGCGAAGGGCGTCGTGATCTCGCAGGATCCGGCGGCCGGCACCAAGGTCCCCGACGGCACCCTGGTCCACCTGACGATCAGCAACGGGCCGTAGCGCGAGCCGTTTCTCGATCGCAGGAAAGGCCGCACGCGTGGCCAGATGCGGCGCTACGCCGAGCCGGTGACCAGCTCGTCGATCCGCTCGAGCGTTGCCGCCATGTGCTTGCGACTCTGGTTCGCGCCGAGCCGGACGACGGGTTTCGTGAACGACGACTCCTTGCGGACGTCCCACGACTCCCGAACGAGCGTCCCGCCTTCAACGGGCTCGAGCTCATAGCGCCAGATCCGGCCGCCGAAGTGGCTGCCGATGGATCCCGGACCGCGCGTCTGCCACGCAACAAGCCGGTTCTCCTCGTACTCGATCACGGTGCTGACCATCGAGTACCGCACGCCGATCTTCATCGACATGCCGAACGTGGTCCCCAGCTCGAGCTTCTCCGGCTCGCCCTTCGGGTCGCGCACGGATCCCGACCCGTCGATGTCGCGGTGGCGGGCGGGGTGGACCAGCAACTCGAAGATCGGCTCGGGCGGCGCGGCGATGAGCCTCTCGACGGTGACGACATCCTCGGCAGTCATGGCCGCGAAGCATGGCATGTCATGGGAGATCGAGCGTCCGATCGCAGCATGCCGTACCGTCGCCGCGTGCGGGTCTTCCGGATCGCCATCCCCACCGACCGACTCGCCCAGTCGCGGGTGTTCTACGAGCGAGTGCTCGGCATCGACGCCGACGACACCGTGCCGAGTCGCTTGTACTTCCACTGCGACGACGTCATCCTCGCCCTGATCGACTGGACGGTGGAGGAGCGGCGCGGCTTCAACCCGTTGCCCGACAACGTCTATCTCGCTACGGACGAGCTCGACGCGGTGTACGAGCGGGCCGTCGACGCCGGGGCGCCGATCACGTCACCGATCGAGGAGCGCGGTTGGGGCGAGCGATCGTTCTACTGCCTGGATCTCGACGGCAACATGCTGTGCTTCGTCGACGACACGACCCTGTTCCTGGGCCGTGGCGCGGCCTGGACGTAAGCGCCCGTCGCCATCTCAGCGGCCGCGGAACGTCGCTTTGCCGGGACCGTGTTCGAGGAACGCGGCGACCCCCGTGCGAGCGTCGTCGGTGGCGAACACCTCGGCAAAGAGTTGCTGCTCGAGGTCGAGCCCGTCTGCGAGCGGGCCGTCGAGCCCACGGTCGATCGCCTGCTTCGCCAGGCCGTGTGCGACCACGGGCCCGGCTGCGAACTCGGCGGCTCGCGCCACGGCGCGGTCGAACAACTCATCTGGCTCGATCACTTCGTCGACGAGTCCGATGCGCAGCGCCTCGTCGGCGTCCACCTGGCGGCCCGTGAGGATCATGTCCTTGGCCCGGCCGGCGCCGACGAGACGGGCAAGTCGTTGCGTGCCGCCGCCACCGGGGATGATCCCGAGGAGGATCTCCGGCTGGCCGAAACGCGCTCGCGTCGAAGCGATGCGGAAGTCGCACGCGAGTGCGACCTCGCAGCCACCACCGAGGGCGTAGCCACTCACCGCGGCGATGGTGACGCGGGGAACCTCGGCCAGCGCCCGCAGCGCACGCAGGAACAGCCCGCCGATGCGCGCTGCTTCTGCCGGACCGCCGAACTCGCTGATGTCCGCGCCGGCGGCGAACACCTTGTCGCCCCCGGTCACGACGACCGCGCCCGGCGGGTCGTCCGTCAACGCCTTCGCCGCCGACTCGAGCTGCGTGAGCACCTCGCTCGACAGCGCGTTGACCTTGGGATTGTCCAATCGCACGATGGCGACCCCATCGTCGCGACGCTCGACGTGCACGACCTCACTCATGGCTTCGGGACCCTAGTGCTGCGTCGCTCGGCTGACGTGGGGTGATCGGCGAGTCGTCGGCGTCGCTCGCAAGGACGCCGACGAGGGCAAGTGTCGTAGCCACTTGACGAGGAGAAGGACGCAGTCGAGCGGCGGCGACGGCCGGCGATACGCCTTGTCAGCTGAGCGACGTGGCACGAGCGAGCAACTCGTCGGCTGCCGTCCACGGATCCATGTCGCGCGACTCGACGGCGGCGCACATCCGTGCGAAGTCCTCGCCGTCGCGCAGCGCGCGCACCTGCTCGACCACCCGCTCGCCGACGATGGCGAGCAACTCGTCGCGCACCCGTGCCGACCGCTTCCGTTCGAGCCGGCCTTCGGCACACAACCAGCTGCGATGGGTCGAGACCGCGGCGACGACGTCGTCTGTGCCGTCGCCCACGGACGCGACCGCCAGCACGACCGGTGGCCGCCACGCCTCGTCGGGTATCGACGCGAGCTCGAGCATGTGCTCGAGGTCGCGCCGCGCATCCTCCGCACCGGGACGGTCGGCCTTGTTGACCACGAACACATCGGCGATCTCGAGCAGACCGGCCTTCGCGGCCTGCACGGCGTCGCCCCAACCGGGGTTGACCACGACGACGGTCGTGTCGGCTGCGCCCGCCACCTCGACCTCGACTTGACCGACCCCGACCGTCTCGATCAGCACCCAGTCGAAGCCGACAGCATCGAGCACTCGGACGGCCTCGGGGGTGGCAAGTGCGAGCCCGCCGAGATGGCCGCGGGTCGCCATCGACCGGATGTACACGCCGGAGTCGAGCGCGTGGTCCTGCATCCGGACCCGGTCGCCGAGGATCGCGCCGCCGGTGAAGGGCGACGTCGGATCCACGGCCAAGACCGCGACCTCGTCGCCGTCCGCTCGCATCGCCGACACGACTCGGGTGGTCAACGTCGACTTCCCGGCGCCCGGCGCGCCCGTCAGGCCGACGGTGTAGGCCCCTCCCCCGAGCGAAAAGGTGAGCCGCCCGACCTCGCGGGCGGACTCGCCGCCGCGCTCGACGAACGAGAGCAATCGAGCGAGCGCGGCGCGGGACCCGTGACGGGCCGAGTCGAACAGCTCGGCGATGGGGGGATCGGAGGGTCGGGCCAGAGCTTGCGAAGCTACAGCGCGAGTGGCGTGCCCTCGAACTGCTCCTCACCAGCGTTGATGACCTCGGTGACGCCCTCGACCCGGTCCTTCAGGATGCGCTCGATGCCCGCCTTCAGGGTCACGGTCGAGGCCGGGCAGCTCACGCAGGCGCCGATCAGCTCGACGGTCACGATGCCGGTCGCCTCGTCGACGTCGCGCAGCTCGATGTCGCCGCCGTCGGCGCGGATCGCCGGGCGAATCGCCTCGATCGTCTGCTCGACCTTCTCTCGCACAGCGCCATCCTCGCATCGGGCCTCGTGACGTGAGAAACCAACGTCGGGACGGCTATGACTTGTTCCCTCGTGATCGCCATCTATGCCCACGGGGCCGGAGGGACCAACGGCCTGCCCATCCCACGGTGGCTGCTGGCCTACATCATCGGATTCGCGATCGTCCTCGCGTTCGTGCTCCTGCGGTTCATCCGGCCTCCGAAGCGGCCGGACCGGACAGCCACCGAGGGCCATGGCCCGGGCGCGTCCAAGGCGCTCCCTCGGACCAGCCCGTGGTTCGTGGTGAGCCGGACCGTGGGCCTGGTCCTCCTGCTCGCCACGTTCACCGCCGGCGCCTTCGGGGTCAACGACAGCGGGGCGAACATCGCCACGGTCACGGTCATCGTCCTGTTCTTCCTCGGCATGCAGGTCGTGTCCGTCGCGTTCGGCGACGTCTTCTGGTGGTTCAACCCATTCGACACGCTCGCGGCCCTCATCTTCCGCCACGACCGCATCGACGCCGAAGACGCTGACGACGAGGAGGAGGAGCGAGCACCGTCATGGACGGCTGCCGCGTTCCTCGCGGCGTTCATCTGGTTCGTCTTCGCCTACCCGGAGTTCTATCCACCGAAGCCGCACGAGGTCGCGATCTTCCTCGCGCTGTACACCGCCGCGGTCCTCGCCGGCGCCGGTTACTGGGGTCGATCATGGGTCCGCCGCGGCGAGGGCTTCGGGGCGCTGTTCGGAGCGCTCGGCGAGCTCGGTCGTCGCCGGGCGCCGGGTGCGAGCCGCGGCCTCGCCCCGCTGCTGATCGTCTACCTGGGCGGGATCCTCTTCGACGGCATGAGTGTCACCAACTGGTGGACCGAGGTGCTCGGGACGACCCGCGGCTGGACGGAACGCTCGATCAACACCGTGGGCTTCGCGTGGTGCATCGCGATCATCGCCGTCGCGTACCTCGCGTCGACGAGAGCCGTCGCCGCCGTCACCGGCAACGCGCCCGGCGACACGGCGCGCCTGCTCGCACCCGTGATGCTCGCCGTCGGGTTCGCGTGGTCCGTCGCGCACTACATCACCGGGTTCCTCATCGACATCCAGAACTTCTACGCGCTGCTGTCCGATCCCCTCGGCCGGGGTTGGGACGTGTTCGGAACCATCAACTCGTCGATCAACTACCAGGTACTGACCACCAACCAGACCGGCGTGGTGCAGTCCATCGTGCTGACGGTGGGCTGCATCTTCGGCGCGGTGATCGCGCACGATCTCGCGTTCGCCAACTACAGGGGCAGGACCGCGGTCCGCGCGACCTATCCTCTCGCGGCACTGCTGATCGCGTCGGCTCTCGGCGCGATCTGGCTACTCGTGGGAGTCTGACGGCAATGGTCTTCGCGCACCAAGGTGGCTGGGACGAGATGTTGTTCGTCGCCATTCCCATCGGGCTCTTCGCCTTTCTGCTGTATGTCGCCAACAAGAAGGCCCAGGCCCAACTCGAATCCGACCGGGCGAATGGATCCGACTCGGGCATGAAGCCGGGCGAGGGGCCGGACGAGATCCACTGATTCGTCGGTGCTACGTCGGGAACCCGTAGATCTCGAGCGTGGAACGCCCGGCCCGTAGCCCGTCCATGATCTCGGCTTCCACCGCCTCACGAGACTGCGCCGCGGCGGCGACCGACTCCACGTCCTCCTGGCGGACCACGACGACCCCATCGCCGTCGCCCACCACCACGTCCCCCGGACGGACACTCACGTCGCCGACGGCGATCGGCTCGTCGATCGCTCCCGCGGAAGGGTCCTTGCCGGTACCGCGAATGCACTGCCGGCGGGCGAACACCGGGAACCCGAGATCGATGATCCGGTCGCCGTCGCGCACGCCACCGTCGATCACGAGACCGCCGAGGGCGCGCGCCTGAGCCGCCACGGTCATGATCTCGCCCCAGTACCCGTACTCGTAGCCTCCGCCGACCTCGACGACGAGCACGTCGCCCGCGCGCGCGGTGTAGATCGCTTCGTGGATCTTCAGGTTCTCGCCGGGAGCGCACGACACCGTGACCGCCGGCCCGTTGACTCGCATGGCGCGATGCAAGGGTCGGATCTCGGACGGCAACGCACCCGTCCGACCTTGGGCCTCGTGCAGCGTCGCGGACGGGAAGCCGGACAGCGGCGTCACCACGCGGTCAGTGGTTGGTGTAGTCGATCGGACCCGAGCCCTTGACGCCGACCGCGAAGCAGAAGCAACGGATGGGCTCGCTGCCGGTCGGGCGCAAGCTGTGCACCGTGTCGGGCGGGATGTAGACGAGGTCTCCCCGATCGACGTCGCGCTGCTCGGCGCCCACGGTCATGACGCCTTGCCCCGACATGACGAAATAGAACTCGTGCGTCGGATGATCGTGCGGAAACACCTCGCCGCCGATCGCGACCTCGAACTCGTTGGCGAGCTCGAGGTAGCCCCCGTCGGTCAGTTCCTTCATCTCCCGTGGATGGATCAGCCACCACACCGGCACGGTCCCGTTGTGCTCGACCTCGGGCGTCACCGTTCGCACGTTCCGCACGTCCACTGCGTTCTCCTCTGTTGTCTCGTGCGCAAAGGCAGAGCCTTTCCGCATCAACTTGATAGTGCCGTCCTTCGGACGGCGCTGACGTCTTCTCGTGCAAGGCAGATCATGGCCGTGCCGCGCCGAGCCGGTGCACGTCGGCACCGAGCGCGGCCAGCTTGTCGACGAAACCCTCGTAGCCGCGGTCGACGTGCTCCGCTCCGTGCACGACGGTTTCGCCGTCGGCCCGCAGCCCGGCGATCACCAACGCGGCGCCGGCCCGGATGTCAGGTGCACGAACCGGGGCACCCGAGAGCTGCGGTACGCCGCGCACGATCACGTGATGCGCGTCGGTGCGGACGTCGGCGCCCATGCGAACGAGCTCGTCGACGTAGCGGAACCGTCCGCTGAAGATGTTCTCGGTGACGATGCCGACACCGTCCGCCAGCGCCAGCAAGACGACGAACAACGGCTTGTAGTCGGTCGCGATGCCCGGATAGGGAAGCGTGGCGACGTCCGCCGCTCGCAGCCGTTGGGGCACCATCGCCCACAGCCCGCTGGCCGTCGGCGAGATGCGCATGCCCATGTCACCGAGCTTGTCGATGAGCATGTCCATGTGGTCGGCGCGGGCACCTTCGATGGTGATCTCGCCGCCCGCGACACCGAGCGCGGCCAGGAACGTCGCCGCTTCGATGCGATCGGGGACGACGGTGTGGTCGACGGCACTGAGCTTCTCGACTCCCTCGATGGTGATGGTCGAGGATCCGGCGCCGAGCACGCGACCGCCCATCCGATTGAGAAACGTGGCGAGGTCTGCGATCTCGGGCTCGCGCGCCGCGTTGTCGATGACCGTGGTTCCCTTCGCGAGCACTGCAGCCATCAACGCGTTCTCGGTCGCACCGACGCTCGGATACTCGAGCAGGATGCGCGCGCCCGTCAGCATGTCGGCATGGCCCTCGATGAACCCGTGCGAGAACTCGAACGTCGCGCCGAGTTGTTCGAGACCTTTCAGGTGCATGTCGATCGGACGGGGACCGAAGTCGTCACCGCCAGGCATGGCGACTCGGGCGCGGCCGACGCGCGCGAGGAGCGGCCCGAGCACCACGATCGAGGCGCGCATGCGCTCGACCAACTCGTACGGCGCTTCGGGCACGATGTCCGCGGGCCGTTCGATGGTCAGCTCGTGCGGTCCGCTTCGTGACACCGTCATGCCCATCGAACGGAGGAGCTCACTCATCCAGTCCACGTCCGCGATCGCGGGAACGTTGCGCAAGACGTAGCGACCCTCGGCCAGGGTGGAAGCCGCCATCAACTTCAGCACCGAGTTCTTGGCCCCGCCGACGGTGACGGTGCCGGCGAGTGGTCCGGACCGGCTCACCACGATCGCCTCCATGCACCACTATCGCGCCGTGCCCCAACCGGGAGTTGCGACGTGCTGGTGACCTGCGTCCATGGCGACGCGGCGCTGGACACGCTTCGTGCACCGAGGACCGATGTGGTCCTCGAACGTACCGACGGTGACGGTTCATTCACCGCGGAGCGCGGGCCGTTCACCGACTACGAGCGCACGCTCCAGGTCCGAGACGACGGCACGGTGCTCGAGACGACCCGGTTCAAGCTGTCCATCCCGTTCTGGTGGTTCCTGTTCGTCCTGCCGTATCGCAGCGCGCTGCGGCGGCCGCCGGCGCGCCGCGATCGCCGGCCCTGGTGGGCACCGCCGGATCCACCCGACGCGCGTGCCGCGACCGTGCTCGGCCTGCTTTGCCTCCTCGCCCTCATCGACGGCTACGTCGGGACGCTGTTGACGCAGACGCTGACGTACGTGGCGAACGAGTTCGGCGCGTCCCGTGGCGAGCAAGGAACGGTGCTCGCAGTCGTGCGCGGCGGCGCGCTCGTCGCGCTCGTCGCGGGCGTCTTCGCCGATCGGCTCGGGCGGCGCACACCGATCGTCGTGTGCGCATCGGGCGCCTGCGTCTTCGCCGCACTCGGCGCGATCGCGCCGAGCATCCAGGTGCTGACCGCGACGCAACTCGCGGCGACAGGCGCGGCCAGCGCGCTCGGCGTGCTCATCGGCATCGTGTCCGCCGAAGAGGTTCCGCCCGGCTCTCGCGCGTACGCGTTCAGCCTCATCACGATGACCGGCGCGCTCGGAGCAGGCATCTGCGTGTGGGTCCTGCCTCTGTCAGACACCAGTGTGCGGGGATGGCGATGGATCTACGTGATCGCGCTCGCCGGGCTGGTGTTGGTGCTCGTGGTCGGCCGCCGGCTCCCCGAGAGCCGGCGGTTCGAACGTCGACACGCGGAAACCGGTCTCGCCGGACACGGCCGGAGGTTGTGGCTCCTCGCCACCGCAGGCTTCCTGGTCGCCGTCTTCGCCGCACCGGCGTTCCAGTTCCAGAACGACTTCCTGCGCCGCGACCGCGGCTTCTCCGCATCGCGGATCACCGCCTTCACGCTGCTGACGAGCACGCCGGCCGGGATCGGCATCGTCGCCGGCGGACGGCTCGCCGACACGCACGGACGCAGGATCATCGGCGCCATCGGGCTCGCCGGCGGCACGATCGCGACCGTGCTGATGTTCGCGGTCTCGGGTTGGCCGATGTGGTGGTGGTCGTTGATCGGGGGGATCATCGGCGGGCTCACCGTGCCCGCGCTCGGTGTGTACCGGCCCGAGTTGTTCCCGACCGGACTACGGGGCAAGGCCGCGGGCATCCTCGAGCTCATCGCGGTGTGCGGCAGCGCGGCGGGCTTGATCTTCGTCGGCCACCTCGCCGATCGGTGGGGCAGCTACGCGGGGCCGATCGCGATCGCCTCGATCGCGTCGCTCGCAGTGGCGGTCCTCGTCGTCGTCGCGTTCCCCGAGACCGCACATCGTTCCCTCGAGGAACTGAACCCCGAGGACCTGAACCCCCCGGACGACGTCAGCGCAGCGCCTTCAGCCAGTCCTTGATCGTTCCCGCGACGAAGTCGTCGTGGCGCTTGAAGTCGTGGCCGCCACCGTCGATCCAGACATGGGTGACGTCACCGGGGATCGCCTTGGTGTGGCGCTCGAGCTCGTCCGGTGATCCGAACGGGTCCTTGGTGCCGCTGACGAACAGGCACGGCAGATCGAGATCCGGGAAGTGGTCGACCCTCAGGTTGTCGGGCTTGCCCGGGGGATGCAGCGGATAGCTGATGAGCACCAGTGCTCGCGCTGCCGAACCCTTCCGCCACGGCGAGCGAGCACATGCGGCCGCCCATGGATCGCCCGCCGAGCGCGAGTGAAGCGGGTCGGATGCGCGCTTGCGCGATGAGCACCGCTGCTTCCTCGCGGACGGACGCGATCAGCTTCGGCGCGCGGTCCGGCGCCCGCCGGCCCTCCTTGCGGTAGGGGAAGTCGACGCGAGCCACCGGCAACGGCGCGACGGCAGCCTCGATCGCCTGGAGGGCCGGATGGTTCCGGTCGCTCCCCGCACCGGGCGTGAGCAGGAGGGCCCCGACCCTCATGCGCGACTCATCCGATGAGGATGCGCCTGGCCTCAGTCAGCTCGGCGATGCGCTGCGCGGCCACGGCCGAGTCGGCGCCGTGATCCGGATGCGCGTCGCGGAGCAACTTGCGGAACCGTTGCTGGATCTCCTTCTTCTTCGGCGACCGGTCGCTCGGCAGGCCGAGCAACTCGAGCGCCCACAGCGTCGGATCGAGATACGCGGCCGCCGACCATGCCGCGGTGCCGTGCCGGCCGGACAGATGCGTGATGAGCGCCGGGCCGATCTCACCGCGCCAACGCAGACCTTTCCGAAGCACGTCGAACGCCCGCGGCCGGATCGCCAGCGGGAGCTGGCCGACGACGTAGACCGATGCGAGCGTCATCTGGAGTGGCGAGCCATGGCCGTCGAAGTCGAACTCGAGGCTCTCGCCGCCGCCGATCAACCTGCCGACCGTGCGCCCGAGACCGTGCTGATCGGTCTGGAACCGATGACGGATGCGCGGCTGCACGATGTGCTGGCCGTGCTCGAGCTGCGCCATCAGAACGAGAAGCGCGTCGAAGTCATCGGCGTCGAGCTCGTCCGCGCCGACGGCGATGATGCCGCCGAGGAGCAGCGGGCCGAAGCCAGGGGGCGGATCGACCGGTAGCAGTCGGTGTCCGAGCGCGATGCGCCGAGTCGGCGAGTACGCGCGGCTGTGGAACACCTCGAGCTCCGCCAGGATCACGAGGCCGACGTTACAAGCCCGTCTGGACCCCGGCTCCATCGACGGTCCGCGCCAGCCGCACGTGCAGCACGGCGGGTGAAGAAGTGTGCTCGACACACTCGTACCCGGCGGCCACGGCGTCGATGTCCTCGAACAGACGCTCACCCGCGCCGAGCAAGGTCGGCACGATCGCGAGATGCAGATCGTCGATCCGTCGCGCCGCGAGGCCCTGCTTGACGGTCGAAACGCCTCCGCCGAGGCGAACATCCGCACCACCGGCCGCGTCGAACGCGCGCGCCAGTGCGGCATCGATGCCGTCGGTCACGAAGTGGAACGTCGTGCCGCCCGCCATCTCGATCGGCTCTTGCTCGTGATGGGTCAACACGAACACCTGATGGTGGTACGGCGGATCGTCACCCCACCATCCCTTCCAGTCGCTTCCGTCCCACGAGCCGCGCACAGGACCGAACATGTTCCGGCCCATCACGGTCGCGCCGATTCCGTCTTCACCCGCAGCCAAGAAGTCGTTGTCGACACCACCGTCGCCGCCGCTCTCACCGATCATCTGCCGGCCGAACCGCGTCGCGAAGATCCATTCGTGCAGGCGCTGTCCGCCGACGCCGAGTGGATGCTCGACGGCCTGTCGCGGACCGGCGCCGAAACCGTCGATCGACACCGAGAAGTTGTGCACCCGCAACTTCGGCATGTCAGTGCCGGCCCCACCGCCATGTCGTCGGCTCGCCCTTGCGGTAGCAGACCCAGATGAACACGGGCGTCGCCACGAGGAGGGCGCGGACGGACGCTCGGGCTCCGCGGTCGCCGCCCACGGCCAGCGGGGCGAGGACCACCGCGCCATAGGCCCCCAACGTGACCCAGCCCTGCCAACTCGCCGGCAGACCCCAGCCGAAGCCGTAGCGCTTGGCGTGGAACCAGTACTCGGGTTCGCTCACGGCTCAATTCTCGCAGGTCCAGGCCGCGCCGTTCGCGCCGCCCTACGTTGGGGGCTTGCCGAACGGACGCCTGCTCGTCGTCACCGGTCCACCGGGCGCGGGCAAGTCGACGGTGGCGCGACGGCTGGCGGACGAGTTCGAACCGAGCGTCCTGGTCGAGGGCGATGCGTTCTTCGGCTTCCTCGCACGCGGCGCGATCCCACCGTGGTTGCCCGAGTCGGATGCGCAGAACGAAGTCACCATCGAAGCGGCCGCGGCCGCCGCCGGAAGGTTCGCTCGCGGTGGATTCGTCACGCTGTACGACGGCATCGTCGGACCGTGGTTCCTTCAGACGTTCGTGCGCGCGAGCGAACTCGAATCGATCGACTACGTGATCCTGCTGCCGTCAGTCGAGTGCTGCGTCGAGCGCGTGCAGTCGCGACTCGATCACGGGTTCTCGGACGAGGATGCAACGCGGCAAGATGCATGGCGAGTTCGTGAACGCATCGATCCACGAGCGCCACGTGCTCGTCGACCCGCCCGACGACCTCGACGACGTCGTGCGCCTGATCCTCGTCCGCCGCTCGACGGGCGCCCTCACGGCGGTGGTCCCTCACATTGATGTCTGACCGACCGATCCGGTGGCTCAGTAGTCACAGAACAGCACGGCGTCGCTTCTGGGAAGGGTGAGCCACCGAATCGGTGGGTCAACCATCACAGAACGGATCAGACGAAGTTGCGCAGTGATGCGCGCAGCGACGTCGCCTGCTCGATCACGGACTCGTCGTCCACTTCGCCTTCGAGGCTCTCCTGAAGGCGTTTGATCTGCAGCAGCAGGTCCTTCCACACCGCGGGTGAGAACCCGTACGGCAGCGGCATCGTCTCCGCCATCCGGGCACCGTCCACCAGCGACAGCACGCCTTCGTGATCGAGCGGATCGTGCATGAGCCGGTCGGTCGCCACGAACAGTTCGGAGAGGACGTCCTGCGGATCGTGCCCTTCGGCTTCGAGCTCGGCTTCCGCCTCCAGCTCCGCTTCGTCGTCGGACGTGATCTGCTCGGGGTACTCGATCGAGTCGATCAGCGCGTCGACGCGCTCCTCGTCGGTGCTGAGCACGATGAGCTCGCCGTGCTCGTCCCACGCATGTTCGACGGCCGCCCCCTCCAGCGCGTGTGCGAGCTCGCTGCGTCGGTCGTCGTCCCAGTCGGACAGGTCGTACGCGACCTGCTCGGAGTCGCTCGCCAGAAACGCGTCGCGGTCGGCTTCGTCGATCAGCCGGTCGGCTTCCGACTCGTCCTCCTCCCGCACGACGAGGGACGAGCCGTCCCACGCGTGCGCGATGCCGTTGTCGGCGAACAGCGCGTCGATGGCGAGACGTTGCATCGGCTCGAGCTCGTCGAACTCGTACGCGATCTGTTCCTCGTCCTCGTTGCTGAGCTCTGCCAAGGCGAGCGGTCGGCGATCGGTCAACGGCACCAGGCAGTCGGCGCACTCGAGCACGCCCTCGACGTATTCCGCTCCGCACAACGCACACCAGCGAGTCACGGCCGGACACCATTACACGTCACGGCGCCTGCTGCAGCACTTGTCGCCTGAGGAAGGACTCGATGCGCTCGAGCTCGTCGACCATGGTCTCGGGACGAAGCCATCCGTGACCCTCACCCTCGTAGAAGTGCGTCTCGACGGTTCGCCCGAGCGAGCGCAGTCGATCGGCGATGGCGCGGGACTGTGCCGGCGGGACGACCGGATCGGCGTCGCCCTGCAGGATCAGCAACGGTGACCTGATGCGATCCGCGACGTTGACCGGCGAGCGGTCCCGATAGGCCGCGGCCGCGTCGGGCAGCGGGCCGACGATCGAGTGCTCGTAGTGCGCCTCGAAGCGATGGGTCGTCTCGTTGAGATCGAACAGGTCGGCGACCCCGAACAGGTCGATGCCTGCGGCGCAGACCTCGGGATGGTGCGCGAGAAGGTTGAGAACGGTGAACCCGCCGGCCGATCCCCCCATCACCACGATTCGCTGCGGATCGCCCCACCCGTTGCTCGCCGCCGCCCGGATGCCGGCCGCGGTGTCGGACACGTCGAGGTCGCCCCAACGTCCGGCCATGGCCTGCGTGTAGGCCCGCCCGTGACCGGTCGACCCGCGGTGGTCGGGGAACAGCACCGCCCACCCTCGCTCGAGGAAGAACGGCAGCCGGTTGTTCCACGCGACAGTCGTCTGGCCGGTCGGGCCGCCGTGGATCCACACGAGCAGCGGTGGCGGACCCGTGTCCGATGCCGAATCGCCGGTGGCGCGCACGAGTCGCCCGTGGATCGTCGCACCGTCGTCGGCCGCCCACGACACCGCGACCGGCTCTGGCAGATCGAGTGCCTCGAAGCCGCCGACAGACCCGCGGGCGACGGTGGTCCGTCCACCAGCCACGCCATCGCGCACGACGACCTGCGCGGGCGTGCGCGCGCCCGAGCGCACCGCGGCGACACGATCGCCGCGCCACGACAAGCCACCGTGCACGCCGCGGTCGAGCTCGCGCACGGCTCCCGTAGCGATGTCCACGACGCAGAGAGACCCGAACCCGAGCTCGTTGCGGGTGAAGAGGATCGACGAGCTGTCCGGCGACCATGCGAACGAACGTTGGCCCAATCCCCACGACGGGTCGCCGTGCTCGATCTGCTCGTCAACGAGCGGCTTGGCGTCCGACCCGTCCGCGGCCGCGAGCCACAGGTTCAGCCAGCCCGTCTCGTCCGAGAGAAAGGCGAGCTTGGACCCGTCCGGCGAGAAGCGCGGCTGCTGCACGCTGATGGCTTTGCCGCCGGCGACGACATGGGCGTCGTCCGCCGCATCGACACCGGCCACGGCGCGCACCACGATCCGCCCTTCGTCCCACGGCATCGCCGGCACGTGCCATTCGTGCCAGGCGACATGTCGGCCGTCGGGCGACCACGACGGGTCGAAGCAGAAGTCCGCGTCCCCCGACAACCGGACCGGCCACGCGGACCCGTCGAGCGGCGCGATCGCGACGTGCTGCTGGTTGACGACGAATGCCACGCACACACCGTCGCGATCGATCGCCGGTGCGGCGCACGCGCCGTCCGGATGCTTGCCGACGACTTGGCGCGGCCGGCCGCCGTCCGCGGCCACCTGCCACAGCGCGCCGTCTGTCGCGGCGTAGACGAGCGCGTTGCTGTCGGGCGTCCAATCGAACGCGCCGCCGCCGTACGCCGCCACTGGACGGGGCGGCGGATCACTCGACACGACCACCTCGGGACCACCCGCTGCGGGCATCACGACCAGTTGCCCGCGGCCCGCGACGTTGGTCACGAAGGCAAGGCGTTCGCCATCGGGCGACAGCCGAGGCTCGGCGAGGACGCGCCCGAAAGCACACATCGCCGCGGTGACGCGCGGGGCGCGTGGCGGGCGAGCCGAGCTCAAAGCACGGGCTTTTCGACGTACCGGCCGAACACCTCGGCGAGCGCGTTCATGACCTCGCCCTCGGTCGCGTAGGCGCGCACGGCGTCGATCAGTGTCGGCATCAGATTGCGCTCGGGATCCGTGGCGTCGACTCGCACCCGATCGAGCACGGCGGTGACTGCGTCGCTGTCACGGTCGGCCCGAACGCCCTGCAGCCGCTTGATCTGCTGCCGCTCCTGCTCGTGTGTGATCTGCAGGATGTCGAGGTCGTCGTCCTCCGCCCCTTCGGTGTAGCGGTTCACACCGACCACGATCCGCTCGCCACTGTTGATCTTCCGCTCGAACTGGTACGCGGCCTCGGCGATGGCGCCCTGGAACCAACCGTTGTCGATCGCCTCGTACACGCCTTCCGTCATCGAGCCGCCGCCCAGATCGTCGAGATGGGCGAACATCTTCTCGGCCGCCTGCTCCATCTCGTCGGTCAACGCTTCGACGTACCACGAGCCTCCCAGCGGATCGGCGACGTTCGCGACACCGGTCTCGTACGCGATGACCTGTTGCGTGCGCAGCGCGAGCCGCGCGGTTTTCTCCGTCGGCAACGCAAGCGCCTCGTCCATCGAATTGGTGTGCAACGACTGGGTACCGCCCATGACGCCGGCAAGCGCCTCGATCGCAGTGCGGGCGATGTTGATCTCGGGTTGCTGCGCGGTGAGGGAAACACCGGCTGTCTGCGTGTGGAAGCGCAACTGAAGCGAGCGCTCGGACCTCGCGCCGTAGCGCTCGCGCATCCACCGCGCCCAGATGCGCCGCGCCGCGCGGTACTTGGCGATCTCCTCGAAGAAGTCGATGTGGGCGTTGAAGAAGAAGGACAGACGTGGTGCGAACGCGTCGACGTCGAGTCCCGCCGTCAGTGCCAGCTCGACGTAGGCGAAGCCGTCCGCCAACGTGAACGCGAGCTCTTGCGCCGCCGTCGATCCCGCCTCGCGGATGTGGTACCCGGAGATCGAGACCGGATGCCAGCGGGGCAGCTCTGCCGCGCAGAACGAGATCGTGTCGCGCACGAGTCGCATCGACGGCTTGGGCGGGAACACGAATTCCTTCTGCGCGTGGAACTCCTTGAGGATGTCGTTCTGCAGCGTGCCGCCGAGGCGCGCTCGTTCGACGCCGTTCTTCTCAGCCACGGCGACGTACATCGCGAAGATCACCGCTGCGGGCGAGTTGATCGTCATCGACGTCGTGACCGAACCGAGGTCGACGCCCGCGAACAGGTCCTCCATGTCGGCCAGCGTGTCGACGGCGACGCCGCACTTGCCGACCTCGCCTTCGCTGGTCGGATCGTCCGAGTCACGCCCGAGCAAGGTCGGGAGGTCGAACGCGGTCGAGAGCCCGTCGCCGCCGGCGCGGAGGATCTCGTGGAACCGACGGTTCGTGTCCTCGGGCGTGCCGAAGCCCGCGAACATGCGCATCGTCCACAACTTCGATCGATACATCGACGCGTACGGACCGCGGGTGTACGGATACGCACCGGGAAAGTCGCCGTTGTCGGGGCCGTACACGGGCTCGACCGGTTGCCCTGACATGGTGGTGAACTCGGCGTCACGAACCGGCGATGCCTCGAACGCCGATCGCCATTCATCCCTCGCAGTCATGGGTCCAGTATCGCCGGAACTACTCTCCCGCCATGGCCGACAGGCAGGTTCCCGACCGCAACCTCGCGCTCGAGCTCGTGCGCGTCACCGAGGCAGCCGCCCTCGCCGCCTCCCGATGGATGGGCCGAGGAGACAAGAACGGAGCCGACGGTGCGGCGGTCGAGGCGATGCGAGTGGTCCTCGAAGGGGTGCCGATGGACGGCATCGTCGTCATCGGCGAGGGCGAGAAGGACGAAGCGCCCATGTTGTACAACGGCGAGCGCATCGGCGACGGCAGTCCGCCCGAAACCGACATTGCGGTCGATCCGGTCGAAGGCACGACGCTGACCGCGCTCGGTCGCGGCAACGCGATTTCGGTGATCGCGATGAGCGAGCGAGGCACGATGTTCGACCCGGGCCCGTGCGTGTACATGGAGAAGATCGCCGTCGGACCGGAAAGTGTCGGCGCCATCGACATCACGGCATCGCCGACGGACAACCTCAAGGCGGTCGCGAAGGCCAAGGGCGAGTCGGTCCGTGACGTGACCGCGGTGATCCTCGACCGCGATCGTCATGCCGACCTCATCGCCGAGGTGCGGGCGGCGGGGGCGCGGGTCCGTCTGATCCAGGACGGCGACGTGATCGGCGCGGTGTCGACCGCGTGGCCGGACAGCGGCGCCGACATCCTCTTCGGCATCGGCGGCACCCCTGAGGGCGTCATCGCCGCGGCGGCGATGAAGTGCATGGGCGGCGAGATCCAGGGGCGGCTGTGGCCGCGCAACGACGGCGAGCGCCAAGCCGCCATCGCCGCGGGCTACGACCTCGACCGGGTGCTGTTGACCGACGACCTCGTGTCGGGCGACAACTGCTTCTTCGCCGTCACGGGCATCACCGACGGCGAGGTGCTCAAGGGCGTCCACTACGACGCCCGCGGCGCCACGACCCAGTCGCTCGTCACCCGCTCGAAGTCCGGCACGTCGCGGCTCATCAACGCTCGCCACCAGCTCGACAAGCTCAGCCGCTACTCGTCCGTCGCGTTCGCCTGAACGGCACCCGCGCCGAACTCCGGGGAGAAACGGGCGCCATGGCGCCCGTTTCCATCCAACATTCGTCAGGCGGTGGGGAGAAGGCCTCGACGGCGGCGGATCGATCGCTCGATGCCGGCGAAGAAGACGCCGTCGACCACGATCCCCACGACGAGGATCACGATCATCGACGCCATCAACGCAGGCGTGTCGCTGAAGTCACGCGCGTTCTGCATCAGCACGCCGATGGACTGACGGCCGGCGATGATCACCAGCAGCTCGCCTGCCATCAGGCTGCGCCACGCGAACGCCCAGCCTTGTTTCATGCCGCCGACGAACCCTGGTAACGCGGCTGGAAGAATCACGCGCCGGTACAACGTGAGGCCGCGCGCGCCGAGCACGCGGCCGGCGTGCACGTACAGCGGCGGGATCTGGTCGATGCCATTCAGCAACCCGTTGGCGATCGACGGCGCCGCTCCGAGCACGACCACGAAGATGATCGCCGCTTCGGTCCGCTTGAAGAGCAGGAGCGCGAGCGGGAACCATGCGACGGACGGCATCGTCTGCAACCCCGTGATGAACGAACCGAACGCGGACCGCACGATCTTGCTGCTGGCCACGACCGAGCCGACGATGATGCCGATGAACATGGCGAGCGCGTAACCGCGAGCGGCGCGACCGAGCGTGAGCCACAGCGCGCGCTGCAGCCGGCCGTCCGCGAGCTGGTCCTTCAGCTCGGCGAACACCTTCGCGGGACCCGGCAACACGTACTCGGGCCAGTAGCCCGACCACACGACGAGCTGCCACAGACCGAGCGCGATCACGATCGCGCCGAGCTTGGGCCACGTGGCCGTCCAGACGCGATGGGCTCGGCTCGGTCGGTTGCGGTCGGCCAGTTCGAGCGCGTCGAGACCGGCGAGCTCTTCGCCGAGGCGATCGCGCTCACCGTCTCGTTCGGCATCCATCTCAAGCATGACGGCGAACCTCCTCGCGCAGCCGATCGGTGATCTTGGCGGCCAGTCCGGACACCTCGGGCGAGTCGATGCGCCGCGGACGCTCGATGTCGACGACGAACTCGTCGACGACGCGACCCGGCCGGGACGACAGCAACACGACCCGGTCCGCCAGCCGTGCTGCTTCGCGGACGTTGTGGGTCACGAACAGCACGGTGAACGATCGATCACGCCACAGGCCTTCGAGCTCGTCGTGGAGGAGGTCGCGGGTCATCGCGTCGAGCGCGCCGAACGGCTCGTCCATCAGCAGCACGTCGGCGTCCTGCGCGAACGCACGAGCGAGCGCGACGCGCTGCCGCATGCCGCCGGACAGCTCGTGGGGACGGCGATCCGCGAAGTCTTCGAGGCGGACCGAGCGCAGCAGGGCCTCGGCCCGCTCGCGCCGCGCCTTGCGGTTCATGCGGATGCCAGGTCGCAGCCGCAGCGCGAGCTCGACGTTGCCGGCAACCGTCAGCCACGGGAACAACGCCGCTTCCTGGAACATGAGCGCAGCGCGTCCGTCCACCGCGACCTTTCCGGCGCTCGGCTGGTCGAGCCCGGCGACGAGGTTGAGCAACGTCGTCTTGCCGCAGCCCGACGCGCCGACGAGGCAGACGAACTCGCCGCTGCGGACCTCGAGGCGAAGGCGGTCGAGCGCGATGACGGCGTTCGAGCCGTGCCCGAACGCCTTTGAAACATCGCGCACCGAGACGGCCGCCATCGGTTCGAGTGGTGATGCGGGCACGGCCGGGGGGACCGCCGTGCCCGCCCGGGTGGGAGTGCTCATAGGCCCTTCACCGCCGGTTGACCGATCGATTGGAGGTACTGGTTCAGTTGGGTCAGGTCGTAGATGCCGTCGACGTTCGCGCTGTCGAGCAGACCGACGTTCTTCGCGTTGTTCGCCGACGTCTGCAGCGACGACGCGATCGGATCGAGCGTGAACGACATGTTGGCGAACGCCGCCGACACGACCGCGTCCTTCAACGGCTTGCCGCTGATCTTCGTGATGTCGTCGTTGGCTGCCTTCTGCGCGTCCGCGGGATTGCTGGCGATGAACTTGATCGCCTGGTCCTCACCGTTGATGAGGTCGGTCACGACGTCTGGATGGGCCTTGAGGAACTTCGTGGCGACGACGAGGTTGGTGGTGACGAACTGCCCGTTCGGCCACAAGGTGTTCTCGTTGACGAGAACCTTGCCACCGCTCTGCTGCTGCATCTCGGTGAAGAACGGTTCGGGTACCCAGGCACCGTCGATGTCTCCCGACGCGAACTGCGTCAAGGTGTCGCCGTTTGCCTGCGGGATGACCGAGACATCGCCGCCACCGCTGGTGTCCGCGTTGAGTCCGTTGTTCTTCAGGTACGTGCGCAACGCAACGTCCTGCGTGTTGCCCAACTGCGGTGTCGCGATCTTCTTGCCCTTGAGGTCGGCCGCCGAGGTGATGCTCGGCTTCACGACCAGGCCCGCGCCACCCGACGTCGAGCCGGCGACGATGCGGATGGCGTCGCCGTTCGACTTCTGGAAGGCGTTGATCGACGGGTTCGGACCGATGAACGCCGCGTCGATCGAGTCGGCGAACAGCGCATCAACGGCGTCAGGACCGGCGTTGAAGGTCGCCGTCTGCAGCTTGTTCTGGCCGAGCGCCTGCGTGAACAAGCCCTTCTCCACCGCGACCAGCGCCGGCGCATGGGTGATGTTCGGGAGGTAGCCCAACCGGACTGTGACCGGGGCCGACGAACTGCTGGCACCGCTTCCCGCGGTGGCGGTCGACTTGCTGTCGCTGCTGCACGCAGCGAGCACCGCCACCAATGCGATGGCGACAACAGCGACTAGAGCGCGCTCGGCGCGCGCGTACCGACGAGACGAAGACACCGGCCCTCCTTGAGCTCCCACGCTTTTCCACAATCTTGGTTGGAAAAGTGCTTGACGTCAACCACAAAGTTGACTTGTTTAGTCAGGAATGAGTGAAACCCGACTTCGAGCCCTTCCGGGCCGGCGCATCGCGAGGATCGCCTCCCTCGTCGCCGATCATCGTGACCTGTGGGCGCCGTGGGCCGCCCGGCACCCCTCTGCCCGCGCCAGCGCCCGCCTGCTCGCCACCGCTGACTGGGAGGCCTGGGTGCTGGGCTGGCCGCCCGGCCAGGGCGTGGAGTACCACGACCACGGCGGCTCCGCCGGCGCGTTCGTCGTCGTCGAGGGATCCCTCGTCGAGCTGCTCGCGCTGGGTGGCAAGCCGACATGCCTGGTCCGTCGGGAGGTGCCGCGCGGGCGGGCGATCCCGGTCGCGTCGCATGCCGTGCACGACGTCGTCAACGCCGGCAACTGCCACGCGACGAGCATCCACGTTTACTCACCGCCGCTGCGCTCGATGACGTTCTACGACCCCGTCGGCTTCGAACCGGTCCGGCGCGATCCGGTCGGACCGGAGACGGCACGGTGGCCGATCGAGGTGCTCGGCGCCGACCCTGCCTGGCCTCGAGACGGGAGGTAGGTTCCTGGCCGGTGCGACGGCCGGCGCTGTTCCTCGCGTGCGCGACGCTGCTCGCCGGTTGCGAGGTGCCCTCACTCGGGATGCCCGCCCCGGTGTCGAAGGAAGGCGGCCACATCGACTCGCTCTGGCGCGGGTACGTCGTCGCGAGCTTCGTGGTGTTCGCGGTCGTCGTCGGGCTGATCCTGTACGCCGCGATCCGGTTTCGCCGTCGCAACGACGACATGCCGAGCCAGCGCCCGTACAACGTCCCGATCGAGATCCTCTACACCGTCGTGCCGATCGTCATCGTTGCGGGACTCTTCGGTTTCAGCGTCGCGACGCAACTGAAGGTCACGAAGACGGCGCCCCCAGGCCAAGCGCTCGTCGTCAACGTCACCGGGTTCCAGTGGGGTTGGAAGTTCGAGTACCCGTCACAACGGGTGGTCGTCCAGGGCGCCGATGAGGTGAACCCGCCGACGATCGACGTGCCCGTCGATCAAACGATCCAGTTCGTGTTGCGCACGACCGATGTCAACCACGCGTTCTGGGTGCCGGAGTTCCTCGAGAAGCGCGATCTGATCCAAGGCATCGACAACTCGATCGACATCACGCCGACGCAACTGGGCGAGTACACCGGCAAGTGCGCGGAGTTCTGCGGCCTCGACCATTGGCGCATGACGTTCAACCTGCGGGTGGTGACACAAGGCGAATTCGACGCCTGGGTGCAGGCGCAACCGAGGACCGGATCGTGACGCAGTGACGACCGTCGAGGAACGGCCGCTGGTCGCCGACGAGCCCGAAGAACCCGAGGCACACGAGGCACGCGGGCTGCTCGCCTTCCTCACCACCACCGATCACAAGCGCATCGGTGTCGCATACATGGTCACGGCGTTCGCGTTCTTCCTCATCGGCGGCTCGCTCGCGGAGATCATCCGCGTGCAGCTCTACAGCCCCGACAACCACGTCGTGAACGAGAGCACATACAACCAGTTGTTCACGATGCACGGCAGCATCATGTTGTTCCTGTTCCTCGGCCCGTTCGCGTTCGGGCTGGCGAACTACCTCGTGCCGATCCACATCGGCGCGCGCGACATGGCGTTCCCGCGGCTCAATGCCATGAGCTACTGGTTCTACTTGTTCGGTGGCATCACGATGGTGGGCAGCTTCTTCTCCGCCGACGGCGCGGCCGACTTCGGTTGGACCGGCTACGCGCCGTTGTCCGAGATCACTCGCTCGCCGACGCTCGGCGGCGATCTGTGGATCATGGCGCTGGTCCTCACCGGACTGTCCGGCGTGCTCACCGGCGTGAACATCGTCAGCACCGTCCTCACCATGCGCGCCCCCGGCATGACCATGTTCCGCATGCCGATCTTCACGTGGAACATGCTCGTGACCAGCATCCTCGTGCTGATCGCGTTCCCGGTGCTCACGGCGGCCGCCGCGATGTTGTTCGCTGACCGTCACCTCGGCGCGCACATCTTCGACCCGGCCGGCGGTGGGTCGCCGATCCTGTGGCAGCACCTGTTCTGGTTCTTCGGGCATCCGGAGGTGTACATCCTCGCCTTGCCCTACTTCGGGGTGATCACCGAAGTGATCCCCGTCTTCTCCTGGCGGCCGGTGTTCGGTTACGCCGGACTGGTGCTGGCAACGCTCGCGATCGCGAGTCTGTCGGTCGGGGTGTGGGGTCACCACATGTTCACCACGGGCGCGGCGCAGTTGTCGTACTTCGCCGGCGTGTCGATGTTGATCGCGATACCGACAGGCGTGAAGTACTTCAACTGGATCGGCACCATGTGGGGCGGACGCATCGTCTACCGCGTGCCGATGTTGTTCGCGCTCGCGTTCATGCTCACGTTCCTCATCGGAGGCATCTCGGGCGTGATGCTCGCCTCGGCGCCGATCGACTTCCAGGCACAGGACACGTACTTCGTCGTCGCGCACATGCACTACGTGTTGTTCGGGGGCTCGGTGTTCGCGCTGTTCGCCGCGATCTACTACTGGTTCCCGAAGTTCACCGGCCGCTTCCTCGACGAGCGACTCGGGCTCGTGCACCTGTTGCTGACGTTCGTCGGCTTCCACCTCACCTTCGCGGTGCAGTTCGTGCTCGGCCTCCAGGGCATGCCGCGCCGGGTCACGAGCTACCTGCCGACGGACGACTTCACGACGCTCAACCGCATCTCCTCCATCGGCGCGTTCCTGCTGGGCGCGTCGATCCTTCCGTTCCTGTGGAACGTGTGGCGTTCGTACCGGCATGGCGAGCGCGCCGGCGCGGATGCATGGGGATCGGGGCAGACGCTCGAGTGGGCGACGCCGTCTCCCCCGCCGCCGCACAACTTCGACGGCCCGCTCCCGCCGATCCGCTCGAACCGTCCCGTCTGGGACTTGAACCATCCCTCGACCGTCGACGTTTCCTCGGGCGCGCATGGCTGAACGGACCCCGGTCGCCGATCCGGCCGTGCCGTGGCGCACGTTCCTCGGCATCAGCGTGTTCGTCGCGTTGCTGGCGGTCGTGTACTGGTTCGCCAGTTACGAGTACGCGGGCACGGTGATGCTCGCGCTGGCGAGCGGACTGTCGTTGCTGAGCGCGGGTTACCTGTGGTGGCAGGAGCGTTCGGGCCGGGTGGCTTCGGCGGCGACCGCCGAGCCAGCGCCGGCGCAGTACCTCCCCCACGCGAGCCCGTGGCCGTTCGGGATCGGCGTCGGTGCATTCTTGTTGTTCAACGGCCTCGTGCTGGGTTTCGCGTACATCGTTCCGGGCCTGCTCGTGGTCGCCGTCTCCATCGCCGGGCTCATCGCCCAAACCCGTCGCCGCGACTGAAGTCTCAGTCCTCTACGGCTGCTTCGCGCTTCGGGCCGTGGAGGAGGCGGCCCGCGATCTGGCCGAAGGACACCGGACTCAGGGTCGGTACGCCGTCGCGCGCCGACAGCTCCTTGCACAACCGGTAGACGAAGACGGCGACAATCGGTGGAAGCACGATCACCGCGATGCGGAACGACCACAGCACCGCGTTCACGGAGACGTGGAAGTTCGACGCGATCACGTCGGACGCCGCCCCGAGAAACAGGACGGAGTAGAACGACAGTGCCGCCGCACCCAACGCGGTGCGCACCGGTCGCTGGCGCGGACGATCGACGATGTGATGTTCGGCGTAGTCGCGAGTCACGCGTGCTTCGAGGAACGGCCACAGGTACAGCAGCGCGAACGTGATCGTCGCGAGCAGAACGCCGGGGAAGAACGGGTTCGGGATCTCGAAACCGAAGGCGCGGATCTCCCATCCGGGCATGATGCGCAACGCGCCGTCGAGCCAACCCATGTACCAGTCGGGCTGCGAAGCGGCGGACACCTCCGACGGGTTGAACGGTCCGAACACCCAGATCGGGTTGATCTGCACCAGTCCGCCGAGGAAGCACAGCACCGAGGCGGTGAGGAAGAACAGTCCGAGTGCCTTCGACGCGTACGTCGGCCACATCCGTTCGCCGACGACGTTGTTCTCCAGGCGCCCGGGTCCGGCGAAGTGCGTGTGCTTGTGCCGCACGACGAGGAACAGATGCGCGGAGAGGAGGATGGCAATCAGCGCGGGCAGGATGAGGATGTGGATGACGTAGAGGCGGTTGATGATGTCCGAGCCCGGAAACTCGCCGCCGAACAGCAGTGACGTGATCCACGTCCCCACGACGGGGATCGACAAGGCGATCGAGTAGGCGATCCGCAGACCGGTCCCGGAGAGCTGATCATCGAGCAGCGAGTAGCCGGCGAAGCCATTGAAGACGGCGAGGATCAGCAGCGTCACACCGATCATCCAGTTGATCTCGCGCGGTCGTCGGAACGCGCCGGTGAAGAACACACGGGCCAGGTGCACGACGATCGCGGCGTTGAACAACAGCGCGGCCCAGTGGTGGATCTGGCGCATGACGAGACCGGCGCGGACGTCGAAGCTGAGGTCGAGCGCCGACCGATAGGCCTCCGACATCTGCACGCCGTTCATCGGTCCGTAGCTGCCGTGGTACACGACGACGTTCGAGCTCGGGTGGAAGAAGAACGTCAGGTAGAGGCCCGTCAGGATCAGGATGATGAAGCAGTACAGGGCGAGCTCACCGATCATGAACGACCAGTGATCGGGGAAGACCTTGTTCAGCGCGCTGCGTGCGAAATCGGCGGCACCGATGCGCCGGTCGAGCCACCGCGCCAGCCGCCGGGTGAGTGGCGCGGGCGGTTTGCGGGTCGCGGTCACGTGTTCATCGCGTGCTCATCGGTCACGGTCCCAGAAGCCAGGACCGACGGGGCCCGAGAAGTCGGCGGTGGCGATGATCTCGCCCGCGTCGTTGAGTGCGAGCGGCAGTTGCGGCAACGACCGCGCCGCGGGACCGAAGATCGGGCGCGCGCCGTCGAGCACGTCGAACGTCGACTGATGGCACGGGCACAGCAGCAGCCCTGCGTTCGCCTGGTAGAGACCGACCGGACAACCGGCGTGCGTGCACAACTTCGAGTACGCGACGACGTCGTCGACGGTCCAGGTGTCGCGCCCGGGGCGCGAGACGAAGTCCTGATCTTGGCGGTAGTGGATGAGCAGCGTCGGCGAGTCCGGCGCGTCGACGTAACCCTCGGGCCACACCGTGACGATGCCGTCGACGGTCAGGTCCGACGGCTTCACCGGAGCGCCATCCTCCGTCACCACCCGTATCGGCGCGTTGACGTAGGGCGTGACCTTCAGTCCCTTGCCCGGACGCGGACCGAGCGAGCGGATCGGGAACAGCAGGGCCGCTCCCATGGCGGCAACGGCAGAGGTCGCGAATCCCACGAGGATGCGTCGGCGGCCGATGCCCTCCTTGCCTGCCTCGAAGTCCGCCGCCAACGCCTCGAACTCCTGCTCGCTCGAGGCGACGCTGTAGCGCTCCTCCGTCACCTCGTCTTGGGGCATGGCGTCCTTGGCCCACACGATGATGCCGACGCCGATTCCGCCGGTGACGAGCGCGAGCAACGCACCCTCGGCCTGGGTGTTGCCGCCCCGCCAGTACACGACGGCGAGCGCGATCGACGCCAGGGTGCTCACGGCGAAGCAGGCCGCGGCCGCGAGCTCGGCCCGAGCTCGTGTGCGGTCGTCGGCGTCAGGCATCGTTATCCGCCGTTTCGCCCGCAGATGCGTCGGCGACTCTCTCGCGACGACGGCGAATCGGCGCGCGCGTACCGATCCAACCGACGAACGCGAGCAGCGCGCCCATGCCGAAGAACCACGCGACGAAACCTTCGGGCACCGGACCGGTACGACCGATCGGGATGCCGCCGGGATCCTGGGGATGGCGCAGGTACTGCACGTACGCCGCGATGTCGCTCAGCTGCTTGTCGTCGAAGACGTTCGGTCCGAACACTGGCATCTGTCCGGGGCCGGAACGCACCGCGGCTCCCACCTGGAGCGGCTCGGCGTGGGTGAGTGGCGGCGCCGCGTTGCCATAGCTCAACGCCCCACCTGCGCCGGATGCGCTGTGGCACGGCGCGCAGTTGGCCCGGTAGAGCTCACCGCCGTTGGCGATGTCCGCGCCCTCGACGTTGATGTTCGGCAACGGGGGGCCGTTGCCGAGCGAACCGACGTAGGCGACGAGCGCGTCGATGTCCGCATCGCCGTACGCAGGCCGCTTGCGCACCGGCTCGTCACGAGGATCCGCAAGCGGCATCCGGCCGGTCGACAGCTGGTAGTAGGCCGCCGCTTCGCCGGCCTGTTGCAGCGGCGGCCCTCGTACCTCGCCGTCGGAAGTGATCACGCCGGCGCCGTTCTCGCCGTGACAACTCGAGCAACCAGTCTCGAACAGCTCGTGCCCACGATCGACGAGCGGGTTGTCGCTCGCGGTCTGCGCAGCCGCGCGCGGACCGATCGCGGCGACGAGACCGGCGGTCGTGGCGAACACGAATGCAATGAGCGCGAGCGAATGGTGCGCGCGGCGAAGTGCAGTCACTTGAGGACGTAGATGGTCAGGAACATCGCGACCCACACGACATCCACGAAGTGCCAGTAGTACGCGCAGACCTCGACGGTGGAGTGCGCCGGCGCTCGCGAGCTCGGGCCGAGGATGGCTGCGCTGACCGCGGCCATGAAGATCAAGCCCCCGATGACGTGCAGCCCGTGAAAGCCGGTCATGAGATAGAAGATCGAGCCGTACGCGTGGCTCGAGATCGAGAACGGCGCCTGCGCGTACTCGAGCACTTGATTGCTCAAGAACGCCATGCCCAGCAGTGCCGTCACCACCAACCATCGCACTGCCGTCGCGCGACGGTTCGCCGACGCGGCCTTGCTCGCGAGGTGCATGGTGAAGCTCGACGACACGAGAACGACCGTGGCGACCGCGGTGCGCGCGGTGGCGAGCTCGACGCCAGGAGGCGGCCATGGATGATCGGTCGCCCGCAGCGTGAAGTACGCCGCGAACAATCCGCTGAAGAACATCAGCTCGGACGCGAGCCAGACGACGACGCCCACGCCGAGCGGTGACGGGCGGCGTTCGGTTCCGGGTGTGCCGGTCACCGCGGCCATTGCCCCTCGTCCTACCACGTCGGTGGCGGCGATACCGGCTGCCACTACCGTCGGTGTCGATGGTCGTGGCCGCGGTCGCGCTCGGTGCGATGTACGTCCTCGGAATGCGCCGGCTGGCGCGCCGGGGGCGGCACTGGTCGGCGGGCCGGTGGGTCCCGTTCGGCGCCGGCGTCCTCGTGCTCGCGATCGCGTCCGTGCTACCCGAGTCGACGTTCGCGTGGCACATGTCGGGACACGTGCTGCTCGGCATGGTCGCGCCGATCCTGCTCGCGCTGGGCGCGCCGATCACATTGGCGTTGCAGAGCTCGAGTCATCCCACGAAGGCGATGCTGCTTCGCGCGTTGCACAGCCGCGTTGCGACCGTGCTCACCCATCCGATCGTGGGATGGGCGCTGTTCGGCGGAACGTTGGTCGCGTACTACCTGTCGCCGCTGTTCCAACTGTCGCTTGAACACTCGCGGTTGCACGCATTGGTGCATCTGCATTTCTTCGTCGTCGGCTCGCTCTTCCTCTGGCCCTTGGTCGGGATCGACGTCATGCCTCGACGCGTGCCGTACGGCGCACGACTTCTCGCGGTGCTCGTGGCCGTTCCGTTCCACGCGTTTCTCGGTGTCGCGTTGCTCACGACGACCACGCCGCTGGCACCGAAGTTCTATCCATCCATTTCAGATCAGCACGCGGCGGCAGGGATCCTGTGGGTGTCAGGTGAGCTGCTCACACTCGTGATGGCCGGCATCGTGTTCGCGCAGTGGTGGGCGGCAGATCAGCGTGAGGCGGTCAGGATCGATCGTCGGCTGAGCGCGTCGCCGCCCTGAGCAGCAGCCGCTCGAGCTCTCGATCCCCCACGATCTCGACGAGCCGCGGACCGTTCTCGTCGGCGAAGCCGCGCCCCGCGGCGACGACTTCTCGCTCGCGGCGAGCGACGACGACGAGGGGACGCGCCCCCTTCGGGACCGCCGGCGCGTCGTGCGTGAACAACAACGCGATCTCGACATCGGCCAGCTCGGTGACGGAGATCTCCGTCGGCAATCCCCCGGTCCCGACGACCAACGGATGCTCGAACGCGGCGTCGGCCACGGGGTTCCACCGTCGCGGCCCTGGGGCGCGATCGCGCAGGAGGTGCAACCGATCGACGCGAACCTCTATCTCATAGCCGGCGAGTGCATGCAACGAGCTCTCGATGCGCTCGCTCGAGCAGTCCTCGCTGATCGTCACGTGCGGGACGAAGGCGTGCACGAGCGGACGGGCGAGCGGCCCGGCGTGAAGTGCATCTCGCAGCTCGTGAACTCGCTGCACGTCGCCGCCGACCTCGAGGTACACCACGGGGCTCACCGGCTCGAACGTCATCGGCGGACCGAGGCGGAGGATCATCGGCTCGCTCGCCGACGCTGCGGCACGGACGGCGGCGAGGACGTCGACGACCTCGTCCTCCCGCACGTTCACCGGTGGGATCAGCGTGATGTGCGGCACGACATTGGCCATCCCGCGATCGCCCAAGGCGCGCCGGAGGCCGTCGATCTCCGTCGCCGCCGGATCCGGGACGAGCAGCGCGATAGCGAGTCGGACGCGGGGCACGTCAACCTCGCGCGCCAGCGCGCCGGCCTCGGCAACTCGACGTCGCCATAGCCGTTGCAGCGCACCTCGTCGACGAAGAGCTCGAACAGCACGTAACGATCCGCCGGTGAGTAGCGAGACGCGTTCGCCGCGACCTCGCGCAGCTCGACGTCCTCGACCCGTTCGCCGCGGCCGAAGAGCCAGAACTCGCCCCCGGTGCCGTTGGCATCCGGAACGCCGTTGTGCAGCGCGTACGACCCACGCTCGTCGAGATCGCGAGCCTTCGGGGACGTCGGCTCCATGAAGAGGAACAGCTGCCCGCCGCCGATGATCG
This sequence comes from uncultured Acidimicrobiia bacterium, assembly GCA_963721305.1. Classification (GTDB taxonomy): domain Bacteria; phylum Actinomycetota; class Acidimicrobiia; order Acidimicrobiales; family JACDCH01; genus DATAES01. The sequence goes on from CAVRIR010000005.1 coordinate 957,552, forward strand.
GCGTCACCGGATGCACGCGAGGGACGCCGTCGTCGCGGACCGTCGCGAAGAACGCCGGCGGACCGAGCAACAGCTCCGCCCCGTAGGCCGCCAGTTCCGGCGCCTCCCGCTCGAGATCCCCCCAGGTCGCCATCCCGCCTCGCATTCTGGCGTCAAACTCGGCGGATATCCGCCGCATCCGACGCCAGAACGGCGGAATTGGCTACTTGGAGGCGACGTCGATGCGGACGTCGGCACGCACGAGGGCGGCCTTGGTCTCCTCGTTGTCCGGATCCGTGCGCAGGTCGGCCTCGGCGCGGTCGTGGGCGGCGCGGGCGCGCTCGACGTCGATGGCCTCGGCCGCTTCGGCCACGTCGGACAGGACGATGACCGAGTCACCGGACACCTCGACGAACCCGCCATGAACGGCAAACCACTGCTCGCCCTCGTCGACCGTCGTCACCTTCAACGCCCAGGTGTCGAGCGCGCCGATCATCGGTGCGTGGCCGGTGAGGAACGCGATGTCGCCGCCGCCGGCCGTGCGGCACAGCACCTGCGTCGCTTGCCCCGCGTACAGCACCCGCTCGGGCGATACGAGTTGCGCTTCGAACGCCACTGTCCTCTAGTTCTCCTGCAGCTGCTTCGCCTTGGCGCGGGCGCCGTCGGCGTTGCCGACGTTGAGGAACGCCTGCTCGGGCAGATCGTCGAGGTCACCGTTGACCAGCAGTTCGAACGAGTCGATCGTCTCGTCGATCGGCACGTTGATGCCCTCGAGTCCGGTGAACACCTGGCCGACGAAGAACGGCTGCGAAAGGAAGCGCTGGATCTTCCGGGCACGGTTCACGGTGACGCGGTCTTCCTCGGAGAGCTCGTCGAGGCCGAGGATCGCGATGATGTCCTGCAGCTCCTTGTACCGCTGCAGGATCTCCTGGACGCGGGTCGCCACGTGGTAGTGACGGTCGCCAACGACCTCTGGGGCGAGGATGGTCGACGTCGACGCCAGCGGGTCCACCGCCGGGTAGATGCCGAGTGCCGCGATCTGGCGGGACAGCTCGGTCGTCGCGTCGAGGTGCGTGAAGGTCGTGAACGGCGCCGGGTCGGTGTAGTCGTCGGCGGGGACGTACACCGCCTGCAGCGAGGTGATCGAACGACCGCGGGTGGACGTGATCCGCTCTTGCAGCTCGCCCATCTCGTCCGCCAGCGTCGGCTGGTAACCCACTGCGGATGGCATGCGGCCGAGCAGCGTGGACACCTCCGAGCCCGCTTGCACGAACCGGAAGATGTTGTCGATGAACAGCAGCACGTCCTGGCCCTTCACGTCACGGAAGTACTCCGCGACGGTGAGGGCGGAGAGCGCGACGCGCAGACGCACGCCCGGCGGCTCGTCCATCTGACCGAACACGAGCGCCGCCTTGGTGAGCACCGGCGTGACGCCGTCGCCCATCACGGTCTCACCCATCTCGATGAAGAGGTCGGTGCCCTCACGGGTGCGCTCGCCGACGCCGGCGAACACCGACACACCACCGTGCTGCGTCGCGACCCGGTTGATCATCTCGGTGATGAGCACCGTCTTGCCGACGCCGGCACCTCCGAACAGTCCGATCTTCCCGCCCTGGAGGTACGGCGTGAGCAGGTCGATGACCTTGATGCCGGTCTCGAACATGATCCGCTTCGGCTCGAGGCTGTCGAACGAGGGCGCCTCGCGATGGATGTCCCACGTGTCTTCGACGCCCTCGAGCGAATCGACGTCGAGGGGCTGACCCAGCACGTTGATCACGTGGCCGAGCACCGCGTCGCCCACGGGCATGGCGAGACCGCGACCGAGGTTCCTCACCGCGGTGCCGCGGCGCAGACCGTCGGTGGGCTTCAGACAGATGGCCCGCACGCGTCCGTCACCGATCTGCTGTGCGACCTCCGCGGTGATCTCGACCTCGCTACCCCCGAGCTCGACGGTGAACTGCGAGCGCGTGGTTGATCTCGGGCAGCGAGCCACGAGGGAACTCGACGTCGACCACGGGTCCTGCAATGGCGACGACCTTGCCGTCCTTGAGTTCGGTCTCGGTCGAGGGGGCGGTTTCGGTAACGGTCATGTCAGGTCCTCGCGGTGAGCGAATCGAGAAGGAGATCTTCGGAGGTCAGGTTGTCGGGCAAGAGGTCCTCGCGCCCGTTGCTCTTCTGGCGCAACGCCTCGGCACCGCCGACGATCTCCATGATCTCCGTGGTGATGGCGTCCTGGCGCGCCCGGTTCATCGCGCGGCTGAGCGTCTTGATGAGCTCCTCCGCGTTGTCGGTGGCGGACTTCATCGCCCGCTGTCGCGCCGCGTGTTCCGACGCCGACGCGTCGAGCAGCGCCGCGAACAGGCGAGCTTCCGCGTAGCGCGGCAGGAGACGCTCGAGGATCGAGTCGGGATCGGGCTCGAACTCGTAGCCGGCGGTCATGCCGCCTTCCGCAGCCTGTTCGATCTTCGTGGTGTCGAGCGGCAGCAATCGGCGGACGACCACGCGCTGCGAGCCGGCGGACAGGAACTGCGTGTACACGAGGTCGACCGTGTCGACTTCCTCGCGACCGAACGCGTCCGCAACGGCATGCGCGATCTCGCGCGCCTGCTCGTAGGTCGGCTGGTCGGTGACACCGAGGAACGACGACTCGATGGGCGTACCGCGGAACCGGAAGTAGCCGAGCGCCTTCTTGCCGACGACGAACAGCTTCGGATCGCGGCCTGCGTCGCGATCGGCGCGCATGGCGCGCTCAGTGGCGCGGATGACGTTGTTGTTGTAGCCACCGGCAAGACCGCGGTCCGCCGTGACGGCGACGTACGCGACCCTATGGATCTCGTCGCGCGCCTTGAGCAACGGATGATCGAGCCCGCCACCGCCGGCGGCCAGGTTGCGGATGACCTCGGTGATGCGCTCGCTGTACGGCCGCGCGGCGGCAACGCGCTGCTGCGCCTTGACGATGCGCGACGCGGCGATGAGCTCCATCGCCTTGGTGATCTTCTTCGTCGACTCGACGGACTTGATCCGCCGGCGAAGAATTCGCTCCTGCCCACCGGCCATTATTTTCCTCCGCTGCGAGCGCTCGCGGCGCTGGCTGTCTCCGCGGAGTGGCCCCTGGCGCCTGGCGGCACCGAAGGCGACGTGCGCGGGAACGATCGGACGAGCACGAGTCCGCTACTCCGCGTCCTCGGTCGTGACTTCGACGACCTCGGTCGGCCGGAACTGGTCCTTGAAGGCAGTCACCGCGTTCGCAAGCGCGTCACCGTCGGGGAGCGCACCGGTCTCACGGACCGTATCGAGGATGTCGAGATGGCGAGTGCGGATGTACTCGTGCAGCTCGACCTCGAACCGCTTCACGTCGCCGACGGGGATGTCGTCGAGATAGCCGCCGGTGCCGGCGAAGATCGAGACGACCTGCTCCTCCACCGCCATCGGCGAGTTCAGGTTCTGCTTCAACAGCTCGGTCAGGCGGTACCCGCGCTCGAGCTGCGCGGCCGACACCTTGTCCAGCTCGGAGCCGAAGGTGGCGAACGCCTCGAGCTCACGGAACTGCGCGAGGTCGAGCTTGAGCGTGCCGGACACGGCTTTCATCGCCTTGATCTGCGCTGCGCCACCAACGCGTGACACGGAGATGCCCACATCCACCGCAGGACGCACACCGGACTTGAACAGGTCGTCGATCAGGTACACCTGACCGTCGGTGATCGAGATGACGTTGGTCGGGATGTAGGCCGACACGTCGCCGGCCTTCGTCTCGATGATCGGCAGTGCCGTCAACGAGCCGGCGCCGCGCTCGTCGCTCAGCTTCGCGGCGCGCTCGAGCAGGCGGCTGTGCAAGTAGAAGACGTCGCCGGGGTACGCCTCGCGGCCCGGCGGGCGGCGGAGCAGCAGCGACATCTGCCGGTACGCCTCGGCCTGCTTCGACAGGTCGTCGTACACGATGAGCGCGTGCTCGCCGTTCTCCATCCAGTGCTGACCCATCGCACATCCGGCGTACGGGGCGAGGTACTTGAACGGCGCGGAGTCCGATGCCGGCGCCGACACGACGACCGTGTAGTCCATCGCTCCGTGCTCGGTGAGGATGCTGACGGTGTTCGCCACCGTCGAGCCCTTCTGGCCGATGGCGACGTAGATGCACTTCACGCCCTGACCCTTCTGGTTCAGGATCGTGTCGACGCACACCGTCGTCTTGCCGGTCTTGCGGTCGCCGATGACGAGCTCCCGCTGGCCGCGGCCGATGGGCGTCATCGAGTCGATGGCCTTGATGCCGGTCTGCAACGGTTCGTGCACCGGCTTGCGGCCAGTGATGCCGGGCGCCTGGATCTCCATGCGCCGGCTGTCGACGTTGCTCAGCGGACCGCGACCGTCGATGGGCTCGCCCAGCGCGTCCACGACACGGCCGAGCAACCCGTCGCCGACGGGAACAGAGAGGATGCGGCCGGTGGCCTTGACCGTCTGGCCCTCTTCGATGCTGGACGACTCGCCGAGGATCACCGCGCCGATCGACTCCTCGTCGAGGTTCAGCGCGAGGCCGAGCGTGCCGTCCGCGAACTCGAGCAGCTCGTTGACCGCAGCGTCAGGGAGGCCTGACACGCGGGCGATGCCGTCACCGACTTCGAGGATGCGCCCGACCTGGGAGATCGACATGTCGGGCTTGAAGTCGGCGAGGTTCTTCTCGAGCGCCGCCGCGATGTCCGAGGTGTTGATGGTGAGCTCAGCCATGGCTTTCCTGCTCCTGGTCCTAGAGCGTGTTCTTGAGTTGTTCGAGCCGGGTTCGGACCGAGCCGTCGATGACCGTGTCGCCGACCGTGGTGACGATGCCGCCGAGCACCGACGGATCGACCACGACCTTCACCTCGACCGACTTGCCGGTGGCCTTCTCGATCGCGTCGGCGAGCCGGCGGCGCTGATCGTCGGTCAGCTCGACGGCGGAACGGACTTCGGCCACCGCCTTCTTCTGTGCCTCGGCCGATTTGCGGACGAGCGAGTCGATGATGGTCGGCAGCTCACGAGCGCGTCCCGTACCCACGACCATCGACACGAGGGCGGTGGTCACGTGCGTGGCGAGCGGCCCGAGGAGGTCTTCGACGATCTGCTGACGCCTGGCCGGCAGGGATGTGCGGATCGGTGAGCGCGTCGCGCAGCTCGTCGGACGCCTCGTAGGCGCGGGCGAACCGGAACAGCTCGTCCTCGACCTCGCTGAGGATGCCCTCGGCGAGCGCGACGTCGAACATCGCATCGGCGTAGGCACCGATGCGGTCCGTCGGCCTCTGCGGAGAGTCGGCGACCTCCGTGACGTCACTCATGTTTCCTCGAGGGCTGCGCCCCCGGAACCCATCAGCGTCCGGCTCCCTAGCGGTCGCTCGGCCGCCATGTGTTCGCTTCGCTCACACATGTCAGTTCGACCGGCTCGCGAGCTGGTTGATGTAGTTCTCGACCAACTGCTCTTGCGTAGGGCGATCGAGGTTGCGCTGGACGACGAGCTCGGCCGCATTGATGGCCAGCGTCGAGACCTCACGGCGAAGGTCGGCGACGGCCTGCTGCTTCGCCGCTTCGACGTCGGCCGAAGCCCGCTCACGCATGGCGGCGAGCTCGCCCTGGAGCCGCTGCTCCTGGTCGTGCCGGAGCGCGTCGGCCTGCTGGCGCGACTCCTCGATGATGCGAGCCGACTCGTTGCGGGCGTCGGCGAGTTGCGCCTTGTAGTCCTCGAGGATCTGCTCGGCCTCGGCCTTGGCCGTGTCGGCGGCTCCGAGGTCGTCGCGGATGCGCTCGGTCCTCGAGTCCATGCCGTTCTTGAGGCCGGGCCACGCGAACTTCCAGAGCAGCACGAACAGGACGACGAACGAGATGGTGCCCCAGATGAGCTCGTTCTTCGCGGGCAGGATCGGGCTCGGCGCCTTCTGGCAGTCGTCGACCTTCTTGCCTTCATCGAGAAGCTTGGAGCACTCGCTGGCCGCGGAGTCGGCGAACGTCGCCGACTCGCTGGTCGAGGTCGTGTTGGTCTGAGCGGGCGCCGCGCTGGCTGCACCCGGCACGAACAGCACCGCGCCCGCGGCAACAACCACCGCGGCGAGAAGCAATCGCATGCGCATGGGGACTCCTAACCCGAGATGATGAACGCGAGCACGAAGCCGAAGAGCGCGAGCGCCTCGGTGAACGCGATGCCGAGGAACATGGTGGTGCGCACCATGCCCGCCGACTCCGGCTGCCGCGACATCGCCGTGATGGCGTTGCCGACGACCAGGCCGATGCCGATGCCGGGGCCGATCGCCGCGCCGCCGTAGACGATGCCTCGGCCGATGGCCGTGAGGCCCGGCGTGATGTCGGGCGTCGTCGACGCCGCTTGGGCAATGACACTAAGCACGTGGATCTCCTTTATCAGTGCTCGGGGTGCATTGACTGGCCGAGGTAGACGGCAGTCAGGATCGAGAAGATGAACGCCTGCAGGAACGCGACGAGGACCTCGAAGCCGGTCAGCGCGATGAGCAGGAAGCCCGAGAAGGGCAGGATCACGATCTGCCACTGAACGGCCCACAGCGCAGAGCAGATGATGGCGAACGTGATCAGCAGCAGGTGGCCGGCGAACATGTTGGCGAAGAGCCGGACGCACAGCGACAGCGGCTTGGTGATGAGCAGCGTGATGAGCTCGATGAACACCAGCAGCGGAAGGATCGGCTTCGGCACGCCGGGCGGCACCAGCGATGACTTGAGGTAACCGCCGAGGCCCTGCCGCTTGACGCCGACGACGTGGTACATGACGTACACGAGCAGCGCCATGAACAAGGGCAACGCGATGCGGGCGTTCACCGGCATCTGCGCGATCGGGATGATCTCCCAGATGTTGCCGACGAAGATGAAGGCGAACATCATCAGGAGGAAGGGCGTGTACCACAGCCCGTCCTCGCCCATCGTCTGCAGGATGATGCCGTTGCGAACGAAGTCGACGGTCGATTCGGCGATGTTCTGCACACCGACGGGCACGAGGGTCTGCCGGCGGCTCGCGATGAGGAAGAACGTGAACACGACGATGACGGTCAGCCACATCAGCAGGACGACCTTGTTCACGCCCAACCAGTCGCCACCGAAGATGATCGGCCACTCGACCGCGTGGCTGATCGGGGGGAAGTCGAGAGCGAGGAGCGACGGCATCACGCGCCTTTCTGCGGAGGCTTGAGACCGGGGTAGGCGAGGTTGGCGCCCACGTACCGGGTCTCCCAGACGAGCAAGGTGAGGTGGGTCACGAGGATGGCCACGGCGAGCGCGGTGAGGTTGACCCACGCGCTGCCCTTCACGGCGACCACCACGCCGGTGACGAGCATCATGCGGACGAGAAAGCCGCCGAGCGCGACACCCATCAAGGCCGTGGGCGACACGCGGGCGGCCCAGGCCAGCGAGAACGACGAGAGCAACAGGTTCACGACGACCACGGCGACGGCGAGCAGGGCCGACCAGGCGCCGCGCGACCCCCACACCAGCCACGACAGAAGGACGATGATCGGGGCGAACGGGACGGCGTGCTTGAGCATGTCGAAGGCGAGCTGCGTCTCGACGTCCTGGGTGACCGCCGCCGGGTTGGCCGCGTTGGCGCCCATGGCGGCGGGCTGGGCGTCGCTCACGACTCGTCCTTCGGGCGCGCGCCGGGAAGCCGCTGCTCGTGCGCTTTCATCTGCGCCTCGTAGGCCATGTATTGCTTCCAGAACTCGTATCCCAGCACCAGTGCGAAGAACAGCAGCATGAAGAGCGGGCGGGTGCCGAGCCTGCCGTCGAGCAGCCAGCCGAGGAATCCGAAGATCACCGGCGTCAGCACCAGCTCGAAGGCCCGGGTCAGCGCCTCACCAGCGCCGTTGCTCAATTGGCGTCGTTCGTTGAGGTCCATCTGGACGTCCCGTCAGACCTTGTGAATGGTTTCGCAATCTAGAACACACGATTTCGGGCACGCAAATTCCATCTGCAGTGGCAACGAAATCGCGGTGCAGACGGGGTTTCAGGCCGGTGACGGCGGTCGAACTTAGTGGTGCGCCTCGGCAGCCGCCAACGAGGAGGCGGGCTCGTCCTGTTCGCTCACGCCGGGGCCGTTGCCGTTGGAAGGGGCACGACCCTCCTCGTTCTGGCGGGCGAGGCGGGCGCCCGGATGGAAGACGGTGTACAGAAGGAGTCCGAGCGCCGCGATCCCGATCGGCACGACTGCGTCACCGCGGCCGGTGAAGCTCGGATACAGCACCATCCCGGACAGGAGCGCGGTCCAGGTCCACAGGATGAGGACGCTGCGGCGCTGGCCGTGGCCGAGGCGCATGAGCCGGTGGTGGAGGTGCGCCTTGTCCGCCGTGGCCAGTCCCGACCGGTGCGTCGCTCGCCGCACGATGGCGAACGCCGTGTCGATGATCGGCACCCCGAGGATGACGAGCGGGATGAACAGCGGGGCGAAGAAGAAGAACGACTGACCGCTGAACGACGTGTCGGTCGAGCCACCGACGGAGATGGTCGACGACGCCATCAGCAAGCCCAACAACAGCGCCCCGCAGTCGCCCATGATGATCTTCGCCGGATGGAAGTTCCACGGCAGGAAGCCGAGGCACGCCGCCGCGGTGATCAGTGCGAGGAGCGGACCGATGTTGCCGGCCGCGAGCACGCCCACGTGGTCGAGCCTGGCGCTGTAGACGAAGAACGAGCCGGCCGCGATCGCCGTGATGCCCGCGGCGAGCCCGTCGAGCCCGTCGATCAGGTTGATGGCGTTGGCCATGCCCACGACCCAGAGAACCGTGACGAAGGCCGAGAGGTCCGGCGTCAACGAGAAGATCCCGAGGAACGGCACGCGGAAGAAGATCGTGCTGACACCGGCGAGCGACAGGACGCTCCCCGCGAGCACCATGCCGGCGAGCTTTGCCGGCGCGGACACACCTTCCCCTCGCACCTTGCGCAGCTCGTCGATCAGTCCGGTCGAAAAGATCACGAGCGCGCCGATGACGATGCCGAGCGGGACCGAGCTCGACTCGAAGATCTCCTTGAACTCGCCGAGAAGAGCGGCAACGCCCATGCCGACGAGGAACCCGGCCAGCATCGCCAGTCCGCCGATGTTGGGAATCGGTGTGCGGTGGACCGCTCGTTGACCGGGCGGTACGAGGATGCCGCGCCGCAGACAGAGCCGGCGCACGAGCGGCGTCAGCCCGAGCGTCGTCAGGAACGTGACGCCGAACACGACGGCGTACGCCTGCGTCATTCGACGCGTCCCCGCCTCGAACTCCGGGCTGATTCCGGCGCTCGAGCACCGGAATCGCCCCGAAATCGGGTCACTGGTAGGGGACGAAGCGGGAGCAGAGGTCGACTACCTCTTCACGGACGGCGGCTACCTCGGCGTCGACGTCCCGTCCGACGAGGACGCGATGGATGAGCGAGCCGATGGTCGCCATCTCCGTCTCCTTCATCCCCTGCGTCGTCGTCGCCGGCGTCCCGATGCGCAGCCCGCTCGCGATGTAGGGCGGCCGCGGGTCGTTCGGCACCGTGTTCTCGTTGAGGCTGATGCCGGCCTTGTCGAGTGCGAGTCGCGCCTTCTTGCCGGACAGGTCGGCGTCGAACGTGCGCAGATCGACGAGCATCAGATGGTTGTCGGTACCCCCGGAGACGAGCCGCAGTCCGCGCTCTGCAAGCGAGCGGGCGAGTGCGCCGGCGTTGCGGACGATCTGGGCGGCGTACTCCTTGAACTCCGGTTGGGCGGCTTCGAAGAACGCAACCGCCTTGGCGGCGATGACGTGGTCGAGCGGCCCACCTTGCAGACCCGGGAAGACCGACTTGTCGATGGTGTCGGCCAGCTCCGCGGTGGACAGGATGCAGCCGGCACGCGGGCCGCGCAGCGTCTTGTGTGTCGTGAACGTGACGATGTCGGCCCCGTGCTCGACCGGGTTGGGATGCTGGCCACCGGCGATGAGCCCGGCCACGTGCGCCGCGTCGAACATGAACAGCGCGCCCACCTCATCGGCGATCTCGCGGAACGGTCGAGGATCGATGATGCGCGGGTACGCCGTCGCGCCGGCGACGATGATCTTCGGCCGCTCACGACGCGCGACGTCGCGCACCTCGTCGAAGTCGATGCGCTCGTCGGACTCGGTGACGCCATAGGCGACGAAGTGGTAGAGCTTGCCGCTGGCGTTGACCGGCGAACCGTGGGTCAGGTGCCCACCCTGGTCGAGGCGCATGCCGAGCACCGTGTCGCCGGGCTGTAGCAGCGCCAGGTAGACGGCCATGTTGGCGTTGGCGCCCGCGTGCGGTTGCACGTTCGCGTGCGCGGCGCCGAACAGTGCCTTGGCGCGTTCGCGGGCGAGATCCTCCACCTGGTCGATGACCTCGTTGCCGCCGTAGTACCGCTTACCGGGATAGCCCTCGGAGTACTTGTTCGTGAGGACCGACCCGGTTGCCTCGAGCACCGCGGGCGACGTGAAGTTCTCCGATGCGATGAGCTGCAACGTCGAGTTCTGGCGCTCGAACTCGCGCTCGATGATGGCGAACAGCTCGGTGTCCCGCTCGACCGGCCAATGTTCAGCAGTCATGTTCTTGCGGGGACCTGCGCCCCCGGACCCCATCTGCGTCCGGCTCCCTAGCGGTCGCTCGGCCGCGATGCCCTCGCTTCGCTCGTTCATGTCGTCCGTTCCTCTTCCTCGATCGCGGCCAGCTGCTCGAGCCGGCGCTGATGCCGTCCGCCATCGAACGGCGTTTCCAGCCACACCTTCAGGATCTCGTCGGCGAGCCCGGGGGCGACGATGCGCCCACCAATGGAGAGCACGTTGGCGTTGTTGTGCGCGCGCGACAGGCGGGCGGTGAACAGGTCGTTGCACAGCGCGGCCCGTGCGCCGCGGACCTTGTTGGCGGCGAGTTGCTCGCCTTGCCCGCTGCCGCCGATGACGATGCCGCGGTCGGCGTCACCGCGCACGACGGAGCGGGCGACGCCGGCGCAGATGATCGGATAGTCCACCGGCTCCTCGCTGTGGGTGCCGTGGTCGTCGACGTCGTGGCCGAGCTCCTTCAGGACGCCGACGAGGTGTTGCTTCAGCGCGAAGCCGGCGTGGTCGGATCCGATGGCGACCCGAAGCGCGGAGGGAGAACCGTCGATGCGGCGATTGTAGGCAGTGACCAGGCCCCGCCTACCGTCTGGTCGATGCCATCCGCCCGGAGCCTCGATCCGCGAACGCCCGTCATCGTCGGGACCGGACAGCACAACCAACGCACGGACAAGGGCGATCAGCCGCTCGAACCGGTCGATCTCATCGCCACCGCGGCGCGGGCTGCGGCCGCTGACAGCGGGGCCGCCGCGATCCTCGAAGCGGTCGACTCGGTGCGCATCATCTCGTTGCTGTCGTGGCGCTACCGCGATCCGGGCGCGCTGGTCTCGGAACGGATCGGGTCATCGGCGCGTCACACGGCCGTCTCACAGCCGGGCGGCAACATGTCGCAGGCGTGGGTCAACCGCACGTCGCTCGACATCGCCGCGGGACGCGCCGACGTCGTGCTGATCGGCGGCGCCGAGGCGTGGCGGACGCGCATGTCGTTGCGCAGCAGCGACTCGCGGCCGGACTGGACGCTGCAGGACGAGTCGGTGCCCGAGGCCGAGGTGTTCGGCAAGCCGTTCGAGATGATCCATCCGGCCGAGCTGGCGCGCGGCGTCGCCATGCCCGTGCAGGTGTACCCGATCTTCGAGCAGGCGTTGCGCATTGCCGCCGGGCGCTCCATCGACGACCACCTGGTTCGGATCTCCGAGCTGTGGGCCCGGTTCAGTTCGGTGGCCGCGGACAATCCGAACGCGTGGATCCGGCGGGAGTACAGCGCCGAGGAGATCCGCACCGCCGGACCCGACAACCGGTGGATCGGTTTTCCGTATCCGAAGCTGATGAACTCGAACAACGCCGTCGAGCAGGGCGCCGCGCTGCTGCTGTGCTCGGTCGAGGCGGCAGAGCGCCTCGGCGTGCCTCGGGATCGGTGGGTGTTCCCGCACAGCGGCACCGATGCGCACGACACCGCTGCGGTGTCGAACCGGGGCGATCTGCATTCGTCGCCTGCGATCCGTGCTGCTGGACGTCAGGCGCTCTCGCTCGCCGGCGTCGGCATCGACGACATCGCGCACGTCGACCTCTACTCGTGCTTCCCTTCCGCCGTGCAGATCGCGGCGGAGGAACTGGGGCTCGCGATCGATGATCCGTCCCGTCCGCTCACCGTGACGGGTGGACTGTCGTTCGCCGGCGGGCCGTGGAACAACTACGTCACTCACTCGATCGCGACGATGTCCGACCGGTTGCGCGCCAACCCCGGCGACTACGGGATGTGCACGGCCAACGGCGGCTTCACGACGAAGCACGCGATCGGCATCTACTCGACGGAGCCGCCGGCCTCCGGTTTCCGTTGGGCGGACGCGCAGGACGAGACCGACGCGGCGACGACGCCGCGGGAGGTCACGACGGATCACGACGGGACGGTATCCGTCGAGGCGTGGACGGTGATGCACAACCGTGACGGTGATCCCGAGAACGGCATCGCCGCGGTGCTGCTACCGGACGGACGCCGTGCGTGGGGCACGACGCAGGACCAGGAGGTCCTGAAGCGCATGACCGTCGACGAGTTCGCCGGCCGCAGCGCCCACCTGTCGGCCGAAGGCGCGCTCACGTTCTGACGCTCAGCGCTGCGCGCTGGGGCGATGCAACGCCCGGGCGTTGCGAGATGTCAGGCGAGGTCGACGTTGCGGAGGCGCTCGCTCAGCTTCGCCATGATCGCCCGGTTCGCCTTGGGCATCTCGTCGAGCAGCATGCGGAACCGCTTCGCATCGAGTGCGAGCAGCTTCATCGGGGTCAGCGCACGGACGGTTCCGGACCGGGGCCGGTTGTCGATGAGCGACATCTCGCCGATGGGCTCGCCGGGGCCGATGCTCCCCTTGCGCTCGCCCCCGACCTCGAAGGACGCCTCGCCCTCGACGACGATGTAGCACTCCTGACCTGGCTTGCCCTGCTCGGTCAGGACCGCGCCCGCCTCGGCTTGGACCTCCTCGACGAGCTCCGCGATCCGTTGCAACTCGGCCGGGCTGAAGCCCTCGAACAGCTCGATCTGAGTGAGCCGTTCAGCACCATCGTCGATCTTCTTCCGGAACGGCATCGATTCGTCCCCCTCGCGAGTTCGCGTCACCGTAGCGCGGCGTCGAGTATCTCCTGCCTGCGTATCGGACCTTCGCGCAGCACGGGCAACGCCAGGTCGGTGCCGTCGATGACGGTGGACGCGGTGCCATCGCACGGACCACCGTCCACGACCAGCGCGACCTCACCGTCGAGGGCGTTCGCCGCGTCGTCCGCGGCGACGGGCGTGGGCTCACCGTGACGGTTGGCGCTCGTCACCGCCAACGGGCCGACCCGCCTCGCCAGGTCCCGGACGAAGTCGTGCGCGGGGCAACGAACGCCAACGGTCGGGCGGCCGTCCTGGCCGTCCGACCCGTGCGGATCGCGGGCGTCGAGCACGACCGTGAGCGGCCCTGGCCAGAACGCGTCCATGGCCCGGGCGGCGGCGGCGGGAACCGTGGCGGCGAGGTCGGCGGCCTGCTCCGGCGACGCCACCAGGATGGCGATCGGGACCGACGCCGGCCGTCCCTTCAGGGCATAGAGCTGCTCCATCGCCGCGTCCGAATCGGGCAAAGCCGCAATCCCGTACACCGTGTCCGTGGGCAGGAGGACGACCGCGCCACCCCGAAGCGCCCGTTCCGCAGCGTCGAGCGCGCCGGCATCGTCGATCCGAACCGATTTCTGCACGAACCCAGGTTGTCATTCCGCGGTCCGCCTCAAACACCCCAAGAGGGTGCCGATGCGTCGGAAGCTGATCACCGAAGGCGACGAGGCGGACGACGCCGACCGAGGCGGACGTCTGCGCCGCCTCTTCAACACGTCGCCCCACTAGCGATCGTCGACGCGGGCCACCAGCACTCGTGGCCGGCCCGTCAGATCCACCTCCACATCGACTGACCGGAACCCGGCGGCCGAGGCGAGTGCGCTCGCGGCGTCAGCCTGTGTCTCGCCGATCTCGAGCACGAGCGCGCCCGGTCGAGCGATCCACGCAGGCGCCTCGGCGACGATGCGCTCGATGGCCTCGAGTCCCGTCGGTCCCGAGATCAACGCTTTCGTCGGTTCCCAGTCGGCCACTTCGGCGGGCAGTGGATCGGCGGCCGCGACATAGGGCGGGTTGCTGACCACCAGTTCGATCGCGCCGCGCAGCTCATCCGGCAACGCCGCGAACCAATCGCCTTCGGCCACGCGGACGCGCGCTGCCGCGCGCCCGACACCTGCGAGGTTCGCGGTCGCCAGCGCGAGCGCGTCCGGCGACGCGTCCGTCGCCCACACCGACAGCGTGACCCGTTCGACCGCGAGCGACAGCGCGATGACGCCGGATCCCGTTCCGAGATCGACCGCTGTCCGTGCGCTCAACTCGTCGGCGACACGCAACGCATGCTCCACGACGATCTCGGTCTCCGGACGTGGGATCAGCGCCCGTCGATCGACATGAACGTCGAGCGAGCGGAAGCCCCATCGCCCCACGACGTACTGCAACGGCTCGCCACTGGCGCGTCGCTCGACCATCCGTTGGTAGCGCGCGAAGGGCAGCGCAGGCGCAGACGTGTCGAGGAACAGGACGAGATCGGCCCCCTCGCGTCCGCTCGCCTCCTCGACGATGTACCGCGCCTCCGTGCGATCACCCAGGCGGACGGTCGCCTCGTCGAGGAGCTGTCGCCAGCTCGGGCCGTCAGGCAACCGACTCGGAGAGGCGGCGAGTCTGCTCATCGTGCACGAGCCCGTCGGAGATCTCGTCGAGCTCGCCGGCGAGGACCCGCTCGAGCTTGTACAGCGTGACATTGATGCGGTGATCCGTGACGCGGTTGTCCTTGAAGTTGTAGGTGCGGATCTTCTCGCTCCGTCCCCCGCCGCCGATCTGACCACGCCTCGCCTCGGACGCCTCGGCTTCCTGGCGATCCTGCTCGAGCTTCAGCAAGCGCGAGCGCAGCACCCGCAACGCCTTGGCCCGGTTCTGGATCTGGCTCTTCTCGTCCTGCATGGCGACGACGAGCCCGGTCGGCTTGTGCGTGATGCGCACCGCCGAGTCGGTCGTGTTCACGGACTGTCCGCCGGGACCGGACGAGCGGTACACGTCCACCTGCAGATCGCGCTCGTCGATGGCGACGTCGACCTCTTCGGCCTCCGGCAACACCGTCACGGTGGCGGACGACGTGTGGATCCGTCCCTGCGACTCGGTGACGGGTACCCGCTGCACGCGGTGCGGACCGGCTTCGTGCTTCATGCGGGTCCAGACGCCGTCACCGGACACGAGGAACGTGATCTCGTTGTATCCGCCCATCGCTGAGACGTCGGAACCGAGCACTTCGAGCTTCCAACCCATGCGCTGCGCGAAGCCTTGGTACATCTGGAAGAGGTCGCGGGCGAAGAGGTTCGCCTCTTCTCCCCCTTCCGCGCCCCGGATCTCGACGATGACGTTGCGATCGTCGTTCGCATCCTTCGGCAGCAGCAGCAGCTTGAGCTCGCCGTCGAGCCGTTCGATGTCCGCGGTGGCGGCGTCGGCTTCCTCACGCGCGAACTCGCGATCGGCGCCGGCAGAATCGGACAGCATCTGCTTCGCCGCTTCCAGGTCGTCGGTGCGCGACCGCAGCTCGCGTGCACGCGACACGATGGAGTCGAGCTCCTTGTGGCGTCTGGCCAGCTCGGCGTAGCGCGCCTGATCGGCGAAGACGTCCGGATCGGCGAGGCGCGCCTCGACGTCGGCGAACTCGGTCTCCAGACCGGAGAGGCGCTCCAACACGGGTCGAAGGCTACAAACGCCAGTCGCCGGTCACCGTACGGACCTCTGCCGGTGATCGCAGCCGTTCGGCCTGGGCGCGCGTCACCGGATGATCGTCGCGTTCGGGTACGACGAGCACGAGGTGCGCGTCCGGGTCGAGGGCCTGGCGTGCGTCGGCGGCGGCAGGGACGAGGTCGAGGTCGATGCCCACCGAGCACACGACCACCGTGCCGTCCGCGGTCGCCGCGGCGATGTCGCGCTCTCGCATGCCGCGCCGGGCTCTCGGCAAGTGCGCCGGTTCGATCTGATCGAGGCCGATGCGACCTGGGTCCTGTCGGACTGTCCAACGCAGCCAACGCTCGGGAACGAGTTGGTTGAGCGGATGGCGGGGCGCGCCAGGACGACGCGTCACCCGGACGATGTCGACCACCCGTAGCAATGCGTCCCGCGGCGACAGCTCGCCGTGCACCATCGCGGTGAGCTCACGGTCGGCTTCGCCGACGCCCACTTGCAGCGCACCGCCGACGACGCGCGCCACTTCGAGCCCGCGCCACTCCCCGGCGACATGGCCGTACTCGGCGACGACGTCGAGGCCCGCGTCGACGAGAAGTGTCAGGACGTCCGCGTCTGCGTCAGCGGCGCGATCGAGGGATGCGAACGGCTTCCCGTCGCGCACCTGCTCGAGGTCGGTGCCGTGCAGGCGCCACACCGTCGGCGGATCGACGAACAACGAGGCTCGCCGAGCCAGCTCGTCCGCCCCATCGCGCTCGACGATCAGGTGCAGCTCGTCGATGCCGTGCCGACGACCCCAGGCCATGGAGGTGCCGACTGCCCGCGAGACGTCGTCGTCGACGAAGATCCACGCGGTCGGCCCGGCGATGCGCGCCGCACCGCCCGCGAAGCTGGCCTGATCGGAGTGCTCGACGCCGAAGTGGCGGGCGACGAGCCCGCCCAGCCGGGCGTCGAAGAGCGCATTGGCGCGCTCAGAATCGAAGGATGTGCCGACTGCGGTTACGACGACTTCTTGCGCCGACCGTAGCGACGCTCGAACCGGTCGATGCGCCCTCCGGAGTCAACGAGCTTCTGCTTGCCGGTGTAGAAGGGATGGCACTCGCTGCACAGCTCGACGTGCATGTCGCCCTTGGTCGAGCGGGTGGTGAAGACGTTGCCGCACGAGCACCGCACCTCGGTCACCACGTAATTCGGATGGATATCGGCCTTCATAGGGTCTCGCAGTCTAGAGGCGTTTCCCGTTCTGGCGTCAGCTGCGGCGGATATCCGCCGCTCCTGACGCCAGAACGAACAGCAGTCAGCCGGAGATCGACGGGGCCTTGGCGATCTCGGCCAGGAACTCGTCGTTGGACTTGAAGGTCTTCATCCGGTCGATGAGCAGCTCGAGGCCGGCACCGTTGTTGCCACCGCCTTCGCCCCCCGACAGACCCGACAGCACCCGCCGCAGCTTCCAGACCATGTTGAGCTGGTTGCGGGCGAAGAGCAGCTCCTCGTGGCGGGTGGACGAGGCGTCGACGTCGATGGCGGGATAGATCCGCCGCTCGGACAGCTTGCGGTCGAGCCGCAGCTCCATGTTGCCGGTGCCCTTGAACTCCTCGAAGATGTGCTCGTCCATCCGGCTGCCGGTCTCGACGAGAGCGGTGGCGAGGATCGTGAGCGAGCCGCCTTCTTCGATGTTGCGGGCGGCGCCGAAGAACTTCTTCGGCGGGTACAGCGCGCCGGCGTCGATACCACCGGACATGATCCGGCCGCTCGCCGGTGCGGCGAGGTTGTAGGCGCGGGCCAGCCGGGTGATGCCGTCGAGGATGATGACCACGTCCTCGCCCATCTCGACCATGCGCTTGGCGCGCTCGATCGTGAGCTCGGCGACGACCGTGTGCTCGTCGGACGGACGGTCGAACGTCGACGCCGCGACTTCACCCCGCTGCAGCCAGCGCTTCATGTCGGTGACCTCTTCGGGTCGCTCGTCGACGAGCAACACGATGAGCTTCACGTCGGGACTGTTGACCTCGACCGCCCGGGCGATGTTCTTCATGATCGTGGTCTTGCCCGCCTTCGGCGGTGACACGATCAGACCCCGCTGGCCCTTTCCGATCGGCGAGATCAGATCGATGATGCGGTTCGTCATGTTCGACGGATCGTCGGCGAGCTCCATCCGGAGCTTCTCGTCCGGGAACAACGGGGTGAGGTCCTCGAACCGGCGGCGGTTGCGCGCCTGCTCGGGATCCATCTCGTTGACCGAGTCGATGCGCAGCAGCGCGGGGTTCTTCTCGTTGCGCGACGCCGGACGGCTGGCGCCCTTCAAGTAGTCGCCCTTGCGCAGACCGAACTGACGGGCCTGCTTCACCGACACGTACACGTCGTCCTTCGACGGCAGGAAGCCCTTCAAGCGGAGGAAGCCGTAGCCCTCGTCGCGCAGGTCGAGATAGCCCTCGACCTCGACCGGCTCGCCGGTGAACGGCTCTTCCGGCTGGTTCGGACGCTCGCGATCGCGGTCGCGATCACGGTCGCGATCACGGTCACGGTCACGTCCACGCCTGCGTCTGCGGCGGTTGCCCGGCTCGCCGTCATCGCGCTGCTGTGGACCCGACTGGCCTTGGCCGCCTTGGCCGCCTTGGCCGCCTTGCCCGCCTTGGCCGCCTTGGCCCGACTGGCCTTGGCCGCCGCCTTGCCTGGGACCGCCGCGGTCGCCCTGTCCACCGTCATTCGAGCCACCGTCGCTCTGACTCGCGGCGCGACCCTGCTGACGCGGTTCGTCGTGATGCTCGTGCGATGTCTGTCCGGCGGTGGACTGATCCGGTTGGTCTGCCGCTGAAGGACTCGCCTCAGCGGCCTCGGCCGCGATCGCGAGCTCCCACTCGGCCGGCGGCTCGTCGTCGAACGACGGCGCCTGCTCGATCTGTGGCGCAGGCGTCGTCGGCGCGGCGTCGAACGCCGGAGCGGCTTCGGTCGCGGACTCGGTCGCGAGGCTGCCGTTGCCGTCGCGG
Organism: uncultured Acidimicrobiia bacterium; assembly: GCA_963721305.1. Classification (GTDB taxonomy): domain Bacteria; phylum Actinomycetota; class Acidimicrobiia; order Acidimicrobiales; family JACDCH01; genus DATAES01. Next base: position 976,331 of record CAVRIR010000005.1, read on the forward strand.
CCGTTGCCGTCGCGGCCGTCGTTGTCGCGGCCGTCGTTGTCGCTGCGGTCGTACCCGTTCTCCCGAGACGACTCGGGTGGGGGCACGGCGCCGGCCAGTTGCAGCACGAGCTCCACGAGCTCGGCCTTCTTCGCACGCGACCCCGCCTTGCCACCCATCGCCTCGACGATCGCGGCGAGTTCGCTGCGGTCCTTCTGCTCCAGCTTCGAGCGTGAGAGTGCAGTCGCCTCGACGCTCATCGATCACCTCGTTTCTGAGGGTCAGCCGTTGGTGGGCTCACACAACAGCCAGGACGCCGACGCAGTACGGAGGTGCGTGCGGCGCGTTCCCGCGGGTCTCCAGCGGAAGTGCACACGGATCCCCACCGGAGTGTTTCGGCTGCGGCACCTCGCTCGATTGAGCGGTTGACGCGGAAAATATGTTAGCGACCACCCAGCGAGACCGGCAACAACCGCGATGTGTCCTCGTGGTATTTCCCGCCGGTAGAGCGAGACCGGTCGGCCAGACTGAGTCGTGTGGGGGCAGTTCTGGAAGCGCGCGGCTTGCGCAAGAAGTTCAAGGACGTCCAGGCCGTCGACGGCATCGACATCGTCGTCGGCATGGGCGAACGCGTCGCGCTTCTCGGCCCGAACGGCGCGGGGAAGACCTCGACGCTGTTGATGTTGCTCGGCGCGGTCATCCCCGACGAAGGCACCATCGAGATCCTCGGCCATCGACTGCCGAAGGAGCGATCGAAGGCCATGGCCGACGTCGGGTTCGTCGCCGGCTACCTCCCGCTCCCCGACCGGCTGCGCGTGCGTGAAGCACTCTCCGTGTTCGCGGGCTTCTACGGGATGCGACGCCAGGCCGCGGACGAGGCGGTCGCTCGTGGCCTCGCCCGCTTCCGCATCACCGGCCTGGCCAACCGCATGTGCATGGAGCTGTCGTCCGGACAGCGCACGCTCGTCGGCATCGTCAAAGCATCCATGCACCAGCCTCGGCTGCTCGTGCTCGACGAACCGACCGCGTCGCTCGATCCCGACGTCGCGCACCGAGTGCGCGCCGGACTGCTCGACATCTGCGCGAACGACGGCACCGCGCTCCTCGTCACGAGCCACAACATGGTCGAGGTCGAGCGCCTGTGCGAGCGCGTGGTGTTCATCGCCGGCGGGCGCATCGTCGCCGACGGAACCCCTGAAGAGGTCGCCGCCACGTTCGGCCACCGCGATCTCGAATCGGTCTTCCTGCAACTGGCCGGCACCGACATGGACCCGGACGAGTGACATGAGCTGGTTACGAGTGATGACGGTGGTGCGACGCCACTGGTACGTGTTGTGGCGCAGTCCGAACCGCTGGTTCGACATCGCCGTGTGGCCGTTGTTCGACGTGTTGCTGTTCGGCTCGCTCGGCGCGTTCGTCGCGCAGGAGAACAACGCGTCCCGAGCAGCCGCGCCCTACCTGCTCGCCGGCATCATGCTCTTCCACGTCCTGTTCCAGTGCCAGATCGCGGTGACGACCGGGTTCATGGAGGAAACGTGGTCGCGCAACCTGCTCAACATCATGACGACGCCGATCACCGAAGGCGAGTACGCGGCCGGACTCGTGGTCTACGCCTTCATGAAGCTGGCGCTCGCCATGACCACGATCTCGGTCGTCGCGTTCGTGACCTACCAGTTCAATCTGGGAAGCATCGGCTGGGGGCTGGTGCCGATCGTCGGCATCCTGCTGCTGGTCGGTTGGTCGATCTCGCTGTTCGTGATCGGATTGATCCTGCGGTACGGGCAGTCGGCCGAGATCCTCGCGTGGGGCCTCAACTTCGTGTTTCTCGCGTTGTCGGGCGTCTTCAATCCGATCTCCGCGTTGCCGGCCGCGGTGCAGCCCATCGCGCGCATCTTGCCGACCACGTACGCGTTCTCCGCCATGCGGACACTGCTCGACGGCAACCCCGTCCCGTGGGACCAGGTGTTGTGGGGCTACGTCGGCGCCATCGTGCTGTGCGGGTTGGGCTACTGGTTCATCGTCCACATGCTCGACACGTTCCGCCGCCGCGGTTACGTCACGCGCTTCAGCTAATTGCGTTCCCCGGCCACGCATGCCGCGTATGGCCGCTCCTCCGCCTGGCGGCTCCGTCGCTCGCATGGTCGAGCCGATCTCAGCACCGGTGAGGGGTCGTTCACGTGACGAGGCGGCCCATGAGCGCGTGGCCCGGGACGGGCGCGCACGCCGCCGTCGCCGGCTCGGAGTAGACGCCGCCCGGTCCGTCCACCGAAGCGTCGACGAGCAGGTACGGCACCGAGTCGGTCGTGTGGGTCTTCAGCCGCACCGGCGTCGGATGGTCCGGCAGCAGGAGCAAACGCCACGGCCCGATGGCATCGAGGCCGTCGATCAGTCCCGCGAGGATGCGGCGGTCCCAGTTCTCGAGCGCCTTCACCTTCTCGTCGAGGTCGCCCGCGTGCCCCGCCTCGTCCGTGGCTTCGACGTGCACGAGAAAGAGATCGGTGTCGCTTTCGAGCGCGCGCAGCGCGGCGTCGCGCTTGCCCTCGTAGTTCGTGTCGAACCATCCGGTCGCACCTTCGACCTCGACGACATCGATGTCGGTCAGGACGCCGAGGCCCCGCACCAGATCGACGGCCGTGCACAGCCCCGCGTGCACGCCGTACTGGTCGCGGAACGCCGGCATGTCGGGTTGGAAGCCCTGCCCCCACAGCCACACCTGGTTGGCGGCGAGGTCGAAGCGGGCGAGGACGTCGCGCGAGGCGTCCATCAGCGCCTGGACCTTGCCCGCGGCCGGCCCGCTCGGCAGCACCACGGGCTTGTCGGACAAGTCATGCGGCGCCGCGCACTCGGCGTCGGCCCAGTCGGCCGGTGCGACGACGATGTGTCGGTACTGCACCCCCGGATGGAACGACACCCCGTCACCACCGAGCTCCTTGTCGAGCGCGGCGATGGCCTCGGCGGCCGCATCGGATGCGGGATGCCCGCCCGCGAAGTCGACCATCGTCCCGTCGTCGCCGACCGTCACGAGGTTGCAGCGGTACGCGACCTGATCGGCTCGCAAGCGCAGGCCGAGCGCGGCTGCTTCGATCGGCGCCCGGCCGGTGTGGAACCTCTCCGGGTCGTACCCGAGGATCGACATGTTGCCGACGTCCGACCCGGGCGGCAGCCCCGGCGGGATCACGGCGGCGCGACCGACCTCACCCCGCGCGGCGAGGCGCGCCAGCGTCGGCATCGACGCCGCCTCGAGCGGCGTGCGCCCGCCGAGCGCGTCGATCGGTTCGTCGGCGCAACCGTCGGGGACGCACACCACGTACTTCATCTGCCGACACTATGCCGGGCGTGCGAGAATGACGGCGGAGGATCCAGCCATGCCTTACGCAGAAGGGCGCCGTTACTACGACGCCGACAGCCATGTGATGGAGACGAGCGACTGGCTCGTCACCTATGCCGACCCGGACATGCGGGAGCGGATCCGGCCGCTGTACCTCGGAGGTGCGGGCAAGCTGGCCGACCAGGCCGTGCGGGACGCCGACGAGCGCAAGGCCGGCGCGGTCACGCTCGACACCATCGAAGCCGGATTGATGACCCGCAAGGGATGGAGCGCGTACGGCGCGTTCGATCCCGAGGAGCGCAGCCACGCGCTCGACCTGCTCGGGTTCGACAAGCAACTGGTCTTCTCGACGTTCGCACCCACGCAGTTCCTCGACGGCGATCCCGACCTCCTCTACGGCGGCACGCGCGCCCACAACCGCGCCATGGGCGAGTTCTGCCGCGACGACGATCGCCTGATCGCGGTCGGCTTCGTGCCGTTGCAGGATCCCGAGCGCGCGGTGACAGCGGTCGAGGAAGCGATGGCGTTCGGTTGTGGCGCGATCCTCGTGCCGTCGCATCCACCGAAGACCCATTCGCCGACCCATCCCGATCTCGACGGCGTGTGGGCGCGACTGCAGGATGCCGATGTGCCGTTGATGCTTCACGTCGGCGGCGGCGGGCGTCCGCTGCGCCCCAGCTTCCATCAGAACGGGCGACCCAAGCCGACGGACTTCCTCGGCGGCGGCGAGAACATCCGCTCGAAGGACTACATGGTCCTGCACAACCCGCCCGAGATCTTCATCGCGGCGATGGTGCTCGACGGCGTGTTCGAGAAGTTCCCACGGCTGATGTGCGGCGTGATCGAACAGGGAGCGCTCTGGGTCCCGGCCCTGCTGCGCCGCATCGACATCGCGCAGGGCACCTTCAAGAAGAGCGAGCCGCTGCTCGCCGACCTGCCGATGGCTGCGTCGGACTACATCCGGCGGCAGGTGCGGTTCACGCCCTTCCCCACCGAGCCGGTCGGCTGGCTCATCGACCAGGCAGGCGAAGAGCTGTTCCTGTTCTCGTCCGACTATCCGCATCCAGAGGGCACGAAGGATCCACTCGGCAAGTTCGAGTCGACGCTCGAGGGCGTGAGCGCGAACGCGCTCGACCGGTTCTACTCGGGCAACTTCGCAGAGCTGTTCGCGCTCAGCGCGTAGCTCAGCGAGAGACAGCGGCGCGCACGAGCGCCTTGACCACGTCGAGGTCAGCAGCCACGACGTCGTAGCGCTCTTCGCCTTCGAGCGCGCTCGCCAGCCGATCGGGGATCGGCGGCTCGATGCCCGTGGCGCGCACCACCGCGTCAGGGAACTTCGCCGGATGCGCCGTGGAGAGACACACGATCGGAGCAATGTCGTCGTCGACCCGATCCCCACGTACTCGACGTACTCGTGACGCGGCGCCGATCGCAACCGCCGTGTGCGGATCGATCAGGTACCCGTAGCGGTCATGGACATCACTGATGACCGCAGTCGTCTCGTCGTCGTCGAGTCGGGCTGCCGCGAACACCGGATCGCGGGGCGCTTCGACCGACCCGAGATCACGGAAGCGCAACATCAGCTCGGCCGTGCGGGCACCGTCGCGATCGAGCAGCTCGAACAGAAGCCGTTCCATGTTCGACGAGACCTGGATGTCCATCGCCGGACTGATGGTCGGCACGACCTCTTCCGTGATCAGAGCACCCTTCGTCACCCACCGAGCCACGATGTCGTTGCGGTTCGATCCGATGATGAAGCGTTCGATCGGCGTGCCCATGCGCCGGGCGTACCAACCGGCGAGCACGTTGCCGAAGTTGCCTGTCGGGACGGCGAACGTGCACGGCCGGCCGATCGAGTCCTGTCCGGTGACGTAGTACACGATCTGCGCGAGGACTCGTCCCCAGTTGATCGAGTTCATGGCGCCGAGCTGCAGCTCGGACGCGGAACGCCTCGTCTGCGAACATCGCCTTCACCAGGTCTTGGCAGTCGTCGAACGTTCCCTCGACGGCGACGTTGTGCACGTTCGGCTCGTCGACCGTCGTCATCTGCCGTCGCTGGACGTCGCTCACCCGTCCGGCCGGGTGCAACACGACGATGTCGAGGTTCGCCCTTCCGACGCACGCCGCGATCGCGGCCGAGCCGGTGTCGCCGGATGTTGCCACGACGATCGCGCGCCGCTCACCGCGCCGGTCGAGCTCGGCGTCCATGAGCCGGCCGACCAGTTGGAGCGCGACATCCTTGAACGACAGCGTCGGACCGTGCCAGAGCTCTTGCACCCAGATGTCGCGTTCCGCGTCGAGCTGGATGAGCGGGCACACGTCCTTGTGGTCGAAGGTGGCATACGCCTCGGCAACCAGGTCCGCGTCGACGCCGGTGATCAGCGTGGCGACATCGGCGTACGAATGCGGAAGTTCGCCGGGGAGCTTCGGCAGCGCCTCGGGCACGTAGAGCCCCCCGTCGCGCGCGAGCCCTTCGAGCACTGCGTCTTCGAAGTCGAGCTCGGGCGCACGACCGCGCGTGCTGACGAATCGCGTCATGAGATCACTCGGAGGAGCGTGCCGACGCGGTCGACGACTTCGAGATCGCGCAGGCCACGCAACGTCGCCTGGACGTCTGCTTCGCGCGCGGTGTGGGTGATGAAGATCAGCCGAGCTTCCTCGCCGAGTCCTTCCTGCTCCATCGCGCGGATCGACACGTCATGCTGCCCGAACACGCTTGCAACTGCGGCGAGAACGCCGGGACGGTCTGCCACTTCGAGGTTGAGGTAGTACTCGGACCGCGCCTCGTCGATCGGCCGGATGCGCGCCTCGACAAGGGTGCCGACCGACGCACTCGAGTTCTTGCGCAGGTTCGTCGCCGCGTCGATCAGATCGCCGAGCACTGCACTCGCGGTCGGTGAACCGCCGGCTCCTCGTCCGTAGAACATGAGATTGCCGACGGCTTCGCCTTCGACGAACACCGCGTTGTAGCTCTCGCGCACGCTGGCGAGCGGGTGGCTCTGCGGGACCATCGACGGGTGCACGCGTACGCCGATCGCGCCGTCGACAGACTCGACGATCGCGAGCAGCTTCACGACGTAGCCGAGCCGCTTCGCGAACGCGATGTCGGCCTCGGTGATGCCGCTTATGCCCTCGTGGTACACGTCGCCGGCGACGACACGCGCGCCGAACGCGATGGAAGCGATGATCGCCGCCTTGGCACCGGCGTCGTAGCCCTCGACGTCAGCCGTCGGATCGCGCTCCGCGTACCCGAGGCTCTGTGCTTCCGAGAGCGCCTGGTGGTACGAGACGCCTTCCTCGGTCATGCGAGTGAGGATGTAGTTGGTCGTGCCGTTGACGATGCCGATCACACGAGTGATGCGCTCGCCGACGAGCGACTCTCGCAGCGGCCGGATGAGCGGGATGCCGCCCGCGACCGCGGCTTCGAAGAGCAGGTCGACACCGGCATCGTTCGCCGCGGCGAACAGCTCCGCACCGACGTTGGCGAGCAGCTCCTTGTTGCCGGTCACGACCGGCTTCTTGGTGGCGAGCGCTTTGCCGATGAGCGTCCGCGCCGGCTCGATGCCGCCGATCACCTCGACGATGACGTCGATGCTCGGGTCGTCGACCACCGCGGCGGCGTCGGTGGTGAGGACGCCCGGCGGGAGGTCGACGCTGCGCTCCTTCGACGCGCTGCGAACGGCGACGGCCGCGACTTCGAGCTGCACGCCGGTTCGTGACGCGATCTCGTCGCGACCACGTTGGATCAGGTCGACGAGCGGCGCACCGACGTTGCCGCAGCCGAGGATGCCGACCCGAACTCGATGGACCGGTTGCCCGTCGTGGTCACTCACGACCGTCCACGGTAGTGGCCGCCTCGGTCAGCCGAGATCGGTATAGGGATCCGAGTCGACGTCGGTGTTCAGCAGGTCGTCGAGCGTCTCCCGCCGGACGACCAGCCGCGCGTCACCGTCCCGCACGAACACGACGGCGGGACGAAGGACCTTGTTGTAATTCGATCCCATCGAATGGCCGTAGGCACCAGTGACCGGTGTGGCCAGCAGGTCGCCAACCGCGAGATCGTCGGGCAGCGACGCGTCTCGCACGAGCAGGTCGCCCGACTCACAGTGCTTGCCGACGACGGTGACGGCTCGAGGCCGGTCCGCGAAGGGCGCCCGCGGCAGGAACGCTTCGTAGCCGCTGCCGTACAGGACCGGACGGGGATTGTCGCTCATCCCGCCATCCACCGATACGTAGGTGCGGACACCGGGAAGCTCCTTCACGGTGCCGACGGTGTACAGGGTAATGGCCGCGCCGGCGACGATCGCCCGACCCGGCTCGGCCGTGACCCGGGCGCGGATCCCGGCCGCGGTCGCCGCGTCACGGACCGACCGCGCCCATTGCGTGATCGTCGGCGCCTCTTCTCCGTCGACGTAAGCGACGCCGAGTCCGCCGCCGATGGAGAGCTCTTCGAGCGTGCCGTCGAGGTGCTGCAGGAAGGGAGCCACGACCTCGATCGCCTGGTGAAAGAAGTCCGCTACGAACACCTGGCTGCCGATGTGGAGGTGCACGCCCGCGAGGTGCACTGCTTCGCTCGCGCGAGCGCGGTCGATGATCGCGTCAGCCGCGCCCGATGCCACCCCGAAGCCGAACTTCGAGTCGATCTGACCGGTGCGGATGAACTCGTGCGTGTGCGCCTCGACGCCTGGCGTCAAGCGCACGAGCACGCGAGGCGCGCGTCCGTCGTCCTTGTGCAGCTGTTCGAGCCGGTCGAACTCGTCGAACGAGTCGACGACGATCGTGGCGCCCACCTCACGGGCCTGGCGCAGCTCGTCGACGCTCTTGTTGTTGCCGTGGAGCACGAGCCGGTCACCGGCCGCGCCGGCCGCGAGCGCGACGTGCAGCTCACCGCCGGTGGCGACGTCGAGCACCATCCCCTCGTCGAGCGCGAGCTTGGCCATGGCGCGACACAGGAACGCCTTCGTCGCGTACGCGACGCCATCCGGGAAGGCCTCGACTGCTTCACGACAGCGGGCACGGAGATGTGCTTCGTCGTAGACGAACAGCGGCGTGCCGAACTCGCTCGCCAAGTCGTCCGTCGAGCACCCGGCGATCGTCAGCCAGCCGCGCCCGTCGACGGCAGCGGTGTCCGGCAGGACGTGCCGTGGGACGGGGCGGGTCATCGCGTCCGGCTACATCGACTCGGGCGCGGACACCCCGAGCAACCCGAGGCCGATCGCGAGTCCGATGCGGGCCGACTCGACCAACCACAAGCGCGCCTGCGTGAGCTCGGGCTGGACGCCCTCACCGATCACATAGCAGTCGTGGTAGAAGCCGTGGAACCGGTCCGCCAGCTCGCGCACCCACGTCGTGATCTTGTGCGGCGCCCGTTCGTTGCACGCGACCACGACGACCTCCGGCAGCTCTGAGAGAACGCGCAGGATGTCGAGCTCGCGCTCGTGCGTGAGCAACGAGAGATCGACCTGTTCGAGCGCGAGTCGCTCGGCGCCCACCTCGGTGGCCCGTCGCGCGATGCCGGCGATGCGCGCGTGCGCCATCTGCACGTAGAAGACCGGGTTCTCCATCGACTGCGCGGTGATGACGTCGAGGTCGACGGTCTGGCGAGTATCGAGCGACTGGAGCAGGAAGGTGAGCCGCGCGACGTCCGGTCCGACCGCGTCGAGCAGGTCGTCGAGCAAGACGAGATCGCCTGCCCGCTTGGAGAGCCGCACCGGCTCGCCGTTGCGAACGAGCAGCACGAGCTGGCCGAGGATGATCTCGAGCTCGTCGGGATCGTGGCCGAGCGCGCGCACGCCGTTCTTCAGTCGCGCGACGTAACCGTGATGGTCGGCGCCCCAGATGTCGATCAGCAGGTCGTGGCCGCGGGCGAACTTGTCACGGTGGTAGGCGATGTCCGGCAGCAAGTACGTCGGCTCGCCGTCGGACTTCACGAGCACGCGGTCCTTGTCGTCGCCGAAGTCGGTGGTGCGCAGCCACGTCGCGCCGTCGTCCTCGTAGACCTCGCCGTGCGCGCGGAGGTCGCCGAGCGTTGCCTCGACGAGTTGGCGATCGACGAGCGACTGCTCGCTGAACCACACGTCGAACTCGACGCCCATGCGCGACAACGTCGAAGCGAGATCTCGCTTCACCCGCTCGTACCCCCACTCGGGCGGGTCGGCGCCGTCCGGCATCTCGGCGGCCCACTCCTTGATGTACTCGCCTCGGTAGCCGTCCTCGGGCACCGGCCGGCCGGCCTTCGCGGCGGCGAGCGATTCTCCGAACAGCCGCATCTGCGTGCCGCGGTCGTTCAGGTAGTACTCACGGGTCACGGCGTAGCCGCACCGTTCGAGCAGGTTCGACAGTGCGTCGCCGTACGCCGCCCACCGGCCGCCGCCGGCGTGCAGCGGTCCGGTCGGGTTGGCTGACACGAACTCGACGTTGACACGCGTGCCGGCGCCGAACTCAGGCCGTGCGTAGTCGGCCTCGCCAGCATGGACGACGTCGACCAGCACCTCGGTGAGCCAGGTCGGGCGGAGGTGAAAATTGACGAAGCCGGGCCCAGCGAGCTCGATCCGCTCGACATGTGCGGGCGGAGCGGCGGTCAGGTGCTCGGCGAGCGCGGTCGCCAGCTCGCGGGGTTGGCGTCCGGCCTGCTTCGCCGACACGAGCGCGACGTTGGACGACCAGTCGCCGTGCTCACGCCGCGCCGGTCGCTCGAGCTGCACGACCGCCGGCGGCTCGACACCGATCGCGACGAGGGCGTCGCGCAAGGAACGTTCGAGACTTTCACGGATCACGGATGCGCTCCGGCTGTCAGCTGGGTCGCTTGGATGCGTTCGACTCGAGCAACCGGTTCACACGGTCGACGAGGTCGAGCGGTTCGAAGGGCTTGGTGATGTAGTCGTCCGCGCCGACGTCCATCCCGGAACGGACGTCGGCGTTCTGCGCCTTGGCGGACAACAGGATGATCGGGATGTTGCTGGTGGCCGGATCGCCCTTGAGCTCTGACACGAGCTCGAGCTCGGACTGCCTCGGCATCATGATGTCGCTCACGATGATGTCGGGCTGCTCGCGGCGAGCGACCTCGATGCCCTCTGTGCCGTCCTGGGCCAGCAGGACGTTGAACCCCTCCATCTCGAAGTTGACCTCGAGCAGCTTCAGGATCACCGGATCGTCGTCGACCACGAGCACGCTGCTGTCCGGCATCGGTGCATCCTACGTGACGGCCTACTGGCGCAGAGACGGCGAATCGGACATCGGGCGCGGCACACGCCGACCGTCTTCTGTGATGGTTGAGCCACCGGATCGGTGGCTCAGACGACACAGAAGTCAGCGCCCACCGTTCTGTGATGCCTCAGCCACCGGATTCGGTGGCTGAGACATCAATGTGATGGGGAGGGCGACGGGAGGTGCGGGTCCACCATCCGGCGCTCGCCCGGCCGGGAACCGGCATGCGGCTGTAGCGCTTCACGTTCGCCATCCCGATCGGTCGACCGTCGAGCTCGATCACGAAGAACGTGCGCGTCGCCCGCTCGACCTCCCACCACTCCACGAACGATCGCGAGAACGCACCGTCGTCGATCGGGCCACCGGCGTTCTCCTCGCACCACGTCCGCCGCAGCGACGCCAGCACGGCGACCTCGCCGTCGAAATCGTCGTCACCTGCGATGCGCACACTGACATCACGGGTGTCCATGACGAGAAGAGAAGCTACCTACCCCGCGTCGAAGCCGCTGCGGAAGGCGAAGAACACCGCGCCGAGAAGACAGAGTGCCGCCCACAGGAAGTCCCACCGGAACCGCACGGCGAACAGGCGGGCGATGATCGGCACGAAGACCGTCAGTGAGATCGCCTCCTGCAGCACCTTGAGCTGCGGAAGGCTCATCTTCGTGAAGCCGATCCGGTTCGCCGGCACTTGCAGCATGTACTCGAAGAAGGCGATCCCCCACGCGGCGAAGACCGCTATGTACCAGGCCCGATGGTCGAGCCAGCGCAAGTGCCCGTACCAGGCGAGCGTCATGAACGTGTTCGATCCGACCAGCAACAGCGTGGTGATGAGAAACACCCTCATGTCCGAGCTCCCGATGTGACGACACGACCCGCCGCCGTTCGACCTTCGGGGATCCGGACGACCACTACCCGCCCGACGGTCGGTGCGAAACCGCGGCGTCGGGCATGATCGGCCGATGGACTTCGTGCCCTACGACCGGCCCTTGCGTGTCGGCATCCTCGGACTCGGACGCGTCTACGACCTGACGATCACCGGCTATCGCGGCAACCCGGACGCGGAGATCGTCGCCCTCTGCGACGCGGACACGGCAAAGCTCGACGACCGGGCCGCGGAGTGGCCGGACGCATCCCGCCACACCGACCTCGACGACTTCCTCACGCGGGACCTTGACGTCGTCGAGGTCCTGACCCCGACCCCGAGCCACGCGACGATCGTCGAGCGGATCCTCGACGCGGGTTTCCATGTGAACGTGCAGAAGCCGATGGCGCGCTCGCTCGCGGACGCGGACCGCATGCTCGACGCCGCGAAGCGCAATCAGCGCGTGCTGCGCGTCATGGAGAACTTCCTGTTCTACGAGCCACTGCAACGACTCAAGCAGATCGTCGACACCGGCGCGATCGGTGAACCGGCGGGCTTCCACATGAAGATGATCGCCACGGGCAACGGCGGCTGGGACGTGCCGTGGGAGTCGTACCAATGGCAGTTCGAGCAGGCGCTCGAGGGCACTGGGATCCTCATGTTCGACGACGGCTGGCACAAGTTCTCGGTCGCGCGCTGGCTGTTCGGTCCGGTCGAAGAGGTCATGGCCTGGGTCGGTCACACCGAGGTCGTGCCGGGGATGATCGTCATCGACGCGCCATCGACGGTGATGTGGCGTCACGCGTCCGGCGTCCAGGGAACGTGGGACATCACGTTTGCGCCCGACATGCTCATGAAGAGCCGGTACTACTCGAACGACGAACGGTTCGAGGTCGTGGGCAAGCGCGGATGGGCGCGGGTCAACCAGTGCACGGCGCGCGGCATGCACATCCCGTCACTCGAGACGTACGTGGACGGCGTCACCGAGGGACATCACGATCTCGACGACGACTGGGCGTCGTCGTTCCGCGACCAGACACGCCACTTCTTGCGGGTGATGCGCACGGGCGAAGGCGAGCTGCTGTGGTCGGGCGACGCGGCGCGCGAGGTGCTGGCCTTCAACCTCGCCGCGCTCGAGTCGAGTCGCCGCAACCAGCCCGTCCGTTTGGCCGAGTTCGGCTAACGCGCCTGCTGGATCTCCACGACGCGCCCGATCGGATCGTGGATCCACAGCTGCACCACGGGACCTTGCGCACCTTCGACGTACTCGATCCCGCGCTCGACGAGCTCACGCCGCGCGACGTCGACGTCTTCCACCTCGACGCACCAGTGGTCGGCGACGGGATCGATGCCGGACGGACGGCGAGCAGCGTCGACGAGATGCAGCTGTGCGTCACCGAGACCGAGCCAATGGCCCCCGACACCGGGGATCTCAGGCCGCGGGATGTCCGGCAGCTCGAACACCTCGTCGTAGAAGCGTCGGGTCTCGTCGAGCTGTCCGTGACAGTTCACGCTCACGTGCTGCACGCGGATCACCTTCATCGCGGCTCCTCGATCTGCTCCATGAACTCGAGACGCATGCCACCCGGCGCTTCCACGAACGCTATGCGGCGGACACCGAACGTTCCCGACACGATGCGCGGCCCCCACAGCACGTCGTGGTGCGAGAGCTCCGCATCGAGATCGTCGACGAACAACGCCGGATGCAAGAAGCCGTCGGCGGGCAGGTCACACACGTCTTCGTAGATCGCCTTCGTGAACAACGTGAGCTGCAACCAACCGAGCGAGACGTCGGCGCGCCGGCCGTTCTGCCATTCGATGGGCTCGCTCACCGCCGCCCCGGCCGCTTCGTACCACGCGCACGCGGCCTCGAGGTCGCTGACCTTCACCGCCAGGTTCGCCATCCCGGTCACCGCCATCGCGGGGATCGTACGACGCGACGACGAACGGCTACGAGGCGCGCTCGAGAAGGACGACGGGGATTCGACGCGAGGTCTTCTGCTGGTAGTCGTTGAAGTTCGGCATGACCTCGGCCTGCGCGGCGTAGAGCCGATCACGCTCCTCACCCTCGGCCACCGACGCATTGGCTTCGAACTTCTCGCCCGGCAGCTCGATCGTCACCGTCGGGTTGGCAACGAGGTTGTGGTACCAGTCCGGGCTCTTGGGCGCGCCGCCCTTCGACGCGATGATCACGAGCCGGTCGCCGTCCTTCGTGTACACGACCGGATTGGTGCGGGTCTGGCCCGACTTCGCACCAGTGGTGGTCAGGAGCAGCAGCGGCGCACCTGCGAACGGGCCGGACACCTTGCCCCCGTTGGCCCTGAACTCCTCGATGACGTCGCGATTGAAATCGTTCACATCAGCCATCTCGTCGACGGTATCGACGACCGTCCGATTTGCGACACGCGCTCAGGTGTTGGTCACGAACGGGTAGATGCGGGTGAAGTCGACGCCGGGTTCCTGCGTCGCGAACCGATGCCAGATGTCGGCGACCACGGCACTGACGGTCGCCGGTCCGCGGCGCGCCTCGACCGCGTCGAGGTAGAGCTGGACGTCTTTGTCCATCAGCGAGTTGACGAACCCGGACGCGAAGCGGCCCGTCACGACATGGTTCGGAAACTTGTCGCTCGTCGCCGTGTTCGAGCCGCTCGCGGCGTTCAACACGTCGAGCATCGTCGTCATGTCGAGCCCCACGGCAGTGCCGAACGCGACGGCCTCGCTCGTCGCCGCGAGCGCGGTCGCCGACAGGAAGTTGTTCGCCAGCTTCACCGTCTGCGCCATGCCCGGCCGTGCGCCGACGCGGAACCGTCGATCGGACAGCGCTTCCAAGACCGGCTCGACGCACCGGCACGCGTCGTCGGTTCCGGCGTACATGACGGCGAGCGTGCGGGCCCGTGCGCCCGCCGGACCACCAGACACCGGAGCGTCGACGTACGCGACGTCGTCGCCCGCGAGTCGAGCCTCGATCCGCGGTGCCGCATCGACGCCGACCGTCGACGTGTCGACCACGTGGGTCGAGCGCCGATCTGGCGCGGACACGATCTCCCCCGCCACCTCCTCGCAGGTCGCGCCGTCGGGCAGGCTGAACACGACGACGTCCGCGGCTCGCGCGACGTCGCCCACGGAGTCCACGTACGTCGCCGCCGCCGGTGCTCGCGCCGGACCGGCAGCGTCGTGGGCAACGAGATCGAAGCCTGCGGCCACGATGTTGGCGGCGAGCGCGCTGCCCATGTTGCCGAGGCCGACGATTCCGACGGTCGTGCCCCGCTCCGCGCCGGTCACGACGACGCGCCGGCACCGGCGTCGCGCTCGGCGCGGACGGATGTGATCGCCCGCCGAGCGGCGATGCCGGCTGGGGCACCGCAGTACGCGACGATCTGGAACACCAGCTCGTCGAGCTCCTCGTCCGTCACGCCGGCGCGGGGACTGGCGGTCGCGTGCAGCGTGAACTCCTCCATGCGCCCGAGCGCGGCTGTCATCGCCAGGACGAGCAAGCTGCGATCGCGGGTGCTCAGGGGCCCACCCCGCGTCCAGACGCCCCAGGCCGTCGACGTGACGTAGTCCTGGAACTGCTGCGTGATCGGATCAGCGCCGGCTGCGGCGCGATCGACGTACTCGTCGCCGAGGATCTTGCGTCGCAGTGCGTACGCGTCGCGCAGCCGCTCGCTGTCGTCCATCGCTGCTCCTCCGAGTCCGGGCGACGCCCCCGGCGCCACGACGTTCGAGTGAACGCCGTGCTGCGGAAGGCGGCAAGTGGCGCCCCCGGCGCGACTCGAACGCGCGCACACGGCTCCGGAGGCCGCTGCTCTATCCGCTGAGCTACGGGGGCGAGAGGAACAGCAACCCTACCCAATCAGCAACTGACGCCCGGTGGGGCTTCACCCGGGGTGATGCCGACCACGGTGGTGGTCGTGGAGCTGGATGGCGGCGCGGTTCCGGATGTGTCGCTGGTGCCGTCTGCGGGCACGGACGACGGTGTTGTTGTCGTCGGGGTGGACGCGGGCGCGCGGGCCGTCTGCATGACTGTCGTGAAGTCCGAACCCGTGACGAGCGTCAGTTGGTTCGCCGCGAGTGTGGGATCAGGGACCTCCGTGGACGCGGTGGTCAGGTGGCGGGCGAGCAGATCCGCGGCCAGCTCGGAGCCGGGGGCGTACTTGATGGTCGTGGTCGGCGACGAAGCCGAGTTGCCGGCGGGACCGACCGAGAACCCGACGGCGCCCAACGCCTGTCCGACCTCGCGAGCCTGGTTGGCGACGCCCGAACCATTGAGCACGTCGACGGCGACCCCCGACTCTTCCACAGAGGTCGGGTCCTTGCCGCGGAACACGTCGAGGATCGGTTGTGCCTGCGCCTGTTGGAGCAGCAGCACCGCGGCGCCGGCGGCGGTCGTGTGATCGGTGACGGGGAGCGAGTAGGTCTGGATCTGGCTCGGATCGAGCTGCTGGAATCGCACCCGCAACTCGTTGAGATCGCCGCGGTCGATGGTCTGGTCGATGGTGACGCTGTTGGTCGCCACGTTCAGCAGGTCGAGGAACGTCTTCGGGCTCGTGAACAGACCCAACGACAACGCCTTGTGCAGCGCCGTCCGCACGAAGATCTGCTGGCGGGTGATGCGGCCGAGGTCGCCGGTCGGGTCGTCCTGCCACCGTCCCCGCCCGTCCTTGAACTGCAGATGTCGTGACCGCGCGAAAGCGAGTGCCTCGTCACCGTTGAGCGTGACGCAGCCGGGCTGGGTGATGTTGAGGCCGGTGTTGCTGTCGCGCATCGCGGTGTCGAAGTACATGGGGACACCGCCGAGCGCGTCGACGAGGCCCTTGAACCCCCGGAAGTCGACCTCGATGTAGTTGTTGACGTCGACGCCGAAGTCCTTGCGGATGGTGTCGACGAGCACTTGACGGCCGCGGCCGTAGGCGGCGTTGATGCGGTCGTTCTGTCCCGAGTCCGCGATCGGGACCCACAGATCGCGCGGGAACGAGAGCATCTTGACCGTGCCGGCCACCGGATCGATGCGGACGAGCAGGATCGTGTCGGATCGCTTGCCGCCAGGTTCACCCGGACCGAGGAACGCGCCCGCATCCGGGTCGTTCGGGTCGACGTTGTCGCGACTGTCGGACCCGATGATCAGGTAGTTGCGGGGCTGGCTCGAGCTGGCTTGGTCGAGTTTCAGGTTGGCGCGCGCGAACCGTCCAGTGGCCCAGTACACGTAGCCAACGAGGCTCGCGGCCGCGAGACAGAAAGTGGTCAGGAGGACGCCGGCGCAGATGGCAAATCGCTGAAGCCAGGTGCGGTGAGAGCGGCCGGCCCTCTGTGGTGCGCCGGTCGACATGACGGCATCCGACGGTAGCGGAAGACCCCCTGCGCTCAGCAGTCACCCGGAAGCGGTCCAGCCCACGACGTCGTCGACGTTCACGACGATCGCGGGTCCCACGGGACGGACCGCCCGGTACTGCGGATACTTCGCGATCAGGGGCGCGAGAAGGTCGTCGGTGGGCGCTTCGTCGACCGCGGCGGTGCCCCGCAGCCGCACCCACCACAACGTCGTCCAGTCGTCGTCGTAGTGGTCCACGAGCACAGTGACATCAGGTCGAGCGCGGATGTTGTCGAGTCGCTGCAGCCGATTCGTCCGTTTCGGCTTGTGATCGACGGCCGTCACGAGCGTGTGACCGTTCACGAAGGCGAAGGTGATCGGGACGAGATCGATCGCGCCCGACGGGTTGTGCGTCGCCAGCCGCCCCACCGGCGCGGCGGCAACCTCCGCCCGGATCACCCCGGCTTCGGCTCCTTCGGCAGACCGAGAACACGCTCGCCGACGATGTTGCGCTGGATCTCTGCGGTGCCGCCCCAGATCGTCTCGGACCGCGAGAAGAAGAACGACGCCTGCAGGATCGACACCGGGTAGTCGGCGCGGCCGTGGCGCCGTCCGTAACCGGGCACGTACTCGTCCACGTCCGACGCCTTGCCCGTGAGGATCTGCGCGTACGGCCCGAGGATGTCCATGGCCAGGTTCATCGTGTCGCGGTGCGTCTCCGACCAGAACATCTTGTTCGTGGCTCCGAGCGCGGCGACACCGAGGTCCTTCTTGTCGTGCACCGCCGCGGTCAGTGTCCGGTAGCCGTTGATGCGCATGATCTGGATCCGCGACCACTGCTTCGCCAGTGCCTGCCGCACCGAAGGGTCGTCGATCCGGCCGTTGTGGCGAGCCGTCTCGACGATGGCGTCGAGCTCCTTCTCGAAGCGACGGTGGCTCGTGGTCGCCGACGAGCCGCGCTCGAAGCCGAGCGTCGTCATCGCCACCTTCCAGCCGTTGTTGAGCCCGCCGACGACGTTCACCTTCGGGCAGCGCGCGCCCGAGAAGAACACCTCGTTGAACTCGGCCGACCCGTCGGGCTGGACGATCGGCCGGACCTCGATGCCCTCCTGCTTCATCGGGACCAGCAGGTAGCTGATGCCCGCGTGCTTGGGCGCTTCGGGATCCGTCCGGGCCAGCAGGAAGATGTAGTCGGCGTACTGCGCCTGGGTCGTCCAGATCTTCTGGCCGTTGATCACCCACTCGTCGCCGTCGAGCTCTGCACGGGTCTTGAGCCCGGCGAGGTCGGACCCGGCGTCGGGCTCGCTGAACCCCTGGCACCACGAGATCTGGCCCGAGAGGATCTTCGGCAGGAACTCCTGCTTCTGCTCCTCGCTGCCCCACTGCAGGATCGTCGGGCCGACGAGCGTGTCACCGAAGAAGTCGGCCCGGAGCGGCGCGCCGGCACGTGCGAACTCCTCGTTCAGGACCACGTTCTCCATGATCGACAGGCTCTTGCCCCCGTACTCCTTGGGCCAGGACGCGCAGATCCAGCCGCCGTCGAACAGCTTCTGGGTCCAGTCCTCCTGGAACTTGCGGCGCTCCTCCGCGGTCATCGAGAAGTCGTCGTCGAACCAGCCTTCAGGGAGGTTCTCTTCGAGCCACGCCCGGATCTCCGTTCGGAAATTCTCGGCGTCGGCTGGGTACGTCAGATCCATCCACAAATCTTGACCCGCGGGTCAAGTCGCGGTCCATTCCTCTGCTTCCGGGCAGATCCCTGTACGTTCCGCACTCGTGTCGTTCGAGGACGTGCAGGCCATCACCGCGCTCGTGTACCGCTACGCCGACCTCATCGACGCCGGCGACCTCGACGGGCTCGCAGGCTTGTTCGAGCACGCCACCTGGGGCGCCGGCACGAGGACCGAGCGGCTGCACGGCACCGACGAGATTCGCCGCGGATACGGCGGCGTGATCCTCTACGAAGACGGCACGCCGCGAACCAAGCACGTCATGACCAACCTGGTCATCGACGTCGACAGCGCGTCCACGCGGGCAACGGCGCGCTCGTACTTCACCGTGCTCCAGGCGACCGATGGCATCCCGCTGCAACCGATCATCGCGGGGCGCTACGAGGACGAGTTCGAAAAGGTCGACGGCGCGTGGCGCTTCAGCGAGCGGATCATCCATCCGGACCTGCAGGGCGACCTGTCGAGGCACATGCGAGGGCCAACTCGGTGATGAACCCTTTCGACCCGTTAGTTTTCGACTGATGGCGATCGCAGAGGAAGCGCCCGCGCCGGCCCGTGAGCGGTGGACGGCGCAGTGGAAGGAGCTCTACGAGGAGGTCGTCGAGGGCGGCCTCTGCACCGGTTGCGCCGGGTGCGTGATCGTGTGCCCGCACGACGTCCTCGGTTACGACGACACCCTCGGGCGCTACAAGCCCTTCCACCTCGAAGACGAGCTCGGTCCGAGCGACTGCACGCACGGTGTGAAGGGCTGCACGAGCTGCACGCGTGCCTGTCCGCGGTTCCGTTCGTGGGAGCCGGAAGCGGACGAGCACCTCTTCGGCCGCGTCCGCCGAGCCGACGAGCCGTCGGGGATCTACCAGGACATCCTCCTGACCCGAGCCAGCGACGACTTCATCCACGACACGGGCCAGGACGGCGGGTTCGTGTCCGCCATGCTCATCTGGCTGCTCGACAACGACTACATCGACGGCGCGCTCGACCTCGTACCTCGAGGGCGACAAGGGTGATTGGAAAGCGATCCCCGGTATCGCCACGACGAAGGAAGAGGTGCTCAAGGGCGCGGGCAGCCGCTACACGTACTCGGCCAACCCGATGGCGGTGTTCGAAGCCCGCATCGCGCAACCTGTCGCGCTTGGCCCTGGTCGGGATGGGCTGCCAGACGTCGAGCCCAGCCGTGATGTGGCATCGCAAGGTCGGCAAGTCGTCGAAGCCGTTCCTGTTCACCATCGGCCTGTTGTGCTCGAAGAGCTTCGACGACGCGATCTTCGAAGAGCTGTTCGAGACCAAGTACGGCCTGCGCAAGCAGGACATGGTCAAGATGAACATCAAAGGCGTGTTCCAGATCTGGATGCGCGACGGCAGCTATCACGAGATCAACCTCAAGGAATGCCACGCGTGGACTCGTGACGGGTGCAACGCGTGCCCCGACTTCGCCGCGGAACATGCCGACATCTCGACGGGTGGCATCGGCAGTTACGCGGACTGGACGCTGACGGTCGTGCGGACCGAGCTCGGTCGCGAAGTGATGAGCCGCATGATCGCTGACGGTGTCGTCGAGGTCCGTCCCGGCGACGACGACCCTGGTGCCATCGCGCTCATGCACAAGCTGTCGAAGAAGAGCCGCGAACGCTGGCCCGCTTCGGCCATCGACTTCCCCCGCTGATCACTGCGTTCCCCGGCCACGGCGGCCGCGTGTGGCCGCTCCTCCGCCTGGCGGCTCCGTCGCTCGCACGGTCGAGCCGCTCTTCAGCCTGCTGAAGGGTTACGTCGTCGACAACGAGCTGTTCGACCGGCCACGAGTGCTGCTGTCGGTGTTGTCGCTGTTGTCACTTCGGCCCGACTGCGAATCGGAGTTGTTCGAATCCGAGTTGTTCGAATCGGACGTATTCGAGTTGGGGGAGCTCGAGTTGCTCACCTGCGTGGCGCAGTCGGCGACGATCTTGAGCAGCTCGTCCGGCACCGAGGTCGGATCCTTCTGGAGCTGCTTGTCGATCTCGACGTAGCGGTCGAACGGGATCTGCTGCGTGATCGCCTGGTACGTGCAGCGACAGATCGAGTCGGGTTGCTGCTCCTTGTTCACGCATGTCTCGAGGAAGGCGCCCTGGGTGTCGCGTCCGTACCCGCTCGCACCGCCAGAACAGGCGGCGAGGCTCGTGGTCCCGGCGAGCGCAACGGTGCCGAGGACGACCATCGCGCGCCGGATCCGCATCGCGTCCGACACTAAGCCATCGGTTCTGCGATCTCGCGTGCACGGGCGAAGACGCGATCGAGCATGTCGGGCGTGAGTTTGCCGGTGAAGGTGTTCTGCTGACTCACGTGGTACGAGCCCACGAGCGTGCGCCCTTCCGGCAACGGGGCTTCTGCGGCATGTCCGAACCGCGGCTTCGGCCGGACCCGGTAGTGGGAGCAGACGGCGTCCCATCCGAACTGGCCGAGCGCGACGATGACGCGCACGTCGCGCAGCAACGCCAGCTCGCGCTCGAGGAACGGACGGCACGTGTCCCGCTCCGCCGGCGTCGGTTTGTTCTGTGGTGGCGCGCACTTGACCGCGGCGGTGATGAAGCAACCGGTGAGGCGGAGGCCGTCGTCGCGGCGTTCGCTGGTGGGCTGGTTGGCGAAGCCGGTCCGGTGCAACGACGCGAACAGGAAGTCACCGGACCGGTCGCCGGTGAAGACCCGTCCGGTGCGGTTGCCACCGTGCGCCGCGGGCGCGAGTCCGACGATCAGCAACCGCGCCTGCGGATCGCCGAACCCCGGCACGGGCTTGCCCCAGTACTCCCACGTTCGAAAGCGCGCCACCTTCTCGACCGCGACCAGCTCGCGCCATGCGACGAGGCGAAGACAGGCGCGGCACGCGACGACCTCGTCATCGAGGACTCGGAGGGACTCCATCCGGCCCAACGGTAGGTTGGCTCAGTCATGCCACGGACCAAACCCACACCCGGCACGCTCGTTGTGTTCGTCCGTCATGGACAGACACCGACGACGGGATCGACGTTGCCAGGACGCGCGAGCGGATTGCACCTCGCCGACAAAGGGAACGAGCAGGCGAACGCTGTAGCGGAACGGCTCGCGCCGTTCAAGGGCAAGGTCGCCGCGGTGTACGCGTCACCGCTGGAACGGACGCGGGAGACGGCGCAACCGATCGCGAAGCAACTCGGTCTACGGGTACGGACGTCCAAGGGGCTGCTCGAGTGCGACTTCGGCGAGTGGACGGGAGCGGAGCTGAAGGCGCTGATGAAGCTGCCCGAGTGGAAGCAGGTGCAGCGCTATCCAAGTGGGTTCCGATTTCCCGGTGGCGAGTCGTTCGTGGACATGCAGGCGCGGATCGTCGACGAAGTGACGCGCCTCGTCGCCGAGCACCGCGGCAAGGTCGTCGTCGCGGTGTCGCACGCGGATCCGATCAAGGCCGCGGTGGCGCACGCCGTCGGCACCCATCTCGACCTCTTCCAACGCATCGTCGTCTCGCCATGCTCGGTGACGGCGATCGTCTACGGCAACGACAGTCCCGTGGTGCTGTGCGTCAACTCGACCGGCCGCGACCTCACGACGCTGGCACCGTCATGAGCGAGCGCATGTCGGGCGTGCGAGCGCCAGCGAGCCGAACGACGATGGGGTGTGGGGGCGCAGCCCCCACGGAATCATGAGCGAGCGCGCTTCCTTCGAAGTGGCAGACCCGATGGTTTTCACCACGGGCACCGTCGGTCCGCCCGGGCAACGCGTCTTCTATCTGCAGGCGCAGGGCGACGGCATCGTCGTCACGTTGAAGGCTGAGAAGCAACAGGTCGGCGCGCTGGCCGACTACCTCGCGGGACTGCTCGCAGACCTGCCGACCGTCGAGCATGACGCGGTGCCCACGTTGCTCGACCTCGTCGAGCCCGTCGTGCCCGAGTGGGTCGTGGGCACGCTGGGCGTCGCGTGGGACGACACCAACGATCGCATGGTCCTCGTCGCCGAAGAGCTGCTCTCCGAAGAGGAGCAGGAGGGAGCCGCCGACGCGGCCCACGCGCGGTTCCTGCTGACCCGCGCCCAGGTCGCCGCCTTCGTCGACCGTGCCCGCGAGCTCGTTGCCGGTGGTCGTCCGCCCTGCCCATTGTGTGGCGGGCCGCTCGATCCCGAAGGCCACGCGTGTCCGCGCCTGAACTGATCGAACTGCTCGAGCGGGGCGACATGACGGTCAAGGGCCGCATGCCGTGGAGCTCGAACGCCACCTTCCTCGTCGAGGTCTGCAACAACGACTGCATGTCGCTCGGCGTCTACAAGGCGTCACGAGGTGAGCGACCGCTGTGGGACTTCCCCTCGGGACTCGGGAGGCGCGAGGTTGCCGCCTACCTGCTGTCCGAGGCGCTCGGCTGGCAGCTCGTCCCAGAGACCGTGTGGCGCGACGAGGGACCGCTCGGTCCCGGGTCGCTCCAACGCTTCGTCGAGGCCGACTTCGAGCGCCACTACTTCACGCTCTACGAGGAAGAGGGCGAGCAATGGCACGACGAGCTCAGACGATTGTGCGCGTTCGACCTGCTCGCCAACAGCACCGATCGCAAGAGCGGTCATTGCCTGGTCGTGCCCGATGACGAAGGCGGCGGGCACCTCTATGCCATCGACAACGGCTTGAGCTTCCACGCGGAATTCAAGCTTCGCACGGTGATCTGGGAGTTCGGCGGCGAAGACATCCCCGACCATCTCGTCCGCGACGTCGAACGATTCGTCGCCGCCGGTGTCCCCGACGAGCTCGCCGCGCTGCTCGATCCGTTCGAGCGTGACGCGCTGCTGGCGCGCGGACGAGCGTTGGTGCACGAGCGACGGTTCCCGATCGACGGCACCGGTCGCCGCTATCCCTGGCCACTTGTCTGACACCGGCGATCCCGAGCTCGACGACCTGTTGCGCAACGTCGATCGGTTGTGTGTCTCTCGTGACTGGCCCGCGTTGCTCGCGCTGTACCACTCCGCTCGCACGTCGCATGAACGCGGACGCCAACACTGGCCGGCGGCGGAGTACGCGGCCTACCGGTTGGCGCTCGAAGCGCCCGGCCCGTTCGCCGGCCAGGTGATCGTCGAGGCTGCGGGGCGCTTCGCGCTCGGACCGCTGACCGAGGTGGCGGCATCGACGCACACCTGGGACGAGTCGGGGCCGCACATCCCCCCCGGGCCGCTCGCCGCGATGACCGCGCACGAGCGCGTCATCCGGGGCGAGGACCTGACGGAGGCGAGCGATGTCGATCCGTCCGTGTTGACGATCCCGCTCGCACTCGAGGAGTGGGAGACGTCGTACACGTGTGCGACCTACCGGCCGGACAAGGCGGACTTCCCCGCGCCCCTGCTGCCGGCGACGCATCCGATCGAGCTCCCGCCTCCACCGCACGAGCACACGACCGACGTCGACGAGACGAGGGCGCTGCGAGGGCTCGCAGCCACTTGGGTGAGCGAGTCCAACGGCGCGGCCGATGCCGTCGCCATCGCAGGCGACGGCCCGCAGGCGATCGCCGCGCTCGGTGTGTCAGCGGCGCGCGCCTGCGCGCTCACACCGGGGCAGGCATTCGCGGCCATGGCGTGGACAGCAGCGAGTGGGGGCGCCAACGGACGGCGCCGCGGCATGGCGTGGGGTCGCTATCTCGCATGGGAGTGCGCGTCAGTCCTCCTCGAAGTGGAGATCGAGGACGTCGGCGCGCACGTCGACGAGCTCGGCTGGTACCTGTGGGACGCGCTCGAACCACAGACCGGCTGGTCTCTGCGGTTGGCCGTCGACGATCCTGCGAACGGCTGCGCGTGGGCGCTGTGGGCCGTCGATCAGGCCTGAGCCACCGGTCCGAGCACACGGTCGAGATACGGGTTCGTGAACCGACCTTCAGGATCGACCCTGGCGCGCACGGCTTGGAAGGCATCCCACTTCGGATAGCGCGCGGCGAGCGTGTCCGCCGTCTGGAAGTGCATCTTCCCCCAGTGCGGACGACCGCCGTAGGCGTTCATGATCGCCTCGACGCCCTGGAAGTACTGGTCGTACGGCGTGCCCCAATAGACGTGCACCGCGATGTAGCCGGTTGCCCGCCCGTTCGCAGTCGACAGCGCGATGTCGTCAGGCGCCACCACGCGCACCTCGACCGGGAAGCTGATCGGGACGCTGAGGCGATCGACCAGCGCTCGGATGCGATTGAGTGCCTCGGGGATGTTCTCGCGCGGGATCGCGTACTCCATCTCGTAGAAGTGCACGAGACGCGGGCTCGTGAACACGCGATCGCTGCGATCCGTGTACTCCACGTGGCTCGATGCGGACGGGATGATCTTGGCGAGCCGCGGGATGGCGCGCGGCCACGTCCGTCCGAGTCGACACAGCAGTCCGAACGCGCCATTGGTGAGCACGACGTCGTCGATGTACTCCTTCGACTTCGTGCGCGGGCTGACGGACTCCTGCGTGCGCGTGTTTCGCTTCGTCAGTGCCCACCTCGTGTGAGGGACCCAGTAGAACTCGACGTGATCAGTCGAGTTCATGAACCCGTCGAAATCGCTCAGGACCTCGTCTACGGGCATCGGCTCCTCGACCGCGTGGAGGCGGAACGCGGGGACGCACTCGAGCGTCACCGTCGAGACGATGCCGAGCGCACCCAGTCCGACCCGCGCGACCTCGAACACGTCGGGGTTGAGTTCCTTCGAGCACTCGAGGACCGAACCGTCGGCAGTGACGAGGCGTAGCCCGACGATGCGACTCGAGAGATTGCCGAAGTTCGTGCCGGTGCCGTGCGTCGCGGTCGAGGTCGCGCCGGCGATCGACTGGTACGCGATGTCGCCCATGTTCTCGAGCGCGAGCCCGCGCTGATCGAGCTCGTCGCAAAGTTTCTGGAGCGGGATGCCGGCCTGGACCGTCACCGTGTTCGCCGCTGGGTCATGTTCGAGCACGGCCGTGTAGTTCGTCAGATCGACGAGGTGTCCGTCGGTGCACGCGATCCCGGTGAACGAGTGGCCGGCGCCGACCACCTTGACCCGCCGCGCCGCCGCGGCGGCGCTCTTCACGATCTCGACAAGCTCGCTCTCACTCGCCGGGCTCTCCTGCGCGAACGGCGCGCACGACTGGTTGCGCGCCCAGTTCTTCCACAACTTCGGCACGGTTCGGGGCATGGGTGTATTTCAACACGAACTCACTCCCCTGCGGGTCGCTCGTACGTGCTGTCGGCTCGTCGATAGCGCGGACTAGCCCCTTGCTTGGAGGGCCTCGATCAGCTTCGGGATGACCTTGTGGACGTCGCCGACGATGCCGAGATCGGAGATCGAGAGGATCGGGGCCTCGGCGTCCTTGTTGACGGCGATGATGTTCTTGCTGCCCTTCATGCCGACCATGTGTTGCGTCGCGCCCGAGATGCCGAGCGCGATGTACACCGTCGGCTTCACGACCTTGCCGGTCTGGCCGACCTGGTGCGAGTAGGGCACCCAACCGGCGTCGACGATCGCTCGTGACGCGCCGGGCGCGCCCTTGAGCAGCTTCGCCAGCGTCTCGACCATCTCGTACTTGCTCGCCTCGCCGAGGCCGCGTCCGCCGGATACGACCACCGCGGCTTCGTCGAGCTTCGGCCCGGTCGCCTCCTCGACATGACGATCGACGACCTTGGCGCCACCGGTCGAACCGAGATCACCGACGGGGAGTGCCTCGACTGCGGCCGCGCCGCCGCCGGACTCCTCCGCGGCGAACGACTTCGGACGGACCAGCGCGATGTTCGGCGAGCCGGCGGTGAGCTTCGTTCGGACGATCTGCGTGCCACCGAACACCGGCGTGCTCGCAACGACGGAGTCGCCGTCCAACGACAGGTCGGTGTTGTTGCTCAGCACCGGCTTGTCGAGCTTCACCGAAAGACGGGCCGCGACGTCACGGCCGTCGTACGTGGTGCCGAAGAGGATGAGATCTGGCGTGTTGCCACCCTTGATCGCGTCGGCGATCGCGGATCCGACCGCGACACCGGGGAGGCTCCCGCCGAGATCGCCGGTTGCGTACACCTTCGACGCGCCGTGCGCACCGAGTGTCTCGGCCACGGCGGCGCCATCACCGCCGAACACCGCTTCGACGGTGTCGCCGATCTCGCGTGCCTTGGCGAGCATCTCCAGCGTGATGCTCTTGACCTTGTCGCCGTCTGCTTCGGCGTAGACCCAAACCTTGCTCAGTGACATCAGATGACCTTCAAGTTCTCGAGGTAGGCAACGATCTTCTGGAACCCTTCGCCGTCGTCTTCGACGATCTCGCCGGCCTGGCGCTCTTCCGCCTTGTCGACGGCGACGATCTCCTGGCCCGCGCCGGCCCAGCCGACGGCAGAAGCGTCGAGGCCGAGGTCGGCGACCTTCACCTCGTCGACGGGCTTCGACTTCGCGGCCATGATCCCCTTGAAGCTCGGGTACCGAGGCTCGACGACACCGGCGGTGACCGACACGACCGCGGGCAGCGGCGCTTCGACCTCGTCGTAGCCGGCCTCGGTCTGGCGCTGGACCTTCACCGTTCCGTCGCTCACCTCGATGTGCTTGGCGAACGTGACCGACGGGAGTTGGAGCACCTCGGCGATCTGCTCGGGAACCGTGCCGGTGTAACCGTCGGACGACTCGGTGGCCGCGAGGACCAGGTCGAACTCGGTGCGCTTGATGGCGGCGGCAAGCACCTTGGCGGTGTCGAGCGCGCCGGCGCCCTTCAGCGCATCGTCGCTCACGAGCACGGCCTTGGCCGCTCCCATCGCGAGCGCGGTGCGCAGGCCGGAGGTCTCGCTGTTGGGGGCCATCGAGACGAGCGTGACCTCACCACCACCGGCCTTGTCGACCAGTTGCAGGGCCATTTCGACGCCGTACGAGTCGGATTCATCGAGGATCAACTTGCCATCGCGCTTCAACGTGTTGTCCGCATTGAGCGCCCCCGGCTCAGCCGGGTCGGGGATCTGCTTCACGCAGACGGCGATATTCATAGCTTGCGATGTTGCCACCGAGAGCAAGCACGCATCCAACTCGGTACGTTCTGCCCGAGTGCGCCTACTGCTGGTGGTCAACGCGTCGGCTTCGTCCGTGACGGCGCGCGGGCGGGTCGTGATCCAAAAAGCGCTGTCCGCCGACCACGCGGTGACGGTGGCAGAGACGAACCGCCGCGGCCACGCCACCCGGCTCGCCCAAGGCGCCGCCAACGACGGCGTCGACGCCGTCGTGTGCCTCGGCGGCGACGGCACCTTGAACGAGGTCGCGAACGGCCTCGCCGGCACCGACACCGCGCTCGCACCGCTGCCGGGCGGCTCGACAAACGTGTTCGCCCGGACCATCGGACTTCCCAACGACCCGATCGAGGCGACTGGCGCGCTCGTGGACGCGCTGGCGCAGCAAAACATCGAGCCGGTCGGGCTCGGCTCGGTGAACGGTCGCTACTTCCTCTTCCACGTCGGGCTCGGCTTCGACGCGGTGGTCGTGCAACAGGTCGAGCGGCGCGCCGGATTGAAGCGCTACGCAGGGCACCTGCTGTTCATCTACGCAACGGTCTCGTCGTGGTTCCGCTACTACGACCGCAGCCGTCCCCGATTCGCCGTGCACTATGCGGACGGCACCGTGGTCGATGACGGCTACTTCTCGATCTGCCTCAACACGAACCCGTACACGTTCGTGGGGAACCGCGCCTTCGACCTCACGCCCGAAGCGACGCTCGATCGCGGCCTGTCGATGCTCACGTTCCGTTCGCTGTCGCTGCCGACGTTGGTCGGCGCCGCATCAGCGTCGCTCGGCATGGGCCGCGACCTGAAGCACCAACGCCGGGTGGATCTCCGCACGGACGTCGACAAACTGACCGTCCACGGCTACGGGCCCTTTCCCTATCAGGTCGACGGCGACTACCTGGGCGAGGTCGAGCACCTCGAGTTCCGCCACGAACCGGACATCCTCCGCCTGGTCAAGCCGGTCTAGCTCGCGGTCTCGCTCAAGATCGCCCGAGCGATGTCGGGCACGTTCGTGACGATGCCGTCGACGCCGAGCGTGGCCAGCTCGGCGATGCGACCGGGATCGTCGACCGTCCACACGTTGACCGCCAGGCCACGGTCATGGCACAGCCCGACCAGCGCGGCGTCGACGGTTGCATCGAACGGATTGAGCGCGCTGTGTCCGGCGGCGGCAACGGCGTCGACCGTGCGCTCGGCCTCGTGCAGCGCGAACGTCAACAAGGCAGTCGCCACGGAGGGCTCGAGGTCGCGCAGCACGTCGAGCGTCTCGGCGTGGAACGACGACACCAGGATCGGCTGCGTCCGCGTGGCGACGATCGAGGCGACCTGACCGGCGATGCGGCAGGCCGGGTCGAAGTCGGGATCGCCGGGCAGGTTCTTGATCTCGACGTTGACACCGAGCGGTTCGCAGGCGGCGAGCGCGGCGACCAGATCGGGGACGGACAGCGGCAGCTCGCTCGCCGGCAGCTCGACGATGGCCCGCCCGTCGGGCAGGCGGGCATCGTGATGGACCGCGAGCTCGCCGTCGGCTGTCCGGCGCACGTCGAGCTCGACCCAGTCGGCGCCGCGCTCCCGGGCACCCCGAAACGCCTCGACGGTGTTCTCCGGAAGCTCGGCCGAGGCGCCACGGTGGGCGACGACGAGCGTCACGCGGCGTGGATCCGGAGGATCTTCACGAACCGCTTGCCGCCCCGAAGGATGCTTGTTACCCTCTGGTCACTTTCAGCCGCACCCACCTGGCGAGCCACTCGGGGCGGCATGTGAAGTAAGTCACAATCGCCCCGTGTGACGAGGACCTGCGTGGAGGATCTGGAGGATCGGTGGCGCTTCCCTTGTCCGTTGAGCCGTATTCGATTGAAGACGACGAGTGGCGTGATCACGCTGCTTGCCGCGACACGAATCCCGATCTCTTCTTCCCTGTAGGCACGACCGGTCCGGCCATCGAGCAGATCGACCAGGCCAAGGCCGTGTGCCGTGAATGTCCCGCGCAAGTCCCCTGTCTCGAGTTCGCGCTCATGACGAACCAGGACTCCGGCGTATGGGGTGGCACGTCCGAAGAGGAACGGCGCAAGCTCCGCAAGCAGTGGCTTGCCAGCCGGCGCCGCGCGTCGTAGCTCCAGCGCTCGCCTCGTCATTCGCCGTCTCCGCGCAGCGGGATGCGCAGCTCGGCCACGGTGCCGGGCCGGTCGGTGGTGCCTTCGCCCGACCACAACCTGATCGAGCCGCCGAGCTCTGACGTCACGAGCGTCCGCACGATCGACAGACCGAGACCGGTCGAGTGGTCGAGGTCGAATCCGTCCGGGAGGCCGGCGCCGTCGTCGACCACCTGCACCTCGAGCTCGTCACTGCGCTCGAGCCGCACGATCACCTCGCCCCCGTCGAGATCTTTCTCCTCGGGATAGGCGTGATCGAACGCGTTCTGCAGCAGCTCGTTGAGGACGACCGCGAGCGGCGTAGCGACCTGCGCGGGCAGATGCCCGACGTCGCCTTCGACGCGGCACCGGACGGGGCGCTCCGGCGAATGAAACGCCTCCTCGACCATCCGGCAGACCGGACGGACGATGTCCGCGAACGGCACGTCCTCCCCTGCCTCGCGACTCAGGATCTCGTGCACGAGCGCGATCGAGCGAACACGGCGCACGGACTCCTCGATCGCCGCCTTCGCCTCGCGCGACGCCAGGCGCCGGCCCTGGAGCCGCAACAGCGACGAGATGGTCTGCAGGTTGTTCTTCACCCGGTGGTGGATCTCGCGGATCGTGGCGTCCTTCGAGAGCAACAGGCGATCTCGGCGCCGCAGCTCGGAGATGTCGCGGACAAGGACGACCGCACCGGACACGTCGTTCTGCTCGACCAGCGGAATGCACCGGAACAGCACGCTGATCTCGGGACCGACCTCGACCTCGTCGGTCACCGGACCCGGAAGGGCGTACGCCGCGATCACCGGCGCGTCGTCGAGACCGAGCTGACCGAAGCGCATGCCCTCTGTGTTCGCGTGCACGCCCACCCGGTGGAGGGCGGAGACGGCATTGGGTGACGTGTAGACCACTCGACGCTGGCCGTCGAGGAGCAGGACCCCGTCCCCGACGCGCGGGGCTTCCTCGGGCTCGGGATCGTCGGTGTCGAAGGGAAACGTTCCGGCGGCGA
This sequence comes from uncultured Acidimicrobiia bacterium, assembly GCA_963721305.1. Classification (GTDB taxonomy): domain Bacteria; phylum Actinomycetota; class Acidimicrobiia; order Acidimicrobiales; family JACDCH01; genus DATAES01. Next base: position 1,006,818 of record CAVRIR010000005.1, read on the forward strand.
TCATTCGTGCGAACCGGTTGAAGATGTCGACGTAGGTGCGCTCGAGCTCGCCGGGCTGGCGTCCGAACGTGAGCGCCGATTCGCGCGTGAGCACCCCGATCACCTCGCCATCGACCCGGACCGGGATGGCAAGTACCCGGATCTCCTCTCGCAGCGAATGGACGGTGACGGTGCCCTCGACGATCTCGCCCAACCGGTAGCTGCTCGCCACGATCGGTCGCTCCTCGTCGGACACCGTCGTGCCCACCCAGTCGCTGCGGTACACCGTCTGGGTGGTGGCGGGCCGGATCTGGCCGAGGATCACGAAGTGCTCGGACGAACCCCGGCGCTCCGGCGCGTAGAGGAGCAGGTCGGCGAAGCAGAAGTCGGCGAGCAGTCCCCACGAACCGACGAGCCGTTGCAGGTGCGCGAGTTGCGGACCGTCGAGGTCCGTCCGCAACCGCGCCAGTTCGGCGAGCGATGCCATGTCCCTACCCTCGCTCGCTCACGGCGCCGTCCCACCAATCGTTTGCCTCGCAGCCACCGTTTCGATCGCCGAGGCGCGAGCCCGGACGGCGGTCAGTGCGCCGCGAGGTCGGCCTCGGATGTCTCGAATTCCCCCTACATCGCCTGGGGCAAGTGTAAGCGGAGCGCATGACGACAACCGCGCTCGTTCAGCGCCAGATCTTGTCGCCGAGACGGATGAGTCCGGCGAGGTCGTAGATGTCCGAATCGAAGTACGGCACGGTCGCCACGACGTCGGGTATCGACGACAGCTCGGCGCGGATCTCGGCCTCGCGGTTGGCAACGACTTGGAAGTTGAGGAACGAGTTGCCGACTTCACGCAGCACCCGCTCGAGCACCGCGGGGTCGTGTCCGTCGACCAGCTTGCCCGCGACGACATCCGCATCCCCACACAAACGCTGGGCCGTCTTCGTCGCGTCTCGGTCGAGCAGGTAGCTCGGGAGGACCTTGTTCAGCACCACCGCGCCGAGATGCAGATCTCGGTTGCGCAGTTCCGAGATGAAGTACTGCGCCTCGCGGACCGGCGCCGATTCGAGTGTCGACACCACGACGAACGTCGTGCGCCGATCACCCAACACGCGGCGTGACTGCGTTCGCCCGCTTGACGAAACCGTCGTACATCGACTGGAAGAGCAGGAAGAACTCGGCGATGTCCTCGAGGAACTGCGAGCCGAGGACGCGATCGGCGATCGTGTAGAAGGGCTTCGACGCGTAGTTCAACACCCGTGATCGCGCGGGAACGGTGAGCCAGCGCAGGAATCGGCTCGAGAAGAAGTCCGCCATGCGCGCCGGCGCTTCGAGGAAGTCAATGGCATTGCGGGTGGGTGGAGTGTCGACGACGATCAGGTCGTAGGTGCCCGAGCTGTGGATGTCGTACAACCGCTCCATGGCGATGTAGTCGTGGCTCTGCACGAACCGGCCCATGAGGTTCTGGTACAGCGGGTTGGCGAGGATGGCGTCGCGGGTCTGCACGTCGGGCGCGTGGCGACGGATCAGGTCGTCCCACGACTGCTTCGTGTCGAGCATCGCGGCGTAGAGCTCACCACGAGGCTCGACACCGGCATTGGCGAAGGCCTCGGGTGGGACGCGCGTCTCGACGTTGCCGAAGGCCTCGAGCCCGAGCGCGTTCGCCAGCCGCCGCGCCGGGTCGATGGTGAGCACGAGCACCTTGCCACCGAGGTGGATCGCAGCCTCCGCTGCCGCGGCGGCCGCGGTGGTCGTCTTGCCGACGCCACCCGACCCGCAGTGGATGACGATCTCCTTCGCCGCGAACAGCCGCTCGAGCGATCCGAGGCGTTCAGTCGTGCGCGGCATGTCAGAAGCCCAACTCTTCGCCGAGCGCTTCCGCGACGAGCTGGGTCGCACGCACGCCGTGATGGCGGGTGAACAACTCGGGCACGTAGAGCAGGTTCGTTCCCTGCTCGAGCCCGTCGCGGAGCCGCGCGAGATGGCCGGCCCGCGTCCTGCGAAGCCGTACCGCGAGCTCCGCCGCGTCGAGCACCGGCTGCACTGGACCGTCGACCGCCGACTCGAGGGCGCCGACGCGCGCCGGCTGGCGGATCTCCTCGAAGCACTCCTCCTCACTCCGCCCGAACAGCTCGGGCAGAACGCGGTTCACGACGACGGCGGCGAGATCGACGTTGGTTTCCGTCTTGATCCGCCCCGCGAGCTCAATCGTCTCGTTGACCGGCATCTCTTCCGGCGACGCGACGACGATCGCCCCTGTTCTCGCGGAATCACCGAGGATGTCGAGCATCCAACCGGTCTGGTCGCGCACCATGCCGACCTTGACGAGCTCGCGGATGTGCGTGGGGGCAGCCAGTTGCGCGACGACGTGACCGGTCGCGGCGGCGTCGACGACCACGAGGTCGTAGTGACCTTCACGGACCTCCCACAGGAACTTGCCGACGGTGAGCACTTCCTTCACGCCGGGCGCGGCCTGCGCGACGAAGTCGAAGGTACGTGCGAGCGGCCCGATGCGAGCGACGAGCGGCACCTTCAACTGCAACTTCAGGTACTCCTTGAGCGACTCCTCGGTGTGCATCGACATCGCGAAGAGACCGGGGGCGATTTCACGCGGTTTGAAGTCGGTCTCACCGACCTCGAAGAAGTCCGCCAGGTTGCCCTTCGCGTCGACCTCGCCGACGAGCGTGCGCTTGCCGTGTTGCGAAGCGAGCAGTGCGAGGCCCGCGGCGATCGTCGTCTTGCCGACACCCCCTTTGCCGGTGACGAACAGCAGTTGCCGTTCGAGGAGGTTCGTGCTCACGATCGCCGGCGGCTTCGCCTCATGATCCCGGGGCTGACGCCTACGTCGCGCCGAAGCCGATGCGGCCGACATCCGCCGCGGTGCCGAGCTCGACCCACGCCAGCTTGTCGACGGAGACGCCGATCTCGCGGCCCTTCCGGTCGGTCAGCCAGAACATCGCCTGCCCGTTGCCGACCGCAGACTCGAGGAGGCTCTTGATCGACGCCGGATCGGTGCCGTCGGCCAGCTCGATCTCGATCTCGCGCGGGTTGTAGGTCACGCCGATGCGGACGTGCACGGTTGCTCCTCAAATGGTCGGGGATGGCCATCGTACGCGGTCATGGGTCGACCCCTACCGTGCGAGCGTCAGATCAGCTTGAGCTCCGGGTGGAAGCGCCGAGTCGGCGCGAGCTCGACGTCGATGCGTTCCGCGATCGAGGCGAACACCTGCGAAGCTTCGCTGTCCGGCGCAACCGCCACGATCGGTGCGCCGATGTCGCCGCCCTCGCGCATGGCGGGCACCAGCGGCACCTGTCCGATGAGCGGCACCTCGAGCAGCTCGGCGAGCCGCGCGCCGCCGCCGCGCCCGAACAGCTCGTAGCGCTTGCCGTCGTCGCCGGTGAACCACGCCATGTTCTCGATGACGCCCTTCACCTCGAGGTTGACCTTGTGCGCCATGAACCCGGCGCGCTGCGCCACTCGCTGTGCGGCGGGTTGCGGTGTGGTGACGACGTACATCTCGGCGCGCGGCAGCATCTGCGCGAGTGAGATCGACACGTCGCCGGTGCCGGGTGGCAGGTCGACGAGGAGGAACTCGGGATCGTCCCAGTAGACGTCGGTGAGGAATTGCTCCAACGCCTTGTGCAGCATCGGTCCTCGCCAGATCACCGGCTGGTCCTCGTCTGCGAAGAACCCGATCGAGATGCAGCGCACCCCGTGTGCTTCGGGCGGCAACAGCATCTCGTCGATCACGACAGGAGGACGATCGACGCCGAGCATCTTCGGGATCGAGAATCCCCACACGTCCGCATCGACCACAGCGACGGACCGACCGCGTTGCGCGAGCGAGATGGCGAGGTTCGTCGTGACCGACGACTTGCCGACGCCGCCCTTGCCCGACGCGACGAGCAGAACGCGTGTGCGGGACGAAGGATCCGCGAACGGGATGGCACGACCCTGCGCGTGGCCGTGGGCCGCGTTCGTGCCCGCGGTCGACGCCGGATCACCGTGCAGCCGCTCGCGCAGCGCACGGAGCTCATCCTCACTCATGACGGTGAAATCGAGGCCAACGGTCTGCACGCCGTCGAGGACCTTCACCGCCTCGGTGACCCGCCGATCGATCTCGGCCCGCAGCGGGCAACCGGGCACCGTCAGCGCGATGAGGACGTGGACATCGCCACCGTCGATGCCGATGTTCTTGACCATGCCCAGGTCGACGATGCTGCGGTGCAGCTCGGGGTCTTCCACGGGCCGGAGCGCGTCGACGACCTGGGCCTGGGAGACGGGCATGCCCGTAAACTTACCGGCGTATGGATCCAGGTCCGCTCTCGCCCACCGAGTTCGCGTCCGTCGTCACGGCGATCACCTCGGCGTTCGGGGATCCCACGCGCCGCGACATCTACCTGTTCGCGCGCGCCAATCGCGACGGCGTGACGGCCTCGCAGGTGGCCGAGCGGTTCGCGCTGCATCCGAACGTGGCTCGCCACCACCTCGACAAGCTCGCGGGCGGCGGCTACGTCGAGGTAGCGGTCGAGCGCGCCGAAGGTGCCGGCGTCGGTCGTCCATCGAAGCGATACCGCGTCGCAGAGAAGGACGTCGCGCTGGAGTTCCCCGTGCGTCACGACGACCTTCTCGTGACGCTGCTCGGCAAAGCGCTCGCGCAACTGCCGCGAGAGCAGGCGGAGGCGATGGCCGAAGAGGTTGGCATCGAGTACGGCAAGGCCATGGCCGCGTCGATCGGAGCGTCGGCCGAAGGCGAGGCGGTGCAACGTTCGTTCCGGTCCGCGTTGCACGCGGTCGCCGACGCGCTGACCGCGCACGGCTTCGCCGCGCACGCCGAGAAGCGCGGCAACGCGCTGCGCATCGTGTCCGAGCACTGTCCTTTCGGCGACGCGGCGATCGAACACCCGGTGATCTGCGCCGTCGACCGAGGTCTGGTGAAAGGGATGCTCGCCGCGCTCTACGGCGACGCCGAGACCGCCACGAAGTCGTCGCTGCCAATGGGCGACGACGTGTGCGTGACCGCGGTCGTCGACGCGGTGTGACGCGGCACTACCTCGATCACGCGTCGACCTCGCCGACCCGTCCTGTCGCGATCGAGGCGATGACCGACGCGCTGCAACGCTTCGCGGGCGACCCGGGACGCATCCACGAGGAAGGGATGACGGCGCGCCACGCCGTGGAGGTCGCACGCGAACAGGTCGCGTCGTTCTTCGGATGTCGATCGAGTCGCGAGGTGGTGTTCACCAGCAGCGCGACCGAGTCGATCGCAACCGCGGTGCTCGACGCTTCTGCCCGGAGTGGGCACCAGGTGCTGACCGCGGTCGAGCACTCAGCCGTCCGGCTCGCCGTCGAGACGAGCTCCCGCGAGGCAACGATCGTCGGTGTCGACGGTGCAGGTCGGGTGGCAGTCGACGATGTCGTGCAGGCCATCCGTCCGGACACGTCATGCGTACACGTGCAATGGGGCAACCACGAAGTGGGCACGGTGCAACCGGTGGCGGAGGTCGTCGCCGCGTGCCGCGACCGTGGCGCACTCGTCCATGTCGATGCCGCACAAGCTGCCGGCCATCTCGACATCGACTTCGCGTCGCTCGGTTGCGATCTGCTGTCGGTGTCCGCGCACAAGATGGGTGGACCACCGGGTGTCGGCGCACTCCTCGTCCGCCGCGGCGTTCGCCTGCATCCGCTGCTGCGCGGAGGCGATCAAGAGCGCGCCCGACGCGCCGGCTACGAAAACGTCCCCGCCATCGTCGGCTTCGGCGCCGCAGTGGCGTCGATCGATGTCGCGTCCGAAGCCCCCGCGCAACGAGCGCTGACCGATCGCATGCTCGAAGCCGTCGCCGGGTTCGATGCGATCGGTCGGATGGTTCCGTACGGCGATCTCGTACATCGCCTTCCGCATCTCGTGTGCTTCGGCGTGCCAGGTATCGAACCGCAGGCAGTCCTCCTCGGACTCGACCGGGCCGGCATCGCCGCGCATTCGGGGAGCGCGTGCTCGTCCGAGGCTCTCGAGCCGTCGCCGGTGCTCGAAGCGATGGGCGTCGACGCGCACCGTTCGCTGCGACTCTCCGTCGGATGGTCGAGCACGGATGCAGACGTCGATGCATTCCTCGACGCGCTACCCCCGGTTGTCGGTGACTTGCGTCGCCTCGGTGGGATCAGCGGCTGATCGGCGCGTGCCGGCGCTTCGCGTTCGTCGCGACCTCGTCGGGTACGTCGATCTCGAGCCGCAGCAGGTTCGCCGAGAACGTCTTGCCGAGGTTGTCCGAGCGGAGGCTGCGCGGCGCTCCGCCTCCGAGCGCGTCGTGCAGCACGAACTTCAGCGCGAGCACGTTTCGCGCTTCGAATCGCTCGACCGGGCCGCGCACGAGCGAGCCGAAGTGGTCCTTGACCCGTTGCGGCGTGACCGCCTCGCGGATCGCCTCGTAGGCCGTCTCGTCGTCCGCGAACAGGGAGATGTCGCTGATGTCGCCCTTGTCGCCGCAGCGAGCGCCGCACAGGTCGCGAAGGAGGATGCGGCGCATGGATGAACGTTACGCTCGCCGTCCTCGATGACCGTCTACCTCGTTCGCCACGCCGTCGCCCTGAGCCGGAAGGCCTGGCAGGACGAGGACGACGAGCTACGGCCGCTCACGCCCAAGGGTCAGCGGCAGGCCGCGGCGCTCGTCGAACGGCTCCGTGACGCCCCGATCCGGCGGATCATGTCGAGCCCGGCGGTGCGGTGCGTGGAGACGGTCGGTCCGCTGGGCAAGAAGCTCGGGCTCCGCATCGAGACGGCCGACCTGCTGCAGGAGGGTGCGCAGACCGAGAAGGCGTATGACCTGCTGCTCAGAGTCGCGGCGAAGAAGGGCGACTCGGTGTTGTGCGCGCACGGTGACCTGATCCCCGAACTGGTCGAGGCGGTCGCCCGGAGCGGGGCGAAGACCGGGCGACGGTTGTGGGCGAAGGGCTCGACGTGGCGGCTCGAATGGGAGGGCCACCACTTCACGTCGGCGCGGTACCTGCCACCGCCGTAGCAACCGGTTCCGGCTCGTCGACGCCGGCGGCTTCGGGCCCGGGGTCTGCGTCTGCGGGCACCGTCTCGGCGACGTCCGGCTCGAGCACGACGATCGTCCCCGAGAACGCATCCCACAGGCTCCGCCGGTGCTCGTCGAGCAGGGCGGCGACGCCGCACATCGCCAGCCAGGCCAACGACGCCGCGACCAGCAGGCGCGCCGTCGTCGATCCGTCGCCGAGCATCGACAGGCCGATCAGCCCGGCGCCGCCCGGTATCCCCTTGCCGACGACTTCCCGCAGCGCCATGCGAGCGAAGCCGGGAAGCTCACGGTTGTCAGCACGCACGACCCGGGTGTGCAGGACCACCTTGGACGGCGAGCGTCCGTCGTCCCACGACACGATCCACCACGCCAGCCAGCCGACCAGCAGGGTGCAGACGATGAGGACACCGTCGAGGAACAGTCCGCCGACGCGCCACGTGAGCGGGGCGAGAGGCGCGTCGAGCCACGGTGACGGCGGCGCTTGTTGGTCCTCCAGGGGCGGTGGTGGCGGTGCCAGGAAGGACTGCGACGCAGGCGACGGGGCGAGCGGCGGCGCCGACGGCATCACGACCCCGCTGTCCGACGAACCTTCGCTCACGGCCGGACAGTACTGCCGGCTCGCTCGCCGCGAACTCCGGGGACGCCGCCTCCGAACTCCCGGTCCGCTGCGTCCGAACTCCGGGGACGCCGCCTCCGAACTCCGGGGAGAAACGGGCGCCATGGCGCCCGTTTCCATCCAACATTCGTGGCCGGCGAACTAGACGGTGGTGAGGTCGATGCGGACTTGGGCGTCGACGAGGGCTCGGTCGACGGCGAAGGGGGTCACGGCGAGGAGCTGTGTGGGGCCGCCGTCGCGGGCGCGGCCGGTGCCGGAGATGGTCGGCGGGCCGGAGAGCCCGAGCACGCCCGCGCCCCGTCCGACGGCGGCCGCAGTGTCGCGGTCGGCGGTGCGCCACGCGAGGCGGCCGATCACCTCGGATGGTTCGCATTCGTCGTCCACGGCCACGGTCGGGCCGCCGAAGGCGTTGACGCCGAAGTACTCCTCGACCCACTCCTCCACCCCGACGCCCGCACGATCCGCGCGCCGACGGATGAACGACAGCGCCGCCCTCGCCTTTGCCTCCGCATCGGGCCACGGATAGGCGAACCGTGCTTCGCCCGCCCACCCCGCGGGCGTGCACACGAGCCCCTTGTACGTGTCCGGCGGCGGTCCACCGCGCGTGCCCGACACACGCACGCGGTCGTCACCGAGATCGTCGAGCGTCAGCGCCGTGAAGTCGGCGGTCACGTCGGGATTGAGGTACCGCGCCGGATCGTGCACCTCGTACAGCAACTGCTCGCGCACGGTGTCGAACGTGACCATGCCGCCGGTACCGGCGGGCTTCGTGATGACTGCGCTGCCGTCCTCTTCGACGTCGGCGATGGGGAAGGCGATGCGCAGCGGGTCCGGGTTCTCCCACCACGCGCCCGAGTAGTTGCCGCCGGTCACCTGGCCGCTGCACTCGAGCAGATGGCCGACCACGACGCCTGCGGCGAGACGGTCGAAGTCGTCCCAGTCCCAACCGAACTCGTGGACGAGCGGCGCAGCGAACAGCGAGGCATCGGCGACGCGGCCGGTGACGACGATGTCCGCGCCGGCCGCGAGCGCGTCGACGATCGGACGTGCGCCGAGGTACGCGTTGGCGAACAGTGCGTCGTCCGGCAGCGCCGAGCTCGGACGCGCGTGCGCGCACGTCGTCACCGACGACCGTGGCAACCGTCAGCCCGGATCCCCCGAGCGCTCTGACGGTGTCGGCGACCGCTCGCCCCGCGGCGATCGGGTTGATGCCGCCGGCGTTCGTGATGAACTTCGTGCGGCCGTCGAGCACGTACGGCAACGCGGCGCCGACGTACGCCGGCAGGTCACGGGTGTAGCCGAGTGCCTCGTCGCGCTGGCGATCCTTCTGGAGGATGGCCAGCGTGAGCTCGGCGAGGGCCTCGCAGACCAGGTAGTCGACACCGTCGGCGAGCAGGTCGGCGACCGGCTCGTGGCCGTCGCCGTAGAAGCCCTGGCCCCCGCCGAGCCGGATCATCCCCGACTCATCCGCCGCTGGACGTTGAGGACGGGGCGGGACCCGACGACGACGTCGGCGCACACGGCGCGGCCGATGCCGGGTTGGCGAGCGCTTGCTGCACCTGTGTGCGGAGGCTTGCGACCTGGTCGACGACCAGCGGCGACGGGTGCAGCGCATCCAGCCGTTGCAGCTCGGCCTGCGCGTCGGTCGCGCATCCGGCTTGGAACAGCACGACGGCGAGGAACGCGTGGACGTCGGGGTACGTACCGTCGAGCGTCACCGCTTGCTGCAGGTCCTGCACACCCTGCGCGTCACCGCCGAGGTACCGGAGCCAGCCGCGGTAGGTCAACGCCTCGACGTTCTGAGGCGCTGCGACGAGCACCGCCGTGTAGCAGGAGATCGCCTTGGTCGGATCGTTTCGGGCCTCGTTCAGGCACTGCGTGTTCTGCTCGCGTGCCGTCTGGGTGATGTCACCGGTGATCGTGTTTCCCGGGTCGCGACGCCCAGCGCTGCGCGCCACGAAGAACCCGCACAGCAACGCGAACACGATCACCCCCGACACGATGGCCGCCGTGCGCGCCGGACTGGACGTGCGTCGCGCCGCCGCGAACTCCGCCTGCTCCTCGTCGACCGCGTGCGTGACAGCCGCAAGACGTTCCTCGTAGTCGTGCTTGAGCGTGGTGTAGTCGAGATCGTCGAGATCGCCGGCTTCGTGTTCGCGCTCGAGGTCGCGCAGCGAGCCCTGCAGGAAGCGCTGCTGCTCTTCGAGCGTGGCCAGCGCGTCCGGGTCGAGGGGCACCTTCCGGGAGGAGGCCGCGCCCTTGGAGGTCTTCGAGACGGTCATGCCGCAACCCGTGTGACGACGCGAGCGACGCAGCGCCAGCGGCGGAGCGGTGCAGCGCGGCCTGCGTGGCCGGGGAACGCCGACAACACGGTCACGCCGCAACCCGTGTGGCGACGCGAGCGACGCAGCGCCAGCGGCGGAGCGGTGCAGCGCGGCCTGCGTGGCCGGGGAACGCCGACAACACGGTCATGTGACGACCGCCCATCGTCGCCAGCGCCAGAAGGCGAAGCCGATGCCGGTGGCGGCGATGATCAGGCCGGCGATCGGCAGGACCCACACGAGTCCGCCCCAACCGCTCGACGGGGGGCGCAGCAGGATGTCGTTGCCCAGCGTCTGTGCGAAGTACGCGCGAATCTCGCCGTCGGACTGCCCGGCGGCGATCCGCCGCTCGATCTCGGTACGGATCGCTATCGACGCCTCGGAGTCGGACTCGGCCACGGACTGCCCACGACACACCGGGCACTTGATCGACTGCTCGAGCGTCAGCGCGCGCTGCTCCGGTGTCGCCGCCGCCGTGGTCCGCGTCCCCAGGAAGAGCGCGGTCGCGAGCACGATCGCCATCAACACGTAACTGAGCCTGAGCTTCACGGCCCGGTGCTGCCCGCCGGCGCCGAGGGAGCCGACGAAGCCGGTGAGCCCGACGCTCCCGGCGAACCGGAACCGAACAACTGGTCGGACAGCTGTCCGATGATCGTGTCGAGCTCTTCGGAGTTCTGCACCGGACGTTGCAGCCGGTCGCGCACGATTCCGAACGGATCGATGATGTACGTGTCCGGCACGCGCACGACGGAGTAGTCGAGCGCCATGCGCCCGGAATCGCCCGTGACGACCGGCCAGTCACCGCCGTTGGTGGCGAAGAACTGCTTGACCTTGTCGAGATCGTCGTTGAACACGACGCTCACGAGCTGCACGCCGTCGTTCGCCTGCTCGTGGCGCTGCGCGAACGACACGAGATCGGGATGCTCCTGCTGGCACGGCACGCACCACTGCGCGAAGAAGTTCAGGACGACCCATTCGCCTCGGTAGTCGTCGAGGTTGAACTGCTTGCCGTCGAGCGTCGTGCCGACCAGCGAAGGCGCCGGCTTGTCGTGCAAAGGATCGAAGTCGGCGCGGTCGGCAGCGCTCGAGCGCGTGACGAGGATCGCGACCAACAACATCATCGCCAGCGCGACCGGTATCGCGATGAACAGGGCGGCCCGGCCGCGCCGCGGCGGCTGGACGAGTGCAGCCTCGTCCATCAGTCCACCCCGGTGAGCGCCGGCTCGGACTCATCGGGCTCTTCGGACTCGGACGCCGGCGGCTGCTCCTCGTCGTCGTGACCTGTCCGGATCGGTGCCGACACCGGATCGAGCGGATCACGACGGCGTCCCGGCCACGCCGCGAGCGCAGCACCCATGGCCATGATCGCGCCGCCGATCCACATCCAGACTGCGAGCGGCTCGATGATCACCCGCACGTTGACGACGTCACCATCGGCCGGTGCGGTGAGCAGTGAGAGGTACACGTCGTCGACGAGCGACGTGTGCACGGACGGAGTGCCGATCGCTTGGCTGTTCGTCGGGTACTGCCGCAGCGCCGGCGCGAACGTCCTGCCTCCGTCGACTCGGATGTTGGCCGCAACGCTCGTGTAGCGGTCGTTCACGGAGGACGAGCTCTTCACGTACTCGAGCTCGTGTCCCTCGATCTCGACCTTCTGTCCGGGGGTGAACCGGATCTCGCGAGAGGTCTGGAACGTCGAGCTCGAGATGAAGCCGACGACCAGGACGACCACGCCGAGGTGGACGATCATCCCGCCGTTGGCGCGACCGATGAACCCCCGCCATCCCTGCCGCCGCGTCGCCAGCACGACCTGCCGGAGCGCCGACCCAGCGGCGAAACCGCCGAGACCGAACGCGGCGAGCGGGGCCAGGCCGCGCGCGCCGATGAGCACCGCGAAGACGAGGGCACCGACACCCACCCATGCGGGCCACTGCAGTCGGTGCGCGAGCGTGTCCATCGTGGTCTTGCGCCACGGCAACACAGGCGCGACAGCCATCAGCGCGAGCAGGAACAGACCGAGGATCATTCCGAAGAAGTCGAACCACGGTCGGCCGACGGACAGTTGCTCGCCGTTGACTGCCTCGACGATCAACGGCCACACCGTGCCGAGCAGCACCGCGAACGCGAACACCGCGAAGAACAGGTTGTTGTAGAGGAAGGCGGCTTCGCGCGACAGCGGCGAGTCGATGCGGCCGGGCGACCGCAGGCGATCGCCGCGCCAACCGATCAACCCCGCGCTCACGAGCACGACAAAGGCGAAGAAGAGGAGGATCCACACGCCGATGCTCGACTCGGTGAACGCGTGCACCGAGTCGAGGACGCCGGACCTCGTGAGGAACGTGCCGAGGATGGTGAGCGAGAACGTCGCGCACAGGAGCGCGAGGTTCCACACGCGCAACATGCCGCGCCTCTCCTGCACCATGACCGAGTGGATGTACGCGGTGGCCGTCAACCACGGCAGGAACGACGCGTTCTCGACCGGGTCCCACGCCCACGCGCCGCCCCAACCGAGCACCTCGTAGCTCCACCAGGAGCCGAGCACGATGCCGATGGTGAGGAAGCCCCACGCGAACAACGTCCACCGCCTCGTCTCGAGCAACCAGCCTTCACCGAGGCGCCCCGTTGCGAGCGCGGCGATCGCGAACGCGAACGGAACGGTGAAGCCGACATAGCCGAGGTACAGCATCGGCGGGTGGATCACCATCAGGATGTGGTTCTGCAGCAGCGCGTTCGGCCCCGGGCCGTCGTAGCCGGGACCGATGGCGAACGGCGTCGCCTTGAACGGGTCCGCCGGGCCGATGTTCGGCAGCATCAAGCCGAAGAAGAACGTCGAGACGACGAACATCGTGAGCGTCGCCCATCCGACGAGCGAGTCAGTCGCCCGCTTGCGGAACTTGATCGCGGCAGCGACGAGGTACCCCGCGAGGATGGTCGTCCACAGGATGATCGATCCCTCGAGCGCCGACCACATCGTCGCCACGTTGAAGGGGAACGGCGTGTGCCTGCTCGAGTTGTTGGCGACGAACGCGATCGACCAGTCGTGCGTGAGGAGCGCGCGCTCCATGAAGCCGAACGCCATCAACGCGCCGAGGCCGACCATCCAGACATAGGTGCGGCCGGCGACGAGCAGTTTCGGACGGCGCTTGGTGAGCCCGACCGCGATCGTCACGATCCCACCGATGGACGCGACGAAGCCGAGGATGATCCCCGCGGAACCGAGGGCAGCGTTCATCTATGGCGCGTCTGAGGAGACCCGGTCGGGGTTCTGCTCTTTGTAGTCGGCCGTGTGCTTGATGAGGATGGCTGTCGCTGGTGAAGAACTGGCCGCTCTGGTCCCAGTGACCTTCGAGCACGACGGGAATGCCGGGCTTGAAGAGCTCGGGCGGATCTCCGCCGATGTGGTGCACGGGCACGGTGGCGTTGTTGAACGCGATCGTGAAGTCGACCTCGTTGCCTACCTTCGCGACGTCGTTCTGCACTGTTCCCTGCACGCGGAAGCGACGGGTGCCGAGGCTCGCCTTCTGCGCGACCGCCTCGTCGGCGTTGCGGTAGTAGAGCGCCGCGCTGTTGAGACCCTGGAACACGACGTAGCCGATCGCGGCGAGGATCAGGACGAGCAGCACGTACACGCTCGGCTTGCGCTTGCGCCGGCGACGGGGCGCCTCTGGCTCGCCGAGCGTGCGCGGCGTGAGATCTGGTTCAGGTCCTGCATCGGGAGTGGAATCGGACTCGGTCCTCGGGACGGTCACATCCATCGACGGCGCTCCGGTGGCACTTGCTTCGACAGCGAGCGTCCCTTGACGAGGACGTTCACGGCGTACGCGAACAACACGGCGAACACGAGGACGTAGCCGACGGTGACGTAGCCCCACATGTTCACGACGACACCTCCGCCGGTGCGGGCGTCATGTCGACGATGCCGGCTTCGGCCCGTCGTTCGGAGATGGCGAGATCGAGACCGGCGAGCTCGACTTCATCCTCGAGCCACGCGACGCGGAACCGGTGGACGAGGAACCACAGGAAGCTCAGCAGCGCGACCACGATCCCGCAGACGAGCGTGAACAGCATCATCCCGGAGATCTCCGAGCTGAGGCTGAGCGTCGCCGTCTGGTGCAGTCCGCGCCACCAGCTGACGGAGAGGTACACGATCGGCACGTCGATGAACGCGAGCAGCGCGACGTACGCCGACCGCCGGTTGCGCACCTCCATGTCGGCCGGCAGGTGCCGCACGACGAGGTAGCCGAGATACAGGAGGAACAGGAGTGAGAACGTCGTGAGCCGCGCGTCCCACGTCCAGTAGACGCCCCACACCGGCCGCCCCCAGACCATGCCGGTCACGAGCGTGAGCCCGGTGTAGACGAGACCGACTTCGGCGGCGGACACCGCGACCGTGTCCCACCAACGGGACTTCTTCCACAGGTACATCAAGCTGCCGAGGGTGCACAGCCCGAAGCCGACGTTCATGGCGATGGCGACGGGGACATGGAGGTAGATCAACCTCGCCGCGTCGCCCTGATTCGCGTCAGGGCCGGTGACGACAAGGGCGAGCACGAGCACGATCGCCGCGCCCGCGAGGGTGACCAGACCGAGCAGCCGCGTCGCGCGCGATCCCGTGTGTGCGGGAACCGTTGCTTCGGGCTCGATCAAGACTCCTCCAACAGCGACCCGAAGGCGAGAACCCCGAAGGCCACATAGATCACGGCAAATGTGGTCAGCAGGACCACCCAAGACCATCCGTCCGCCACGCTCTGGCCGAGCGCAGCCTCGAAGGCCCGAGTGGCACCGAGCAACACCGGTGCGACAACCGGGAGCAGCAGGAGCGGGAGGAGCGTCTCTCGCACCCGCAGGCCGGCCGCGAGCACGCCGTAGAGGCTACCGGCGGCCGCGAGCCCGATGGTCGCGACCACGCAGGTCGTGACCAGCAGGAGCCAGCCGGACAACGTCGTGCTGTAGAGGACGACCACGCCGATGCCGAGCACGACCTCGAGGCCCGCGAGCTCGAGCGCGACGGCGCCGGCCTTGCCCAGGAAGATGCCGGCCGGATTGAGCCCGGACAGGCGCAGCGCGTCGCGGTTGCCGTCCACCGCTTCGAGAGCGAACGAGCGCTGCACCGCCAGCAGTGCCGAGAACAGGATCGCCACCCAGAACAGGCCCGCGGTCGCTCGCTGCAGGACGCCGGTGTCCGGGTCGAGCGCGAAGGCGAAGAGGATGAGGACGAGGATGCCGAACGGCGCCACCTGGTTCGTGGTGACCCGGCTGCGCCACTCGATGCGCAGGTCCTTTCCCGCGATCAGCGCGGCATCACGGAACACCGAGCACCTCCTGCTCGCTCCCCGTGTCGTTCCCGGCGTCGATCTGGCGTCGATCTCCCCCGATATCCGGGGTTTCCGACGCCAGCTCGGCAGGAGTCGGCGGGATGGGGCCGGTGACGACGGTCCCGCCGGCGATGGAGATGGTGCGGTCGGCGATGGCGCCGGCCCGGTCGAGCTCGTGGGACGCGAGGATCACGGTGGCGCCGGCATCGGCGGCGGAACGGATGAGGCGGTCGATCGCGTTGCGGCCGCCCTGGTCGAGACCGGCGTGGGGCTCGTCGAGCAGCCACAGCTCGCTGCGGCGGGCCACGAGCGCGGCGATGGACGTCCGCCGCCGCTGGCCGGCCGAGAGCTTCGCGACCACAACGTCGGCCAGCCGGCCGTCGAGACCGAGAGCGGTCAAGGCGGCGTCGGCCTCGGCCTGGGTGGCACCGCAAGCACGGGCCCAGAAACGGACGTTGTCGGCCACGGTCAGATCCTCGTAGAGGCCGGTGGCGTGGGCGAGGAGCCCGACGCGGCGGCGCACCGCGGTGCGGTCGGCGGATTCCCGCAAGTCACATCCGAGGACCACGGCTTCGCCCGAAACGACTGGAACCAGACCGGCGCAGGTGCGCAGGAGGGTCGTCTTGCCGGCGCCGTTCGACCCTTGCACGAGCACGACCTCGCCTCGACCCACGTCGAGGTCGATCCCGGCGAGTGCGGGGAATCGACCGAGCAGCGAGACCGCGGCGCGGAGACGGACCACGTGGTCCTGGTCCTTGGCAACGGGCTCCATGAGACGACGCGAGGCTACTGGCGCCCCGAATCCTCGACCAAGGCGGGGTTTCCGCCGGCCTGATCCTGAGCAGGCGCCCAGCCACCCTACGATCTTCGGCCGTGCGGCTGGCGAGGGTGCTCGGGGCGATCGGGCGGACGATGATCACCCTCGGCGTGCTGATCCTGCTCTTCGTGGCGTATCAGCTGTGGGGCACCGGCATCCGCGAGGCGCAGGCGCAGGACCGCCTGCAGCACCAGTTCGACAAGCAGCTGTCCGACGCGTCCAACGGCGACGGGGGCGACAGCGCAGTCGTCGGCGATCCGACGTCGTCGGGATCACACGGCTCGACGCCGCCCGACTCGGCAACCTCGGTCCCGGCGACCGCGACCTCGGTGGCACCAACGAGCCAGGCGCCGTCCGAGGGCGGGGTCGTGGGCAAGATCGAGATCCCGAAGATCGGACTGACCGCGTACGTCATCGAGGGCGTCGAGACGGACGATCTCAAGAACGGACCGGGTCACTACCCCGGTACGCCGCTGCCCGGACAGAAGGGCAACGCGGCGATCGCCGGACACCGGTCCACGTACGGCGCACCGTTCGCGAACGTGGACAGCCTCAAAGCCGGCGACACGATCACGGTGACCACCCTCCAGGGGGTGTTCAACTATTCGGTCACGGGACAGGAGATCGTGTCCCCGAGCGACGTCGCGGTGCTCAACCCAACGGACGACAACGAGCTGACGCTCACCGCCTGCCACCCGAAGTACAGCGCGAGCAAGCGCATCATCATCCACTCGCAATTGCTGGGAATCGCATTGCCCGCGGCCCCGGACACCGCCAACCCGAGCGCGAGTACGGCTGCTCCGACGCTCGATGCCAATGCGAGCGGCAAGCAGGCGCCCAGGATGCCCGTGTTGCTGTTCGGATTGCTCTGCGCCGGCATCTGGGTGCTCGCATGGTTGGTCGGCAAGCGTTGGCGGAGGTGGCCCGCCTACCTCATCGGCCTGCCGTTCTTCCTCGTGGCGCTCTTCTACTTCTTCGAGAACTTCTCGAGATTGCTTCCTGCGAACTACTGACCGGCTGAGACTGATGTCGTGCGCGCGGCCGTCCTGATCGTGCCGGCACTGCTCGTGCTCGGCGCCTGCTCGGGGTCGCACGGCAACGCCGCCGGGTCGACGGCATCGAAGCCGCTCGATCCGTTCGCGACCACCGCTTCGGGGGTCTCGACAGTGCCCTCATCGTCCGGGCCCTCGTCATCCGGACAATCGTCGTCCGCCGTGCCGGCAACCACCGCGAGGGCGGCGCCGGCACTCGCGGTCGGCCAGTGCTTCGACACCGACAGCTTCACGCCCGACTCGACGCTGGATCTTTCATCCGCCCGAGTGGTCGACTGCGCGCAGCCGCATCAGCAAGAGGTGTACGCGGTCGCGGTCGAGCCGTCGGATCCGGGCGCGCCGTATCCCGGTGACGCGACGTTCGCCGCGTTCGCCGACGACAGCTGCCTCGCCGCGTTCCAGCCCTACACCGGCATCGACTACCAGACGTCTCGCTACGACATCGCGAACGCTCGTCCCGACGCGACCGCATGGAACCACGGTGACCGCACGGTCGTCTGCGCGCTGCACGACGCGGACTTCGCCGAGCTGACCGGCTCGGCGGGCGCCACGTCCGGCTGATCAGGCGCCGCGGAACTCGGGCGGGCGGCGATCGCGGAACGAAGCCAAGCCTTCGCGCAGGTCGTTGCTCGACCACGCGCGCCGGAACGCGTCGGCGACATCGGGATCGTTGCCGAGCTCGGGCTCGAGCTTGTTCAACGCGATCTTGTGACCCTGGATGGTGAGCGGCGCGAGGTGCGCGATCTCGTCCGCCCATGCGAGCGCGTCGTCGAGGTTGCCCGCTCGTTGCGCGAGACCGAGCCGGACCGCGTCGTCACCGTCCAGGACTTCGGCCGCGAGCAGCATGGCGCGCGCCGGACCGTGGCCGGCGAAGAGCGCGAGGCGCTGCACCGTCCAGTGGTCGACCATGAGCCCGAGCTTCGCGGCAGGGATGCCGAACCGAGCGCGTGGCGTCGCGATCCTGAGGTCACAAGCGATCGCCAACTGCGTGCCTGCGCCGAGCGCGGCGCCATCGACCGCGGCGATCGTCGGCAACGGCGCGTCGCGCAGCCGGTCGAGCACGCCGCGCAGCACCGACGCGAACGCCTCGTTCTCGAGCCCGGTGAGGTCAGCGCCGGCACAGAAGTGGCCGTCCGCACCCGTCAACACCAACACGCGTGTCGACGGCGCCGCAGCCGTCACGCGATCGATCGCGGCCGTGAGTTGCTCGAGTGCTTCGTGATCGACCGCGTTGCGACGCTCGGGTCGATCGATCGTCACGAGCGCAACCGCGCCGCGCTGGTCGAGATGGATCACAGGCACGTCATCCGTCGATGACGGCGACGAGGTCGCCTTCCTGGACCTGTCCGGACTCCTCGACCGCGACCTCCGAGACCGTGCCCGCGACCGGAGCGACGACGGGGATCTCCATCTTCATCGACTCGAGGATCACGAGCTCGTCGCCCACGTCGACCCGCTGGCCGACCGCAACTCGCACCTTCCAGACGTTCGCCGTGATCTCCGCTCGCACCTCAGCCACGGGCCGGGACCCTACAGGTAGTGTCCGTGCCGGCTGAGCGGGAGGGCACGCACTATGGACTTGCACGGCAGGCGAGTCATGATCACGGGCGCGTCGCGGGGCATCGGCGAAGGGCTCGCTCGCCGATTCGCGGCGGAAGGTGCGAACGTCGCGCTCGTCGCGCGCTCTGCGGACGCGATCCAGAAGCTCGCCGCCGATCTCGGTGGCACCGCACATCCCGCCGACCTCGGTGATCCCACGCAGGTGGCGACGTTGATCAACCACATCGAGGACGAGGCCGGCCCCATCGACGTGCTCGTCAACAACGCCGGCATCGACATCGAGGCAGCGTTCTGGGATCACCCCGCGCAGGACGTCACGAGCATCGTGCAGATCAACCTGGCCACTCCGATGGAGCTGTGCCGTCAGGTGATCCCGCGGATGCTGCGCCGCGGCCGCGGCCACATCGTCAACATCTCGTCGATGGCATCGTGCGCGGTCTATCCGGGCCTCACCGCGTACTCGACGACGAAGTCAGGTCTGACGCACTTCACCGCGGGTTTGCGAGCGGATCTGAAGAAGCTGCCGATCAAGACGACGGTGGTCGAGATGGCGGGCGTCCCGACAGACATGCTCAAGAGCGTCGACAACTACAAGCCGACGAAGGACAGCTTCAAGCGCGGTTACCGCTTGCACCTCGTGACGGATACCCCCGTCGACGTCATCGCCGAGGCGACCGTCGAGGCGGTCGTGAAGGAGCACCGCCACGTCCGCTACCCGAAGCGTGCGGTGCTGTTTCCGATCCTCAGTGAAGCACCCCGCCGGATGGTCGAGCTGATGTTGACCGGCGTCAAGCCCCGCGCCTGAGCCCCCGACTGCCGTTCTCGGGTCGACATTCGGCTGTTCAGACGGGTGGGACGCCGTGCTTGCGCCAGGGGCGCTGAACCGTCTTCGTCGCGGACACCTGGAGCCCGCGCCAGATCGCGAGGCGGGTGTCGGCGGGGTCGATCACGTCGTCGACTTGCGCGTGTCCCGCCGCGATGTACGGATCGATGTTCTTGCGGAACTCCTCCGCCATGGCGATGCGGGCTTCGTCGCGCTCGGGTCCCTCAGGAATCTGCTCGAGCTGCCTGCGCATCGTGATGTTGACCATCCCATCGGGACCCATGACTGCGATCTCCGCGGTCGGCCAGATCGCGAGGTAGTCCGCCTCGTACGCGAGTCCGTTCATCACGAAGTAGCCCGCGCCGTAGCTCTTGCGCAGCACGACCGAGATCTTCGGAACGGTCGCCTCGGAAACGGCGAAGAGCATCTTTGCGCCGTGGCGGATGATCCCCTGCTTCTCGACCGCTGACCCGACGATGAAGCCCGGTACGTCGTGCAGGAACACGAGCGGGATGTTGAACGCGTCGCACAACCACACGAACCGCGCCGCCTTGTCCGCCGCGTTCACGTCGAGCGCGCCGCCGAGAACCATCGGCTGGTTGGCGAGGATGCCGACCGGCTGCCCGCCGACGCGCGCCAGCGCGGTCACGATGTTGCGCGCCCACTGCGGCTTCATCTCGAGGTAGTGACCGCCGTCGACGACTGCAGCGACGACCTTGCGCGTGTCGTACGCCCGCCTCGGCGCGGTCGGCACGATGTCGTAGAGCTCGTCACAGCGACGGTCGACCGGATCACCAGTCTCGATGACCGGCGGACGTCCCTCGTTGTTGCTGGGGAAGAACGACAGGTAGTGCCGCACCATCGCGAGGCACTCTTCGTCGCTTTCGACCTCCTGATCGGCGACCCCCGAGACCTTGTTGTGCACCTCGGAGCCGCCCATCTCCTCCTCGGTCACGTCCTCACCGGTCGCCGCCTTCACGAGGTGGCGGCCGCCGAGCGCCATGGACGACGTGCCCTTCACCATGGGGATGAAGTCGGTGAGCGCGGGGATGTACGCGGTGCCCGCGGCGCAGTGGCCGAGCAGCGCGCCGACTTGGGGCACCACGCCCGAGAGTGTCACCTGCTCGCGGAACAGCGCGCCCGCGCCGGCGAACGTGGAGCCGGAGGTGGACTGGATGCGCGCACCGCCCGAGTCGAGCAGCCAGATGATCGGGATGCGCTGGCGCAGGACGAGCTCGCGGATCCGCGCCGTCTTCTCCTCGCCGACCTGTCCCATCGACCCCGCCATGACGGTGAAGTCGTAGGCGATGACCGCGACGCGGCGGCCGTCGATGTCACCGACCCCGGTGACGACGCCGTCGGCGGCAAGCGAGCCGCGGTCGGCGAGCGACGGGTCCATGTGGTCGGCGAGCATGCCGTACTCGACGAACGAGCCGGCGTCGACCAGCAGGTCGATGCGTTCGCGCACAGGCAGCTTTCCGAGCTCGCGCTGGCGTGCGACGCGGTCCTCACCGCCCATCGCGAGCGCGACTCGCTTGCGCTTCCGCACGTCGTCGACCAGCGGTCCCCAGTCGTGCAGGTTCGGATCTTCGGCCATCGACCGAACGTACACTCGCCCGCGTGCGTCGCACTGGGGTCGCTGCCCTCGTCATCGCACTCGTCGTGCTCGCGGCGGCGTGCGGCGACGACACCCCGCCGGTCGGAGCGATCACCAGTGCGTCGCCCGGATCCGAATCACTCGCGCCGTCCGCGAGCGCGTCGCCGGCGCAGCGCGAGCTCGGTCGCACGCTGGCGCGCGCCGTCGCCGCAGAGCTGCAACAGGATCTGTCGACGCCACTCACGCCGCGGCAGGTCGACTGCCTCGTCGATCAGCTCGTCGCCCACCTCGACGACGACGTGTTGACCGGCCTCGCATCGAACGCACCCGAGTCCGGCAGCGTGTCGAGCGAAGAGGGTTCGGTCTTCGCCAACGCGTTCGCCCGCTGCCTTCCACCCGACGTCGCGTCAACACTCCGCGCCCGAGTCACGGGCTGACCTCTCTCCCCCGCATGAATGTTGGATGGAAACGGGCGCTATAGCGCCCGTTTCTCCCCGGAGTTCGGAGGCTGAGGCACGCAATGGAGGCGACGTCAGCGGCCTTTCCACGCCGGCTTGCGCTTGTCGGCGAACGCGGCGATTCCCTCGGCCGCGTCTTCGGTGGCAGTGGTGATCGTCAGCATCGGGTGCAGCAGACGCAAGGCCTCGTCGGCCGACTGGTCCCACACCGCGTAGAACGAATCGCGGCCGAGCTTCATGATCGACGTCGACTTCGACGCAAGGTTCGACGCCAGTTCGTGGACCGCGTTGTCGAGCTCGTCCACGGATACGACGCGCGTCACGAACCCGATGCGGTCCGCCTCTTCGGCATCGACGCGGCGGCCGGTCATCATGAGCTCGAGCGCCTTCTTCGGCGGCATCGAGCGCATGAGCGGCACGGTGATCATGTACGGCCAGAGACCGACGTCGATCTCCGGCGTGCCGAACTGCGCGTCGTCGGCTGCGATCACGAGATCGCATGCGAGACACAAGCCGAAACCGCCGGCCAACGCGTAGCCCCGCACCCTCGCGATGATCGGTTTGCCCAGCTCCCACATCGTTCGGAACAGGCGCGCCAACTCGCCACGCGAATCGTGCACGGCAACCCATCCCGCGTCGCCGGACATCCCCGTGAGATCCGCTCCCGCGCAGAACGCCTTGTCACCGGCACCCGTGAGGACGACGACGTGCACGGCGGCGTCGGACTTGGCGTCCTCGAACGCTTCACGAAGTTCGGTCATCACCTGCCACGACAACGCGTTGCGCCGATTGGGCCGGTTGATCGTGACGGTGGCGATCCCGTCCGCTACGTCGTAGAGCACAGCTTCGAAGGGCATCACCCGGGAACGTAGTGCTCGGTTGTTACCTTCGTCGCGTGGTTCTGACGGTTGTGGCAGTCGCGCTAGGACTCGTCATTGCGGTGTGTTTGCCCGCACGGCGTACGCGCTTCGCTCGCCCTCGATTGCACAAGCCGGGGTTGCTCGCCGTCGGTGTCGTCGGTCAGGCGATCGCGGCGCGCTTGCACGACGAGCCCGCGGCGTCGTTGATGCTCCTGTCGCTCGTGCTGCTCACCTGGTTCGCGATCGCCAACCTCCATCTCACGGGCATGGGGGTCGTCGCCATCGGACTGTGCGCGAACATCATCCCGATCGCGTTGAACCAGGGGATGCCCGTACGCCCCAGCGCACTCGTGCACGCGAACGTCGTCGAGGCGTCGCAACTGACGAACGTCGATCTCTCCGGAGGCCGTCACCTCGAGCAACCAGGCGACCGGATGGTCGCGCTGTCCGACATCATCCCGGTGCCGGCGGCGCAGCAGGTCGTGTCCTTCGGCGATCTGATCATCTTCGTCGCCACGATCGACGTGATCGTCAATCTCATGCGGCGCCAGCGGCGCACGCCGTCGCATGCTCGTGGTCGACACGCCGCATCGAACGGCTACCGCGAACCGGCGTTCGACCTGCGCGACAGCACGATCGCCAAGCACGTCCAGGACTGGGGCGCGGCGCCGAGCCCGCTGCCGTCGTCGGGATCCCAGAACTCGGCGAATCCCGACGCCGTCGCGCCGCGCACCGTCGTGTCGGCGACGCGTGCCCCGACGAGCCACAACAAATAGGCGAGCTGCGGCCACACCGGCCCTCGCCAGTACCGGCGGCGATCGAAGGCCGGCTCGACGCGATGCACACCACAGGGTCCGAACTCACCGCCGAACGCGCCACGAGCGGTGATCGACGCCAGTGCGTCGGGCTGGTCGATCACGAGCAGCGGTAGCAACGCCTCGAGCGTGCGACAGCGACCCGACGTCGCTTCGGCCGCACCGCCGTCGACCCAGGTGCAGCGATCCGCATCCCATCGGGTCGCGATGGCAGCGACGAGATCAGCGGTGTCGATGCCGAGCTGTTGACCGTTCCACGCCACCAACGCGGTCAACGACACGGGAGCGCAGTCGAAGCCGTTGTCGGGCAGCGACGCGACGAGCTCGCCCTTGACGTCGTACCAGCGCGCCGGATCACCCGCGCCCCAGTGATCGAAGCGAGGGCTGTCGTCACATCCGGTCTCCCACGGATGGGTCACGCCGATGAGGCCCGAGCGGTGGCGGCGCTCGCGCAGGAAGAACTCGATGCCGCGGTGCGCGCGCTCGACGAGCTCGTCGCCGACAGCGATGCCCCGCTCACGCAGTGCCGCGATGGCGTGGCCGTACATCGGCGGTTGCGTGATCGTCGACGATCCCGGACGACCCCAGAACGACTCGTGGTGCGCGGGATCCCGCGTGTAGTCGATGTGGGGGATGAAGCCGCGGTCGTCCTGCGCTCGCAGGACGTGCGCGAGCTCGGCCACCGCACGGTCGGCGCGACCCAACTCGGCCCAGATGATGGCGTGGAAGCAGGAGTCCCACAGCCAGCGGAAGGGATACGTCACCGCGTTGGGAACGGTGTAGCCCTCGGGCTGCCAATGGGCCTCCATGATGGATCGCACCTGCTCGATCAGTACCGTCATCGGGCGATGCCCGTGTGCGCCATCGTGTCGTTTCGTCTCGGCCTGTCCGACGGTGTGTCGGTCATCGCCGCGGGTTGGCAACGCGCACTGACCGACCTCGGCTTCGTCGTGACGACAGTGGCCGGCGAGGGACCGGTCGATCGACTCTTGCCGGGATTGGCGATCGGCGCGACCGAGCCGCCGGCGGACGACGAGCTTCGCGCGGCGTTCGACGGCGCCGACGTGGTGGTCGTCGAGAACCTGTGCACGATTCCGTTGAACCTACCGGCGGCGCGCGCGGTGGGCCGAGTGCTCGCAGGACGCCCGGCAGTCCTGCACCATCACGACCCGCCGTGGCAGTTGCCGCAGCATGCGCACGTCACCGAGCTTCCACTCGACGATCTGGCCTGGCGCCACGTCGTCATCAACGACACGACGCGTGACGAGTTCGCGCAGCGCGGCCTCGACGCAACGCGCATCTACAACGGCTTCGACACAGACCCGCCGCACGGCGACCGCGACGCCGTCCGCCGCATGGTCGATGTCGAACCGGATGAACGTCTGCTCGTCCATCCGGTGCGGGCCATCCCTCGCAAGAACGTGCCCGCGGCGATAGAGCTTGCCGAAGCGCTCGACGCGACCTACTGGTTGGTGGGGCCGGCAGAAGATGGCTACGAATCGACGCTCGCCGAGTTGCTCGCAGCGGCGCGCTGTCGCGTCATCCACGAGCGCAGTCCCGAAACGGTTCACAACGCATACGCGGCGGCGGACGCGATCGCGTTCCCGTCCATCCGCGAAGGCTTCGGCAACCCGCCGATCGAGGCGGCTCTGCATCGCCGTCCTGTGGCGGTCGGTCACTACGCCGCGGCGGACGAGCTACGCGCCTATGGCTTCGAGTGGTTCGACCCTGACGAACCAGACGTGCTCGACGCGTTCCTCCGCGCGCCGGACGGCACATTGCTCGAACACAACCGGAAGCTGGCAGTCGAGCACTTCTCGCACGAACGGATGGCCGCGGACATCGCACGGCTACTCGATGGAGCAGGGTGGTTGCCGTGAACTCGGACCCGAACGGCGACCCGATCCGGGCACGGCGGGCACGCATCGCCAAGCTGACCGACCTCGGCCAGAAGATCGGCTACGCGCTGTTCGGCATCGCGATCATCGTCTTCGTGATCGGCTTCGTCATCGGGTACTCGGGCACGCTCGTGACGATCATCGTGACCAGCCTGCTCGTCGGCTCGGTCGTGCTGGCGCCGTCGATCGTGTTCTCGTACGCGGTGCGCGCTGCGGAACGAGAAGACCGCGAACTTGGCCGCTGACCGAGGGCGGTGCAAAGGTCTGTTCTTCGGCGCTGCTGTTGGCGCGAAGGGTTGTATGGGGAGAACACCGCATGCCCAAGGCTGCTGTCTGCGTCGGGCTCAATGAGCCGCTCGAGATCCAAGAGCTGAGCCTCGAGCCGCCGCGCGCCGGTGAGGTCATGGTGCGCATGGGCGCGTCGGGGGTTTGCCACTCCGACCTGTCGATCCAGAACGGGACGCTGATGGGGACGTTCCCGATGGTGCTCGGACACGAGGGCGCCGGCGAGATCGTCGACGTGGGCGCTGGGGTCGAGGGCTTGTCGGTCGGCGATCACGTCGTTGTGTCGTGGGTGCCGCAATGCGGCCAGTGCTATTTCTGCCGGCACGACCAGGGTTACCTGTGCGAGGCGGGCGCCATGGCGATGGCGACGGGCGGGCTGCTCGACGGGACAACCCGTTTCTCGCGCGACGGCGAGCCGGTCAAGCAGATGGCTTGTTCCGGAACGTTCTCCGAGCTGGCCGTGATCCCGGCGATCGGCGCGGTCAAGATCCCGAAGGACATCCCCTTCGACATCGCAGCATTGATCGGTTGCGGCGTGCTCACCGGTGTGGGCGCCGCGCTCAACACGGCCGACATCCACGAAGGCGACACGGTCGCGGTGATCGGGTGTGGCGGCGTCGGCCTCAACGTGATCCAAGGCGCTCGGATCGCGGGCGCGGGCGAGATCGTCGCCATCGACGTGCTTCCCAACAAGCTCGAGATGGCGAAGGAGTTCGGCGCGACAAGGCTCATCGACGCGGGTGATGGTGACCCGGTGTCGAAGGTGATGGACATGACGAGCCAGCGCGGCGTCGACGTCGCCTTCGAGGTCATCGGCCTGAAGGAGACGATCGAGCAGACCTTGATGATGACGCGGCGGGGCGGCGAAGCGATCCTGGTCGGCGTCCCGAGGATGGACGTCTTGCTCGAGCTACCCGCGTTCTTCGGTGTCGTCCTGATGGCGAAGACGATCAAGGGCTGCTGGTACGGATCGTCGAACGTGCAGCGGGACGTACCGCGGCTGCTCGAGCACTACAAGACGGGCGAGCTCAAGCTGGATCAGCTCATCTCATGCCGCATCGGCGTGCAGGACGTGAACGACGCGTTCCTCGCGATGGAAGCCGGAGAAGTGGCGCGCTCCGTGATCAAGTACTGACGAACGATCAACCGGCGCGCGGCGGCATCGGGCCGCCGTAGCGGCGCCGGCGCGCACGAGCGGCAAGGAGCGTCACACCCAGACGTTGTGCGGGCCGCGGGCGAAACGGCTCGGCGGGCCGCCGGGTCGTCCTCGCGGGCACCTGGCGGGCTGGCCTCACGCCCGTCTCGTTCGCCATGATCGACACCCCAAGTCTTTCCGAAGCCGAGGTCCATGTCCGCCCGCCCCCCCGCATCCCGCCTGCCGGCTGCCCGCCGCCGACCACAGTTGCTGGATGTCGCGCTCGAACTCTTTGCCGTTCGGGGCTACCACGCCACGTCGATGAACGAGATCGCCGAGGCGGCAGGGGTCACGAAGCCCGTCCTGTACCAACATTTCCGCTCGAAGCGAGAGCTATACCTCGAGCTCCTCGAAGACGTCGGCGGCCGCCTCCGGGATTCGATCGGCAAGGCGACCTCCGAGGCGCCGAACCCGCGGGAGCAGGTGCGGGCCGGCTTCCTCGCGTACTTCACGTTCGTCGCCGAGCAGCGCACCGCGTTCCAACTGCTGTTCGGCGGCGGGTCGCGGCGGGACACCGAGTTCGCCGACGCCGTACGGGCCGTCGAGCTGTCGATCGCCGAGAGCATCGCCGTCCTCATCGAGGTCGAGGGCCTGGCACCGCAGGAGCGCCAGCTCCTCGCCCACGGCATCGTGGGCCTCGCGGAGGGAACCAGCCGCCACTGGGTGGCGACCGGGATGCACGGTTCGCCCGAACAACTGGCGCACCACGTGTCCACGCTCGCCTGGGCCGGACTGCGCGGTGTTCGCAGTTAGCAACCTGCTCGCGAAGCGTGTGCGCCAAACGACCTCAGACGTCGCTTGGCGCACCCACTTCTCGCTGACTTCTACTGACGGACGGCTTCCGCCTCGATCTCGAGGGTCACGTCCTTGCCGACGAGAACCCCGCCGGTCTCGAGGGACTGGTTCCAGTTGATACCGAAGTCGTCACGGTTGAGCTTGCCGGTGGCGCTGAACCCGACGCTGGTCGAACCCCAAGGTGAGGTGGCGGAGCCCTCGTAGCGGACTTCGAGGTCGATGGACCGGGTGACGCCCGCGATGGTCAGGTCGCCGGTGACCGTCCAGGTGTCGCCCTTGCCGCGCTGCACGCCGGTCGACCGGAAGGTCATGGTCGGGTGCTCGTCGGTGGCGAAGAAGTCCGCCGACCGCAGGTGCTCGTCGCGGCGCTCGTCGCTGGTGTCGACGCTGGCGAGGTCGACGTCGACCTCGACGGACGAGTCGAGCGGATCGTCACCGATCGTCACCGTGCCGGAGAAGGCCGCGAACCGGCCCCGCACCTTCGAGACCATCAGGTGGCGAATGGCGAACCCGACGTGGCTGTGCGAGACGTCGAGCGGGTACACGCCCGCAACGGGGACCTCTGCGCCGTCGATCGTTCGGGTCGCGGCTGCCGCTTGCGGAGCTTCGGACTGGGTGGGCTGGATCGTCTGGGTCATGGCACCGGCTCCTTGTCCTCGCAATAGTTGCGAGAGAAGTTGTTGTCTGTGCAAGCAACATACACAGAGATGTTTGTACACGCAACCTTTTCTTCGTATCCTCGGACCATGGCCTGTGCCTTCGACGACGATCGCCTCACCTTGGCGGGGCTGCTGTTCGAGGCCCACGCCGGTCTGGTGGCCGAGCTCGAACGGCACCTGGAGGCGGAGAGCGGCCTGAGCCAGCAGTGGTTCGAGGTGATGCTCCGCCTGGCGCGCAGTCCGGACGGACGGCTGCGGATGACGGATCTGGCCCGTCAGGTGATCATGACCCCGAGCGGTCTGACCCGGGCCGTCGACCGCATGGAGGAGGCCGGCCTCGTCAGCCGAGAGTCGTGCGCGAGCGACCGGCGGGTCCTCTACGCCTTCCTCACGGCCAAGGGACGGGCGACCATCGAGGCGGCGCTCCCTCAGCACGTAGCCCATCTCGACGAATGCTTCACCGTGTTGCTCGACGCGAAGGAGCGAGCGGCGCTCGAGGGCGCGCTGCGCAAGATCCGCGACGCGGTTCGCCCCGAGAGCGAAGCCGGCGCCCGCTCAGCGGGCATCTGCTGACGGCGCGGAAGGCGTATGCATCAGGACGCAGCAGGGAGACAAGGACGGTGAACCCGCTACGCCAGGTTCTCGTGCCGTCGCTGCCGTTGACGAGGCTGCGCGGCCTCATCGGCGAGGATCGGTATCAAGCGCTCGACGCCGCCGCGAGCAACAGCCGTCGGATCCTCGACGGTCACACCGTCTTCAACGTGAACTCGACGGCGTCCGGCGGAGGCGTTGCCGAGATGCTGGCCGTGCTCGTCGGCTACACCCGCGGCGCGGGACTCGACGTCCGGTGGCTGGTGGCACACGGCGATCCCGAGTTCTTCGAGATCACGAAACGGATCCACAATCGCATCCACGGTTCGGTCGGCGACGACGGTGACCTCGGGTCCGGCGAGGCCGAGCACTACAACCGCGTCTGCGCCGAGAACGCGCTGCTGCTGAGGGAACAGGTCCGGCCGGGCGACCTCGTCTTGCTGCACGATCCACAGACCGCAGGCCTGTGCGCCGCGATGCGCGACCACGGCGCGCGCGTCGTGTGGCGCTCTCACATCGGTGCGAACCTCGAGAACGAGTGGACCCGGCAGGCGTGGTCGTTCCTGCTGCCACACGTGATGCGGGCGGACGCTTTCGTCTTCTCGCGTCGCGAGTACGTGCCTGCGGAACTACCCGACGAGCGCGTCCACGTCAGTGCACCGTCGATCGATCCGTTCGCGCCGAAGAACCGTCCGTTGTCGTCGGACGAGATCGATCGCATCACGTCTCGCACGTCGGTGTATCCCGGCGACTTCGAGGGCCCCGCGATGACGTTCCTGCACTCGGACGGTTCCGAGGGACGGGTCGAGCGCCGTGCGGCGGTGATCGGAAACGGTCCCCTCGACCGGTCGTTGCCGCTGGTCGTGCAGGTGTCGCGGTGGGACCGCCTGAAGGACATGCGTGGCGTGATGCTCGGGTTCGCCGAGGGTGTGGTCGGACGGGTCGACGCCAACCTCGCACTCGTCGGGCCGAGCGTCGCCGACGTCGCCGACGATCCGGAGGGCGCGGAGGTGCTTCACGAGTGCATCGCTGCCTGGCACGACCTGCCGATCGCGACGCAGGATCACATCCGCCTCGTGTCACTTCCAATGGACGACGTCGAAGAGAACGCGTTGATGGTCAACGCCTTGCAGAGGGCCAGCACGATCGTCGTGCAGAAGAGCCTGGCCGAAGGATTCGGCCTCACCGTCGCCGAAGCGATGTGGAAGGCGAAGCCGATGGTCGCGTCGGCTGTCGGCGGCATCGTCGATCAGCTCGCGCCGGGCACCGGCGTGCTGCTCGACGACCCGACCGATCTCGAGGAGTTCGGCCGTGTGGTCGCGGACCTGCTCGAGCGCCCGGACGAGCTCTCGCAGCTGGGCACGAACGCACGGGCCTACGTCGTGGACCACTTCGTGGGTGACCGCCACCTCATCCGCTACGCGGGACTGCTCGCCGAGCTCCTCTAACAGGTTGCTGAAGAACCGGCGGACATCGCCCGTCACGACAGTGGCGGGCACGTATGCGCTCGCCCGGTCAGCCTTGGTGCTCGTCGTCTGATGTTGTGCCGTGACCGTGTGAGGAAGCGGCGACGGTGCGAACGCGCACTGGGGTGTCGAAGCCTCGCAGCGAGAGCCGCTCTGATCCGTTGGTGTCGACGACGACGACCGATCCGTCCGGGGCGCGCGCCGTTACGCGCGCGGCGAGGTTGACGGTCGATCCGTAGACGTCGCCGTCGCGGACACTCACTACTCCAGCTGCGACGCCAGCTCTTGCTCCCGTGAGGACGTCGTGATGACTGACCCAGTTGATGAGCTCCACAGCTGTCTGGACAGCGTTGGCTTCGATCGGGTTCACAAACAACACCTCGTCGCCGACGAACTTCACGACCCGTCCGCCGTGATCGACAACGACACGTGAGGCACGCAGTTCAAAGTCCCTGACGGCGCGTGCCATCTCGACAGGCAGCACCGCCATTGACTGCGTCGAGTTGGCGAGGTCGCAGAACGCGACCGCCAGTTGGGACTCAGCGCGTCCAGAGGTTGGGATCGCCGCGGCGAAATCGAGCGTTGCCTGGGCAGTCTGCGCGAGAAGCGCGGGAGTGGCGGCCAACAGAATTTTCAAGAGGCCGAGGGCGAACTCGAAGCGTTCACCACCCGCGTCGTCATGTCCGAACGCCTCTGGCAACACTGCGACGGTCGCTTCGAGCATGTGACGCGCACCGGCACCGAACGCGCGGGTCATGTGCTCCACCGGTTCGTGACCGAAGAATCGGGAGGCACCCAGTTGCACCTCGAACAACGGGATGTCGCGCTCGAGAAACACGACACCATCGCCAGGATCGGCGAACCCCAACAATCGCCACACATACCGCACATATTCAGCGTCACTGCCGATCGCAGCCGCCACATCCGCGGCGCGCAGCGTCGCCGTCTCCCCCAGCACCACAGCAGATTGGTCACTCACCAAGACGAGTCTTGCCCCATGTGAGCCTCCGGTAGCGGCACTTGTGAGCGTCGCTCAGCCGATGACCAGCCACGCGACGGTGACGTTCCAGAACCGTTTGCCGCCATAGGAACTCTCGTCGATCAGGATGGAAACCACGCCCGCGTTGCGATCAACGTGAGCAATCACCGGCGGGGGTCGCGGGAACGTTTGCGCCGCGCGGCGCCTCCTCCTCGATGTCATCCGAGCCCGGGCATCATGCCCGGTGCGAGCGCATCGCGTCACGTACCGGACGGTGCGTGGCTACGGCGTCCAGCGCCGACGGATGGCTCGGGTTCCGGGCTTCCCGATGTCGAGCCATCGTGCGACATCGACCTGGAGGATGTCGAACTCGAACAATGGATCGCGCGGACGCGGTCTCGATCATGCCGCCGACACCGCTCGCGCCAACGAGGTCGACCACACGTCGTCGAACTTCTAGGTCGTCTCCGACCTCTCGGGCTCGGGCACGAATGCTGAACTCATCATCATCCGGGCCGGGGAGGGCGTGGATCACGCACCGGGCGTCACGCCGAAGATCATCGCCCTTCGGCGAGGACCGAGAAATGACGGCATACAGCGTGCCGTCAGCGAGGACCGGGCAGAACGGGTGAAGGCGAGGACTTCCGTCCGGTCGAGTCGTCGCTAGGTAGGCAATCGAGAACCATGGGCTCCGTGACTGAGTTGTGTCACCCCGGTGAAGCGCGATGACGCCAGGCCAGAGTCGAGTCGCGACGACGGCGAGCTCCGGTGCATCCGCCTCGAACTCCTCCCACGACGCCATCCCATCGAACGTTACGCGGCTCCCCGCCGCGTGCCCGGAAGCCCCACTTCTGATCGTGCAGATCGGCAGTTAGCAGGGTGTCGTGCCGACGACGTTGTCGGACACGAGTTGTAGGGTCGCTCTACGTCACTCGGGCTGGGTGCCGGGATCGGAGATGGGCGAATGGATCTCCACGGGCAACTTCGAGCGCGCCGGTTGCGCGGTGTTGTGCGAGGCCGGTTCCGGTGGACGAGCCTGATCGTGCTGTTGCCGGTGGCGGTGAGCGCGATGAGTCTGACGGGATGTGTGGCCGATGCGCCTCCGATCATGGTGGGCGCGGTCGCCGGCAATCGCAGCGCGACTGTGACATGGCTGCCACCGCTCGCAGCCCCCTTCCCGATCGTGGCCTATGTCGTTACGCCCTGGATCGGTCAGACCGAGCAGACCCCAAGTCGGTTTGACTCGACGGCGACATCTCAGATCGTGACCGGCCTGTCCGGCGGCACCAGCTACACGTTCACGGTGAAAGCAATCAACACGCTGGGCAACGACAGTGCGTCTTCAAACGAATCCGACCCGGTCGCGCCGACCGCGCTGAACGCGATCGCCGTTGCCGCCGGCGGCGACCACAGCTGCGCCCTTCTGGAGAACGGCACGGTGAACTGCTGGGGCTTCAACGGCGCCGGTGCGCTGGGTAACGGCACCACCACCGACTCGTCCACTCCCGTCGCGGTCATCGGCATCACCAACGCGATCGCCATCACCGCCGGCGGCGACCACAGCTGCGCCCTTCTGGCGGACGGCACCATCAACTGCTGGGGCTTCAACGACAGGGGGCAGCTGGGTAACGGCACCACCACCACCTCGACCACCCCGGTCGCGGTCACCGGCATCACCACCGCGATCGCCGTCGCCGGCGGCAACGAGCACAGCTGCGCCCTTCTGGCGGACGGCACCATCAACTGCTGGGGCCTCAACCACTTCGGGGAGCTGGGTAACGGCACCACCACCACCTCGACCACCCCGCTCGCGGTCACCGGCATCACCACCGCGATCGCCATCACCGCCGGTTTCGAGCACAGCTGCGCCCTTCTGGCGGACGGCACCATCAACTGCTGGGGCCTCAACAACAGGGGGCAGCTGGGTAACGGCTCCACCACCACCTCGACCACCCCGCTCGCCGTGACGGGCATCGCCAACGCCACCGCCATCAGCGCCGGCGACTTTCACACCTGCGCCCTGCTCACCGGCAGCACGGTCGAGTGTTGGGGCTGGAACCCCGACGGACAGCTCGGCGACGGCACCACCACCGACTCGTCCACTCCCGTCGCCGTGACGGGCATCGCCACCGCCACCAGCCATCACCGCCGGCGGCGATCACAATTGCGCCCTGCTCACCGGCAGCACCGTTGAGTGTTGGGGCTCGAACCCCGACGGACAGCTCGGCAACGGCACCACCACCACCTCGACCACCCCGGTCGCGGTCACCGGGATCACCACCGCGACCGCCATCACCGCCGGCGAGGCTCACAGCTGCGCGCTGCTCACCAGCACCCTCAAATGCTGGGGACACAACGAGCACGGACAGCTCGGCAACGGCACCATTACCAACTCGAAAACCCCTGTGACGATCGTCGGCTTTTAGCGGCATGGTCGACTGGTGCGAGCCGTCGCACCGCAGCGCCCGAAGAATTGCAGACGAACTCCGCTGGAACTGGCACGAGCACGTAATGCCCGTTCTGGCCCACCGACACGAAGCGGCGGGAATGCTGCCGGCTACAGCGCCGCGTCGTGTCGACGTGCTCGAGCTCGATGTGCTCGGTATCGCTCACCCGATCGATACCGAGCGGTTCTCGCCGCCGACGAATGCGCGATCTACACGTACAGGGTGGTCGGTTACGCGCCCGAGACGGTCGGCCCCCTTGGCGCGGAGGCGCCGGATGATCGCGGCGATGCTCGCCAGTGTTCGGCATCGATCGTGAACAGCACGCGGGGACGCAGACCTCTCCACGTTTGTACCGGGTCTCTCAGTCCTCGGTTGGTGAGGCCGGATTTCTCCAACACCCGCACGGATGCCACGTTTTCTGGATCCGCTGTTGCCCACATCGTGTGCAGATGCAGTACGGAAAAGCCGAAGTCGAGCAACAGCCGGGTGGCCTCAGTCGCGTAACCCCGTCCCCAGCGGTCCGAGCGCAGGTACCAGCCGAACTGGGCGCTGTCCTTTTGAATCCGGTCGATTCCGCCCCAGCCGGAGAATCCTTTGGAGTCTTCAAACACGAGGTTGTAACCAGGCCTCGGATCGAGCTGCGGCTCCTCGAGCAAACGCGGGAGTTGGACCGATTCGGCGGAAGCTCGATCGATGCGGAACCTCATGTACGTGAACATCGCCTCGTCGGCCTCAAGCGCGATGAACGCTTCGCGGTCGCCTTCGAGAAAGTCCCGAAGCACGATCCGATCGCCCTCGAGCCTCAGCACGGACAGACACTACGCATCTATCGCCAATCTGACTGGCTTGGCGAGACGCCGGCGGCGTGGATCAGGCCGGTGATGTCGCCGAGCTCCGCGGCGGTCTTCACCAGCGTCCCGATCGAGCTGCGTGACGAGACGGGCGGAGTTCGCGCGATGCGCGCACCCCGTCCGCGCTCCGGGTCCAAGAGCGACTGCTCCGGTCCTTGCCTGTTGATTGCGACGTCGTCGTGTGTGAGGGTCGCGGGGTTGTCTCGCAACACGCCGCGCGCCGGGGTCGGCTCGTCATGGTCTGAGGGGATGCCGATGTCGGAGATTCCGTCATTCGACTGGTATCAGGCAGATACCCAAGCGATCGCTTACCGGCCTGACCTGAACGCGTGGCGGGCCGGGATCGTGAAGGACATCTTGTTGACGACTGGAGGCAACGTGCTCGTTGCCGCCCAGAGTGGCGGCGTCTGGTCGGTGTCGGAGGACGGAGCCGGCCTCTGTGTTCTCGACTCCGACCGGCCCGACATGTGGTGTCTGGCGCAGGGAACGCTCGGCGACGACCATTGCTTCGCCGGCGGTGACACCCTGTTCGAGACGGACGTGTCGGACAATCTTCCGCTCTTGTCGTGGATCGATCTCGACCCTCGAGATGGCAATGGACGAGCGCTTGGACCGGTGTTTCGGGTCGTTGTTCTGCCCGCGCAGCAGATCGTGGTCATCGGTGCTGCGTTCGGCGTGTACTGGTCCAAGATTCCCGCCGAGCAGCGCCCGGGTTGCCTCGGCTCGCTGCTTGGCGCAAAGACAGTACGGGCGCCGTATGTGTGGACAGAGGCGACCGGTCTGCCGTCGTGCTGGTTCACCGGCTTGGTCGCCGGTCCTGCCGGCCAAACCGGTGCCCCGACCCTTGTCGCGGCGGCGTGGGGCGATGGCGATTCCACAGGAGATATCTGGGGCATCTTCGTAGGTGACTGGGGAGCGGACGGCAATCTGCATTTCGCTCGCGCGGCGTCGATCGGAGGAGTGGACGGGCACCGGATGTGTTACACGGTTCTCGCCGCTCATCAGGACGACGCGCGCCGGGTGTACGCCACCGCCTCGAACCACAACGGCAATCTGCTGGCGCTGCTCCGCTCCGACAACGGCGGCCACAACTGGAACAGGTTGGCCGGCAAGCTCGTCAATCCGACGTCCGACCACACCGACGTCTACAACACGTGCATCAATCAGGGCAACGACTTCTATCGTCCGTGCAATGCACTTGGTGCCGGGCTCGGTCGACGCGAACAGAGGGTCGCGCTGGGCTGGCGAGCGGGACCTCTGCTGTCCGAGGACGGCGGGGACACCTTCCGGCTGGTGAACTCTGACACCGAACCGCACCTGCATCCGGATTTCCACTGCATGCGCTTCACACGCGGCGCCGACCACGAGGAGTTGTTCATCGGCTCCGATGGCGGCATCGCGCTCACCCGGGACTTCGGGAGCACCTTCGTGAGCTCGTTCGCCCAGCGATTGCTCAACCTGCAGCTGCTCGGCACGACAGGAGCCCGGGAGTGGTACGGGGGGCTGGGTGTGAGTTCGATCCACACCGGTCTCGCCGCGACCGGGACGCAGGACAACGGGAACTTGATCTGCGACCTGCCTTCAGGAAACGGATGGCACTTCGTCGAAGGCGGCGACGGCAGGGTGGTGTCGTTTCTCGCCAACGACACGATCTTCCACTACTGGGGTGATGACGACCGGGCGCAGCTCGCACGGTGGTCCGGAGGGAGCGAGCAACAACTCGGCGTGATTCCCTACTACCAGGACCTCGTCCTGCATTCGCCGATCTTCGAGCACGTCGAGCGGCCACATTGGCGCGACAACGACGGGCGCCTCATGTATGGCGTCGGCGCGGAGGATGTATTCGTCTACGCGTTGGTCGCGGAGACCAACGGCGACCACGCCCACTGGACCTACGTCGCCGGGCTTCCCATTGGACTTCCGTTTGGACTTCAGAGGATCTCCGCTGTTTCGTCGCGCACGGGACATCACGTCTTGGCGGGGACGGTAGGAGGCCGGATCTTCCGCGTGAACCCCGCCAACGACCTCGACATCATCGAGCAGCCGGTAGCGCCTCTCGCGGGAAACGAGTACGACAAGGACAAGGTGATCCACCGCATCGTCATCGCCGACGAGCAACTTGCCTTCGCATCGTTCAACGCCGCCGACGGTTCAGACGGTGCAGTCCTGAAGTGGGATGGCAACGTGTGGAAAACCGTGCCCGGCGGGTTCCCGAACGAGTTCATTTACGCAATGGAAATCGATGCCGTCGACGGCGACCCGGTCGTCTACGTCGCTACCGACGCAAACGTCTACGCAAGCGGAGACGGGGGCGACAGCTGGCAGGATGTTTCGACCGGGCTCCCGAAACGCCCGCACTGCTCGGACCTGCGTCTCGTTCAGGATGGCGACGGCACGCATCTCTACCTCTCGACCTTTGGCCGCTCGCTGTGGCGCGGCGACTTGGTCACTGCGATCCATGTGCGGCCAAGCTGATCGGAGGACTCGCCATGCCCACAAGCCAAGCCCCAACCATGTTCGCCTTGCTTGACGACATCGAAAGCCAGCTAGACCTCGCCCGAGACACCTCGGACCTACAGGAACTTCGAGCAATTCTGCGCCGACCAACACGCGTCCCTGTCAACGAACGCACGTACCTGCTCACCATGCTGGGGGTCTTGCGCGACCAGCTCGACGTCGTCCGCGATCTCCGCGCCGGACTCGTCGACTCGCTACGTCAATCGCGCCCACCGTCCGCCGAGACGAACGACGACTGACCGTCGCCACGCCAGTCCCCGACCCACCGGTTCGAGGTCACGCCTCTGCGTCAAGGCTCAGACGCTTCCAGTCGCGACGCGCAAGGAAACCGGCCGTGAACGCGACGACAGCGCATGTCGCGACGATTGTCCACTCGACGGAACCGCTGTGGCCATCGGGGTCCACCCTGAAGATGACCTCTATCCAATCGCGAGAGATGAGACTCAGCACGAACAAGGACGCCGCCAAGATCGCGAGCGACATCTCGAGTCGTGCACGCAGAGTGGCGGCCGCCACACCAAGTCGCAGCAGTCTCAACGATCGCGCCATGGCCAGCACCTCCCGAATCCCCGGTCCTCGCACCGTACTCCGTCACCAAAACACACGACTGCATCGCACTCGGTATTGGCACCGTGCTGTCGAGCAGTGGCGCGGTGAGGCGTAGTTTCCGCGTGGGGTTCGCTTCCGTCTCCAGAGGTACCCGTTTCGACACTCGCGAGATCGGTTGGAGTGGCGACGTTGATCGCTACGACACCGCGGACGAACCAATCCGGGAAGGCTCGCTGCGACCTTTCGGAGCGGGTCATCGGTTCGAGCACCATGTGGGTTCGGCAGGTACCGATCGGTTCCGCGTCCTCAACGCTCGACGGCGAACAGCTGCCACGTGCCACCTACGCCCTTGAGCTCGTGCTCGCCGCGGTCCTGGAAGAAGATTCCTGACCCGGCAACGAGGTCAACCACGGTTCGGGACGCGAAGACCTCGCCCGGTCGGGCGAGCGCGGCGACGCGCGCACCAATATGCACCGCGATGCCGCCAAGGTCGTCGCCGATGACCTCTACCTCACCGGTATGGACTCCAGCTCTGACTTGCAGACCCAAGCCCTGCACGCGGCCGGTGATTTCCTGGCCACACCGGATGGCCCGCGCCGGCCCGTCGAACGTCACGAAGAACCCGTCGCCATCAGTGCCGATCTCTCGCCCTCGGTGCCGTACAAGCGCTTCGCGCACGACGCGATGGTGCCGCGCCAACAGGTCCCGCCACTCGCGATCACCGAGCGCGGCGGCCCGCTCCGTCGAGCCGGCGATGTCGGTAAACAGCACCGTGGCCAGCACCCGGTCGGCGGCGACATGGTGACGCACGCCGGTCAAGAACTCCTCGACGTCGTCGACAGGATCCGGGTCCCCGTCTCTGACGCGGGCGTGATCGGTGCCTGGGAGCTCGACGTAGCGGGCGCCCGGGATGTGCTCGGCCAGGTATCGGCCATGGCCGACCTCGACGAACGGGTCGTCGGTGTGGTGCACGATGATCGTCGGCACGCGGATGGCCGCCAAGACATGGCGAACGTCGATCGCCGCGTTGAGTCGCGTCAGTTCGGCCGCGCCCGCCGGGCTGGCCGAGTACTGCTCGATGCGAGCCGCCACCCGGCGGGCCTCGGGGTCGCCGGCCAAGCTAGGAAACATGAGGTCGAAGCTGGCCCCCGTACCCCAGAGACTGCTCGATCAGGTGCTGCTCGACGATCTGATCGATGAGCTCGGGGGGTGGGCCGTAGGGATAGTCGGCCGTCCGGGTTCCCCGAGCTGATGTCGCGTACAAGACCAGCGCCGTCACCCGCTCGGGATAGGTCGCAGCGAAGAGCATGTTCATCTGGCCGCCCTCAGACACGCCCATGAGCACCGCCCGCTCCAGACCGACCGCGTCCATCACCGCGCGCACGTCATCCATGCGCTGCTCGAGCGTGGGCATTCCCGTCAGCCGTTCGGACAGCCCCACGCCCCGCTTGTCGAGCACGACCAGCCGCGAAAAGAGGCGAGCCGGCGCAGCAATGGCCCCGAGACCGGTGACTCCCAGCCGAGCTCGACGTGCGAGGTGAACGGTCCGACGAACACGACATCCGGCGGACCTTCACCGACGACCTGGTATGCGATACGAACGCCGTCGGCCGTCGTCGCATAGTGCGTCTCCGGCAAGTCCACCACCGCGAGCAGTCTGCCAGTCAGGGGCACTCTGACGCGGGGTACGTCGCTGTACAGACCATCCGGGATCGCTTGAGCGCGCGTCATCGGACGGGTCGCGCGATGTCACGACCATCCGGAAGCGGCACACGTTCCGGACGTGCCGATCGGCCGCGAGGGGACCATGGCTCGCGGGACGTCGGGCCCGTATTCCTCCGTGCGAGGACTACTCGGGAGGAGCCGAGCAGCCGTTGGCCGACGTCAGCACCTAGCGTCGGGACGCGGTCGGCGGGTGGTCGGCCAAACAAGGAGGCCGATATGGCTGAACATCCGAACGTCGCCATCGTCCGCAACGCCTACCAGTCGTTCGCCAAAGGCGATCTCGACGCAGCGTTGGCCGACCTAGCCGACGACTGCGTGTTCCACTTCGGTGGCGATGGCCCCAACAGCGGTGACCACACGGGCCGGGAGGCCATCACGGCGGCGCTGATCAAGAACTTCGAGCTCACCGCAGGCACGCAGGCCCTCGACATCAAAGGTATCTACGCCGATGATGACCACGCCGCGGTGGTCATCCACGAGACGGCCAGCCGTCCCGACGGCGCGTCGATCGCCGTGGACGAGGTGCACATCCTCCGCCTTCGCGACGGCAAGGTCCTCGACTTGTGGGACCTGCCTGAGGACATCCAGGCGCACGACAACTTCTTCGACGGCAAGTAACCGACCCTCATTCCTTTCGCCTGCCGGCCCTACTCGGGCTCGTGTTCGTCGGTCTCTGACGACGTCGCGCACTTGCGCACCGAACCAGCCCGGTATCGGCACGCATCTCCGCTACTGGAGCTAGGGCGGCGAGGGCGCGGCGAGGCTCTTCTCCCATGTGACGAGGACGTCGTCGACCTCGATCGTCCCCGTGCGAATCTGGATTGCTCCGTTGACGTGCTCAGGTTCGAGACCGACGTCGGCGTACCCGCAGGTCCGATAGAGCGCTTGCGCGGGTGCGTTGTCGATACTGACGCTGACCCGGATGCAGATGAACCCGCGATCTCGTGCTTCATGTTCTGCCGCAGCGATGAGCGCCTTTGCCACGCCGCGACGTCGATGGTCGGGTGCGACCTCCACGTCTTGAAGGTGCGGAGGGTCAGTCAGTGCAAGGTGCAGGTGACCCAGCGGTGCATCACCGCTCCATGCGACCAGGTAGAAGCCGTCGCCCTGATGGAGCCGCGCGAGGCCGAGCGCAGTCACAACTCGCTCAACTTGCCCTTCGTCCAGCACCCGCACTTCGATCCCCGAATGATCGCGCGGCATGTCTACACATCCAGTGCGTCATGCGGTTGCCGCGGTTTGATGCAGGAACTCGAGGATCGCGGTGTTTGCTGCATCGGGACGTTCCCAGAGTCCTCCGTGCCCGCAGCCTTCGATGCAGCGATAGTCGCTGCCGGGTATGGCTGCGGCCAACTCGTGCCCGAGCGCGGCTGGGACGAGGACGTCCAACTCGAAGCTGACGACCAGGCATCGCACCTTGATGTCGCGCAACGCGTCGAGCCGGTTGTCGTAACTGCTACTCGCGGACTGTTGGCCGATGAGACCGGGCGTCACTATTGGCGACTTGTCCTCGGCGGCGAGGTACCTTTCCATCCACTCGTCGTTGCCCAGCGTTGCTGGTCCGAAGAGTTGCAGTGCTCGTTCGACCGGCGACGGCAGTCGCGGCTCTGGTCCTGTCACCGCTCGGGCTGCTTGCTGACCAAGACGCCGTCGGACGAGATCCTTGCGTCCCAGCGAACCGATGAGCACCGCGGCACTCACTAGCTCAGGGCGAGCGAGAGCGAGTTCTTGGGTGATGAGGGCACCGAGTGAGAACCCGACGACTGGCATCGGCCCCACACCGAGACCCTTGATCAGTGCGGCAGTGTCAGCGGCCATCTGCTCGATCGAGTAGGGCGGTGGCGGGTCATCGGACGGGGGAATGCCGCGATTGTTGAACGTGATCGGGCCGTAGCCGGCTTCCAGCAGCGCGGGGACCTGCGGCGCCCACATGGAACCGTCGGCGCCGATTCCCGCCACCAGAAGAACCGGGCTCCCGTCGCCCGTGCGGTCAACGGCCAGCCCGACATCGTTCGCCTCGACGCGCATCATCACCAACACAGTGTCGCCCGCCACCCCAAAGGCGAGAACGATCGAAGGCACGGGCTGTGGATTCGGCGGGTGTTACGTTCCGCGACGTGGCGAATGGTGAACGATCGATGTTCGGTCACGACGTCGGCGGGCAGGTGGCGTCGGCCTGGGAGCCGTCCTACGACAGCGAGTGGAGGCATCACCTGGTTCGACGACCGCCGCTCACCGAGTTGTCTCGACCGTGGCATGTCCAGCTCTTCAAGAGAGACTCGCGGTAGCGCTACGTTCTTCACGCCGATGGCTACTACACGGCCTCAGCGGGCGAGCTGGGAAACGACGAGGGCATCGACGCTGACGAAGCGCGGCGGCGAATGACCGGACTTCTCATCGATCGATACGGCAGCTACGACGCTGAGTGGAAGGAGGCTCCCGACGGATGGGCGGCCTTCAGTCGCGCGTGGGCAGAGTCATCGGACGACCCCTGACCTGACCGCGAGCGTCACACGGCCGCGACCCTCGCCGATTTTCGGCAAGGGCAAGTCTGTGTCGGTATTGGGAAGCGCGCGATTTGACGTTCGCGGAGCGGTCACGAGGCGGCGCGGTCGCCGAGCAGGTGGCGGTGATCGTCGGCCGGACCGGGGAGCACGCGAACGCGAGCGATGCCACGCTCGTTGATCTCGACGACCTCGGCGACGGCGATCTGCGCGTCCTCGGCGCCGACGAGGATGAACCGCCCGACTTCGATGATTGCTCCAGGGGTTGCCCACCGCAGCGACGCGGGCGTCAGCCCGCTCGGCTCACGGGTGCTGTAGTCGATCCAGAGATCCCAGGGCGGGCGCTCGTCGGGCATCGGCACCACATTGCCCCGCTTCGATGCCTCACGGGCAACCCACTACACATCGGGCGTCCTGAACGACGGGCCAAAGCAACCCTCCAACCGTGCGAGGGTCGGCTCCTCGAGATCCGGCAGCACGATGTCGAAGTGCGGCCAGTCGAGCGTCGGCAGCAGCGGGAAGCCTGCCGAGCGGAGAGCACCCACAGTCGAGCTGCGGACCCGCTTGTAGCGATCTGGGTGGGAGCTCCGGCGTTCGAGCGACGAGCTCCTCGACGGTCATGTCGATCGCGGCGAAAACTGACACGCCGTAGAAGCCATGGTTCTCGAAACTGGTGCTCGCGGTACGGACAACCGAGTCGGTCGCCATGATGCCGGCGCGCACGATGACGACCGCGTCTGCCGGCGGATCCTCGTGTCGGAGCGCGAGCGGGCTCACGACTCGCCTTTCAACGCGTCACCGAGCGTTGCCGCGATCGCCCCATCAGCCGGCGATCACGGCGACGGGTTCGTCGATGCGGTCCGCGGCTGCTCGCACCACGACGGCGAGCGCGTAGGAGGCGTAGATCCAGAAGTCCTCGATGTCGCCCCACCAGTAGGTGTCATCGAGCAAGTCGGGTTGCACGCCGCCGTGGATCATCGCGATCGCGCGGAGCGCGTAGTGGCGTCGCTCATTCTGCGACCGGCCTCGGAACGAGCACTCCGGCAAGAACCGGTCAAACAAGCCTTCATAGTGCAGCGGCGTCGCGCGGCTCACCCCCGCGAGCTCGAGCATGTCCGCGCCGAGCTCCAAGAACAGCTCACCCGGAAACGTGTTGCGCTTCGGATGTAGCGGTGCCAGATCAACCACCACATCGTTGACATCGCCGCCGCGCGCGATCCCCGACAACGCAACCCGCACCGCAGCCTCAGATCGGCATACGTCACCGTCGTGCCGGCCACCCTCACACCTCGAGCTCCGCCCCACAGGACGAGCCCAAAGATGCACGCAGATCACCCACGTATCAAGCATTTCCGCGCATGTGCAGAAGCGCTCCAGTGCGGGCAATCTGTGCGCATGGGGTCGAGGGACCACGTGAAGTCGCCGATCGTGGTGCGCAATGCGACGGCCGGTGATGTGGCGTCGATGCAAGCGGTCGAAGTCGTGGCCCGCCAGCGGTTCCGCGCGATCGACGATGCGCGCATCGCTCGGTGCGCGGACGATCCGCCGTACGGGACCGAGGGCTTGACGAGGGCGGCGACCGAGCAGCGCGCCTGGGTGGCGGTCGACGACCTCGGCGCGGTCATTGGGTTTGCAGTGGCGTGGGTGATCGACGGCGAAGGCCACCTCGACGAACTGGCGGTGACACCGGCACACGGCCGTCGTGGCGTCGGACGTGCGCTCGTCGACGAGGTTCTCGCCTGGTCCGCAGCTCGGGGGCTGCCGTCTGTCACGTTGATCACCTTTCGCGACGTGCCTTGGAACGGCCCGTTCTACGAGAAGCTCGGCTTCGAGGCCGTGACGGCGTTGACGCCCGCATTGCAAGCGGCGCTGGCCCAGAGCGCGACATGGGGGGTTCCCCGCGATGTCGTCATGCGCCGATCGCTCGTGGATGCTGGAACCGCCGACGCATAATCGCCGATCTGAACGTCCGGAAGGTACCGATACACGCGGCTCGCATCCGGCGTTCCGCATGCTTCCCTGTGCCCCGAACGGCACCTTGGGGGCAGCGGCCTGCGAACAACGTCAGGGTCGTAGCCTGCCGCGTCGTGGAGATGCCCACTGTCGAGATCGAAGGTTGCCGGGCCTCTCACGCGCGGCTAGCCGCCAGAATCGAGGGCCTGACCGATGAGGTTGTCCGAGCACCGTCGCTGTTGCCGGCCTGGAGTGTCGGACACGTGCTCACGCACCTGGCGCGCAATGCAGAGGCGATGTTCCGCCGAATCGAAGCCACCACACGTGGTGAGGTCATCGATCAGTACGTGGGTGGTGCCGAGGGTCGCGCCTCGGAGATTGAGTCGGGCGCAGGACGACCAGCAAACGTGCTCATCAACGACGTCATCAGTTGGTCACAGCGGCTTGATGCCACCTTCGTATCACTGCCCGACGACTCCTGGAACCGACCTGTCCGGTCTGGCCGAGGCGACGAGCATCCCGTAGCGCGACTC
Source organism: uncultured Acidimicrobiia bacterium (assembly GCA_963721305.1). Classification (GTDB taxonomy): domain Bacteria; phylum Actinomycetota; class Acidimicrobiia; order Acidimicrobiales; family JACDCH01; genus DATAES01. The sequence goes on from CAVRIR010000005.1 coordinate 1,051,007, forward strand.
CCGTTTCATCGCTGGTGGGAAGTCGAGGTCCATCTCGTCGACCTTGCAATAGGCCACATTCCGGCCGACTGGCCACAGGAACTGGTTGACCGTGCTCTTCCGAGGCTGGTTGCAGGTCTCGCCAATCGTGCGGATCCGCGCTCGTTGATGGCCTGGACGCTCGGTCGAGGTCCGGCGCCAGGCCTCGAATCCTGGGTCTGACACCGGTCGGTGCCTACCGCCACCAAACGCCGGCTCGGAGACGTCCGGAACGTGCCGCTACCGGACTGTCCAGCGGCATGATGGGGACAGTGAGGATTCCGATCGCGTGCACGCTCACATCGACGGACGCCGCTGATCGCATCGACGAGTGGCGCGGGTTCATCGGAGAGTGCGTTAGCACCGCGGAACGGACCGGTCACGAGCTGCGCCTGGCCCTGCAATCGGGGGATTCGCCGCTGCTGCGTGCGGCCGATCTTGCAGCCCGCGAGAAGACGTGTTGCGAGTTCTTCTCGTTCGCCATCGAGATCGAGTCGGACGCTCGCGCGCTCGTCATCACAGTGCCGGCCGAAGCATCGGACATCCTCGATGACATGACCCGCATCGTCCCTACCCAGATCCTCGTCCGTTGATCCGCTCGTAGGTGCCGATCCCGCCGCTCACATCCGGCACTTCCGCGCTATCGGGCGTGCGGGTGTGACACTTCGCTGATGGGCACAAGGCGACGAGTTGGTGGTCTGTGGTGGCTTCCATTGTTGATCCCGTACGCGTGGCTCGTCTACGCCGCTATCAAGGAACACTCCCGCAGCAGTCCGATCGTCAGTCAGCCGTGGAGCTGGCCGCACGGGATCGTCGTGCTCCTGGCCAACACACTGGCAGTCGTGCTCCCAGCGTTCTTCGCGGGTCGGCGTTACTCGGTGCAGGAGAAGTGGCGCAGACGTGCCGTTACTTCGCTCCCTGGGTGCCGATGACGTTGCCGTCTTCGTTGGTCGCTAGACGCCCTTTGCTGTTGTCGAGAAGGACGAGATGGTTGTCCCAAGGGTCAGCGACCACCGCGCAATGACCGATCGCGATGTCGAAGGGTGCGACTACGACTCGACCGCCAGCGTCGACAAAGCGTTCGATCGCTTGCCCGACGTTCTCGACTGTGAGGTCAGTCTCTGGTCCTGGTCGGTCGGTTTGCAGAACCAGCTCCGCCTCCGAGTCCGGTAGACGCAGCCCTGCACCGGTCTCGGTTCGCCAGACCAGCTGGTGTCCGAGCCGTCCGTAGAAGGCGAGCCCGTCGTCGAGATCAGCAACGCGAAGCGCGAGACAATCGACCTTGCGAAGAAGAGGTTCGTTGCTCACGCGGCCAACCTAGGGAAGCCCCGATCGCGTCGCACTGAAAGTGATCGCGATGAAGCAGTTGCCGCTGCTTGCGTGACGGCTTGACGTGGGGTCGGGCGGCGCCGAGGTGTGGGAGTCCGACGATGACGACCGCGAAGAGGGCCTCCTCTCGTCGTGTGGGGTCGAGTGGAACAACACTCGAGCTCGCCAAAGCAACACCCTCACGACGAAAGAAGGTCCCTGTGGAACGAGAGTATGTCGGTATCGATCTGCATCGCCGCCGGTCGGTGATCGTGCGCAAGAACGCGGCGGGCGAGTTGTTGTCGAAGGTGCATATCGACAACGACCCGTTGGCGTTGGCGACGGCGGTGGCGGCCGCCGGTCCGGAGCCGGAGGTGGTCGTGGAGGCCACGTTCGGGTGGTACTGGGCGGTCGACTTGCTGCGCGACATGGGCGCGCACGTGCATCTGGCGCACCCGTTGGGCAACGACTGGGGCAAGCGGCGGGTGAAGAACGACGAACGTGACGCCAATGATCTGGTCGATCTGTTGCGCCTGGGTCGGCTGGCGGAGGCGTGGATCGCCCCGCCGGAGCTGCGGGAGCTGCGGGAGCTGGTCCGTTATCGCCACAAGCTGATGCGGTTGCGGTCCGCGCTCAAAGCGCAGGTCCATGCGGTGATGGGCAAACACGGCGTGCTGCCAGCGCGGGTGGACATGTTCGGTCCCGGTGGCACCGCCCAGCTCGACGCGCTCGAGCTGCCCGCCGGTTACGCCTGTCGACTGGAGTCGCTGCGTCGGCTCATCGGCATCTACACGACCGAGATCACCGGTCTGGACCGCACGATCGCGTCACGGCTCGACGGGCACGCCGGCTACCGCGCCGTGCAAGCATTGCACGGTGTCGGTCCGGTGTTGGCCGCGGTGTTCGTGGCCGAGATCGGCGACATCACCAGGTTCGACTCGCCGCACCGGTTGTGTTCGTGGGCAGGGATGACCCCCACGCATCGGGAGTCGGACACCAAGATCCGCCGCGGGTCGATCACGAAACAAGGGTCGCGGCTGTTGCGGTGGGCGGCGGTCGAAGCGGTGTCCAAGAACCACGGCCACGACAAGATCAAGAACGACTATCGGCGCATCGCCGAGCGGCGAGGACGCAACATCGCCCGCGTCGCCGCGGCCCGCAAACTTCTCACCCTCGTCTACTACGGCCTACGCGACGGCGAGATCCGCTGCCTCGCGACAGTCGAGACAGGGTGACGCTCGGACGCAGCCAGCAGACCGGCTCGTGTATCGGCATGACCTTCGCGGTCGTCAATATGTGATTGAGCACTGCTGGCTGCGCCGCACCGCTCCATGCTCGGCCCCGATCTCGGGGACCGGCGAAGACATGTCCAAGCAACCGAGCCCGGTCTGCTTGCCCCCCACACCCCGTGGGGAACTGGAGACAGCAGCGCAACGCGTCTTCGACGACGCCACCGCCAAGCCGTGACCGGCTTGGCACCACATTCTCGAACCCGGTAACGACCGGGCCGTCAAGGCTCCCCCACAGGGCGGCCTGTCGGCCGGCCTTGACCGCCCTCCCACCGCGTGCCCGCGCGCTCACCTCGCGCGTCCCGCGTCACGTCACGACGGCCAACAACGCTGCAACAGCGGCCGACACGCGCAACATTCTCTTGACAACTTCCACTGCTTCAGACATGCCGATACCGCGCTGTGCCACGTCTTGTGACATGGCCCACCTGTTGTCCAAGGAAGCTTTCGCAAGCAGACCGTCATCCTCTGAGCTCGGCACCGTCTCTCCATGAACTCGAGCCTCCGTGCCACCACCTACGGTGGGGCGCGTGCGATTGCTACTGGCTCTTCTCTGTTTCGTCGTTTGCGCGTGTGCTGCATGTTCGAGCGGTAGTAGTTCGCACAACCTGACAAGCACCCAGCGGTCAGAACTGCTGCAGGTGTGTCTCGCGTCTCAGTTCCCGGAAGTCCGGGCGGGCTGCCCGTCCAAGGTTGTGGACCTCGCCAATTTCGTTGCGAAACTTCAGTGCACCTACGCCGACGCCACCGCGATGATGTCCGAAGTCGCTCGGAAGCAAGGTGGTGGCCTTACGTGTCCGAGCCTCAACAACGGCAACGTCAACCCACCGACATCCTCAACGAACAACTAACCGTGTGCCGGAGGCCCGTGAGCGCGTAAGTGCCGATATCGGACGGGTGGGAGGTGAGCGCGCTCAAGCGGGCGACAGCGTAAGTGTCACCGGCCCGGCGGCAATGGTGAACTCTGCACCTGCCGAGTTCAGAACGGCGGTGCCCACCAGAGCCCGGCGGATCGAATCTTCCTGTACCTCTCTCGTCTGCGGAATGCAGCCGATCGTGGTCTGGATCGCGTGCGTCACAGTCATCTGATTGTCGGTGATGGCGTAGTCGCCGGTGATTCCGTTGCAACCGGTGTCGACCTGCACTTGCGTAGGGGTGAACACGATCGCCGGCTGCGTCGTTGCCACGATCGGCTGGTCCAGACCACCAACCGAGATCTCCGTGATGTTGAACTTGTGCCCGGCGAGGCTCTCGGACGTAGGGGGCGCGACCGACGACTGAGTGGAGGACTGCGACGCCGACCGACTCGGTGGCGCAGAGTTAGTCGCCGAATCGCTACAGGCGACCAAGCAACCGACCAGAAGGCCCGCGACGAGTGTGATGCGAGAAGTCATGGGTTTTCAGACGATCGTTACACGGCTGCGGTTCCTCGTGCGTCGGGCCTGCCGCGAGAGCGCAGACGTGCGATTCGTTTCCGGTCATCTCGTTCGCGTTGCTGATCGCGGTTAATCGAAGTCAGCGAAGGTCTTGAGGGAGTCGGCTTCGGACCGAAGCCGGGCGGCTTCGCGGCTCTGGCCGATGATCTCGTACTCGTCAGCAGCAGCCATCCGCGCGACGAGTTCGTCGCGGACGATCTCAAGGATGTCGGCGTCGGACAGCTGACGGCGTGTGACTTCTCCGGCGCGGACACCTTGGACGGCGTGGGCAATCGGTCCATGGTGCGGTTCTGGCGCATCGGAGACATCGACCGCCTCTGCGTTCGCGATGGCGGAAAGAGCTGACCGGATCCCCGCGATGGCGGCCCGGTCGTGAGCTTTCATGGCTACCGGCAAGGCCGCTCGCAGTCGCGCGTCGAGTGACCTTGCACCATCGTCGTCGGGCACTGCATAACGGTACGGCCTGGAAGGCACACCAGCATCGCCGGTTCGGTGACTTCCTGCCGCCCAGCTCGTGTCGTCAGGGCACATCCGTTACACGGCGGATTGACCGCGGAGCTGCTTGGTCATCTGGATGTGGCCGACGTGTGCGCACGCGTGTCCGTAGTTTCCGATCAGCCATGACACCCCAGGCCGCGTTTGGTTCGCAGGAAGGGTCGCCAGAGCGGACCGCAGGAAGAGCCGCGAATCGACAAGCGCGGGTGTTAGGTCGTCAAGCAGCGCGTCGGCCTCGTCGAGGAGGTCAAGTACCTCCGGCTTTGACGTTGTCACCCCGACGAACTCGGCATCGCGGTCCCGTTCGCAGGCTTCGCCGGCGACAGTCCGGAGTGTCTCCGCCTCGGAACCGACCAGATGCCTGACGATTGTCGCGATGGTGTTCGGCCCGTCCGCGGGTAGCCAGTTCAGGTCGTCAGTGTCGAGAGGGGCGATCTCGTCTCTGACCTCGTCGTGGACTTGCCGGAATAGCGCGACGACGGCGGCTATGACTGTGGGTTCGGTCGGCTCTGCAGGTATCGGCACGCACATACCCAAGGCGATGCCCTGGTCGCGATGCAATCTGCATGTGCCGCTTCCGGATGCCCACATCCGGCATTTCCGCGCGTGCCACCGTCGGCGGCGGCTGATCCTGCGGAGCATCGGCCAGACTGCGACCGTGGTGAGCTTCCTCCTGTCCGTGACCTTCGCGTGTGGTGTCCTCATCGCTGTCGCCCATGTCGTGAACCAGCGATTCGTTGCCCCGGTCTACGACGTCGCGGCGAATCTCACCGCTTTCGGATGTGCGGTCGCCGCTTCCGTGCTGCTTGGTCACCCGATTCCCGCGATCCTGTCCGGCGTCGCCATCGTGTGCTGGCTCGTCCTCGCACGGCGAACGGTCCTCGATCGCCGCGAACGGCGTGCGAAGAGGAACCTCGCTGACTAAGAGCGCAGAGGTGCCGTTACTTCTCCCACTGTCGTCAGTCCGCGCAGGCGTGGCCCACCGCAAACGTCGTAGCGTTTCACTCGAGTCACGATCGAGGAGTCCCAATGGAACGAACCGATGTCAACCCGTGGGAGTGGTCGAAGGCGTTCGGGTTCTCGCAGGCAGTGGACGTAGCCGGCGCATCACACGTACTGCTGTGCTCCGGCCAGACAGCGACCGGCGATGACGGCTCTCCACCAACCACGTCTGACATGGGCAAGCAAGTGGACCACGCGATGAACAATCTCACCTCGGTGCTGAGCGCGGCTGGGATGACCGTGGCGAACGTAGTCAAGCTGACCATCTACACCACCGACGTCGATGAGCTGCTCGCGACCTTCGGGTCTGCGACGCAGTTGCTTGGTGACAACCTTCCGGCGATCACCCTCATCGGAGTCACCAGGCTGGCCTTCCCTGAACTCAAAGTCGAGATCGAAGCGACCGCGGTTCGATAGCTCAGGCCGAACCAGCGGTAGCTTGTCGTTTTCAGGCGGGCGAAAGGGCGGGTGGCGATGACGGTCCAGTTGAACCACATCATCATCCCCAGCCGAGACAAGGTCGGTTCGTCGCGTTTTCTCGCCACGATCCTCGGCGTGAACCCACCACGGCAAGTCAGTCACTTCATGACGGTCGAGGTGGCAAATGGCGTCACGCTCGACTACGACAACGCCGAGGAGTTCCATCCGCAGCATTGCGCGTTCCTCGTCGGCGACGACGACTTCGATGCCATCTTCGACAGAGTCTGTGCCGCAAGCATCACCTACTACGCCGATCCCTCCCACGCGTACTCGAGCGAAATCAACACCCGCAATGGCGGCAGAGGCTTCTACTTCACCGACCCCGACGGTCACAACATGGAGGTCTTCACCGTCGTCCCACTGGCCTAGCGGCAAGCTGGGCGACGATTCGCTCAACGTGTCTCCGAAACCCCAGATAACAAGAGCGCAGAAGTGCCGTTCCCGCCGCTCACATCCGGCATTCCCGCCGGTGCCTTTCGCTCGCTCGCTCCGAGCGACTGAAATTTGAGCCAATCGGCCCACCTCTCCACAGGCACAGCCTCCTTTACTATTCGATGCGCATCCCGCTGATGGCCCGGGCGATCACCAACTGTTGGATCTGCTCGGTGCCTTCGAAGATGTC
>CAVRIR010000006.1:0-764038 GCA_963721305.1 uncultured Acidimicrobiia bacterium
GATGAGAACTTGGCAAATCTGTCCAGATGCCAAAGGCGAACGGTGTGGCGCTGGCTCCGTCTCTCAGAGTTGGGCACCCGCGCCTGCGCTCGAGTTCCCTCACCATAAGCATGCAGACGCCCTGGATAATTAACCAGCCGGGTTTGGTCCCCAGCAACTCCCATCCAAAACGCAGTGTCGCCCCGATTAGGGGCCTCGAAAGAAGCTAGGGGTTGTGCGGGTGGTGCCGGCCTACTGCGCGCGCGGGTCGGAGAGAACCCGACCGGCCCCCGGCTTGCGCAAAACCGGCCGTTACTGTTAATTCCGGTAACGGGAGAAACGACCGATGGCAATGAGCAATGCGGGGCGGCAGCGGCGCTTCCGACAACGACAGAAACAGTACGAACAAGAGCGTGCAAAAGCGCTCAAAGCGGAGCGCGAGCAGTTCAAGAAAGACCTCAAGGCGGCGCTCCAAACAGCGATCGCGAAGAACAGTCCGCGATGCGCTGCTCAAGCGATACAATGCGATCGTGCAACGGCTCGAAGCTGAGCAGCGCCGATGACCGAAGACGAATTTAAAAACAAAGTGCTTGACGAACTCACCAAGCTGCGCGCTGAGATTGACATCATCCGCGTTCGCGTGGATGGCATGCCCCTGCTCGGCAATGCCATCGACAATCTTCAACGCGATATTCGACTTGTCAGGGCGGCAATCACCGGAAGACCACCACCGTGCGACGCCCCATTATGGATTCCGGAATACGCTGTGACCTTTGGGCGTGGAACTACACGGACTGGTCCCAGGAGTACCTCGGGAGGATGATCTCCTCGGGCACCAGCCTGGCGGCGACCTTCGCGGGCGATTGGGTTGGCGAGTGGAACCTCGGCCCCACGGATGCCTTCGAGGCGGCCCGGTTCAGCGGAAAGACCGGTCAGCCAAGCCTCTACGTCCACAACACCGACTGGTTCGGAGTCATCACCGGTCGCAGGGGCCTCGCTCTCGACCGGATTTACTACCGCTGGATACACACGTACCGCTACGGCCGGAACTGGTAAGAGGGATGACGATGAGAAAGAAGACCAAGAGCACGCATGCGCTTCCCAACACCGAGCGCCGCGGACCGACCAAGCCCCCAGCTCCGACTCCTGGCCACCGGGTGCGCTCGGCAGACGCCATCACCGACCCCCCGGCATACGATCGACCGACCAAGCCTGGCAAGACACCGTCAAAGAGCGGACGAGCGGCCGCCAAGGCGAAGCCAGCGCCCGGTCCCGGACACCGCCCAAGACGAGGGGAGCAGAACGTCGAGCGCAGCGACCAGCTCCCGCCCAAGACGCGCCGCAAAGCGGCCGGGCCGGCCGGTGGGCGCGAGCGGTACATCCGTCTGCGCGTTCGGGTGAGCGGCGATCGGCTCTCCGTCGTGGACAGTCACCTCGTGGACGGACCGCTGGGCCAGACCCAGGGGTTCTCGACGCCGCACGCATACGAGATCACCGACGGCGACCGACTGCTGCACGCCGACGGACTGCCCGACTTGGGCGTCCAACGTTCCTTCGTCGCCCCCGATGGCCCGCTCGAGGGTCAGGGCCACCACGTCACCGAGCAGCCGATCTACGAGTTCAACGCACGGGTTCGGGCGGAAGAAGTCACCGAGGAGACCCTCCCGACCATCGCCATCCGGCTGCACCGGGTCAAGGACGACGTCCGGACTGACCGCCTTGGTTCAGCGCCGCTCGGTCTCCAGTTCACCCGCGCCATCCGCCCGATGGCCGAGCTCCGAGGACTCCCCGCTTCGGTGCTTCCCGAAGCCATCGACGCTCGTGGAGGTCGAACCCCCACGGTATGAGGAACGATCACGACGACCAGCTCTCGCGTGCGGGTTCTTTCGATAGCACTTCCCGGCACGACGAACAGGTTCCCGCTTCGTCTACCGCGGGCTGATCGTCAAGCGTGCAGTGTTCGCGAATGCAGTGCCGAAGCCGACCGCGATTTGCTCCACGGTGGCTCTTGTCGCCTCGGTTGTGTCCAGTGAGCGCTCGTGCTGCGCGAGACTCCGGCCCGCTCGACCCTTGAGCAGGGGAGACGACGATGTCACCGGAGCCAACCAGTTCCGCAACTCAGGACGGCTTCGACGTCCTCTCCGATAGTCCCTCCGTAGACGGGATTGATCCGCTCGAGTTTGAGACCTTCGCCGGCCGGCTTGAGCGGATCATCGTCGCGTCGAAAGACTCGACACCGTTCACGACGAGCGTTGAGGCCAGCTGGACACGCTCGTCAATATCACCAACCGCGGATCAGACGTTCCACGCATCCCCGCGGTCTACCGCAACCTGCGCCACAACGCGAGCACCAATCAGCCGAATTTCAGAACCCTGCTAGAGATCGTTGGGTAGACCGTGGCTGAGCGTTGGCAGCCGAACGAACCCGCGGGTCAGCATTTGGTGGGCCACGGGTTGCTCCACAACGGTTGGGAGGGGTTGGCCGGGTCGTGGGTTCCGTCCGTGGCGGTCCACTGGATCTGGATCGGGTTGAGCGCGTCTCCGTTGCAGACGTCCGACGAAGCGAGCCAGTTGAAGGTGAAGGTCCCTAACTGCCAGTTGTCCTCGTCGGGCGGCACCGGCATCTCCGCAGAGTGGCCAGCATTGGGGCCGGTCTCGAAGCTGGCCTTCAAGGTGATCGAGTTCTGGATGAACTTCGACCCCGTGAACACCAGGGTGGGACCCTGAGCCGTGGGGTCCACCGAAATGGTCAGGACCGGCCGTTGCACCGGGACACTGATAACGGGGACGGCCGGGCTGGTCGTACCGCCGAGGTTCTTCGCCGTCACAGTGGGGTGAAAAGTCCCGGTCGTCATGTAGACGTGGGTCGTCGACAGTCCCGAGCCAGACTGGCCATCGTTGAAGTTCCACTCTGCCGAGGTGAGGGCGTAGGGATAGCCGGGAGCGGCCCCCACCGAGAAGTTCACGGTCAAGGGTGCTGCACCGGCGGTCGGGGCGGCGTGGGCGACCGCCTGCGGTGGCGGCGGGATCACGGTGATGGTCACTTGGGCGTACAGACTCCACCCCGCCGGGTTCCCGACCCGGTGCTTCACCACCCAGGTGCCCACGGTCGAAAAGGTCTCGACTGGCGTGTTCGGGCCGGCAAAGAAGTTCGTTTGCTGGTTGTTGGGATCGATCGAGTCCCATTCCCAATGGTCGATCTCCTCGCCCGTGGACGTATCAGCGAACTGAACGTGTAGGGGCGTGAGACCGGAAGAGGGCGTCAGCACTTTGATCCCGGCCACCGGTAACGGAGGCAGGGTGTTGACTTCGGAGCTGAACGCGGATGTAACAGCGCAGATGCGCTGGCGCGCCTTGACCTTGTCGTTGAGGGCAAGAGGAGTGACCACCGAGATCGACTCGCTGGCCGCTCCGCAGAATCCTCCTGACCGATACATCTCGTTGACGAACACGTCAACCAGGGCACCCGGCTCGATATTGATCACCTTGAGGGAGGCATCACCTTCCGTCGGCGTCTCGACAGTGGGCGGTTTGAGAGTCTTCGGTTCCCGACGGACCTTCACCGGGGCTGAGTGCGCCGTCCTACATCCCGTCACCCGAGCTGTGATTTCGTCACCCGCGATCAGCAGCGGGCTCACCGGAATGTCCATGTCCGTAGCGGTCGCCATCCCGTAGGCGATCGGGGCACCCAAGTCGCCGGAGAGCACCTCGACCCAGTCTCCGGCCGCCAGCCCCGAAACGTGCACCGCTCCACCGCAAGCGATCAGCGGGGCGGCGACTGCCACCGTTGCGTTGCTCGGAGACGACCCGACCGTCACGGGGTTGGATGGTGCACTCCACGTTTCGCAGAGTTGCTGCTCAGCTGTGATCGTCGCCCCGGCAGTGAGCGTCGGGAGGGCGAAGGTGAAGCTGTTGGAGGGTGCTTGGGCCTCGCCGATCTCTGAGCCGTCGGAGAGGAACCGAACCAGGGCCCCCGGCAAGAGGTTCGTCACCGTCATGGCCTCGGACTTGGGGCAGAGCGAACCCACCAAAACTGGAACCGGCGGCGTGGTCGGCGCCGGAACCGTGACGGTCGACGACGGACTCTCGAACCCGCACGGTGGGAACGACTGCGAAACTGTGATGGTCTCGTCCGGAGTCAACGGCGCGCCTACGTCGAAGGTGACCGGATCGGACAGAAACACCCCGATCCTCGAGTCGGTCGGCCGCATCATGACGATGGTGGCGCCGGGCACCGCGTTGTGGATGGTGATGAATTGGGCGCAGTCCATGGGGGTGTCGACAGTGAGCGTGGGCAGGCCCTTCTCGACGGGCTCGGGTGGGGTTGCCGGGGTGAAGGGCCCGATCCAGCCGCCGCCGAGCTGCCGGGCCACCAGCGTGTCTGCGGTTGCGGTCGGGGTATCCAGCGTCACCTCGGCCCACCCGTTGGGTGAACGGGTGGCGCCCCTCTCGGTGAAGATCCCGCCAGGCCGTACGCCGACCTCGACTTTGGCGCCCGGGACGGCCCCGCCGATTTCGACGGTCTCGGTGCACTGGAAGATCGGTGAACTGAACACCACGTGACCCAGGTGGGCTGGCGCCTGCTGCACGACGACCGGGTGGGGGGAGTCGGCGCTAGACACGCCGTTTACCTCCTGACGGGCGGTCACGCTTTGGCCCGCGGAAATAGACGCCCCCGTCAGAAGAGGGAGGACCTGATTGCCCCATGTGGCGGTGCCTTTTGCGATGACGGTGCCGTTGGCTCGTACCGTGACCATCGCGCCGGTGATCTGACCGGACACCTCCACGGTCTTGTTGAGATTCGAAAGCGGTCCCACAACGACAGGCGGAAGTGGCGTCATCTCGTGGGCTGTTCCTTTCCCCCCAGATCCATCTCCGTGGGCCACCCTACGCAGCGCTGACAACAACGCAAGAGCAAATGCCCAAAGGAACGTATGCCGGGCACTGGCCAGCTTCGGTGTGGCTGTGTTCGATCGCACCCATCGACCACTCCGAGAGAAGGCAGCGTCACACACGAGCGCACTCGCCCGACGGTTATGGTGATCGCTTCACGCGCGACGCATTTGGTTCGACCACTGTCAACGGTTAGCAGGGTGCCGAAATTCGCGGCCAGCCATTCGCGCACCACATCCTCCGCGACTACGTCCAGCACTACAACACGCACCGACCCGACCGGTCGCTCGCCCAACGCCCGCCCGACGGCACCGAAGTCCTCGCGTACCGGGCTGGCCAGCCGATCCGACGACACCCCACCTGCAACGGACTCATCAACGAGACCGCCACGCAGCCTGAGCCACCGACAACGACCAACCGAGAGCAAAAACTTCAGCCTCGACGCCCCCGCTCCCCGACGTGACATCCCGTCGCCGAGCCGACGGCATGCCCACGCAGACGAACGCATTTCCGGCACCGACACGGTGAGGACAAGGTGTTCGCTCGGATCCGGGACCTCGACCTCAAACGCCAACGACTCACCGACCTCGCCGTGGAAGGACACCTCGCTCCCGCCGAGTACGCCCGCAAGAACACCGCGCTCAAGGACGAGCTACGCAGCCTCGAAGAAGCCCTCGCGGCGGAACCCCGCCGGCGAGCCGTCGCCGCTCTCCCGACGACCAAGAAAGAGCTCGAAGCCGCGTGGGACCAACGCGGGATCGACTACCAGCGTTTGCTCATCGAGCTCACGGTCGACTCGATAGTCGTGCACCCCAGCCAGCATCGCGGTCCTCGGTTCAACCCGGATCGTCTCGAATGGCATCTTCGTGGGTGATCAACGCCACCGACAGGTTCGCGACCAACACCGGATCCTCCAGCACCGCCGAAACGCCGTCATCAGTCCGGAACTGTTCCACCCACTCCCACGCCTCGAGATCCTCTACCGACCCATCGGTCAGGTCCGACACCACATCTTCATCGCCATCAATCGCCGCAACAAGTCATCGACCACCATCTTCGACTATTCAAATCCGGTCAGCGAGCCTGAGAGGTTCGCCGTCACCAGGGCTGTTGAGCTGAGGCACTCGTGTTACTCGTCGCCAGTGGGAGCCGCCGCTCGGGTCGCCTCGTCCGAGGTTTCAGTGGGCGATGATATGTCTTCTATTCGATTTTGAATGAGGTTCATGGCTGTCAAGTAGCGAGTTGGATCTCCTCTCTGCGGCACGTCGTACACAAGGGACTCGAGGCTGCTTCGGCCGAGCGGAGCGAACGCTTCCTCAAGTGCTGGGACGTCCGCTCGGCCTGCCACAAAGTCGTTCACAGCGAGCCTCGCGTTCCCCTCCTTGCTGGCTTGCTCTCGAAGTTCGAGTTCTGACCGTTCTAGGACCTCTCGGAGTCGGACTGACGTCCATAGATAGAACAAGAAGCGCTACCGGCGAAGCCCGATATCGCCAGAGTGATTCCTATCGCCCCGCTTTGAGGATTGTCGCCGAGCGGAACGCGGAGCGCGTCCGCGAGGTGCTGCAACGCAGGTATAACGTTCGCCAACTGGGTCAAGGTGAGCCCGACAATGATGGTAGTTGCAAAGTCTGAGACCTTCAGCAGGTTCGAGTTGAAGAAAAAGTGCAACGACGGTTTGGAGTCATCCGCGGGCGGGGCATCTCTGGGCAGCCCGAAGAGGAAGCCGACGAATCGTCCAACGAAACCTGCGGCAATAAAGACACCACCTGTGACTGCAAGTACGCGACTCCAACTCTCGTCGACCACAAACAAGATCGAAATCACCAGCCCAGCGAAGACCAAGACAAGTCCCGACGCGACGATTCGGCTCTGCAGGGCGTCTCCGCTCGACCGTCCTGGTCCCTGCCGAAACCAGCTTTGTACCCGCGCTACAAAGCGTTGCCGACGAGTCTCCGTCTTGCCCCGCAATTGACTCAACACGACCTCCCAACCCCCCGGCCGAGCCTCAACGAGCGTAGCCGTGAGAAATGCTCTGACGAAGTTCGTGCACCTGGCCTCCATGTGCGCCATGTCGTCCGACACGACCGTTGCGGACACTGGCTCTGAGGCCACCCTGCGACTGTTGGTGTGTAGTTCGTCTCGACCCCGTCTCGCCTCGACAACTGGGTGTGCCGCGACTTTGGTTGACGGGGTGACCTGCCCCTAAGGATCGTTTCTGATTCCGCTGTCGAGATCGGGTTTCCTGAAAGGCTCATCTCATGCCCCGTTCCTATCCGGCCGAGTTCCGCCAACGCGCTGTTGCGTTGGTGCGAGCGGTCCACGCGGTGACTTGCACAGCGGCTGATCTCGGGATCACGGACACGTGTCTCTTCAGCTGGGTCAAGCAGGGCTGCATCGATCGCGGCGAACTCCGCGGTGTGACCACGAGCGAGAGCCGCGAACTGCGCAAGGCCCGTCGACGAATCCGTGAGCTCGAGGCCAAAGTCGAAATCCGCACGACGGTGGCTGGCCAACGCCGAGCTATCACCGACTGCTCGTGAGGTCGTCGACGTGGCCTGCGCCATGATCGACACCCCCGACTCCAAAGCGTCGAAACAGGAACGTGTTCTCGCGCGCGTAACCGAACGCGTAAGTCCGGGCTACGAGTGCGACTGGAGCGACTGCTGAGACGAAATCGGAGACAGAACCGCACGTCAGAGACCTGAGCGACCTCGTGCGACTTGTGGAAACGGACTCTTAATCCGCAGGTTCTGGGTTCGAATCCCAGGGGGCGCACCATGTGATGTCGCGAGACATCGGAAACACCTTGAACCCTTATCTCGGTGGCTGGCGGGGTTTGGGTCCTGGTGGCCGTCCGAGGGGTTGGTAGTCCTTGGCGGGGTCGATGGTGAGTTTGCGGATGAGCTCGCCGGTGGTGGCGTGGACGACGCGGACGTCGAGGTTGTGGACGAGAACGATCACGCGGGTGCCGCGGTGTTCGGCGCCGAGGCCGATGTGGTGCAGGCGCCCGTTGACGCGCAGGGTGATCTTTGCGCTGTGGTCGACGGTGTCGTGGCGGACGCGGTCGTGGCTGTCGTCGCGGTCGCCTGGGGATGCTTTGGGTCGCCGGTGGTAGGCGTCGGCTGGTGTGCATCGCTGCGGTAGCGATCGGTGCGGTCGTTCGTGGTTGTAGTGCTCGGCGAACGCGGTCGAGCAGTGCTTGTAGCTCGGCGATGGTCACGGGCTGGTCGGGTTGCGCGGCGAGCCATCGCTTGAGGGTCTGGTGGAAGCGTTCGACTTTCCCGCAGGTTGTCGGATGGTTGGGCCGGGAGTTCTTCTGCGTGATGCGGAGGCGGCGAAGCTCGGCCTCGAAGCCGTTGCGGCCGCCTTTGCCACCGGCGAAGCGGGTGGTGAACACCATGCCGTTGTCGGTCAGCGTCGACGCGGGCACGCCGTGGTGGGCGATGGCGGCGCGGAACTCGTTGAGCACGATCGGTCCGGTGACGCGGTGGTGCGCGGTGAGGCGCAGGGCGTAGCGGGCGTGATCGTCGAGCCAGCACAGGACCTCGACGTCGACGCCGCCAGCGAGGCGGTAGTGGGTGAAGTCGGCCTGCCAAGTCTCGTTGGGCTGCTCGGCTTGGAAGCGCACATAGCTCGAGCGCGGACGCTTGTGCGGCTGGGGGGTGACGAGTCCCGCACGGTGCAGATAGCGCCCGATCGTGGCGGCCGACAGCGACACGCCATGGTGGTGCGCGAGATGCCAGCGGATCGTCTCCGCTCCGGCGTCGTCGCCGGCTTCGACGAGCCGACGCCGCAGCTCGACGATCACAGCGACAACATCGAGCGGCGTCGCCCTCGGCGAGTTGTTCGGCCGCCGTGACTTCGGCTCGAACGCGGCGTCGCCTTCGTCGCGGTAGCGGGCCACCAGCCGCGACACCCAGCCCGGCGACACGCCATAGTCACGACCGACCTCCCGAACCCCACGGCCCTCGAGGACCACTGCAGTGATGACAAGCCGGGCACGTGACATGCCCGAGCGTCAAGACCTGCATCGCCGCCACGGTGGACCTCAGGTGTTTCCCATGACGCGCGACAGGTGTTTCCTATGTCCTGACATCACACACCAGGGGGCGCACCATCAAAAGCCGCAGGTCACCGTGCTGATCTGCAGTTTCCTCCACTGCGGGTTGGCAACCCGCGCGTGCTACCCGCGCTCGTCGCGAGCCAAGCGGGCTTGCGCGGGTTTCGACAGCGCACCTTCGGGTACGCCCTGTCACATGCCTTCCGAAACAGAAGCAACGACCCTGACCGAGGTGTTGCGACAACAGCACCGCAACGTCGCACAGATGCTCTCGACATTCGTTCCGTCGAAGGGTCCTGAGCGATCGGCAACATTCGACTGCCTACGGGCCACGCTGGCGGTCCACGAGACGGCCGAAGAGATGATCGTCTATCCCGCGTTACGCACCATCAGTGACGATGCGCGCACGATCGCCGACGAACGTGTCAGCGAAGAGAGCGAGGCCAAAAGCGTCCTCGCCGATCTCGAGCGCATCGGTGTCGACGGGCAAGGATTCGATGAGCTCTTCGAACGTTTCCGGGTGAGCGTGCTCCAGCACGCTGAAGAGGAAGAGCAGCTTGTCTTCCCGCTGCTCGAATCGAGTTTCGATCCGGATCGTCTGCGTCAGATGGCGAGCGCCGTCCGCGTCGCGGAGAAGTTGGCGCCCACCCATCCACATCCGCACGGCCCCGACAGTGCCGTCGGGAACATGCTCGTCGGACCGTTCGTGGGGTTGGTCGACAAGGTGCGTGACGTCCTCAGCGGCCACCAACCGACGCGCAAGGCGAGCTGATCGACCGAATCCATCAGAAAGACAGTCTCAACCTAGAGAGGAAGCATCATGGGAGTTTTTGAGCAGGCGAAGGGCAAGGCCAAGGAAGTGGCCGGCAACGTGACGAACGACTCGGACCTCGAGGCCGAGGGTCGAGCACAGAAGAAGAAGGGCGAGGCCCAGCGGGAAGCCAACGAGGCTCGAGCCGAGGCAAAGGCGCACGAGGCAAAGGCCAAGGAGAAGGAGTTCGAGCAGCGGGCCGCGCAAGACGTCAAGGACTGATCAACTCAGGCCCTTCGACCGTGAGAGCACCGCTTCGATGATCCCCTGATAGCGGTGCTCACACTGTCGACATTTTCGGAGAGCCAAACGCCCGGTCCCGGCCGGGCGCGGCTCGCGTAGTCTTCGCGCCGGTGACAGCACTCAGGGTTGCCCGCACCGCCTTGATTGGCAGCTGTTGCTGGTGCTGACAGTAGGGAGCGGCACCGTCAACGCTCAGACAACGCCGACAATCGCGAGCGACGCACCTCGGACGGCTGCTGCACTCGTGATCGATGGTGTGCCCACCACAGAAGCCGGCTGGCGTCTCGACCTCACCGCCGCCCAGCAGCGACTACAAACGCTCTTCTTCGCGACAATCCAGTTCGCCGCTTCTCTCTCGCGGTGGTAGCGAAGCCTCTTTGTGTCGCGGACCAGTTGGCGGTAAACGACGTCGCTGCAACGCGCGCAGCGCACCTAGGCGCTGGTGGGCGATCGGTCATCGACTGGTCGGGAAGGAGCATCCTCGACGTTGAAGAGTGCGGCCAGACCGGTCACCTCGAGCGCTTTGAGCGCGATTCCGCTCGCGCCTCGAATGGTGATGCCGAGACCGTCTAGGTGCGCCCGGGCCAGTGCGCCGAGCACCGTGGAGTCCAGGAATCGAGTCCGTGACAGGTCGAGCACGACGCGGCGACGGTTCGCTTCCCGTAAAGCCTGGAACTGTTGTTGCAGTTCGTCTCTGCTGGCCAGGTCGAACTCGCCTATGAGTGCGATCACGGATACACCGTTGTCCGACTGAACATCGATCCGGGTGCCCTCGCCATTCATGCCCATACCTCCTTCGTGCTGTGGGCAGGATGCAGCTCAGGTGTGTCGTGGTTTGGTGTCGCGATGCTGGTTGGCCGCTTGCAGCTGGCGTTTGAGGTCGGCAACTTCGACATCAAGGGCGAGGATCCGCTTGATTCCGGCCAGGCTCATGCCTTCGTCGGCCATGTCGGATACGCGTTGGACGAGCGCGATCTCTGCTCGGCTGTAGCGGCGATGACCGCCGTCGGATCGGGCAGGCTGCACGACCTCTTCTAGATCGATCCGTCGAAGGAAGGCGGGCTGGACGTTGAGCATTCCGGCGACCTGGCCGACCGTGTACAGCGGCGCATGCTCGTCATCAAACGGCAACGGCAAGTTCTGTTCTCCGTGCGCAGGTCGCGGCCTTTCGCACGACTGCGTCGAGCGTGACGTGCGATCGATCCTCGACGTTGATCTCCATGAATTTTATAAGTTCAGCACGCAGCAACTGTCAACGAAGTTGCAGACTTTGACCGCAAAGTCAACCTCGTGTCGCCTCGATAGGGCTTACGCGCAGCATTTGCGGCGGAGGCGCGCTCATTGCCGCGCCTCCACCCCGCGCCCGCGCCAGTAGCCCCGCGGTCAGGGTTGATCGAGCGCGAGGCCACCGACGTGGAACCCCACCAGGGGTGCGAGGCCTGATCCAAGCAAGGTTCGTAGACAGCCTGTATCGGCACGCCCTCCGCCGTCTTCACCCCTTGGTGTGAAACCGCCCGGTAGTTCAACGGAAGGGTGGGGTTCGTTGAACTACCGGGCACGGAGGTTTCTTGCAACGACGCCAGTACCCACGGCAACGATCGGCGATACGCGCTCACCCGGAGACTCTGCTCGGGTCCTCGAGGGCGGGCGGACGGGGCTCGAATGGTTGGAGCAGGAGCTCGTCAACAAACGGCGCGTATGAGGTCAGGCCTGCCGGCGCGAACCTTCCGACGTGCAATGGCTGGCCCTCTCGCTCGTCCTCTCAGTCGCCCTCACCGTTGTCTTGAACGTCGTCGTGCGCGTCTTTCCGAGGGCATCTGAACGTGCTGCCACCCATCTCGCCAATGCCGCGCGACCACGCGTCGGCAAAGGCCCCGGGGGTCGGAGCACGGTGCGGGTGCTTGTCCCGTGGAAGGCGATGCTCCTCGCGTCGCTGCTCCTCACCATCGCGCTCAACCTCGCGCTCTGGATCCGCTCGTGACGCAGGCATAGAGCCACGGGAGTAATGGTCGGTGCCAGTGGGTACTACCGGTTGTCCCGGAACGGTCCGTGACGAGGAGAAGGAGCTTTGAAATGGGCGTGGGTACGAGCCTGCTGTTGATTGCCGCCGGTGCGATCTTGAAATTCGCAGTGACTGTGAACAACAGCAATGGTGTCAACTGGAACACGGTGGGTGTGATCTTGATGGTGATCGGCGCGATCGGTCTCCTTGTGTCGTCGCTGTTCTGGGGTTCGTGGGGCGGTTTTCACCGCAGCCGAACGACCTACGTCGACGACCGTCCCGTCGTGTAGCCGACGAAGTCGATCTCACAACGCTCGTGCGCCCCGCTTTAGCGGGGCGTACTTGCGTTATTGGCGTAAACGCGATCACTTGTTGACGACTCAGCACCGCGACACGCCCGGCGGCCGAGAACGACGCTAGGCGGAAGGCGACGATGTACAGCAACCAGCGCGACATCATCCGCGGCGGCGTTGTTGCCGATCAAAGTCTGCATCACGTGATCGCACGAGAGTTCTGGATCGGCCGGTGCGTGTCGGCAGGCACGCTTTAGACCGTCGAGGTCGAGCCCCGTCTTGCGCCGCCCGATCAGACGGTCCGTGTACAGCAGCAACGTGTCGCCGGGTTCCACGACCGCCTGCCGAGGGCGAAAGTCACTGGCGAAGTCGAGAGGTGGATCGCCGTGCTCGTCGAGCAACCGCGTCGTCCCGTCCGACCCCCGCACAATCGCTGCCACGTGGCCGGCGGATGCGTAGGTGCAGGTGTTGTCCCCGAGCCCGCCCGGCGGGATCCCGTGCATCTCTTCGAGCCGGGTGTCCCAGGTGGTGATGCCCGACCCGATGTCCCACGTCCAGTGACCCAAGCCGCGCTGCCTGCACGGCCAAGTGCGAGACGCTGCTCTTCTCCGGGGCAGCTGCGGCTGCCCACGTGCTGACTGTTAGCCCACCGCCTCCGTGCCGCGCGTCGCGTCCGGGATGTCACGCGCTCCGACCAGAGTGGGAGAGTGCCGGCGAAGCCGAAGCCTGTGCCGAGCGCGGCATCGGGGACAGCGCCCCCGCCAGTCGGTACAACCGACGTGGCGGCGGAACCGGACGATGGCACCACAGTCGCATTGTTGAAGGATCGTCATCGCGGCCCTCGGCGAGCCCTATGCGCGGCGTAGCAGAAGCACGATCGCGACGATCACCAGGATGAGCACAATCGTTCCGAGACCTATGTACATGGGAGCGTGGATTCCCGATCCGGGTCCCGACTAACCGAAATGCGCGTTCCGACAGCTTGTCGGGGTGAGGCACGCCGCCCCGCCCGGGCGACCGCGCAGCGTATGTGCAGCATTCCGTCGGGGTAAGTCGGGAGTCGGAGTAAGTCGCGGAGTCGTGTACAGGCCGTCTCGGGGAGTGGCTCGTGCCAGTTCAAACCCAACCTGTGGACAAGAGCACCACATTGACTCGCGCCATCGGCAATACGACCGGTTGGCTGGGGTCCTTTCCGGCCATCACGTTGTCGTTCGTGTTGGTGCTTGCATGGTTCGTGGGCGGGTTCTTCGTCGCCGGCCACTTCGCGAACAACACGTACCAACTCGTCATCAACACGGGCACGACCATCATCACGTTCTGGATGGTGTTCATCATTCAGAACACCCAGAACCGTGACGGGCGGGCCATTCAGGCCAAGCTCGATGCTCAAAGTGAAGTGCTCCGAAGGGTCGCCGAACGGCTCGAGATCGACGACGATGAAGCGCTGCTTGCTCGTACGGTTGGTTTAGAGGACGCTCCGGAGAAGGTCATCAAGCAGGACCAGGACCTTGTGCGCCGAGCGGCGGTCGACACCGGCCAGCATGGCCTCGTCAAGAACGCCTAACACGGCCGCGAGTTGTTCGCGCCTAGCGTAAGCGCCCGCGGGTCGGGGACTGATTGGTTGCTGTTGCGACGGAGCTGGCGCAGCAGCGGCTCGCGCCGGCTGTGGAGGCCGCGCAGCTCGGTTCGTGGACTTGGGACATGGCTTCGGCCATCACCACATGGGACGTCCGGCTCGAAGAGATGCACGGACTGCCTCCGGGCGGGTTCGGCGGCACGTTCGCCGATTGGGTCGCGGTCCTGCATCCAGATGATCGTGAGGCTTGCCTCGCCACAGTGAGCGAAGAAGAGACCAACTTCTTCCCGATGGTACGCGGCGAGTTGGGCCGCAACGCCTTGAGTGACCTCGGCGATGCCATGGCCCAAGCGAAAAAACTGGCCCCACGAGCCCTCACCCGCGCTCGCCCGACGAGCCCTCGTCCAACCTGGTCGTTGGCACCGCCGCGGGCGTCGCTGATCGCATCGGTGACACGGTCAGTGGCCTCACGCAAGGCAGCGTGACGGCTGTCGGCGACATCATCGCCACAGTGCTGCGTCGCCCGAAGCCCCGCGTCTCGTCGACTGGGTCGACGGTCGCTCGGAGAGCCGCGACAGAGGTTCGCACGGGCGCCTCTGAGGTGAGCGAGGCTGCCGTCCAGGCGACTCGCAAGGCAAAGCGCACCGCCCGAACACCGCGCAAGCCCGGCCCGTCCGCTGCTTCTCGCGCCAAGCGCCCGAGCGCGACCATGCGACAGCCGATGAAGCGGGCGGCCACCACCGCCAAGCGAGGCGCGGCCACCACCGCCCGGAAGCGAACGGCAACCAAGGCCGCAGCAAAACGTTCTGCACGCAAGGCGTCCCCGCACGCCAGAACTGCCTGACGACGCCGAGCACGAGAAGGCCCAGGCGCATCCTCGTGGCAACGTCAAGCATCGTGCGCGGAGCGCTCGCCGGCATCGTGGCGACGTGTGCGCACAGCGCCGTCATGCTGCTTGGCCAGCGAATGGGTCGGTTCCACCAGCCCCCGCAGGTCATCGTGGACTCAGCGGCGACGACGATCGCATCGAATGACCTGTCCGCGGGAACCATTCGCCAGCGCCGGGGGCTGGCGTTGGCGAGTCACTTCGCCTTCGGCGCAGGCAACGGAATCGCCTTCGCGATACTGCGCCGGCGCGTTGGACCAGCGCGCTCATCGATGGCAATGGGTGTTTCCTATGGTCTCGCCGTGTACACGGTGAGCTACGCCGGGATGCTTCCTGCGGTGGGCATCCTGCCTCCGCCGGCCCGCGACGATCGCGCACGCCAAGCAGCACTCATCGGAGCACACATTGCGTTCGGCGCTGTGCTCGGCCTGCTTCTCGGCGCACCAAGTCCGTGTGACTGAGCCCGGCTCGTCCGGTGCGCCTTGTCCGTGGGGGTACCGCCTGGCGCGCCGACCGCGGTGTGGTCGGGTGTGCGCCATGCGCGCCGGTTACGGAACGGTCGATACGGGAAGCATGTAGTACTCAACCACGTAGGGGTCGCGTCAATGTCCGAAGCAGAACCAACGGAAACAACCTCTGGAGGGCTTGCAGGCCGGGCGTTCGGCAAAGCAAAGGCCGCCATCGGCTCCCTCGTCGGGAACGACGCACTCAAGCGAGAAGGCAACCTTCAGCACGCGCACGCCGAAGCAGAGGCGCAGGCGCAACACGAGGGCGAGGCTGCCGAGCAGCGACAGCAGGAAGTCCAACTGCAAGCACAACGCGCAGACGCGGACGCTGAACGGGATCGGTTGAAGACCGAACTCGAAGCCGAGGAGCGCAAGACAGCGATCGAACAGAACGAGGCCCGAGTCAAGGCCGATCTGGCCGCTGAAGCGGCCCAGAAGCAGGCGGCGGTGCAGGCGGAAGAGGCTGCGCAACAACGAAAAGCAGATGCCGCCGAGCAGGCAGCTCTGCAGCAGCGCGCGGCCGACGCGGCGGATGCAGCTCGACTCGAACAGCAGGCACGATCGGCCGAGATGGTGGCCGACACGGTGGATCCGGAGCCGAAGTGACGGAAACCCGAGTCATGGGGCACAAGGCGTTCGACGGATGGCTCAAGCTGGCCCGGCTACCGATCGACACGCTCACTCGACTGCTACCGAACGGAGACACCGGGCCTCGAAATGCGGCGATGCTCATCGTCGACCGAGCTGACGCGGCCGTGCGAGACACCGTCGGCGGACTGCTCGGCAGCGACGCCTTGCGGCAGGATGCTCACCGCCGGCGCACGGCTGCGGACGAACGCGAACGCGCCATGGAACTGCGCGCCGAGGCGGCAGCGACGTCTCGTCAAGCCGACGCGCGACTACAAGCTCGAACCGACACCGTTGCGCAACAACGGGCCAAGGCCGAGCACGTAGCTCAAGACCGTCTGAACGACGTGTCGGACATGCACGATGACCGGCAGCAACGAGTCGAGGACACCGCAGCAGAGCAGAAACGAGCCATCGAGCACGACCGGCAACAGAAGCGGGCGTCAGCTGACACGCGGGCCCGGCGGCAACGCCTCGACGTTCTCGACAACCAGGCCGAAGCACTTGACCAGCAGAGCGACGCGCTGACCACACGCGACGAAGCCCAACGATTGCGCCGCGCCGCCAGCACCGCCAAGACGACGCGCAAGCGCTCGTAAATTCGATCTGCTCGAAGCAGAAGACGACCTCGAAGTCGTCGGGCGAGGCCGACACCGCAGAGAAGGCCCACGGACGCGAACGGGTAACAAACCCACACGGGGGGCCATGCTGGGCTCAGGCCGTGGAACGAAGGCTGGTGCTCCAGCTGGCTTCGAGCGAGGAGCGAGGGGTTCGATGGGAGAAAAGGAACCTGGCAATGCTCCTCGCGGCCCTCGTCCGCTGACCGGGAGCGAGGTGCCCCAACCGTTGCCGGGGTCGCTTCCGCTCCCCGCAACCGGACGCGAAGTGGCCCAGTTCGTCGCTATGCGCGCGGCTGCATGCGTCGGAGCGGACTACTCCAACTTGGCGTTGGTCGACACCAACGGCAACGAGTTACGACTCTTCCACAACGCGTTCCTGGATCCCGAGCTTGCCGATCGGTACACCGACGTTCCCCTCGACGCGCCCTATCCCATCGCCGCGGCTGCCCGCACCGGTCACCCGGTGCTGCTTCCGGACCTCACGTCCTACCGGAACGAGTTTCCCGACATCGTCGCTGACACGGTGGCAGCCGGCGTCCAGGCCACGGCATCGCTGCCGCTCTACCGCGCCAACGGCAGTCTCCTTGGCGCCATCGGCTTCGCTTGGACGCAACCGACACCGTTCGACGGCAAGCTCGAAGCCGCGCTTCAAGCGGTCGCACACCTCTGTGTCGAAACGGTCGAGCGAGCCGAACGCTACGACGCCGAGCACGTCCTCATGGTGGAGCTGCAGCACAAGCTGCTCAGCGAGCTCCCGCAGCTTGCCGGGGTCGAGACGGCCGCCCGATACCTACCGGCGAGCCTGGCATCCTCGATCGGTGGGGACTGGTATGAAGGGTTACTCCTCGGCGACTCCAAGCTCGCGGTGGTCGTGGGCGACGTGACCGGGCACGGCATCGCGGCCGCTGCCGACATGGCATTGATCCGGGGGATGATCAGCGCACTGCTCCACTCAGGGATCGCCCCGTCCCGCGTGTTCACGGAGGTATCGGGCGTGCTGTCCCAACACTCCGCGGTCGTACTCGCCACCGCCGCGCTGGCCATCGTCGACGTTGCCGCCGGCACCGTCACCTACGCCACGGCCGGTCACCCCCCGCCGCTGCTGCGACTCCCCGACGGCCAAGTCCGCGCAATGGACAAAGCCAACGGCCCCCTCATCGGCATGACCGCAGCACCAGGCACCGCCGAGACCGAACCGTTCCCGCAAGGAGCACAGCTCGTCATGTACACCGACGGCCTCGTCGAACGTCGGACCCGGCCCTACTTCGTCGGCGTCGAACAGGCAGCAAACCATCTCGCCGCCCTTCCCGAGCAGCTCAGCCCATCCCAGCTCCTCGACTCACTGCTCGACACCCTCATCAGCACCACAACCACCGAGGACGACATCGCAGTCGTCGTCATCGAACGCAACCTCGCGTGAGACCGCTAGGGAGACCGGAACTGGAATGTGTTCTCGCGCGCGTAACCGAACGCGTAACTCCCGGATACGAGTGCGACTGGAGCGACTGCTGAGATCAAATCGGAGACGCAACCGCACGTCAGAGATCTGAAGTGACTCGTGCGACTCGTGGAAACGGACTCTTGATCCGCAGGTTCTGGGTTCGAATTCCAGGGGCGCACCACGGGGCGCTGACAGGCAGCAGCAGACCGATTGGAGCGCAGGTCGGAGCGCTGACTTCGCGTACGGGGAGCTGGCGGAGTCTTTCGATGCCGGCATCCCCGGTGGGCGAGGACTTTTCAGCGCGGCAGGGCCAGCAGTATGAGCGTCGACCAGGTGAGGTGGGTGATGATCGGGGCCAGCACGCCGCGGGTGGATGTTCGTTCGAGGCTCAGGACGGTGCCCATCACGACGGCGGCCACGATGAGAGCGACGTTGGCGGTGGCGGCTGTGGCAACGGCGTAGCCGATCGTCGAAGCGAGGGCCGGCCGCCATGGCTCGAAGGTCGCGTACAGCGCGCCTCGGAAGAACAGTTCCTCGGCCACGGCGTTGACCAGCGCGATGGTCAGGACCAGCGCGATGGATCTCGCGTCAGCGGTGTTCAGCACGCGGTCGAGTGCGCCAGAGACAAGCGGAAGGCGCTGACCAAGCGCATGGGCGGCGACGAACGCCCCGAAGGCCAGCAGCCCGATCGATACGGCTGCGCCCAGGGTGTGCCACGGCGAACGACCAGTGGTCCCCACTGGGATCGGCCCTGACAGCAGGGCCCCGATGACCCACGTTGTAGCCAGCAGGAGCGTGAGCGGAGTGAACCAGCCGGACCCGTGCGGAAGGCGGAACGTCGTCGCCAGCAACCCAGTGCCGATGACCAGCGTGATGGAGGCCGTTGCTCGTCGCCGCTGCAGTGCCTTGGCGGTCCCGATGATCGGTGGCTCAACGGCGCCGTTGCGCTGTTCAGGCACGGGCATGCATAGGTGCAGCCAAGCCGAGGCGCTGCTCCCGGGCGGCGAAAGCCCGGCGCGCCGCAGCCTCGAACGTCATGGGGGTGTGGTGCAACAGGGCTTCGATGCGGCGATCACGGACGATGATCTCGTTGGTCAACGACTCGACGAGGGCGCGAGCTGTCGTGAGGTCCACGCTGGTGATGAAGCGCAGCCAGTGCGATGACAGGCGAGGCGATACGAGCGGGAACGGCAGGGGAACGATGAGCCGACGGTGGCCCATCAGCCGGCCTGCAGTCAGCATCATGTCGCCATAGGTGAGTCGGTCGGGTCCACCGATCTCGTAGGTCTGTCCGATGGTCTCGGATCGGCCGAGGACACCGGCCAAGTCGTGCAAGGCGTCGTCGAGACCGATCGGCTGGGTCTGGGTCTGCACCCAGCTCGGCGTGATCATCAGGGGGAGTCGCTCCACGAGCTGGCGCAAGATCTCCCAGCCGATGCTCAGGTCGCCGACGACGAGACCGGCTCGGAGGACCGTGGTGGGTGCGGCGTCGAGGAGGATCGACTCGACCTCGCGCCGGCTGCGTAAGTGGTCGGAGAGGTCATCGTCGTCGTCGCCGAGTCCACCGAGGTAGACGATCTGACTCAGCCCAGCGGTGGTGGCGGCGCCGCCGAACGCTCGCGCTCCAGCGCGGTCTCGCTGAGCGAAGTCGATCTCGGCCAGGGAGTGCACCAGGTAGTAGGCCGCGTCCTGGCCGACCAGGGCGCGATTCAGGCTGTCGGTGTCGTCGATGTCAGCGGCGACAGGCTTGCCTGCGCCGGTGTAGCGCTCCGGATGCCGAGTGAGCGCTGTCACTTCGTGGCCGTTGCCCTCGAGCACTCGCGCGAGGGCCGAACCGATGAAGCCGGTCGCTCCAGACACGGCGACCCTCACGAACGCACCCGAGGCGCGCGGTGGTGGCTCGACGCTCGCGACGACTGTTGCGAAGACGAGTCCGTCGAGAGCGCGGCGAAACGGGCTGTCGCCTCGAGCGACCTCGTCAAGTGCCGAGCAACCCATCCCGCGGGCTCTTTCAACATGGGATTCTCCGAAGAGCTGGCCTGGTGTGTCGCATCATGGTGTGGCGTCGAAGTGGGCGACTGCCTCGCGCGCTGACGTTGTCCAGATGTCGCCGCCGAGCGCGATGGCATGGGCTTGGTCACGGATTGCGAGGCCGCCGAGTACGACGGGCCCGTCGTGATGGGTCTTGATGGTGGCGATGGTTGTGGCGATGAGTGCGTTGTCGACGGGTGTCGAGACGACAATGCCGACTCCGACGATGCGCTGCGTGCCGGTGATGGTGTTCGCCCAGGAGGCGGCGGGCGTGTTGGCGCCGAGATCGGCGATCGAAAAGCCGCGGCCGCGTAGTGGATCCGCAACGAGCGCGGTCGGAAGCCCGTGGGGGTCACCCATGGGCGCGCCGAGCACGATGGCACCGCGGGTGGTACCGCGGCGGGCGAACAACGGGCCGAGCCGGCCGACCAGTCGATACATCACGACGGTCGCGCGGTGCTCGTCCGCGACGTCGATGCGGCCGGCTGCCCAGTCGTCGCCGACGCGCGCCATCGCCGGGCCGAGCACGTCGAAGTAGAGATCCTCGGGGGTGTACGCGGAACCGAGCGCAGCCTGGAGGAGTCGCCACGCTTCGGGCTCGTCACCGCGTACGAGCAGCGACGTCAGTCGACGCACATAGTCCTTCTTCGGCGCCCGACGCGTGGCAGCGTTGCGGCCGGCTGGCGCCGCGGCTGCGATCTTGTCGAGGTCGGCGCGTCGCACGTGCCAATGAGCTCCGACGCGCGCGCCGGGTAGCCGGCCGGTGCGGACGTATCGATACGCGGTCATGTAGTGCACGCCGAGCAGGTCGGCGGCCTCCTGCAGTGTCAGGTCCGGTTCCCTATCGCCACCACCCTGCTTGGGCGTCACGCCCGCACCAGCTCGAGTCCTCGACTGTGATGAGCGGCTTCGGCGATGGGCGCGGTGCGAAGCGCCGACGGGCGCCAGGCGGGCGCCGTGTACAGCAACTGCACGGCGCCCACGTAACGTTCGTCGAACGCGGCCTCGCAGTAGGAGAAGTAGAACTCCCACAGTCGCAGGAATCTCTCGTCGAGCCCGAGCTCGTCGAGGTCATCCGCAGCGTCGGTGAGGTTGTTCCTCCATCGGCGCAGTGTCTCGCCGTAGTGCAGGCCGATCTCGTGTTCATGCGCGTGCGCGAACCCGTTGCTGCCTGCGGCCGCCGTGAGCGCTCGGACCGAAGGCAGGCAGCCGCCCGGGAAGATGGCGCTCTTGATGAAGTCGGTGTGGCGCTTGATGCGGTCGAAGCTCTCTTCGCGCACGACAATTGCCTGTAGCGCCAGTGCGCCGGCGTCGTCGAGCAGGCGTCGGCAGTTCGCGAAGAACGTGTCGTAGTCGCGCCAGTCGACTGCTTCGATCATCTCGATCGCGATGATCTTGTCGAAGGTCCCTTCAAGGTCGCGGTAGTCGTGCGCGAGGACCGTCACGCGGTCTTCGAGTCCGGCGTCCTTGACTCGTTGTCGCGCGAACTCGTACTGGCGTGGCGAGATCGTTGTCGTCGTCACGTGGCAGCCGTAGTGCGTCGCAGCGTGCACGGCGAAGCCGCCCCAGCCCGTTCCGATCTCGAGCACGCGATCGCCGGGCGTAAGCGCGAGGACGTTGCCCAAGCGATCGAGTTTGTGCACCGAGGCCTCGGCTAGCGAAGCCGTCGGCCGCTCGAACACGGCGCACGAGTACATCATCGTTTCGTCCAGGATCCGTTGGAAGAACTCGTTCCCGAGGTCGTAGTGGGCCCTGACGTTGCGCGCGTCTCGGTCCTTGTCGACGCGCCGTCGGCGGGCGACGGGATCGACGACGGGCCGCAGCCGTCGGTGTATGCGGTCGCGTGCAGGGTGGGTGCGTGCCAGGTTCCGGTGCGCGAGGCGCAGGAAGCCGGTGAGGTCGTCGATGTCCCACCAGCCGTCGGCGTAGGACTCACCGAGCCCGACGCTGCCCTCTTGCAGGATGCGCGGGTATGCACGTACGTCGCGTACGCGAACCGTCACGCCAATGGGAGGCGCCGTATGCGGGGTGGTCTCCGCGCCGAAACGCTCGTCCGCGAAAGGATCGACCAGGCGAACGGTGCCGCCGGTGAGCCGTTCGAGGAGCTTCAAGACCACGACTCGCGCGACACGCACGGGTGTGCTCATGGTGGGCTTCATGGGCTGCTCCTTCCCCGTCGTCGGGAGGGATGCCGATACACGGGAACCCCACGCGCGAAGAGGCGCGCTGCGTTCGCATAGATCCCAGCGGACACTCGTAGCGGCAGCATCGGGTAGCGCGCCAGCACCGTGACGGCGCGCAAGCGGTTGATCGTCGTGCGGCGCAGTGCCAGCTCGGCGTCGAAGACGGGCGAGTGATCTCGTTCGACCTCGATGCGTAGGTTCAGCTCGGCGTCGGGGACCGTCCAGGTGATCCGGTAGTCGAGGTCCCTGGGTAGGAACGGTGAGACGTGCATCGCCTTGGCGGTAGTCGTGGTGGTCACGTTGCTCTGCGCGTCGAGCACGTACCAGTGGCGTTGGCGCCAGGGAGTGTTGGTCACCTCGAGCACGATCGCGTCGAGTGCCCGACCGTCAGGGGTCCAGCAGTAGTAGACGGCGAGCGGGTTGAACAGCCAGCCAAAGGTGCGTACCTGCGCGAGGAGATGGACAGGCCCCGTCGGCCGGCGCCCGAGCCGTGCCTGCACGAGGTCGCGCACAGCGGCGCCGAGTGGCCCGTCGGTGCCGTCGAGGAAGTCGCGACATCGGAAGCGCACCGGCGCCGGGCGGCGCGCCGACCAGAGCGGCAAGCGGTCCAGCGAGCCCGGCAGCGCGTCGACGTCGAGATAGGCGAGGAACACTTTCGGCGCGAATTGACGGAACGCGGGAACGAACCGTCGGTGTCGCACCGTTCCCTCGTAGATCGCGACGGTCGGATGGTCGCCCGGAACTTGGGCTCGCGCGGGAGCGGTCGCGCGTTCAGGCTGCGGCGCAAGGAGCGCGGTCATCGGCGCGCCTCGAGCAGGCGCACGACCTCGAGTGCGCTCTGCACGCCGTCTTCGTGGAATCCGTAGCCCCAGTAGGCGCCCGCGAAGTAGACGCCACGCCGACCTTGGATCTCGACGCGACGCTGCTGTGCCGCCATCGCGGGAATGTCGAAGACGGGATGGTCGTACTCGAACTCGGCGATCCGCACGCGGGGGTTGACCTCGTCGGGACAGTTCAGCGTGACGAGTAGCGGACGTCGAGTCTCGATCGACTGCAGGCGGTTCATCCAGTAGGTGACCGTGGTTCCGCGGGCGTTCTCATCGATCGCGTAGTTCCAGCTCGCTCGCGCGTGTGGGTTGCGCGGCAACATTCGTTCGTCGGTGTGCAACGTCGCGGTGTTGCGCTGATAGCTGATCGCGCCGAGGACCTTGTGCTCGGCGGTGGTCGCGTCGGCAAGCATGCGCAGTGCTTGATCGCTGTGCGTCGCCACGATCACACGGTCGAAGAGCGCCGGGCCGCGGCCGGTGAGCACTTCGACGAGGTGCGAGCTGCCGACACCGTCGTGAGTGACGATCTTGTGCACGGCCGTGTCGACCTGAATGCGCAGTGAGAACGGCGCGGTGAGAGCCTCGACATAACGGCGGGAACCGCCGGTCACAGTGCGCCAATCGGGCCGTCCGGCGACTTGGAGCAACCCATGGTTGTCCATGAAGCGTGCATACGCCAGCACGGGAAAACGCATGAAGGTCGCGGGATCGGCCGACCAGATCGACGCACCAAATGGGATGAGGAACTGCCGCGCGAATGATTCTGAGTAGCGGCCTCGACGCACGAAGTCGGCCAAAGTCTCTTCGGCATGGGCGTTGAGGCCGCCACCGTCGGGGAGCCGGTCGGGTCCGTCCCAGCGTGTCTCACCCGCGACGAGCCGGCGGGCGGCCCGGTTGAACCGCGTGATGTCAGCGAGCAGACGCAGGAACGAGGGATTGGCAAGATTGCGGCGCTGGGCGAAGATCCCATTCAGGTTCGAGCCGCGATACTCCAACCCGGTGCGGGGATCGCTGACGCTGAAGCTCATGTCCGTGGGCTGGGTCGCGACGCCGAGTTGATCGAGCAGTGCACGGAACCCGGGATAGTTGCGGTCGTTGTACACGATGAATCCCGTGTCGACCGCGACTGAGCGGCCGTCGATCTCGACGTCGATGGTGTTGGCATGGCCACCGATTCGTCTGTCGGCCTCGAACACGGTGATCTCGTGGTGAGGGTGGAGCAGGTGGGCCGCGACGAGCCCGGACACGCCGGTACCGACGATGGCGATCTTCACTGCACCGCGTCCATCGGCGCAACGACGGCCGCGCGGTCGGCGCACCAGCTCCAGCATCGCTCGGCATCGGTGTCGCTTGTGCGGGTGCCCGGCAACGGCGCGACGGATCTCGGCTCGCGGTCCTGCCAGAACTGTCCGCTCGTCTCGAGCGCTCGAGGGTCGGTGGCCAGCCACACCACGGTGTCGGCCCCCTGACTCGGCGTGCGCAGCAGCGGACCCATCAGCGTGTGAAAGCGCGGCAGCGATTCGCGCATACCTGGCGTGTCTGCCCAGCCCGGGTGCATCGCGTGGAATACGACGCCAGACACGCCGTGGTGTTTCGACCAGAGTTCGTTGAGCACGACTTGGGCCCGCTTGGCGTTCGCATAGGCGCGCACGCCGTTGAACGGTGTTGCGGGCGTGGCGAGCATGTCCAAATCGAGACGCTGCGTGTACATGCCCCCCGACGAGACGGTGAGGACGCGGGCGCCGGGTGTGGCCTGCAGGATCGGCAGTAGCTCAGTCGTCAGCAGGAACGGAGCGACGACATGCACCTGCGCGGTGACCTCGAGACCGTCGGCGGTGTAGCGCAGATTGCGGGTGAGCGCCCCCGCATTGTGGATCAACACGTCGAGCCGCGTTGTCGACCGACGGACGCGGTCGGCGAGGCTTCGAACGTCGTCGAGGACCGTGAGGTCCGCGACCGCGGTGGTCAGGTTGGAATCAGGTGCGACGCCAGCAATGGCGCGCCGGGCTGCATCGACGCGGAGCGGGTCACGCCCGACGAGCCAGACGTCGGCGTTGTGTTGCGCGAGAGCCGTCGCCGTCGCAAGGCCGAGACCGCCGGTCGCGCCCGTGACCACTGCGACCCGGCCGCTCATGTCGACAGCGGGCTCGGCGTCCCAACTGAAAAGCGCACGACGTGCCGCGAACCCGATGCGGCTGAAGCTGCCGACGACCGTCGCTCGAAGCGCGGCATCGGCGAGCCGGCGAGCCGGCGACCCGCTCATGCCTGCACCGCCGAGAGACGCGCTCTCAGGCCGGCTGCGGCGCGGTCGCCGATGCGACGAAAGACGATCGAGAGCAGCGGATCGGCCAGCCGCCCGATGCCCTTGGCGTCGAGCTGCGCGTCGTAGACCATGAGCGTGCCGCGCTCGTCGTCCTGGAACGTGATCGTGTCGACGGAACGCACCGAAGAGTCCTCCGCCCGCAGCACGATCCGCTCGTCGCGGTCGTGCGCGACGATCTCGTAGTCGAGAAGTATGCGCCGTCCGAGGAATCGGGCGACGAGACGGAACCGGGAGCCGACCCCGACCGGCTCGGGAGTGAGCATCTCGCCCGCTTCGACACCGGGGTCCCACTCCTCGGCGCGATCGAAGCGACTGAGATCGGCGAACGCAGCGGACCGGGTGACGGAGACCGGGAAACTTGCGACGTAGTGAGCCATGGAGCCTTCCGTTTCGGGACGGAAGCTACTTTAGCACTAAACTCTAGACGCCGGGGGCACGACAGTCATCCCGAAGTGTCGGTGGCGGACGTTCCGACGTTCGCGATCGCGCGCGACACGTGGACTCGCGATCGTGCCGCTGGCGCCGTCAGGGGCGATGCACCGTCACGTCCTGTGCATGGGCGGCGAGCGCGCGGAGATCCTTCAAGTCGGTGCCGAGAACAGCACCACCGGGTTCGGCCATCGCGACCACGACCGCGTCGACCGCAGATCCCGCGTGGGCGAGCGCCCGAAGCTGTCCCGCCCGGCGAGCCATTCGCTCGGAAAGCTCTTCGACAATGTCGCAGGTCTTCAGCAGGCGATTCAGTCGCACGTCGGTGCGCGCCCGTCCCGACAACGACTCCACCAGCACGACCGACGGCACCAGCGGCGGCCACAATCCGTCACGCTCGAACACGGCGATGATCGCAGCGGCGTGTTCGGGCCGCCGGACGAGCGCACTGAGCCCGCCAGAATCGAGCACCAAACGGGTCATGCGCTGCGCTGCGCCGTCCCTTCTCGTCGAATCCGGCGTGATAGGGCTTCAGCGCGAGCGATGGCCTTCGCCGATGGTTCCCCGACCTCGTCGATGAGTTCGGCAACGTAGCGGTCGGCTTCCTCGCGCAACTGTTGACGGCGTAGCTCGTCGCGCACGGCCGACTGCAACAGCTCCGACGCCGGGAGGTCGTGCTCCTTGACCACGCGGTACAGCTCATCGGGGAGGTACACCTGCATCCGTGGCATACGCCTACTATACATCTACGGGAAGCTGGCCATCCACCGAGATCGGAACGTGTTCTCGCGCGCGTAACCGAACGCGTAACTCCGGCGAGCGCGTGAGACTGCAGCGATTGGTGAGACGAAATCGGAGACAGAACCGCACGTCAGAGACCTGAGCGACCTCGTGCGACTTGTGGAACGGACTCTTAATCCGCAGGTTCTGGGTTCGAATCCCAGGGGGCGCACAAGCTTCTGACCCGGGACAATACTGATTTCATTGGTCATTGTCGAGTCCGTTGTGCGTCGATTGTCGAGAGCCGCGCGCGTACCCAAGCGCGTAACTTTGAACTAGACAAGTCGGTATTCTCGGTCCATGGCCACGATGGCCGAACGCTTCGAAGCGTTGGTCGACCGAACGACCGCGCATCATCTGTGGCGAGGCGCTACCGATCGGGCTGGTGTCCCGCAGATGCGGGTGGCAGGCCGGCTCACCACCGCCCGCCGGGTCGCCTGGGAGCTCGAGCATGGACCGCTCTCGCTCGGCGCCCGGGTCCAGGCCTGCCCCACTGACTCGCGATGCGTGCGCGTCGAGCATCTGACCGTTGTCCAGACACGCCCGTCTGCGTCGAGGCCCGCTCGCGTCCGTCGATCGCGGGGGGAGGGATCGATGCGCGAGATCCGACAGGGCGTGTGGAAACTCACCATTACGACACCGTCGCACGACCGCGTGTCGCGCACCCTCGACGCGGACCGCCAACGCGCCGAGGTCGAACTCGCCCGCCTCGCCGCCCGACACGGGCAGCCACCGAGCACGCTCGACGCACTCGTACACCTCTATCTCACGCACCTGGTCGATGCCGGTCGAAGCACCACGACCGTGCGCCGCTACGAGCAACTGTGGCGAACCTGGCTCGCACCACCACTCGGTACGACATCGCCAGCCGGTCTACGAACTCGCGACATCGAGACCGCGCTCGCGACCATGGCCCGCTCCGGACAGAGCCTACGGTCGATCCACCAAGCCACCGTCGTCCTTAACTCGGCGTATGCCTGGGCCCGAGACCATGGCCTTATGGACAGGAACCCGGTACTCGATTGCGAACTCCCCGATGGGACCAGTCTCACCGGGTCCCGTCGCCGATGAGCATTACTCATGTTGTCGTCGCCAGCTGCTCGAGTACCTCGTCCACCGCTCCGTGGATCTCCTCATCGGTTGCTCCCAGCTGCGTGGCCACGCGCGCAAAGCGTTCCGCTTCGGCACTCAATAGTGCGCGGCGCTCGGCTTGGCGGTACGCGCGTGCTTCGCGAACGAACGTTCCGTGGCGTCCGCGACTGACGATGTGTCCAGCCGTTTCGAGCTCGCGGTACGCGCGTGTGATGGTGCCGGGTGCGATCTCGAGATCCGCTGCCAGTTGACGGATCGTTGGCAGTCTCGTACCGGCGAGTAGAACCCCGCTGTTGATCATGGTGGCGAGTTGCTCCCGGATCTGTTCGTATGGCGGCACGGCAAGCGTCGTGTCAACGGTGAGGATCATGCGGTCCGTTGGTCGCGCGATGGCAGCCTCAGCCGCCCACAAATGATCCAGACCGCGATCGCAGAGATGATCAGGATCAGCGACGCGTGCTGCAGCCATGGATCGATGGCGTCTCCCCAGGAATAGACGTTGCCCCCGCCACCGAAGGTCTCGAATCCACACGAGCAGACGTACGAGTGGATCCCCCTGTCGATGTACTCCGCGACGACTGCGAGGAGCGTCAAGCCCAAAGCGGTTGCCGACGCAACGGCTGCGCGTGCCGATCGCGCTCGTAGTGCTCTATCGAGTTGCCATGTCGGGAGATCCTCGGCGGGCTGGGGCCTTTGGGTCGCCCGCCGCAGTGCCAACAGGACAAGAACGAGTCCAGCCGCCGCTAGTGCGGCGATCGCAATGAGCGTCGCCGCGTGAGGCCAGTACGCGGTGCCGAAGCACGCGCCCTGCACACTGGTGAACGCCGTTGCTCCGCGAGGGTGCGAACCCAGCAGCAGAAGCGGAGTTGCGAGCACCGGAACAAGGGCCACCCAGGGAAGCACGAGGGCAAACCGCGGGACGAGGTCGCTCGCCGACCGTGGCCGCAAGGAGGCTGACCGGACTTGGCCCCGCCCGACAGGTGGTGGAAACAGTTCACTGAGCAGTACGCCGAACAAGTAGCCCGCGATCATCCGGGGAACGACCAACGAGCCGCCCTCCTCGCCCGCCAACGGGCCTACTCCGGCGACCAGGCCGCACACCAAGCCGAACCAACACGCGCGGCGAGCGCGGGCGAGGTATTGCTCTGCCCGCGCCAAGTGATCGTCGGTCGGCTCGACGCCGGCGCTGGCGACCACTTCAGCGGCTCTGCTCGGCGGTTCTTGACGTAGCATTGTATCAGTACATTGACACAACCAATCCGCTTCCGCAACGGATCATTCTGCGCCTCAGCGTGGGAAGGCAACCCTACGGTTGTGCTGCTCGTCGTGGTCGAAGGCTCGAGAATCGACGGCAGAACCCTCGTGTCATCGCCACCGGATGCGCCGTGTCGGCAAGTACACACCCCGGTGTTCATCGCTAGCGTTCTCGGCCACCTCGGTGCCGAAGGAGCTCTGAGGGTCGAGGGAGCGTCGAGTGGAATGACCGAACCTGACTTTGAGCCGCTCGATCCTGACGCCGGACCTCCAATGAAACTCAGAGGGCTTCGAGGATTACCTGCTCGCAGCAGGCGATGACTCGTTCAGCAGCATGCGCGGCTACCACAAGGATCGCTACGACTACCCGCACCTCGGTAAGAACGAGCCTGAGGATCCGTATCTCCAGTAGGTGCCGACGGCTTTGGTGAGGAGGTACTCGTCGATGTCGGCTCGCCCGTCCTCCTTGCCGAAACCGCTGCGGCCGACCGCCGACGGCCGGTGTACGGCGAGGTTGCAGGCGCCGTTGATCAGTCGCTGGATCAGTGGCGACGGTCTGCTCTCCGAAGAGCATGCCTCGAAGTGCCGTCGGCATCTGTGAGGGACTCATATTCGTCGCCTGATGATCGCCGCGTTACGAAACCGCTGAGCGCTTGAAGGTGTGCATGGCGACCATGGTGAGTGTGATCGCGAACACAGCGACGACGGCGAGGCTGAGCGACACCATCGCCGTTGCGTTCGTCATTCCCCAGATGTCGTGCAGCCCGCTGCTGTTGGCGCCGAGCAGTCCGTAGCGCATCACGGCAAGCGCGTGCGTGATCGGGAGGAACTTGGCGAACCCGGTGAGAAAGGCGGGCATCGCGGTGATCGGGAACAGAGAGCCGGCGAAGAAGAACGGCACGATTGCGAGCCCTGGCACGAGTCCGATGTATTCCTCCACTGAAGGGATGCGGTTCGCGATCGTCTCGGCGACTCCATACATGGCGATCGCGAGCAGCGTCCCGGCCGCGGCGAACCACGCCACGCCCGATGCGGATGTATGCAGTTCCGCGCCCCGCAACACGGCCGCCAGCAGCAGCACGAGGACCTGAAGGGCAGTGACCGCGACAGCCACGACCAGGTTCGCGATCACGATGACGGTTCGGGGCACGGGTGCGGCGAGCAGGTCGCGGCGGGCGCCGGTCTCGCGGTCGACGATCACGGCGACGCCGGCGAACATGCAGTTGAGGGGAATCAACAGAACGGCGGTGCCGATGGCGGCGAAGCTCATGTAGTCGAGGCCGGCGACCTTCGGTCCGATCGAGTCGAGCGCTGGCGCGATCACGAGCGCGAACAGCACGGGCGTCAGCAGCGGCACGAACAGCTCGCGCGGTGTGCGGATGCTCAGCGCGATCCGGCGGCCTATGAGAGTAGACAGTGCGGTGCGAATCGATGTGCCGGCAGCGGACGGTTCGGAGGGCGCGGCCGGCACCACCCGGGGGCGGGCATCGATCGGTTGGGCAATGGTCATTTCGGTCATGGTGGATCCTTCGTGGGGTCAGGCGGCGATGCGATCGCCGGTGAGACGGAGATAGACGTCGTCGAGGTTCGGAGCGCGTGTCGTCGTCGCGCTCGTCGGGAGCTGCAAGGCGGAGATGGCGTCACCGACGTTTCGCTGCTCGCGGATCGGGATCGTGATGGTGCTGCCGACGACGAACGCGTCGTCCGCGGCGATGCCATTCATGCGCAGTACTTCAAGCACGGTTGCAGGGACACCTTCCGAGGTCACGTGTAGTTCGACCACTTCGTCACCCACGGCCGCTAGCAGCTCCGCGGGCGTACCGAGCGCGACGATCGAACCGTCGTGCATGATGCCGATGCGATCGCACAGTCGCTCTGCCTCGTCGAGGTAGTGCGTGGTCAGAAGCACCGTCATCTCGTCGCGCTGACGCAGCCCGGCGATCAGATCGAGCAGCTCGTGGCGGATGCGCGGGTCGAGGCCAACCGTCGGTTCGTCGAGGAAGAGAGCACGCGGCCGCGTCACGAGCGCGCGGGCGATCTCCAGGCGCCGGCGCTGCCCGCCGCTGTATGTCGCCACCGCGCGGCCGAGAAGATCCGTCAGACCGAAGACACCCGCGAGCTCGTCGACGTATGCACGCGTCGCAGGCCCCTCGACCCCCCACAACCGGGCGTGCGTGTCGAGATTCCGTCGCCCGCTGAGAGCGAGGTCGACCACTGCATCCTGAAACACCACACCACTGATCGAGCGCGCCGCAATCGGCTCCGATGCGACATCGAACCCGGCCAACCGCGCCACACCTGCCGTCGGGACAACCGTCGTGGTGAGCATGCCGATCGTGGTCGACTTGCCGGCCCCGTTTGGCCCGAGCAGACCGAAGACTTCGCCGGGAGCGACGTCGAAGTCGATACCACGGACGGCTTCGATGCCCCCGGGCCACGTCTTTCGCAGCGATCGAACGTACACAGCGGGCGGTACTGACGTGGCGTGATGAGTCATGACCAACCCGACCACACGAGGTCGCGAGTTGTGACACGGCAGGACCGATGTCACATTCCGGGCCTCCCCGTTGTCGAGAGGAGGTAGCTACCGTCTCGACGAGGTCCCCGATGACGCACCAAAGCAACGACGCAGCTGCCTTCGACGCTCGGTTCGCTGACGCTTGGCGCACATATCAGGCTCGGCTGGTCGTGCAGGCGACACGCACGCTCCGCGACCCCGCCGCGGCGGAGGACGTTGTTCAAGAGGCATTCCGCCGACTGAGCAACGTCCCGGCCGACGAGATCGACGACATGGGCGGTTGGCTCTCCGTCGTCGTGCGGCGCCTATGCCTGAACCGCCTTCGGTCCGCATACGCGCGACACGAAGGTCTCGCCGAGGGCATCGCCGCGAGCGTGATCACGGACGCCGACCCCGCTGACCGCGTTACCCTCGATGACGAGGTCCAGCTCGCACTCGCCGTCGTGCTCGATCGGTTGACACCCGCAGAACGCACCTCGTTCGTCTTGCACGACGTGTTCGGGTTCCCGTTCGACGCGGTCGCCGCCGTCGTCGGTCGCACTCCGACTGCGTGCCGTCAACTGGCGAGTCGTGCGCGCCGCAGGATCCGCACCGACGCAACGACTGCCGAGTCAGCCGACTTCGAGCCGATGCACCACCGTGCGGTCGTGGAGCGATTCATTGCCGCATGTGCGGGTGGTGACATTGCCGAGCTCATGGCCGTGCTCGATCCCGACGTCGACGGTCATGCCGAGCTCATCGGCTTTGGGACCGTCGCCGATCTGTCCGGTCGTCCCGCGGTCGCACAACGACTCATCGGCATGTTCGGTCCCGGCACCGGGACGTTGCTGGTGCCCGTCGCCGTCGAAGGCGACGCCGCTGTCGTCGCGTACGCGCACGGGCACGTGGCTGCCGTGGTTCGGTTCAATCACGAAGGCGGCCGCATCCGTCACATGCGCTCCTTCGTGATCCCGCCCAAAGCTCGCCGATGAGTGACGCCGATCGACCAGGAGGATCCGCCGCCTGTTCCCGGGCCCTCGGCCTCGGTCGTCCCGCGCGGCGCGGCCATCCAGACCAACGCGAGGGACGCTGGCCCCTGTCGTCTCAACACTGGTCGTCTCGAGTCCGCGTCGGGCGTGCAACGAACCGACGCCGTCACTAACCGATTGCTGAAGAGCTCACACGGGGAGCCCGCGCTACCCGAGTCGACCGCGAGACGTCAGAGCACCGCGACGGGCGACCGTGACGACATCGCGCTTGAACTCAGGAGGGAACCTCTTGGGCATCGGAACATCCTTCCTGCGAGCCGAAGCTCACACACGGGATGACGTGCCCCACGTTCCGATGTCAACCGAACCCTCGGCAGACCCTTGTGGCCCTAAGGAGACAGTTTTCGAACGCGCGCTCGGAACCGCCCTGAGAGAGTTGGGTCCAACTTCAGGGCGCGGATCCTCAGCGCGACGGCTCCCAGCGGAAGTAGCGAACGCCTATCGCGACGCCGGCAACTGTCCACGCCGTCAGCACGAGGACGGACGCGGTTGAAGGTCCTTTCGAGACGGGGTCATACCCGGCGCGGAGCGCGTCGGTGAGCGCCTTGATGGGAAACACGCTCACGATGCCGTTGAGCCAGCTCGGCATCCTCAGACCGGCCGAGAACGTGCCGGATACCAGCGCGAGCGGTAGGTAGGTGCCGTTGGTGATCGCGCCTGCGGTGTCGGCCCGACGGATGATGGTGCTGACGGCGACGCCGAGCGACGCGAAGCAGGTGATGCCAAGTGCCAGCGTCGCGAGCAGCTGGAAGAGCCCGCCCGTTCTCGGAGCGATACCGAAGACGAGACGGCCGAGCACGATTGTCGTCAGCGCGACGACGAGTGTCGTGACGAGCACGCTGGCGAGTTGGCCGGCGATGTACATCCATGGCTGGAGCGGCGTCGCCCGCACCCGCTTCAAGACGCCGTCGGCTCGCAGCACCGCGATTGTCGCGGCGAGGGACCCGTAAGCGGCGATGATGATGCCGAAGGCAAGGATGCCGGGCACCAACAGCGTGAGACCATCGAGGTCAGGTCGGCCGGCGACCTTGTCGTTCGTCGACGTCGCGCCGAAGATCAACAGGAGCCCGATGGGAAGCGCGAACGTGAAGAACGCGGCCTCGGGGTTGCGCCAGAAGCCGCGCTGTTCGAGCCGAAGTTGGTTGAGCAGGAGTCGAGGTGTGCTCATTGCGCGACCAACTCCAGGTAGACGTCTTCGAGTGTTGGCGGGCTGACGTCCAGCTCGTCCAAGTCACTCTCGTCGTGTAGAAGCGACCGCAGCGTGGCGGCGACGTCGGAGGTCGTCACTGTTACTCGTTGACCCGCGGGTGATCGGTACGAGACGCGCGTCGGCGCGCGAACCAACCGCGCGAGCTCTGGCGCGGTGCCTGACCCGCGGATCTGACCCTTGCTGAGGATGGCGACCCGGTCAGCGAGCCGCTCGGCCTCGTCGAGATAGTGAGTCGTCAGCATCACCGTCTTGCCGAGCGCAGTGAGATTCTCGATTGCCGACCAGCATCGCCGGCGCGCTTCGGGGTCGAAGCCGGTCGTCGGTTCGTCCAAGTACACGAGTTCGGGATCTCCCGCCAGCGCGAGTGCGAAGTCGAGGCGGCGCCGCTGTCCACCGGACAGTCGCCTGACGAGTGACTGGGACTCCTCCCGGAGCTCCACGATGTCGAGGAGTTCGTCGCGGGGACGGGGAGACGGGTAGTACGCACGCCAGCAGTCGATCAGTTCGCCTACCCGCAGGTGCATCGGAAAGCCGCATTCCTGCAGCACGACACCGGTGCGGGTGCGGAGCTCACGATGATGGGTCCACGGATCGAACCCGAGCACCCGGACGGTGCCGGTGCTCGGGTTGCGGTAGCCCTCGAGAATCTCGACGC
The DNA here is from genome assembly GCA_963721305.1 of uncultured Acidimicrobiia bacterium. Taxonomy (GTDB): domain Bacteria; phylum Actinomycetota; class Acidimicrobiia; order Acidimicrobiales; family JACDCH01; genus DATAES01. The sequence goes on from CAVRIR010000006.1 coordinate 34,268, forward strand.
AAGTCGTCTTCCCGGCGCCATTCGGCCCAAGGAGGGCGAACACCTCGCCACGCGCTACGGAAAGAGCGATGCCCTTGAGGACCTCACGGTCACCGTAGGACTTCCGCAGACCTTCGACCTCGATGACCGGCAACCGATCTGCAGGAACACTCACGTCACTAAGATACGATACTGTATCTAAGTGTCAAGGGTGTCTCTAATGCAAGATGAGATGGTGGCAACCGAGAGATGGACACAAGCGCGACGCCGGCAACACACACACGACCTGCTCCTCGATGCCGCCGAGGAGGTGTTCGCAGCGAGAGGTTTCGACGGCGCGTCCCTCGAAGAGATCGCGGACACGGCCGGCTACACCCGTGGCGCGATCTACAAGCACTTCGGCAACAAGACCGACCTGTTCCTCGCGCTCAACACGCGGTTCAACGAGCGGTTCCTGCAGCTCCTCGAGGGCGCCGTCGAACCGGGAACGCCGCTCGACGAGATCGACCTCATCGCCATCGCGAAGCAGTGGCACGCTGCGCAATCTCAAGATCCGAAACAGTTCGCGCTCGGATTGGAGTTCAACCTGTTCGTCCTCCGTCATCCTGAGGAACGCGACCGAGTAGCTCGCCGGCGTCGCGAGCTCGCACAACTGATTGCGTCGTTCATCGAGACAGAGGCGAAACGGTTCGGTGAGACGCTGAAGATGCCGCCCATGACCATCGCCCGACTCGTCCTGGCAACCTCGGACGGACTGCAACTCGCGGGATTCCTCGACGACGATGATGCCGAAGATCTGTACGTCCCGTTCCTCGAACTGCTCCTCGGCGTCTGGGAGCAACCGAATCACTCCCAGCAGCAGCGCACTCGCACCAAGAGAACATCGACCTGAAACTCGCGCTGACGCGTTGTGATTCCAACAACCGGCGTGTGGGTGATGAGGTGTGTGTGGTGGGCCACCGGCCCTGTGAGGGCGTCCCCGGTTGTTTGTGACACCGAGGTGATGACCGCATTTCCTCGTAGGCAGGTACTGGGCCCCTGCTCGCGGCTGTGGTGGCACACTGAACAGTGTGCGTCCGGTCTATGACGTGTTGGCAGGACTGACCCGGTCGTATCTGTTCGTGGACCTGACTGCGGAACAGCTCGGAGTTCTCGCGAGCTCCGTGACCACGCGCACGCTCGTGCGGGACGAGTGTCTGTGCTATCCGGGCGACCGAGCCGACGAGCTTTGGGTCGTTCTGTCGGGCGAGCTGAAGGCGTACGTCGTGGACGCCGAGGGCAACGAGGTGATCCACGCCGTCGTCGGACCGGGTATGACCACCGGGGAGCCCGGCTACTTCTCAGATGAACGCACCCGGATCCTGTTCGTCGCTGCCACCAAGGCGTCGGCCGTGATCGTCCTCGGTCGCTGTCAGCTCGATCCGTTCATGGCGGACTACCCGGCGACCAAAGACCGCGTGTTGGAGGCAGTAGCCACGAACTCGCGCTGGCAAACGGCGATGCTGTCGTCGGCGGCGCGGCGCCCGCTGCGAGATCGCCTCATCTTGAGGCTGCTCGAGCTGGTCGACACCAGTCCTGAGCGCAGAGCCGGGCAAGCGGTCACTCCGAAGATCTCGCAGTCGACGCTCGCGGGCATGATCGGCGTCAGTCGCGAGAACGTCAACCGTGCGCTCGCCGCGCTGGCCATCGACGGAGCGATCCGGCAAGAAGACGGGCGTTACGTGCTGATCGACGAGGACCGGCTGCGGCGCGAGATGTCGAGAGACTGGCCACTGCCGGCCCGCCGCGAGCGACGCACGGAACCACCCGCAACTGCGTCGTAGCTCTGACCACGTTGTGCTGTCACGTCATACCTCGGCAGTGATCCTGCGTCATAGCGCAGGACGTGGCTCTCCTTCACACTTCCGGAAACGGCAACAGGGAGGGACGTGATGTCCAGGACACAGACCGACCAGGTTGTTCGATCGTTCGCATCGACATTCAAGGGGACGGTGATCGCGCCCGACAGCCCTGACTACGACGCAGCTCGAGCCGTCTGGAACGGCAGCATCGACGCGTTGCCCGCGCTGATCGCGCAATGCCGGACAGTCGACGACATCGTCACCGCGACGAGGTTGACACGCGCTGCAGGCCTCGCCCTCGCGGTGCGTGGCGGCGGGCACAGCGTCGCCGGTCTCAGCATCTGCGACGGAGGCGTCGTCGTCGACCTCTCAGCAATGCGCAACGTCGACGTCGACATCGACAGTCGCACGGCCACGGTCGAGCCCGGTGCGACCTGGGCCGACCTCGATGCGGCGACCGCAGCCCACGGTCTCGCCACGACGGGCGGCCTGATCTCGACTACCGGAGTCGCCGGCCTCACGCTCGGCGGCGGTATCGGCTGGCTGCAACGCAAATACGGACTTTCGTGCGACAACTTGGTCGGCGCCGAAGTCGTGACCGCCGATGGCGACGTGGTGACTGTCAGTGAGACCGAGCGGCCCGGGCTCCTGTGGGGTCTGCGGGGAGGCGGTGGCAACTTCGGGATCGTGTCGCGCTTCGAGTTCTCACTGCACCCGGTGTCAACCATTCTGGGTGGCCTCATGCTGTTTCCGTTTGATCGGGCCGAGGAAGTCCTGACCGTCTTTCGCGACTGGGCTGCCAATGCGCCCGACGAAGCCTCGATGCTCGCCTCGATCATGACGGCGCCACCGGAACCGTTCGTGCCGCCCGATCTCGTCGGTCAAAAGGCGGTCGCGATCCTCGGTTGCTGGTGCGGCGATCTCGATGCAGGTTCACGCGCCATCCAACCATTGCGCGCGCTCGGACCCTCGGCTGATGTCTTCGATCTGATGCCGTACGTCGCGCTGCAGACCATGCTCGATGGCGGCGCACCGAAGGGACTTCGCAACTACTTCCGAGGCGGCTTCGTCAGAGACCTCGATGATCAGGTCATCAGCATTGCGCTCCGCGAAGGTGCTCGGATGCCGTCACCGATGTCGCAGATCCATTTTCACCAAATGGGTGGAGCGGTCGGAAGAGTGCTGCCGGACGCGAGCGCGTTCAGTGGTCGGCACGCCGGCTACACCTACAACATCATCTCGACGTGGACCGACGCCATCGAAGACAAACGTCACATCGACGCCAACCGTCAGGTGGTCGCGGCGTTGCACCCCCTGTCGCTCGATGGCGAGTACGTGAACTTCGACGGCGACGCCGATGCCGGCGAAGTCCGCAAGCTCTACGGCGACCAACTCTATGACCGGCTGGCACGACTCAAGCGGGAGTACGACCCGTCGAACCTGTTCAGCCGCAACCAGAACATCAGGCCGGCGCGCTGACCGCGTCCTGCCGGTTCCTCATCGTGAGCTGGGACGGCGGCGGAAACGTTCCGCCGGCGTTGCACCTCGGTGCAGTCTTGGTCCAACAAGGTCATGCGGTTCGCCTCATCGGCTCGCAGTTCGTGAGCTCGGGCGCTGCCGAAGGCACATCCATGTCGGACGAGTTGACTGGCCGCGAAGCCACCGAGGCACGGCTCGAGGAAACCGCTTTGGTGCTCATGCAGGAGCACGGCGTTCTGGCCGGGCTCAATCTCCGTGACGTTGCCGAGCGGGCCGGAGTCAACCGGGGACTCGTGTACCACTACTTCGGGTCGAGAGGAACACTTCTGCGCCGAGCGTTGCGGCGACGCGCCGAGGCGCAGTTGCGCCGCATCGACGCGCTCCGCGGACTTCCGTTCCAACGACGGATGCGGGAGTACCTCCAGGCGTCGATCGACAACGAAGCCGGCGTGCGGCTCTTCACGCTGCTGGTGCTCGATGGACCGAGCGTTTCCAGACCATGCCCGGCGCCGCCAATCCCGACAGGACCTGGCTCGCGACATCGAAGAGCACCTGGTCGATCCGGGAGTCGACCAGGTTGCACTCAACGCGTTGATCCCCGCCACCGTGTACGGCTACGTCGTCTACCGAGAGGCGTTCGCCGCCGAACTTGGTGTGTCGCTCGCGCGTCTCGACAAACGCGTGATCGACCTGTTCGAACATGTGCTCTCCTCGCTTCGCCCTGTCGACTCAGTCACACAGGAGGCCCGAACACCATGACCCCTCTGCCCCGATTGCGCCAGGTAGCGCTCGTCACTCACGATCGCGCCTTCGTCGAGAAGCAACTGCAAGCGACCTTCGGCTGGACTACTCCGTTTCATGACCCTGGCGTCGGCCAGTTCGGCCTCGACAACGCGGTCTTCGCCGCGTCGGACACGTTCATCGAAGTCCTGTCACCGGTTAGGCCCGACACCACCGCCGGCCGGTATCTGCAGCGCCGAGACGGAGACAGCGGCTACATGGCGATCTTCCAGGTCGAAGACGTCACAGCCGCCCGCGAGCGGATCGCGGGTGCGGGCATACGGACGGTCTGGCAGGCCGACCTTCCCGACATGGCCGGAACCCACCTGCATCCCAAGGACGTGCCAGGGGCGATCGTCTCCATCGACTGGGCCGCCCCTCCAGGGTCGTGGCGCTGGGCTGGACCCGACTGGATCGGCCACGCCTCGCCTCATCAAGACGGCGGGATCTCCGGGTTGGTTGTCGAGGTGAAGGACCCAGCCACCGCGGCTGGTGTCTGGGCCTCAGCGCTTGGCGTCGAGGCCGCAAGTCACGGAGCCGGCGCGCGGATCGATCTCACCGCCGCCGCTCAGGTCCTTCGCTTCGTACCCATCTCCTCCGAACGCGGCGAAGGCCTCACCGAGGTCACGCTCCGCGTCGACACAACAACCATCCCGAACATCCCGCCGACCTCCATCATCGGCGGAGTCCGCTTCACCACCGAGGCGGTTCGATGAGCATCATCGACACCGACACCGAAGACCTGCTGGCCGAGATCGACCAAGGCGTCGCACTGATCACCTTCAACCGGCCACAACACCGCAACGCATTCACCGTGCACGTACTCGATGAACTCGCCCGGCTGCTTGCCGATTTCGAGAGGAACGACGACGTCGGCTGCGTCGTGCTCACCGGCGCAGGCGGCGCATTCTGCGCAGGTGCCGACGTCACGCGGATGGCCGGCGGCAGGCTCGACGGCGGTCAGAGCCGTTCAATCGATGACATCATCGAACGACAGCGGCACATCCAGATGGCGACGAGCGGCCAGTTGTGGTCGATGAGCAAGCCCACCATCGCGGCGATACCGGGCGCGGCTGCTGGCGCGGGCCTTGCGCTGGCATTGGCCTGCGACTTGCGCTACGCGGCCTCCGGTTCGGTGTTCACTACCGCGTTCGCCCGGATCGCGTTCTCGGGCGACTTCGGGGGAACGTGGTTCCTCAGTCGACTGGTAGGTAGCGCGAAGGCCAAGGAGCTGTATTTCTTCTCCGAGCGGTTCACCGCCGAAGACGCCGAACGTCTCGGCATCGTCAACGCGGTGTTCCCGCCCGACGAGCTCGAACCGGAAGTGACCGCGCGCGCCCGCCGTTTGGCCAACGGCCCCAGAGTCGCGTTCCGCTACATGAAAGAGAACCTCAACCGTGCCCTGCAGGCTGACCTTCGGGACTGCATGGACATCGAGGCGACCCACCACAACCACACCGGCCTCACCGAAGATCACCGCGAGGGCGCGCGTGCATTCGTGGAGAAACGGGAACCTCGATTTCTCGGGCGCTGACTAGCTCAGAACCCCACAATCGGCCAGCGACTGTTGATCGAATCGCCTGACCCTGTCAGATTCGTGGTCGACGGTGCCGTCCTCCGCTTTGGTCAGGATCAACACATCGATGACGCGGACCGTCCCCGCGTCGGTTAAGGCAAGGAGTTCCTGCGCCATCGCACCCGTGAAACTGCTCGCACCAGCGGGAAACTCGACGACGAGGTAGTCGACGGGACCGAGCTCATCCAACGACCGGCCAGTCATCATTTGATCCGTTCGAGTTGTCGGCGACTGCGAAGAGGCTTGCACCCGTACCGCTCATGTGCAACTCAGGCAAGGGCCTGTCCTCACACGCCCAACAGGCAACGCGATTCGTCGGAGACTGTTGATCGAATGGTGCGCCGGTCGTAAGTTCGATGGAGTGGCGGATGAGCCGGAGCCGTCGCCAGAGTCCGATCCAGCGGCGATACTTCGAAGCAGGAACTTCGTCGTGCTCCTGGTGTTCGCCGCGGCGATCGGGATCATCGTTTCACTCGTCGGTTGGGCGTTCCTCGAGCTTGGTGCATCAACTTCAGGTTTGGGTGTTCCGCGATCTTCCGAACGGTCTCGGCCTCGATCCTGTTCCGACGTGGTGGCCGTTACCGGTGTGCGCGGTGGCCGGACTCCCTGTTGCGTATGCGATTACGCGATTGCCAGGGGGCGGCGGCCACCTCCCGGCCGCAGGTTTGCAACTCGGCAGCACCGAGTCGAACATGGTCCCTGGCATTGCTCTCGCCGGGCTGGCGACCCTGGGCCTCGGGCTCGTGCTCGGACCAGAAGCGCCACTGATCGCGATCGGATCCGGCGTCGCCGTCACCACGGTCAAACTCGCGAAACGCGACGCGCCGCCAACGATGCTTCTCGTGCTCGGCGCAGCGGGGGCCTTCGCCGCGATCTCGGTGATCTTCGGCAGCCCGATCGTCGGAGCGGTCATCATCATCGAAGCCTCCGGCCTCGGTGGCGAGACGCTCCCGCTCATACTGATCCCAGGACTCATCGCCGGAGGAATCGGCTCGCTCGTCTTCATCGGGATGACGCACTGGACAGCGCTCAGCACCGCCGACTACACGCTCCCTCCGCTGCATCTCGCTCCGTTGGGCACACCGACGCCCGGTGAAATCGCGTGGAGCATTCTCATCGGGGTCGCAGCCGCGCTCGTGACGTACCCGATCCGCAAGGTAGGCCTAGGGACAGCGGCACTCGTCACCCGGCGCGGGTTCCTTCTCATTCCACTCGCGGGCCTCACGGTCGCGCTCGTGGCGTTCGCGTACGCGCAAATCACCAGCGACAGTCCCAACGCAGTGCTCTTCTCAGGCCAGGAAGGGTTGGGGACTCTCGTCGGCCACGCCGCCGACCTCTCCGTCGGCACTCTCATCTACCTGACGCTGTTCAAGAGCGCCGCGTGGGCGATCTCACTCGGATCGTTCCGAGGAGGCCCGGCGTTCCCCGCATTGTTCATCGGCGCCGCAGGCGGCATCGCCTTGTCACACCTGCCTGGGCTGCCGTCATCGGTCGCCATCGCGGTCGGCATCGGGGCGATGTTCGTCGCGTTCCTGCGCCTACCTCTATCCGCCATCATCATCAGCGGCGCGCTGTGCGCGACCGCGGGTGCGGGAATCGCTCCCCTCATCATCGTCGGCGTCGCCGCCGCGTACCTTGCGACCCTCGCGATCGAGGGACGCCTCGGAGCCGCCGGCAACTCCACCGAGCCGACCGACCCCGATCCGGGTACGCTGCGCACAGCCTGACGTCAACGGGCGAGGCCACGCCAAAGTCGAGTCTGCGCAACGCCATGCCGAAGTGCGGTGGCGAACTCCGCGAACCCCGCGGAGCCGTCGACTGCAGTCACCCTGAGCAACTCGGGAGGCGGTCATGTGGTTCGGCTTTGGAATCATCGGGCTCATCATTTGGATTGCGATTGCGTTCTGGCCCGCCCGGGTCGCGGCGCGAAAAGGGCACAGCTTCATCGGGTACTTCATCCTGAGCCTGTTCTTCTTCCCGCTCGCTCTGATCTTGGCGTACGTGACGAAGGACCGGCTCGGGACGTACGCGCGGGATTGAAACCACCGGCCGTCCTGACCGATCATGCGTCGACTCTGGGCCACGGTTCGGTTTCCCCCTCCCTACGAGGGTTCGATTCTCACTGGACGCCTCGACGGTTTCGTGTACCTCGTCGGCTGGATCGCCACCTTCGCGCATCTCCTCTTGTGGGTCTTCGTGCTCGCACTCGGCCTCGGCACCCCCTGGCCGACCGTGTCAACGCTGGCGTCGGTTACGGCGACGCTGCTCTTGCTGACAATCGTGATCGTGATCCACCGAAGAATCGGCCACCGCGGCAAGTTGCCGCGCAGCGTCGTGTGGCAGTGGTGGCTCGGCCCGTGGGACCCAGTCGGGCGTCTGGTGTGGCTGCCCGTCCGACTCCCTGAAGCCGTTCACGCTCTGTTCACTGACAAAACGGACGAGCAAAGCATCTGATCACCGCGCGAACAGGAGGTACGCGATGGCGGTTGTTCCGCATGCAAGCGTCGACGAACGCAAAGCACTGGGGAAAGCAGCACGCAACGAGGTCGGCCCGTCGGGTCATTCTGGATGGGAACCCTCGGCAGGCCGTCGTGACTCGGTGGCGTTGCTCGAGGAGCAGAACAGCACGCGTGAGGCCGATCTGGTGCCGGTCCGTCACGGGCGCATGATGGTGTCGCCCTTCACGTTCTATCGGGGCGCCGCCAAGATCATGGCTGCTGATCTGAAGGACACGCCGAGGGCAGGACTGAACGTGCAACTGTGCGGCGACGCGCACTTGTCGAACTTCGGTGCGTTCGCCTCCCCCGAACGCACCTTGTTGTTCGACCTGAACGACTTTGACGAGACCTTGCCCGGCCCCTTCGAGTACGACGTGAAGCGCATGGCGGCAAGCTTCACAATCGCGGCGCGCAACAACGGCTTCACCAACGTTGATACGCGCGCGGTCACCGTCGAGTCAGTGGCCGCATATCGCCAAGCGATGGCCGACTTCGCTGAGATGCGCACGCTGGACGTTTGGTACTCGCGTATCACCGAACAAGACGTGACGGGCGAGATCGCCCAGACCGTACGCGCGACGAAGGACAAGACCGACAAGCGTCTGGCCAAGACCGCGGTAACAACCGCGCAGAAGGCACACACCCGCGACAGCCTGCAAGCCCTCTCGAAACTCGCCGAATACGTCGACGGCCATTACCGGATCGTGAGTCAGCCCCCGCTCGTCGTCCCCGCCCGCGATGTCATGGACGCGTTCGACGTCTCGGCCGACGAGATCGAGCGCGTGATTCACGAACAGTTCCGCGCCTACCGAGCCACGTTGCAGCACGACCGGCGCAGACTGCTGGAGCGGTTCGAGGTCGTGGACGTCGCCCGCAAGGTCGTGGGAGTCGGCAGCGTCGGCACTCGCGCCTTCATCGTCTTGCTCCAGGGCCGCGACCAGCAAGACCCGCTGTTCCTGCAAATCAAAGAGGCAACCGCGTCGGTCCTCGAAGATCACCTGCCCAGGAGCCCCTTCAGGCAACCCGGCGAGCGCGTCGTGCAGGGTCAACGGCTGATGCAGGCCGCGAGCGACATCTTCTTGGGTTGGACCAAAGGGGAGGAGGCCAACCGCTACATGTACTGGCGGCAACTACGCGACATGAAGGCATCAGCCGCCGTCGAGAACATGCCGCCAAGTGGTCTCGCCTTCTACGCGCGTCTGTGCGGTCAGACGCTGGCGCGGGCACACGCTCGCTCCGGCGACCCGGTCACCATCGCCGCCTACCTCGGCAAGAAGGACCGCTTCGAGCAGTCAATCGCCGACTTCTCGAAGCGGTATGCCGATCAGAACGAGCGCGACTATCAAGCATTCACCAACGCCGTCCGCACGGGACGACTGCAAGCGACCGAAGGACTCTGAGCGACAGTCGTGAGACTCAGGACGCTCCGGACGCGGGCGGGTCAGATGCGCGCCATCGGTTCCATGGCCACATCCCGTCGATCTCGACCTCAAGCGAGAAACTCAACACCACACGGATCGCGACGATGATCCCGAGGATCCCGACGCTCTCCAACGTCGGCGCGACCACAATCGTCCCGATGATGTCCGCAATGATCAACACTTCGAGGCCGAGCAAGATGACTCGGCCCAAGTCCCTTCGCAAGTCGGCGAAGGACTCCTGATGGCGATGCCTCACCACCTCATTCCCGAAACGAACGAAGGCGCCGAGTGCTCCGACGACCAAGATCGTCGCCCCCACGACCTCGACGACGTCGACGACATGGGAGAAGAAGTCGCGGTACGTCATGACGCAACGCTAGTGAGCGGAAAAGCTGGGGCTCACATCGACCTTCGCTAGGACGCGCGCGCATGTCTCGTTCACAGTCGCGTTGGCGTGACACGGCGCGCCAGGACCTCAGGGCCGGGGTCGTACTCGGCGTCGAAAGCGTTCCCGACGGTCTCGCGACGGGACTGCTGGCAGGGGTCAATCCGCTCGCCGGCGTCTACGGGTACATGGTCGGCACGGTGGCGGGCGCGGTGGCGACGTCGTCGGCGTTCATGGCGGTCCAGGGAACGGGCGCGATGGCGATCGTCGTCGCCGACGTCTCAGCGGTGCATCACGACAGCAATCCAGACCGGGCACTGTTCACGCTGTCGGTACTGACGGGCATCGTCATGCTGACGGCGGGTTTGTTGAAGCTCGGTGCCGTGCTGCGCTTCGTGTCGAACGCGGTCATGGTCGGCTTCATCAACGCGGTCGGCGTGAACATCGTTCTCGGGCAACTGTCGAATCTCACCGGCTACAGCTCGAACCGCGGGTCGCGCCTGACGCGCGCGCTCGACACCTTGCTCCATCCCGGTCGGCTCGACGGAAAGACGCTCATCATCGGGCTAACAACAATCGTCTTGATCGTCGCGCTCGAGCGCACCCGGCTCGGACCGCTCGGTCTGGTTGCCGCGGTGTTCGTGACCTCCGCGGCTGTGAAGGGACTGGACTGGCCGGTCGCGACCGTTGGCGACCTCGGCGCGACGCTCGGCTCTCTTCCCCGCCCGCAGCTTCCTGACCTGACGGTCGTACCGTCGCTCCTGGTACCTGCGCTGTCACTCGCGCTCGTAGGCCTCGTGCAGGGCGCCGGAATCTCGGCCAACTTCCCCAACGACGACGGCAGCTACCCAGATGCGTCCCGCGACTTCGTCGGGCAGGGCGTCGCCAACATCGCCGCCGGCGCACTCGAAGGGATGCCGGTCGGCGGATCGGTCTCCGCCTCCGCGTTGAACAAGGCTGCGGGAGCCCGCACCCGCGCGTCCCTGGTGTTCGCCGGCCTCATGATGGCCGTGATCATCGTGGCCTTCGGCGAGGTCATCGGATCGATCGCCATGCCGGCGCTCGCCGGTCTGCTGATGCTGGTCGGGTTCCGGACGATCAAGCCCGCCGATCTCGCGTCGGTCTGGCGTACCGGGCGCATGCAACAGATCGTCCTCGCGACGACCTTCCTTCTCACGATCGTGATTCCGCTCCAGTACGCGGTGCTCGCCGGCGTCGGGCTCTCAGTCGTCCTGTACACCGTCGGTCAGTCGAACAAGGTCGCCATGAAACGTCGGATGTTCGACACGGATGGACACGTCACCGAAGCCGCCCCACCGTCGCAACTACCTGCCAACGAGGTCGTGGTGCTGCAGCCGTATGGCAGCCTCTTCTTCGCCGCAGTTCCGACCTTCGAAGCCGCGCTCCCAGTTGCCACGCCGCAATCACGAAACACGGTGGTCATCTTGCGGCTGCGGGAACGCAGCGACCTCGGCTCGACCTTCATCGATTTGCTCCGGCGCTACGCCGAAAGCCTCCGGAACGTGGGATCGAAGCTGGTGATCGTTTCGGTCAACGAACAGCTCGCCGAGCAACTGTGCGCTACCGGCCTCGTCGAGTTCCTCGGCGCCGACAACCTGTACAGGTCGACCGAACGAGTTGGCGCCGCCATGGAACGGGCCTACCAGGACGCGACGACCTGGGTCGCCGCCCAAGAGAAAGAAACCGGGCAATGAGCCTGTCAAGATGTCCCTACCGAGTCTCGGCGATGACGAGGAGACGAGCGTGAGCGATCTCGATCGGACCAATCTGCCGATCCGCCGGAAGGCGTTCGGCGGAGTCGTCAACCGAACCCTCGACGGTTCCCAGCCCGATTGGAACCTCATCGGACACCCCACCCCGCCCAACGGCGCGCCGAACGTGCTGGTCGTCCTCATCGACGACGCCGGCTTCGGCAACCCGAGCACTTTTGGCGGGCCGATCCAGACACCCAACTACACGCGTGCCGCCGAACGCGGGGCGCGCTACAACCGATTCCATGTCACGGCGCTGTGCTCCCCCACTCGCGCCGCCCTGTTGACGGGACGCAACAATCACGCTGTCGGGTTCGGTTCCATCGGCGAGTTCGCCGGGGGTTTCGAGGGGTACTCGGCGATCCTGCCGCGCGACTGTGCGCCGCTGCCTCGGATCCTGCGCGACAACGGTTACAGCACAGCGGCGTTCGGAAAATGGCACCTCACACCCGATGGTCAACAAGGGCCGGCCGGACCGTTCGACCGGTGGCCGAACAGTTGGGGCTTCGATCACTTCTACGGGATCCTCGGTGGCGGCTCGAGTCAATGGGATCCGTGCCTGACCGAGAATCAGAAGATCATCGGGACCGATCCCGCTTTCTACAACGACGAGCACCCGTACTACTTCCCCGACGCGATGGCCGACCGCACGATCGAGTGGTTGCACGGCATTCGCGCCCAAGATGCGCAGAAACCGTTCTTCGTCTACTTCTCGACCGGCTGCAGCCACGCGCCCCACCATGTGGCGAAGGAGTGGGCCGACAGATACAAAGGAAAGTTCGATCAAGGCTGGGACAAGCTCCGCGAGGAGACGTTCGCCCGCCAGAAGGAACTCGGTGTCATCCCCGCGAATACGGAGCTCACGCCCCGTGCCTCAGCGTTCCCGGCCTGGGACGACGTCTCCGAGAACCTGCAGCGGTTCTACGCGCGACAGATGGAGGTGTATGCCGGCTACTCCGAGAACGCTGACCACAATGTCGGACGGGTGATCGATGCGATCGACGAACTGGGGGAGCTCGACAACACGGTGATCGTGTGGATCTGGGGCGACAACGGCGCCAGCATGGAGGGGACGATCACCGGTTCGTTCAACGAGCTGACGATGCAGAACGGCATCCCCCTCACCGATGAGACGCAGCTGCAGCTCTCCGAGCTCTATGGCGGTCTCGACGCGTGGGGGGCTTCGGGGATGATGGATCCGCACTACGGCGCGGCGTGGGCGTGGGCCGGCAATGCACCGTTCCAGTGGGGCAAGCAGGTCGGCTCGCACCTCGGGGGACGCGCAACCCGATGGTCGTGCAGTGGCCCGCCCGGATCAAGGACGGCGGCGGACTTCGTTCGCAGTTCACCCACGTCATCGACGTGGCTCCGACCATTCTCGATCTCGCCGGGATCCCGACGCCGGCCAGTGTCGACGGCATCGCTCAAGAACCAATGCACGGCACGACGTTCGCGGCGTCGCTGACCGACGAACACGCGCGGGAACATCGCACGCAGCAGTACTTCGAGACCATCGGCAACCGCGCGATGTACAAGGACGGCTGGTGGCTCGCGGTGAAGACGGCGCGCATCCCTTGGGTCCTCACAGCAGAGGCGTTGGCGCCGTTCGCACCGGGCGTCTGGGACCCGGACGCCGACCCCGCGGAGCTGTACTACCTCCCCGACGACTTCAGCCAGGCGAACGATCTCGCCGGCGCGCACCCGGACAAGGTCGAGGAGCTCAAGGCCCTGTTCTGGGAGGAAGCCGAGCGGTACAAGGTGCTACCGCTGCTCGCTGCACTCTCGACGTTCTTCGGCATGCTGCCTCCGATCCCCGACGACACGAGGTTCGAGTTTCGCGGGGACGTGGAAAATGTCATGCCCGGCATGATCCCGAGGGTCTACAACCGCTCGTACTCCATTTCCGCGGAGCTGGTGATCCCCGACGGCGGCGCCGAAGGAGTCATCGTCGCGGAGGCCGACCATCTCGGCGGATTCACCTTGTACGTGAAGGACGGCAAGCTCCGCCACACCTACTCCATGATGGGCGTACTCGTCTTCAAGCAGGTCGCCGAGGAGGACCTCCCGACGGGCGAGGTGACCGTACGGATGGAGTTCGCCGCCGACGCCGCGACGCCGGCCACCGGCGGCGAAGTCACGTTGTTCATCGGCGATCGGCCCGTCGGCGGCGGGCACATGGACCACACCGTCCCGGTACGGTTCTCCGGCTACGCCGGCATGGACATCGGTCGAGACAACGGCGGCGTTGTCGATCTCGACTATGAGAACGAGAAGCCGTTCGCCTTCACCGGGACGGTCAAGAAGGTCGTCTTCGATATCAAGCCGCACCCGTCGGAGCAAGACGCGATCGACCTGCACGCTGCCGAGCAACACGGGCAAGCCGCGCACGCCCTCTCCTCATGAGCATCCCGTCCGAATCGCACACGCCGGTGCGGTTCGGACGAACACGCGCCGAGCTTCAACACGGGCCCGCAATGCCGACGGCACGGCCGGCCTCGGTGCCCGACCGCTTCCACGTGCTCGCCAAACCGAGCGGTCCGATCTGCAATCTCGACTGCGAGTACTGCTTCTTTCTGTCGAAGGAGCGCCTGTATCCCGGTGACCGGTTCCGGATGGACGACGACGTGCTCCGCGAGTATCTGCGCCAGCTACTCGAGTCGCACACCGACGGCGACGTCACCATCGCGTGGCAGGGCGGCGAGCCGACGCTCATGGGCGTCGACTTCTTCATTCGAGGGATCGAGATCATCGAGGAGCTGCGGCGGCCGAGCCAGCGGATCGAGCACACGATCCAGACCAACGGCACGCTGCTCACCGACGAGTGGTGCGCGTTCCTGAAACGCAACGACTTTCTTGTCGGGATCAGCATCGACGGCCCGCCCGGGATGCACGACGCCTACCGCGTCGACAAGAAGGGCCGACCGACCTTCGACCGTGTGCTGCGCGGCTACGAGCGCCTGCAACGACACGGCGTCGACACGAACATCCTCTGCACCGTGAATCGCGCCAACCAGGACCACGGCCTCGAGGTGTACCGATACCTCCGAGACGACCTCGGCGCGCGCTTCCTACAGCTCATTCCCATCGTCGAGCGCGACAACGACACGGGTTTCCAAGAGGGGGACCAGGTCACCAACCGATCGGTCGAACCGGAAGCGTGGGGCCGCTTCCTCGTCGCGGTGTTCGACGAGTGGGTGTGCCACGACGTGGGCACGGTGTTCGTCACGACGTTCGACAGCGCGCTCGCCTCGTGGTGCGGGCTGCCACAACTCGTGTGCATCTTCGGCGAGACCTGCGGGAACGCGGTCGCCCTCGAACACAACGGCGACCTGTACTCGTGCGATCACTTCGTCGAGCCCGACTACTTGCTCGGAAACATCAAAGAGACACATCTCCTCGACCTGCTCGCCTCACCCCAACAGCGCGCCTTCGGCGAGGCCAAACGCGACACCCTTCCGCGATACTGCCAGGAATGCGACGTTCGTTTCGCCTGCAACGGTGAATGCCCCAAGAACCGATTCACGCTGACACCTGATGGCGAGCCCGGCCTCAACTACCTCTGCGCCGGCTACAAGTCGTTCTTCACCCATGCCGATGGCCTGATGCGCGTCATGGCCGACCTCCTGCGACAAGGACGCTACGCCGACGAGGTTCGCGATGTCATCACGAACACGGGCCGAAACGAGCCCTGTCCGTGCGGAAGCGGCCGCAAGGCAAAGCACTGCCACCGATGAGACAGCCCGTCGCATCGCGACAACTGCGCGCGTCCGACTGCGGCTCGGACCCGGCCCACTGACCCCAACTCCGAGGTCGGACTGAAACTGAAACGTGTTCTCGCGCGCGTAACCAAACGCGTAACTCCACCGCGCGCGTGAGACTGCAGCAACTGCTGAGACGACATCGGAGACTCGACAGGATCTTCGGGCGTATGCGGAAGGCCGGCCTGAGCCGCTCGCGACTCAACCACGCTCGGAGCCTGTACGCGCCGTGGTACCGGCCCCGAAGGTTTTCGGCGGGCTGCTCGTTGCAGCGGTACTCGCCTCGTGTGGAGCCGGTGGGAAGACGGCCAACGAGTCGACCTCCGCATCCTCTGCGTCCTCACTACGACCCGCGAGCGAAGCGCGGTCGAGTTCAAGTGAGGCGAAATTTGTCGAAGGTTTCGCCAGGCCAGCCCGCTGAGTTCTTGGGGGCTGAAGGTCTCCGTGTCGACCATGGCGGTGGGCGGCGACTCATCCCGGCCATGGCTGATCGTGCATGTCCGCGCAGAGAACGCCGGGACGAAAGACCTGACAAACCCGGAGCTCGGAATCGTGTGTGCCGGTAACGACGAAACCGGCGGGAGGCAGACTCGACCTTCAAGCTCGATAAACCTCTGCCCGCGGGATCCTTCGATGAAGGCGACGTCAACCCGTTGTTGCCCGGTGACAGCAGGACCGGCAAGTCAGTTCCGGAGTGCAAGACGCCTGCGGTGGTGCACGCTTCGGTCTCGTGGTTCTCGTTGAGCAGCGGTGGACCCCAGGGCGGTGAGTGGCCGGTCGCGGACGGTCTTGTTGCCCAGATGAACGCGGCACGAAAGCAGTAGCTCTCGCAGCGCACGTAACCGTTGCGTCGATTCGAGACGGACACGCCGTCGTTTGCCTCGTCGAGGATGGAGTCGACGTACGAATCAACGGGACGTGCACCGAGATCGTGTCGGCAACTTCCGAGAGGTTCGCTGGCACGCCATAACCCGCCGCTCAAGGCGGGGGTACCCGCCTTGGGCAATCGCCCCCGCTCGGTGCCCGCCGGTCAGTCCAAGGGTCAGGTGGTCGGCACGTCCGAGCATTCGAATTGGCGTTCTACAGTTGATCGGTGGCGGTGAAGCGGACTGGGTTCGAAAAGGCATACTCACTCGAGCGTCCGCGACCAGCCGAGGTCCGCGTACCGCGTGGTCACGATGTGGCCAAGGTTGATGAGGATGCCGAGGACGACCCGCGCGGCAACGACCAGAGGTACGTCGCCGGCGCAAACGGAGTCCCATCGCCGCTGCTCGTAAGTCGGCCCGGTGACACCGACAAGTCGGGGGCGCAGCTCTGCTTGGACGAGGCGCATCCGTCGGCGCGCACCCGAGCAGGAAGATGAAGACAGAAGCGACCACCACCGCGGCCCGTCCAGCCCGGATCTCATCGGGGAGCAAACCGGCGGCCGGTACACGTGGCGGGCCGCCCAGGGAGCCCTCGTCGTGGCTCCAGACCAGCCACTCGTTGGTACCCCTGGTCGTCGCTGTTCCGGTGCTGCTGGGCGTGCTCATCGCCCTCGGGAGGATCCTGTCGACGCGCTATCCGGAACTCGGCAACACCCAAGCGGTTGCGGACGATGCCAGGGCGTTGGCGATGGGCGTGACGCTCTGGGCCAAGCCGGGCCAGCAGTACACAGGTTCGCTCTACGCCCCCCTCATGCTCGCGTTGGTGGCCCCGCTGTATCGCTTGTTCTGGTGGGACGGTTGGGTGCTGCTGGTGTCGACCTTCTCTGGTGTCGGGCTGGCGACGCTCGTCGGGGGCGTGGCTGCGTCGGGTCACGGGCGGCCGACGTGGGAGCGCATCGTCGGCGGGTTCGGGTTGGGCGGCATTGCGTTCTGGATCGTGACCACCGATCCGCGGCACGCCATCTACACAGGCCGTGTCGACGAGCTGGGCTGGCTGTTCGCCATGAGCGGCCTCTGCGTTCTCGCGCTGAGCGTGGCACACCGCTGGAGGCGCGTATGGCCGGCTGCCCTGCTCCTCACTGCCGCGGTGTGGACCAAGCAACCAACCGCGGGTGCCGCCGTGGCAGCCGTTGCGGTCGCCGCCTGGTGGGCTCACACCGGCGCGATGACGTGGCGAGCGTGGGGGCGATTCGTTGCGGTGCTCGGCGTCGTCAACGTCGTGCTCCTTTCGGTTTTGATGTTTCTCACACACGGGTGGGTCTGGTTCAACCTGGTCGAGCTGGCGGCTCGCAAACACAGCAACCCGGCGATCGTGAAGTACCTATCGCAGATCGGTCACCTATTCGCGATCCCGGTCGCCGCTGTGAGCGTTGCCTGGGCCAGCGGGTGGCGGGCGAAGCGCGCACACATCCAGCGCGGGTCCTTCGTCGCGCTCCTGGCAACACTGCTGTGCGCGTTCCTCGTGATCCAGTTTCTGCCGGCATTCGTCGCTCTGAGGCAAGAGAGCAACTCGCTGGACGAGTTCATCGGGATGATGTGGGCTCTGGGGCTCCTGCTCGCACTCGCCCACCGGGAGGCACGTTGGAGCAGGGGAGCCATGACGGCGGGCATCGTCGTGTACACGGCAATCGCGATCGTGCTCATTGTTCCGCCGATCCGCGACGGCCTCACCCGTACCAACGTCGTTCAACCTGCCGCGATCTCGATACCGGACCTGAAGTCGATCAGCCCCGCCGTCGTCGAGTATGCGCGCTCGCACCTCGTCTACGAGCCTTTACTCGGCACCGTCAGCCCGTCGAAGACCGATGAAGTCTGGCCGCAGCAGGTGTCGTTGATGGACGTGCTCGCGGCCGGCGAACCGGGTGACTATCTCGTCGACGCTCTCATCGAGCGACGGTTCGACGCCGTGACTCTGTTCGACCGAACGCAGTCGTCCTACGTGGCCGCCTCGGGTCGCGCGAGCGTTGAATACCTGCCGGCGCTCAACGCGCTCATCAAGCTCGGCTACGCGAAGGGCGACAACGGAGCGCCGGCGCCGCTGCTCGGCCGACGGCCGGGGGCCATCGTCTTGACGTGGGCCAGACACTGTTTCAGCGAGGCCAACCCGAAGGACTGCATCACGAGCGGAGGCTGACGCTCACGCAGTTGGCAGCTCGTAGGTGCCGAACTTGTCGCGAAGGTCCTTCTTCGAGAACTTCCCGACGCTGGTCTTCGGTACCTCGTCGATGAAGACGACGTCGTCGGGCAACCACCACTTCGCGACCTTCGGCGTCAGCCAGTCCATGAGCTCGTCCTCGCCTTCCTCGTCTCGAGCGCGATCGCGTGCGTCGACGTGCGCCGGGCGGGCGCGACCGCGCCCCGGACACGTGACTGGTTCGCGGCCCGGGTCAGCATGGCGGGCTCGATCGCGTTCGGCGAGCTCCCCGACGGAACCACCCTCACCGGCACACGCCACCGACAAGCGGAAGGCGCGTCTGCCGGAGTCAGTGAAGGTGCGATTCCCAGTCCGATGGAACTCGGCCGCGTGGCCCGGGAGCGGGCTGGTCCACCGGGTGATGAGAGGGCGGCGCCAGAGGCGGGCCCTCCAGGAAGTCATCGGACCGGTAGTCGTAGAACCACTCCTCGCCAGGCTCGAAGCTCACCACGATGGGATGGCCTGAGTCGCGTGCGTGAGCCGATGCATGCTGCGCCGGCGACGAGTCGCAGCAGCCGATGTGGCCACAAGCCGCGCATCGCCGAAGGTGAAACCACCACCCGCCGACGCGCTCACATTCCTCGCATCCCGTTCCGCTCGGGAGCGCCGAGGGATCGATCAAGTCCGTCGTCATCTCGTCATCCTTGTCTTGAAGGCCTCAGCGCTGCCGTGCGCTGCGCGAGGTACGACACCCAGACACCGTGAGTGCGCTGATGGTGATCTGACGACGCCGCCAACCAGCAATCGCGGTCAACGCGAACGCCAGGGTGAGCGCAACGTCGAACCCGGTCCACGCGATCCGCCACTGGTGCG
This sequence comes from uncultured Acidimicrobiia bacterium, assembly GCA_963721305.1. GTDB lineage: Bacteria > Actinomycetota > Acidimicrobiia > Acidimicrobiales > JACDCH01 > DATAES01. Next base: position 53,690 of record CAVRIR010000006.1, read on the forward strand.
CCGAGTGGTGATCGGGCAGCGTCGTGGCCAGTTCGGATACCCACGGGACGAGGAGCACGACGCCGCCGACCGTGACCACGAGTCCGACGCGCCGACGAAGGCGCGAGACGACTACGTCCTCGCACTCGGCCGAGTCCGCGAGCCAGCGGGCAAGCAACGATCGATCCTGCGAGGACAACGTCTCGACGTCTTCTCGAGCCGAGACGGGCCGAACCAAGACCGAGTCGTCGCCGTTACTCATGGCCGCGAGTCTCGTCCTCTGAAGCGCAGAGGTCAGAAGCCAAGCGGCTCTCCGACCAGGATGGCGTGCAGTCGATTCGGTGTGACGACGCGGTTGATGATCAACACGTTGTTGACGCCACTCGGGACGCCATAGGCCTCGCGTGCCCGCCGGTCTTCCAACGGATAGCAGTACTCGGAGATCCGGCGTAGGCCCGTCGGAATGTCGGCGACGAGCTTCTGGCCCCCGATCACGAGGATGACGTGCCCGCCGCCCGACACCAGCGGGCCGAGTTGGCTCCCGCTCGCCGATGCGATCAAGAGCGACCCGTCCTCGGTGACGGCGTGGACGCTACCAACCACGTAGTCGGGCGCGGCGCCCAGCTGCCGCATCTCGCGCGCCTGCATCTCGCGGTCCATTTGGTACAGGCGCGGGCGGAGCGGTTGGTACAGGCCCGAACGCTCGATGTCCTCAGCCACGCCGATCGCTTCCAAGGTCCGCGAGGTGTTGTTGAAGACCTCGGTCCCGATCGGCAGCATCGTCCGCACGGCGTCGCGAGCAGCCGCGCCCGAGTCGACAACCAGGCTGTCGATGCCATTGCTTTCGAGCGCGGCGGCCGTCGCTTCGAGTTGCTTGTCGGTCGCCATTCGCGAGAACTGGGCGATCGCTTCTTCCGTTGGTCCGTCCACAGCTGATGTGCTCACGGTTCGACCCCGAGCTCGGCCAGACGGCGATGTACCAGCGCGACAGCCATCGATCCTTCCCCGATCGCCGCGGAACAGCGCTTGATGGATCCGCTGCGCACATCTCCTGCCGCGAAGAATCCCGGTCGGCTCGTCTCGAGCGGCAGGGGTGATCGTTCGAGCGGCCACGTTTCGAGCGCGCCGAGGGCTGCACCCGTGAGGATGAAGCCGGCGTCGTCCGTCGCCACACCGATACTTGCCAGCCCGCCAGTGCGCGGCACTCCCCCGATGCAGATGAACAGCGATTCCAACGGCAGGCGGCTGAGACCGGGCTGACCACTTGTCGAGAGGACGACGGCTCGAAGGCGCGAGTCGGCTTCGAGTCCGACGACCTCAGTGCCGGTGAGCACGTCGACGTTGTCGAGCTCGCCCACGTTCGAGATGAGGTATTGCGACATCGATGCGCCGAGCGTCTCGCCTCGGACCAGCAGCGTCACCTGTGACGCGTAGCGCGAGAACCGCACCGCGGCTTGGCCGGCCGAGTTGCCGCCGCCGATGATCGCGACGCGACACCCTCGGCACGACACCGCTTCACTCGGTCCTGCGCCGTAGTACACGCCGGCGCCGAGCAGCTTGTCGACCCCGTCGACCTCGAGACGACGCCAGTGGACGCCGCTCGCGGCCAGCACTGACCGTGTCGGGATCGTCGTCCCGTCTGAGAGCCGAACCACGTAGCCGTCGTTCTTGCCTTCGATGTCGACGAGACGCCGCGCCAGAAGGACCTCGGCGCCGAAACGACGGGCCTGCGCGGTGGCGCGCGTGGCCAACTCACTGCCGCTGATGCCCTGCGGAAATCCCAGGTAGTTCTCGATCATCGATGTCGTGCCCGCTTGTCCTCCGGGGGCGACGGCTTCGATGGCGACGGCGCGCAAGCCTTCGGACGCCGCGTACACCGCGGCCGCGAGCCCCGCGGGCCCGGCGCCCATGATGGCGATGTCGTACTCGGACAAGAGCGGCGGTGCGACCATGCCCAATCCGGTTGCGACCTGTTCGACGGTGGCTCCAGCGAGTTGGCGGCCGTCCGGCAACACGCAGATCGGAAGTCGGTCGAGATCTGGTGTCCCGCTTCCCAAGACCTGCCCGACGCGATCGGCGTCGTCGACCTCGACCCAGTCATAGGGCACGCCGTTGCGGCTGAGGAAATCGCGCAGTTCGTAGCCGAGGGTAGTGGCGCGACTGCCGACCAGGACGACCTGTGGCGTGACCGGCCGGGCGTCGTAGTCGAACATCGAAGAGGGTTCGTCAGTCATTCCCACTCACAGGGCGGAGAGGCGTCGCATCGCTGCATCGTCGAGCTGCACGCCCGATGCTTCCAGGTTCTCGCGCAGGTGGTCGACTGATGAAGCACCAGGGATCACCAACACGTTCGGTGCGAACGTCAGTGCCCAGGCGAGCGTCAGTTGAGCCGGTGTGATTTCGAGCCGGGCGGCTTCCTCGACGACGACCTCGTGGCCGACGACCGACCGTGGGCCCTTGGTGCCGAACCCCAGCGAGCCAAAGGGCACGAACGCGATCTCTCGCTTCGTGCACTCGTCGAGCACCGGCTGCGACACGCGCTCGACGAGGTGAAACAGGTTCTGGACGCACGCGATCTCGGTCGCCTGCAAGGCGCGGTACAGGTGGGCGAGCGTGATGTTGCTCAGGCCGATCGCGCCGATCAAGCCGGCGTCGCACGCCGCGATCATCGCGTCGAGTTGGTCATCGAGAGAACGCGTCCGGTTCATTGGCGCGCATCAAACGGAGGTTCATGACAGGAATCGTGTCGACCGCGAGCGTTCGGAGGTTGGCCTCGATGGCGGCGCGAAGTTGCTTCGGCTCGTCGTCCATGAGCACTCGGCCGCGCTCATCGCGGCGAGCACCGACTTTGCTCACGATGACGAGATCAGCGGGGTACGGGTGCAGCGCTTCCCGGATGAGTTCGTTCACCACGTCGGGCCCGTAGAACTGCGCCGTGTCGATGTGATTCACACCGCCGGTGACCGCGGCCCGCAACACGCGAATCGCCTCACCTCTGTCCTTCGGTGGTCCGAACACGTTCGGACCGGTCAGGCGCATCGCGCCGAACCCCACCGGTGCGACCGAGAACTGCCCTAATGAGCGACGCGGCACCGCCACTTTGACCTTGCCTACTCGCCGGTGAAACGGAACTCTGGCTGCCAAGGTCCATCTGAATGGACGACCTCCCAGTAGCGCTCGGCGATTCGCTCCGGGTCGAAGGGTGTGCCGGCGACGATCTGCCCGGCGATTGTCAGGGTCGCGACGCGGATGCCGTCGGGTGCCAGGTCAGCGTTGAGCATCGTCGCGGCAGACCGGAGGGCGGCTTTACCGAGGGACACGGTCGCCAAGGCCGGGATCGGATGATCGGCGAATCCGCCACCGGTGACGATGATGGTGCCGCGGCCGGCGCGTCGCATGGCGGGGGCGGCGACCTGTGCGGCGACGATGGCACCTATGACGTCGACCGCATAGGCCGCCTGAAGGTGGGCAGCGCTCGAGCTCAGCAGTTGATCCGGAGCTCCCATGACCGCGTTGTAGACGATCAAACCCGGTGCACCATCCTCGCGGTAGAGCGCACGCAAGCTGACCCCAAGACCGGCGGGATCGCTGGCATCCGCGGCGATCGCGCAACTCAGGGCAATGAGACTTGCGCGTGACGACGCGACGGTGACGTCGCAGTGACGGCGACGCAGCCACGATGACGCCGGTCGGTCTCCCGAGGCAGAACGGAGCGTCACAATGGCAGCAGCACCCATTGATGTGGTCGGCTCCTCGCCGATCACCTTCACCGGCTCGCAGGGCGAGCAGCGATTCGTTCCGCTGTCGGCGTTGCAGTTCAGCGGCTCGACGGTCCAGATCAAGTCCGCCTGGGCGTCGGCCTTCGACACCAACGAGACCAAGACCCTGATCACGCTCGCGACCGCACAGGCCGCCGCGGGCGAGCTCGACACCGCCACCGGTGCCGCCGCCCTCGCCGGCCATCCTTGTCACGGCCGCGGTGCGCCGGGCCGGAGTCGAACGACATCACCGTCACCGTGACCCCTGATGCGGGCACCGGTCTGGCCACCAAGGTGAAGTTCGACGCCAAGGCGGTCGACACGTACGCACGGTCTCACCTCGGCGAAGTCGGCTGCGCTGGCAATCGGCGTCGACGCTCCGACCGGCAATGCCAACGACCCGGTCGCCGGCACCGGCGTCCTCGTCGTCAAGACACCGGCCGGGCCCGCGACGTTCGACACCGCGAAACTGCCGACCGCGCAGACCGGCAGCGTCACCATCGGCCGGCTACGACGTGAAGGCCGCGGACAACACCGTCCTCTTCACGCTGCTGCCTCGCGGGGGCTACGCGGCCTCAGGCGGTCTCAGCTTCAACCTCACACTCGACGACGGCGGCACCAGCTTCACGATCACCGCCACGTACGACTCGAAGCTGGAGTCGGGAACGCAAGCCAAGGTCACCGTCAACGACCTCAGCTCGCTGCCGACTCAGGTCGCCTTCCTCATCACTGCCAGCGCACCACCGGCCGGGGCGTTGCTGCCCACCGCGACCACCGTCTCAGCTGTCCGGCGGCGGACCTGGCCTGGCCGCCAACGCGCTGCTCTACACGTCCTGATCCGGAGGTAGGACATGCCCGTCACACCGACCTACCCGGGGATCTACATCGAAGAGATCCTCAGCAACTCGCACACGATCACCGCGGCGCCGACCTCGGTCACCGTCTTCGTCGGCTACACGCACCCGTTCAAGACGCTGCCGCAGAACTACGGCGCGGCGATCGAGATCTTCAGCTTCACCGACTACGAGCGCGAGTTCGGCGGGCTGTTCGACGTCGACTGGCTGGCCGACGACGTCGGACGCGCGGTGTTCCAGTTCTTCGCCAACGGCGGCGCGGTCGCGTGGATCGTGGCGCTCCAACCGTCGTTCCATGCCCTCGCCGGCAGGAGCGACCACAGCCGCTGTCGCCGCGCCGAGCCTGCTGCTCGGCTCGACCGCCACCGGCATCGTCTTCACCGGCCGCGAGCCGGTCGACAACCACCACGCAGCTCACCGTCTCGATCACCAACCTCAAGGCGACCACCGGCACCGCGCCGCTCGACCTCGCCGACGTGACGATCGGCTACGGCAACCGCGCCGAGACCTTCCGCCGGGTCACGCTCAACCCGTCACCGCCCGCGGCCGACGCCGAACAACACGCTGGAGAAGCGCCTCGGCACGGCGAGCGCACCCGTCTCGTCGCTGGTCACCGTCGCACCCCCGAGCGGCGGCGCGTACCCGACCGCGTGGCCGTCGGCCCTCGGCCCCACACCCTCGACGGCCAACCTGCCCACCGCCCCGTTCACGACCTACTCGCCCAGGCGACTTCACCGAGGCGTTCGAGGCCGACCAGGCCCTGGACAAGATCGCCGATCTTCAACCTGCTGCTGACGCCGGGCATCTGCGACCCGGGCGTCGTCAGCGAGGCTCTCGCCGTCGCCGAGCGCAAGCGCGCGTTCATGATCTGCGACCCGCCGGCCGACGCGGTCGCCGACCCGACCGGGTACCCGCTGCCGATGATCGGCGACATCATGTCCGACGCGGTGCCCGGCCGGGTCATCCCGAAGAGCGAGAACGGCGCGCTCTACTTCCCGTACCTCGTCTCGAGCGACCCGGCGACCGGCAGCCCGCTGGTCGATCCCGCCGTCCGGCTTCGTCGCCGGCGTGATCGCGCGCGAGGACACCAACCGCGGGCGTGTGGAAGGCACCGGCCGGCTACGAGGCGCTGGTGCAGAACACACTCGGCGTCGTGCCGTCCGGACGGATGACCGACCCTCGGCAGGGCACGCTCAACCCGATCGGCGTCAACTGCCTGCGCACGCTGCCCGGGCATCGGCACCGTCGTGTTCGGCGCGCGCACGCTCGTCGCCGCGAACCCGGCGTTCCAGCAGTACCGGTACGTGCCGGTGCGGCGGATGGCGCTGTTCCTCGAGCAGTCGCTGCTGCAGAGCCTCGGCTGGGTGATCTTCGAGCCCAACGACGTGCCGCTGTGGGTGTCGATCAAGACGACGATCGACAACTTCATGCTCGGCCTGTTCAACCAGGGCGCGTTCCAGGGCACCACGCCGAGCCAGGCGTTCCAGGTCAGCTGCGACGCCACCACCACCACGCCCGACGACCAGGCGAACGGCATCGTCAACATCGTCGTCGCCTTCGCCCCGCTCAAGCCCGCCGAGTTCGTGATCATCAAGATCGCCCAGCTCGCCGGCCAGACCGCAGCGCTGATCGGAGCGTAGGAGGACGCGACATGCCCAAGCCGTTCAGCGTCAACGTCACCCGCTTCGACCCGTACAAGAGCTACCGCTTCCTCGTCTACTTCGACACCTCGACCTCACCGGTCGCCGGGCGTCAGCAAGGTCAGCGCGATCAAGCGCTCGAACGACGTGATCGAGTACAAGGAGGGCGGCAACGCGATCATCCGCAAGGGGCTGGGCCGCCAGAAGTACGAGCCGATCACGCTCGAGCGCGGCGTCACCCACGACGACTCGTTCGAGCAGTGGGCCAACGCCGCCCAGGTGCTCGACAAGGGCTCGCCGAGCTCGTCGCTTGGCCAAGCTGCGCAAGGAGATCCGCATCGAGCTGCTCAACGAGCAGGGCCAGCCGGTGCACCGCTACCTCGTCCACCGGGCCTGGGTGTCGGAGTACCAGGCGCTGCCCGACCTGGACGCGGGCACCAACGCGGTCGCCATCGAGCACATCAAGCTCGAGAACGAGGGCTGGGAACACGACCTGTCGCTGAGCCGAGCCGAAGGAGTTCTAGGCGCATGATCCGCCTGCCGATCAGCGGCGTGCGGGCAGCGTGGCGGCCTCGACCGGGCACGACGACATCGCGGCCGCCGACAGCCCGCCGGGCTCGCCGCGGCCCTCGCCGTCACGAACCGCTGCGTCGTCGACGCCGACGGTTCGCCGGTCGACGGTGCCGCACTGCCGGTCGGCGACCTCGACCTGCTGATCGTCGCGCGGCGGCGCGAGCTGCTCGGCGACTCGCTCGTCGCCGAAGGGCGCTGCGCGCGGTGCGCGGCCGCGGTCGACGTGCGGTTCAGCCTCGCCGCCTACGCCGGCCACCACCGCCCGCGGGCACCGCGCGGAGTGTCGATGCGCGAGGACGGGTGGTGGCGACGCTGCCGCGGCACGGCGATCGGCGTCCGCGTGCCGTCGGTCGCGGACGTGCTCACGGCCTCGTCCGCGCCGGACCCGCGCGCCGAACTGCTCGCCCGCTGCGTCCGCGGGCACGCTGACGCCCGTCGCGCGGTGCGCGCGGCCGAGCGCGCGATGGAGTCGCTCGGCCCGACGCTGCGCGCCGACGTCGCCGGGACCTGCCCCGAGTGCGGTGCGGCGGCCGTCCTCGACGTCGACGCGCGCGAGCTCTGCCTGACCGAGCTGCGGTTCCTCGCCGCATCGGTCTACGACGACGTCCACCTCATCGCGACCGGCTACGGCTGGACGCAGGACGCGATCCTCGACCTGCCCTCGGCGCGGCGGCGGCGCTACGCCGACCTGATCAGCGGCACCGCCCGTGCCGGCTATGCCGAGCCCGCCCTCGCCAGCCTGGAGGCGCTCGTTGGCTGAGCGGCGACGGTCCGGCGGGTATTTCGACCGCCTCGTGGAGCAGGCCGGCCGGCCACGGCCGGCGGGCGTCCACGCGCCCCGGCAGCTCGCATGGGGTCCGCCCCGACCGCTCATTCCGCCCGACGACGCACCCTTCGGCGAGGCCGAGCCGCAGCCCCGAGTGCGCGCGACGTCGCGCCCGCACCCCGCGCCTCGCGTGGAGCCGGGCGAGCGGGCGCGGCCACCGGTGGCCGAGCCCGAGCCCAGCGTCGACCCGACACCGTCCCCGCGCCCGGCGCGGCGCCCCCGTCCGACGCCGCCGGTCGGCGCCGCCGCCGCTCGCCCGACGAGGACGAGCCGAACGACCGCGCCGCCGCCTCGAACCGCCGCCGAGGCCGAGCGCGCCACCACGGCCACCGCCCCTCCGACCCGACCGGCGGCGTCCCATCCGGCCGCCGCGATCCGGCTCACGGCACCGCCGGAGCAGCCCGCGGCCGTGATCGCCGGGCCCGCCGTTGTCGCCGGCGGTCGGCCACGCACTCGAACGGCTTGCGGCACGCTCGCTGCCCCTCCCCGACGCGGGACGACGCCGTCGCCCGACGTCTGCCGGCGCGCCCGGTCGAACTGTCCTCCCCCGGCTCGCGCCGCGCCACCGGCGCAACCGGTGTCGCCTAGCGCTCCGGCACCGCAGCCGCACCGCGAGGCTGTCCGCGAACCGCAGGTGCGCATCGGCACCATCGAGGTGACGATCGCCGGCCCGCCCGCGCCGCCCGCGCCGGCGTTCCCGCCGCCAGTCAGGCCCATCGTCGTCGCCGCACCCGCCCCGGCCACGCGGCTGAGCCGGCCGACCGTCCGGCTACGGACTCGGGCAGGGCTGAGCCGTGCACGACCTGTCGATCGTCACCGACACGCTGCGCAAGATCATCACCGACGCGCTCGCCGCCAGCCCGGTGTGGGGCGGCGGCGCGCCACCGTTCTCGGTGAACGTCTCGGGCCAGCACCCCGACGACACCGACGGGCCACTCCGACTGCGAGCTGAGCGTCTATCTGTTCCACATCGGGCCCGACAAGTTCCTCGCCAACTCGTTCTGGACGCAGGCCGCGCAAAGTGGCGGCGGCGTCGGCAAGCAGCCGGTCGCGTTCGAGCCGCTGAGCCTGGACCTCTGGTACATGCTGTCGGCGCAGGCGAAGACCAGCTACCAGCACGAGCAGCAGGTGCTCAGCGTCGCGATGCAGGCGCTGCACGAACACGGCACCTTCACGATCCCCACGCCGACACCGCTGCCCGACTGCGCTCACCCCGAGCCAGGCCACGCTCGTCCTCGAATCGCCGACCTTCGACGAGATGAGCCGGCTGTGGCAGGCACTCGGCGCACCGCTGCGCACGACCGCGCAGTACCGCGTCAGCGTCGTGTTCCTCACGCCCGACAAGCTGCCGCCGCCCGCACCGGCGGTACACCAGTACCAGCTCGTCGCCGCACCCGCTGCGCCGCCGGACGACCCGCCGCTGCCGCAACTGCTCTCGACGCGTCGCGAGGTGGAGTTCGTCGCCCCCGGCCCGACGCCGGTCAGCTACATGCAGTCGCCGGCGACGACCGCACCGGCGCCAGGCGGGGTGACCGGACAGGACGTCCGGGTCGACGGCCTGATGCTGGCCGACTCCGACGACATCCTGCTCGTGTCGTATCCCGGCGGCGTCGAGACCGAGACCGACGTGACCGCCACCTGGAAGGTGCCGCTGACCACGCCCTACCCGACGCCGCCCGCGCACGGCGTGCCGTTCATCGTACGGGCGCCGGCCGGCACACCAGTGGCGGCAGGACGCTACGAGCTGCGCGTCGCCCGGCCGGCGATGCCGGGCTTCCGCAGCGACTCGGTACCGCTCAGCGTCGCGGCGTGGGTCGACCCGGCGGGTGGACCGCTGCTCACGGACGCGGGCGGTCTGTACACCCTCGACGTGCGCGGCGTGCCGGCCGCACGGCGCCGAGCTGCGCCTCGGTTCAGTCGACGCTCACTCGGATCGCCGACGGCGCGGCGCCGTCTGCCGGCGAGTGGCAGCACAGCGCGAACACGATCACCTTCGTCGCGCCCGCGAGCGTGCCGGCAGGGCAGTACCAGCTCGGGCTTCGGGTCGCCGACGTCGAGTCGGACCCCGCACGGTGGGCGGTGGTCCCGTGACGAACGAGCCGCAGACGGTTACCTGGCTGGAGGCGACGCGGGCGCTGGCCGCGGCGCACGTGTCCGTGACGCGACAGCGATGGCAGGCCTTCGGCGGTCGGTGACCGTGCACGACGGCATCGACGCGGTGCTCGCCGGCCCGTCCGACCCCGACGACTCGGTCGTGGCCGAGGCGCAGGAGGCCCGCGGCGCGCTCGCCGCCGACCCGCAATGGCGACGTCTCGTCGAGACGCTCGGTGTCGAGCAACGCGACGTCGAGTGGCTCGCGCTGCTCGCCGCCTGCGAGCTCGTTCCGCCGCTCACGCGCGTCCTCGGCTACCTCGACGACTCGGCCAGCCCCGCGCCGCCGACTCCCGCCGCCGCCAGCGTTCTGTGGGGCTGGCCGCTGGGATACCAGCCGGGGCCGGCGTCGTCGTTGACCCGCTGGCGACTGGCCGAGCCGGACGGCGGACACTGGCAGCCGCACGAACCCATGGCACATCGACCCGGACATCGCGTCCTTCGTGGCGGGACGAAGCGGGTTGGGTGCGGGTGCGCGCCTCGGTCGGCACGGTCGAGGTCGACGGGCTCGACTGCCTGCACCCCGAGTTGCTCGACCAGATGAGGACGGCCGTCGCCGCGATCGTCGACGCGCAGACGGCCGGCTGCGAGGTCGAACTCCTCGGCGAACCGGGCTCGGGACGGCGCACCCTGCTCGCCCAACTCGCGACGGCGCTCGGACACACGCCGCTGGTCATGACGGGCGACGACCCGGTGCGGTCGCTGCGCGACGCGCGGCTGCTCGACGCCGTGCCGATCTGGGTCGACGACGGCGAGCTGCCCGTCGGGACCGACGCGTCACCCGGCGCGCTCACACTCGTCGCGCGGCGTAGTGCGAGCGCAAGCACGCCCGACGGCGTGGTGCGGCTGAGTTGGACGCTGCCCGCGATCGGGCGCCACGCAGCGCGAGCGACTGTGGGCCGCACGGACCGGCGATCCCGCGCCATGGGTGGTGCGCGACTGGCAGTTAGGACCCGCCGACGTCCGAGTCGCCGCTGCGGCCGCGCCCGCCGGGCGAGACGTTGCCACCGACGCAGTACGGCGCCGGCTACGCGCCGGCGCGCTGGAGACGATGACGCGGCTCGAGCGTCCGTACGAGTGGGACGACCTGATCGTCCCCGACCGGATCGCCGACGAACTGTGGCGGCTGCGCAACCAGGTGGTGCTGACCGGCGACGTCCTCGATGACTGGGAGTTCCGGCGGCTGTTCCCGACCTCGACGGGCACCACGGCGCTGTTCGCCGGCCCGAGCGGCACCGGCAAGACGATGGCCGCGCAGGTGCTCGCCCGCTCGCTCGGTCTCGACCTCTACCGCGTCGACCTCGCCGAGGTCGTCAACAAGTACATCGGCGAGACCGAGAAGCGGCTCGCGGCCGTCTTCGCGGAGTGCGAGCGCAGCAACGTGATGGTGCTCTTCGACGAGGCCGACGCGCTGTTCGGGCAACGTACCCGGGTACGCGACGCCCACGACCGCTACGCCAACATCGAGATCGACTATCTGCTGCAGCGCCTGGACACGTTCCATGGCGTGGCGTCCTCGCGACCAACCGCAAGAGCGACCTCGACCCGGCATTCCTGCGCCGCCTGCGAGTGATCGTCGACTTCGTCGCGCCCGGCACCGGCCGAGCGGCTACGACTGTGGAGCCCGCGCACTGCCGGAGAGGACGTCGACCGGCGAGCCGCTGACCGCAGGTCTCGATCACGAGTGGCTCGCCGCCAACCTCGAGCTGACCGGCGCGGAGATCACGTCGATCGCGCTCGCCGCCGCGTTCGACGCACGCGAGGCCGGCGAGCTGATCGACACCACCCACGTCGTGACCGCCTCGCGGCGCGAGCTCGACAAGCGCGGCACCGTGCTACGGCTCGAGGTCCCGCTCGCGGCACCGCGCGTCGGCGAGGTACCGGCATGACCTGCCCCGGGCGACTGCGAACATCGACGTCGACCGGCTCACGCTGCACGCCGGGCCGATGTCGGAGGCCGACGCGCGGCGCCTCGCCGAACTCGTCGCGCTCGCGCTCGGCCGCCTGCCCAAGCTGCCCAAGTCGGTCGACGCGGCAACGCTCAGCGTCGACGTCGCCGCCGCAGACAGGACGCGGAGTGGCCGAGATCGCGGACGCGGTCGCCGCAGCCATCGCGGCCGCGCTGCGGGTCGAGGCGGCGAGCTGAATGGCGTTCTACCTGCGCGGCGCGCTGGTCGAGTTCATGCCCACGGGGCTCATCCCGATCCCGAACATGATCATCTTCCAGTACAACCCGGAGACGATGACCCACTCGTGGACGCAGCCCGAGGCGCCCGACGCAGGTCCGAACCAGACGCAGACGAATCCCCTGGCGGTGAAGGGGAATCCGGGCGAGTCGTTCAGCTTCACGCTGGCGCTGGACTCCGCCGACTCGCATCGCCGACGGCCTCGCTCCGGCCGCTCAGTTCGCGCACGTCAGCGGTGTCTACACCCGGCTGGCCGCACTCGAGATGCTGCTGTACCCGGCCAACGCGACGACCGGCGGACTGCTCGGCACGGTCACCGCGGCGATCGGCAGCCTGTTCGGCGCGTCCTCGTCCAACACGCAGCGGAGCGTGCCGGCGAACAAGATCAACACGGTGCTGTTCGTCTGGGGGCCGGGACGGATCGTGCCCGGTCCGGGTCACCGCGCTCACGATCACCGAGCGCATCTACGACAAGCTCCTCAACCCGACCCACGCCGAGGTGCAGTTGCAGCTGCGCGTGCTCACCGACCGACGAACTCAGCTACGACACCGACACGCTCGCGAAGGTCGCGAAGGCCGCCAACGCCTACTCCCAGGGCCTGCGCCAGGCGCTGGCCGTCGCCAACCTCGGCAACGCCGCCGACTCGATCGTCGGCATGCTCCCGATCTGAGGCCGCACGTGTTCACGCCGACCAGCCGCTACGCCAACGCCGGCACCTACCAGGTGACCCTGCTCGACGGCACCATCGTGACGGCCACCTGCATCCCGCTGCCGGTGCGGCGCGATCCGATCGGCTGGCATCCGCGCGCCGAGGATGAGCGCCTCGACCTCATCGCCTACCACTACCTGCACGACGCCACCCGTTTCTGGCAGCTCTGCGACGCCAACGACGCGGTCGTGCCCGACGCGCTCGCGCAGCACGACCTGATCGCGATCCCGCCGGCAGGAGCCTGAGCGATGTCCACGTACCAGGTGCTCTTCAACGGCACGCCCGCCGATGACGACGTTCTACGAGGTGATCGCCAAGCTCGAGATCGAGGAGAACGCCGACCTGCCCGACGCGATCGCACTGCAGCTTCCGGTCGCCGAGAAGGACGGCGAGCTCACCTGGCTCGACGACGACCGCATCGCGCCGTACTCGAACATCGCGGTCGTCGTGACTCCCGACGGCGGCGGCGCGAAGCAGTGCATCTTCGACGGCTACGTCCTGACCCACAAGGTCCGCATGCCGGCCGGACCGTCCGGCGCGACCGTCGACGTGTGGGGGCAGGACGCCAGCGTGCTGATGGGGCTGACCGAGACCGTCAAGGAATGGTCGGGCATGTCCGACGTCGACGTCGCCGCGCAGATCTTCCAGAACCATGACGCCTCGCCTTCACCCGACAACGACAAGGAGAACGCACCCACGCACACCGAGGACGAGCACACGCTGATGCAGCGCGCTTCGGACATCGACTTCCTGCGCCGCCTCGCGCGCCGTACCGGCCGCTGGTGCCGGGTCACCTGCGGCGAGAAGCCGGGACAGTACATCGGCTACTTCGCGACGCCCGACCTCTCCGCTGATCCCGTCACAACGATCGACCTCAACGACGACTCGAAGGCGTCGGTCCCCGTCCTCGAGTTCAACTGGGACATCACGCGCGCCGACCGCCGTCGCCGCGCGCCAAGCGACCCTCGACGACGACGACCAGGACGGCGTCAGCGCCGACACCTCCGACTCCGGTCTCGAGGCGCTCGACGCGCAGAGCCTCGCCGACTTCGCTGGCAAGGACAAGACGGTGATCCTCACCGCGGCCGCCGACACCTCCGAGCTGCCGCAACGCGCCAGCGGCCTGCTGCGCGAGGCGGGCTGGTTCGCCAAGTGCGAAGGCACCGCCGACCTCGCCGTCCTCAAACAGGTGCTGCGGGTCGGGACGGTGGTGCAGGTCGAGGGCTGCGGCTCGCTGCTGTCCGGGCCGTACCTGGTGTGGAGCGTGCGGCACAGCATCACGACCCAGGCGCACTCGATGGCGTTCGTCCTCGTTCGCAACGCGATCGGCCCGGCACCGTCCGGCGGAACCGGGGGCCTGTCATTGTGAACGAACAGTTGTTGATGGATCTCGCCGACCGGCTGCAGCACCGGTTCTACGGCAAGTACCGCGGCACCGTCACCGACGTCGACTCCTCGACGCTGCGCATCAAGGCGACCGTGCCCGCCGTGCTCGGGCACGACGACGACGGGCTGGTGCCTGCCGTGCGTTCCCTACGCCGGCAAAGACGTCGGCTTCTTCTTCGTCCCCGACACCGGCGCCGCGGTGTGGATCGAGTTCGAGGGCGGGGACGTGTCGTACCCGATCTGGACCGGCTGCTTCTGGCGCTCCGGCGAACTGCCGTCCGACGCGTCGCCGACCACGCGCGGCGTCGTCACCGCGGCGCCGCACAAGCTGCTGTTCGACGACGACGGCGACGAGGTGCACATCGAGGACTCCAACGGCGGCAAGACGGCGTTCACCAGCGACGGTGTGAAGGCGAGCACCGACTCGGCGTCGGTCGCGATCGGCAGCGACGGCGTGTCCATCAACGACGACGCGTTCAAGGTGCAGTGATGGGCGACTACCTGACCTCGTCCTCCTCGCTGGCGTGCCCGCACAGCGGCACGGTCATCGCGATCGTCGCGTCGAACTCGAAGGTGACCCTCGGCGGCGACCAGATCGTGCTCTCCACCGACACGTTCACCATCGCCGGCTGCAGCTTCGTGGTCGGCGTCAGCCCGAGCCCGTGCATGCAGGTGCAGTGGATCACCACCGCGTTGGAGGCGACCGCCGACGGCAACTCGCCGCTGACCACCGACAGCGTCGGCCTGTGCATCGGCGGCATCGGCATCCAGGGGCCGGTGCAGATCAAGTCGACACAGTCGAAGGCGAGCGGCCTGTGAACCGCGTGCGCCACGACTACGCGTACCCGCTGCGCATCGACGCCGGCGCCGAGCAGGTGGCCCGCGCGTCCTACGCCGACCACGTCAACCAGCTCATCGAGCAGCTGCTGCTGACCAGCCCCGGCGAGCGTGTGAACCTGCCCGAGTTCGGCTGCGGGCTGCGCCGCGCTCGTGTTCGCACCGCAGAACGACGCGCTGGCCGCCACCGTGAAGATCCAGGTGCAGCAGGCGATCGACGCCTGGCTCGGCGACCAGGTGCAGCTCGTCGGCATCGACGTGCGCTCCGGCGCCGACCCGGCCAGCGGCGTCGACGAGGGCGAACTGCTGGTCACCATCTCGTACTCCTGGTCGACACGCAGGGGCCGCAGACCGTGACGGTGAAGGTGATCTGACATGCCGGACCGTCTCGCCGACCTCGTCGCCTCGACGACGCTGAACGGGATCGACTTCGTCGAGATCGCCAGCGCCGACCAGACGTCACTGCGCGTGCACTTCCTCAACACCGTGACCGTGCAGGGC
Source organism: uncultured Acidimicrobiia bacterium (assembly GCA_963721305.1). Lineage (GTDB taxonomy): Bacteria > Actinomycetota > Acidimicrobiia > Acidimicrobiales > JACDCH01 > DATAES01. Next base: position 69,091 of record CAVRIR010000006.1, read on the forward strand.
ACGCTCGCCGCGACCAACCCGGTGACGATCACCGGCGGCGAGTCGGTGCCGACCGTGCCGGTCCTTCCCGATCGCCGCGACCGACTGGGCCGTGGACGACGAAGGACGGCCGACGCTGTCGCTGCACACCCCGTTCTGCGGCGACTTCTCCTTCTACACGCTGCGCATCGACAGCCGCGTCGCTCGACCCGTACTTCGCAGCCGTGCGCTTCACGTTCAAGGCGGGCTGCCCGTCCGACCTCGACTGCGCGCCCCGCCGAGACCTGCCTCGAACCGCCAGACGGCGGGCCCGTCGATCGACTACCTCGCCAAGGACTTCGCCAGCTTCCTGCGGGCGCTGCTGGACTACTCGGCGATCGCCTACCCCGCGCTGGGTCGAGCGCGACGAACCCGACCTCGGCATGATGCTCGCCGAACTGCTCAGCGCCGTCGGCGACGACCTCAGCTACACGCAGGACCGCATCGCCGCCGAGTCGACGCTCGCGACGGCGACCCAGCGGGTGTCGGCCGTGCGCCACGCGCGGCTCGTCGACTACGACGTCCGGCCCGGCCACCTCGGCGCGAGCACTCGTGCAGCTCGACGTGAAGTACGCCAACCTGCCCACCGGGATCATCGTCGAGGCACCGCAGCCCGACGGCAGCACGCTGCCGTTCGAGCTCGGCGACGGGCTCGTCGACACCGAGACCGGCGCGGCTGCGCATCAACCCGCTGCGCGTCGACCCGCGGTGGAACCGCCTCGACCACAGCGTCACCCCGCCCGCCGCCGCGGATGGTGCCCTACCTGTGGGACGACTCGCAGGACGTGCCTGCCGGTCGGCGCCACCGAGATGTGGATCAGCGGCGCACGGCTTCGCGCTGCCGGTCGGCGACCCGCAGCTGGGCACCACCGGCCTGGCGGTCCTCATCGACACCGCCGCACCGACCGCGGCCGACCAGCCGGTGCGCGAGGTCGTGCACCTCACCGGCGCGATCGAGGAGACCGACCCGCTCTACGGGGTCGCGGTCACCCACCTGCGCTGGGACGCGAAGCGAGGCACTGACCGCCGAGCACGCACCTGGACCGGACGGTGCTGGCCGGCAACCTCGTCGCCGGCGAGCCAGGGGCGCGCGCTACACCGAGACGTTCGTCATCGACCCCGACCCGTCCGCGCCGACGCGCCGCTGGCCGCCGTCGTGCGCAGCGGGCCCGATGCCGGCTGCGGCGATCCGGCGCCGGTGTACCTGCACACGCTCACCGCAGGGCGGCTGGCGTGGCTGTCGGACGACGTCGCCGACGACGAGACGATCACGCCCGAGATCTTCGTCGTGCAGCGCCCGGCCTCGACGCCGGCGACGAGCCCGTGCCGTGGCGGTGGCGCGCTCGCTGCTCGACGCCGACCTGTTCGAGGACGGCTACACCGTCGACCCGGTGCAGCTACCGCGACATCCGCGCGCAGCGGCATCGGCGGGCTGCCGTGGTGGGAGTACGACGGCGACGACGGCGACTCGATCCGCTTCGGCACCGGGATCTTCGGCGAGCGGCCCGCGGCCGGCGCGACGTTCGACGTCACCTACCGGGTCACCGCGGGGCGGCCGGCAACGTCGGCGGCCGTCTCGATCACCACAGTGCCGCCGGCGATCAGCGACGTCGTCCTCGCGGCCACCAACCCGTTCGCCGCGACCGGCGGCGCCGGACGAGGAGACGCTCGACCACGTGCGCGCCAGCGCACCGTACGCCTTCCGCGCCACGCCAGTTCCGAGCCGTGCGCGCCGAGGACTACACGACGGCCGCCGAGGAGCTCGACTGGGTGCTCGACGCCGGCACCGCGATGCGCTGGACCGGCAGCTGGCTGACCGTCTTCACCACCGCCCAGCCGAGCGTCGATCGAGGAGGCGACCCTCGACGAGCACATCGAGCTGATCGAGCTGCTCGACCGCCGCCACATCGCCGGGTACGAGGTGTACACGCCCCGACCCGCGCTACGTCGGGCTCGACCTGATCGTCATCGTCTGCGCGCTGCACACTGGCGCTGCGCGGCGAGGTCGAGGCGGCGGTCGCTCGATCGAGCTCGGCACCGGCACGCTGTGCGACGGCAAGCCGGCGTTCTTCGCGCCCGGGCAGATGCGCTTCGGCACCCCGCTGGAGCGCAGCGACCTCGAGGCCGCGATCCAGCGCGCCAACGGCGTCGACGGCGTCGTCGGCATCGAGTACCGCCGCCGCGGCTACCTCCCCGACTTCGTCGCCGATGCCCGAGATGGTCACCGTCGGCCGCGACGAGATCATCCGCGTCGACAACGACCCCAGCCTGCCCGACCACGGCTCGCTGCGGGTCGTCGTGCAGGGGGGCAAGTGACGTGAGCTGCCCGTGCGGTTGCGGGTGCGCAGTGGGCTGCGGCGAGCTGCCCAACCGCTTCCCGATCAGCAACCCGAGCGGGCTGCGCCAGATCGCCTACCGCGTCGGCGACTTCGCCACGTTCCGCCGCGCGCTGCTGCAGCACCTCGACGGCGAGACCGAACTCGACGTCTGGCGGCCGACCGCCGGCAGCGACCTCGGCCTGCAGGTCCTCGACTGGTGGGCCTACATCGCCGACATCCTCACCTTCTACAACGAGCGGATCGCCAACGAGGACTACCTCGGCACCGCGCAGCTGGACTCGAGCGTGCGGCACCTCGTGAGCCTGCTCGGCTACCGGCCGCGGCCGGGCATCGGCGCGACCGGCACGGCTGGCCGTCCTCGCCTCCGTCGCCGGCACCGCTCGCTCGTGCCCGGCGGGCACGGGCATCGCGTCGAAGGCCACCCCCGAGCTGGAGTCGCAGACGTTCGAGACGACCGCGACGGTCACGTTCGACCCGCCGACCAGCGTCACCGGCCCCGACGCCGGACGACCTCGCCGCACCCGGCCCCGCCGAATGCGCCGCCCGCCTCCGCGGCGCCCGGCACCGCCGAGCCGCCGGCGCACGCCGCAGCTCATCGCCCGCGGCGGCGTGCTGCTCAAGGGCAGCGCCGACGCTCGAAGCCGCGGCGACCGGCTGCTGCTGATCGCGAAGTCGTGGACGACGGTCAACGACCCGGCCGCCGTCGTCACCGTGACCGGCCTGGCCGCCGAGAAGGACCCGCACGGCCGCACGAACACCCGCGTGGTGCTCAGCGGCACCGGCGGCCTGCCGGCAAACGCGGTGTCGGCCGACTATCGGCTGGCCCGCGACACGCACACCGAACACCTGTCCACACTGCCAACCAACGCCACCGTGGTCACGGCCACCGAACTCGTCCTCGACTCGCCGGCCCGCTATCTCAAGGCGGCGACCCACTGCTCGTCGAGACGCCAGGCGCGGCGGATGGCTCGCACCACGGCACCGGCTTCGTGCTCGCGCGGCTGACTCAGTACGCCGAGAAGGTCTGGTACGCGAACGCCAACTCGAGCACGCCTGCCACCTCGCCCGGCGACAACGGCATCGCGATCGCGGTGGCCGACCTGACCGTCGACAGCGCCGACCGGCTCGAACCTCGGCGGCATCGGCGGGGCCACGCAGGTGACCGTGCGCGGCGGCTGGGCCGACGTCGGCACGCTGCTCGACACCCCGGTCGCGCACCCTCACCGCACTTCCGACGACGCTCACCCTCGCGCGTCCTCCCGCCGCAGCCGCCGGCGTCGCGACCAAGGCGCTGGTGGACGACGCGAACGGCAACGGCGCCGACGGTCACCGCGACCCCGACGGCGGGCAACGGCGACGTCACCGTGGCCCCGGCCGATCCCGACGCAACCCTGCCTGCGCTGCAGGCACCGCTGCGCGTGCTGTGGGACCTGATCGACGTCAGCCGCGGCAAGACCGTGCGCGACGAGCAGCTCGGCACCGGCGACGCCGACCGCGCCCGGCCAGGACTTCATGCTCTCGAAGTCGCCGGTCACCTTCCTCGCCGACCAGCCAGGCCGCTCCGGCGACGGCTACTCATCGACCGTCGTGCTCACCGTCGACGGCCGGTACTGGACCGAGGTGCCGATGCTCTTCGGCCACGGCCCGGACGAGGCGATCTTCGAGACGTACGACGACGACGACGGGCAAGACGCACGTGCGCACCGGCGACGGCGAGACCGGTCGCCGTCTGGCGACCGGTGCGAAGGTCTCAGCCACCTACCGGACGGGCTCGGGTGCCGCGGTGCCGGCGCCCGGCGCGCTGTCGCAGGTGCTGACGCCGGTGCCGAACCTGCGCTCGGTGCAGCAACCCGGTTCCGCCCGGCGGCGGGTCGGACCCACAACCGACCAGCGAACTGCGCGGCCTCGCACCGCGGTCCGTGCTCACCTTCGGGCGCGCCGATCAGCGGCGACGACTACGCCGCCGTCGCCGCCGCCGCGCCGGGCGTCACCCGCGCCGCGGCCGCCTGGGAGTGGGACGCCGACGAGCAGCGGCCGATCGTCCGGGTGTACGTCGGCGACGACGCGGCTGCGGTCACGTCGGCGCAGTCCGCGCTCGTCGCGCAGGCCGACCCGAACCGTCCTCTCGTCGTCGTAAAGGCGATCGAAGCACGTGTTCCACCTGCGGCTCACGCTCGTGCTCGACCCGAGCTACGTCGCCGCCGACGTCTACGCGTCGGTCACGCACCGCGCTGGTCGACGGCCTGTTCGCACCCGGCGTGCTCGGGCTCGGCGAGGTGCTCTACCGCAGCCGCATCGAAGAGGTCGTCCTCGCCCTGCCCGGCGTACTCGCCACCCATGGGCTCGGGCGCGCTGGTCGTCACGCTTCCGGTCCCTGCTGTTCTGGTCGGGGGGTCCGCGTTTCGACCCGGGCGCCGGCGGGTTCTTCACGCTCAGCGCCGCCGACGTCGTCCTCGCCGGCGAGGAGCCCGCCGATGACTGACGCCGCGGTGCGCGACCTCTACGACGAGCGGTACGCCGACAAGCTGTGGTCGCTGATCCCGGCCGTGTACCGCGCCGCCGACAGCCAGACCCTCGACGGCGACGGGCCGCTGCGCGAACTGCTCGACCGCATCGGCGCGTCGATGGCGGTCGTGCGGCGCAGCATCGACCGGCTCTGGGAGGACCAGTCGATCGAGACCTGCGACAGCTGGGTCGTCCCGTACATCGCCGACCTGCTCGCCACCAACCTCGTGCCGAGCATGGACGCGCGCGGCCAGCGCCTCGACGTCGCCAACACCATCTACTACCGCCGCCGCAAGGGCACCGTCGCGCTGCTCGAGCAGCTCGCCCACGACGTCACCGGCTACGAGACGCGGGTGATCGAGTTCTTCCGGCGACTCTGCGCGCAACCGGCACAACCTCGACCCGGCCATCGGCCGTCCCGCCGACGCCGCCGACCCGTCCGACGCCCTCACCCTGCAGCGCGCCGAGCAGCTCACCGGCCTGCTCACCGGCACACCCGCCGGCGGCTGGGCCGATCTGCGCAACCCGCTCGGCGCCTCACTGACCGGCACCGCCTACGACGAGTACCACCACCGCGTCGACGTGCGGATCGGGCCGCGGCGCGCTCGGCTGGTACGGCATCCCCAAGATCGGCTTCTTCCTGTGGCGGACGAACGCGCTGACCGTCGACCGCGCGACGCCGGTGCCGTCGCCGGCTGCCCCGGCCACTACACCTTCGACCCGACCGGCCGGCAGATCCCGCTGTTCACCGCGGCCGCGCGCGGCGGCAACGACTACGGCGAGAGCTGGGTGCCGGTCGGCGTCTGGCAGCTGCCGATGCCGCTGACCGCGGCGCTGTGGGACGCGATCACCGCCGAGCACCTGCCCCACCCGGTCCCGAGGCCTACCCCGACCCGAACGCGACGCTTTGGCCGCAGAGCCTGTCGGTGTCCGCGACCGGCTCGGGCGACCCGATCGACCTGTCGCAGGTGAGCGTGTGGCCCGAGGTCGGGCGGTTCGCCACCCGCGCCGGCGCGCCGCCGCCGTCGAGGTCGGCTACCACTACGGGCTCTTCTGCCGCATCGGCGCCGGGCCCGTACGACCGCCGCGCAGGTCGGCGTGACCGTCCCGTCGTCTCCGCAGCCAGTGAACCGGATCGACGGCGGCTCGGCGATCACCCTGCCGAACGCGATCGCGGCGCTGGGCGACACCGGCACGGTACTGGTCACCGACGGGCTCACCCTCACCGCCGTCGCGCCGGTCGGGTCGGCCGCCGCGCCGATCGGCACCGTCACGATCACGGCGGCCGACCAGAAGCGCGCGGTGATCCGGGTCACCGAGGGCAGCGGGCCGTGGGTCTTCACCGGCGCCGCCACCTCGACGTCGTCGCTGCGGCTGGAGGGGATGCTGCTTCAGCGGCACCGACATCGTCCTGCGCGGCCGCTTCCACGACGTCACGATTTCCTGCTGCACGCTCGACCCGGGCACCAGCGGCAACCTGCTCACCCCACCAGCCGTGCTACGGCACAAGCGTCGACGACCGCGACGCTCGCGCCGGTCACCGTGTGGGTCGAGGGCGAGGTGTCCACGTTCACCGTCGACCGCAGCATCACCGGCCCGATCCGCACCCGCACCGGCGGGCTGGTCGAGACGCTGCGCGTCAACGACTCGGTGGTGCAGGGCCTCGCCGTCCGAACTGCCGGGCACGCTCACCGCGCTGCGCGACGCCGACGGCATGCTCAGCGCGCTGAACCACAAGCGCGACGAGCTCTCCACCTGGCTCGCCGGCGCAGCTCGCCGACGGCGGCCGCGGCCGTCGCCGCCCACGCCGACCACGCAGACGTCAGCGCCGCTGACGCCGCCCTCGTCGTCGCCGATCTGCAGGCCGTCATCGACGGCCCGCTGATCTGGACCGCGAGCCGCTTCGCCGACCGGCCGCTGCGCGACTCGACCGCCGCCGCCGTTCTCGTCCCTCCTGCCGACGCGGCCGGACTGGCGGCACTGAACCGGCAGCTGCTGCGCCGAGGCGTACCCGCTCGCGCTGGCCGACGCTGCGATCGCCACCGACGAGCGGGCTCGTCGAGCTGACCCGGCACCACGCTGCTCGGGCCGGCCTACGTCCACCGGCTCGAATGCAGCGAGTCGATCCTCGACGACGTGGTGCGGGTGCGCGACGCGCAGGACGGCTGCGTGCGCTTCTCGGCGTGGTCGACCGACAGCGCGCTGCCGCGCCGCTACGAGTCGGTGCAGGTCGCGCCGGGCGCGCCGATCATGGTCAGCCGCCGGTACGGCGAGTGGGGCTACGCGCAACTGCACGACGGTGCCGACTCGGCGATCCTCAGCGGCAACACCGGCGGGCCGCCGAGCCTGCTCACCGGCAGCCACGACGGCTCCGAGATGGGCGTCTTCTGCCGCGACGCCGCCGCGATCAAGGACCGCTCGCTGCTGATCAAGCTGCACGAGTACCTGCCCATCGGGCTCAGCTCCGTCCTCATCCACCTGCCGGCAGCCGGACCCCGACGGCGAATACACGAGAGGCAGACCATGGCCACCGACGTAGCACGCCTGTCCTTCGACTCCGGCCGTCAGTACACCGGCGTCGTCCCGCAGCAGGGACGGGTCAGCCTGGAGGCCGAGCAGAACGAACAGCGCGTCATCGACGCGGAGGAGCGCCGCAAGGAGCTGCTCGACATCGTCGGACCGGCCGGCACCCCCGACGACGGCTACGCCGTCTCGTTCGTCGGCGGCGCGCTCACCGTCGGCGCCGGCACGATGTACGTCGGCGGCTTGCGCGTCGAGCTCGACGCGCCGGTCAGCTACGGACAGCAGCCCGACTGGCTCGACGGACCGCAGGTCATGCCGGAGGGCCTCCGCGCACGTCGTGCTGCACGCTGCGCGAGACCGACGTCACCGCGGTCGAGGATCCGATGCTGTACGAGCCGGCACTCGGCGGGCCCGACGGCGCGGCCCGCACTCGGCTGCTGCAGCACATCGACCTGCTGAACACGGACGGGAGGACGTGCGCGACGCGCTGGCGGAGGACGAGAAGAACTGGGAAGCGGACGGAGCGACGTTCGACCCGAAGACGATGCAGCTGGAGTCGAACGGTCGGCTGCTCGTCACCTGGGAGGGGGCACCCGAGCCGACGCGGATCCGTGCGAGCCATCGTCGACCGGCGGCTACCTCGGTGCGGAGAACCAGCTGATCCGCGTCCAGATCGTCGACAACGATCAGGACGGCACGTTCTCGATCCTGTGGGGCTACGACGACGCGTCGATGCTGTACCGCGTCACGCCCGACGCCAGCGCGAACCCTGTCCTGACACTGCAACGCAGCCCGGTCGACGACTTCCACCGTCCTCGTCGCCGGGCAGGCCGTGCAGGTGCTGCGCTCGACCGCCGAACTGTCGAGCAGCGACGGCGCCGTCGAGGGTTACGTCGCGGCGCTGAACGGCGAGGTCGGCGTGCTGACCGCACCGTACGACCCCGACACCAAGACCGTGCAGTTCCCGGCGGCGCTGCCCGCGGACTACACCGATACCGACGCAGACACCGCAGCTCTACCTGCGGGTGTGGGAGGAGCTGATCACCGGCAACACGCTCGATACGCCGATCACGCTCACCGGCACGGGCGTGCAGGTGACGATCACGATCGCAGGCGGACGGCCCACCGCGCGCCGGTGACTTCTGGTGCATCGGGGTGCGGCCGAGTACGCCGACGACCGTCTACCCCGATCGGCTGCTCCGCGCGCCGCAGCCGCCCGACGGTCCGCGCGAGTGGGTGTGCCCGCTGGCCGTCGTCGAGATCGCCGGCGAGGAGAAGTCGATCGTTCTCGAGGACTGCCGCATCCCCTTCCCACCGCTGACCGCGATCGAGAACGAGGGCTGCTGCACGGTCGAGGTGCACCCGCGCGACGTGGCGGAGGGCAAGCTGCAAGACATCGTGGACAGGGCCACGGCCGGCCGTTCGGCCAACGACAGAACGGGCCGGGTCACGATCTGTTTCACCCCCGGCCGCTACGAACTGCCGGTGCCGCTCGTGCTGCGCCGGCAGAACTCGAACGTCCACCTGCGAGGCGTGCACCCAGGGCGCGATCGATCGCGGCGGCCGCGGGCAAGGAGGACGAGTTCGGGCAAGGCCTGTTCGTCCTCGCCGACGTCGACGAGGCGACCATCAGCGGCTTCGAGTTTGAACTGCCGCAGGTGTCCGCGGAGGACGCGAGGATCGGCGGCGCATCCGGGTCGGTGTTCAACCGCGACGCGGTGCGGGCGATCAACCGAGTACGCGCCAACGGCTTCGTGTCGATCGCAATCCGCACCGTCGACTGCGCCGAACTCGAAGTCACCGACTGCATGTTCCGGTTCAGCGTCGGCGAGCACCAGACGAAGGCGACTGACCCGATGCCGCGCAACGTCTTCGGCGTGGCGATCTTCGCTTCAGGCGGCGCCTGGGGTGTGCGACTGCAGAACAATCTGTTCAGCCACCACCCCGAGCCGGTGGTGCGGCAAGACAGCCAGGAGCAGCAGGACGTGCATCTGCTCATCGGCTTCCTGCTCGTGCCCACGGCGGCGCCGCGCGAGGGCGACGTCAAGAAGGTGAAGTCGCTGGGCGCCGCGCACCTGCGGGCGATCTTCGACGACGCCGAGATCACCGACAACCGGTTCGAGGGCATCACCGCGGCGGCGGCGGTGGTCGCGACGATCGGCACGGTCCGGATCTGGGACAACGTGGTCGACCAGTGCTACGGCGGCTTCTGGCTTCTCGACGCAGAGACGACCGCGAGCACCGACCTCGTCGGCGGTCAGTACAAGGCGCCGGTGGAGGCCGCCGGCGTCCTGACGACGGCACGCTCGGCGATCGGCGGCTTGCTGTTCGACGTGTACTTCGCGTACGCCGTGCTCTTCGGCGAGACGTACCCGCTGCCGGTCCTCGAAGGGTTCGTGCTGCGCAATCTCGCGCAGTACGAGAAGGACTCGATCTCCGCGCTGCGCGCCCGCGCCAAGACAGCGCAGACCGGCTTCATGGAGAGCCTCGTGCAGGACTTGTCGACGGGTCACGAGGTCGTATCCGACACGAACCCCGACGACGCGAACGCAGCCGATGCGCCAAAGGCCCAGCGCGCGAAGAAGCCGACCACTGTCGAGTTCAATCCGTCGAAGGACGCAGCCGACGAGTACATGCTCGAGCCGCTTCCGGCGAACTACGCCGCGGCCTGGTCAGCGATCAACGAGCTACAGCGCCTCTCGTCGGCACCCGAACGTCTCGACACGAGCATCCGGGTCGAGAGCAACGGCATCGACCTGCGCGTTCGCGGGGGCCATCTCCGCGAAGGTGCTCTCAGCGGACCGGCGCTGTTCGTCTACTCGAGGCGTGCCGACGACACGACCGCGACCGTGCTGCTCGCCACCAACCGAATCGTCACGCCATTGACGATGATCTCCACCGCAGTGATCGGGCCGGAGTTCACGGCCGTCACCAGCAACGTCATCGCGACCACGACCGAGCGCACCCTGGCGTTGGCGACCGCAGTGGTACCCGAAGTCGCGATCACCGGCAACGTCGTGCGGGGTCGGGTGCTACTGCCGATCCGCTCCTTCCCGGCGCCGCTCGATACGTGGTTGCCACTCAACACGATCAACGGGTGAGGCGTGGCGAGCGCGTCGGCCCCCACTGACGCGGCGCGCAACTCCGGCCGTGCCGGGTCGGACACCGGCGGCCGGTCGCTGGCGGCCGCGCGGGCACGCCCGCCCGCGCCAGCCGAGCAACGCGTGCGTACGTCCGCCGGCACGAGCGGTCCGATCCGCGGGAAAGCGCAGGACGAGCACACCGCCAGACCGCCCCCTTCGCCGTCGCCGTCGCCGAGCGCGACCTACCTCGCTTGGCACCCCGTCGCCGACGAGTGGTGCCGGAGCATCCGTGCGGCCGTCGATCGCTTGGCTCCAAGCTTCGGCCTCGACCCAGCGCGCGTGAGCGTGACCGTGGCACCCACTGATGGTGCCGCCCACGGCGCCGCGTCGGACGACATGATCGTCGTGTCCGGGTCGCCGAACGCCGACATCCTCCCCCTTCTCGTCCACGAGCTCGTCCACGCACGGCAGCACCGCAACCGCGCCACCGTCACGCCCGACGTCACCGCCGCCGAAGCCGAGGCCGCTGGCCTCGCCGACGCGCGGCGAGAAGGACGGATGCTCTGGGTGCCGCGTGAGGCGCTGCCGGAGGGGCACGTGGCCCGCGACGGCGGCGCGACAGGCGTCGCCGCCGCAACCGCGCCGCCCACCGATCCCGCGACCGAAGACCGCGATCCGAGCGCCGCCGAACTCGAACAGCAGCTCACGCTGCTCGTGAAGAAGAACCACGGTGGCGACCTCAGGACGTTGCACGGACTGCTCGACCACCCGTGGACGCAGACGCAGGAATCGATGATCGAGAACTGTTTGCGGATCCTCGCCACGTTGCAGTTCGTGGTCGCGCGCGCCTTGGTTCGCGCGCTGGACCAGAACGACCGCATCCAGCTCGTGCTGCTCGACGACGGGCACCACGCGGCCTATCCCGAGCAGTGCATCGCAGTCCTCTCGGCGCTGACGACCGACGAGGTGCCCAAGCTCGCCGGCCAGCTCACCGGACCGAGCACCCGCTACCCGGGGATCACCACGGCACTGCACGGCGTCGCGCCGGGGCGGCTGGGGACGACCGCCCGTCGCGCCCTCATGAACACCCTCGCACGGGTCGGCCCTTCCATTCGCTTCGAGCTGTTGCAGAGCGACCGTCGCGATGTGTTCCGCGCGGTGCTCAACTCCGGCCCCGACACGGGCACAGACCTCGACGACCTGCAGAAGGCGGTCAAGACAGAACAGGCGCTCGAAACGCAGGAGAAGGGTGTCAACAACGGGACGGCCGCCGAGGTGCGCATCGTCCTGGGCAGCTCGAACGCGGAGACCGTTCGCCGCGCGCTCCGCCTGTTGCAGACCCTTGCCGCCAAGACCTCGCCCCCCGACACGACGCCGGTGGCCAAGGCCATCCTCCCTGCGCAGCCGGTCCAGACCTCGCCGCCTCCGCCGCCGAAACGCGGGAACGAGCCGGCGCCCGTCTCCGACGAACTCGTCGCCACCGTGACCCAGCTCGACTCCGAAGGACTGATCGACAAGATCCTCGACCACGTCGACTCCGACGACCGCGACGGCGCGTACAAGCAGACGCTGCACACCGTCCTCAGCGCGCGTGCCCCTCTGCCGAACCTCAGCCGCGCGACCGAGCGGCTCTCCTACGGCCTGTTCGACTGGGCGGTCACCGACAACGACGCGCGATTCGCCTACCTGCTCGTGCGCAGCACACCGGTCCCGGCACAGGACAACTGGCGCCAGCTCGACAACGGCAAGTGGCTGCACCGCCTCGAGGACAACCTCCCCGACGACATGTTCGCCAGCGGCGAGTACACCGGCGTGGGCAGCGAGTACATCGCCGTCCCGCCCCAGATCCCGGGATTGTCGCCGAAGGAACTGCAGGCCAAGGCCGAGGAGATCATCAAGCATTGGGACGCCGACCACAGCGCGAAGAACGCCCAAAGGACCGTCCGCACGCTGCTCGGACAGGACGAGAACGGCGCGCCGAGCCCGTGGGATCACGGTGCGGACGGCAAGCCATTGCCCTACGACGCGACCCACCGCGTCGCCGTCATCCGGCGCATCGACGCGCGGCAGAAGCTCAACGACGTCATCGCCGCCCTCCCGAACGACTTCCTGTTCGGCGAGCGTGGCCGCAACGACCTGCTCGACCTGAACAAGCTGCGCGACACCGTCGCGCTCCGGCGGCAGGCCCGCGGCCTCGTCCCGTCCGGCACGTTCAGCTGGATCTTCCTCGGTTGGGCGACGTTCACGCGGCGCGACGCCTGGATCGCCGTGCAGGCCATCCGGGCACTGCCGCCCGACGAGCAGGTGAAGTTCACCGATGAGGAACCGGGACTGTGGTCGACACTCTGGACCGGCCTCACCCCCGAGATGCGTCGCGACCTGCCCACCACTCTCGCCACCGGGCGCGACCCGCGGCTGCCCACGAGGCAGTCCATCCGCGAGCGCCTCGATGACAAACGGCTCTGGACTCCGGCGAACGCATTGGTGCTCCGCGCGCTCATCGACCTGGCGATCGCGGCCGACGAGCGCGAGTTCGTCTTCACCAGGTCGCAGAAGTACCGGGCGGACACGATCGCGCAGACCGATCCGGGGTTCGCGAACCTCGTGGCTGACTTCAACCTTTACAACGAGTACGTGAAGCCAGCGCGGTTGACGTTCGACCCGAAGCTCACCGGGTCGAGCCGCTTGCCGGTGAGCTTGGGTTGGCTCGGGATCGCAGGCCGCGCGATCGGCGTCCTCGCCCCGATGCTCTTCAACTCGGACACGGTGCAGCTCAGCGGCAAGACGATGCACCTCAAGGCGTTCAACCTCGGCGACGTCCAGCAGATCGTCGGCGGTGACATCTTCGGCGTGACCCTCGACCAGAGCCGCGAAAAGCTCGGCGCCAACCACATCACCGTCGACGCGACGTTCGAGCAGGGGTTCATCGTCCACATCACGCTGGACGACCTGCAGATCGCGGGCGTCAACTTCGTCCTGCCCGGCAAGTCGTACAAGTCCGGACCGATCCGTATGCGTGGATTCAAGGCCACCGCCGGGTTCTCCGACCGCCACTACCGCGAACCGGCGTACGTGGGCCTGCAGCTCGACCACCTCATGATGAACGACTTCGTCATCGTTGACCCGGGCATGCCGTTCTCGGCGGCTTGGGCGATCGCGCGGCTCGCGTTGCAGAGCCTGGCGTTCCGAGCGTCCCAGGATGGCTCCGGCGACCCGGTCGGCAAGATCGGCCAGAAGCTGCCCGAGGGAACGGTCCCGATCCCGATCCTCGGGCCGCTGTGGCAGTTGCTCAGCAACATCGTCGGGCTGTACGGCGCGATACCCGGTGACGAGACGCTGCTCGATCTCGCGCTGTTGCCGGTGACGCACGGCATGCCGTTCTGGAAGAGCACGCTCATCACATCTCCCGCCGACCTGGTCGTTCCGACGCCCGGAATCTTCACGAACCTATGGGGACTGGCATCCGATGGTGTGCTGCGCCCGCCGTACTCCGCGGCCCAGCGGATGAAGGACACCATTGCGATGCTGCGCGCCTTCAGCGTCAGCTTCGACTCGCTCGACATCGGCGGCGTGTCGCTCGGCAGCGGCGTGCAGATCGGCTCGCTGGCACTGCACGACGTCAACCTCGGTATCGGCCAGAGCCTGCCCGCCTACCTGCGCACCGCGCTGAGCACCGTCGAGAACGCGCAGTCGAAGTTGCGCAAGGACAGCCAGCAGTACAAGGACCTCGACGCACGAGCGGCGACGCTGAAGGCGCAGATCGCGGCCACCGAGGCCTCGCCGCGCATCCAGCAGCTGCGGGCCAAGCGCCGCGACCATCCCCACCAGCTGACGGAGAAGGAGAAGCAAGAGCTCGCCGTCGCCGAGAAGAACGATCACGACGAGCAACGCCTGACCGAACTGGAGGCGAAGGACCGCTGGCACCCCGGCTCGCTGAACAAGGAGGAGCGGACCGAGCTGCTGGCGCTCAACCAGAAGCTTCGCTCGACGGTGGGGATCAGCGCCGAGATCGGGTCGGTGACCGTCGGTCGCGTCTCCGGCGATGTCGAGACCGGGGGCGTCACGCTGACCGGCATCCACGCCTACGCAAAACTGCCGAACGTCGGCGTCCTGCCATATGCGGCCGGCTATCTCGACGACAAGACCCTGGCCGAGCAGTTCAGGGCGGGCGGCCCGACGGTGCCGTCGGTCGCCGAGCTGGCCAAGAGCAGCGAGTTCAGCCTCACCGTCGACGCGACCGAGGTCCTCAAGACCGACCCAGAGCAACCCGCGCTCGTGATCAAGGCCAAGTCCGGCGAGTTGCCCACCGCGGCCGAGCTGCTGGACCGGTACATGAAGTTGCCGGTGATCCCGGGCAACGAGCCCATCCGTGATCAGCTCGCCAAGGCGATCGGTGCGCTCGTCCAGCGCGATGCAGCGATCCGGATCACGCAGTCGTCCTCGGTCAGCGACGCGGAGAAGGAGGCCGCGCAGCAGCGCGTCGTCGAGCTCACCGACGAGGCCCGACGGTTGCTCGGCATCACGGTCGGCGGCATCAAGCTCGGTCGCATCACCGGCCAGCTCGACCCCGCGACCGGGGACATCACGGCGACGCTGCACGACGCTCGGGTCATCGGCGTCAAGACGCCGGGCTTCGCCGTCGACATGATCACCGGGTCGCTGGAGGTCGGGCTCAGCACGGCCGGCGTGACCGAGCGACCCGACCAGCTCGGCAAGATCCGGCGGGAGACCCTCGCCGGTCAGCTGGCTCCCTCCTTCGGGCTGAAGAACCTCAGCGCGATGGGTATTCACCTCCCGACCGGCGAGATCGGAGAGGTGAAGGTCGGCTCGCTGACGGGCAAGGTGAAGCCGACCAAGGACGGGCTGGAGATCTACGACGTCGTCCTCGACCGGGTCGAGATCGACAGCGTCTCCATCGGCGAGATGGGCAACGGGGTTCAGGCAGTCTCCGCGGTCCTCGAGGGAATCAAGCTCGACGTCCTGCTGGGATTCGTCAAGACGTCGACGGGCAGCGAACTGGCGAGCGCGCTGGTGAAGTCGTTCCACATCGACACGATCGGTGCCACCGGCATCGTCGCCAACCTCAAGACCAAGTCCGGACCGGTGATGGCGGTCGTCGACGGCGGGTCGCTGCACGACATCGACGTCAAGGACCTCGACATCGAGAAGGGCGCAGCGGGGTGGGACGCGCTGCGCGGCTCGGCGAGCATCGGATCGCTCGACAACCTCAAGTTCCAAGCGGTCATCGGTGCGCTCAAGAGCGCGAAGACGATCTCCGGAACCCTGACCTCCGCGGACGTGCACGACAAGGAGGGCAAGCGCGTACCGCTGCTCACGGCGAGCTACGCGAAGGCGAAGGACGGCACGTCGATCAACCTCGACCTGCAGAACCTCATGGCGCTCAATGGCGTGTTCACTTCACCCGACGGCAGCGTGCAGCTGCGCAAGCTCCTCGTCGCGGCGAGCTACACCCAGACCCCCAAGGGCGCATCCGCCAGCGCGACTGTCACCGATCTCGAGCTCGGCGCCGTCGACTGGCCGGTCGGCGACCTGCACGTCACGTCGCGCAACGCCCTGACGATCAAGAAGATCACCGCCGCGGCGACCGGCACGAAGAAGGACGACGTCAAGACCCCGAACCTGCCGACCGACTTCGACTGGTCCATCGACGTCATCGACCTGTTCGGCCTCGAGAGCAGCGACCTGCGCGTGCAGAACTATCCGATCGATCTGCACCTCAGCACACCGACCACGGACGGTGGCCCGCCGCTGCGCATCGAGCACATCCACGCGAACCTGGCGAAGAAGTCCATCACCGTCACCGACTTCAACGCCGAGCTCGCAGGCAAGCTCACCTACAAGCTCCAGGCCGGCGGCAACGTGCACTTCGACTCGCTGCAACTCGACCTCTCTCGTGCCGGGCACACGGTGGCCACGCTGCACGGCTTGCGCGCCGGCGCCGCCGTCCTCGACGACGGCAGCGGCTTCACCGGGATCATCGGTGTCAACAAGCTCACCGGCGGCGTCGGGATCGAGGGCGTCGATGCACGCGTGGACATCGGCCCGGACAGCATCCTCATCGGCAGCGAGGACCCGGCGATCCGCGACGGGCTGTCCGTCAAGGCGATCACCGTCTCGTCGGTCGACTTCGCCGGCCGCACCCCCAAGGGAAAGCATTACGAGTTCAAGACCCAGGCGGGAGGACGGGCCGACCTCATCGGGATCAAAGCGCGGATCCGCATCGACAAGTGGCAGCCGGGCGAGAAGCACGCGAGCACCTCACCGTTCAAGAGCGCCGCGATCGAACACCTCCTCATCGACAACATAAACGTCGGCGGGTTCGAGATCGACCTGCCTGACGACGACATCTCGATCGTGTTCGAGCCGCGCAAGGGCGCAGATCCCCCGACCATCAACCGCATCGAGATCGGCGGGACGGCCGAGGACGGCAAGACCAAGCCGCCGTTCACGATCGACCTCTCCACGTTGCAGTACCAGGGCGGCGTCGACATCGCGGGACTCACCCTGCCCATCTCCGCACACGTGAAAGACCAGTTCGAGGGCGCCGTGAAGCTCTCCACGGACCACATCTCGCTCGGCTTCCTCGCCGCTGGCGGCGTGCAGATCGACATCGACAATCCCGCGCTCACAGCTGACAAGCACCTGACGGTTCCCGGCGGAAGCGCACTGTGGATCGGCAAGCTCGGCGCGAAGCACCTGAGCTACGCCGACGACAAGATCTCGGTCACCGAGGCCGAGGCGACCAATCTGATGTACATCCAGAAACTCGGCGCGAAGCCGGCCGCGTCGATCACCCTGCCGTCGGTCAAGCTCAGCTCGCTCAAGTACGACACGGTGTCCGGGGCAATCGACATCCCATCGCTCGACATCGACAACGCGTTCGTCGATCTGAACCTGTCGCTGCTGAACCCCAAGCCCATAGCGACAGGCGTGTACAAGCCGCCTCCTCCGCCGTCGGCGCCTCCCTATTTCCTGAAGCCGGTCCTGGACAGCGTCGACGGCGAGGTGAAGGTCGTCATGTACATCAGCGCCACCGCGCCGTTCGCGTGGAAGGACTTCCGGATCGGCGATGTGGGCGATCCGCTCGTCGTGCCGATCTCGCACGGCGCGGTCCACATCCCGACGTTCGAGAAGAACATCAGGAACAAGGTCACCGCCGCATACATCGAGTCGGGCCTCCAGCTCCGCACGTGGATCTTCGCGCACGAGGCCAAGGATCCGATCCTGCGGCTGGACAACGACAAGTCGCGGCTCCAGCTGGGGATCTACCTCTTGTCCAACCCGCCCGGCGTGTCGCGGGGCAACGACAAGAAGTCGCCGACCTACACCACCGTCGTCGGGCCCGACGGCCAAGCCACCGTTGTGAGCGACGAGAACCGGCCCGACGACTTCGACTGGAAGCCGATCATGCAGTGGGAACTGCACCCACTCGATCTCGCACAGGCGAAGGACGACAAGTTCGGCCTGTTCACGGCGATCTTCCAGCGGTACCACGACCCCACGAAGACATCCGACCCGGCGGAGGACGAGCGGCAGTCGAACAGCATGGAGATCCGCTCGCTCGACGGCGACCTCTCACTCTTGAACTCGGGTCCGTTGCCGATAACCATCAGCTCTCAGTCCATCAACGGAACCGTCACGCTCAGTGACAAGGCGCTGATGCATCTCACTGTGCACGGCGGCATACCGGCAGTGCATCCGCCGGCGGCGCGACCGGGAACGAACCCCGGAGCACTCGACATCGGGGTGGACGCGCTCAAGGTCGACGGCGTCGACATCACGATGGTGTCCCCAGGGGCGCCTTCCGCTGGAGCGCACGAGCTGAAGACCGGCAACATCAACATCGACAAAGTGACCGGTGCCCGGCTCACCTTCGACAAGGAAGGCTGGCCGTCCGAGTTCCGGGCCACCATCACCAAGGCCCATGCCGAGAACATCCGTTGGTCCAAGCTCAGCAAGAAATAGCGAGCGAACGTGCCGAGTCCGGCCGTGTATGTGGTGTTGTGGGCCCAGGAGCGTCGTCCCGTTTCCACGGGAACTTGAGCTCACGCCGTGGTCACAAGGGTGGTGGTGACGGCCACGTGACGCCGGGCGCTGACGATCACAGTCGTGGATGTGAACCCGCGCGGGTGTGACTGCGGTCGGGTGAGTTGACTTGCTCGATGGCGATCGTCCCCGAGAGACGGTGCTGGTACTGCGGCTGTGGATCGAGCCGCACGATGAACTGGTGCGCGCTCGGCTGCTGAACGAAAGCTCTGACGAGACCGGCGGGACCGTGGAGATCGGAGTCGACGCCATTGTCAGCGCGGTGGAAGCAGCGCTGCGGTCCTTCTCGTCCGGGAACTGAGTGCGACGCGGGCGCGACGTGGGCGCGACGCGTGAGTACTCGAGCGGTGATGTTCAAGAGTCGGTCCCGGGCGCACGCTGGTCCGGAGGCTTACGACCATCCGGGGGGACAGCGATGCGGGACGTGCGGCTCTACCTCATTGGCGGATTCGAGCTCCGCGTGGACGGCGATCCAATCGAGAGCATGCAGCCGGCAACTCAGCGGCTGCTTGCCTTCGTCGCACTCATGCCTCGCGGCGTCGAGCGCGAGTTCGCCGCGTTCCAGCTGTGGCCCGATACCGCCGAAGACCGTGCTCGGGCCAATCTGCGCTCCGCGCTCTGGCGCCTGCGCTGCTTACCGGTGCCCGTTGTGGTCGCCACCGTGAACCGGCTCCGCCTCGCTGACGATGTGTGGGTGGACGCTCGCGACAGCCTCGTTGAGGAACTCGACTACGGCGACGGCGTCCGATTCGACAGCCCGTTGCCGTTCCAGTCGCTACTCGCCGACCTGCTTCCCGACTGGTACGACGACTGGATCTCGATCGATCGGGAGCGCCTGCGCCAAATCATGCTTCGACGGCTCGAAAACCGAGCCCGCGTCGCTCTAACCGCTGGTGACGCTGTCCACCGCCATCCAGGCAGCGCTGACCGCGACGTCGATTGACCCGCTGCGCGAGAGTGCGCACCAACTCGTGATCGAGGCGCATCTCGCCGAGGGCAACGCCCACGAAGCGCAACGGACCATCGACCGGTACCGGGAGCGGATCGCCCGCGAACGGCAGCCGTCCGCGTCAGGGGACCTCGGCGTTCTTGCTGGAAGCGGGATCGCGGTGGCGACTGGCTGAGGGATGCCCAACGAGGCGGGTCAGTGTTGGTGAGGGTGCCACGCCTAGATCGTCCTGCAGGATCCGACGGAACCTCTCGAATTGGCGACGGGCTTCGGCCACGTTGCCCTCAGCCAGATGCGCCTCGATAAGGACGCGCTGGGCGCTCTCACGAAGCGGGTCAGAAGCGACGGCGGCCAGGCCCGCTTCCACCGCCTCGGCGTGCCGGCCCGAACACCTCAGTTGCTCCGAAAGCGCCTCGACTGCGTGGACCCGCAGCTGCCGGACGCGCTCGCGCTCGAAGACGATCCAGTCTTCGTCCCAGTCCGGTAGCAGGTCACGCGAAAACCGGTCGAGCCGAGATCCCCATCTTCCGGCGAGCCGGGCCCGCTGCGTCGATTGACGGGCGTCGAGCAAGTCCCGCGCCTCCTGCACCATCGCGATGACATCGACGGCGACCTCGTCGGCCAGACACAACTGGTTGGCCCGCACCGCGATGACCCGGTCGCGGATCTCTCCAAGCTTCCAAAGGGCGGCGCGGAGGTTTGCGGCCGCCCGATCCTCCGTGAGATCGACCCACAACGCCGCCGCCAGCGCGGCGCGCTGCCGAGGGCGCGTGCGGAGCGCGAGGTAGGCGACGACGCGCTGTGCGCTTACCGGAACATCGACCGCAGACGCGCCGAGATGGAGCTCGAACCCATCGAGCAACGTGAGTCGCACTGGGGAGGCCGATAGGACGGTGGGGTCAGTGCCGCGAGATCCACCCGTCACAACGACCACCTTCCTGCATGCACGGGATGGCCGCCGCAACGCCGCCGCCCCGCTCTAGCCAGAAACCCGAGATCGAAAGTACCGGGTCAGAGAAGTGCAGTCCACAGGGAACGGCGCGTGCGGTCGACAACGATCTTGTTGCTACGGCCGACCGCTTCGAGGCGTCGCTCTGCCTTCACGCACGCCCGGGGCTTTCGTCTGCACACGCATGCGGCGTCGAGGACGCCGACGTCCCAGCCAGCGGTGACCGTCGGGCTTTCTGCCCGACGAAAGAGGGCTGTACCGGAAATCCGTGACGGCTTCTGACCGGCGCTTTGGTGACGTAGCCGAAACCAGCACCAGCTACAACCACTGCAACAAAGGTGGGACTCGAGTCGCTCTTGCAACTCGCCGCTACCGGTAATCAGCGACCGTCTACTTGCAAGCGCAACCGACTCCGATTCTCTTGAACTCGGCCTTCGACTCCAACCCAACGAGTGACCTCCACCAAACCCAGGCCGATTCACACGATGGAGTTGGCGAGCGCGTTGACAAGGAGGCAGCGAGCACCCACCGAACCGTGTTTACTGGTGGCCGCCGACGCCCGCGCTCGCCGGACTCGGTGGGGGTAAGCCGGATGCCTGGCCACTTCACCCACATCTACACCGCACGGCGAGTTGCCGACTTGCTCTCCTCCGGTGACTTCAACGACTGGCCGGGAATCGGCGGCAACGACTTGCTGGCCAAGTATCCGCCGGAGTTCTGCGGCCAAGTGATGACGGACTGGGAGAAGTTCACGGCCGTCGGCGCGATCGGACCTGACATCTTCTTCTTCTCCGAGGACTGGTCGAACGACATCCTCGGGCCGCGCTCGGACCTGATCATGCTGGCGTTGGCGACGTACTTCTACTTCGACGCCGCGGCAGAGGACGATTGGGAACCTCTTCTCATCATCCTCGACCAAGTGAGCTCGACGATGGCCGGCATCATCCGGTTCCTCATCCAACTCAACAAGATCTGGCAGGACTTCATCAAGGGCTGGAATCGGACCATCGGCCCGTTCGTCGACACGCTCGCTGATCTCGCCGACGACCTGACCGGCGGCATCCTTTCTGAACTCAAGACGGTGCTCGAAGAGCTGCTCCTCGCGATGAAGCAACTCGGGGAGGAGTGGATCACCGACTACGCCGGCATCTGGGACATGATGAACACCGTTGTCGAGAAGGGATACCCGGAGGAGAACTTCCTCTGGAGTGACATGACGCACTACCGCCGGACATCAGCCACATGCCAGGCCCTCGTCCGGCAGGCCGAGATGCTGCATGACGGCACAGAGGGCGGGGGTGACAAGTTCCAGCAGTTCTTCGCCTTCGCCCTCGGCTACATCGTGCACGTTGGTACGGACACGATTGCCCACTCGTTCGTCAACGAGCAATGCGGCGGTCCATACCGAGACCACCCGACCCGCCACCACCTCATCGAGAACCACATCGACGCGTGGAACTACCAGCAGTCCGGCCCCGGCGGCACGATCTCGCGTGATCCCTGGGGCAAGACTGACGACTACCCCGAACTGTCAATGTCGGCGCTGTGGTTCATGGTGCAGCTGACGCCGGAGGACCCGCAGGGCAAGCAGCGTCCGACCCTCACCGGCGACCCTGACACGGACAAGGAGAACCTCGACGTCGACGGGGAGATGCCGATGTGGATGGCCGAAGGCATCGTCGCCGCCTTGATCGAGACCTTCGTCGACCATCCTCACCCGAAGATCTATCAGGGTGATGCGTTCCAGCAGTCGATCGACCAGGGCTTGCTCACCAAGATCACGAAGGACGTGACAGGCCACGGCCTCGATGCCCAGTTCGATGAGGTGCTCGACGGCATCGCGCCCGCGTCGCCATTTCCGGTGCCGGTCGGTTTCCCGCTGCCGTGGGAGGTTGCCACGGCGTACCGCCTGATGATCACCCTGTACAAGCTGAATTTCAGCGGCAGCTGGGAACTGCAGAAGCCGCGGAAACCGGACTTCGTCATCGTGCCGCCGCTTTCAGACTTCACGAATCTCGCGCAACCGCCGGACTTCTCCGGTGTGAATTCCTCGAACCCGATCGAGGACGTTTGCGACGTCCTCGTCGCGCTCGTCGAGTGGGTTGTGAAAGAGCTCGAGGACGCCATCAAGCTCATCGGCGATCTCATCAAGATGGTGCTCTCTCCCGCGACGTACCTGATCCGCCTGGGCCTGTACGAACTGGCCATGAAGATCTGGGACATCGCCCAGAAGACGCACAACGTCATGGCCCACACCGGGATCCACATCCCGCACGGCGAGCAGCGTTATGCCGACAACGGCGAACTCCGGCTGCCGAACGAGATCGACCTGCCACTCATCACCTTGGGCGGCACCGTCGATGGCGCTTTCCTCGCCGCGCTCAACGACGCGATCGACCCTTTCGGCAACCTCGACACCGACACGTCGGTCATCGTCGGACACTCGGTGCACGATCCGAACTACCCGTACTACCCGGTGCTGCGATACCGCCCCGGCCGAGCACCCGAGGACTGGGAGTACCACCGGCCTTGGGCATATCCCGCGTTCAGCGAGTTCACAACAGACGGCGACCACAACACGACTGTTCCGACCCCGACCGAGCTGTACGACCCGTTTGCATGCGACCCGTCAGCGACGGACGGAAACGGGAACGCGATCCATTCCTTCAAGCCGATGCGTCCGGGTCCCTACCCGGCGGGAACGACGCCGGATCAGGTCTTCTTCCGGGTCGAGGCCGGCCACAACGATGCCGGCCGGACCGCGTATGAGCATGCGCAAACGCCGTGGCAGACGGACAGTCTCAACAACATGTTGCTCGGCCGTGACAGCAAAGGTGTATCGCCCCTCGGCGATCCCGTGCCGTTCTCGGCCTATCTCATCGGACGCTTGGCGAACCCGACCGACTACGCGACCCAGTTCAACCTCGACGCGGACCGCGCCTACGCCTACCTGACGTGGGATTGGATCCGCGGCGACGCCGACGCCACAACTGGCCTCGGTTTCCATTACCGCCTGCCGGCTGCGGCACCGGAAGGCTCCGACACCTGGGACGCGAGCGGCGTGACACCAATGCAGTTGCACTATGTCGATCCGCCACCGCCGATGAAGCGCCGTGGTCGCGGCGCGCGTGGTGCGACAGACGTCCCGACTGCAGGGGCGGCATCGGCCGGCACCGCCAAGGTGCCTGCCAAGAAGGCAGCGGTCAAGAAAGCGGTCCGCGCGACCAAGCGGGGCAAGCGATGAGCCCCGCGCATTCGCATGAAGGTGGCGGGAGCGAGCACGAGCACTGCCATCACCCGCAGCACGGTCACCGATGTGAATGCCGCATCGTCGTTGTGTGTGGGTGCGGCCACCTTGGCAGTTGTTGTTGTCATTGTCGTGAGTGCGCCGAATGCTGTTACGACAGCGGCAGTGACGACCACGGCCACGACCACGGCCACGGCCACGGAGGCAAGGACGACGACGGCCACGGCGCGAAGGGCGGCGACGGCACGACCACTGTCGGCTGGCACAACCCTGGCCGCCCGGGTCACACCACCGGCACCTCGACAGGCGAAATCCCTGGCGGCGAGGTAACCCCGGGCACCTTCGGCACAAAACCTCAAAACGAGTGGCCGGGCCCTCGAGCCGAGATGTATCTGCCGTTCCTGTTCATGCGTGCGAACGCCGGTGATCTCGGTGCACGTCCGGTCGTCGGCCCCTTCTGGGAGAGCCCAGACATCCTGTTGCTCGCGGGCGTCGATCCGGCAGGCGCCCCTCCGAAACCTCCGACGCTCGGTGACACAGCGCTGGCCGGCAAGCCCAACACGCTCTACGCGCACGTGTGGAACTTCGGTCTCGCCTCGGCGCCGAACGTGATCGTCGAGTTCTATTGGTGTGATCCGACGCTGGGCATCGGGCCGGCCGGAGCGAACCTCATCGGCCAGACCATGGCGTCCATCGGCGCACGCGGCAGTAGCCAGTCCCACGTTGTCGTGAAGTGCCCGGTCGCCTGGGTACCGACCTTCGTCAACGGCGGACACGAGTGTCTGGTCGTCCGGATCTGGGAGGAGACGTCCGACGGACTAGGAACGCCGCCTTGGGACGCGGCGATGAATCGGCACGTCGCCCAGCGCAATATCCACGTGATCGCGGCTGGCGACCCGGCCAACGCGATTCCGCACTTACACGCAATGGCGGCTCGCCTTGCGACGACCGATGCACCCCTTGTCGCACTGGCAACGCCGCTGACCCTGAAGGTGGGGCCGCTGTTCGGGGAGCGAGCGACCGTCGCGGTCGAACGCGCGGCACCGCACACCATGCCGTGGCTCCAACAGCGGACTGGGACGCGAGGTGTCTTTCCGGCCGGAGCACAGCCCACTGGCCAAGTGACGCTGTCTCCACCAGCACCGGTCGGCGGCGGCATCAGGACAACCGGAGGCGCAACCGAACAGACCGTCCACGACGAAGACCAAGAGGTCACGTTCACGACCGGGGACGCGATGCCGCAGCCGGGACAGGCTCACGTGTACCGGGTGACGGCGACGCAGCAGGGTCAGGTATTCGGCGGGTACACGGTGGTGCTACTGGGGTAGCGCTTGACCCACGCTCGGTCCGCGGTGCGGGCGTTGGCGTGCAGTCGCCCACGCATTGGCAGCCGGGCCGCGTTCGCCTCGTATCGAAGACCGAGGAGGGCGGCGAGGCGCGAGTTGAATATGGACCGGACGTTGTTCTCCTCGACGTATACCCGACACGATTGAAGCCGGCGGCCTCAAGCAACTCGTCGATCGGCGGGACGACATCGGCCGTGAACGCCGCACGCTCTGAGACGAGCGCCTCCCACACAAGCTCCTCGAGCGAAGCCTGCGTGAGGTCGACGTCGTCGCCCAAGCCGTCGGTGAGGATTTCGTGCCGTGCGCATCGTTCAAATGCCGGTCGTCGCTGGCAGGCAGCTCGCTTACGCCGGCAGTCTGGCAGTCACGTGACATCCCGTCGGCGAGGGTCCGTCACACCTCGTGCCGTCGCCTCGGCGGCGAGTTGCGAGCGGCTCGTGACTCCGAGCTTCTCGAAGATGTGGCCGAGGTGGACCTTCGCGGTGCCGCGTGCGATGAACATCCGCTCCGCGATCTGGGGGTTCGTGAGGCCTTTGGCGACCAGTGCTACGACCCGGAGCTCGGTGGGCGTGAGGCTCGCCCATCCACTCGAGGGGCGCTTGCGCTCGCCGCGGGCGCGAGCGACGTACTCCACGATCTCGCTGAGTGGCAGCGTTGCCGCGACGGCCCAGCTGGACTCGAACTCGATGTCACCCAGCTGGTCTCGGCAGCGGGTCAGACAGGCGACGTGGTCAGCCTCGTCGACGGGACGCCGACAGAGGCCGATGTCGCGGCGGAGTGTGTCAGCGGCACCCAGGCAGCGGGCGGCCTCGGCCGGACTGTCCGCATCGAGTACGAGCGCGGCGAGGGCCTCGAGGGTGAGCACGACCCCGGGCCGGAGCTCGGCCCCGGTTTGCAGGGCCAGCGCAGCGTGCAGCAGGTCCTCGGCCTGTGCGTCGTCACCACGCTGGCGCGCGACCTGCGCCCGCTCGTAGGCGATTTGCGCGTCGACGGAGACGTTCTCGAGATGTGTCACCAACTCGGCGGCTTCGTCGAGCGCAGCCGCTGCACCTTCGGTTTCTCCGTCCGCTCGGCGCGCCGCGGCGAGCACGATCAGTGCCTGCGCGCCCCATCCGGGCACCCCGACCTCGCGTGCGGCCTCGATGGCAGGCTCGACGATGGCACGGGCTCCGGCGGTGTCGCCGACGGCGAGCGCGAGCTGGCCGAGAGCAAACGCGCCTTCGAGAATGGCGAGCTCGCCCCCTGACGCCGCGGCTCGGGCGAGAAACTCGGAGAGGTGTTGCGACGCCGCTTCCAGTGCGCCTTCGTCGCCGTCGAGCGCGGCGAGCCAGACCTCGGCGAAGCCGGCTGTGGATGGCTCGCCGAACTCTCGGCAGTATGCGAGTGATCGCTCGAACGCGGCTCGGGCGGTGGCGTAGTCGCCACGATCGCGAGCGAAGTAGCCGACCATGACCTCGTACCACGCAAGGAAGAAGCGACTGCCGAGTTGCTCACCGGTTCGTCGAAGCTGATCGAGCGGCGCCCGGATTCCGACCGCGTCATGTTGGACGTACCAGGCGACTGTCAGCATCTTCCAGCCGTCGGCCACGGCCCACCGGTCGCCGATCGACTCGCCGAACTCGATGCTTCGTTCGAGACTCTCGCGAGAGTCGGCCGGGGAGACGAGAGCTTGCATCACGCCGACCGTATTGAGCGCACGAGCCGCGGCCCGATCGTCGCCCAACGTCTCAGCCATGGCGAGCGACTCCGCGGCGCGCTGCAGCGCGGTGTCGTAGTCCCCGCCGTAGAACGCCACATGCGCCGCGCCCCACAGGGCCCGCGCCCGGACCACGGACACCTCGGCATCGTCGGTGCCAAGGGCTCGGAGGAACCACCGCCCTCCGGAAACGAGGTGGCCCCGGAGCTCCCAGAACAACGTGAGCGCGGTTGCCAATCGGAGCATCGAATCACGCGCCCCGCTCGACGCGGCCCATTCGAGCGCGTCTTCGAGGTTGTCGTGCTCGGCCTGCAGCCGAGCCAGGTGGCTCGGGCCATCAGCGAACGCCAGTGCGGGGGCGAGGAGTTCGGCGACGTCGAGGAAGTGAGTGAGGTGCCGCTCGCGAACGGGCTCTGCTTCGCCCTCGGCGATCAACTGGCCATGGAGGAACTGCCGGACCGTTTCGAGCATGCGATACCGGATGTCGCCTCCGGAGTCCACGACATGAACGAGCGATTTGTCGACCAGTCGCGTGAGGAGCTCGAGAACGGCGTACTCATCGATCACATCGTCGCTGCCGACGGCCTCGGCAGTCTCCAACGCGAAACCGTGGAGGATCGACAAGCGCCGCGCGAGCGTCTGCTCCGCGACGTCGAGAAGGTCGTAGCTCCACGCGACCGACGCCTCCAACGTCTGTTGCCGCGGCATCACCGTGCGACTACCGCCGGTGAGGAGACGGAACCTGTCATCGAGCGCCGCCAGGATGCGCGACGGGTGCATCATGCGGACGCGCGCGGCGGCGAGCTCGATGGCCAGGGGGATCCCGTCGAGCCGGGCCACGATCTCCGCGATGGCGCCTTGTTCGGCGGCGTCCGGGTTGAAGCCTCGCCGCGCCTGAGCCGCACGGTCGGCGAACAGAGCGCATCCGGTCTGGTCGTCGAGAGACGGGACGCGCCACGTGATCTCTCCCTCGACCCCCAACGGCTCCCGACTCGTGGCGAGTACTCGCAGCCTGGGCGCGAGGTGCAGCAGTCGTTCGACCAACCGAGCCGACCCGTCGAGCACTTGTTCGCAGTTGTCGAGCACGAGCAGCACGTCGAGATCGCGCAACTGCTCCGCGATCGTGTCGACCAGCGGGCGGCCGTGCTCGTCGCGAAGGCCGAGCACACGCGCAACTGCTTGCGCGACCTCCTCGGCGTGTGATGTGGCTGCCAGCTCGACCGACCACAACCCGTCCGGGTACCGGTCCAGAGTCTCGGCCGCGGTCTGAAGGGCAAGACGCGTCTTTCCGCATCCGCCGGCGCCCGTGAGCGTCACGAGGCGGTGGCGCGTGAGCGCCTCGGCCAGCTCGCGAACCTCGGTCTCGCGACCCACAAAGCTCGATAGCTGGAGAGGGAGGTTCGTCGGAAGCACGCTCAGCGAGCGGAGCGGCGCGAAGTCGTCGGGCAGATCGGGATGCACGAGCTGCCACACCCGCTCGGCACGACCGAGGTCCTTCAGTCGATGCGAACCGAGATCGCGCAGTTCCCCGCCCACGGGCAGCGCGTCGACGACGAGATCGCGGGTCGCATCAGAGACGATCGTCTGTCCTCCGTGTGCAGTCGCCCGCAACCTTGCGCATCGAATGACTGTCGGCCCGAAGTAGTTGCCGGCATCGCGCAACTGCGCCTCGCCGGTGTGCAGGGCAACTCGTATCCTCAGCGGAGACTCCCCGGGCCAGGGCTCGCTCGCGAAGGCCCGCTGCACGTCGAGCGCGGCGGCGACCGCATCCGATGCGCAAGCAAACACACCCACCACGCTGTCCCCTTCACCTTGTTCGACCGGCCGGAGCCCCCCGTGCAGGACAATGGCCGCGTCGAGCAACTCGTAGTGGCGAGCGATCAACGCGGGTGCTTCCTCGGCCTCGTACTCCCACAGCCGGGTCGAGCCCTCGACGTCGCTGAGCAGGAATGTGACCGTCCCCGTCGGGAGGTCGGATCGCAAGGGCTGCTCCACGCCTGAGTCTGACAGTTGGGGATACGTGTGCGCGCTGTCCATGGAGGTCATCCTGGAGCGAGCCGGACCCAGGAACATCTGCCACCTGGCATATCCGCGCGCAGAACGGCCCCGTCGAGGCCTGGTACAACCCGAAACGTCGACACTCCTACACCAAGATGCTCAGCCCAATCGACTACGAGACCAAACAGGCTGAATGATCAACACGACCAATCCCGAACCCGGCCCGACCGTCGAATCGGAGGATGCTCATGCTTCCTCGACTCGACAGCGATGGCGCCGATCGTCGCGGTCCAGGCTGCAGGGTCATCAACGCCAGGGCTGGTTCTCATACCGATCGAGGTGGACGACCTCGCCGGCGGACCTGCGGGTGGTCGGGCCGTAGCGCCCCTTGGGCCATCCGAGGGGCACGATGCAACAAGGTTGCACCGACAGCGGCAGCCCGAGGATCGATCGGGCCGCCGTCACACTCCACAGCGGCATGGTGATCAGCGACGCGCCGAGCCCCATCGCCCGAGCGGCGAGCAGCAGGTTCTGCACACTGGGGTAGATCGAGCCGTAGTAGCTGCTCTCGGCGAGGGCCGGCATAGGCACATAAGGGACTTTGCTGCCCCGCAGGCAGGCGACGACGAGGACCGGCAGCTCTGCGAAGTGCTCCACTTGCCACGCCACCGATTTCAGGATGCGCTCCATCGTCCCGTCGTCGTCACGACGCGCGGCCATTCGGCGGCCTGCGCCGCCATAGATCGTCCATGCTCGCCGGTACTGGGCTCCCAGGCGCTCCTTGACCGCCCGGTCCTTCACCACGACGAATTCCCAGTTCTGGCCGTTCGAACCCGTCGGCGCTTTGAGCGCCAGCTCGATACAGCGGAGCACGATGGCGTCGTCGACCGGATCGGGCAGCACACGGCGCACCGCCCGCTGGGTCTCCATCGCCTCGACGAGCGGCATCGACAGCCGATCGGCGACGTCGGCGAGGGTGCGGCTGAAGGGCGCGTCGTCGGGCATGTGCCGAAGCTACTGGCCGCTGTCCGACGGGGCTCCGGTCGACGTCGGCGGGGAAGCGGCGCGACCCGCGAACACGCCGCGCTGCTCTCATATGGAGCACGCGACGCGGCGACCTCGATCGCTTGACCGCCGAAGCGCCGAAACCAACACTGGCGCCGTGACGGCACGGGACGTCGACAACTACCTCGCACGAGTGGACGAGCCCATGCGAACCACGCTGGACCAACTGCGTCGTACCATCCTCGAAATCATCCCGGAAGCTGATCAGTGCATTTCCTACGGCACGCCGGCATTCAGAGTGCGGGGCAATGTTGTCGCCGGCTTCGCGGCGTTCAAGGACCACCTCAGCTACTTACCTCACAGCGGATCGGTCCTCAGAGAGCTTCGAGATGACGTCGCTTCCTACGCAACGACAAAGGGTTCGCTCCACTTCGCGTTGGATTCGCCTCTGCCCAAAGCACTCGTGAAGAAGCTCATAGCCGTGCGAATGACTCAGCTCCCACCGTCGTAACCGAGACCTGAACCGGCAGAAGCACTAACAGCCGTCGACCCACGCGGTGACGATCGGGTGGGCCACGACCGTGACCCACCCGAGATCAGTCACTCAAACGGAGACGTGCGTCGGTGTGGCGGATGGAATTGGTGTCCGACGCTCGGTCGACGTCGGCGTGACGGGGCGGCG
Source organism: uncultured Acidimicrobiia bacterium (assembly GCA_963721305.1). Lineage (GTDB taxonomy): Bacteria > Actinomycetota > Acidimicrobiia > Acidimicrobiales > JACDCH01 > DATAES01. The sequence continues at coordinate 99,498 of CAVRIR010000006.1, forward strand.
GGCCAGAGCGATGCCGACGACGATGGCCCAGATCGGCAGGGCCAGGAAGGGAAGGAAGATCGCGCCGAAGAGCAACAGCACAGCGGCGACGTAGCCGACCACGGCCAGCCCTCGAGAGAACAGCCCGGTGACCGCGCCCAGCCTCGAGATCGACGCGACGAACACCGCCGCGGCCAGTGACCCGGGAGCGAGCAGGAATCCGGTTCCGAGCTGGCTGAACTGCCGAACGAAATCGGCGGCCGGCACGGGAGAGTTGCCGAAGGTGATGCTCGCCGGCACGGCCGCCAGTGAGACGGCAGCGGCAAGCAGCATCGCGACGAACACGATGGCGCTACCAGCGGCGACCGACCCGACAACGCTCGACGACGCTTCTTCGGACTGGAGCGCGGCCCGAATCGTCGATGCGAACCAGAGGAACAGCATCCCGGCCACGAACAGGATGTAGGCGCCGACGATGATCTGAGCCCGGTCACCGCTATTGGAAATCACCTTGATCCAATCGGCGTCCGGCGCCTTGGAATCTTCGGGAAGCGTTCCCATCGACAGCATGAAACCCACGACGAGCAACACCGCGAAGCCGACGCCGCTCAAGTACCACCAACGATGCCTCATGAGGCCCTCCTTGATTTGTGCGGACTCAAGTCACGTGACTCGAGGCCCAGGACATGCGCCGTGCCATCGGAGAGGGTGATCGTGAACCGGCGACACGTACCGGATCACGATCTGTCGGTCGTCGAGACGTAGCTGTCTTGGTCTGCGGCACCGTCGGAGGACGCCACCGCTCGTCGCTCGCCCTTGCCGAGCCGACACTTCATGACCGGTACCGTGCGCCAGGCGACTTGGCTGCGGCTTGAGGATTCGCCAAGCGAGCACCAAGTCGGCGCGGCAAGGATGGCGCGATGTCGCGTGATGAGTCGTCCTCGCTGCTGATCCGCGAGGCCGATCCCGAGAACCGAGGCGCGCTCGTGCAACTGCTCGTGACGGCCGGCTGGTCGCCGTCGCAGGTGGCTGAATGGGTTCCAACCGCCACGGTGCTCGAGCTCTACGACCCCGCCTTCGTCGTGCCACGTGGAGCTGCGATCGTGCGCGCGGCAGGAGAGGCGACGTTCGAGCTTCTGGCTTGGGCGACCGACCTGGACGTGGACTCGTCGGACGTAGCCGAGCGTCTCGTTCGCGCCATCGGTGACATCCTTCGGCGCAACGGCGCCGAGCGGGTGTACGTGCCCATTTCCGACGCCACCGCCGAGCGCCTCGCGCCCTTGCTGGTGGTGGGCTTCCAGTTCACATCGACGGCACGCGACGGGTCTGCTGCCGACGAGGAGCTTCACGCGGACGGTTCCGGTCGACTGGTGTGGCTCGACCAGGAACTCTGACCGATGGGATCGTCCCCGGTCTCGTGATACCGATGAGTGCCGGCGGCGTTATAGCGTGAGACCGAAGTGCGGTTTGGGATACTCGGCCCTTTGGAGGTCGTTGGGGACGGCGGTAGTCGGGTTGAACTAGGTGCCCGGCGGCAGCGGGCGGTTCTCGCCACCCTCCTGGTACACCTGAACGAGGTTGTCTCTCTCGATCATCTGATCGACGACGTGTGGGGAGAGACGCCCCCGCACGCGGCAACCGCTTCGCTTCAGGCCTACGTGTCGAACCTGCGGCGCGCTTTGGAGCCGGAGCGGGCCCGACGAACACCGGCGCGCATCCTCGTCACTGAACCGCCGGGCTACGCCCTTCGCGTCGATCCCGACGACGTCGATGCATGCCGATTCGAGCGCGACGCAGGGCAGGGTCGAGCCGCATTGGCTGCGGGCGATGCCCGCGGCGCGCTCGATTCGCTCGACGGCGCACTCGAACAGTGGCGCGGTGACGCCCTCGCGGAGTTCGCCTACGACGCGTTCGCGACCGCCGAGATCTCGCGTCTCGATGAGCTTCGAGCCCGAGTCGAGGAGGACCGTGTGGACGCGCTCCTCGCGATGGGTGACAACGCCGGGGCGTGTGTCGATCTCGACCGGCTCATCACTCGTCATCCGCTACGCGAGCGGCTTCGCACGCTCCAGATGCTCGCCTTGTACCGGTCAGGTCGCCAAGCCGAGTCGTTGTGGGCCTACGACCATGCGAGGGCGCTCCTTGCCGAGGAGCTCGGTCTCGATCCGGGACCCGAGCTCGAGCAGCTTCGCCACCAGATCCTCACGCACGATCCGTCACTGCAGACCGGTACATCTGCCATCAGCGTGGCCGCCCCGCCGGTCGAGCCTGAGCCGCACGCCACCGCGCCATCGGCGCGACCGACGAGCACCTTCGTCGGCCGTGAGACCACGCTGGGCCACTTACGTGACGCGCTCGACGAAGCTGTCGCGGGCACCAGCCGGATCGTCCTCATCGGGGGAGAGGCCGGCATCGGCAAGTCTCGACTCGCGTCGGAACTGGTCGCCCGGGCGCAGGCTGCCGGCGTGCTCGTCGCGTGGGGCCGGTGCCACGACGACGAGGGAGCGCCTCCTTTGTGGCCGTGGGTCCAAGTCCTGCGAGGCCTCGGCGCAACCGCAAATGACGTGCCCGACCACGTGCGCCCAGCCTTGGCCGCGATGCTTCCCGAGCTCGGCGAGCCCGGCATCACCATGCTCGACGTGGACGCTGCCCGGTTCCGTCTGTATGACGCGGTCCGCGAACTGATCGAGCGGAGCGCCGCAGCCCAACCGGCACTCGTCGTGCTCGAGGACATCCACTGGGCTGACGTGACATCGCTCCGATTGCTGCGCTTCTTCGCGGTCGAACTCCGCACTGCCTCCCTGATGATCGTCGCCACCTTCCGAGATCCCGAGCCGTTCGCAGCAGATCCGACCGTCGAGGCGATCACCGACGTTCTCGCCGAACCGAACGTCGCACACACCACCCTCGCCGGACTCTCATCGCAGGACGTCGCCGAGTTGATCCGCGACGACACCGACGCGGACGACGCCAGTCGCGAGATCGCTGACGAGATCCACCGCCGAACCGACGGCAATCCGTTCTTCGTCACCGAGCTCGTCCGGCTGCTCACCAGCGAACGTCGTGTGAGCCGTGACGCGGCAGCCTCAGACATCCCCACCGCGGTCGGCGACGTGATCAGGCGGCGCATTCGTCGTCTCCCCGACGACGTGCAGACGGTCCTCGGCGTCGCGTCGGTCATCGGTCGGGAGTTCGACGTCGACGTCCTGCGACGTTCGTGCGGGCTCGACACCGACACCACCCTCGACGTCCTGGAGCTGGCCTTACTCACCCGAATCGTCATCGCGCCCGATGGAGGTCGCTACCGCTTCGCCCACGCGCTCGTGAGCGAGACCCTTTACGCCGACCTCAATCCAGTGCGTAGGGCGCGGCTGCACGCACGGGTCGGCGAGGCCATCGAGTCGGCATTCGAGTCCGACCTCGAACCTCGCGTGAGCCAACTGGCCCACCACTTCGGCCGCGCCCGCGCCGGGCCCCGCGCCGCCGAATACGCACGCCGCGCCGCCAATCAAGCTGAACAACGCCTGGCGTTCGACGACGCCATCGCGCACTGGCAATCGACACTCGCCGCCCTCGACCTCGACGGCGCGCCCCGCCCCGCCGAGCGCGCGGAGATCCTCCTCCACCTCGCGGGCGCCATGCGCAGGGCAGGCGACGAAGCCGGCGGCTCGGCCGTCAACGACGAAGCACTCGCAGTCTCCGAACGCAGCGGCGACCTGATACTTCTCGCTGAAGCGGCGCTCGCCTATGGAGAGATCGGTCTCTGGCAGGTTCGGCCCTACGGCACCGTCGACGATCGAGTCGTAACCGCTATCTCGCGAGCGCTCGCAGGAACCGACGACGGCGACTCAGCGTTGCGCGCGCGACTCCTGGTCGGGCTCGCCGTCGCCCTGTACTACGACGAAGAACAGCGGCAACGCGGCGAAGCGTTGGCGCGTGAGGGAGCCGCGATGGCGCGCCGGCTCGGGGACCCCAGGCTGTTGACCGAAACGCTGGTGGAACTCGTCGTGATGCTCGACGCCTCTCCCGATCTTCCCCAGCAACTCGCCATGGCCGAGGAGCTCGCGGAGCTCGAGGGGCCGGACATCCCCATCGAGGTCGGCACGACCGCCCGCATGCGCCGCGCCCGGTTGCGCCTCGCGAGCGGCGACGCCTCCCGACTCCGGGCCGACATCGATCGCGCCGCGACCGAAGCCCAGATCGATCGCCAGCCCCTCGTCCAGATGTGGGCGACGTGGGCGCAGACAACCGTGGCGTTCCTGGGCGGCCGGCTCACCGAAGCAGAATCACTCGCCGACGCCGCATTCGAGCTCCATCAGCGCGTCGGCATCTGGGGAGCAACCGAAACCTACGGACTCCACATGATGCTCATCTGGCGGGAACAAGGCCGCATGGTCGAAATGGCTCCGTTCGTGGAGCCGATCCTCAAAGACACCGTCCACCCCGGCGCACCGAAGATGCTCGGCATCTTCGCGATCGAGCGAGGTGCGATCGACGAGATCGCCGCGATCCTCGGCCCCGACCCCCTCCCGCAAGTCCACGATTTCACCTGGCTCGCCGAACTCTGCGTCACGGCCGAGTTGACCGCGGCCGCGCACCTGCCTTGCGCCGCCGACCTCTACCGAACACTGCTGCCGTTCCAGGACCGCGTCGTCACAATGGACGGCACCTTCTTTTGCATGGGCGCCGCGAGTCGCTACCTCGGCCTGCTCGCCGGCGTCCTGAACCGATCGCACGACGCGGTCATGCATCTCGAACGCGCGGTCGAGATCGATGATCGCGTCGGCGCGATCCCGTGGAGCGTCCGGAGTCGATGGCATCTCTCGCGCACGCTCCGAGAACACGACCCGCGGCGCGCCCGCGAAGTACTCATCGAAGCGCATCGCACGGCCACCGACCACGATCTCGCCGCGCTCCAGGCGATGACAGGCACGGCGCTCGACGACGTGTAATCGGGTCGGCTCCGTGATCGCTTGATGGGCCGCCAAGTGATCGCCAAGTCGCTCCGTGCACCCTCCCGGCGTGAACATGACACGAAGGATCGTCGCCGCGCTCGCGGTCGGGTCAGTGGTGGCCGCCATGCTGGTCATCGGGCAGGTCACGATCGCCGCGGCTGGGCCGGCGAGTGGGACGTTGGATTCGTCGTTTGGCGATGGTGGTCGGGTGACGACGTTTGTGGCGCCGGCGGCGCCGCAGGTGAATGTTGCGGCGGCGGTGGCGTTGCAGTCCGACGGCAAGATCGTCACGGTGGGGGCGTCGACTGATCAGTTCGGGGTGACCGAGTTCGGGGTGGCCCGCCACAACAGTGACGGTTCGAACGACACGAGCTTCGGTGTGCGCGGGGCGGTGCGGACATCGTTCGGGACGGGGATGAACGAAGATTCGGCCAAGACGGTGGCGGTGCAGTCCGACGGCAAGATCGTGGTGGGTGGATCGTCGCGGGCCGCCAACGGGTCCTTGACCTTCGCGCTGGCTCGCTACAACCCCGACGGTTCCGTGGACACCTCCTTCAGCGGTGACGGCGAGGTGCTCACGGCCATTGGTGGCAACGGCGGGTGGGTGAACACGGTGGCACTGCAAACCGACGGCAAGATCGTGGCCGCCGGGATGGGCGACAACGGCTTCGAAGTGGTCCGCTACACCACCAACGGGACCCTCGACGCGACGTTCGGGACCGCCGGCAAGGTCCACACGACGATCTCGGGCCTCGACAGCGCCAACGCGGTCGCGATCCAGCCCGACGCCAAGATCGTGGTGGCCGGGTCCTCCGACCCGGCGGCTGGCCCGGTCATGACGGTGGTGCGCTACAACCACGACGGCTCCACTGACTCGACGTTCGGTACCGCGGGCGTGGCCACCACCGTCGTGGGGGCCCGCGCCGGTGCGCAGGCCGTGGCGTTGCAGGCCGACGGCCGAATCGTCGCCGCCGGCTTCACCGAGGCGTCGACGTTCGCCGACCCCGACTTCCTTCTCGCTCGCTACAACACCGACGGATCCCCGGACACGACGTTCGGGACCAACGGCACCACGACCACGCCGTTCACCACCAACTCCGACGACTTCGCCTACGCGGTGGCGGTGCAGACCGACAACAAGATCGTCGCCGCCGGCCAGTCCGGCGGAGGCACCGATCTCGGGCTGGCCCGTTACAACACCGACGGCACCCTCGACCCCACCTTCGGCACCGCCGGCAAGACCACCATCCCCGGCCTCGTCGCCGACGGCATGGCCATCCAACCCGACGCCAACATCGTCGTCGCCGGCCCCGACAACTCCACCAACCAAGGCACCACCTGGGGCCTCGCCCGATTCGCGGTGAGTGGGACGTTGGATTCGTCGTTTGGCGATGGTGGTCGGGTGACGACGTTTGTGGCGCCGGCGGCGCCGCAGGTGAATGTTGCGGCGGCGGTGGCGTTGCAGTCCGACGGCAAGATCGTCACGGTGGGGGCGTCGACTGATCAGTTCGGGGTGACCGAGTTCGGGGTGGCCCGCCACAACAGTGACGGTTCGAACGACACGAGCTTCGGTGTGCGCGGGGCGGTGCGGACATCGTTCGGGACGGGGATGAACGAAGATTCGGCCAAGACGGTGGCGGTGCAGTCCGACGGCAAGATCGTGGTGGGTGGATCGTCGCGGGCCGCCAACGGGTCCTTGACCTTCGCGCTGGCTCGCTACAACCCCGACGGTTCCGTGGACACCTCCTTCAGCGGTGACGGCGAGGTGCTCACGGCCATTGGTGGCAACGGCGGGTGGGTGAACACGGTGGCACTGCAAACCGACGGCAAGATCGTGGCCGCCGGGATGGGCGACAACGGCTTCGAAGTGGTCCGCTACACCACCAACGGGACCCTCGACGCGACGTTCGGGACCGCCGGCAAGGTCCACACGACGATCTCGGGCCTCGACAGCGCCAACGCGGTCGCGATCCAGCCCGACGCCAAGATCGTGGTGGCCGGGTCCTCCGACCCGGCGGCTGGCCCGGTCATGACGGTGGTGCGCTACAACCACGACGGCTCCACTGACTCGACGTTCGGTACCGCGGGCGTGGCCACCACCGTCGTGGGGGCCCGCGCCGGTGCGCAGGCCGTGGCGTTGCAGGCCGACGGCCGAATCGTCGCCGCCGGCTTCACCGAGGCGTCGACGTTCGCCGACCCCGACTTCCTTCTCGCTCGCTACAACACCGACGGATCCCCGGACACGACGTTCGGGACCAACGGCACCACGACCACGCCGTTCACCACCAACTCCGACGACTTCGCCTACGCGGTGGCGGTGCAGACCGACAACAAGATCGTCGCCGCCGGCCAGTCCGGCGGAGGCACCGATCTCGGGCTGGCCCGTTACAACACCGACGGCACCCTCGACCCCACCTTCGGCACCGCCGGCAAGACCACCATCCCCGGCCTCGTCGCCGACGGCATGGCCATCCAACCCGACGCCAACATCGTCGTCGCCGGCCCCGACAACTCCACCAACCAAGGCACCACCTGGGGCCTCGCCCGATTCATCGCCGACTCGACCCCCCCGACGACCATCACGAGTGCGGATCACGCGACGTTCGTCGCGGGCACGTCGGGTTCGTTCGCCGTCACGGCCACCGGCGTACCCCACCCCGTCCTCAGTGCGGCGGGCACGCTTCCGGCAGGCGTCGGGTTCACTGATCAGGGAGATGGCAGCGCCACACTGACGGGCACGCCGGGGTTCGGAACTCCGGGCGTCTACAGCTTCACGATCACCGCGCACAACGGTTCGGGCCCAGACGCGACCCAGACGTTCACCCTGACCGTCGCGCCCGGACCGCTCGATCACCTCGCCCTCAGTCCGCCGAGCGCGACCATCGCCGCCGGCGGCTCCCAGACTTACGAGGCCGAGGGCTTCGACTCGGTCGGCAACGACCTGGGCGACATGACTGCGGCGACCACCTTCACCATCGGACCCGACGGATCGTGCGCCGGGGCCACCTGCACCGCCACCGTGCCCGGACCCCACACCGTCAGCGGTCTCGACGGAGCAGCCGGCGGAACAGCGACGCTCACCGTCGGGCCTGCGGTGCTGACCGGACTGACAGTGACACCGGCGAATCCCGTCGTCGCCAAGGGACTGACAGTCGAGATGGCGGCGACGGCAACGTACAGCGACGGCTCGAGCCGTGACGTCACGACCGGCGTGGTCTGGACATCAGCATCCAATGTCGCCACCGTCGACGCTGACGGAGTTGCTCATGCCACATCCGTCGGCACCACACAGGTGACCGCAACGAGTGGAACGCTCTCGGCGTCGACGACGCTGACGGTAGGACCCCCCGCGTTGCTCAGCATCAGTGTTTCGCCTGCCAACGCGACTGTGGCCGCCGGCAAGACCTTGGAGTCCACCGCCCGCGGTGCGTACAGCGACGGCTCGGTCGTCGATCTGACCTCGACTGCGACCTGGGCTTCGACGACGCCCGCGGTGGCAACGGTGAACGCAGCAGGGATCGTGACCGGTGTCAGCGCTGGCAACACGCAGATCTCTGCGACGAGCGGGACGGTGACCGTGTACGCCGTGCTGACCGTGCGGGCACAGACGACCCTCATTGCGTTCGCCGCCACCGCATCGGGCGGTTCGCACATCTTCGTCATGAACGCGGACGGCACCAACCGCCGCCAGCTCACCTCGGGTGCCGCAGTGGACGCCAACCCGGTGTTCTCTCCCGACGGCAGCACCATTGCGTTCGCCAGCAGCCGCACCGGCAACGGCGACATCTATCTCATCAACACCGACGGCACCAACCTCCGCCGCCTCACCACCACCACCGCCATCGAGACCGAGCCGTCATGGTCGCCTGACGGCCACCAGCTCGCGTTCGCCGCCACCGCATCGGGTGGTTCGCACATCTTCGTCATGAACGTGGACGGCACCAACCGCCGCCAGCTCACCTCGGGTGCCGCAGTGGACGCCAACCCGGTGTTCTCTCCCGACGGCAGCACCATTGCGTTCGCCAGCAGCCGCACCGGCAACGGCGACATCTATCTCATCAACACCGACGGCACCAACCTCCGCCGCCTCACCACCACCACCGCCATCGAGACCGAGCCGTCATGGTCGCCTGACGGCCACCAGCTCGCGTTCGCCGCCACCGCATCGGGTGGTTCGCACATCTTCGTCATGAACGCGGACGGCACCAACCGCCGCCAGCTCACCTCGGGTGCCGCAGTGGACGCCAACCCGGTGTTCTCTCCCGACGGCAGCACCATTGCGTTCGCCAGCAGCCGCACCGGCAACGGCGACATCTATCTCATCAACACCGACGGCACCAACCTCCGCCGCCTCACCACCACCACCGCCATCGAGACGGAACCGAGCTGGTGGACGGGATAGTCGCATCTCGAGCTCGGCTGTCGAGATCGATCTGCTGGTCTGTCCACTGGCGCGAGGCGTCAGTGTCGAGCGTGATGGCGAAGGTGTTCTGCCCTGCCGACGACGCGTCGGCACGTCATGCCGTCCTCTGCGAGTGGAGGTCGAGTGGCGACGAGCCGCGGTCTATTCCGTTTGCCGGGACCAACTCAGCCGACTGCTGCCGACGCGGTTCATGTCAGCGGGCCATCCCGATAGCCGGAAGTGGACGATGCCCGGCGGCGCAATGGAGTGGGGCGAGTCGCGGCCGGAGAACGCGGTCCGGGGAACTCGAAGAGGAAACGGGCCTGGGCGCGACCATCGGTTCCGGTCCTGGGAGTGTTTTCGGGGTGGTACACCGATCGAGAGTCGATTCGCGGCGCAGCCGGCCACGCCATCGGGATCGTCGACGACACGACGGATGTGACCGGGCAGGTCCGGACCCAGTTCGACGATGGAACCACCGACGCAGCTCAGTGGTAGAGATACAGGAGGTGCAGAACCTCCCGCACGTCGAGTTGCCCGAGTTCGTGCTCAGCATCATCTGACGGTCGAGCCTCAGCCGGCTTTTGGGGGCCGCGGGAATTGATGAGCAGTCATCGAACCCGGGGCGGTTCAATCGGAGACGTAACCGCACGTCAGAGACCTGACTGATCTCGTGCGACTCGTTGAATCGGACTCTCAATCCGCGGAACTCACGAATCGGGCCGCTCCCTACACCAGGCTCGGATCTTGGGGGCAGCGTTCATGTCGCCGTAACCATGCCGACGTCGGGTGTTCTTACCTTTGATGCGATGAAGGGGTGCGCCTCCGGGCAGCGGGCTGCGTCGGGCGTTGTGTCTCCTGAGGAGCATCTGACCTGGCACCACCTCACGGTTGACGGCCGCCGCGCCGCCTACGGCGTCGGCGGGCCGAGCGGTCCCCCCGTCGTCTTTCTGCATGGGTGGGCACTCGGCAGTCGGGCGTACAAGCGCGCGATCCGGCGGCTGATCAGTCGAGGATGCCGCGTGTACGCGCCGGCGCTGCCGTCCTTCGGCGGGACCGCCGACCTGCCTGCCGCCGCCATGGACGTCACGGGATACGCCGACTGGGTGTCGTCGTTCATCGCCGAGGTCGGGATCGTCGATCCCGCACTTGTGATCGGACACTCCTTCGGCGGCGGCGTCGCCATCAAGCTGGCGCACTCCCGGCCCGACCTCGTGCGGTACCTCGTGTTGCTCAACGCCGTTGGCGGCGTGGCGCCACGGCCAGCGTGGGGGTGGCTCGCCGGTTTTGGTCGCGAACTCTGGCCCATCCCCCAGGGGATCGAGATCGCACAGGCAATGCGCGCTGACCTGGTTCCCAACCTCATTCACAACCCACTCGGCCTCGCCCGCGCCGGTCGGTTGGCTCAGGATGCAGACCTGCGGGAAGAGCTGGCTGATCTCCGCGCACGTCGTGTGCCCGTCCTCGTGCTCACGAGCGAGGCCGATGGAGTGATCCCTCGCGGCGCGTTCGAGGCGGTGTGCGCCGCGGTCGGGGCCGAAGGTCGCGTGGTGAGCGGAAGGCACTCGTGGTTGCTCGCGGACCCCGACTCCTTCGACGAGGTGCTCGCGACGGTCGTCGATGTCCAGGTGGCCGAACACCGCACCTCGAGCGCGCGGGGTCGCGCCGCCGAGGTGGCCAGCCTGCTCGGACGGACCCGGCTCGAGAACCGCACGGTCCGGGCGCTGCTTCGCGGATCACCGCCGCTCTGGCTCATGAGCGAGTCGGCGGCAACGCTCGCCGGCGACCTCGCGCTGTGCCATCCCGAACTCCGCACCGATGAAGTCCGGGCGGTGGCCCGCCCCATCGAAGGCTCGCAGTCCGTCCGGTTGACCGTCGTCGCCGTCGACCGACGCGGTCTCCTCGCTGACAGCGCGGCCGTGCTGGCGTCGAACGAGCTGTCGATCTCGCACGCGTCGGCCGCGACGTGGCCGCGTCGCGGTCTCGCGCTCCACTCCTTCGTCATCGAGAGCCGAGACGGTCTCGACGAGCCAGCCTGGGCCAAGCTGGGTGAAGACCTGCGGGCGATGGTCGCCTCCGGATCGACGACGTCGCCGCCCCTAGGCCCCATTGGTCCTGTGCAGGTCACGGTCAAGGGCACCGACGGCGACCGCTCGATGGTACGGATCAAGGTCCGGGACCAACTCGGGCTCCTCGCGGCCCTCTGCCGATGGTTCGCGACACAAGACGCGAACATCGAGTCACTCCACGCCCGCACCGCATCCGGCATCGTCGACGACACCTTCCTTGTCGTCGGCGACGTCGACGCGGCCGAGCTCGCCCGTCACTTGAACGGTGTCCGCCAGACGACAGCGTGACGTCGGAGAGTTTCCACAAACGTCACATCTGGTTCGTACGGTCGTGACCGGCCCGTGTGACCATCACCGGTGCCGCAGTGACAAACGGGAAGCGGATGATGGATGCAACTGCCGGTCCCCTCGGGTACCGGATGGCCAAGAGCGTGTTGGGCTGCACGTTGCGGGCGGCCTATGACATCGACATCGACGGGATCGGCCGTCTTCCGCGCACGGGTGCAGTGATCGTGGCGGCCAACCACCGTTCGTTCATGGATTCGGTGTTCCTGGCCCTGGTGGCGGACCGGCCCGTGGCATTTCTGGCCAAGGCCGAGTACTTCGATCGACGCCGCACGGCCTGGCTGTTTCGCGCCACCGGACAGATTCCGGTGCGACGCGGCAGCCCCGCCGGCGCAAGGCGAGCGCTCGACGCCGCGCTCGGGGTGCTCCGCGACGGTGGCATCGTCGGCGTCTTTCCGGAAGGCACCCGATCTCGCGATGGTCTGCTGCACCGCGGCAACCTCGGCCCCGCCCGCCTGGCCCAAGCGTCGGGGGCGCCCATCGTGCCCGTCGGTCTCATCGGCACCGAAGCCGTGCAACCCCCCGACCAACGGCTACCGCGTCTCGGAAAGCACGTGACGGTCAGATTCGGAGAGCCGCTTTGGCCCGACCACCAGCCCGCGAACCCCCGCGCCCATCTACGCGATCTCACCGAGCAGCTCATGACCCGCATCGCGGAGCTCTGCGGCCAGCAGTACCAACAGCGCGACAGCCACCTGGTCACCGCCTGAGATAGCGAACATCACCGTGTGCGCGGTCTGGCACACCGACGACGCTACGAACTCGGTAGGGATGCGTGTCGCTCGATGTCGGCAAGACTGAGTCGTGATGCGACGTTCGGTCTCCTGCCGGCTGAGCGCCGATGTGACACAGATGACCGACCTTGCACTGTGTGTCGCCGTTGCCCGCGGACCCACTCTCGACGACGAGTCCTTGGTCGTTTCTCTCGATGGGAGAAAGGTTCCGGTCCGCGAGGTGGCTGACGACCACGGAACTCGCGTCCATCTCGCTGACGGTGTCGAGCCCGGGAACCTAACGGTCGCGTATACCGCTCGTATATCGGGTAGATCCGAGTCCGTGTCCGTCGGCGACATGGATGCCACCCGCTATCGCCGCGCCAGTCGTTACTGCGAGACCGACCGTCTGTTGGCATTCGCTCGCGCCGAGTTCCGAGACTTGGAAGGGCTGGCGTTGCTCGGTGCCGTTTCCAGTTGGGTGGGCCAGCGGGTCGCATACGTGCCCGGCTGGAGTCGCCCCACCGACGGTGCCGTGTCGACACTCCTCACCCGCCAGGGCGTGTGTCGTGATTTTGCGCATCTCGTAATCGCGGTGCTGCGGGCCTGCGACGTTCCCGCTCGGCTTGTCTCTGTCTACGCTCCTGGTTTGCAGCCAATGGATTTTCATGCTGTGGCTGAAGCCCTTGTCGACGGTCGCTGGCTCGTCACCGACGCGACGCTGTTGGCGCCCCGCCGCACGCTGGTCAGGATCGCGACCGGGCGAGACGCGGCCGATACCGCGTTTCTCACCACGACCGGGACGTCGGTCGAGTTGACATCGCTCGAGGTCCAAGCAACGTGTGACGGTCCGCTCCCTGGCGACGATCCGCGGCAGCCTCTTCAGCTTCTGTGAACACAGCGCGGTGGCGACCGAGGTCGCGGCACACCCTTTGCGGCCTGACGTAGTGACGACGGGACCAGTTAGACATTCTTCACGAGGCCGTGCTCGCCGGTATCGAGGGCGGCATTGCGGACAACATCCTGATCCTTCTTGATGACACGCTCTGGCGCGTCTTCGAGTCCGACGGTGCGGGTCAGCAGGGACTTGTCGTCATCGATGTCGAGTCGTTCAGCGATCAGTCGCAGCACCTCGCTCTGGGCGTCGAGCTTGGCCTGCATCGCTCGGCCGTCGCGGTTCTGGGTGTTCTGAATGATGAACACCATCCAGAACGTGATGATCGTCGTGCCGGTGTTGATCACCAACTGATATGTGTCGTTGGCGAAATGGTCCCGCACGAAGTAGCCGCCGGCGGCCCAAGCAAACACGGCGACAACCGACAACAAGATCGCTGGAAACGAACCCAGCCACCCGGTCATGTTTCCGATCGCCCTGGTCAGCGCGGTGCTTCGGTCATCCGGTTGCGTCTGCACACTCATCGGTGGAGTTCCTCTCGCTTTTCCGACGCCCGTCGATGGGTTACTCGCCGGCGGATCAGGTCGGCCGCCGCCGCCCCTAGAAAAGACGCCTGATGGGCCGCAGGGCCTGTTCGTAGAGCTGCTGTACATGACTGCGATGGTCCCAGCGGCCGGGTTCGATGCGGACGCTTCGCTCCAGATCGTCTTGGAAGTGGTCATCGAGCGTCTCGGCGATGCCTTCGTCCAGAGCGACGATGTTGATCTCTTCGTCGAGCGCCATTGAACGGCTGTTCATGTTCGCTGAGCCGATGCTGGCGACACAGCCGTCGACGGTTATGACCTTGGCGTGGAGCATGCTCGGTTGGAAGTTCCACAGCCGTATCCCGCAGCCGAGCAGCCGTTCGTAGGACGACTCGGCGACGACTTGCACGAGGCGCTTGTCGGCATGGGGGCCGGGCAGGAGTATGTCGATGGCGATGCCACGATCGGCGGCGTTGCACATCCGGTCGATCAGCTCGCTGTCAGGCACGAAGTATGCGGTGGTGATGTGGATGTGCCTCTCGGCGAGCTGGAGCAACGTCCGGAACAGGGTCGCGGTGTCGCTCCAACCTGTTTCGGACGCCCCTCGGATGCATTGGGCAACCGTCGAGCCGGGTTGCGGCTGATGCGGGAAGCGGTCGACGCCGTCGTCGAAGATGTCGGGATCGGTTTCGATCCAGTTGTCGAGGAACGCAGCCCGTAATCCGTCGACGGCGGGGCCCTCGACGCGGAAATGGGTGTCGCGCCATTCGTGTTCGTTGTTGGCGTCGCCTTGCCATTCGTCGGCGATACCGACCCCTCCGGTGAAGCCGACGGCTTCGTCGACCACCAAGACCTTTCGGTGAGTTCGGTGATTCAACTGATGGGGACGAAGCTTCTTGAGGGGCCGGAACCACCGGAGCTGGACGCCGTTGTCTTCCATGAGGCGTATCGAACTGGGGTCGATCAGGCGGGCGCCGTAGGAGTCGAGGAGCATCCGAACTCGTACTCCGGCCCTTGCCTTCTTTGACAGAGCCTCGGCCATCCGGGTACCGATCTCACCTTTCCAGTACACGAAGGTGAGGAAGTCGAGCGTGTGCTCGGCCTCTTCGATGGCACCGAAGAGCGCAGGGAAGATCTCGACCCCGTTGCGCAGCACTTCGATCTGGTTGCCCTCGGTCGCGGGCACGCCGAGCACCCCTTCGAGCGTCCGGCGAACTCTTCTGTCGGAATCGTCCTCTGAGGGCATCCCGTCCGCGGCAAGTGTCATGCGGTCCGCAGCGCAGCCCACTCGGGCTCGGGCGCGGCGTCGGGCTCGGATTCGGCCACCTTGTGCGGATCCTGAGGCTTCGCCGCACCGGCGCGGACAGCCTCCAATTGTGCGGCGATGGATGCGCCGAAGAACACCGAGATCGAGGACAGCAGCGACCACAACAGAAGCGCGACCATCCCCGCGAGCGGCCCGTAGGTGTTGCCGAATGATGCGCTGTGGGCGAAGAACAAGCCGAGCCCGAGCGTCACGATGCACCACAGGCCGACCGCGACCGACGCGCCGAACGCCAGCCACGACCACGCGGGTTGGCGGCGCCGGGGGCAGAGCCGGAACAGCAATGCCATACCCGCGAGCGTGAGGCCCAATCCGACCGGCCATGTCGCGAAGTCCCACACCGTCGCCAAGGCTGAGCTGTCGAAGGAGTGACTCACGGTCCGGCCGAAGGCGAGAAGTCCGACGGAGGCGGTGAGCAACGCGCCCACGCTGACCGCGAGCAGGGACGCCCGACCGTACTTGTGCAGCGTGGGTCGATCTTGTTCGACCCCGTAGAGCCGGTTGAGGCCGCGCTCGAGTTGGCCAATCGCGGTGGTTGCCGTGATCAGCCAACCGATGGCTCCGAATGCGAGACCGAGATAGTTGTGCGCGGAGCCCGTTTGCTGGGCTTGGCCGATGGTCGTGGTGAGCAGGTCTGCCACCGGCCCGGGAGCGGCCCCTTTGACAGAGCGGACGATCACGTCGCTGATGCTGGCACCGCCCAACACTTGGGCAAGGCCGACCATCGCGATCGTTCCCTGCACCACGGCCAGGCTGAGCATGAACGCCATCGACCGGGAGTGACTGAAGCCGTCGGACCACCGGAGGCGCTGGAAGGCATCGCGCAACAGCTTGCGTCGACCGCAGTCGCGCAAGGTCTTCCTGGCGTCGTCGCCGGTCAGCTCCCAGGTCTCCGGAATCAGGGTCGCGGTGCTCATGTCGGTACGCGCACAGTGATTGCCTTCGGCTTCACCTCGTAGCGGAGACGCTTGACCTTCGACCGGCTGCCACCATCGAGTTCGTAGAGCGACGGCTCGTCCATCCGGACGTCGACGCACCGCGCTCTGGTCGTCTGTACGAACGGCGAACGATCGGCCTTCTTGCGAGCGGCGCGACCGAGCACGCGCAACCACTGCGCGGTGCCCTCGGCGGTGACGACTCCGACGTCGAGGACACCATCGTCTGGAACCGCATCGTTGAAGACGACCAGACCAGCGGTGGCGGTGCTGACGTTTCCGACGAGCACGCACGTGGCCTCGCCTTTGAACCATCGAGTGCCGTCGATCTTGATGCGCACCTTGTTCGGCGCGGCGCGCATCGCGCCGACGCCGGTGCGAACATAGGCAAGCTTGCCAAGCTTCGCTTTGTCCGACGAGTCGGCGCCGTCGATCATGCGGGCATCGAACCCCACACCCGACATCACCGCGAAGTGCTCGCCGTTCACGCTTCCTACATCGAGGGCGCGGTTACGGCCATGAAGCGCGGTGTCGAGCGCCTCTTCCAGGTCGTGCCGGATGCCAAGGTTCGTCGCCAGAAGATTGGCTGTACCTGCAGGCAGGATCGCCAGCGTCACGTCGTGACCGACGAGAGCGTCGATACTCCGTTGCACCATCCCGTCGCCGCCCCACACAAACACCACCTGCGCCCCATCCTTGATGGCCCGACGGACGCGTTTCGGGGCCTGCTTGCTCTTCGAGACCTCATACCAGATCGGCTCCTCGACACCGGCCGCCGCGAGCCGCCGACGAAGCTCCGGTAGCCCATCGCCGAGCGTCTTGGCCTGGTGGGCCACCACCGCGATCTGTTCCATCATGCCGCCACGTCGACGCGGGTATCGACGTCGTCATGAGCCGGCTCGGCCGGCGCGGTGTTGGCGCGCACCGCCTCGACGGTGGCCAGCGCGACGGTGAGTGCAGCAACACCCATCAAGATCCCGAACACCACATCGGTCGGGTGGTGCATACCGCGGTAGACGCGCGCGAACGCGACCGCGCAGGGCATCAAGATCGCGACGCACCACGCGGCGACGCGGAGAATCCGCCGTCGAACCGTTGCGCTGACACACAACGCGATCAGCACGTAGATCACAGTGGTTGCCGCGCTGTGACCCGAGGGAAAGCTCGACGTGTCCGGTTCTGAGCCCAACTTGATGACATCCGGTCTCGGCCGGTCAACGATCAAGTTCACCACGAGGAAGATCGACAGCTCGAGGCCGAGCCCGAGGGCCAGCGCGGCGATGTAGCGCCAGTGTCTCCCGACAGCCAACAACGCCACGACGATGAGCGCTATCCCGATCGCGCCGAGCGTGTCAGCCGATCGCGACAATGCATTCGTGATCGAATCGGCTGCGGCCCCGCGATGCTCCGACAACCACCTGGTCGCGCTGTTGTCGGCATCGCCTACTGGGCCAGGAAGCAGCACCTTGGTGAGCAGTAGTCCGAGAAGCGCAACGGTCCCGGCGATCGCGGTATAGCCGCCGAAGAGCATCTCTGCTCCCGCAACGAGCCGAGGATGCTTGCGCCCACGTGTCGACTCCGCCGCGCGGTCGCCAAGCGCACTAGCGGCTCGTTCGAGTGACGCCTCGCCCTCTCGGATGTTGTCGTCCACGGCCACCGCTGACAGTGGCTCGACGGTGGTCGTCATCGAGGTCAGGGTGCCACTGGGAAGAATTTTCTAACCCTCGACCAAGTCGCGGGCTGTTTTCTTTGACTCGTCGTCGGGTACCAACAGGGCCTTGTTGGTACTGCTCGCAGTCGTCGCCGCCGCACTTGTCGCAGGCATGCTCGGCGCACTCGTCGCTCATCGTTGGCCCCATCTCGACCCTGCCGCCCCGCTCGTCGACCCGTCGTCACCCACACTGCGAGCTGAAGTGGAAGAGCACCCTCGTTTGCGGATGCTTCTGCGCCGCCACATCGATCCCGCTGCCGCGACCAGCCTCGCTGTCGCGGTGTGCGTCGCGGCGACCTTGCTACTCGCGGTTGTCGTCGGTGCACTTCTTCTCATGGTGCAAACCCACAGCGGTCTCGCCAAATGGGATCTCGCGCTCGCACGTTGGGGGGGCGCTCACGCGACTCCTGTGTCGACGAGGGCCATGCGCGACATCAGCGTGTTGGGCGGCACTTCCGGCGTCATCGCGATCGCGGCCGTCGCCGGCATCTACGAGTATCGGCGTCGACCCAACCGCTCGATACCAGCGCTCCTGACGCTCACCGTCCTGGGCCAGTTCCTGGTCGTCAACGTCATCAAAGTGATTGTCGATCGAGACCGGCCAGACATCAGCCGACTCACGGGGTTTTCCGGCGCATCGTTCCCGTCGGGCCACGCAGCCGCGGCGGCGGCAACCTTCGCCGCGGTGGGGCTCCTCGCGGGCCGAGGGCGAAGTCGGACGACGCGCAACGCGATCGCCGGTGCCGTCGTCGGTCTTGCGATGCTCGTCGCGGCCAGCCGCGTGATGCTCGGCGTCCACTGGCTCACCGACGTGATCGCCGGTATCGCCATTGGCTGGGCATGGCTCGCGGTCTGCTCGATCGCGTTCGGTGGTCGACTCCTGCAGTTCGGAGCTCCGGTCGAGGCTGCCACCGCTGTCGCAGATACTGACCAAGGGGCGGCCACCAGAAGTTCATCACTGACGCGCACCTAGATCACGTGGCGTTCAACAGGACGGGTGTCCGACGGTGGCCTGAGCGGGTTGAAGGCGGTAGCGGAGTTCGAGCGAGAGCACGGCGCGTTCACCGCCGAAGAGCTGGCCGACGCGGAACGGTGGGTGGACGACAGAGACAACCGTGCCCAGCGGTCCGGTGGCCGGCAGCGCAAGAGCGCGTAGTGGGTGTCCCCTTTGACACGGGCGCGCTCGTCGCCGCCGACCGTGGCGAGCGACGAATGAGGGCGGGGCATCGCGCCCTGCTCGCGCGATATCGACCGCCCCTGGGCCGAACACTCCTGCGACGGGATCGCAATGCCGTCACGTGGGCAGGGGTTCTCCGGCCTGCTCGCGTGCCATGTAGTCGGCGTACCAGTCGGGCCAGTTGGGGTCGGCCTGTCCGGTGCGCTCCTCGTGCTTGCCGTGGGCGGCCGCGGCGCGGCGCAGCGCGTCGGCCAAGTCGGCGGCCGAGGCGTAGGTCGGTGTGGTCGTGACCCGGCCGGGGAGCCGATCGGTGATCTCTTGCAGGAACCAGCTGTTCCCGTCGGGGTCGCTGAAGGTGGCGAACGATGAGTATGTGCGGCGCTCGGGGTCGGGGCCGCTGGCGCGCACGGCGGGATCGAAGCGGTTGTATCCGACGCTGGCGTCATGGAACACGTCGCCCACGGGGACCCCGCGTTCGGTCAGCTCGGCGCGGGCCTTTTCGATGTCGTCAACCGCGATGACGAGGCCTTCAACCGAGCCCGGTCTGGCCGACGTCACTCCTTCGCCGAAGTGGATAGAGCACGACGATCCGGGCGGCGTCATCTGCACGATCCGAAGTCCGGGCCCAGCCAAGGTCGGCGTCCTCTCGGCAGGCCAGGCCTGTCTCATAGAAGTGCTTGGCCTTGTCGACGTCGGACACGGGAAGCACGACAACCTCGAGCTTCAAATCCATCATTTGCTCCTCCATTCGTCGGGTCTCTTGTCCCAGCCGTGAAAACTCGACCAGTCTCCGTCCGTCCACGCCTCCCGGAGGCCTGGGGCGCTGAGGTCCCAGTCCGGGCGAATCTCCGCCGTCGCATCCCGGAGATCACGCCAGAGGTCAGTCGTCGAGGGGCGCCCCCAGAACCAGTAGCCGTTGTAGATCGAGTGGACGACGAGCCCGGGTTTGAGCACCAGGGTGTGAGGGACCATCGGGTCGTGCTCAGGGTCGGTGTACTCCTGGATGTCCAGATCCTTCTGGACGATCCGCCCGGGATCAGAGAGAAACGGCCATTGGGCGCCGACCGACGCCCGGAACTCCTGGAGCACGTGATGGTCGTCGGTCGAGATCGTGACGATTCGGGTGTAGGCCACCGCGACCTTCGACTGGAACGCCGCCAACTCCAGGTGTTGCTGGTGCTCCTTGGGGCAGTAGTGGCCGCGCGACAAGGTGAGGACGAGCGGGTCCTCGCCCTGCAACTCGCTGAGGGAACGCAGCGTGTCGGTGTGATCGGGCAGCGAATAATCGGGGAACACACCTCCGGGAACGATCTCGGAACGCATCAGATAGCTCCTCTTCATGCACATGTTTGTGGGGTCGGCCCGCTGGCGCGGCCTTGGGATTCGACCGTGCTCGTGGTCATCGGCGCCGGTCGAAAGCAGCGAAAGCGGCTGCAGTTGCCGCTCCGTACACCAGGTGGGCCGACAAGTCCTCGCCGAGGGTGCGGGCGTCGTAGTCCCAGATCGGCTTGTAGACCTTGGTCAGCGGAAGGATGACGTAGCCGGCCAGCCAAGCCGCGGGGCCCAACGCCAGCGCCCGAAGCCAGGGGTGGCGGGACGTCCTCCCGGCCAGCACCCCGTATTGGAGGCCCCAACCGATACCGGTGGCCCAGTGCACGGCGTTGGTCGTGGCGCGGGCCCAGTCGTCGGGTGGCGGCCGGCCCATCACTGCGCGCTCGAACTTCTGCCCGAGTTGGCCCGGCGCCGACGCGTCCTGCCAGCTCGTCACGCCCGCCGCTGACTCCCAAGGCCAGAAGGAATCCTTGCCCCCGCTGCTCCGGTACCGGCGGTAGAGCAGGTAGTCCATTGCTGCGGTGCCGGCCGTACCCGCCAGCATGCCGGCGGCAAGGGTTCGGGTGAGGGGCACGAGAACAGCCTCCTGATCACGCCCTCGTGGGGCGCGCCTGGTCACGGCGCCGGCGCGCGCCGATCGGTCCACTATCGGGCTCTCGGGCTCGACTGTCTTCACTCGATTTGGGTGAGATCGTCGAAAGCGGGGTCGCTGGGATGCGGCGACAGCGGGGTCGTCTCCACCTTCATTCGATCGATCATCGGCAGCGACTCGAGGACGGTCTGCATCTGGTCGGCATCCCGCGCCCGCCAGAGGCCGAGCGCGCGTGATCCTGTGGGTGGTCGAGGGAGCGTCCAGAGGCGGATGAGATGGCCCTCGTCGGCCAGTTGGCGCGACCGATGGGCCTCGCTGTCTCGTACGTGTTGTGCGATGTTCGGCGGAACGTCGAAAGTCGTCAGGAACTCCGGCGTTCGTGTCGGTGTGCTGCGAGGTGTTGGACCCGGGTCGTTGGCGTGGGCCGCGAGGTCCACGACGGTGTCGGTGCGCCATATGCGCAACGGCATCGACGAGAGCACGTCTTCGAGCGCGGCTGCGTTGGCAGCGGAGAACAGACCCAACGTGCGCCACTCGCCGGGTTGCAGCGGCGGCCGCCAGAGTCGCAGCAGATTTCCAGCGACCGCCAATTGCCGGGCGCGGTCGCTCTCACGCCGGCGCATGTCGTCGACGACCTCGGTGGAGGTTGCATCGGGCACCCGGGTCGTCATCGTCACGAGATATTCCACGCGGGCGGGTCGGCTCACCGACTGGTCACTGACCGGGGTGCCGGAAATCCACGGCTGGAAGGCCGCTGACCTCGTGCTTGCTCATCGACAACCGGATGCCGTCATGGCTCACGGATCCGACAGCGGCGATGGGAACGGCGACCTCTTTGCGGCCGAACAGGTGACCTTCCTTCAGCAGGAGGTGAGAGACGTGACGGGTGGCGCCGTCGACGATGAGCCCCTCGACCTCGCCGATCCATCCGTCGGTGGCGTGCAGCTGCTCGCCCCTCTGTACCGCGACCTCACTCACCGGCAAGGTCGCTACCACTTGGGGTACCTGAGCTTCTCCTTCGTAGTAAGGCCACAGGAGAACCTCGTCGGTGTCGTACCCCGACTCCGTGTAGCCCTCGATGCCTTGCAGGAACCGCACCGCCTCGACCTCCTCGAGGCGGACGAATTCGTCCCTGGTGCAGCGGAGATCGACGTGATCAGGGCCCGGCGTCGCCAGGCCGATGGGCACGAGCCGGCCTCGGCCCTTCCGGTGTTCCGGCTCGACGATCAGGTGGGTCAGGGTCGCGTCGACCGGGTCGAGCACCACCTGCGCGACATGTCCGCAGACGCCGTCGGTGCACCGGGCCTCGACCCCCAAGGAGAAAGCGGTCATGACGGAAAGCCTCCCACCGCGGTTTCATTTTCGGCGATGGCCCAAGCCGCGTTGACGAGGCCGATGTGACTGAATGCCTGGGGGAAGTTGCCGAGGAGCTCGTCGCTGGCGGCGTCGACTTCTTCGGCCAGCAGGCCGACATCGTTGACGAACACGACCGCCCGTTCGAACACGGCGGTAGCCCGATCCGTCTGGCCGGCCATGGCCAATGCCTGGGCCAGCCAGAAGGTGCAGAGCAGGAAAGCGCCTTCCTGGCCGTGGAGACCGTCGGCGGCGCGGTAGCGGTAGACGAGCCCTCGCTTGTCGGTGAGCCGTTCCTCGGTGGCGTCGAGCGTGGCCAGCACCTTGGGATCGTTGGGCGGAAGGAATCCGATCAACGGGACCATCAGGTTCGAGGCGTCGAGATCGTCGCTGCCGAATGACTGCGTGAACGCGTCGGCCCGGTCGCTCCAACCCTCGCTCAGAATGGCCTGGCGGATCTGATCGCCGGCCTGTGTCCACGCGTCGACGTGGTCCATCGCGTTGAGGCGGTCTGCCAGAGCGACTGCCCGGTCGACCGCGACCCAGCACATCAATTTCGAGTAGACGTAATGGCGCGGTTCTCCCCGAACTTCCCAGATTCCATGGTCTTTCTCGGCCCATCGCCGGGCCGCGATATCGGCGAGACCGACGAGGAATTGTCTGGT
Source organism: uncultured Acidimicrobiia bacterium (assembly GCA_963721305.1). Lineage (GTDB taxonomy): Bacteria > Actinomycetota > Acidimicrobiia > Acidimicrobiales > JACDCH01 > DATAES01. Next base: position 122,469 of record CAVRIR010000006.1, read on the forward strand.
CGCCGGCGCCAGCGCCGGCGACCGGTCCCATCTGTGGGGAGCGGCCAGAGGGCCGACTCGGCGAGCCGTCTGGTCGAAGAGGCGGTCTGACAATCGGAACACCGCGCTGAGCACTTCGCCATAGACATCGAGTTGGCGCTGGCGCCACGCGTCGTTGCCGACCCGCACCGGAGCGGAATGTCGCCACCCGTCCAATTGAGGCAGCGTCCGCTCGGTCAAGTCCCGCTCGCCGCCGATCCCGAACATGATCTGCAAATCGCCGCCATGATCGAGCGAGCCCGCAGCAGAAGCGGTCATGTAGTCAAAGAACTCGTTGGCTTCGTCGGGACACGCCGCCACCCACAACGCCTCGATCGTGAACGAAGCGTCGCGGACCCAGGCGTGCCGGTAGTCCCAGTTCCGGGCGCCCCCGACGATCTCGGGCAGCGACGTCGTCGCCGCCGCGCAGATCGCTCCGGTGGGTTGGAACGACAGTGCCTGCAGCACCCGCCCGCTGTGCTGAACCAGATCCCGCCACGGACCGTCGTAGGCCTGGTGCAGGTCGGACCACGACTGCCACGCCAGCACAGTGTCGTCCAGGCGGACCGTGATCTCGCTCTGGCTCCAGCTTCTCGCCTTGTCGGTGTCGGCCAGTTTGTGGTGGTGCAGTGCGAACGCGGCCTGCTCGCCTTCACGGAGGTGCAACCGGCCGCTCGCCGACGAGTCCGCCATCGCCAACGGAATTGGGCACGACAGGAAGAGGACGTCGGCACCTCCGGTCGCAGCCACGCCGCCCTCGACCTCCTCCAGGAGCGGAAAGACCAACCCGTACTCGGGCCGGGGGACATACTCGACCTCGATCTCGACCTCCCCCTCGGTGCACGTTGCCTGCCGCACCAGCAGGTGAGGCGCTCCCCGCCCGAGGTCGTGCCCTCGGTTGCCGTGTCCGGTGACCAACGCATCAACCACGACGGCCACGCCGGTCGCCGTTCGGGTCGTCGTCTCCAACACCATCGTGCGATCGAGATAACGCCGGGCCACGGCGGTGGATCCCGTTGCCCGCAGCGTCCAGTGACCGGCCGCGTCGCCCAGCAGTCGGCCGAAGATCGACGGGCTGTCGAACCTCGGGAAGCACAGCCAGTCGATCGACCCGTTCAGGTCCACCAACGCCGCGCTGTGCCGGTCGGACAACAAGGCGTAATCGCCGATGGCGGTGTCGGTCATTGATTCACACCCGCGGTTCGACATCGTCGTAGGTGCGCACCGCCGCGAGGAGACCGTCAGGCCCTCGCTCGAAGACCGCGATTCCCGCCTGCGGGGGCAGGTCGGTCGTGCCCCACCTGACGCAGTTGTACTCCAGCGCGAACCGCACGCCGTCGTCGGTCACACAACACACCTCGAGAGCGATGCCACCGCCGCCACTGAAGGACTTGGCGAAGTACGAACGCAGCTCGGCTGTGCCGCGATGGGAGTAGCTCGGTCCCAACGGTTCACGGACGTACCCGTCCGGCTCGAACGTTGCCACGATGGCGTCGATGTCCCCGGCGCCCAGCGCGGCGTGGTAGCGACCGACGACATCGTTGAGGTCGATCCTGTCCTCCTCGAGAATGGCCGGCCTCAAATGGTGCTCACCAAACATGGGACGCTGGCTGCAGTAGGTGCGGAACATCACCGACTGATCGTCGACGGACTCAGCAACCACTGCCAGCGGCCAACTCACCTCCTTGCCATCGTCCGCGGCCAGGTGGGCCAGGATCTCCACGACAGCCCGATTACCGGAACAGGTCGATGCCACCGACTCGGTTGTCGCGTGACGCTCCCCCAACCACAACCGGTTCCGGCGGACGAACCGCCGCAGCTGCCGGTGCCCTTGGACCTGCCCAGCCCGGGGGTCGTAGATGACTATCCGGCCCGGCCACACCGTTTCGAGAGCGTCAGCATCGCCCTCTTCCAACGCAGTGAAGAACTGGGCGACCGGGTCAGCCAGACCGGCGGCGCGAGTCTGCCTGCGGGCAAGTTCCACGGCCGCGACAAAGTCGGGGAACCAGGGCATTGAACTCACTATGGCGCATCGGCGCTCCTTTTGATCCCGCCAGTGCAACAGGATTGAACGACGACGCCACCACTCGCCAGCACCAAAGGAGGGCCTGTGTCCGCGACACCCCCGTTTCCCGCTCCCGCCGAAGGAATCGTTCTCGCCCACTTCATCGTGTCTGAGGACGTCGAACGTTCTCGCCGCTTCTACACCGAGGTGCTCGGCGGTCAGGCGGTCACGACCGGAGAGCCCTCCTATGTCGCGCTCGCCAATGGCTGGATCATCATCAATCGCGGCGGTGGCCCGACCGACGACAAACCGACCGTCACCCTCGAGATCCCGCCAGACCCGAGTCGGACCAGCAGCTTCCTCAACATCCGAGTCGCCGACATCCACTCCGTGTACGACGAGTGGAGCGCGCGCGGGGCGCAGTTCCTCACCACCCCGAAGCAACACGAAACCGAGATCCGCTGCTACATCCGCGACCCGGATGGACATCTCATCGAGGTCGGCCAGACCACGGCAGCCCTTCGAGGTCAGCAGCCGGGCCCAGAGAGGACGTCATGACGCGGGAGCGTGCGATACGCGACCTCGGCGTCAACGACCCGCGGCCTGACCGCCGTCTATGTGCAAGATCTCGCCGGTGACAAACGAGGCCTGCTCGAGATAGAGGATCCCATCGACGACGTCGTCGATTTCGCCAAGCCGGCCAATGGGATGGGCGCCGGCCACACCTTCGTACGACGCCGGGTCGTGTGAGGGCGTCTTGATGACTCCGAGGGAGACGGCGTTGACCCGGATCCCACGCGATGCGTATTCGATCGCCAGCGACCGCGTCACCGCAGCGAGTCCACCTTTCGTGAGGGCCGCCAGCGCAGAGGGTCTGGTGCTGTCGGCGTGGTCGACGAGGCTGGTGCTGATGTTGACGACGTGGCCGCTGCCCTGGGTCAGCATCTGTCGGATCGAGCGCTGAGTGATGTGGAAGAACCCGGTCAGATTCACGGCAGTGATGGCAGCAAAGTCGTCGGGGGTGTAGTCGGTGAAGGGCTTGCCGATGTAGATCCCCGCGTTGTTGATGAGAGTGTCGATCCGTCCGAACCGGCCGCGTGCCTGCTCGACCACGCGTCGGGCGGTATCGACGTCTGTGATGTCACCCTGCACTGTGAGAAGGTCGGATTCGTCGGCGGCGGGGATCGCGCGCGAGGTGGCGACTACGGCGTATCCCGCACGACGGAACGCGGTTGCGAGACCTGCGCCGATTCCCCGATCAGCGCCGGTGATGATCACGACTCTCTGTGACTCGCTCATTCGTCCTCCGTTCTCAGAGACGGTGCGTCCTCGCGGCCTACCGTCGTGTCGACCAAAGAGAGGTTCGACGATGTCGCAGAGTGTTGCCAGGCTCGTCTCGGTCAATGTCGGACTGCCGCAGGAGATCACGTGGCACGGGAAGACCGTGTTCACCGGCATCTGGAAGGAACCTGTCGAGGGGCCACGCGCCGTCCGCCGTCTGAACGTTGACGGTGACGGCCAGGGTGATCGGGAGGGTCACGGAGGCGAGCAGCGGGCCGTGTACGTGTACCAACTCGACTCGTACCGGTACTGGCAGGACCAGATGCACCGCGACGACTTCACCTTCGGCCAGTTCGGCGAGAACTTCACGGTCGAGGGACTTGGCGATGACGAGGTCTGCGTCGGCGACCGATACCGCATCGGCTCCGCGCTCTTCGAGGTCACCCAACCGCGGGTCACGTGCTATCGGGTCGGAATTCGGATGGACGAGCCGCGCATGGCTGCGCTCCTGGTTGCGCACGGCCGTCCGGGGTTCTACTTCCGGGTCATCGAAGAGGGCGACGTTCAGGCCGGCGACGACGTGACGACGGTCGGGACCGGGCCCGAGGGGATGACGGTCGCAGAAGTCAACGCGCTCCTCTACCTCGGCGGCCGTCGCGACGTCGAGCAACTCCGGCGCGCTCTTCGCATCCCCGCGCTCAGCCCGGGCTGGCAGCGGTCGCTGCAAGCGCTCCTCGAGGAGGAGCTCCGGCAATCGCCCGGCGGAGGGAACGCCGGACTCAAGACGCTCGGTCCACCGCCGGCGTGGCGCGGCTTCCGCACGCTCCGGGTCGCGGCGAAGCAAGCAGAGAGCAGCAACGTCGTGTCCCTGGACCTTGGCGCCGACGATGGTCAGCCCATGCCCCGCGCCGAACCGGGGCAATTCATCACGGTCAAACTCCGGGCGCGCCCGGATTCCTCTCCACTCGTGCGCAGCTATTCGCTCTCAGGAGCACCGGGAGATGTCACGTACAGGATCGCCGTCAAGGTCGAACCCCACGGCGCCGCTGGCCAGTACATCCGGGCCGAGGTCCGCGTCGGCGACCAAATAGAGGTCGGAGCGCCACGAGGACTGTTCAGCCTCGACGACAGTGACCGGCCCGTCGTGCTCGTCAGCGCGGGCGTTGGCGTGACACCGGTGCTGGCCATGTTGCACGCGCTCCACGACCGCCGTTCTACCCGTGACATCTGGTGGCTCCACGGCGCTCGGAACAGATCCGAACACGCCTTCGCCCAGGAGACCAACGCACTCCTGGACGACCTGGCCCACGTGCACCGCCACATCTGGTACAGCCGGCCAGGCGCTACGGACCGCACCGACACCGACTACGACGCTGTCGGGCGCATCACGCCAGAGGCCCTGGAATCGGCAGGCGTTCCCATCGATGGCATGTACTACCTGTGCGGACCAACTCCGTTCATGGACGCGCTTCGCCAGGGACTGGCTGCACTCGGGGTTGCCGCGGAACGCTTGCACACCGAGGTCTTCGGTGCAGAAGGGTCCATCACGCCCGGAGTCGTCGTAGGTCCGGTGCGGGCGCCACATCAGCCTGACGCACCAGGCTCGGGCCCACTCATCTCGTTCGTGCGCACCGGGCTCAACGTCCGTTGGGGTGACGGCCGCACCAGCATCCTCGAGTTGGCGGAGGCCTGTGACATCCCGGTGCGGTGGTCGTGTCGCAGCGGTGTCTGCCACACGTGCGAGACCGGTCTGCTCGACGGAACGGTCGACTACTCCCCCGAGCCGCTCGACGCGCCCGCCGACGGCAACCTGCTCGTGTGCTGCTCACAACCCAACACCGACCTCGCCATCGACCTCTAGGGCTGGTGTTGCGACACAGCAGTGTTTCGAAATAGACTTGTGTAGATAGCGACGAGACAACCGGCGAAAGGGCACCTCCTTGACTTGGTCACGTTTCGCTGCGACCGAAGGTGAGCTCGCGGGTCAACAGTCATGAACACGACAACCTCCGGGACGCGGCCCGGGCGGCACCGCAGCGAAGCGGCCAACCAGGCGATCCTCGATGCCACGCTCGCCGTTCTCGCGGAGCAGGGCTACGCCGGGCTCACGGTTGCCGCTGTCATCGAACGGTCGGGAGTCTCGTCGGCGACGCTCTACCGGCGGTACGCCACAAAGGCCGAACTCGTCACCGCCGCGATCACGACGCTGCTGCCGTTGCCTGTCGACATCGACACCGGCTCGTTCGAGACCGACCTCAGCGCGTTCATCCGCAGCGTGGCGCAGTCGATCGAACGGCGCAATGAGCGCGTCGTGCAGGCGCTGCGCATCGAGAAGGCACGCGATCCCGAACTGAACGCGTACCTGCGCGAGCACTTCCTCACCCCCCGGCTCGCGAACCTCAAGGCGATCCTCACACGAGCCAAGCGGCGAGGCGAGATCGACACCGTCCCTCCCGTTGACGTCGCGCTCAGCCTCGTCACTGGCCCGCTGTACCACCGGGCGTATCACCTCGACAAGCCGCTCAACCCCGCGTTCGTGAAGAACACCATTGCGTTTGCGGTTCGAGCGCTCCGCGCATGACCGACGAACATCTGGACCCTCGACGCTGGGTCACGCTCGGAATCATCATCATCTCGCTCGTGATCGTGGTGCTCGACACAACGGTGCTCAACGTGGCCATCCCGACGATCCTGCGTGAGCTGCACACCGAGCTACCCACCCTGCAATGGGTTCTCACCGGATACTCACTCACGTTCGCGACCTGCCTCATCATCGGCGGCAGGCTCGGCGACGTGTTCGGCGCTCGGCGCATGTTCATCATCGGCGCGGCACTCTTCGGTGTGGGATCGCTACTCGCGTCGCGGGCGCAGTCGGTCGACACCTTGATCGTCGGAGAGGCCATCATCGAAGGCATCGGCGCGTCGCTCATGATGCCGGCGACGCTCGCGATCCTGTCGACCACGTTCGAGGGTGCCGAACGGGCGAAGGCATTCGCGATCTGGGGCGCTGCGTCCGGTGTTGCGGTGGCGTTCGGTCCCGTGGTGGGCGGCTTCCTCACCACGAACTACTCCTGGCGGTGGGCGTTCCGCATCAACGTGATCGTCGCTCCCTTGGCCGTGCTCGGCGCCATGTTGTTCATACGCCGCCCGCCGAAGACGGAACACCGACCGCGAGTCGACGTGCCAGGCGCGTTGTTGATCGGCTCGGGCACGTTTTGCGTCGTGTTCGCGTTGAGCGAGGCGGCCATCTACGGGTGGATCCGACCATTGCAGGACTTCACCGTCGGCTCACTCGACATCTGGCCCGCGTCGCGGCCGTTTTCGATCGTCGTCCCGATGCTGATGCTCGCGGTTTTGTTGCTCGGCGCCTTCGTGGTCCTCGAACGACACAAGGAGCGCACCGGATCCGACCCGCTGTTCGAGCTCAGCCAACTCCGCTTCTTGAGCTTCCGCTACGGGCTGGTCACCACCGCGGTCCTCGCCATGGGACAGCTCGGCTTCCTGTTCGTGCTGCCCGTGTTGCTGCAGGACGGCGCGCAACATCTGTCCGCCGTCGAGACCGGTCTGTGGCTCGTGCCATCTGGCGTGTCCATCGCCATCGGTGCGCAGATCGGCGGACGGCTGACCCGGGTGGTGAACACCACGATCGTCGTGCGCATCGGCCTCGCGACCGAAGCCATGGGGCTCCTGCTCATCGCGGCTGCCGTGTCGCGGTCGATCACGTTCCTCACCCTGCTGCCCGGACTCGTGGTCTTCAGCCTGGGGCTCGGCTTCGCCAGCTCACAGCTCACCAACGTCGTGCTGAGCGAGATCGAGAAACAGCACGCGGGCGCGGCAAGCGGTGCCAACACCACCGTGCGTCAAATCGGCGCCGCACTCGGCATCGCCGTGATCGGCACGCTGCTGAGCACCCAGATGCTGCGTCATGCAACCGACGCGATTCGCAGCTCGACGCTCGGAACCGATGTGAAGGCACGAGCGCTCGGCCAGTTGCACGCGTCCGGTGTGGGCTTCGTCCCGCCGCCGTCGCTCACCCATGCGATCGAGAACGCGGTCGCGTCAGGCGCCCGGCCCGCGTTGTTGTTCGCGTCCTTCGTCGTCACCTGCGGCGCACTGCTCTCGTTCCTCATCCCCCACGTCGACCCGGTGGTGCCGAAGCGTGCCCAGTTCACCGAATCCCTTGTGATCGATGAACCGCTCGACGTCGAGCCCTCCCTGATCGACTGAAAGCAACCGCGAGTCACGCCGCTCTTCCGGCCATGCGCTATGGCAGTGCGGTGTAGGTGCTCGTCCAGAAGTCCTGGTGGATCGGTGGGAGCCACGGACCGCTGAAGAGCTGGTTGGTGAGCAGGATGCCGATCAGTCCTTCGACTGGATCGTTGGCCCACGACGTGCCCATGCCACCGGTCCACGAGTAAGTACCGGGCGACTCGGCGATGTGCGTCTTGCGTCGTACGACGCCCACTCCGAAGCCCCAACCGAGCGCGCCGGTGGGGTCGGGGCCGGCCTGTAGCGAGCCGTCGACGGCATAGAGCTGGTCGGTCGTCATCGCTGCCACTGACGAGCGCGACAGGATCGGGCCCCCGCCGTCCAGCAGCGCCTGCGCGAAGGCGAGGTAGTCGTCGAGGGTGGAGACGAGCCCGCCAGCGCCGGACTCGAAGGCCGGCCTCGCCGCCCAGCCACCATCGGTGGGGTCGAACATCGCACCAGGCTCCGGTGCCCAAGCCGATGGCAGGTACGAGGGGCCGAAGCGCCCCATCGACACAGCCGCCACGCGGAAGGCCGTGTCACGCATGCCGAGCGGCCCGAAGATCCGCTCCTGCAGCACGTCGCCGAAACGCTTGCCTGCGGCCCGCTCCACCACGACCCCGAGGACATCGGAGCCCATGTTGTAGAGCCACTTCTCACCGGGCTGCTGATCGAGCGGGAATCGCCCGAGCACGGCCACGAACTCGTCGGGCGATGGGGTCTTCGACGGCTGCGGCGGCCCGACCTCGATGCCCATCGCCGCGGCCATGGCGCCGGGCAGGGTCTGACCCTCCCAATCGGCGAAGTCCATGCCCCAACCGAGGCGGAACGTGAGGGCGTCGTGCACCGTCGGTTGCCGAGCCGCAGGCACGGTGTCGTCGACAGATCCCTTCGGGTCGATCATCACTCTGCGGTCGGCGAGCTCGGGAAGCCAGCGGTCGAGCGGATCATCGAGGCGCAGCACGCAGTCCTCAGCCAAGGCGAGCACCGCGGCCGCCGTGACCGGCTTGGTCATCGACGCGATGCGGAAGATGCTGTCGCGCTGTACGGGCGCCGACCCGTCGAGTGTGCCGGCGACGCCGGCGTGCACCTCGCCGTCGCGCGCCATCAGCCATGCTGCTCCCGGTACCCCGTCCGCCGCCACGTGACTGGCGACCAGTTCGTCGAGTCGATCCAGCCCGTCCTTCGACCATGCGCTCATCTCGACCTCCTGTTCGGCCCGCATCCTGTCGACTTCAGACGACTTCACAGGTTCGGACTCATCGGTATGCGCTGCCCGAATCGGGTTCGTGCGGATCATCTGTGCTGGTGCCCGGTCTGATCGAACGGTCAGCGGCGTGTGCCAGTTCCGCGAGGTGCTTGATCACTCGCAGTCGGCGGTCCCAGCGGTTGGCGACTTCGGACAATGCGTCGGCTGCTTCGGCGAGACGTTGTTCGCGGACCTCGTAACGGACCTCGCGTCCTTGTCGGTGTCCGTCGATGAGTCCGACTCGTTGCAGGAGCGATAGGTGTTTGGAGATCGCTTGTCGACTGACGGGCATGTCCGCTGTGAGGGTTGTCGCTGTGGCCTGACCGCCGGCAACGAGGAGATCGAGCAGTTTGCGGCGAGTCGGATCCGCCATCGCTTCCCAGAGGTCGTCATCATCGGCTGCGGGGTTCATGGTGAAGATGAGTGTCCGGACACAAAGAGGTCCCGCAAGCGGTCTCCCTGGACTTGCCAACCGTGACGGTGCTCTTCGAGGAACTTCTGCTTCTTCTCGTCGGGCATGTCCATTCGGTCGAGGCCGGTTTCGACAACGCGCAGTCGGGTCCGCTCGTCGCCGTCGGCGACAAGCGTGAAGGTGACGAGCGTCGAGTTGGCTTCCGTGGCGCGTTCGCCGGGCGGATACACCCACCGATACGAGAAACGGTGCGGACGGTCGGCGGCGACAACCGTGATGCCGACGACGTTGGGCGCGTCGGTGTCTGCGCGGAACGTGAGCGAGCCGACCGCTCCCGGTCGCGCTTCGACGTCGGCCGCATCGCTGAACCATGTGCGGATCAGTTCCGGTTCGGTGATCGTGCGCCACACGACCTCGACCGGCGCGTCGATCTCGATGTCGCGTTCGATCGTGTAGCTGTTCATCGGTCCAGTCTCATGAGGAGGTCGGGTACGGAGCTTCGTCCGGATCAACGCGACGTGTCGCGAGGCTCGTTCGGTCGGCCTTCGCCGGTCTCGAGGAACTGGTGCAGGCTGGGCATGAAGTGATTCCAGCCGGCACGGCACTGGTCGAAGCACTCCAGCGCGGGTCGCAACCCGACGTGGCGGAACAGGATGGAGCAGGTTCCGTCGTCGCCCGGTTGCACCAAGAACGAGGGCTTCGTCCCGACCCAGTCGGCCATGACCGCGCAGTCCGTCACCGTCCAGGTGACTTCCCCCTTCCCCGGCGTGTGCTCGAGCGTGAAGTTGACGAACGGAGCCCCGTCGCCAATGAACAGCTGCACCTCGTCGCCGTCACGGGCAGACCCCGTCGCGGCTGTCCACCACCGGCTGATCACGGTGTCGTCGGTGAGGGCCTCGATCACTTTCGGCAGCGGAGCGCGCACCCGCATGTCGTAGGCGTAGTCGTCCGAGGCGGCGCTGACGGAAGGCGCTGAAGATGAACGTGTGGTCATGATGTCCCCTTGTCTCGTTCGGTCGGGGGTGTCCTCGACGTGCAACCAATGATTGCACGTCAGCTCTCAACGCGCAACCTTTAGTTGCGTATTATCCGGCGTCCTCTTGTGCGGGTGCGTTGTCGGGACGCAAGGCGGACTGACGGATGACGGCTGTCCCGGTCGTGGGACCGCGATGTCGTGCGGATCTTCGCCACTGTCGACCACTCGGCCGCGACTCGACTGGCCCGCTTGACGGACTACGGTGCGCCGAGTCCACTCTGGGTGGTCGCTGGGAACCGAGACGAGGGAGAGATTCGGGCAATGGGAAGTACTTTGAGGCGCATAGGCGCGCTCGCCGCCGGCGCAGCGTTGATGATGGGTGGGGTCGTGGCGACGGCGAGCGCCGCCGGTGCGACGCCTTCTTCGTCGGGCGTGGTCGTGGTCGCGCAGCAAACCGGATCGGACAGCGCGGGATGTGGTGCACCGTCGTCGCCGTGCAAGACGATCACCACGGGCATCAGCCACGCGCATCCCGGCGACATCGTGCTGGTGGGACGGGGTACGTATCACGAGCAGGTCGTGGTTCCGATCCGACTGCGGTTGGTCGGTGCCGGCGCGACGGTCGACGCGACCGGTCTGAGTCAGGGGTCGGGTCTGTCGATGAATGCGGCCGCCGTTCTGGTTCTGTCCAGCGGCAGCGGCTCGTCCATCGAGGGCTTCCGAATCACTGGTGCCTTCGGTGAAGGCCTCCTCGTGCTGTCGGCGAGCAATGTGACGGTGGCGAACAACACGGTGACTGGCAACGACGTCGGCACCCCGCAGACCACCGGGTACTTCGAGTGTCAGGCACAGGGTGAGGTCCCCGGCGACTGTGGTGAAGGGATCCATCTGATGAGTGCCACGCACAGCGTGGTGATCGGCAATCAGTCGACGGGCAACTCGGGCGGCGTCCTCGTCACCGACGAGTTCGGGCCGGCAACGGGTAACTGGATCGTCGCCAACGACGTTTCCAACAACCTCTTCGACTGCGGGATCACGCTTCCGTCGCACAGCGCGGTTGCACTCGACCAGAACGGGGTTCGCCAGCCAGCACTCGGCGGGGTCTACGGCAACGTGATTGCTCTCAACCGGATCGTGGGCAACGGCGTTCTGGGTGAGGGAGCCGGTGTGCTGTTCGCGGCGGCACAGCCGGGGAGCGCCTCCTACAACAACGTGGTCACGGCCAACTCCATCTCCGGCAACAACCTGGCGGGTGTGACGATGCACGCGCATGCGCCGAACCAGGACATCAGTGGCAACAGCGTTACGTTCAACGACATCGGGACGAACAACCTCGGAGGCGATCCGGACGCTGGCGTTTCCGCTACCACTGGCGTACTGGTCTTCTCCGCCGTCCCGTCGGTCAAGGTCTCGGTCACCATCAGCCACAACTTGATTCACGGCAACGTCAACCCGATCTGGACCTCGTCCAACGTGACCGTCATCGGCTGACAGGCACCGTCCCCTCATCAACGAGAGGGCGCGCCGACCAACCGGTCGGCGCGCCTTCGTCGTTTTCACAGCACGTCGCCCCACGAGCTGATCAGGAGCTGTCGAGCGGTGCGCCTTCGTCTTGGACGATTAGTTCGTACCGGTGGGTTCGTCGAGCGCCCAGAGCCTGATGCCGCCGAGGATGCCGGCGGCGTTGTCGACGAGTTCGACCCGATGCCCGAGATCGACGGTGAGCTTCTTGGCGTTGCCGCCGCCGACGTAGAGCCGGTCGATGTGCAAGAGCGCGTCGAACATCTCGACGGCCTCGAGGACTCGTTTGCTCCATCGACGGTTGCCGATCCGGCGGCGCGTGCGGTTCCCGAGTTGGTCCTGGAAGGTGCCGCTTCCTTGGAACGGCATGAGAGCCAGTTCGAGGTGCGGCGTCGGTGCACCGTCAAGGAACACGGCCGTGCCGAGGCCGGTTCCGAGCGTGAGCACCAGCTCGAGCCCTTTGCCGCCGATGACGGCGAGGCCCTGCATGTCGGCGTCGTTGCACAGCCGGGTTGGCTTCCCCAGTCGGCCCTCGAGTTCAGCGGCCAACGGGAAACCTGCCCACGCATCGACCAGCTTGCGTGACAGGGCCGTGCCCGGCCCAGCCTTCGTCGACAGGTTCGGTGCCGTGAGCACTCGGCCGTCTCGGACAAACCCTGGAAAGCCGACCGACACGCGATCCCACGGCGGCAACTCGTGCGTGAGTCCGTCGAGCGCGCGGATCAGCACACGTGGCGGGCACGGGTAAGGGGTCTTGGTACGAACCCGCTCAACGATCTTCGCGCCGTCGGGGTCCAGAACCGATGCCTTCAAGCCGGTACCGCCGATGTCGATCGCGAGGGTCATCGGACTTGCGGACAGCGTCACTGCGGGTCCCCGATCTCCCCCATCCATACCCGCATCTTGCCCGATGGCGGGCGACGGTATCGAAACACGTTTCGCGCGTTCCGGCGCGGCCGCCCGAACGCTCGGTCATGGCTTGACAGCCACGACGAGTGTGCGGCTCGAGGACGTTTCAAACCGGCCATCGCGTTCGAGGAGATGGTGAAGTTCTCGGAGCCGGGAGCGGTAGGCGGAGACGGTGAAGTCAGGCACGATCCAGGGGACCAGCCGGAGGAAGTAGACCACCGCGCCGATGTCGTAGAAGACAATCGGCGGCTGCTCGACGCGCATGTCCCGTATCTCGAGCCCCGCGTCTTGCTGCTGCTCTGCTTTCGGCCGACGGATCGCGACGTGAGCCCTCCGGAAGCGGGCCCATCAAGAACTCGCTGAGGTCTTGAAGAGTCCGTGGACCCACATGTTGCGCGAAGTACACGCCTCCCGATCGCAGCACGCGCGCGATCTCGGCCCACCAGACATCGACGGGATGGCGACTGATCACGAGTTCGAACGAGTCGGCGGCGAATGGCAACCCCACTCGAGTCTGCGACGTCACGACCAGGTGCACGTCCCGATCACGCAGTCGTCGGGCAGCAGCGGCGACGCTCGCCGGGAAGCCCTCGGTGGCCACCGCCATCGGCGGCACTCGAGGTAGCCGGCCGATCATCGATCCGGTCCCAGCCTGGAGTTCGAGCACGTTCGACGCCAGTGCGGTGCGTTGCGCTACCAGATCGAAGTACCGCCAGCTTGGCCTCTGCTCCGTGGCACGACCGTCAAGCCAACCAAAGTCCCAACTGTCAACCCGCGCTTGTTCGGCCTCCTCGACCAGCGTCGCGAAACCCGACATCGGCTACATCGTGTCCGACACGGCATCGCGAGAACGAAGCCTCTTTGGCGTCAAGAGGTGATCGCGGGCGCGTCAGTCTCGACTCGAGACCGGGAACCCAAACGGGGAGCAGAGGCCCCGCTGCTTCACCACATCACGGATGTGTGGGTGTTCGTTCCGCTACAGCCCGACGACGGTGACCGGGGAGTCCGTAGGAAGGTTGTCTCCCGATCCGAGCTGCCCGAACTCGTTGTCGCCCCAGCACTTGACGACCCCGCTCGAGACGTAAGCGCAGGTGTAATAGCCCCCGCTGGCGACCGCGATGACATCGGTCATCCCGGTGACCGTCAGGGGCGTGAAACCGTCTTGGACCGAACCGTTGCCCATCTGCCCGAAGGCGCCGTAGCCCCAGCACTTCACAGCGGCTCCGTCCACGATCGCACATGTGTGTTGCCAGCCGGCGGCGATGACTCGCGCGCCGGTGAGCCCGCTGACGGTGTGCTTGCTCAGATCACTGGTCATCGTGCCGTCGCCGTATTGGCCCGACTGATTTGCACCCCAGCACTTCACGATGCCGCCTGGTAGCCGCGCACAGGTGTGATCGAGACCTGCACTCACGGCCGTGGCGCCCGTGATCCCCGTCGCGGAAACCGGCGACGCCGAGAACGTCGTGGTGCCGTCGCCCAACTGGCCATACTCGTTGTTGCCCCAGCACTTCACCGCACCAGCACTCACAACCGCGCACGTGTACTGGAATCCGGAGTCGATGAAGGTCGCGCCGGTGGTGCCGCTGACCGTCGCCGGCAAGCTCATGCCGCCGCCCCAACACTTCACCGTGCCGCCCGACACCAGCGCACACGAATACCCGATGTTCTCGACCGTGATGGCGGTCGCATCACTGATGCCACTGACGGTCACCGGCGTCAGCGAGTTCGTGTTGTTGCCGTCGCCGAGTTCTCCGAAGAAGCCGTACCCCCAACACTTCACCGCGCCGCCGGTCAGGGCGCAGCTGTGGTTGTCGCCGACGGCAACGGCAGTCGCGCCGGTCAGCCCGGCGACCGCGACCGCCGATGTCGTGTCAGTCGTGTTCCCATCACCCAATTGGCCGAAGTCGTTCTGGCCCCAGCACTTCACGCCACCGCCCGACACCACCGCACACGTGTGGTCGTATGCCGTCGCGAGCAATGGACCGGGGACAACGGCATTCGACGTCGCTGATGACGCACTGTCGCCGAGCGCGTTGACGGCGTTGACAGTGAAGCTGTACTCAAGACCGTTGGTGAGTCCGCCGACGATCTGAGTCGTAGCGGTCGAGTTGAACACGACTCGTGGCTGTTCGACCTGACCAACCCATGGCGTCACCACATAGGCCGTGATCGGTGCCGGGGCCGCCAGCGGTGGTTGCCACGACACCACCGCCCGACCATCACCCGCAGTCGCGGTACCGATGATCGGCGGCGGATCAGCGACACACCCCGACAAACCGAACGCACCCAGACCCACCGCCAACACGGCGAAACTCATCGGCCACCGCCGCGCTCCCCGCGACCCAACCAAACCCGACCAGCAAGCCTCGGCCATCACGTGCAATTGGCCCATAGCAACCCCCCGCTCGACGTGGTGAACCTACTCCGGTGCCACGGGGCCCCGCCCCGCCCAGGAGAGGCAGCTCAGTTGCTTGACCGCCCCGTCAACGGGCACTGGTTCGATCAACACGACGCGCGGGGCATCGGCTTTGGAGTTGGCAGAGCGAAGCAACGGGTCGTCTGGTCGAGCCACGACGTGTAGTCCGGTGAGCCTGGTCGGAGCGCGGCTGCCCGTCGCGGCCGAGATAGTCGATGAGTTGATTCGGCTGCTCGTAACCGAGCGCGCCCTGAATGCTCGCTGTACCTTGCCTTGGTGGCGGCGGCTGACTCGTCGGCGGCGCGTGCCGGAGTTGGGCTGCGTGAAGTGCTGGTGCAGTGGGGTCGTATCGGCTGCCTTGGATTCGGCGGGCCGCCGACACACATCGCTTTGCTACGCGATCTGTGTGTTGAGCGAAAACGATGGGTTGACTCGTCCGAGTTCGAGGACGCGATCGCGGCGTGCAATCTCTTGCCGGGCCCGGCATCGACCCAGCTCGCGATCTTGTGCGCCTGGATTGTCGCGGGGCCGATCGGGGCAGTCGTCGGTGGAATGGCGTTCATCGTCCCCGGCCTGGTTGTCATCCTGGGCCTCGCGGCGGTGTTCCTGGCCGCGTCACCGGGTTCGCTGATACTTGGTGCGGGCGCGGGTGCGGGTGCCGCCGTCGCGGTGGTTGCTGTGCACGCGGGGGTCGGCCTGATCCCTGCAAGCTGGAGGCGGGCTCGGGTTCACGGCCGATGGATGGTCTACGCGCTCGCAGGCGGTGTCGCGGCGGCGACAGTTGGCGCGTGGCTGGTGGTCGCGTTGTTGGGCTGCGGAGCAATCGAACTCGGGATACGCCGTTTCGGGAACGCCGACCGTCTGGGATTTCATGCGACCCCGCTCGTGCTGCTGGCAGCCGCGACCGCGAGCACTGGGGTTTTCTCTCGCTCGCATGGGTCGCGTTCAAAGTCGGGGCGCTGTCGTACGGGGGCGGCTTCGTCATCATTCCGCTCATGCAACACGACGCTGTCCAGCACTATCACTGGATGACCGATAGCCAGTTCCTGTACGCGGTCGCGCTGGGCCAGATCACACCCGGTCCCGTCGTGCAGACAGTCGCCGTCGTCGGCTACGCGGCCGCAGGCATCGCAGGCGGTCTCCTGGCCGCGGTCGTCGCGTTCTCGCCTTCGTTCGTGTTCGTGCTCGGCGGTGCTCGACACTTCCAGGCGCTACGGAGGAACCTCGCGGCCCGCGGATTCCTCGACGGTGCCGGACCCGCCGCGATCGGCGCAATCATCGGCGTCTCGGTCCCACTTGCTCTCGCTCTTGGTCAGGTGTGGCAACTCGCGGTTCTCGGCGCTGCCGCGATTTCGCTGCTCGTTCTCCGCCGCAGCGTCGTCCTCACATTGCTCGGTGCCGCCGCGGTCGGCATCGTCGTCGTCCAGCTTGGCGCGCCCCTACCCTGAACCAACGCGCGGCGAATCGCCGAACCTGCCGTCCCGTCGAGCGTCAAGGAGTCCCCATGGCCGACATGCCGTTGTTCGATCACATCGCGCTCGACGGTGCCGAATCTCAACGAGCAGGTCGAACGGCTGACCACCGCCTTCGGCATGGAGGTGCAGACCCAGTTCGATGGGTTCGCCGTCCTCGTTGATCCGGGGACGGGCGTCAGGTTCGAGCTGGGCGCCTCACCGGACGAGGAGGTCCATGTCCGTCATCTCGGCTTTCGGGCGAACGACGTCGATGCTGCGCACGAACGCCTCGTCGATGCAGGGATGGAGACGACTCGGGCGCCGCAACGCCAGGACTTCGCCGCGATGTACACGTCGTATCTCAGCCAGCCGGGCGGCGTCGAGGTCCAACTGGTCAAGTACGACGACTGACCGCTGAACTGAGAGAAGACGCCGACACCAATCGTCCATGCGCCCATGGTCGTACGACAGGCGTCGTCACTCCGGCTCGCTCACGAGCCGACGTCGGGGCGTCGGTACCGTTTGGCACCGAGGAGGAATCGCATGGCCGACCCTGATCGCCGCCGGACGTTGTTGTGTTCCTACGAGAACGCCGCGGTGGTCGTGTCGGGAATCGACGCCGAGCAGCTCGGCCACCCGACACCGTGCCCCAAGTACAACGTGGCCGGACTGATCGACCACCTCGTCGAAGCGGGACAGCGAGCGGCCGCGCTTGGACGGGGGCAGACACCCCCGCCCGGAGACGAGTTCCCTCATGTCGAGCTGTCCGGCGCCCCCGGTCAGCTACGTCGCGCCGCCGAGGAGGCGGCAGAGGCATGGGGCGACGATTCCGCGCTGTCCTCGAGGTTCACCATGCCGTGGGGAGAGGAGTACACCGGGGCGACCCTGGTCGACATGTACCTGACCGAGTTGGCCGCACACGCATGGGACCTGGCCCGGGCCACCGGGCAACTCGACAGGTTGGACCCCTCCCTCGCACTGCCGGCGCTCGACGGTGCGCGGGCCATGATCAAACCCCAGTACCGCGACATGGTCGAGCCGGGCGCCCCATTCGGGGCCGAGGTGCCCCCACCACCCGGCGCCGACGACTGGGATCGCCTCGCCGCCTTCATGGGACGCGACCCCCGCGCATCGCTCGGCCGGTAACGGCCGAGGAGGGGACGGCCGCCTCGCAGCCCCGGACGTTCGTTCGGTCCGAAGGCGCGCGAGAACACTGCCCGGCAACGCGTCCTCGGCGGACCCGGCAGCGATCAGAGCGGCTTTGGCTCGATCTCGCGGAGTCGATCCGCGACCGGTCCGAACATCGTTTCGAGGACATCAGCGGGATCGTCGCCGAGCGCACCGACGACGAGTGTCGACACCCCGATGGCTGCCCACGCCTCGGCGGCGCGCACGATGTCGTCGGGTGAGGGTTCGGGCGGCAGGTTCTGGAACATGGTCGTGATTTCGATCTCGTTCGGGTCGCGGCCGAGGTCGTCGCAGTGCCGGCGCAGGACGTCGATCTTGTGGGCGACGTCTTCGGGCGAGCCCATGGGGTTGCACGCGTCGGCGTACTTGGCCACCAATCGCAACGTCTTCTTCTCACCGCTGCCGCCGATCATGATGCGGGGTCGTGGCGCGCTGACCGGTTGCGGCCGACACAAGGTGGCGTCGAGGTGGTAGTGCTTCCCGTCGTAGGCCCCGTCGTCGTCGCTCCACATCTGCAAGCAGATCTGAAGCGTCTCTTCCAACCGCTCGAAGCGCTCGGCGGTCGGGGGGAAAGGCACGCCGAGGCCGTTGTGCTCGCGCTCGTACCACGCCGCGCCGATGCCGAGTTCGGCCCGACCGCCGGAGAGGACGTCGAGCGTGGTGACCGTCTTCGCGAGGATCCCGGGGTGGCGGTACGTCACGCCCGTCACGAGCAGGCGGAGCCGCAGCGCGGTAGTGCACCCGGCGACGAAGCCGAGCGCGGTGTAGCCCTCGAGCATCGGGTCCTCGGCCGGCGCCTTCCAGTCCATCTGGAAGAAGTGATCCATGAACGAGAGTGTCTTGATGCCGATGGCCTCCGCCCGCCGTGCGAGGTCGGCGACACCGGAGCCGATTCCGGGCGGGCCACCGGCCCAGTCGAACCGACTGACATGAAGATCGAGATCCATGTCGCCGTTTCTAGTTCCCAGCGATGACCGGTTCCCGTCGATCCGGTTCATTCATACTGCCGACCTTCTGCCTCGCTCGAGCCATCGAATCGCAGGCGAGAAGCGCACGACTGAGGACGCCGCATAACGTCGTCACCCGTGAGCGAGAACAAGCCGGTCTTGGTCGCCTCGCAGCGCGCTTCGCTGTTGTTGCTTGGTGGTGCCGGGGCGATCATCCTGGGCGCGTTCCTGGCCTGGGCGACGGTCGGCCCGTTCTCGGTGGCGGGTACGAGCGGCGACGGGAAGCTGACCGTGGTCGGAGGCGGCTTCGTGGCCTGGATCGGATGGCGAGCGCGAGCGGGCACGGCGCGCCGTGGCCATGCGATCGCTGCGCTGATCTTGTCGCTGCTGGTGTTGGCGGTCGGCGCATCCGACACGGCCGACATCAGTTCGAAGTCGCGAGGGGTGTTCCATGCGGAGGTTGGAATCGGTTTATGGCTCACTGACATCGGCGCTGTGGTCGCCGTCGTCGGTGCGGGGATGTGGTTGTTCCGTCGCGCTCGACCTCCTACGTCATTCTGAGGCGAAGGACATCCACTTCGCGCGTTCCTTCAGCATGGGCCGATGGGACTGAACTCGCCGACGAGCAGGGGGAGCAGGATGAGCGCCATGGACGACATCGAGGCCATCCGACGTCTGAAAGCGCGGTACTTCCGGACCATGGACACAAAGGACTGGGCTGCGATGCGGCACGTCTTCACCGACGACGTCGTGATCGACACCAGCGAAGCGGGCGGGAACATCGTTGCGGGCGCCGACGAGTTCCTCGTGTTCCT
The DNA here is from genome assembly GCA_963721305.1 of uncultured Acidimicrobiia bacterium. Taxonomy (GTDB): domain Bacteria; phylum Actinomycetota; class Acidimicrobiia; order Acidimicrobiales; family JACDCH01; genus DATAES01. The sequence goes on from CAVRIR010000006.1 coordinate 141,911, forward strand.
GCAAGAGGCCCTGGGTGGCGCGACCACGGTGCACCAAGGTCACATGCCGGAGATCGAGCTCACCTCCGACAGCACGGCGACTGGCGTCTGGGCGCTCAACGACGTCGTGATCTGGCCGAACGGGCTTCGCCTCGACGGCTACGGCCACTACCACGAGACCTATGAGAAGGCGCAGGGCGAGTGGCGGATCAAGTCATCGAAGCTCACCCGCTTGCACACCGACTTCGTCGTCCCGGAGGAGGCGTGATGCCGGTCGCCGTGATCACTGGCAGCGCGTCGGGCCTCGGACTGGCGCTGTCGGAGCGCTGCGCTGCCCTCGGGTTCGACCTTTGCCTCCTCGACCTCGACGGAGAGCGGGCGTCGATCGAAGCCGCGAGGATCGGCAGGCTGCACCGAGACGCGGCAATGGCAGTCTGGGAAAGTCGTTCAGGCGTCTCGCGTCATCATCCGCCATGCGCCGACGATCGACCAGCCGATGAGCCAGGCGAGGATGACGCAGACTGCGACGGTGGTGGTTTCGGGCAGGAGCTCGGGGTTGCCTCCGGTGCTTCCGGGGCCGCCCCCACCGCCGCCGAGCACGGGGAGCCCGCCGGGCGCGAGGTGCGCCGTGGCAAGACCGACAACGGCTCGCTGAAGGTTGATGAAATGTGGGATGTTGGCCCTTGAGAAGATCGGTGTGAGGACAACTTCGAGGACGATCATGGCGATCACCGCCGGGGTGCGTTGTCCGATCAAGGACCCAAGTCCGAGGCCGACGACAAACCCGATGATGGCCTCGAGTTCGAGCCACAGGCCGCTCTTGATCATCAGCGAAACGGGCGGGGACAGGAACTGCCGGGAGTAATCGGAATAGTTCAGATCGGCGATCTGGGCAGCTGCTTGTCGGATCTCGGCGGGGGTGGCCTGCGGCTGGGCTGGTTGATTCGGGACTGGTTTGGCGTTCGGCGGCACGTCGGACGGGTGGACGCAGGGAAAGGTGCTGATGACGTGGTCGATCGACGACCCGGGAGTGATTCTGAGATCGAAGTTGCAGATGACTTCGTTGGCATTGTCCCCCGCCCAGCGCTCGAGCCCCGCTCTTGACAGGTTGCCCGGCACGCTCACGCCGTTGAACGACAATTGTGTCGGAGCCGCGAACACGCAAACGACGCACACGATCGCGAAGCCGAGCGCGACGAGCGGCACGATGATTCCGAGACCGGCTGGGATCCGAGCGAGGTAGATCGCCAGCCTCGAGCGCCCGGTGACCACGAGGTGCCGAAACATCCCTTCGGTCAGGTCCGCCGAGCCGGCGGTGACGCCGAGGGCAGCAGCGACGATGAACCCGAAGATGTACAGCACGCCGGCGACGAGCGCGGTGTACACCGAGTATCCGCCGGCGGGACCATACGTGTGGGGTGCCACGGCGTGGAGCAACAGTCGAATGGCCAAGAAGATCGTCGGGATGCCAACGATCACCAGGATGAGGGTGGCCATGAGGCCGCGCCGCTTTCGCAGTTCCATGAATCTTGTGCTGACCATCGCGCCGGGCGGCATCCAGGACCCGCGATGGTCCGGTGCGAGTGCAACCGGCTCATCGAGCATGGTTGCCGCAGCAGTGGAGGTTGACGGGTCGGGCGATGTCGTCATTGCGCTTCCCCGAGCCGGCTTGTGACCTGGAGGAACCACGATTCGAGCGATGCTTGCTGTGGGTCGAGTCGGTGGACCGCTATGTGGTTCTGTACGAGCATCTCGTTGACTGCGGCAATCACGTCGTTCCCGGTCCCTGCAGGCATCGTGACGCGCAGTCCGCCCGCGACGACCGCGACATCCCAACGCCTGTCGACACCAACGGCGTTCGACGCAACCACGGTGCGAGCTCGATCAGGATCCGAGCATCCGATCTCGAGCACGAAAGAGGAACTGGCCAGCAATTCGGCGATCGGCCCGTGACGAACCACACGACCGCGATCGACAATCGCCACCGTGTCGCACGTCCGCTGCACCTCGTCGAGGAGGTGTGACGACAACACGACTGTGCGGCCTTCGGCGACGAGCGAGCCGATCATCTCTCGCATGTCCTGCATGCCGGCAGGATCGAGGCCGTTCATCGGTTCGTCCAGGATGAGCAGCTCCGGATCTCCGAGCAAGCATGCGGCAACACCGAGCCGCTGGCGCATCCCCATCGAGTAGGTCGACACCCTGTCGTTGGCTCGATGCAGAATGCCCACGCGCTCGAGCGACGCCGCGATGCGCTGTCGCGCTTCGGGCTCGCGAGCTGCCGCAAGGATCTGCAGGTTCTGTCGACCGGTCAAGTGTCCATGGAACCGAGGCTCGTCGACGATCGCACCCACGCGGGCCAATGCCTTGTCACGATCACGGGGCACTGGATGTCCGAGCACGAACATGGTTCCCGCGTCCGCGTGCGTCAGCCCGAGCAGCACGCGCATGAGCGTCGTCTTCCCTGCTCCATTCGGGCCCAGATAACCGAATGCGCAGCCTCGAGGCACAAGCAACTCCACAGCGTCGACCGCGACGTTGTCTCCAAACCGCTTCGTCAGTCCGTGGGTCTCCAGGGCCCACTCGCGTGCTCCGCCGCCCGTTGCAGAACCCTCACGAAGCATCGTCGTCGACATGCAGCGTCCTCGCTTGCTCGGTGGCCGCCTCCTCTTAGCAGACCAGGTCCCGTCACAAACATCGCCTCAACACCGCGGCCTTCGAACAGCGTGAGTTCGTGCCGCGTCGAGTACGCGCTCCTCGCAGCCCGAAAGGGGAGCCGGACGGGTGCGTCACGTGAGGTAGTAGCCGGAGGCGAACAGGGCGGTACCGGCGAACACGCCGGTCACGATGAGCGCACTACTGGCGTAGCCGACACTGCGACGGGCACGACCAGCCGGAAACGCGGACCCGGTCCCGGCGTGGCCAGCGTGAGCTTCGCTCCTTCGGCGTCGGCGAGACTGCGAGCGAGCGCCAGTCCGATCCCGTGGCCGGAGCCCGCTCCCCTGTCGAACACCCGGCTCGGGTCGCCAGTCACGCCGGGACCTTCATCGGCGACCTCGACAACCGCGCCACCCGGTGTTCGCGACGCTCGAATGGTGACCGTGCCGCGTCCGTGGTCGCGAGCGTTCGCCAGCAACACGTCGAGGATGTGGCGCACCGCGGTCGTCGCGATCAGAGCGCGTGGCAGACCAGGTTCGACGTCCACCCGCAACGGGCGGCCACGTTCGGCCAGCTGACCATTCCAAGAACGAGCCGCCTCTTCGATGATCGGCGACAGATCAATCGGCTCGATCACCGGCCGATCCGCTCGTGCCAACTTCAGCAGTTCGCTGACTGTCGCTTCGAGCCGGTCCACCGACTCGAGCGCTTCACCGACCGTGACAGCCGGATCAGTCGCGCCGGTCGCGGCGTTCTCCAAGGTGAGCCGAAGGCCCGTGAGCGGCGTCGACCCTGCTGGCTCCTGGCCATTGATCGCACACGCGGCAGAAGCCGCGACCATCACGTTCGCTCTCGGCGCCGCCGTACCGCTGATCGCGATCGCCACGGGCGACGTTGATCGCGACGACGCCGACCTCGTTGTGTGGGCGATCGGCGCACTGGCCGGCGCGGTAGCGAGCCTGCACTTCTTCGGCCACTACTTCTTGATGGTGGACGCGCCGATCGCGCTGCTCGCCGGCGCCGTGCTCGCCACTCGGTCGACCTCGGTGCGTGCGCTCGCAATGTCCGCGGCTGTCGCCGTGTCCGCCGCCTTCGTCATGGCCGCTGCGATCAGCAACCCCGTTCTGCTCAATCGCGACGGCGGCCTCGCCGCCGTGATCGACTCCCACAGCGCGCCCGGCGACACCATGCTGGTGTGGGGCCAAATGCCCGAGCTGTACGAAGCGGCACACCGAGCGCCCGCGACACGGTTCCTGGCGGCGGGCTTCCTGACGGGTTACAGCGCCAACCGCGTGATCGGGACGACCGGCTCTGTGGTCTCCGGCGCCTGGTCAGAGCTCGAGACCGACTTGACGGCGCATGCGCCGGACCTCGTCGTGGATGTCACCCCCGCGGGTGCGCTCGGAGCTGACCGCTACGCACCCCTTCGCCAGCTGCTGGCGCAGTCGTACCGCCGGATTGCGCGGGTGACCGGCGCGGACATCTACCTTCGACGAGCACCCACGGGTTGACGCCGACGCCGTCGACTCTGCTCGCTCGTACAGACAGGATCCGATCACGAACACCAACGTCCGTACAGACGTCAAGGTTCTCGTTCCCGCGGGCATGCTCGGTGCCGGGTTCACCGAGGCCTCACTACGACGCGGCATCGACCTCGGTGCGCACGCCATCGCGATCGACGGTGGCTCCACCGACTCGGGGCCGTTCTACTTGGGCACTGCCGCGCCCAAGATGCCCGCTGAAGCGATCGCAGCCGATCTGCGGCTCATGCTGATGCACGGCGCGCGCGCCCGCATTCCGGTCATGGTCGGATCCGCGGGAACCAGCGGCACCGACGCCGGTGTGGACTGGATCGCGGACATCGTGGAAGAGCTCTCGGTCGAACTCGGCCTTCGTCTCCGCCTCGCGCGCATCTACAGCGAACAGTCCCCCGACACCCTCTCGCGGTACCTCGAAGCGGGCCGGATCTCTCCGTTGCCCCCATCGACACAACTACAACCGGACACCTTCGATCGGTGCGCGCACATCGTGGCTCTGCTCGGTGCCGAACCCTTCTGCAAGGCTCTCCAAGGCGGCGCCGACGTGATCGTCGCTGGCCGCGCCACCGACACCGCCGCCATTGCCGCGCTGCCACTGCTGTATGGACTTCCTCCCGGTCCGGCGTGGCATGCAGCGAAGACGGCCGAATGCGGCGGACAGTGCACGACCAACCCGAGAGGTGGGGGCGTCCTGATCACCGTCGACCAAGACGGGTTCACGGTCGAACCCCTCGACCTCGACTCAGCATGCACGCCGACGTCGGTCGCCGCTCACATGCTCTACGAGAACGCTGATCCAAATCGCATGCGTGAACCATCTGGCTCGCTCGATGTCGAGGACGCGAACTACGACGCCCTTGACGAAAGACGGGTACGCGTGTCGGGTTCGACTTTCGTCGCGGAGCCGTACACCATGAAACTCGAGGGATCTGCCCTCGCCGGTTACCAAACACTCGCCATCGCCGGCATCAAGGACACAGAGGTCCTCGCCAACATCGACCTGTGGTCGACAACCTTGCGGGATTTCATCGTCCACAAGGCGCGGACCGTCCTCGCCGTCGGAGAAGACGACGTGCACGTCGAGATCCGGTGCTACGGGTACAACGCCGTGCTCGGCACCATCGATCCCGACACCACCGTGCCGCGAGAGGTCGGGGCGATGCTGATCGTGACCGCCCGAGACCAGCAAACGGCGACCAAAGTCGTCAAGCTCGCCAATCCGTATCTCCTGCACATGCCCCTTCCCGGCATGACGCACCTCCCCAGCTTCGCCTTCATGTCTTCACCGGCAGAGATGGAGCGCGGCCCGATCTACGAATTCGTCCTCAATCACGTCGTGGCGATCGACCGGCCAGACGAGTTGTGTCGAACCGAAGTCTCACTCATCGGTGCACCATGAGCCCGGCCAAGACCGTCGGTGAGGTAGCCAAACTCGTACGGAGCAAGAACGCGGGACCGTTCTGGCAAACCCTGGACATCTTCATGGACAACGACGAGGACTACCAGTACGTCGCAAGCGCTCCCGGGCTCAACGAAATCGCCATCGGCCGCGCGTACGAGGTCGACCCTGACACGGTCCGCATCTTCCGCGTGCCAGCCATCCGCACGATCAAGATCTCCTTCCCACGCCCAGTCACACAAGGCGCGGTCGATGACCGAGACATGCACGCCGGCCAGCACCATGTCCCCCTGCAGCGCCTTCACCTCGATACCCCGTACTGATCATCGACTGCCCACGCAGTCACAATCGCTCACTAGAACAGCCGCGAGACGACGAACGCAGAGGCCACGGCAACCGAGATGATGACGCCGACAACCGCGTCGCGGTGCGTGAGTCGAGGCGGCGCCTGCGGTGTGGCGGTCGCGCCCCCTCGCGCTTGGATGGCGTCAGCGAACTCGCGGGCACGTCGAGCAGCGGTGACGGAAGCTGCCGCGAGTAGATCCATCGGCTGATTGATCCGGCCGCGCCAATGATGGACAGGCTCAGTGGCGTGCGCGGCGCGCATTCGGCGGGCAGCCGCGAGCGTGCGCAGCTCGTCGAGGAGCAACGGGAGGCTGCGGAGCCCGAGTCCGATCGTGGCGGTCCACTGGTCGACAGGGAGATGCAGGCGCGCCAAGGGACGAAGAAGACGTTGCACTGCTGCGGCGAGGTCGGAGTGGGGTGTCGTCCACGACACGAGCGCCGCGGCAGCGATGATCGTCGCGCCCAGCACAGTCGCGGCGAGCCAGTGCGTTGCACCGCCGAGGCCGACGTTGAGCGATCCCACCCTCAGAGTGGGCGAGCCGCCGGCAGCGACGCTTGCGAGGAACGTCGCCGCGAGCGACAACCACAGCCATCGCGGGAGTCGAGGCGCGGCGGATCGTGGTATGCCGCCAACCACAGCTGCCGCGGTGACGATCGCGAGACCGGCAGCAAGCATCGGCCACTCCGGGTCGAGCGAAAGCGCTGCCGCCAGCACAGCGAGGGCGATGAGCTTGGTACCCGCCCAGGTTCGATGGAGCGGCCCGGCATCTGGCAACACACGAAAGAGTCGGAGTTCGGCGTGCGTCCGCGGGCGGCGGTCGGATCTCGCGTCGGACTCGACCGGGTGCACCGTTTCGGGCGGCCGAGAATCGCTGCGAACCCGTCCCTTCTCGAGCGTCACGACGTGATTGACGATCGGCTCGACGTCCTCGAGGTCGTGGGAAACGAGAACGAGCGTGGTGCCCTGCTCCTGGAGGCCACGAAGTATGCCGATCAGGTCGCGGCGTCCGTCACTGTCGAGCCCTGCGAACGGCTCATCGAGGACGAGTACCGACGGGTTCGCCGCGAGGAGACCCGCCAGCGCGACTCGTCGCTGTTGACCGCCGCTGAGCTGATCGACACTGCGCTCACCGAACGTCGTCGGGTCGAGCCCCATGTCAACGAGGGCAGCCGCCGCTTCGTCGGCGCCCACCCCGCTTGCGGCACGGACGTCGTCGAGAACGGTGTCGCGCTCGAGTTGAAGGCGAGCGTGTTGGAACGACAGCCCGACTCGATCCAAGTTGTCGACGAGCGGAGCGCCGTCGATCGTGGCGGTGCCCTCGGTGGGCGACAACAACCCTGCAAGCACCCACGCCAGGGTTGTCTTGCCAGATCCGTTCGGTCCGTGGATCAACAAGATCTCGCCGGCGCGGATGTCGAGATCGATCGCTTGCACACCGCGGTGCTCCCATGGCGACGCCGCGTCGTACACGTGACCGACGCCGCGAAGGCGGATCAAGAGCTCGCTCGACCCGGGTTCCGAACTGTCGATCGCCGCTCGCTGCGGTGGCGCGCAGACCGACTCCGGTGATGGCTCGATGGCGCGGCCGTGTCGGAGATGAATGACCTGGTCGGCGAACACCGTCTCTTGCTTGCGGTGCGTGACGTGCACGACCGCGAGCCCGTCGTCGCGAAGTTGACGCAGTAATTCGACCATCTGTTCACGACCGTGCGCGTCGATCATCGCGGTTGTCTCGTCAGAGATGAGCAACGCGGGTCCTCGAGCCAGCGCTGCGGCGACTGCGAGTCGTTGCAGCTCACCGCCGGACAGAGTCCCTGTGTCGCGATCGGCGAAACCATCCAGACCGACGCGAGCGAGTTCCTTGTCGATGTCGACGCTGCGTTCTGGGGGCACGCCCCAGGCGACATCGTCGCGAACCCGCATACCCAAGACCTGCGTCTCGGGACGTTGGAACACGATCGCCGTGCCGCCGGGTTGTCCGAGTCCGACTCCACCAGGCCGTTGCACGACTCCTTCGCTGGGCGGCTCCCCTGCCAAGACCCACGCGAGGGTCGACTTTCCCGATCCGTTCGGTCCCTCCACTGTGACGAGCGTCGCCGGATCGATGTCGAGCGACACGGAATCCAGCGCGGGCTCGGGTGCGTCGGGGTACCAGTACGAGAGATCCCTCACGCGGACCGGTACCGGCTCGGCAGGTTGGCCATCCGGCGTCAGAGGCGAGGCTTCGGACGCGATCGTCGGAAGGCGCGCCAACGTCGAGCGGGTCAGCAAGTGTGCCGCGAACAACGCTGCCTCCAAGACGATGAGCAACCCCGCGGCGACAGCGATCCACCAGTGCTCGACGAGCCATCCGACGATGCCGTCACCGGTTGACGCCGCCCCTCCGAGGCCGATGCGGTCGAGGACGTTGCTGGTGCCGCGCCAACTGTTCTGGAACTGGACCAACAGCAGGCTGCGCGTCGACGCGAACAACGTCAGCACGGCAAGAGCGGCGGCGGCGAGAATCGGCCACACCGTCACCGCGGCGAACACCAACGTCCGGGCGCGGGACCACCGGTGACGTTCGGCCAGCCCGATCACTCCGCCCAGAACCGCGCATCCCGCACTGTTCGCGGCCAGGCCGACCCCGCCGATCAGCATGCTGACGACCGCGGCACACACGCCCCCCGCGACCACGGTCGAGAGGCGATGTCGCACGCCGAGCGCAGCCATGGGTGCAACCGCGGAGGCCGTCACCAACCCACCGAGCGGCAAGAGCCAACCGAGTAGACACAGCCCGACCGTGAGGTCCGCGAACACGGCAGCCTCGGCCAACTCGAGTGGTTGCACGCGTCTGACCATCAGAAGCTCATCCGGAGTGTCGGGCTACAGCCAACCCTTGCGCTTGAACAGCAGATACAGGCCGGCCGGCAAGCAGATGACGAGGAGCGCAGCAAGGACGGCGCCCGCGTGTTGACCGTGGCCCGGATAGGGCACGTTCATGCCGTACCAGCCTGTGATCAGAGTGGGCACGGCGATGATGGCCGCCCAGCTCGTGACCTTCTTCACGACCAGGTTCATGCGGTAGTCGCGAAGGATCAGGTTGGTCTCGGCGATCGTGCTGATCCGGTCGCGCAGGGCATCGGTCGACTCGGTGACCCGCAGGATGTGGTCGTACACGTCTTGGTAGTAGGGATACAGGTCGTCGGTGACCGCCGATCGCTCTCGGCGCATGAGCGCGCTCACCGCCTCCCGCATGGGAACGACGAGCCGATGGAACCGGATGAGTGACTGGCGCGCCTCGAACCAGTGCCGTTGTTGCCACGGCTCCATCGGCCGCTCGGAGAAGATCCCCTCGCTGACCTCGTCGTAGAACTCGTCGAACAGCTCGATCGTGTCGAAGTAGCCGTCCACGACGACGTCGAGCAAGCCGTAGAGCAAGAAGGTGACGCCGTACGCCGGGAAGTCGGGCGCGCGGTCCCAGCGGGCGAGCACGGGTTCCATGGAGAACCCTTCGTCCTTGCGGACGGTCACGAGCCAGCGCTCGCCGATGAACGCGTCGATCTCCGTCTCCTCGAGTAGGCCGGAATCGGAGTCGAGGCGAACGGCGTGACAGGACAGGAACAGGTGCGAGGCGTAGTGGTCGAGCTTTGGTCGCTGGTGTTCATGGAGGGCGTCTTCCACGGCCAGCGGATGCAGCCCGAGCTCGCTATCCAGCTCGCGCACCTCCTCGTCGGACGGTGCGCAGAAGTCCGCCCACACGATCGTGTCGGGTCGCTCGAGGTGCTCGGAGATGTCGGCGACCGGGAAGTCCTCGGCCTCGAGCACACCCTTGCAGTACAGCCTCGTATGGGGCATCCGCTCCTCTAACGGTAGGCGGGTACGAACTCCTCGACACAAGAGCACTCAGCCCGCGGCGATGGCAGCGTCGCCGGCCCATGCCGTGATCCACGGACGATCTCCTTGAGGAAGCTGCGGTTGCGGAGGTTGTACGACATCGGTACCCCTTGGGTCGAGCGACGTTTCAGACCACGGGTTCGCGGTCGAATGGGCAGGTCATGCAGTGGCCTCCGCCGCGACCACGACCAAGCTCGAAGCCTTCGATCGTGATCACTTCTATGCCGGCCTTGCGGAGCGCCGTGTTGGTGCCGGTGTTCCGCTCGTAGGCGACGATGACACCGGGCTCGAGTGCGACGACATTGTTGCCGTCGTCCCATTGCTCACGCTCGGCCTCGAACGAGTCGCCACCGGTCTCGATCACACGCATCTCTGCGAGACCGAGCGCGTCAGCCATGCATTGCACGAGCGGTTGGTCCTGTTCCTCGGTGACCAGCTCATCGGGCTTGTCACCGGGGCGGATGGACCAGGTGCGGGCGCCGTACACCACCGGTGGGAACAGCGTGACGAGGTCTCGATCGCACATGGTGATGACCGTGTCGAGGTGCATGTAGCTGCGCGACTTCGGCAGGTGTACGGCGAGCACCTGCGTGGCCGAGCCGGCACGGAACAACTCGCGCGCGATCCAGAGCACCGCTTGCGGCGTTGTTCGTTCGCCCATGCCGATCATCACCGTTCCGTTACCGATGGGCTGGACGTCGCCGCCCTCGACGTGACAGCGGCCCCAGTTCTCGTCTGAGCCGCCGAGCCACACAGGAAACGTCTCGGCCCTGAACATCGGATGGAACCGGTAGATGGTCTCCATGATCATCGTCTCGGGCTGGCGGGCCGGCTTCGTCATCGGGTTGATCGTCACGCCGTCGTAGATCCAGCACGACGGATCCCGCTGGAACAAGAAGTTCGGCAGGGGCGGCAACAGCATGCTGGTGGGGTCGGCCGACTCCCAGACGAGTCCCAGATCACGGCTGACGTCGTTCTTGGTGATGCCGCCGATGAGGAAGTCAGCGGCATCGGCGGGCACGGCGCTCTCGATCCACTCACGTGCTCGAACGGACGCGTTGATCCCGACCTCGCGCTCATCGAGGATGTGGTCGGCCACCCATGCGCGCGCATCCTCGACCTCGAGGGCCTCCGCGAGGAGCGTCTCGGCCTCGAAGACCTCCACACCGCGCTCGCGCATCACCTCGACGAACGCGTCATGTTCTTGCTTGGCCTTGCTGACCCACAGCACGTCGTCGAACAGCAGCTCCTCCGCGTTTGATGGCGTGAGGCGCGTGTGCTCGAGCCCGGGCCGGTGAACGATCACCTTGCGCAGCTTGCCGACCTCCGAATGAACTCCGAATGGCATGTGTTCTCCTCCTGCTACCCCGTGACTCGTCGGAAAGGTTTCACTGCGCGTACTCGATGCCGTCGACGTCGGCGCTCACGATCGTGCCGGCCTTGTCTTCGAGCATCCCGCCGATGTCGGACAATCCACCGATGGCTGCCTTCCCGCCCGACGACCGGGCGAAATCACAGGCCGCCGAGACCTTTGGCAGCATGGATCCCGACCCGAACTCCGCCGAGCGCTCCATGAGCGCATCCGGATGGGCGCGAGCGATCGCTCGCTGCGTGGGCTTGCCCCAGTCGACGTAGACGGCGTCCGCATCGGTGGCCATCACGAACACGTCGGCTTTCAGGTCGCCGGCGAGCAGCGCACTGGCGCGGTCCTTGTCGATGACCGCTTCGACCCCTGCGAGCTGGCGCCCGGCCTGGTATGCCACCGGGATGCCGCCGCCGCCCGCGCAGATCACCACGGTCTGGCGCTCGAGCAGCCACCGGATCTGGTTCAACTCGAAGATGCGCTTCGGCTCGGGCGAGGGCACGACGCGCCGGAAGGCGTCGCCGTCGGGCTTGAACGTCCATCCGCGCTCGGCCGCCAGTGCGTCGGCGGACGCACGGTCGTAGACGGGACCAATCGGCTTCGAAGGGTCCTTGAACGCGGGATCGTCGGGGTCCACCTCGATCATCGTGAGGAGGGTCGCCAGGGGCCGCTCGAACGGCAGCCGGTTCCCGAGCTCCTGCTCGACCAGGTAGCCGATCATCCCCTGCGTCTCTGCATCGAGCACGTCGAGCGGGTAGGTCGGTACGTCCTCGAAGGCGGCGCCTTGCAGCGCGAGCAGCCCGACCTGCGGGCCGTTCCCGTGGGAGATCACGAGCTCGTGCTCGATGGCCACCGGAGCGATCGCGTCGCACGCGACGCGCACGTTCTCGCGCTGGTTCTCACTTCTCATCGGCTCGCCTCGCCTCAGCAAGGCGTTGCCCCCGAGGGCGACAACGACACGCATGTGCACTCCTTTGCTCGTGGTCTTGACGCAGGCATCGTAGAGATGGGTGTCGTTGGAATTTGTCCATGGCCGGCGGATGTCTCTGCCGATTGCGTCCGGCCCGCTATCCGCCGGGCTGCGCGACCGGGCGCGGCAGCGTCCCGTGGTGGCTCCACCGGGCGGCGAGGCGATGGATGCGGTGGACGCGTGGGCGCTTGAGTGATCTGGCCGTGACGGGGGTCGCAACCTTGTAGAAGAAGTACTTGGCGATCTCGACTGATGCCAGGTACGCGATCACGAAGGCGACGAGCACGGCGAAGAACCCCGGCGGGAGGGGTGCGAAACCGAGCGCGTCATTGAGTGGGCTCTGGGGGATCAGGGCGCCGACGGTCACGACGGCGAGGACGGACACGAGCAGCGGCCGGGATGGTCGGCTTCGGAAGAACGGGACTCGCCGGGTGCGGATGACGAACACGATGAGGGTCTGGGTGGCGAGAGACTCGACGAACCAGCCGGAGCGGAACTCAGGGGCGGCGGCGTCGAAGACCCAGAGCATGACGGCGAAGGTGGCGAAGTCGAACACCGAGCTGATCGGCCCGAAACGGATCATGAACCGGCGGATGAAACCGATGTCCCAATGCGACGGGCGGGTGACCTGTTCGGGGTCGACACGATCGGTGGGGATCGTCATCTGACTGGTGTCGTACAGAAGGTTGTTCAGCAGGATCTGGAACGGCAGCATCGGCAGGAACGGGAGGAACGCGGCGGCGACGGTGACGCTGAACATGTTCCCGAAGTTCGATGATGTGCCCATCAGCACGTACTTGATGGTGTTGGCGAAGATGCGGCGGCCCTCTGCGACGCCGTCGGCGAGCACGTCGAGATCGCGGTCGAGCAGGATGATGTCGGCCGCGTCCTTGGCCACGTCGGTCGCCGAGTCGACCGAGATCCCGACATCGGCGTGATGCAGAGCCAGCGCGTCGTTGACACCGTCGCCGAGGAACGCGACCGCCGACCCGGCATCGCGTTGGGCCCGTAGGATGCGCGCCTTCTGCTCCGGGCTGACCCGGGCGAAGATCGTGGCTTCGTTCACTGCGCTCGTCAGCTTCGCCTCGTCGAGGCTGTCGAGATCGGTCCCGGTGAGCGTGCCACCGGTCGTCAGGCCGAGGGCGCGGCACACGGTCTCGGCCACCACGGCGTTGTCGCCGGTGACGATCTTGACGGTCACCCCGAGCCCCGCGAGTCGTGCGATCGAGTTGGCCGCCGACGGTTTGGGTTGGTCGAGGAACACGAGGAACCCGGCCAAGGCAAGGTCGTGTTCGTCAGCGGCGGTCACCGCGGTGAGCTCCGGCGCGGGTCGGGTGGCCATGGCGACCACGCGGTTGCCGCTGGCGAACTCGGTGTCGAGCACGGCGCGCGAGCCGTCGGGAACGTCGGTGCAGCAGTCCAAGATCGTCTCGGGAGCCCCCTTGGTGATGAGGAGCCGCTGCCCGTTGTGGTCGGCCAGCACCGAGACCCGACGCCGGTCGTGATCGAACGGGGCGATAGCCACTCGGTGGAACTCGTTGTTGCGACAAGTGGCCGCGTCGGGTGATTCCCAGAGCGCGACGTCGAGAGGGTTGCCGCCCACCGCGGTGTCGCCGGTCGCGGCGGCTTCGTTGCACACGAGTCCGAGGGTGAGCACGTCGCGGTTGTCGTCGCCGTTCGCGGCGATCGCTCGTTGGAAGCTGATGCGCCCGTCGGTGAGCGTGCCGGTCTTGTCGGTGAACAGCACGTCGATGTCGCCGAGGTCCTCGATGCACACCAGCCGCTTGACGAGCACCTTCTTCGCAGCAAGCCGCCGAGAGCCCGTAGCCAGGCTGGTCGACACGACAGCCGGCAACAGCTGCGGGGTGATACCGACCGCGACGGCGAGAGAGAACAGCACCGCGTCGATGACCGGGCGCCCCAGGGCAACGTTGATCACGAAGATCGTGACACTGAGCACCCCGCCGACCTTGGCCAACAACCCCGAGAAGCGAGTGAGCCCGAGCTGGAACTCGGTCTGGGGGTGGCGTTCGCCGAGCCCGACCGCGATCCGCCCGAACTGGGTGGCCGCCCCGGTCGCCACGACCACGGCGTCGGCGTTGCCCTCCTGCACCAACGTTCCCATGAACAGACAAGACGACAACTCGGCCAGCGCCACGCCGCCTGCCACCGGCGTCGGTGACTTCACTGACGGGATCGATTCGCCGGTGAGGATCGACTCGTCGCACTCGAGGTTGGTCGCGGTCAGAAGCCGCACATCTGCAGGAACGATCGACCCGACCCCGAGGTGCACGATGTCGCCCGGCACCAGGTGCGTGACCTCGACGCTCACCGGCTTGCCGTCGCGCGTCGCGGCGACCACGTGGCGGATCTCGGAGTGCATGGCCTCCGCGGCTCGTTCTGCTCGGAACTCGTTGACGAACCCGAGACCGACCGATGCCGCCACGATCAACCCGATGATGATCGCATCGAGGCCCTCGCCCACAAGGCCCGACACCGCCGCCGCTGCAAGCAGGAGCCAGAGCAACGGGCTGCGGAGCTGGCGACCCAACACCGACCACGCGCCCGCATGATGCGATCGCACGGCGTTCGGCCCGAACCTCTCGGTCCGTTCCGCCACCTCCGTCGAATCGAGCCCCAACGCCCGCGTCCCCAGCGCATCGAGCACCTCCGCAGGTGTCATGGCCGCGGAGCCCTCGATCGACGGCAGCGACGCAGCACCGTCGACCAACGACGGGGTATCGGACACGCCCCAAGCATGCCGCCACCACGGCGCGAGCCCGGGTACGCCGAAGCGTGCCCCTGCGGTTGCCCGGCGGGAAGCGCTACGGGAGCGCTTCGAAGCCCCCGAACCCGGTCCGCGACCAGCTTCGTACCGTCCGTTGCGACTCGACCACGATTCCCGGAATGCTGTTGTCGAGGTCTGTGGGGCGGCCCGCCCGCCCGAACGCCGCTCGTGCGTCGACCGGACCCGCTATCGAGAGCTACTGGAGGTCCGCATGGCCCGCATCGTGGTGGGTGTCGATGATTCGCTCGGAGGCCGCGCTGCGCTGTCGTGGGCATTTGATGAAGCAGCGCTTCGTCATGCGACCCTGGAGGTTGTTCACGCCTGGAGCATGCCGTTGTGGGAGGGCTGGAACAGCGAGTGGCCTGCCGACGAGGCCTCGTTCCGGGACGAGGCTCACCAACTGGTGGACAAGTTGGTCGCGGAATGCTGCGACACGGCTTCCCCGGTCGAGATCGTTCCGGTGCAGCTCCTGTGCGAAGGACCGGCGTTCGGTCTCGTGGCACAGTCCCGAACAGCCGATCTGCTGGTCGTCGGATCCCGTGGCCGGGGCGGATTCAAGGGGCTGCTGCTGGGCTCGGTGAGCACACAGTGCGTGCACCACGCGACATGTCCGGTGGTCGTCATACCGAGTCCCAGCGACTGAGTCCGCGACTGAACCCCCGCAGGTCCGATGACTGCTTGGGTGGTTGCGTCATCGGCTCCCGAGTCGAGCTACGCGGCGACGATGTCGATGGGGCTGCCGACGGGAACCGGTCGGAGCTGTGCCAGGTCTGACTCGTGGAGGCGGATGCAGCCGTGGGAGACGGCGGCGCCGGTCGTGGCGATCTGGCTGTCGGAGCCGAGTGGACCGTGAAGCGCGATCAGGGCGTCGCCCGAGTTCTCCCAGTCGGTGATGGTGTTCGAGTGGGCGGACGTCACCATGACGAACGCGCCGTAGCCGGGGCTTGGCGGGGCGGCCAAGAGCGCGACGAAGTACTGCCCCGTCGGAGTCGGGTACGCGGGTAGACCGGTGCCCACCGGGGCCGAGAAGACGGGCTGGCCGTCGCGATAGAGCGTGAGGTGCCTGGTCGCCAGGTCGACCACGATCCGGTAGGGCGTGACCGCGGTGTCGACGTCAGCGTCGCGCACCCACGCGGTCGAACCATTGGGTCGTTGGGCCAGTCGCACCTCGAACCAGCCCGGTTGCTGCGCTATGACGGGCAGGGTCGACGGGGCGCCGAGCCACGTAGCCGGCACTGTGCCGGCCGTCGGACCACCGGGTGACGCGAAGGAAGGGATGTCGCCTCGCGCCGTCGCCACCAACGTCGAGTCGGCGGGCGCCGACGCGGGACTCGCCGAGGCCGCCGCGGTCGTCCCCGCGGTCGGCGCCGCCGTCGCGGTCGTCGGTGCCGGGCGTGGAGCCGACGCGTGCTTGCCGGACTTGCTGCAGGCCGGCAACAGCAGACCGACGGCCAGCGCGGTCACGACGGCAACGCGGTACCGCCACTTCATGTCGCCAGGGACTGCCGGATGACACAGGTCAGGTCCTTCTGCCCCGGCACGGCGCCGCCGACCGACCAGTTCGCGGTGGCTTGCGGCGCGACCGGCGGGACCGTGACAACTCTGGTCGCCATGACGGTGTCGCCGGGCATGGTGATGAAGTCGACCACGATCGAATAGCCCCGAGAATCGGCCGTCGAGTTGGTCACCGTGCCCGCGAACGACCATCCGTTCGCGCCGCCGTCGACACACGCTCCGGGCATGACGTCTCCGCGGGCGTTCTTCGCCGGGTCGTACTCGGGCACGACCACCGATGTCGATGTCGTCGTGGCGCCGATCGACTGCGCGCCAGCGCGGCTGGTTGTCGTCGTGGCGCTGCTCGACGCGGAGTGCGATCCGCCGCCGGTGCAGCTGGTCAGCGCGAGGGCCAGCGCGAGGGCGACCACGATGGCCGGCGGGGAGTGGAGGTTGTTGTTCACGACTTTGCGCCTACCGATCAGCCTGTCACCGGCACTGCCACAGGTGTGATCGGGCTCGGGGGGGCGACGGGCGCGGCGCGAACGATCATTGTCGCCTCCACGGCGGGCGCGGCGTCACCGTTCGGACCGACGCCAGAGACGGTCGCGACGTTCGTGATGCTCCCGCCCGCGACGTCCGCCGGCGTGGTCGTGTAGGTGGCCGTGCACGTCATGGACGCGGCCGGCGCGAGCGTCGTGCTCGGGCACGTGACCGCCGACAGGCCCGGCATCGGGTCCGTCACCATCACGTCGGTCAACGTGACGTTGCCGGTGTTGGTGACGACGAAGCTGTAGGTGACGAGTTGGTCCGCCGCTGTCACCACGCTCGGGTCGGCCGTCTTCACCATCGTGAGGGCCGCGGTCTGGGTGACGGACGCGGTGGCCGACGATGGCGGCGACTCGGTCGCGCCTCCGCCGGGGAGGGTGCCGCTGGCGACGGCAGTGTTCGCGATCGATGACCCGGCGTCGATGTCGGCCTGGGTGACGGTGTAGGTCGCGGTGCAGTCGACACTGGCACCGGGCGCCGAGCGGACCGGTCGGGCAGGTGGCCACCGGCGGAGTCCCGGTGCCGGAGAACGCGGTCTCGTCGATGGCGATCGCGCTCACGGTGACGTTGCCGGTGTTGGTCACATGGAACGTGTAGGTGACCACCGCACCGGCGGCATCGACGGTGGCCGGGCTGGCCGTCTTCACCATCGTGAGCGCCGCGGTCTGGGTGGCGGGCACGGTGGCCGTCGACGGCGGCGACTCGATCGCGCCCCCGCTGGTGATGGTGCCGGTGGCGATGGCGGTGTTGGTGATCGAGCCGGCGTCGATGTCGGCCTGGGTGACGGTGTAGGTCGCGGTGCAGTCCTCACTGTCACCGGGCGCCAGCGCGGTCGAGCGGGCAGGTGGCCGTGGGCGGTGCCGGTGCCGGAGAACGCCGTCTCGTCGATGGCGATGGCGCTCACGGTCACGTTGCCGGTGTTGGTCACATGGAACGTGTACGTGACCACGTCACCCGACCGCAGCGACCGTCGTCGGGCTGGCCGACTTCACCATCGTGAGCGCCGGGCTCTGGGTGGCAGGCACCGTGGCCGTCGACGGCGGCGACACCGGCGCGAGCGCGCCGGCCGGCGGCGTGCCGGTCGCGGTCGCGGTGTTGGTGATCGACCCGGCATCGATGTCGGCCTGGGTGACGGTGTAGGTCGCGGTGCAGTCCACGCTCGCGCCCGGCGCCAGCGGACCCGGCGGGCACGTGACCACCGGCGCGGTGCCGGAGCCGGAGAACGCCGTCTCGTCGATGGCGATGGCGCTCACGGTCACGTTGCCGGTGTTGGTCACATGGAACGTGTACGTGACCGCGTCACCGACCGCGGCGACCGTCGTCGGGCTGGCCGACTTCACCACCGTGAGCGCCGGGGTCTGCGTCGCGGGCACCGTGATCGATGACGGCGGCGAGTCGACCGCCTCGTCGGCTGGGAGTCGTGCCGCTCCGGTCGCGGTGTTGGTGATCGACCCGGCATCGATGTCGGCCTGGGTGACGGTGTAGGTCGCCGTGCAGTCCACACTCGTCGCCCGGCGCGAGCGGGCCCGGCGGGCACGTGGCCACCGGCGGGGTGCCGGTGCCGGTGAACGCCGTCTCGTCGATGGCGATGGCGCTCACCGTGACGTTGCCGGTGTTGGTCACATGGAACGTGTACGTGACCACGTCACCGACCGCGGCGACCGTCGTCGGGCTGGCCGACTTCACCAGCGTGAGCGCCGGGGTCTGCGTCGACAGGCACCGTCGCCGACGACGGCGGCGACACCGGCGGCGTGACTCCCGCCGGCGGCGTCGCCGGTCGCAGTCGCAGTGTTGGCGATCGACCCGGCATCGATGTCGGCCTGGGTGACGGTGTAGGTCGCCGTGCAGTCCACACTCGTCGCCCGGCGCCAGCGAGCCCGGCGGGCACGTGGCCACCGGCGGCGTCGCCAGTGCCGGAGAACGCCGTCTCGTCGATGGCGATGGTCGCTCACCGTCACGTTGCCGGTGTTGGTCACATGGAACGTGTACGTGACCACGTCACCGACCGCGGCGACCGTCGTCGGGCTGGCCGACTTCACCATCGTGAGCGCCGGCGTCTGCGTGACAGGCACGGTCGCCGACGACGGCGGCGACACCGGCGGCGTGACTCCCAACGGCGGCGTCGCCGGTCGCAGTCGCAGTGTTGGCGATCGACCCGGCATCGATGTCGGCCTGGGTGACGGTGTAGGTCGCCGTGCAGTCTGACACTCGCCGCCGGCGAACGAGGGCTCCGGCGGGCAGGTGGCCACCGGCGGCGTGCCAGTGCCGGAGAACGCCGTCTCGTCGATGGCGATGGCGCTCACCGTGACGTTGCCGGTGTTGGTCACGAGGAACGTGTACGTGACCACATCACCGGGCCCGGTCACCGTCGCCGGGCTGGCCGACTTCACCATCGTGAGAGCCGGGGTCCGGGTCGCCGGCACGGTCAAGCTCGACTGGTCGCTGACATCCGCCCCGGTCGGCGGCGTGCCGGTGGCGGTGCCGGTGTTGGTGATGCTGCCCCGGTCCACATCCTCCTGGCTGGTGACGTAGGTCGCGGTGCACGTCTCTTGCTGGGTTGGTGCGACGGCGGACACCGGGCAGTTCACCGCCGAGAGGCCAGGCATCGGATCGAACACGACGACAGGGTCGAGCGTCACGTTGCCCGGGTTCGTGACCTGATAGCTGTACGTGATCGTCGTACCTGCAGCCGAGAAGCTCGACGGATTGGACGCCTTCGACAGGGTGATGGCCGGGATCTGCAACGCGGGCACGGTGACGGACGCCTGCTCGACGACGCGTC
This sequence comes from uncultured Acidimicrobiia bacterium, assembly GCA_963721305.1. GTDB lineage: Bacteria > Actinomycetota > Acidimicrobiia > Acidimicrobiales > JACDCH01 > DATAES01. Next base: position 161,653 of record CAVRIR010000006.1, read on the forward strand.
TGCCCGAGTGGTCCCTCCGCGGTGACGGTTCCCGTATTCGTGATGCTCCCGCGGTCGACGTCCGCCTGGGTGGTCGTGTAGGTGGCGGTGCAGGTCTCGGTGTCACCGGGCTCGAGGCTGGCGTCCGGACACGACACGGCAGACAGGCCTGGCATGGGGTCGATGACCGCAATCGATGTGAGCGTCGTGTTGCCGCTGTTGGTCACCAGGTAGCTGTAGGTGATGACGACACCTGGAGCGCCGAAGCTCGGAACACTCGCCGTCTTGCCGAGCCCGATGGCCGGTTGCTGGACGGCGTCGATGGTCTCCGTTGACGCGGCCGTCACGACCGGACCAGTCGGGGGGGTGCCGGTGGCGGTGCCGGTGTTGGTGATGCTGCCGTTGTCGACGTCGCTCTGAACCGTCACGTACGTGGCGGTGCAGGTCTCCTCGGCCCCGGGAGCGAGTGGGGTGAACGGGCACGCGATGCCCGACAGGCCCGTCATCGGATCGGTGACGACCACGGGGTCGAGGGTGACGTTGCCCGTGTTGGTGACCGTGTAGCTGTACGTGATGGTCGTGCCGGCGGCGGAGAAGCTCTCGGGTTCGGCCGTCTTGACGAGGTTGATTCCCGGGACCTGCACAGCAGGCACGGTGACGACCGAATCGGCTGACACCGGTGGCCCACTGGGCGGCGTGCCGTGGGCCGTGCCCGTGTTGGTGACGCTGCCGCGGTCGACGTCCGCCTGGGTGGTGCTGTACGTGGCGGTGCAGCTCGTAGAGGCGCCGGGGAGCAGTGCCGTGGTGTTGCAGGTGACCGCGGACAATCCTGGCAGCGGATCGGTGACCGCGATCGACGTCAGCGTGACATTGCCGCTGTTGGTGACCAGATAGCTGTACGTCACCGGCGTGCCGGGCGCCGCGAAGGCTGGGGATGCTGGCCGACTTGAGGATTGTGATCGCAGGACTCTGCAGCGCCGGGATCGTCAGGCTCGACTCGTCACTGACGGTGGGTCCGGTCGGAGGTGTGCCGGTGGCGGTGGCGGTGTTGGTGATGGACCCGGTGTCCAGGTCTGTCTGCTTGGTCGTGTAGGAGGCCGTGCACGTCTCGAACGCCCCCGGCGCGAGCGTCGAATCCGCACAGCTGACCGCGGACAGCCCCGGCATCGGGTCGGTCACGGTGATCGACGTCAAGGTCACGTTGCCGGTGTTCGTCACCAGGTACTCGTACGTCACGGGCGTGCCGGCTGTCGGAGAAGCTCGCGATGGTCGCCGACTTCACGACGGTGATTCCCGGGGTTGCGGACAGCCGGGATGGTGACTGTCGAATCGTCCGAGACGACCGGGGGGCCGGACGGAGGGAGGCCGCTCGCCGTCCCGACGTTGGTGATGCCGCCGCGGTCGACGTCTGCCTGGGTGGTGGTGTACGTGGCCGTACAGGTCTCGGAGTCACCGGGCGGAAGTGACGTGTCGGGGCAGGTGATGGTCGACAGTCCCGGTCATCGGGTCCGTGACGTTGATCGACGTCAGCGTGACGTTGCCGCTGTTGGTGACCAGATAGCTGTACGTCACCGGCGTGCCGGAGGCCGCGAAGCTGGTGATGCTGGCCGACTTCACCAGGGTGATGGCTCTGGTTCTGGACCGCCGGTACGGTCACCGTCGAGTGGTCCGTGACCGCGGATCCGGCAGGCGTCGTGCCGGTCGCGGTCCCGATGTTGGTGATGCTGCCGCGGTCCACGTCTGCCTGGGTCGTGGTGTACGTGGCGGTGCAGACGACCGACGCGCCCGGTGCCAGTGCGGTGACTCCCTTGCAGTCGACGGCAGACAGGCCGGGCATCGGATCGCCCACGGTCACCGAGGTGAGCGTCACGTTGCCGCTGTTGGTGACCAGATAGCTGTAGGTGATGACGGCGCCTGGGGCCGAGATGGTGCTGACGTCGGCGGACTTGCGATCCCGATCGCGGGCGTCTGAGCTGCGGGCAGGTGACTGTGTACCGTCGCGGTCACGGCAGGCCCGTCGGCGGCGTGCCGCTCGCGGTGCCGATGTTGGTGACCCCGCCGCGTTCACGTCGGCCTGCGTCGTGGTGTACGTGGCCGTGCACGTCTCGGAGGCACCGGGCGCGAGAGTCCGAGATCGGGCAGGTCACCGACGACAAGCCGGGCAGCAGGTCGGTCACGCCGACCGACGTCAAGTGTCACGTTGCCGGAGTTGGTGACCAGGTAGGTGTAGTTCAGCAGCGTGCCCGCGGCGGAGAAGCTGCCGAGATCGGCCGACTTGACGATGGCGATCGAGGGCGTCCGGGTCGCCGGAATGGTGACGGTCGACGTCGCGGTGACCGGCGAGACCGGTCGGCGGCGTGCCCGACGCGGTCGCGGTGTTCGTGACACCACCGTTGTCCACATCGGCCTGCGTCGTGGTGTAGGTCGCCGTGCAGGACTCGGATTGGCCGGGCGCCAGCGTCGTCGTCGGGCACGTCACCGACGAGAGGCCCGGCAACGGATCGGCAACGTTCACCGAGGTGCAGCGTCACGTTGCCCGGTGTTGGTGACGACATAGGTGTACGTGACCGGCGTCCCGGGCGCCGTGAAGCTGGCGATGCTCGCCTGCTTCACCACACCGATCGCCGGTGACTGCAACGCTGGGATCGATCGCAGACGCACTGGAGCTCGGAGTCGGAAGTCCGATCGGGCGGAGTGCCAAAGGCGGTCTCCGGTGTTGACGATCGAGCCCCTGTCGACGTCCGCTTGCGTTGTGGTGTAGGTCGCCGTACAGGTCTGCCTGTGCGCCGGGCGAGAGCGTCGAGCTCGGGCAGGTGATCGCCGACAGACCGGGCATCGGGTCAGTGACGTTGACAGCAGTCAGTGTCACGTTGCCGTTGTTGGTGACCACGTACGCTGTAGGTGATCGGCGTCCCCGCGGCCGAGAAGATGCCGATGCTCGCGGTCTTGCACGAGTCCGATGCTCGGCAGCTGGGATGGCCGAAACGGTTGCGGACGACTGACGCGTCAGGACGGGGCCGTTGGGCGCGGTCGCGATGACCGTTGCGGTGTTGACGATCTTTCCGGCGTCGAGGTCGGCCTGGGTGGTCGTGTAGGTCGCGGTGCACGTCTCTGCCGCCCCGGGAGCGAGCGACGTGGCGGGGCAGGAAACCGCGGACAGGCCAGGAAGCGGGTCGGTGACCGTCACGGGGTTCAACGTCACGTTGCCGGTGTTCGTGACCACGTAGCGGTAGGCGATCGGCGTGCCGGTGGCCGAGAAGGTGAGCGGGGTCGCCGACTTGACGAATGGTGACAGCCGGACTCACCGTCGCCGGCACCGTGGCGGTCGAATCGTTCGTCACCTCCGGCCCGGTCGGCGGGGTGCCGTGGGCGGTGCCGGTGTTGGTGATGCTGCCCCGGTCCACGTCCGCCTGCGTGGTGGTGTAGGTCGCCGTGCAGTCTCGGTGCACGGAGACGGCAGCGTCGAACTCGGGACAGTTGACCGTTGACAGCCCCGCCATCGGATCAGTGACGTTGACATTGGTGAGGGCGACGTTTCCGGTGTTGCGTCACCAGGTAGCTGTAGGTGATGACAACGCCGGGAGCCGAGAAGGTGGTGACGTTCGCTTGTCTTCTCCAGCCCGATCGCAGGCGCCTGCACCGCCGGGACGATGACCGTGTCCGTAGCGGTCACCTGCGGGACCCGTCGGCGGCGTGCCCGACCACGGTCACCGTGTTCGTGACACCGCCTGCGTTCACGTCGGTCTGCGTGGTGGTGTAGGTGGCGATGCACGTCTCCGAGGCACCCGGTGCCAACGTGGTCACGCCGTTGCAGTCGATCGCCGACAGTCCGGGCAATGGGTCGGTGACGCTGATGTTGTGGAGAGTGACGTTGCCTGTGTTGGTGACCTGATAGCTGTAGATGATCACGGTGTCGGCGGCCGAGAAGCTGTCTGGCGTTGGCGCTCTTGGTCAGGGCGATGCCGGGCGTCTGGATGACGGGAACGGTCGCTGTGGCCTGATCGGTCACGTTCACGCCCTGCGAATCGGTGCCCCGACGGACTCCGGTGTTGACGACCTGACCACGGTCCACATCGGCCTGGGTGGTGTGTACGTCGCGGTGCACGTCTCGGAGGCACCCGGCGCCAGGGTGGTGACTCGGGCAGTCGATGACCGACAGGCCGGTCATCGGGTCGGTGACGGCGATCGCCACTCAAGGTGACGTTGCCGGTGTTGGTGACCACGTAGCTGTAGGTGATCACCGTCCCCGGCTCCGTGAAGCTCGATCGGGCTCGCCGTCTTGCCCAGCGCGATCGACGGAGACAGGTCGGCGGAACAGTCGCCTGCGACGTGGCGCTGCACCGGTGGTCCGATCGGCGGGGTGCCGGAGCCGTGCCGGTGTTGGTGATGCTGCCCCGGTCGACGTCGGCCTGAGTGGTGGTGTAGGTCGCCGTGCAGATCTCGGTGGCCTGTCGGGGCGAGCGACGAGCGACGGGCAGGAGATCGCTGAGAGGTCCGATCATCGGATCGGTCACTGTCACCGCGGTTCAGCGTGACGTTGCCGGTGTTCGTCACCTCGTACTGGTAGCCGATCTGCTCGTTCGGTCCGGAGAAGCTCGGAGACGGTGGCTGTCTTGACGAGGGTGACGGCGGGGAGCTGGCTACCGGGGATTGTCAGGTGTCGGTGTCCGTCACGTCGGGTCCGCTGGGAGGAGTGCCGTGGGCGTGGCGGTGTTGGTGATGCGGCCGGCGTCGACGTCGGCCGCGGTGGTCGTGTAGGTGGCGGTGCAGGTCTCGGACGGCCGGGCGCGAGGGTCGCAGTCGAGCAGCTGACGAGCGACAGGCCCGCCATCGGGTCGGTCACGCCAACAGGGTGAGCGTGTCATTGCCCGTGTTGGTGACTCGGTAGCTGTAGGTGATCGGGACGCCCGGCACAGAGAAGCCAGTGATGTCTGGCCGACTTCACGACGCTGATGGCGGGGGCCTGATCGGCGGGGACCGTGACCGACGACGTGGCCGTCGACCGGAGCGCCGCTCGGTGGGGTGCCCGCTGACCGTGGCGGTGTTGGTGATGCCGCCAGCATCGACGTCGGCCTGCGTCGTGGTGTAGGTGGCGGTGCAGGTGATCGACGCCCCGGGAGCGAGCGACGTGACGCCGTGGCAGTCGATCGGGCGAGAGCCCGGCCAGCGGGTCGGTCAAGACGATCGAGCCGAGGGAGACGTTGCCGGTGTTGGTGACCAGGTAGTCGTACGTGATCACCGTGCCCGCCGTGGTGAAGCTCGTGGAAGTGGCCGTCTTGGTCGAGAGCCGATTCCGGGCTCCTGCACCGCCGGCACCGTGACGGTCGATGCGGCCGTCACGACTGTGCCCCGAAGCCGCGACGGTGCCGGAAGCAGTGCCGGTGTTGGTGCACGCTGCCCCGGTCCATGTCCGCCTCGGTCGTGGTGTACGTCGCCGTACATGTCTCGACGGCTCCGACCGCCAGTGTCGTCGACGGGCAGCTGACGCCGGATAGGCCGGGCAGAGGATCGCTGACCGCCACCGACGTCGAGGGTGACGGTCCCTGTGTTCGTCAGTTGATAGCTGTAGTGGTGACGGTGCCGGCGGCCGCGAAGCTGCTGACGTCGCCGACTTGACGATGCCGATGGAGGCGTTCAGGAACGGCCGAGACGGTCGCGCTCGACGTTGCCGTGACTGCTGGCTCCGGTCGGCGGGGTGCCGGCCGCGGTGCGCGGTGTTGACGACCTGGCCGGCGTCGACGTCGGCCTGGGTCGTCGTGTACGTCGCGGAGCACGTCACGGACGCAGCCGGCGCGAGCGTCGTGACACCGTTGCAGTTGATCGGGGACAGGCCCGGGCAGGGGATCGGTCAGACCGACCGATGTCAGCGTGACGTTGCCTGTGTTCGTGATCACGTAGGTGTAGGTGAGCAGGCGTACCCGCGGCGCCGAACGTTGCCGTGTTGGCGGACTTCACGAGGCTGATCGCCGGGCCCTGGATGGCCGTCGACGATGACCGTCGAGGTCGCGGTCACAGTCTGCCCGGATGACGCGACGGTGCCGGAGGCGGTACCGGTGTTGGTGACGCTTCCGCGATCCAGGTCCGCCTGCGTCGTGGCGTAGGTGGCGGTGCAGGTCTCCGACTCGCCCGGGGCCAGGCTCGAGCTCGGGCAGTTGACCGCCGACAGTCCGGGCAACGGATCGGTCACGGCACGACGGGGCTCAGCGTCACGTTGCCGGTGTTGGTCACCTCGTAGCTATAGGTGATCGAGATCACCGATGGCGTGAACGACGGGACGCTGGCCGTCTTCACGACCGATGGTGGGAGTCAGCGACGCGGTCACCGTCGCCTGCGACTGAGCGGTGATGGGCGCTCCGGTCGGTGGCGTGCCCGCGGCCGTTCCGGTGTTCGCGATGCTGCCCGCGATCGACGTCGTCCTGTGTCGTCGTGTACGTCGCAGTGCACGTCACGGAGTCACCCGGGGCGAGCGATGTGACGTTCGGGCAGTTCATCGTCGACAGACCGGACATCGGGTCGGTGACGCCCACCGAGGTCAGGGTGACGTTGCCCGTGTTGCTGACCGTGTAGCTGTAGGTGATCACCGTGCCAGGCGCCGAGAACGTCGTCGGGTTCGCCGTCTTGGCCAGCGAGATCGCCGGGTGCTGAGTGGCGGGGATGTCGAGCGAGGACTCAGCCGTCACCGCTGGTCCGGTCGGTGGCGCCGCGGTCGCGGTGCCGGTGTTGGCGATGCCGCCACGGTCGAGGTCGGCCTGGGTGGTCGTGTAGGTGGCCGTACAGGTCGTCGACGCGCCGGGCGCCAGCGTCGTGGCCGGGCAGGTGATCGCCGACAGGCCCGTCATCGGGTCGGTCACCTGCACCGCAGGTCAGGGTCACGTTGCCGGTGTTCGTGACCTCGTAGCTGTACGTCACGGGTGTCCCGACGGCTGTGAAACCGGTGATGCTGGCCGTCTTCGCCACGGTGATCCCGGAATGAGTGATCGCCGGGACCGTTACCGACGATGGCTGGGAGACAGCAGGCCCGGTCGGCGGGGTGCCGGTAGCAGTCCCGGTGTTGTTGACGCTGCCTCGATCGACGTCGGCCTGAGTGGTGGTGTAGATGGCGGTGCAGGTCTCGGAGGCACCCGGGGCGAGCGTCGTGACCGAGCAGCTGATTGCCGACAGGCCTGGCATCGGGTCGGTCACCGTCACCGGATTCAGGGTCACGTTGCCGGTATTGGTCACCGTGTAGCTGTAGGTGATGAGCGGTGCCGGCCGCCGAGAAGCTCGGAGATGCTGGCCGACTTCTGCAGTCCGATCGACGGGCTCTGCGAGAGTGGGATCGTCACGGTGGACGTGGCAGTCACCGTCGCCCCGGTCGGCGAGATGCCCGAAGCGGTGCCGATGTTGGTGATGCTGCCCCGGTCGACGTCATCCTGCGTGGTGGTGTACGTGGCGGTGCACGTTTCCGACTCGCCCGGTTCGAGGGTCGACGACGGACAGGTCATCGCAGACAGACCGGGCAGAGGGTCGGTCACGTCGACTGAATGCAGCGTCACGTTGCCCGTGTTGGTGACCGGTGTAGCTCGTAGGTGATCGACGCGCCGGGAGAGGCGAAGCGAAGCGTGCTGGCCGACTTCACCAGGGAGATGGACGGCGTCCTGGTCGCGGGAATCGTCACCGTGGACGTCGCGGTGACCGTGGTCCCGGACGGCCCCGTGCCCGAGGCCCTGCCGATGTTGGTCACGCTGCCCTTGTCCACGTCCGCCTGGGTCGTGGTGTAGGTGCCCGTGCACGTTTCGGAAGCACCCGGGGCGAGCGTCGAGCTCGGGCACGTCGACCGGTGACTCGCCGGGTAGTGGGTCGGTCACCCCGACCGACGGTCAGGGTCACGTTGCCGGTGTTCTTGACCACGTAGCTGTAGGTCACCGCCGCGCCCGGAGCCGAGAAGCCGGTGATGCTCGCCGTCTTCACGATCGTGATCGCGGGCGTGCGCGTTGCCGGTATCACCACCGAGGAGGTGTCCGTGACCACGGCGCCCGTCGGCGACGTGCCGGTCGCCTGCCCCGTGTTCGAGATGCCTGCCGCGATCCACGTCGGCCTGCGTGGTCGTGTAGGTGGCCGTGCAGGTCGTCGATGCACCCGGCGCGAGTGTGGTCACCGGGCAGTTGACGGCCGAGAGTCCTGGCAACGGATCGGTCACGCCGACCGCGTGGAGCGTCACGTTGCCGGTGTTCGTGACCATGTAGCTGTACGTGATCACGACACCAGGGGCGGAGAACGTCGTCGGGTTGCCCGTCTTCACGATGGAGATGGCCGGGCTCTGGACCCCGGGAATCGTCAGCGACGACGAGCCGTGACCGGCGGCCCCGTCGACGGCGTGCCGCTGGCCGTGCCCGTGTTCGTGATGCTGCCTCGGTCGACGTCGGCCTGCGTCGTGGTGTAGGTCGCCGTGCACGTGGTGGACACTCCGGGCCCGAGCGTCGTCCGCGGGCAGGTGATCGCCGACAGACCCGGCATCGGGTCGGTGACCTTCACCGCGGTGAGGTTCTGGCCCGCGGTGGTGGAGGTGTTGGTGACCAGATAGCTGTAGGTGACCACCGTGCCGGCGGTACTGAAGGTGGTGACGCTGGCGGACTTGACGACCGTGATGGCGGGCGTCGTGCAGGTCTGCACGCTCGACGAGTTGTTGTCTGCGTTCGGATCAGCCTCGTTGCCGGTCACCGTGGCGGTGTTCGTGACGCAGGTGCCGTTGGTGGAGGGTGCCCTGCCGCTCAGCGTGATCGTGAAGGTGCCACCGTTCGCCAGCGCCGCCTCGGCGCACTGGACGTTGTTGCCGGCGACCGTGCAGCCGGGGGTGGGCGAGGTCACGTTGGTCACGCCCGCCGGGACGGCATCGTTCACCGCGAAACCCGAGCTGTTGCCCGGGCCGTTGTTGGTCACCGTCAGCGTCCAGGTGATGGTGGCGCCCGGGCTGACCACAGCTGGCCCCGTCTTGGCGATGCCCATGTCCGCGGATGGCGATGTGCAAGAGGCGCCATCGTTGGCTTGCGTCGTCCGCCCCGAGTACGTCGACACGACGGTGAACGTCGGGTTGACGCTCGCCGGGTTCGTGACGGCGATCTGGTACACGTTGCCGTTGCCGTTGCTGGCGAACGTGAGGTTGCCGTTGCCCAGGGTCCACGCCGCCCCCCAGTTGCTGTTCGGCGTGAGGCCCGACGACCGTGAACGTCCCGATCGCACCAGTGGTCAGGTTCAGCCGGTCGATGGTTCTGCTGTTGGTCTCGAGTCCCCACATGAACCCGCCGCTCGCGGTGAAGTCGGCCGGTTCCCAGGCCTGGGTGAGCGTGAGCGTCCTGGTCACCGTCCGCGTGGCGACGTCGACCTGGTACACCTTCCTGGTCGCGGTACTCCCGTTCGCGCTGACCACACCGAGCGTCACCCAGAACGTGGCCCCCGGTGCGCTGTCGTCGAACGCCCCGACGTAGTAGGCCCCTGAAGTCCCGGTCGGGTCCGGTAAACCGCTGATCGTGCCGAGATCGGTTGCTCCGCCGTTGCTGTCGATCTTCACCAGATCGTCGGTGCCGGTCTGGATGGCGTACAGGTAGTTGTCGTTGGGGTTGTAACCGACGCGCGTTGTACGACAGGGACGCCCTTGGCCCGAGCGGCGAGAAGGTCACGGAGCCGGCTCCGTAGGCGGAGGAGTACAGCTGGGTGTTGCTGTTGGCCGCAGGCGTGTTCTCCGACATGAACGCGGTCGCGGTGGCGCAGGTGAACGCTGGACCGACAGCAGCAGACGCCGGCGGAGTTGCCCCGAAGTTGGTCGCGACGGTGGTCAACACCGTCAGCGAGGCGAGGAGGGCGCGGGCCAAGACCGCGCGCCGATGAGGTCGCAGTCGCGGTCGCCCCGTCATGGGCCCGCTAGGCGGGGAGGCCTCGGCGAACGACGTCCTGCTCTCGTCGGCACGGGCGCTCGTCGTGCCGGAGCGCAATTCATCAAGAAGGGAGGATAATCACCCAAACCGCGCGTGTCATCGACGGAGTCGAACCCACCTCATACGGTGGTCGGCGACAAACCGAGACCCTGCAACCCTGCGATCCTGCGGCGAGTCAAGCGTCGTGGCTCGACAACCGGTGTCAACCGGCCCGGGCGGGACGCCGGCGATGACGGTCTGTGTCAGTGTGCGGGTTCCTGCGCGGCGTGCTCCCGGCGACGCAGGACGAGCTTCGTGATCTCCTCGACCGCGATGAGGCCGGCCGCGAGCAGGAGGCAGACGAGCCACTGCCCACCCGTGAGCGAGGTGGTGCCGAGGATCCGCTGCAGGAAGCTCAGCTCGGTGGCGAGGATCGATCGCGACGAGCGTGCCGCCGTAGAGCGTCAGCTGCCGTCGGTCCGACACGAGATCGCGGGTGAACAGCGTGCGAGTCTGGCTGCGGGCGCTCAAGCCAAGGGCGACATTGAGCAGCGAGAACACGGTGACGGCCATGGAGGTCGCCACCAGCGCGTCGGTCCAGCCCTCGAACGCGTCGCGCACCCAGAGGGTGGCCACCGCCATGAGCACACCAAGGACCACGGCTCGGACCCACTGCGAGCACGTTGAGCACGGGCTCCGCAAGCGGTCGAGGTCTGCGATCCATGAGGCCCGGCAGGGGCTTGTCGAACCCGAGTGCGATGGCGATCGGAACTTGCACGACGAAGTTGATCCAGAGGACCGCCAGCGGGGAGAACGGGATGCCGTCGGCGATCGAGAAGATCGCGGCACCGAGGAACGTGGCGATGAAGCCGACCAGGGCCGCCATCTGGAACCGGATGTACTTCGAGAGGTTGTCGTAGAGCTCGCGGCCGTACTCGACCGCCCGCACGATGGTGGCGAAGTTGTCGTCGGTGAGGATCATCACCGCGGCGTCCTTCGACACCTCCGTCCCCGTGATCCCCATGGCCACACCGATGTCGGCCTTCTTGAGGGCGGGGGCGTCGTTCACGCCGTCCCCGGTCATGGCCACGATGTTGCTCTGCATCTGGAGCGAGTGGACGAGCCGGATCTTGTCCTCGGGCGCCACCCGGGCCACCACCCCGATCTCGGGCAACTGCGCCGCGAGTTCCTCGTCGGTCAGGGCAGCGAACTCGGCACCGGTGAGGGCCCGCCCCCCGATGCCCAACTCCTTGCCGATGGCGGCCGCGGTCACCGCGTGGTCGCCGGTGATCATTCGCACCTCGATGCCGGCGCTGTGGCACTTGGCGATGGCCTCCTTCGCCTCGGCCCGAGGCGGGTCGACGATGCCGATCATGGCGATGATCGTCACGTCCTTCACCATGCCGATGAGATCGGCCTTGGGATCGAACTGACCCGGGTCGAAGTCGCGTCGAGCCACCACCATGACCCGTTCACCCGACGCGGCCATCCGCTCGTTCTCGGCCAGCGCGGCCGCGCGATGGTCGGCCGCGACGTCGCGGACCTCACCGTCGGGCGACCAAAAGGTGCTCGACCGATCGATGAGCACGTCAGGCGCGCCCTTCACGAAGCAGCGCACCACATCGCGGCCCGCTCGGTCCTTCATGTTGTGGAACGTCGCCATGAACTTGTACTCGGAGTCGAACGGCACCTCCGCGATCCGGGGATAGCGCTCGCGGGTCGTGTCGAGATCGAGTCCGCCCTTGGCGGCGAGCACGATGAGCGCGCCCTCGGTCGGGTCGCCGATCAGGTCGCCCGCGTCGTCCAGCCGGGCATCAGCGCACAGGGCCATCGGCAACAGTGCGTCGTCGAGGTCGAACTCGAGGCCTCCGTCGTGGCGGATCTCGCCGGTGGTGGCATAGCCCTCGCCGCTGATGCTGAACCGGTTGCGGCCCGGCACGACCAGCTCGCGTGCGGTCATCTTGTTGAGCGTGAGCGTGCCGGTCTTGTCCGAACAGATGGCCGACACCGACCCGAGGGTCTCGACGGATGGCAATCGCTTGACGATGGCGTTGTGCTCGGCCAGCACCCGGGTGCCCATCGAGTACAGCGTCGTGACGACCGCAGGGAGGCCGGTCGGGATCGCGGAGATGGCAAGAGCCACGCCGGCGAGGAACACATCGTCGAAGGCGCGATCGTCGCGGATGCCGAGGATCACCATGGTGACGAACGCGATCCCGGCGATGCCGACGATGACCTGCGTGAGCCGGTCGAGTTGCTTCTGCAGTGGCGTCTTGTCGGCCTCTGTCTGGTTCAGCAGCGTGGCGATGTTGCCGATCTCGGTGTCCATCCCCGTGCCGGTCACGATCATCTCGCCGCGGCCGCGAGTGACGGACGTGTTCATGAACGCGAGGCACAGCCGGTCGCCGAGTCCGACATCGTCGCCTTCGATCGATGCGAGGTCCTTGAGCACGGGGGCACTCTCACCGGTGAGCGCGGCCTCTTCGATCTCGAGAGTGGCGGCCACCAGCAACCGGCCATCGGCCGGTACGCGGTTGCCCGCCTCGAACAGCACGATGTCGCCCGGCACCAGCTCGGCCGCGTCGATCTCGATCGCGGCGCCGTCGCGGCGCACGCGTGCGATGTCCTTCAACATCTTCTCGAGCGCCGCCAAACTGGCCTCTGCCTTCGCTTCCTGGCGTAGGCCCAACACCGCGTTGAAGATGGTCAGACCGATCAGGACGATGGTGGTGCCCGTCTCACCGGTGACCACCTGGTTCACGATGGCGGCACCGACGAGGATGATCTGCATCAAGTCCTGGTACTGACGCAGGAAGGCCTGCAGCGCCGACTCCGCCTGCTTGGCGGCGAGGACGTTGGATCCGTACTTCTCGCGTCGCCGGTCGACTTCGGCGCCGGACAGCCCTCGTGCCGGGTCGACCTCGAGCCGAGTCGCAGCCTCGTCCGGCGAGAGCTGGTACCAGCGCACGCGCGCCTGTTCAGTGGTGACCGGGGCGACGCTGCTCATGAGCCGAGCGTCGCGACCAGGATGGCCTTGATGGTGTGCAATCGGTTCTCGGCCTGGTCGAACACGATGCTCGCGGGAGACTCGAACACCTCGCCGGTGACCTCGAGGCCAGAGCTCATGCCGGTGTGTTCCATCATCTCGCGCCCGACCGTCGTGTTGGGGTCGTGGAATGCGGGCAGGCAATGCATGAACTTCACCTTGGGGTTGCCGGTCTTGCCGAGCAGCGTCGAGTTCACCTGGTAGGCGCGAAGCAGATCGACGCGCTCGGTCCACACGTTCTTGGGTTCGCCCATCGAGACCCACACGTCGGTGTGGACGAAGTCGACGCCCGAGACACCTTCGTCCGTGTCGTCGGTGATGGTGATGCGGGCGCCGGTCCGCCCTGCGATCTCGTTGGCGATCTCGACCACCTCCTTGGACGGCCACAGCTCCTTGGGTCCGACCAAGCGCACGTCACTGCCCATGAGGGCGCCGGTGACCAACAACGAACGGCCCATGTTGAACCGACAGTCCCCGACGAAGGCGTAGGTGAGGGCGTCGTACGGCTTGCCACTCGCCTCGTGCATGGTGAGGAAGTCGGCCAGCATCTGTGTGGGATGCCACTCGTCGGTGAGACCGTTGTACACGGGGATGCCTGCGTACTCCGCGAGCGCCTCCACGTCGTCTTGCTTGTTCCCGCGGTATTCGATCGCGTCGTACATGCGACCGAGCACTCGGGCGGTGTCGGCGACTGACTCCTTGTGGCCCATCTGCGATCCGGATGGATCGAGGTAGGTCACATGCGCCCCTTGGTCGAACGCGGCGACCTCGAACGCCGAGCGCGTTCGGGTGGACGTCTTCTCGAAGATCAGCGCGATCTCTCGCCCCTCGAGCCGTTGCGCCTCCGTGCCTGCATACTTCGCTGTCTTCAGGGCCTCGGACAGCTGCAACAGGAAGCGCAGCTCACGGGGCTCGAAGTCGATCTCCTTGACGAAGCTGCGGTTTCTGAGATTGAACGCCATCACACACTTCCTTGGTTCGCTTCGGGCTCGGCGAGCAACACACCATCCACGTCGGTGGCGATACGCGTCCCCGCACTGCCAGCGAGCATCGCGTCGATGTCGACGAGCGGCGCAAACGGCTTCTCGCCGAGGGCGACCACCACGCGCCCGGTGTACTTGCGCTGCAAATCGTAGGCCCTCGCTGCCCCGCCAATGACCATGGCGAGGGATGTTCCCGTTCCGGCTGTGCGTGCATTAGGAAAGAGGAGCGCGGCGCGGCCGGAACGGCTGTGAAAGGGGTCTACGCGTGGTCGATACCGCTTCCAAGATCAAGGGGCTTCGATTCGCAAGGGTGGTCGTGTGGCTCGCGTACGCGTATTTCATCGCGGCGACGATCATCCTTGTGTTCGCCTTCTTCCTGCTGCTGTTCAACGCGAGCACCGACGCATCGTTCACGCAGTGGGTGTACCGGAGCGCGAACCGGGTCCTCGAGCCGTTCCGCGGGATCTTCCCCACGGTCACGAACGGCAACGGCTCGGTCATCGACTTCGCCGTCGTCTTCGCGATCATCATGTACGGGATCCTCGCTCTGGTCGTCCACGCGCTGGTGTCGTGGCTCGACCGTCAGATCGTCCGCAACCAGGCCGCCATGAGAGCAATCGAGCCAGCCTGACTCGCCGGCTCTCAGCGTGACCGCACACGATACGAGCGAGCTGCAGACATTCATCGTCGAGTTGGGCGCCGCGTTGAACGACTCGGGCCAGCCGGTGCAGTCCGTGCAGGAACAACTCATGTCGGTGGCTCGTGCGTACGGCGTGGGGTCCGCGAGGATCAGCGCTTTCCCGACCTACATGATCGTGAGCATGGGGCAAGGCGAGCCGGCAACGCTCGAGTTGACGGTCTCGCTGGCCACGTTTCCGCGACTCGATCAGATCGCGGCACTCGACGACTTGGTCCGGGCTGCGGCCCAGGGCGCGATCACGCCATGGGAAGGACTGGTACGGCTCGACGAGATCCGAGATCTCCGCCCGCGGTTCGGCCGGGCGCAAACCATTCTCGGCTACGCCGTGCTCTCCGTCGGACTCTGCCTCATCCTGCACCCGGCCCGTGAGGAGGTCGCCGCGGCGGCGGTGTTCGGCGCCCTGGTCGGGTTGCTGCGGTCCGTCGGCCGCAACCAACCCCAGCTGCAGATCCTGATGCCGGTCCTCGCGGCGTTCACGGTGTCGGCGCTCGCGGCACTTGCGGTCAGGACCGATGTCGCGCATCCCGGACTCCGCGCCTTGGTTGCGTCCCTGGTGGTTTTCCTGC
The DNA here is from genome assembly GCA_963721305.1 of uncultured Acidimicrobiia bacterium. GTDB lineage: Bacteria > Actinomycetota > Acidimicrobiia > Acidimicrobiales > JACDCH01 > DATAES01. The sequence continues at coordinate 176,817 of CAVRIR010000006.1, forward strand.
CCGGCGCCGCGCTCACCACTGCGGTGCTCGAGCTGGCCGCCGGCCAGATGATCTCGGGCTCGAGCCGGTTGATCTCGGGCGTGATGCAGCTCGGACTTCTCGCGTTCGGCATCGTCGCCGGCATACAGGCCGTCGGCGTTTCGTCAGCCGTCGTGCTCGCCGGACCGAGCTCGTCAGTGAGCGCATGGGCGTCGTGGCTCGGTGTGTTGCTCTTCGCCGTCGGCGTGACGGTGGCCGACTCCGCGCCGACCAGATCGTTCCCCGCTCTTGTCGCGATCCTGTTCGCGGCGTGGATCGGCCAACTCATCGGCAATGCCCTGTTCGGCGGCTATGTCAGCGCGCTGGTCGGAGCGCTCGTCATGACGTGCGTGGCGCACTGGATCTCGGTCCGCTTCCGGTCCGCAATGCCACCGTACGCATCGTTTCTGCCCGGGTTCTGGTTGCTCGTGCCTGGCGCGCTCGGTCTGATCGGGCTGACGAAGCTGGCAAGCGACGTCGACACGGCTGGCGTGCAGGACCTCGCCGCGACCGCGATCTCGGTCTTCGCGGTGGCCATCGGCGTGCTGTTCGGCACGTTGCTCTTGGACCTGAGCGCGTACGCCCGCGGTCGTCACCGTTGATGTGGGCCCGAACTGTCGGGCTCATCTGGTGACAGGTCGCCGTCGGCAGGCAAGACCGCGCAGTCTGCGCTCAGGGTGTCGGGTTCAAAACGCCGGGTCCCGCTCGAGCGGGCAGGTCATGCAATGCGACCCGCCTCGGCCGCGACCGAGTTCGAAGCCTTCGATGGTGATGACTTCGATGCCGGCCTTGCGCAGCGCGGTGTTGGTGCCGGTGTTGCGCTCGTAGGCGACGACCACGCCGGGTTCGAGGGCGACCACGTTGTTGCCGTCGTCCCACTGCTCCCGCTGGGCCTCGAACTGATCGCCTCCGGTCTCGATGACCCGCATCGTGCCCACCCCGAGCGCTCTCGCCATGATCTCGGGGAGCGAGCCGTTCTGTTCCTCCACGACCAGATCTTCGGCCGAGTCGCCGGCCCTGACCTCCCATACCCGGGCGCCGCCGATCACGGTCGGGAACAGTGTCACCAGATCGCGATCACACATGGTGATGACGGTGTCGAGGTGCATGTAGCTGCGCGACTTGGGCAGGTGCACGGCGAGCACCGACGTCGCGGAGCCGGCGCGGAACAGCGACCGTGCGATCCACAGCACGGCCTGCGGCGTGGTGCGCTCCCCCATGCCGATCATGACCGCCCCGTTGCCGATGGGCTGCACGTCGCCGCCCTCGACATGGGCTCGGCCCCAGTCCTCGTCGGAGCCGCCGAGCCAGATCGGGAACTGCTCGGCCGCGAACATCGGGTGGAACCGGTAGATGGTCTCCATGATCATCGTCTCGGGCTTGCGCGCCGGTTTCGTCATGGGGTTGAGCGTGACGCCGTCATAGATCCAGCACGATGGGTCGCGTTGGAACAGGAAGTTGGGCAGAGGCGGCAGCAGCATGCTCGTGGGGTCCGCCGACTCGTACACCAGGCCGACGTCGTGTTCGACATCTTGCTTCGCGATGCCGCCGATCAAGAAGTCCGCCACCAGCGCCGGGTCGGCCGCCTCAGCCCAGGCGCGGGCTTGTTGCGCCGCGACGATGCCCACCTCGCGTTCGTTGAGGATGTGCTCCGCCACCCACTCCTTCGCCTCCGGCTTGACCAGGGCTTCGGCGAGAAGCTGCTCGGCTTCGAACACGTCGACCCCGCGTTCGCGCATGACTTCGCAGAAGGCGTCGTGCTCGGACTTCGCTCTGGTGACCCACAACACGTCGTCGAAGAGAAGCTCTTCGGCGTTGGACGGTGTCAGTCGCAGGTGCTCGAGGCCCGGTCGGTGGACCATGACCTTGTGCAGCTTCCCGACTTCTGAATGGACACCGAACGACATGGGCTTCTCCTGACTGGATGCGAGATCGGTTACGAGGCTTCGCGTGGGTCCCGTGGGTGCGCGAACAAGTTCTCGGGTGGGGGTGGGAGTGCGTCGATCTCGATGTCGGTGTCCGGTTGATCGTCGTCGGCGCTCACGAGCGACGCGTCCTCTGGCGCTTGATGCTCGACGCGGTATCCGGTGAAGCCGAACACGATCGCGAGAATCGGATTGAGGAGGTTGAAGAACGCGAACGGCAGGTACTCGACGGTTGGCACGCCCAACACGCCGGTCATGTAAGCGCCGCAGCTGTTCCACGGCACCAACGGCGACGTGACCGTCCCGGTGTCCTCGACCGTGCGCGACAGCATGCGGGGCGCCAGACCCTGACGGGCGAACGCCTCCCGGTAGGCGCGGCTGGGCATCACGTCGGCCACGTACTGATCGCCGGCCACCACGTTCAACCCGATAGCGGTCAGACCGGCCGTAGCGATGAGCTGTCCATCGGTGTGAGATCTGGCGACCAGTGGACGCAAGATCCACGCGAGGAAGCCCGCGTGTTCCATGATCGCGGCGAAACAGAGAGCGCCGAGGATCAGCCACACCGTTGTGAGCATGCTGGACATGCCGCCGCGCGAAAACAGGTCGTTGATGGTCGCGTTGCTGCTGTGGGCCACGTGACCACTGGCCATGGCCGAGAAGACCGCCTCCACGCCGTTGAGAACCCGGCCCTGATCGGGCTTGCCGACGAACGCAGTCACGACATCGGGTTGGGTGAAGGACGCGAGGATGCCGCTGAACAGAGCGGTGCCGAGGATGGCAAGGAACGGCGGCACTCGCCGGATGGACAGCACGATCAGCAGCGCCAGCGGCAGGAGGTTGACCAGGCCGATGTTGTACACGGCAGCCAACGCATCGCGGGCGCTCGACGTATCGAGCGTCCCGACGGCGTCCCGGTGCGCGATACCGATGCCCAAGAAGATGAGAAACGCCACGGCGAACGACGGCACCACGGTCGTCAACATCCCCCGGATGTGCTGGTTGACGGTGACGCCGCCGACGAGCTGGGGTACCAGCACGGTCGTCTCGGACAGCGGCGACATCTTGTCGCCCATGTACGCGCCGGAGATAACGGCGCCCGCGGTGATCGGACTCGACAACCCGAGGATCGGAGCCATCCCCACGAACGCGACGCCGAGCGTGCCGGCCGTGGTCCAGGAGCTACCGGTCACCGCGCCGACCAGCGCGCAGATCAGCGCCACGCTGGCGAAGAAGATCACCGGCCGCAGCACCGCCAGCCCGTAGGAGACGATGGTGGGGATCGTTCCCGCCAGGTTCCACGTGCCGATCAGCGCGCCGACGGCGAGGAGGATGAAGATCGCTCCCATCGCCGAGCTGATGCCACCGATGGCGGCCTCCTGGACTGCGGCAACCGTGTGGCCGTTCTTGAACGCCACCAGCGACGCGAACGCGGCGCTCAGGAACAGGGCCACCTGAAGGGGACCGTCTGCCGCCGAAGTCCCGTAGAGGATCATCGTGAGCGCGAGCAGACTGATGAGGACGACGACCGGCGCGAGGGCGTCGAGCAGTGACGGCTCGCGCGGAGTCGCCTGTGTGGTCATCGATGTGTCCGCGTCACCGGTATTGCGGGACCGGTTCGGGCTCGGTCATGCGCGACCGCTGCCGCGCGTAGACGGGAATGCCGAGCAGGAGCGCACCACCTGCCAGGAAGAACGGCGCCCAGTAGACGAAGAAGCTGTTGCCGGTGTTTCGGGAGTACCAGATGAACAGGATCGAGAACACGAGCGAGAGGACGGCAACGACGGTGTCGCGCACGAACCGGGGTGTGTGAAGCGCCTTGTGGTCCACCCAACGCCACTTGAGTTGGGCCAGCGCGGAGAACGCATAAGGAATCGCGGCGGTGATGCCGGTCATCAACACGAGGGTGGTGAACACGGTGGCGCCGTTGGACCCGAGGTAGTTGATCGCCATGGCGATCGAGGCCAGCAGGGTCGAAGCCACGATCCCGAATGCCGGCACCCCCTTGGGCGAGATGCGCTTGAACTGCTCCGGGAACAAGCCGTCGTTCGCGGCAGCGAGGGGCATCTCCGCGCAGATCATCGTCCACCCGTTCAGCGCTCCGAACCCGGAGATGATGACGATGATCGCCATCACGTGACCCCAGACGGTGCCGCCGAACATGGTGTTCACGGCGTCCGAGAACGGTGCGGTGGCATTGACGAGATGCGACGCCGGCAGGATGCCGAACACCGCAGTGAGCGAAAGCATGTACACGACCGCGGTGGCCAGCGTGCCCAGGATCGTCGCGCGCGGGATGTTGCGGTCGGGGTCCTTCACCTTGCCGGCCGCTACTGCCGCTACCTCGACGCCGAGATAACTGAACAAGGCGATGGCCATCCCGCCGCCGATGGCCGCGATCGCACTCTCGCCGCTCACGTTCCACGGCGAGAAGTTCGCGCTCTGTATGTAGAACAGACCAACGGTGGCCATGAACGCGAGCGCGATGAACTTCAACACCGTCGTCACGACCTGCACCGCGCCCATGTTCTTCACACCGGTCAGGTTGATCACCGCCGGAATCCACAACCCGACCAGCACGAGCAGCACGGAGCCCAACCGGTTGTGACCCTTGTTGACGAACTCCTCGACGTACAGGACCCAGCCGACGGCAATGGCGGCGTTGCCGGCCCAGGCCGTGATCCAGTACGACCAGGCGTTCGCGAAGCCGAGAGGGTTGCCGAAGGCGACCCTCGAGTAGGCGTAGGGACCACCGTCGGCGGGGAGCCGTCGCGAGAGCGCGGCGAACAACAACGCCAAGGCGATTGCGCCGATGGTGGTGAGGCCCATGGACACGAGGGTGATGGGGCCGTACGAGGCGAGCGAGGTCGGCAGGTTGAAGATGCCGACCCCGATGATGCTGCCCATGATCAAAGCGATGGCGGTGGTGAGGCCGAAGTTGCGGCCGGCGTCGCGCGCGGGGGTGCCGGCGGTGGGTGCCGGTGGCTGAATTTCTGTGCTCACATGTCGCCCCTTTTCGTCTTGCCGGAGCGAGATTACGTGGCGTCGCCGGCGCGAACGCGACATGCCACCTCGCTCTGAGCAAGGCGCGATTCCGACCCCGATCGCCACGCGTGGGTCCACGAATTCACGTATCCACCGTGCTTCACTCCGGATGGGTGACGACCGATAGCCGGCGGCCACCGATCATGCACGTGAGACAGGGGTGACAGATGCGACATGACCACCGCGGCCGTCGACGAGTGACAACCTTGGCCGGCATTCTGTTGGCCGCGTGCGCGCTCATCGCGGCCTGCAGCAGCGACAGCACGAACAAGGTGACAGCCGCCCAGACTCGCGTCACGCAGGCGGAGAAGGGTGTCACGGACGCGCAGGCAGCCTTCGAGAAGGCGACGGCGCAGTTCTGCGGCGACACCAAGGACTACGTCCTCGCGCTCGACCGCTACGGGAAGGCCTTCGATCAATCCGCCGCGACCGTCGGCGACATCAAGACCGTCGGCGCCGACCTCGAGAACCCCCGTGCGACCGTGGTGTCCAGCGCCGAAGCGGTCACACCAGCGCGCGACAACCTCGCGAAGGCCAAGCAGGAGCTCGCCGACGCGCAGGCTGCCCTCGCCGCGGCGCAGGCGTCTGCGGCCAGTCAGACATTGCCGTCCACGACCGCGCCGAGCACCACGACGACCGCACCTCTCGTCCCGCCGGAGACCGTCGATCGCGTGAAGAAGGCAGAAGCCGATTTCACTGCCGCGACGCAAGGCGTGACTGACCAGACGCCATTGACGCAGGCCACCGTGCAGGTCAACTCGGCCGCGCTCGCGCTTCAGGTCGCGTGGCTGCAACTGTTCAACCAGGCCGGCTGCTTCAGCGACGAACAGCACCAGAAAGCGGCGACCGCGCTCCAGGACTACACCGCCTCACTCCAGACCGCGCTCCACACGACCGGTTTCTACAACGGCGAAATCGACGGCGTCTACGGACCTTCCACCGCCGAAGCGGTCCAGCAGCTGCAGACGAAGCACGCCCTGCCGACAACCGGGTGGGTTGACCGCGCCACCGCAAATGCCCTCGATGCCGAACTGCTCGCCTCGGGCGGTGCCGCCGCCACGCAAGCGCTGACGCACACCGCCGCGGTGCAATCGACGCTCAAGCTCGCCGGCTACTGGACCGGACCAGTCGATGGGCAATGGACGCCCGAGTTGACCACGGCACTGATGGACTTCCAGACCGCGCTCGGCGTACCTCCCACCGGATCGGTCGACGCCGCAACACTCGCGGCGTTGGAACAGGTGATCGCGAACGCGCAGTCGGCGGCGTCGACCACCACAACCTCCACGCCGCAGACATCGACGACAATCAACGAGACCACCACCTCGCAGTCGAGCTGAAGGTCGCGATCACTGCCCGAGGCGATCCACACTCGACCTTCATCGGGACAACACCCTTGACGACGGTTTGAGCCGTCATGCAGGCTCCACACACAAATCGAGATGCACACACCAGGAGGACATGTCGCGTGGCTACGAAGCAGGTCGTATTGGCCATCTTTTCGGACGAGGCCGCGGCCGACGCGGCCGCTCAATCCCTGAAGGATTGGGACAAGCTCGACGACGAGGTGAAGTTGAACGCGATCGGCGTGCTCGTCCTCGATGAGAACGGCAAGGTCAAGACGCACAAGCTGGGCCGGCGTAGCTGGGGCAAGGGCGCTGGAATCGGCGTGGTGCTGGCAGCTCTCAGTCCGCCGACGTTGATCGCCGGCGCCCTCGCCGGGGGCGCGCTCGGTGCGCTCCACCACAAGGGTCTCGGTGTCGACGGGGCGGAGCGCGACGAGATCGCGACCGCACTGACGGATGGCCGAGCAGGCGTGGGGGCGCTCGTGGTGGAGTCAGAGGCGCAAGCCGTCTCGGACAAGCTCAGCGAGCTCGGCGGCGAGCTCCACGTGTTGAGCCCCAGCGATGAAGCCGTTGCCGAGGTGGACGCGATCGCGCCCGAGGTCGACGCTGCCGTTACCGCTGAAGGCTCTGCGTAGTCTTCCTCGATCCCCCACCAGCGCCGCGACGAGACCGTCGTTGCCGCCGACCCGACTCGGCACGCTTCGTTGCTGTTGACGTACGGTCCATGCGGTGGACAGCGACGCGGAAGCGGTTTGTGTGGAAGATCCTGAACGCTGCGGCCGCCGCGGCTGCTGCACTCGTGGTGCAGCGCACGCTTTCTGTTGTGTGGCGACGGGTCGGTGGCGGGCCGCCGCCTGACGGCCCGGCCGATCGGAAGGTCACCTTCGGTGCGGCGCTGACGTGGGCGGTGTCGATCGGCGCCGGCGTCGGCGTCGCACGGCTCGTCGCGGCGCGTCTGTCTGCTCGGGTGTGGGAGGCAGCCACTCACGAGGCGCCTCCGGACTCGACCTGAGTGCTGCGCTCGTGTGTGAGCCTCGATCACGCTGAACGGTCCGATCGGTCAGCACTACGCTGCCGCGATGCCTGACATGGACGAGCCGTCAGCGCCGGCAGTGCGCGACAGCGATTGGCCGACACAGGCCACCGACCAGATCGTCAAGGTTGTCGGAACTGTTCACGACAAGCTCACGGGATCGGTCATGTTGGCCGCTCGTGCCGTCGTGTACGGCCTGTTCGCACTGATCCTCGGGATCGCCGCGTTCACGCTCGCGATCATCTTCGCCGTCCGATTGTTCGACAACTACCTACCGGACGCCATCTTCGGTGAGGACCACATTTGGGTCGCGTATTCGATCGTCGGGTTCCTGCTGTGTTTGAGCGCGGCGCTGCTGTGGAAGTTGAAAGTGCCCAAGAACGTGTGAGGCGTAACCAGCTTCAGTCGTCCCGACCGCCCCCTGTTGGTTCTAAGCGTCGGCGGCGGCCTCGGCTTCAGGGCTGATGGGCGTACGGGTCGCTGGTGCGACGTCGTCGTGGGGTGGCACCAGTGCCCTCCACAGGAGTCCGCCGATCAGTCCGCCGACGAGTGGGAACACGATGAAGACCCACAGTTGAGACAACGCCCACGAACCTTGGAACACGGCCGTGGACAAGCTGCGGGCCGGGTTGACCGACGTGTTGTCGATCGGAATCGTGACCAGATGGATCAGCGTCAGCATCAGACCGACGGTCAAGCCGGTGAACCCAACCGGCATCGAACGGCGACTGGTGCTAGCGATCACAAACAGGAACAACGCCGTGAAGATGATCTCGGTCGCGATCGCCGCGCCGATCCCGAAACCGCCGAGGCCGCCGGCCGACGCTGACGGCGAGTGCGTGCCGAAACCGTTCGACGCGAACCCCGTCGCCTTCGCGCTGAACCCCGACACGCTGTTCGCGATCAGAAAGATCGTGAGCCCACCAAGCAGTCCGCCGACGATCTGACCTCCGACATACCAGGGAATCTCGTCGGCTCTGGTCTTGCCCGCGATCCACAACCCGACCGTCACCGCCGGGTTGATGTGACAGCCAGAGATCGAACCGATCGCGTACGCGGCACACAACAAACTCAACCCGAACGCCAGCGCCACTCCCAACCGGCCGACAGTCCCCGCTGGGTCGAACGTGCTCGTCGCCAGCACTGCCGTACCGGGACCACCCACGACCAGGATCAATGTTCCGATCAACTCCGCAACAAACAGACGACCGCGCTCAGACATGACCACCTGCCTTCCCGTTTGCCAGCCAGCAGACAGGTTAGGAACATCTGCCCCCGGACCACGGGGATCCCATCGCTGACGGGAGATTGGAAGCGCAAGTGGGCGGGTCCGGCAGGCGGCGGGTGACGACGCGCGAGGCGACCTACCAGAGGGTCGACGCGAGAAGACGGGCTCGAAGGATTACCGGTCGAAGCGCAGATCACGGCGGACGATCTGCTCACTGACTTCGTCAACGCTTTGACCGCGGTTTCCTGCGAACTGCGCGATCCGAGCAAGCGCTCGATCAATGGTGCAGTCGCATTGCTCCGAGACCATGCCCGCGGCCTGATGCACGACGGTTCCGTAGCTGTCGTTCGACATCGGCTCGTGGAACATGAGCGCAGTGACCGTACGTCAGCCATGACCGAACCGTCGAACCGTCGAACCAGCACATCGGCGTCTCGCTACTTCACCGCACTGTCCGCTACCCATGGCGGGTGCTTCTGGGCGGTGCGTGTGCGGGGCCGGGCTGGCCCTTCCTGACCTTCGATGTGACCCACAGCAGGTGTGCGGTGCCTCGTCCTGGGAAGCGATCCGAGGCCGCCCGATTCGAGCGCTATACTTGACGAAAAGCGGCGAGTCAATTTGGGGCGGAGACATGGGTTTGCTTGACCGGCATCGTGAGAAGAAGGCCGAGCGCGAGCGACAGCAGGAGATCCAAGCGCGTACGAGAGCCGCCGCCGCCAAGGCGGCGAAAGAGGACTTCGGGCGCAGGAACCGGCTGCAAGATGCACGGACCAACCCGGGCACTCGCAGTGGCGTCGCGTTGATGCTCAAGAACGACGAGAGGGTGTTCCAAGAGCTCGCCGGATTGTCATTGATCGAGCCACGTTGCTTGCCCGGCGCGTGGGAAGGTCGTTCACAAGGCTTCTCGGCGCCGGTTGCCGGCGGGGTTCGTTACCGAGCCGGCGCGCCGAGAGGTCGCTACGTCCAGGACGCTGAGACGCCGGCGTCGATCGACTCGGGCACGGTCACAATCACCGACCAGCGCGTGGTGTTCCAGGGTGCCCACGCGACGCGCGAGTGGGCGTTCACGAAGATGCTCGGTCTGCAACATGTCCACGGGCGTCAGCCGTGGACCGCGATCGAGGTGTCGAACCGCCACATGACCAGCGGGTTCACGTACCCGGCCGTGCTCGGGGGTCAGATGCGATTCCGCCTCGACCTCGCGATCGCGCACTTCAATGGTGAGCTCGATTCGTTCATCGCTGGGCTCGAAGCGGAGCTCCACGAGCACACGCTCACCTGACCCCCGCCCATTGGCGCGATCCCTGCGCCCTCGAGCGCGACGGCACCATCCGGAACCCGTGGAGCGCCTCAGCGGGATGCGAAGAACAGAGCTGCGCGGCACTCCTCGCACGCCCAACCCTCCGCGATCGCGGTCGGGGGACGGTCGAGGTCCGCCGGAAAGATCTTGCGGCAGCGGCCGCACTGCCTCGTGGCCGCGACAGGTTCAGGTTCGCTGGCTGTGTAGGTGGACACGGCTACGTCCCTTCACATCGAGGGAGCGTCAAGCGCTCCGCGAAGACAACCTGCGCAGGGGCGCCGCTCAGCGCCCGCCCCTACCGGCGGTTCGACGGCTCCCGTGTTGTCGACGATCGGCGCGCCTGCCTACCGACGGCGGGATTCGGCGAAGGGAGCTTTGAGCAGCAGCTCGAACGTCGCATTCGGCGGCTGGTTCGGTTCGTTCACGCGTCGGAGATACTCCTTGAGCGCCGATCTCGCCGCTGGTACATGCGGGCCTGATAGCTGCGACGATTCGCGCAGCGCCGTCTTCGCGGCGGAGACGCGACGCTTGCGCTCGGCTCGCTCGTCGGCGCTATGGCCGACACCGGTGCTCATGTGCCCGCGAGGAGCTGGCGGAGCTTGCCGAGCGACACCAGCTTGCGCTCACGTTGTTCGGTATCGGTGTTGCGCCGTATGCGACGCTCCAACACGTCGAGTCGTGCGCTCTCCTCAGCCCGCAACTTCGCGCGCTCTCGGGTCGATCGCTGCTCCACCGCGCCCACGAACAACCTGAACGCGTCTCGGCTGCGTTCGACGCCGACCGTCTTGGCGATGTCCGCGAACGAGTTGCCCTCTGACCGCAATGCGATGACGCGCTCTCCGTCCGCAGTCGCGGAGCTCACACCGGCCGGACTTGCGCCGCCTTGGGGCCCTTCTGGCCCGCCTCAACCGAATACTCGACTTTCTGGCCCTCGGTCAGCTCACGGTAACCCTGAACGTTGACGTCGGACTGGTGCACGAACACATCGCTCGAACCGTCCTCCGGCGCGATGAACCCGAAACCCTTGGTCGCGTTGAACCACTTCACGGTGCCTACAGGCATTTTGCCGCTTCTCCTCTGCGAAAGAACACGCAATCGGAGAAGTCGCCAACCCGGTCGCCATGTAACGGGCACTCACCCGATCGACACACCTTAGCGGCATGGGCGAAGACGCGTGTCCTTCGGGGCGTGGCCGAGTGAGCGTCAGCATGGGTCAACGGACGCGGATGGCATGGAACATGGTGAGTCCAGCTACCTGACTGCAGTGCCATGGGTTGTTGGATCGGAGCATGTTGCGCCGGCCCTCAGGCCGGAGGTTTCGGCGCCGTGACGAGCAGAACGATGCAGAAACTGAGGATGGCACTGCCAACGACGACGAGGCCGATACGAGCGGACGCGAACCGGAAGTGTCCGCTGATACCCACCAAGAACAGAACGGTGGCGAGGTAGACGGTGGTGCGTACGTAGTCGTCGGCGTATCCACCGTCCTTGGCCCCTTCCGCGTAGAGATCGTCTGCCTTGGCGTCGAGGGCATTGGCTTTGTCCAGGTCGGGTTCGACGTACTCAGGCATGTATGTGGGACCGGGCGGCGCCTGCGGATTCGTCGTCGGATTGGTGGCGATCCACGCGTCGAACGCGGTCTTGAACTCGGGTCGGAAGCGTCTTTCCGCGACGTCCATGGCTGACTGATTGCCGACGACGTAGGCGCTGAACCACGCGTTGAAGGTTGAACTGTCGAAGTTCTTCGTAGTGGTCGCATCGAGGTTGGCGCGGCTGGCCTCGGTTCGAGCGGTCGACGCTTGGGACAGCTTCAACCGCGACTCGGTGCTCCACTTGGCGGATGAGTAGCCGGACCAGGCCGCGAGCACGGCAACGAGCGCGAGCAACAAGGCCTCGAGGATCGAGACGATTCGGTCCTTCGGCGATCCCTCACTCCGTCGAGAGTGTTCGACGTGCTCGGTGATCTCCTTGCCGACCTCGGTCGCCGATAGACCTTCAGCCATCGAACAGTTCTCCTCGCCACGCGGACTGTCGTGCCTGTCGCGGTTCGCGGACGCCCGGCACCCCGGTTCCGCCGTGAGGACTCGACGATCAGACGCCACTCGCACCGTACGGCCGGTGCGGGTGACCAGGTGTCACCCGAAAGCGGGTGACGTGAGTTGGATGGATGGACGATCTCGCCACCCGGATAGGTCGGGGTGCAGAGCGTCCGCAACTTCGGCTGACCGCCCGATCAGCGCCGCACCGGGTAGCGCAGGTGCAGCGCGCGGACACCCTGAACGACGACAGGGTCCTCGAGAATGACGTGCTCACCGACGAGCTCGCCGAAGTAGCGGATGCCGGTGCCGAACAGGACCGGCACCTGGCTGATGCAGACCTCGTCGACGAGGCCGAGATTCAGCGCCTGCTGGATGATGTCGGCACTGGCGATCGTGACGAACTCGTCGCCGGCGATCTCCTTGGCCGCGGCGATCGCCTCCTCGACGCTGCCGGTGAAGGTCGTCCGCGGGAAGCGCTCGGCCGCATCCGCCGGTGGCGGCCGATGGGTCACGACGACCACTGGTGCCCCTGCGGGATGATGGTCGCCCCATCCGTCGGTCTGATCGAACAGCCGTCGGCCTGCGACGAGCGCGCCACAGCCTGACGTGATCTCGCGCAACATCACGGCGCTCGCGGCGTCGACCGAAAAGCTCATGCCCTCCTGCGCGCTCGGCACCACGACGTCACCGGTCCAGTACCAGTCGAAGAGCTCCGCAGGATTGTCGTCCGGCTGGGCGACGAAGCCGTCCAGCGACATGCACATGTGCGTCAACACCTTGGCCATGCAGTTACGACTCTGCCCGCCCCGCCCGTCTCCGTGCTAGTCAGGCGACGTGAGACCACTCGCCGGGATACGCATCGTCGACCTGACCACCAACATGTCGGGACCGTTGGCCACGATGGTCCTGGCTGATCAGGGAGCCGACGTGATCAAGGTCGAGGCGCCCACCGGGGACGCGATTCGCACGGTGGGCACGGGACACGACGGCATGAGCGCGTACTTCGCGAACAACAACCGTGGGAAGCGCTCGATCGCGATTGATCTCACCAGCGATGCGGGACGAGACGTGGTGCGACGACTGTCCGCTGACGCCGACGTGTTCACCCAGAACTTCCGGCCCGGCGTGATCGACCGACTCGGGCTGAGCGCCCGGTCCCTCCAGACGGCGAACCCTCGACTGGTGTACGCGTCGATCAGCGGCTTCGGCTCGACGGGACCGTTGGCCGACGCGCCCGCATATGACCATGTCGTACAAGCGATGTCCGGCTTCGCCGCCATTCAGACCGCAGGGACCACCGAGCCGTCGATGGTCCGCCATGGCGTCATCGACAAAGCAACGGCGTACACGCTCGCTCAGGCGATCACCGCCGCGCTGCTTCAGCGAGAGCGCACCGGAGAGGCCGCGCGCATCGACGTGTCCATGCTCGACGTGGCGATCGCGTTCTTGTGGCCCGACGGCATGATGGATCACACCGTCGACCAACCGTCGACCGTGCTTCCCCCTACGAGTCGGAGCTTCCGCGTGAGTCCGACCGCAGATGGTCATGTCGTGCTCGTCACGTTGACCGCCAAGCAATGGTCGGGCCTCACCAGCGCGCTTCTCAGCGACGACGGCTCGGCGATGACCGACACCGCCGAACGCATGAAAGGCGGCGCCGACGTCATGCGACGAGTTCGCGCGGCGATCGCCGACATGCCCACCGACGAAGTGGTGTCTCGCTTGCGAGCCGCCGACGTACCCGTCGCACCGGTGCGAGATCTGCACGAGGTCGCCGACGATCCTCAGGTCGTCGCCTCCGGCACCGTGCGCGCGTTCGAACACGATGTGCTCGGCGCCGTCCACCAGCCGCGACCCGCACCGTTGTTCGACGGCGCCGCCACCGACCCGGACGCGTCCGCACCGAGGCTCGGTGAACACAGTGACGAGGTGTTGCGGGAAGCAGGCTGGCGCGACGACGAAATCGCGGACCTACGTGCCGCCGGTGTCATCCACTGACACGGGTCAGTTCGGCTCGACCAACTCGACGAGCTCGAGCGTGATGCCCTCGGGGCCCTCGAAGAAACGAAGACGGCGGCTGATGTAGTCCATCTCGTCGCTCAGCATCTTTACGCCGTGGGCGACCAAGTGGTCGGTGACAGCGTGGATGTCGTCGACGCGGAAGGCGAGGTGGTTGTAACCGCGCCGGCGGAGGTTCGACGGCTGGTCGCCGGGGTCCGCGCTCGGAATGGGGTCGAACCGCAGGAGTTGGATCTCGAAGTGCGGCTCGGCGCCGTCCAACACCAACGTGATGTGCTCGGCCTTCATGTCGGGCATGCCCATGTACCGAGCAGGCTCGCCGCCATCGATCTCGGCAACGTGGGACTTGCGAAAGCCCAGCAGCTCGAAGAAGGAGATGGCCGCCTCTGCGTCGGCGACGGCCACCGTCACGTGATCGGGATTCAGGAGCAGCGCCATGTCGCGATGATGCCTGCTCGACGGCGAAGAGTCGTCACGACGGCCCGGGCGGACCGTCGGGTCCCGCGTTCAGGTCGGCCGGGGTGCTCCGGACTGTTCGGCCGCGATGTACGCGGCGTACCACGCAGGCCACTCGTCGTCTCGTTGGCCGGTGCGCTTCTCGTGCTCTGCGTGAGCCGCTTCGGCACGGCGAAGCGCGCCCGCGAGGTCGTCGGCCGACGCAAACGTCGTCTGTGACGTGTCGACGCGACCGGCGGCCCGGTCGGACTCACCCAAGAGGTGACGATGAAGCTCTTCGGTCATCTGATTGATCGCGCGCGTCAGGTCCGTGTTCTCGGTCAGAAGAGTGTTGACGCCCGCGTAGTCCCGATCCGACTTGACCTGCTGAAAGGACGCCTGCCGGTTCTGCCCGATCATCACGAACGTCGACAGGAAGATTGCTTCGAGCGACACGATCAGGGTCAGCGTCGGCCACGGGCTCTTCTCGAAGATGAGCATCCAGACCGCGAAGAGCAGGACATGCAGGTAGACGAAATTCATGGAGCCCGCGAACGCGGTGATCAGGTCTGCGATGCGCAGTTGTGCATCTGATGCGCGTTTTTCGAACTGCTCGACGACCGCCGGATGGTGGACGACATCCGGGTCGAGTTTGAGCATTTGCATCGACCTCCGGTGAGACGATTCAGGGAATCGCGAGAGGCGCGCAGCGAAGCCTCCATCGATCACAATGCCACTGTCGTCGGGCCGTAGCGTTGACTCAGGGTCCTCTGGGGACGGATGTCGCCAGATGGCGTCCGATCAGAACGTCCAGCGAGTGGCCCCACCCGGTTCGACAACCGCCAGCGCGGTGGCACGCGCCAACGTGATGCGGTACACCGACCACGGCGGCGGCCCGGCAGACGGCGCGCTGAACTCGGCCGTCAGCGCGACGCCCGACTCGTCGACGCGCGCCGGCCAGCCCGCCGCGACCCAACGCTCGGCCATCTCCGCAACCGTTGCGTGGTCGGTGACCTTGGCTGCCTCGCCCTCGACGACGAGATCGAATTCCTGCGTAGCGACGGCAAGTGTGCCAGCGCGTATCACGAGCGAGGTTCTTCGCTTTGCGGGTGCGCTCGCCGGTCTCGAACCAGAAGGCACCGTCGACCCACAGCGCGCCGACGCCGGCGACATGCGGTCGCCCGTCGCTGTCGATCGTCGCGAGCCAGCACGTGTGTCGATCCGGGCCGCCGGTGCCCGGGCCCTGACTGAGCCCCTTGTCCAAGCGGGCCGCGATGGGCCGCCAGTCCAACGGCTCGAGGTCGTACAGCTCGGCGAGGTTCTTCGTGTCCATGCACGAACGACGCTACGCGGCCCGAAACAGATCAGAACGTAGCCGCGACGGATCGGTCGCGGCACACTGTTCGAGTGCAGCGGTACGGCACACGGGGAAGTCGGTGAACACCCACGCCGGCGCGCGATGGCAGCCCGCCGTCGAGCGAGTCCACGTCGATCGGTTCTCGCTGGCGGTCACGGTTTGCATCCCGGCCGTTCTCGCCTACAACTGGTGGCTCATCGTGCCCTTCCGGCACGGCCTGCTCACCTCGGTCAACTCGTTCTTCAGTGATCTCGAGGTCAAGGGCGCACCCGACGCCAGCGTGTTCGGCAAGCTCGATGTCATCGCCGGCGCATTGTTCTTGGCCGCGCTCCTGCTTTCGTACCGGCGCGAACGACCAGGCCGCGCCGAGTGGCGACTGTTCGTGACCTTCGCGATTGCGGCGGGCGCCGGCGGACTGTTTCCCTTCTCCTGCGCCGAAGGGACGGACTCCGCGTGTCGGCACCGCGGAATGGCATCTGCAATTGCCCTTCCACCACTACGCGCACGTGCTGCTGTCCGCAGTCGAATTCCTCTCCGCCACGATCGCCTTGCTGCTCGCGTGGCGTCGCACGCAACGAAGCGATGCACCGCGCACTGCCGAAGACCGAGCATTTCGCTGGCTAGCAGCCGTCGTCGTCATCGGCTATCTGCCACTGGCGATCGCGTATTTCAGCGACCGGTACGCGGCGCTCGTCGAGCCCGTCTACTTCGTCGCGTTCGGTCTCGCGGCATTCACCGAGGTCGTCGCGAGCGCTAACGGCTACTCAAACCAAAGTCGTCACCATCGTCCGGGCCGCCCCGCTTACGACGCCACCACCGCCGTTTCGCACTGGGATCGAGGTCGGCGATGATCTCGGGCTCGGCATCCTCGACGATGTGCTCGGCGTCGGCGAGCACCGCAGCGATGTCGTCCGGCGACTCATCGGGTTCGTCCTCGAGGGGCGGCGTTTCAGCGAGTGACCCCTTCTCGAAGTCGGCGCCGATCATCAGGATGCGTTCGTACTTCGGGCAGTTCTCCGGGCAGCGCCACGGCGCTTCGGGCGCCAGGTCGAGCGTGCAGAACCTCGCGACCTCGTGGTCGTCGTCGTACGTGCGGCTCTCGTAGTGCACGCAGTCCTCTCGCATCGTCACCGCGGTTCACCTCCACGCTTCGCTCGCCACCGCTCGATGGTCTCGTCGACGTCGAGAACAGCCACAGTCGTCGGTGGGCCGCTGATGGTGTGCGAGTTGACATACCGGATGCGATCGTTGATCGCCGTCACCAGCATGCGCACCTCGGACTCGGTCGTCGCCCCAGCGATCCGCTCGAGCGCGTCGTCGCGTTCGCGCCGGATCGAGATCGATGGCGGCGAGTAGGACACCTTCTCGCGCTTCAGCTTCTGGCGCACCCACCACAGCTCGTCGCGGGGCCGGTCGAGGTCCGGAAGCGGTTTCCCGTGGCCGGGAAGATCGTCGAACTCGCCGCGGTCTCGCGCCTCACGGATCTGTTGGTCGACCCATGATTCCCAGGCCACACCCGGCGGCTTCCGTGACGTCATCGGAGACGCAGACTACCGGCGAGGGCGCTCCGCCGAGGCCTACGAAATCCGCAAAGCGGTCACTGGATGACCGGTTCTCCTTCCTAGGGTCAGGGAAGAACCATCGAATCGACAACGGAGGCGACCATGCCCGAGCGAGACGGATACATCCCCGGCGTTCCCTGCTGGATCGACACCAACCAACCGGATCCCGAGGCCGCGCTGGACTTCTATCGGGGACTCTTCGGCTGGGAGTTCGAAGACGTCATGCCGGCGGAGTCGCCGGGCAGCTACTACATCGGCCGCATCCGAGGGGGCGACGTCGCGGCCGTCGGGTCCGGACCCGACGACGCTCCGCCCGTCGCCACGTGGAACAGCTACATCCAGGTCGACAGCGCCGACGCCGCCGCGGCCACGGCGCGAGATGCGGGCGGAACGGTGGCGGCGGAGCCCTTCGACGTGATGGACGCGGGCCGGATGGCCGTCATCATCGATCCGGAAGGCGCGTCGTTCTGCGTCTGGGAACCGATGAAGAACAAAGGCGCGGCGGTGGTCAACGAGCACGGCTCGCTGGTCTTCAACGGTCTGGCGACACGTGATCCCGCGGCGGCCAAGTCCTTCTACGGCGCGTTGTTCGGTTGGCAGACCTTGGCATTGCCCGCTGGCGTCGCGTGGACACTGCCGGCGTACGGCGATCACCTCGAGGAGCGAACTCCGGGACTTCGAAAGCAGCAGGCCGAGATGGGAGCTCCGACCGGGTTCATCGACGTCGTCGCCTCGCTGAACCCCATCGCGCCCGACGATGCGGAAACACCCGCGCATTGGAGCGTGACGTTCGCGGTCAACGACGCCGACGACGCTGTCGCCAAGGCGCGCGAACTCGGTGGCAAGGTGATCAGCACGCCGACAGACGCCCCGTGGTCGCGGATGGCACTGCTCGAGGACCCGCAGGGAGCAACCTTCTTCGTGAGTCAGTTCGTCCCCGAGAACAAGGATCTCGGCGCCTGAGCCTTACCCACGACTATCGAAACCGCGGCCACTATGCGTCGATCAGCATGCCGCCGTCCACGCGTATGTCGCGTTGCTGCGTGACGAGTACCCGCCGTTCAGGCTCGACCCGGGCGGAGCACCCGGTAGCACCACCGGTTCAGGCCCATGACGAAGTCGAAGATCGAGCTCGGATACCGGCGCCGCACCGCCAGGACGACTGCTGCGACGATCGCGAGGATGGCGATGAGGCCACCGCCACCTGCGATGCGCGCCGTTCCAACCGATCCCGATGCCGCCGGCGAACACCGCGACGACGAAGTAGTGCGGCAGCGCGAGCAGCCACCACTTCACGAGGACGAGCTTGCGGGACAGTCGTTCGGGATAGTCCCGAATGCTCCCGTGTGTTCGGCACGAAGATCACCCCTTCTGTGCGTCACGCTTCGTCGGCGGACGACTTCACAGTGCGCTGACGAACGCGCGCCCGACCAGAGGAAAAGGTCCCGAGCCAGTCACGCAGGATCGCGACCAAGGACACCCGCGTCAGCGGGGTTCGGGCGGCGCTCCTAGATTGGACTTTGGGCCCTGCCGGTCGCCCCCAGGATCGGCCGAAGATCGAATGCAGAAGTCGATCGGGAGGCGAATGCGATGCGCAACGTCAGCGCGCACAGCGGAATAGAGGTCATCGACTCCGACGAGTGCCGCCGGCTGCTCGCGGAGGATGTCATCGGACGGGTCTCGGTCGTGATCGGCGCGACGCCGACGATCCTCCCCGTCAACTACGCACTGGACGGTGATGACATCGTGCTGCGCACGATGCCCGGGTCTCGACTCGACGTCGGCCAGGGCCACGCCGCGTTCGAAGTCGACAGCTTCGACCGTGAGACACAGTCCGGATGGAGCGTGCTCGTGACGGGACATCTGGAAGAAGTCGCCTGGTACAACGCGCGTGGACATGGAGCGCGTGCAGGCACTGCCGGTCCAGCCCTGGGCGAAAGGTGAGCGCGACCTGTGGTTGCGGCTCCGACCCGGGTCCATCACGGGCCGCATCATCCGCAACGAGCTGCGAGGCGAATGAGCGAGATCGTCGAGCGCGCCCGATTGTCTCGGACGATCCCGCCTGCGGGCACGTCCGACGCGCTCCTGAGCGACGGCCGCGTGGTGCAGGTCCGTCCGATCGATTCATCGGACGCGACCCGGCTCGTGCGATTCCACGAGTCGCTCTCGCCGGAGACCACGCGTCTTCGCTTCTTCGCGATCCATCCGTACCTGACCGACAGAGAGGTCGCCCGGTTCACCACGGTCGACCACCACGATCGCGAGGCGCTGGTCGCGCTGGTCGACGACGAGTTGATCGGCATCGCGCGCTATGACCGGTCGCCCGACACCGACGAAGCCGAAGTCGCCCTCGTCGTCGCCGATGCCTGGCAGGGAACCGGCGTCGGATCGTTGCTGCTCGAGCACCTCGCGGCGCGTGCTCGGAGCGAGGGCCTGACCCGGTTCGTCGCCGACACCCTCACCGAGAACCGCAGGATGCAGCGAGTCTTCGTCGACTCCGGGCTCGCTCCGGTGCGGACGTGGGAGCAGGGTGTCGAGCACCTCGTCATGGACCTCGACGTGTCGGACGAGCTCGACGAGCGCATCGCGATGCGCGAGCACCTGTCCGAGGCGCGATCCGTCGAACGCCTGATGCGTCCGGCGTCGGTCGCGGTCATCGGCGCGAGCAGCCGGAAGGGAACCGTCGGACACGAGATCGTGCGCAGCCTCGTCGAGGCCGGTTTCCGCGGCGAGATCTATCCCGTGAACTCGAAGGGCGACGCGGTCGAAGGCCTCACCGGGTATGCATCCGTCGGCGCGCTGCCGGGACCGATCGACTTGGGAATCGTCGCCATCGCGGCCGACAGGGTCGCCACGGTGGTCGCTGACTGCGCGGCCAAGGGAGCGCACGGCCTGCTGGTGATCAGCGGTGGGTTCGCCGAGGTCGGCGCCGACGGCGCGCAGCTCCAACGCGAGCTGACTGCCGCGGCGCGCCGGCACGGCATGCGGATCATCGGTCCGAACTGTGTCGGCGTGGTCAACACGGATCCGGACATCGGTCTCGACGCGACGTTCGGTGCCGCGACCGCGCTTCCTGGTCCTGTTGCGCTGGCATCGCAATCAGGCGCTGTCGGTATCGCCGTCCTGGATGCGGCAACACACGCCGGCATGGGCATCTCGAGCTTCGTCTCGCTCGGCAACAAGGCGGACGTGAGCGGCAACGACCTCCTGCAGTACTGGGAGGACGACGAGCGCACCCGCGTGGTGTTGCTCTATCTCGAGTCGTTCGGGAACCCCGCCAAGTTCGCTCGCCTGGCTCGCCGCATCGGCCGGATCAAACCAATCATCGCGGTGAAGAGCGGCCGGACGGCCGCGGGTCGGAAGGCGGCGAGCTCGCACACCGCGGCGATGGCTGCGGACGACGACGCCGTCGAAGCGTTGCTGCATCATTGCGGCGTCGTCCGGGTCGACACCATCGACGAGTTGTTGGACAGCGCCCTCGTCCTCGCGCACCAGCCCCTTCCCAGCGGCTATCGGCTCGCGATCGTCGGGAACTCCGGGGGACCCGGGATCATGGGGGCCGATGCCAGCGCGGGCGCGGGGCTGACGCTGGCTCGAGTGTCCGACGAGTGCCAGAGCGAGCTCCGCAGGACGCTGGCCGCCGCCGCGTCGACGTCGAACCCCGTCGATCTGCTGGGCGACGCGTCGCCGTCGACCTACCGGGTGGCGATCGAGGCCGTCGCGCGGGACGCGAACGTCGACGCGCTCGTGGCCATCCACGCGCCGACCCTGGTGTCCGACCCCGACGAGGTCGCGGCCGCCATCGCCGCGTCCGATACGAGCGGCAAACCACTCGTCAGCGTCATCGTCGGTCGGGACCGGGGCCTCTTGACCAACGACGCGGTGGAAGCGGCGGGCGCTGTGCCGGTGTTCGGATCCGTTGAGCGTGCGATCGCCGCGCTCGGCCATGCGGTCACCTACGCGGGATGGCGCGATCGTCCGCCCGACCGCGCTCCGGTCCGTGAGGACATCGACCGCGTGGCCGCGCGTGCCGTCGTGGCCGGTGTGCTCGCGGGCGAACCGGACGGGAGATGGCTGACACCGAACGAGATCGACCGGCTGCTCGCGACGCACCACATTCCGCATCTCGCGGGGACGCTGGTCACCGACGTCGATGCCGCGTGTGCGGCGGCGCGCAAGGCCGGCTATCCGGTCGTACTGAAAGCGGACGGGCCCGAGATCGTGCACAAGTCCGACGTCGGCGGCGTCGCGCTCGGACTGCGGTCTGCGAAAGCGGTCACCAAGGCGTGGCAGGACATGGAGGCCGCGCTCGGCCCCGCGATGACCGGCGCGCTCGTCCAACCCATGGCGCAGCCCGGCGTCGAGTTGATCGGTGGCATCGTGCGCGACGAGACGTTCGGCCCGCTCATCGTTTTCGGGATGGGCGGTGTCGCAGCCGAGCTAATCCGCGATCGCGGGGTCCGCGTCGCCCCCATCTCCGACAACGAAGCCGGTGAGCTCGTCGAGTCGCTGCGCTGCGCTCCGCTATTGCACGGCTACCGAGGCGCGCCTCCGGTCGACGTCGATGCCGTCGAGGACACGCTGGTACGCCTGGGCCTCCTCGCACACACCATCCCCGAGATACGTGAGCTCGACCTGAACCCGATGATCGCGGGACCCGACAGAGTGGCCGCCGTCGATGCTCGGGTACGAGTCGCGCCCGCAGCCGCGGCGGAGATCGTCGACAGCAGAGTCCGAGCGCTGGCTCCTCCTCGCCCGGCCTGACACGGTGCGAAGGCGGAGGAGCGGCCATCCGCTTCCAGCGTGGCCGGGGAACGCAATCAGAATCGGTTGATCCGGCGGCCGCTCAGGATCTCGATCGGCATGCGCACGTATCCCTCCGGTTCGGCGATCGCCCACGGACTCAGCGGCAGCTCGCGCGCCTGTGCCAGTTGATCGGGCTCGGTGATCTGGTCGAGCCGTCCAGTCGCGAGCACGCTCCAGCCGGAGTGCGACAACGTGTCGAACCCGTCGACCTCGAGGCAGGCAACGACGCCGGCGCGCGCCGCGTCGAGCTTCAGGCCAGGCGCGGACGCGAAGACGATCGTCCGGTCGGCGACTTTGAAGTTGACGGGCAGGACGACGGGCAGCGCGCCATCGCTGAGTGCGAGGCGCCCGACCGACTCGCGGTCGAGGAGCAACATGCACTCCTCGTCGTCGAGGACCTCGAGGGCGGAAGCGTCAGCCTTCACCCGAGCTGCCGGCCAGTGATCTTCAGGGGCGACAGGCGAACCACGTTGCCCTTCTCGCCGGCAGCCCATGGCTCGAGTGCGAGCGTGCGCACTTTGGCGTCGTCCTGTGGCCGGCTGAGCCAGCGAGCCTGGCCGACCACGAGCACGCTCCAGCCACTCTCGCGATCCTCGTCGTACCCGTCGATCTCGAAGGCGATCGTCGGCGCAGTTGCAGCGGCGTGCAGCTTCGAGCCGGGATCGGTGCGGAAGAAGATGTCACCGCGCTCGTCCATGACGTAGTTCACGGGAAAGATCTCGGGATGGTCATCGACCATCACGGCGACGCGACCGACCCTCTCCGTGCGCAGGTGCCGGTCGCACGCGATCGACGACAACGTCTGAAGGTCCTTCGTCCTGTCGATCATAGTCATCGTGTCCTCCTTGCTCCGTCCTGCAATCACCGTCGCATTCGGCGGGCCGCATCGGCAGAGCAGCGAGACCTGAGAGCGAAGGACGAAGGTCCCGATTCGGACATCGTCTTGATCATCCCGGCACGATCAGCACCGGCGTGGTGTTCGAGCGAACGAGCTCGCCGCTCACACTCCCCCGCACGAGCCGCTCGAGCCCTCCCCGGACGTGAGCCGCGACGGCGACCGGGCTGTTCGAGGTCACGGCCGCGTCGCCGATTGCACGGACCGGATCGTGCGATTCGACGATCGTTGTGATCGCTCCCGGCAGCCGCTCCTGCGCTCGGCGCAGCTCGTCGGTCGGTTCGATCGCCACCGACGTCGAGCGGCGGGTGATCGCTTCGAACAGCTCGACCGTGCCGCCGAAGGTGTTCTGCCACGCCTGCGACGCGTCGATCAAGGACGTCCCGATCGAGAACTCGTCGATGGCCACGAGGAGGTTGTCGTTCAGCTCGTACGCATCAGGCACGTGCGGACCGATGGCAAGGATCGAACCCACGTGCCGGTGCAGAAGGTCTTCGGTCATGCTGCCGAGCACGAGCTCACCAACCGCGGTGCGACCGTGTGACGCGACACAGAGCAGCGCACCAGAGTGATCCCGGGCGAAGTCAGCCAGATCGGTCGCCGGAGCGTCGCTGTTGAGCACCGTCGTCGTGACCGAGCAACCATCGAGCTGACGTGCACGTGCCTCCAGGTCGGCGGCGTCGAAGTCGGCGAGGCCAGGAGAGCCGGTCGTCAGCAACTGCACCGCGAGGCCGCCACGGCTCGCGAGCCTGCCGACCATGGGCACGATGCGATCGGCCGTCGCCGTGAAGTCGATTGCGACCAACAACGAATCGAAGCGAATGGGCTCCATCGCGCGCTCCATTTCACACAGATCGGTTCTCCGTGCAGATCGTGTCCATGCTGGCAGCATCGACGTTTGCTCGCACCATGACCAGGGTCCAACGTCCTGCACAAAGCGATCGCCCTACGCTGCGAAGCGTGGAAGGGCTGGCCGGACCGCGACAACTTCGCCGTCTTCTCGACGCCGTCGTCTCGATCGGATCCGAGCTCGACCTGTCCGATTCGCTCCGCCGGATCGTCGAGGTCGCGACGGATCTGGTGGACGCGCGCTACGGCGCACTCGGTGTGCTCGACGAGAGCGGCACCCGGCTGGCGGAGTTCATCGCGGTCGGCATCGACGAGGATCAGCGCGCCGCCATCGGTCATCTTCCGGAGGGCCACGGGATTCTCGGAGTCCTCATCGTCGACCCGAAGCCGCTGCGACTTCCCGATCTGACGCAACACCCGGACAGCTTCGGCTTCCCGCCCCACCATCCGCCGATGCGCTCGTTTCTCGGAACGCCGATCCTCGTCCGCGGCAAGGTCTTCGGAAACGTCTATCTCTGCGACAAGCAAGGTGGCGAGGTCTTCTCCGACATCGACGAGGAACTGGTCACCGCGCTCGCGTCGGCCGCAGGCATCGCGATCGAGAACGCGCGCCTTCATGCGCGTGTGGCGGAGCTCGCACTGTTCGAGGACCGTGAACGCATCGCCCGAGATCTGCACGACACTGTGATCCAACGCCTGTTCGCGACCGGGCTCACGCTACAGGCGACCATCCGGTTGGTGGAACGACCCGAGGTGGTCGACCGGCTGCAGAGCTTGGTCGAGGATCTCGACGTCACCGTTCGCCACATCCGATCCGTGATCTTCGAGTTGCAGACCGCTCGGTTGCCCGGCAGCTCGACCAGAGAGGCCGTTCTCGTGCTCTGCGCCGATGCGACTCGATCGCTCGGGTTCGATCCGATGGTGACGTTCAACGGTCCGATCGACAGCGCGATGGACGATCGTCTCGCCGAGAACGTGCTCGCGGTGCTCCAAGAGCTCGTCAGCAACGTCGCGCGCCATGCGGAAGCGACGCATGTCGACGTCGCGCTGACGGTCGCAGACGGGAAGTTCGAGTTGTCCGTCACCGACGACGGCCGCGGTGTCACCGAAGGGACGACCGGCGGGCGGGGCATGGACAACATCCGAGCGCGCGCCACCCGTCTCGGCGCCGAGGTCGAATGGCAGCCCGGACCGGATGGCGGCACCGTTGCCACCTTCTCCGTGAAGCTGCAGTAGCAACGCCTCGATCGCGCTAGCGCATCCGGCTCACATCAACGTCGCGCCTTCCTGGTGCGCGTTCGGGCGCGCGCCGCCCGGCTGCGCGTCTGCGCGCCTCTCAATTGTTTGCGGCTCAATTGTTTGCAGCGGCCGCTGCCGCGGGTAGCGCGCCTCCAACGATCGACAAGGGAGGAGCGCGAATGCAGATCGGTCACTGGCTACAAGCGGCCTTCGGGGTCGGGGAACGCAAGTAGATGGCTTCGCTGGTGCATGTGTCCGACGAGGAACCGGGCATCGAGCGGCGAGGCACGTCGACGTTTCGTTACGTCCGCCAGTCGTCGCGCGCTGCGGTGCGCGACGCGCGCGAGTTGGCTCGGATTCGTGGGCTCGCGATCCCGCCCGCGTGGACCGATGTGTGGATCTGCGCGGATCCCGACGGGCACATCCAGGCCACCGGGCGGGACGCTCGCGGTCGGAAGCAATACCGGTACCACCCTGCGTTCAGGCGGCGACGCGAGCGGCGCAAGTTCGAGCAGCTCATCCCATTCGGCGAGTCGCTCGCAAGCCTGCGCACGGCCGTCGACAGCGATCTGCGCCGGCACGACCTCTCCCGTGAGCGGGTCGTCGCTGCCGTGGTCTCGCTGTTGGACTGCACCTGTGTCCGAATCGGCAACGAGGCCTACGCGAGAACCAATCGCTCGTTCGGGTTGTCGACCTTGCGATGCAAGCACGTCGACGTCGAGGGAACGCGGCTCGAGATGCGATTCGTGTCGAAGGGCGGGAAACCGGCCGAGGTGTCATGCTGCGACGCGCGGCTGGCGCGTGTGGTGCGCCGCTGTCAGGAGCTTCCCGGACAGTTGTTGTTCCAGTACGAGCAGGACGGCACGGCGTGCCCGATCTCGTCGACGAATGTGAACGACTACATCCGCGAGGCGAGTGGGCTCGACGCGACCGCGAAGACCTTTCGCACGTGGGGCGCGACGCGGATGGCGGCCGAGATGCTGGCAGCTATCGACGCGCCGCAATCGCAGCGAGGCGCGACCGCCGCTGTCAACGAAGTGATCACGATCGTTGCCGGCGAGCTCAACAACACGCGTGCCGTCTGCAAGGCGTCGTACGTCCATCCGATGGTGATCGACACGTTCGAGCGCGGCGAGCTCGCCGACAAATGGTCGAGTGGACCATCGCGTCCGCGCGACCACGTGACCGCGAACGAGCGCAAACTCCTGCACGTGCTCACTCACTGAACGCTTCCTGAACGAATGTGACCCGGGGAACGGGATGGTCGCGGTGTCGTCGCTAGGGTGCGTCGATGCCGCCGCGACAGCTCGAGCCGGGCGAGACCCTGATCACCGAAGGTGACGAACAGGTCAGCCTGTACGAGTTGCGTTCGGGAACGCTCGACATCGTGCGCAATGGCGCGACGGTCGCGACCGTCGCGGAGCCGGGCGCGATGTTCGGCGAGATGTCATTGCTTCTCGATCGACCTGCGTCCGCGTCGGTGCGCGCCCGGACGCAGTCGGTGGTGGTCGAGATCGCGGATGCCCGCGATCGCCTCGCGAGTGATCCCGAGTTCGGCGTGGTCCTGGCACGCCTGCTCGCGCGTCGCGTCGATGTCATGACGGGTTACCTCGCGGATCTGCGCCATCAGTACGGCGATCACGAGGGTGGGCTCGGGATGATCGACGAGGTGCTGGCATCGCTGTCGCACAGTCCCCGGGTCGAGGTCGATCCCGGCTCGGAGCGCGAGACCGACGCGCCCTACTGATTCACGGGCGGTCGAGCGCCAGATCCGCCGTCTCCCCACCGCCGTACCAGGACGCGAGGCGATCATCGAGATCCAGCACGACATGGTTCGGCACCGCGCCGACCCCGATGCGGCCGGCGTTGAACGTCCACGTGCCGCCGCTGTGCTCGAACCACGAGCCGCCGTCGACGAACGGCGCTTCGTGCACGTGTCCGGTCAGAACGACATCCGGGCGGAGCTCGTCGATCCACGCGCGCAAGTCCCCATCCCCGTACGACCGCCGCTGCCCGACCGCAGTGGGCGACCCGGCGGGCGGCGGGTGGTACACCCACACCCAGCAGGACGCGCGGTCGTCAGCTTGTTGTCGCAATTGCGCGTCGACGTCCTCGCGGGTCGACGGTCCGTCCCACCACGGACACACGGTCACGCGCACGTCACCCTTGTCGAACGAGTCGCCGTCGACGAGTGCACCGACGTGACGGCCTTCGAGCAGCCACGCCGCCGTCTTCTCGCCGTGCAGGTTGCGCGCGGTGAGATCGTGATTGCCGGAACTCGCGATGACCGTCGTGCGCTCGGCGAGCCTGGACAGGTAGCGCAGCACGACGACCGACTGCGACTCGAGTGCGACCGGCGACGAGATGTCGAGGTGATCGCCCGCCACGACCACGACGTCGAACTGGTCGGCGACTGACACCAACCAGTCAAGTTGCCGCAAGTTGTAGTGAAGGTCCGACGTCAACAAGAGCTGCACGACCACTCGGTCTAGCGGATCGTTCCTGAGCTCCGGGCGGTACGGTGCGCGGGTGGAGCAGCGCATCAGTCTCGTGACCCTCGGCGTGTCGGATCTCGCGAGAGCGAAACGGTTCTACGAAGCGCTCGGCTGGCGCGGGCAAGAGGTCGAGGCGACGGTGTTCTTCCAAGCCGGTGGGATGGGTGTGGTGTTGTGGGGTCGGCAGAAGTTGGCGGAGGACGCGGGCGTGTCCGATACGAAGGAGGGCGACGACTTCGGCGGCATCACGCTCGCCTACAACGCGCGCTCGCGCGCCGAAGTCGACGACATCCTCGCGGCGGCGCGCGTTGCGGGTGCGGTGATCACGAAGCCGGCGGCCGACACGTTCTACGGCGGCTACGCGGGCTACTTCGCCGATCCGGATGGCCACCTGTGGGAGGTCGCGCACAACCCGGGGTTCACGATCGAGCCGGACGGCTCGCT
The DNA here is from genome assembly GCA_963721305.1 of uncultured Acidimicrobiia bacterium. GTDB lineage: Bacteria > Actinomycetota > Acidimicrobiia > Acidimicrobiales > JACDCH01 > DATAES01. The sequence goes on from CAVRIR010000006.1 coordinate 204,852, forward strand.
TCGACTCCCGGACTTTCACGCCTCGCCAACTCCGGGGTGAAACGGGCGCCAGAGCGCCCGTTTCCATCCAACATTCGCTCAGGTGGCGGCGATGACCGACTCGCCGAACGCGGTGAGCGTGTCCGGCTTGGCGAAGTCGGCGAACCACACGTAGGTGCGTTCGATCCCGCGTGCCGCACGCGCGCCGAAGTGGTCGACGAGCTCGGCGGCGGACCCGATGATCGGGTTGCCATAGCGGAAACGACGGTTCGTCAGCGCGGTGATCTCGTCCCGCTCAGGTTCGTCTCCGACGAAGGCCACGATCTCCTGGATCGACACGCGCGCCGTACCGACCTCGGCGCGGAGGTCGTCGAGCTTGTCGAGCGAACCGACCTGGATGTTCCACCAGTCGGCGAACTCGCGCACGAGCGCGAGCGTCTTGCGTCCGGTGCCGCCGATCACGATCGGAATCGACGCCGTCGGAAGCGGCGCCTGCGACGCCTCCACCAGGTGGTGGAACTCGCCCTCGTAGCCGACCGTCTCACCCTTCCAGAACGCGCGCAGAACCTCGAGCGTCTCGCGCAATCGTTGGACGCGGGCCGCCGGTTCGGTCGGTGCGACACCGAACGTGAAGAACTCGTCCGGGACGGACCCCCAGCCGATCCCGAGCTCGAACCGGCCTCCGGATGCGTGGTCGATCGACACCGCTTCACGGGCGAGCACCGCGGGATGGCGGAACGAGTCACAGAGCACCAGCGAGCCGATGCGCAACCGCTCGGTGTGCGCGGCGATCCACGTGTTCGTGACCATCGCCTCATACATCGGAAGATGGAGCGCGAGCGGCGGGGCGAGGTGGTCCATCCCCGCGATGCCGGTGAAACCTGCGGCCTCGGCAGCGCGCGCCCGCGCCACGAGGTCGTCGAACGACAAGCGCATCTGCGGCAGGAAGAGGACGTACTCCATGGATGGTCGGGCAGAAGCTACGAGAAACCTGCACACTCGTGCGCATTGGGCTGGAGGTGCACGATGACGATGGTCGAGCTGACCAGGGTGGTTCCCGATCGCCCCGGACGACCGGAGTGGGGCGACGCTGCTCGGCCGATGCGCGAGTTGACGCGCTCGATCGCGTTCGGCGACGACGCGTGGACGCCCGAGCGCGCCGCGCAGATCAGTTCCTTCTTCGATTCGATGGCCACCGGTTGGCGCGACCAGGACCGGCCGGAACGACACGACGCATTGTCGGACGCGCTCATCCGGGGCGGTCCCTTCCCCGAAGGCTGGTGCGCGGAGGTCGGTTCCGGTACCGGCAACGCCACCGACGACCTCCGGCAGCCGTTCCCCGGGGTGGTGTCGTTCGAGCTTTCGCTCGAGATGCTGCGGCGCGCACCACTGGATGGTCGCCAGCTGCAGGCCGATGCCGCTGCCATTCCGTTGCGGACGGGCGCGGTCGCCGTCGTGGCGTTGATCAACATGTTCCTGTTCCCGACCGAGATGGCGCGCGTGCTGCGCGACGACGGCGTGCTGCTGTGGGTGAGCACGAACGGCGACGAGACACCGATCTACCTCCCGCCCGCCGACGTGCTGCGCGCCCTACCGGGGACGTGGGAAGGGACGACCTCCCAGGCGGGATGGGGCACCTGGCTGACGGCCCGCCGCCACCTCTCCTGAACGAATGTTGGTTCGTGTCCACCGGCCGGGGGCCGCGGCGCGACCGCGCGACGGCGCGACGGCGGTAGACAAGCCGCACCATTTCTCTCCCTAGGCTGACCTCCATGAAGCCTTCTTCCCGGTTCCTGCTCGAGGGCGTCCACTCGGCCGCGACCACCGCGAATGCGCTTCGGCCGATGGCCCGGACGGGACCTCTGTCCGTTCCCGCCTTCGCCTGGGGCCTCGGGCCGTCGGAGCTACCGCTGCACACTGGGTTGCTCCAGATCGCGACCGGACTGGTGTTGTCGCGAGGCGGCGGGACGAGGGGTTGGCGGGGGAAGCTCGGCATCGCCGCGCACCTCGCCTCGGCCGCAGGCCTCGTCGCCATTCACCAGACCGCGTCGAAGGCCAGCGGCGCGCTCGAAGCGGCGCTGCAGAACGAGCTGGGCGCCGACTACCGATCGCGGATTCACGAACCGTTCTCGCCGCGACCTGAGGTCCCGCTCACGCGGCAGCAGCTCTTGCGGCCCGACATGCGCACACGCCGCCGCTACCGCACCGAGCGCGACATCAGCTACGGCGACGCGGGCAAGCGCAACCTGCTCGACGTCTGGAAGCGCGCCGATCTGCCGCGCGACGCCAAGGCACCGGTGCTCTTCCAGGTGCACGGCGGCGCGTGGATGATGGGGCAGAAGGAAGGTCAGGCCGAGCCGTTGATGGCCCATCTCGCCGAGCGCGGCTGGGTGTGCGTCACGACGAACTACCGCCTCTCGCCCCGCGCCACATGGCCGGACCACATCGTCGATGTCAAGAAGGCTCTGGCGTGGACGAAGGCATCGATCGCGGCGCATGGCGGTGATCCCGACTTCGTCGTCATCACCGGCGGATCGGCAGGCGGCCACCTCTCCTCGCTCGCCGCGCTCACCCCAAACGTCGCCGCGTTTCAACCGGGATTCGAAGACGTCGACACGTCGGTCGCCGCGGCAGTGCCGTTCTATGGCGTCTACGACTTCGTCAATCGCTACGGCACCGGTCGGTCGGACATGGACGACTTCCTGGGCAAGCAGGTGTTCAAGAGCACGTTGGCCGACGACCGGGCCCGATGGGACGAAGCCTCACCGATCAGCCACGTCGGACCGCAGGCGCCGGCGTTCTTCGTGATCCACGGGACGAACGATTCCCTCGTTCCCGTCGAGCAGGCACGGACGTTCGTCGACGAGCTCCGCAAGGCGTCGGATCAACCGGTCGTGTACGGCGAGCTCCCGGGCGCGCAGCACGCGTTCGACACGTTCCCTTCGGTGCGCGAGCACGCCACGATGCACGCCGTCGAGCGATTCTTGTCGGTGGTCCGGAGCGAGCACGGCGGCCAGACGCCTGCCGAAGCCGTCAACCGCGCCTGACCAGGTTGGTATCCGATCGGATACCATGTCATCGTGAACGCTGCTGCCGACCTCCGTGCCGTCCGCCTCCGTGCCGGCCTGACCCTGCGCGAGCTCGCTCGCCGCGCCGGTACGTCCCACGCCACGTTGGCGGCGTACGAGAGCGGCCGCAAGGTGCCCTCGGTGGCGACGTTCGATCGCATCGTGCGCGCCGCGGGCTACCGGCCGGGAGTCGAGCTGACCCCTGCCGTCGGCGGGCCGGATCGGGCCGATCGCGGCCGTGAGCTCGTCGAGGTCCTCGAGCTCGCCGCCCGCTTCCCCGCGCGACACGCCCGCACGTTGCGGTTCCCTCGGTTCGGGCCTGCCTGACGCAGCTTGACGTGACGACCCTCGGCATCCCAGCGAAGATGCTCGCCATCCACACGGCGCTCGACGACGCCGGCATCGGGCATGCCTTCGGTGGCGCGCTCGCGCTCGCGTGGTGCACGCAGCGAGCACGGGGCACGATCGACATCGACCTCAACGTGTTCGCCGGCACCGAGCGCGTGCGCGACGTGCTCGACGCGCTGCCGGCAGAGGTCACATGGGACGAGGACGACTTCATGCTGCTCGAGCGTGACGGCCAGCAGCGGCTGTGGTGGGAGTCCACGCCCGTCGACGTCTTCCTGAACACGACGGAGTTCCACGATCAGGTCGGCGGGCGCGCACGATGGGAGGAGTTCGACGGCGTCGATCTGCCCTTCCTGTCGTGTGCCGACCTCGCGGTGTTCAAGGCGTTCTTCAGCCGCACGAAGGACTGGGCCGACCTGGAGGAGATGCAGGCGGCCGGAACGTTGGACGTCGATCGGGTGATCGGTGTGCTGGTGCGCTACCTCGGTCCGGACGACGAGCGCGTCGACCGCTTGCGAACGCTCGCTTGAATCGCGTGGTGGGGTCAGCGGCCGGCGCCGACCAGCTCCTCTTCCTCCGACGGCTGCTCGATGGACTCGGTCGGCGCCTGCTCGAAGTGCACCCGTGGGATCACCCGCTGCAGCCAGCGGGGTAGCCACCAGTTCGCGTCACCCAGCAGCTCCATGGTCGCGGGCACGAGCACGACACGCACGATGGTCGCGTCGATCGCGACCGCAACTGCGAGACCGAGACCGATGAGCTTGAGCGCGCGGAGATCGGCCACGACGAAGCTGCCGAAGACGAACACCATGATCAGCGCGGCGGCGGTGATCACACGGGCAGTGCTCGCAAGTCCTTCCGCGACCGCGTCGCCGTTGTCGCCGGTGCGGTCGTACTCCTCACGGATGGCACTCAGCAGGAAGACCTCGTAGTCCATCGACAGGCCGAACACGATCGCGAACAACATCATCGGCACCCACGGCTCGATGGGCGCCGGGCTGACGTTGAGGAAGTCCGCTCCCCAACCCCACTGGAACACGGCGACGATGACGCCGTACGCCGCGCCGATGGAAAGCAGGTTCATGATCACGGCCTTGAGCGGCACGAGCAGCGATCGGAACACGCCCAGGAGCAACAGGAAGCTCAACGCCAATACCGCGCCGATGAACAGCGGCAACCGCTGCCCGATGACGTCCGCGAAGTCGATGCTGCTGGCGGCCTGCCCGCCCAGATGCGCGGTCAGTCCGGAGCCCGCGGTGACCTCGGGGATCACGTTGTCGCGCAGGTGGTGGACGAGCCGGTAGGTCGCTTCGTCCTGGGGCCCGGTCGTCGGAATGACCGTGGCGAGTGCCGCCGTGCCCGACGGGTTCAGGCTCGGATCGCTGGCCGAGGCGACACCAGGCGTGGCACGCAGCGCGGCCACGAGCGCGGGCAGGTCCTGCGTCGCGCCGGGCTTGGACGCATCGGCGACGACCAGGATCGGACCGTTCAGGCCAGGACCGAAGCCCTGCGCGATGAGCTCGTACGCCTTGTGCGTCGTGCTCGACGTCGGATCCGTGCTCGCGTCCGCCCCGCCGAGACGCAACGACAGCGCCGGAAGGATCAGAACGAGGAGCACCACGAAGCCGGCTGCCGCGATGATGCCGGGCCGGCGCTGGACGACCCGCGCCCAGCGATGCCACGTGGTCTCGCCGGCGTGCTCGTTGCGCCGGCCGACCTTGAACCGGTCGATCGACTGGCCGACGAAGCCGAGGAGCGCCGGCAAGAGCGTCAGGGCGGCGAGCACCGCGACCAACACCGCGAACGACGTACCGACTGCGAGGCCATGGAGGAACGGCAACCCCATGAGGAGGATGCCGAGCACGGAGATCATGACGGTGATACCGGCGAACATGACCGCTCGGCCGGACGTGTTCATCGCCTCGACCACCGCAGCTTCGGGTGACGACGTGCGTTGCAGCGCGCCGCGATAGCGGGTGACGATGAAGAGCGCGTAGTCGATGCCGACGCCGATGCCGATCATCGCCGCGACCTCGGACGCGAAGTTGGGTGTGCTGAGGACGTTGGCGAGCACGCCGATGCTCGCGACGGAGATTCCCACCCCGACCAACGCGGTCACGATCGGAAGGCCCATCGCGATCAACGATCCGAACGCGACCAGGAGCACCACGATGGCGGCGATGATGCCGACGACTTCACTCGCCGGCATCTGCACGTCACTGAACCACGACCCGCCGAACTCGACCTGCAATCCCTCCCGCTCGAGCGGCTGTGCCATCTGCTCGAGTTGCTTGGCGACGCCCGACGGATCATCGCTCGATCCGCTCGCCATGGTGATCGGCGCGATCGCTACCGCACCGCCCGGCGAGACCTGAAGGGGCGCGACCTCGAGGATCCCGGGCACCTTCGCGACCTGGGCAAGGAACGCGTTCACCGCCGCGGGGTCCTTGCGGATGTCAGCGAACACGATCTGGCCTTCGTCCCCGTGTCGGGCCGGGAAGTCGCTCGCCAGCCGGTCGTACGCGGCCTGCGAGTCGGTGTTGGGAAGGCGGCCGGCAGTGGCGTAGTCGCCGGCCAAGGCCGAGCCTCCGACAACGGTAGCGATCAGGATCACCACCCACGCGACGACGACAACGCGACGGTGTCGGTACGAACCTCGGGCCAGGCGAGTGAGCACGTCCGAATCTCCCTCGAAGGTCTGTGGATGTCGTCCGCCCCGAGGCATTCAATCGGGACAGTTCGCCGCATCGCCCCTCTTTCGGATGTCAGATGTGTCACACCGACGCTGTCCGGCGAGCGAGGACCGCAACCGAAATCCCGCGCATGTTTCTGTGATGGCTGACCCACCGGATCGGTGGCTCGAACGTCACAGAAACCGGCGTCCACCGTTCTGTGACGACTCAGCCACCGGAAACGGTGGCTGAGACATCAATGTGCAGGCGGGGGCACGCCTGGGGACGCCGCACGGTCCGGACGCACGGCGACTCGTCCGTATCATCGCCGGATGGCAACGTACGAGACGGTGCTGCTCGAGAAGGCCGACGGCGTCGCGTGGGTGACGCTCAACCGGCCCGAGGTGCGCAACGCGATCAACCAGAAGATGCGCGACGAGCTGCGCGAGATCTGGTGGGGACTCCGGTACGACGACGACGTGCGTTGTGCCGTGCTGGCGGCGGAAGGCGAGTCGTTCTGCACCGGCATCGACCGCGCCGAATCGATCTCCGAGGAGAACACCGACGCGATGGAAGCCGGCAACTTCCCCGGATATCCGACGCCGTGGATGTACGACGATCCCGGCCGCGACGTCGGCCCGAAGGCATGCGATCTGTGGAAGCCGGTCATCGCAGCGGTGCAGGGCATCGCATGTGCGGGCGCGTTCTACATGCTCGGCGAAACCGAGTTCATCATCGCCTCGTCGGACGCGGTGTTCTTCGATCCGCACGTCACGTACGGCATGACCGCCGCGTTCGAGCCGATCCAGCTGCTCGCCAAGATGCCGTTCCAGGAAGTGATGCGCATGTCGCTGCTCGGAGCCGACGAGCGCATGTCCGCCGAACGAGCGCGTGAGATCGGTCTCGTGTCCGAGGTGGTCGCCCGAGACGAGCTCCGCGAACGCGCCGCATGGGCCGCGCAAGTGATCGCCGACTCGCCGGCGCTGGCGGTGCAGGGAACGATGCGGGCGCTGTGGACCGGCCTCGAGGTGTCGCGCTCGCAAGGGATCGAGGTCGCCAACCTGTTCACCCGGATCGGCTCGGACCCCGACGCGTTCCGCCAGGGTCAGGAGCGCTTCTCGTCCGGGCAGCGCCAGAAGTGGCGGCTGCGCTGACGAACGCCGGACACTCGCCTCCGTCATTCGCCCGTATCAAAGCGCATGTCGTAGGGTGCCACCGCAATCTAACGGTCGTGTCACACATCGTGGGGGGTAGTTCATGGGTCTGTTCGACGCCTTCAGCTACAAGGGCAAGCGCGCGCTGGTCGTCGGCGGCGCAACCGGCATGGGCGCGGCGGTCGCCGAGGTCGTACAGGACGCGGGTGCCGAGGTCGTGGTCATGGACCGTGCCGAGGTCACCCTCTCCGGCGTGAAGGCGATCTCCCTCGACCTCTCGGACAAGGCCTCGATCGAAGCGGCGATCGACGAGTGCGGCGGACCGATCCACGCGCTGTTCTCGTGCGCCGGTGTCGCAGACGGCACGCCCGGTATCGAGCGCATCAACTTCATCGGCCATCGTCACTTGATCGACCGCGCCATCGCCGCCGACATGCTGCCGAGGGGCTCCGCCATCGGCTTCATCTCTTCCGCCGCCGGTATGGGTTGGGAGAACAGCCTCGACGAATGTCTCGAGTACCTCGACGTCACCGACTTCGACGAGGCCACGAAGTGGGCGCAGGATCATCTTCATGCCGACTACATGTGGAGCAAGAAGACGATCAACGCGTACGTCGCGCGTGAAGCATTCAGCATGCTGAAGAAGGGCATCCGCATCAACTGCATCCTCCCCGGCCCGACCAACACGCCTCTCGCGCAGGCCAACAAGGAGATGTGGCTCGGATTCGGCGCCGACTACCGCGAAGAAGTGGGCGTCGACGCCGCCACGCCGCTCGAGCAGGCGTACCCACTCGTGTTCCTGTGCAGCGACGCCGCGTCCGGCGTCACCGGCATCACCATGGTCACCGACGCGGGCTACTTCGGTTCGGGCGTCACCGGCTCGTATGGTCCCGCCAAAGAGGCGATCGGCTTCCTGCGCAGCATCTAGCGGTTCGCTCCACCAGCCCTCTCGTGGAAGCAACAATGCGCCCGCTGCCGCAACTGACGCCGGTCAGCGCCTGGTTCTGGCAGTCCGGCGAAGACGGCAAATTGCGGATCCAAGGATGCGCGGATTGCGGCACGCTCGTGCATCCACCGACACCGATATGTCCCGTGTGTCGAAGCCGCGACGCGCGTCACGACGATCGTCTCCGGACGCGGGACGGTGGTCGGCTTCACCGTCAACCAGCATCAGTGGTCGCCCGCCTTCGAACCGCCGTACGCGATCGCGAACGTCGCGCTCGACGAGGACCCGACCGTGCATCTCACCACGAACATCGTCGGTTGCGACGATCCCTTCGATGTGCATGTCGGCCAGCGCGTGCGGGTCCGCTTCGAACACCACGACGACGTGTGGTTGCCGCTGTTCGAACCGACGGGTGAGACAGACGCCGAGAACACAGTCGGCGAGCCGCGCCGTCCTCCGCCGCGCGCCCCGCTCGGTCCAGAGCGGTTCGAGCACCGCGCCATCCTCTCCGGCGTCGGCCGTTCGGCGATCGGGCGCCGGCTCATGGTCGATCCCCTGTCGTTGACCGTCGATGCATGCCTCGCCGCGGTCGCCGATGCCGGCCTCACGCTCGACGACATCGACGGGCTGTCGACCTATCCCGGCACCGCCGGCATGGGCATGAGCGAGGGCGGCGTCACCGCGGTGGAAGAGGCGCTGCGCTTGCATCCCACATGGATCAACGGCGGTGGCGAGCTCCCCGGTCCGGGCGGTTCGGTGATCGCGGCGATGCTCGCGGTTGCGAGCGGGCTGTGCCGTCACGTCCTCTGCTTCCGCACCGTGTGGGAGTCGACGTTCGCCGCGCTCGGCATGCCCGGTGCCGGAGGAGGCGCTCGCGTCGGTGGGTTCCAGGAGTGGCGCGCGCCCTTCGGCGCGCTGTCTGCCGCGAACTGGATCGCCATGAACGCGAACCAGTACTTCCACCGCTACGGGGCGACGCGCGAGATGCTCGGATGGATCGCGATCAACGGACGGCAAGGCGCAGCGCGCAACCCTGCGGCGATCTACCGCGATCCGATGACGATGGACGACTACATGACCGCCCGTCCGATCACGACGCCGTTCGGCTTGTACGACTGCGATGTCCCGTGTGACGCGTCGATCGCTGTGGTCGTGTCGGATGCGTCGACCGCATCCGATCTGCCGAAGCGTCCCGTACGGGTCGAAGCGGTCGGTACGCAGATCACCGAGCGCATCTCGTGGGACCAGGACACGATCACGCACGAGCCGCAGGTGCTCGGGCAGTCGGCCCATCTGTGGACCCGCACCGACATGACGCCGGAGGACGTCGACGTCGCGCTCGTCTACGACGGATTCACGTTCAACGCCGTCTCGTGGCTCGAAGCGCTCGGCTTCTGCGGCATCGGCGAGGCGAAGGACTGGCTCGACGGCGGGCGACGGATCGCGCTCGACGGCGACGTTCCCGTCAACCCGCACGGCGGCCAACTCTCCGAGGGCCGCACGCACGGCTTCGGCTTCATCTACGAAGCGGTGACGCAACTGCGCCACGAGGCCGGCGACCGTCAGGTGCCCGGCGCGCGCACCGCCGTGGTGACGTCCGGCGGAGGAACGCCGTCGGGCGTCCTGTTGCTGCGACGCGACGGGACGTAGCGGCCGCTTCCCCTCGACGCCACGTCGACGCGACCTCGACGGCTACTGTCCTCGCCGCGCTCGACATCGGTGGGTGTCGGGTGGAAGGGGGACCAGCATGGACAGCTTGGAGACGCTCTTGTACGAGGAGCAGGACGGCGTCGCCATCCTCACGCTCAATCGTCCGGACGTCTACAACGCGTTCAACACGCGCATGCAGCGCGAGCTGCAGCAGGTGTGGCGCTCGCTGCGCAGCAACGACGACGTGCGGGTCGTGGTGCTGACGGGAGCCGGCGACAAGGCGTTCTGCACCGGTATCGACCGCGAGGAATCGATCAAGGAATACCTCGAAGATCCGACCGGCGAGAAGAGCGGTCTCGAGGTCTCCGGCAAGGTCTCGACGCCGTTCATGTTCAACGACCCCGGGGCGTTCATCAACCCGAAGCAGAACGATCTCTGGAAGCCGGTCGTCTGCGCCGTCAACGGCATGGCCTGTGCCGGTGCGCTCTATCTGCTCGGCGAGTCGGACATCATCATCGCGGCCGAGCACGCCACGTTCTTCGACCCGCACGTGAGTTACGGGATGGTCGCCGGTTTCGAGACCGTGCACCTGCTGCAGAAGCTGCCGTTCGGCGAGATGCTGCGCGTCGCGTTGATGGGTGGCCACGAGAGGATGTCGGCGGCGCGTGCGCACCAGATCGGTCTCGTGTCGGAAGTCGTTCCTGCGGACGAGTTGATGGAACGCGCGATGTGGGTCGCGCGCGCGATCGCCATGTCACCACCGCTCGCGGTGCAGGGCACGTTGCGAGCCGCGTGGATGGCCCACGAGGCGTTCCGTCGCGACGCGCTCGCACAGATCCCGATGCTCGTCCTGCTCGGCACCACCTACGAGAACATCGAGGCGGGCCAGGCGAGCTTCCACAGCAATCGCGAGAAACCCCGCATCCGCTGACCCGCGGGTTCGCGTTCGTCAGTCGTCGAGTTGTGGGAGGACCTTCGACGCGACGAGTTCGAGACTCTCCCACGCGAGGTCGGGCGGGAGGCCGCCCATGAGCGGATGAAGCCGCAGTGAACCCGTCTCCTTCGCGAACTCCACGCATTCGTCCGGCGTGAAGACGGCGTAGGACCCGCTCGCTCGCAGCGCGTCGGCGTCGTTGCTCGGGGCGTACGGACCGAGCGCGGCCGACTCGGCCAACCACCGTCCGTACGAGTTCGTCTCGTGCAACGCGTGCGGCGCGATCCTCGCCCACGCGGCGTCGGGATCCTCGGCGACGTGGACGAACAACGGCCCGTCCATGCTGATCGGCGGACCGGCGACGCGACCGAGGTCCGCGCACGCCTTCTCGTAGGCGGGCCACAACGACGCGTCGACCGGTAAGAAGCCGTCGCCGAGGCGGGCCGCGCGCCGGGCGGCAGCCGGTGTCGAGCCGCCGAACAACAGCGCGGGACCGGTCGGCCGCGCCGGACGAGGCGTGATCCGCACCCGCCGTCCCCGATACTCGAACTCCTCGCCCGTCCACGCGGCGCGGAGAACGGCGACACCTTCCTCGAGCAGCGAGACCCGCTCGTCCAGCGTGCGCCCGAACATCGCCAGCTCCTCCGGCCGGTAGCCCGAGCCGACGACGAGATCGACACGCCCACCGCTCGCGAGGTCGAGCACGGCGAGGTCCTCTGCGAGCCGGATCGGGTCGTACAGCGGCACGAGGAGCGCAGCAACGAGGATGCGCAGCGATTTCGTCCGTCCCGCGATGGCGCCGGCGAGCACGAGCGGCGACGGGCAGTAACCGTCATCCGATCCGTGATGCTCGGAGAGCGCGACGAACGGAAATCCGTGTTCTTCGCCCCATGCGCACTGCTCGAGGGCAGCGGCGTACAGCGCCTCGGCGGGTGGACCGAACGACGGCGCGCGCAGGTCGTACCGCAATGAGAGCGTGATTCCGTGCATGTTGCTGCCCGCTAGCCTTCCCCCGTCGAGTGACACAGATGTTAGATGGGAGGGCGGTGGACACGACGAAGGACGTCCTGGTCATCATCGGAAGCGGCGGGATGGGACTGGCGATCGCGCGCCGTTGCGGATCCGGTGCCACCGTCGTGCTCGCCGACGTCACGGATGACGGGCTGACCACGCCGGCCACGGCGCTCGAACAGGAGGGCCACGACGTCCACACCCACCGCACCGAGGTCACCGACACGGGTTCCTTACGCGACCTCGCGCAGGCCGCAGCCGCGCTCGGCAACGTCCGCTCGATCGTGCACACCGCCGGCGTGTCACCGGTGCAGGCGCCCGCGGGCGCCGTCATCGCGGTGGACCTCATCGGCGTCGCGAACATGCTCGACGCGTTCACGGATGTCGTCGCGCCTGGCGGTGCGGGCGTCGTCATCTCGTCCATGGCCGGACATCTCGGTCCGCCACTGTCCGACGACGACGAGCACGCGTTGCTCGACGCGAGCGCAACAGAGCTGCTGTCGGTCGGCTGCGTCCGCGAGGCGGCATCAGGCGATCCCGGTCTCGCGTACGCGTTCGCCAAGCGCGCCGCCGCGGTGTTGGTGCGAGCCGCGGCCGCGCCATGGGGACAGCGCGGCGCGCGCATCAACTCCATCAGCCCCGGTGTCATCGCGACAGGGATGGGTCACGCCGAGCTCGCCGGTCCGTCGGGCGAGTTCATGCAGTTGATGGTCGACAAGTCAGGTTCGGGGCGCCTCGGAACTCCCGACGACATCGCCGCCGCGACCGATTTCCTGCTCAGTCCGCAAGCAGCATTCGTGACCGGCACCGACCTGCTCGTCGACGGCGGCGCGGTCGCCGCGGTGCGCAGCGGGCAGTTGTGACACTCGGTTTATTTCTCTCCAAAGCGAACAGGTAGGTTCCGGGCATGTGGCATGAAGAACGACTGCTGATCGCCGGCGAGCTCGTCGAGGCGGAAGGAGGGCGCACCTTCGAGACGGTGAACCCGTCCACCGGCGAGGTGCTCGGCACCGCCGCCGACGCGTCCGTCAGCGACGCGAAGCGGGCGATCGAACGTGCTCGGCAGGCGTTCGACACGACGACGTGGGCGACCGACCATGCGTTCCGGATGCACTGCCTCGGCCAGTTGCACGAAGCGCTGCTCCGTCACCAGGACGAGCTGCGCGAAGTGATCGTCGCCGAGGTCGGCGCTCCCGTCTCGCTCACGCACGGTCCGCAGCTCGAGACGCCCATCGGGATCGTCCGCTGGTACGCGGACCTGCTCGAGAAGTTCGAGTGGAGCGAGGAGCTCGGGTACGCCGAGGCGTACGGGTCGACCCACCGTCGCTGGGTCGAGAAGGAGCCGGTCGGGGTCGTCGCCGGGATCGTGCCGTACAACTTCCCGTTGCAGATCACGCTCGCGAAGCTCGTGCCCGCGCTCGCCGCCGGCTGCACCGTCGTGGTGAAGGGACCGCCCGACACGCCGTGGGTGATGCAGTCGTTCGCAAAGATCCTCGCCGAGACCGACATCCCTGCCGGCGTCGTGAGCGTGATCTCGTCGAGCTCCGTCGAGGTGGGTGAGTTGCTGACCACCGATCCGATGGTCGACATGGTGAGCTTCACCGGATCGACCGCGGTCGGCCGCCGCATCATGGCCGCGGCCAGTGACACGGTGAAGAAGGTCTTCCTCGAGCTCGGTGGCAAGTCGGCGTACATCGTGCTCGACGATTTCGACATGGCGGTGGCGTGCATGATCTCGGGGTTCACCATCACGTCGCACGCCGGTCAGGGGTGCGCGATCACGACGCGCATGCTCGTGCCGCAAACGAAGTTCGACGAAGCCGTCGAACACCTGACGAGCACGCTCTCGGGTGTTCAGGTCGGCGATCCGAGCGACCCGGCCACGATGATGGGACCGCTGATCAACGCCCGCCAGTGGGACAAGGTCGACGGGTACGTGCAGCGCGCGGTCGCGGCGGGCGCCAAGGTCGCGACGGGCGGGCGCCGTCCCGAGAACCTGCCCAACGGCTACTTCTACGAGCCGACTGTGCTGGTGGACGTCGATCCGAACTCGGCGATCGCGCAGGAAGAGGTCTTCGGCCCTGTGCTCGCGCTGATCCCGTACAAGGACGACGACGACGCGGTGGCGATCGCCAACAACTCGATCTTCGGTCTGTCAGGGACGGTCAACGGCACGGACCGCGACCGCGCCCTGTCCGTCGCCCGCCGCATCCGCGCCGGCACCATCAGCGTCAACGGTGGGCTCTGGTACGGCCCCGACTCGCCGTTCGGCGGCTACAAGCAGTCGGGCATCGGCCGCGAGATGGGTGTCCCGGGCCTACTCGAGTACCTGGAGATGAAGACGCTGGCCGAACCGGCCAGCTGACCCGCGTCAGATGATCCCGTCGGCCCGCAATACGGCGAGCCGTCGGTCATCGAGCCCGAGCACGTCTTTGTACACGGGGTCGTTGTCGGCCCCGAGCCCGCGGCCCAGATGGTCGACGCGAGCGGGCGTTGCGGTCAGTTGCGCGAGCGGGGCTTGCACGGTGACGGTGCCGAAGTCCGGATCCTTCACCTCGACGAACGCGCCGCGCGCTCGCAAGTGCTCGTCCGCGAGCAACTGCTGCGCGTCGTAGACCGGCGCGGCTGCCACGTCCGCGGCGCGGAACGCCTGCATCACTTCGTCGAGGGTTCTCTCGACGATCCACTTCTCGACGAGCTCGTCGATCTCACGCGCACGGGTTTGGCGGCGCGCCGGATCGACGTATTCGGGGTCGTTCGCCAGCTCCGGCCGGCCGATGACTCGGAACAGCCGCACCGCGACGCTCGGCGAGGCGCTCGAGAGGGCGAGCCAGCGATCGTCCGCAGTGCGGTACGCGTTGCGGGGCGCGCTCGCGGGGAGCGCGTTGCCGATGCGTCCGGGGATCTTGCCGAGCTGGTCGTACGCGAGCGTCGTCGATTCGAGCATGCGCGCCAGCGGCTCGATCAGGTTCACGTCGACGAGCTGACCTTCGCCACTTTTCATGTCGCGGTGGTAGAGCGCCATCGTCACCGCGTACGTCGCCGCGAGCGACGCGACACCGTCCGCAAGACTGAACGGAGGAAGCGTCGGCGGTCCGTCGGGCTGGCCGGTGACGTGCGCGAACCCGCTCATGGCCTCGGCGAGCGTGCCGTAGCCGGGACGGTCGCTCGCCGGCCCGCCGCGGCCGTACCCGGTGAGGTGCAGCACGACGACACGGGGATGGCGCGCGTGCACGGAGTCGTAGTCGATGCCCCATCGCTCGAGCGCGCTCGGCCGGTTGCCCAGGATCAGCACGTCGCTCACGTCGAGCAACTGGTGCAGCAGTTCCTGGCCTTCCGGGCGACGCAGGTCGAGGGTGATGCAGCGCTTGTTGCGCGCCACGCTCTTCCACACCAGTCCGATGCCGTCCTTGCAGTCACCCCACGTCCGCAACGGATCGCCCGCACCGGGTTGCTCGACCTTGATGACCTCCGCGCCGTATTCACCGAGCGCGGCACCGGCCATCGGTCCGGCGAACAGAGTGGCGACCTCGATGACGCGCAGCCCGGCGAGCGGGCCGGCGGCTTCACACATCCGCGCCCACGGCCGGACGGGGCAGGCCGAGGTGATCACGCAGCGTCGTCCCCGTGTAGCGGTCGCGGAACACGCCCCGCCGTTGCAGCTCGGGTACCACCAACCGCACCATGTCCTCGTACGCGCCCGGCACGTGCGTCGCCGCGATGACGAAGCCGTCACACGCATCGCCGTCGAACCATTCCTCCATCTGATCGGCAACATCCGTCGCGGTGCCGACGAACCGTGGACCCTGCAAGAGGGTCGCGCGATGTCCGGCCAGGTCGCCGAGCGTGACGCTGTCGCCGATGTGCTGGCGCAAGTTGTGAACGAGACCGCGGATGCCCGACACCGATTCGATGAGATCGTCGGTGATCGGATCGTCGAGTGACATCGTCGAGAAGTCGTAGTTCATGAGCTCGGACAGCAACGTGAGCGATGCCGTCGGATCGACGAGCTCGTTGAGGAACACCTGCTCGCGCTCCTCCGCGTGCGCTCGTGACTCTCCGACGACCGTGTACGTCATCGGGCACATGCGCACGGAGTCGGGGTCGCGCCCCCCTTCGGCGATGCGATCCTTCTGATCCTTGTAGTGCGACCGGGCGATGTCGAGGTTCGGATCGCCGGTGAAGATGAGCTCGGCCCAACGCGCCGCGAAATCGCGACCCCGCCCTGACGAGCCTGCCTGCATCAGCACCGGCCGTCCCTGGGGAGAGCGCGGAACGGTCAACGGCCCGCGCACGTGGAAGTACTCGCCGTCGTAATCGAGCTCACGCACCATGTCCGGATCGGCGAACCGACCCGCGACGCGATCGAGGACGAGCGCGTCGTCGTCCCACGTGTCCCACAGACCGACGGTCGCCTCCATGAACTCGTCGGCGCGGTCGTAGCGCTCGTCGTGGCCGAGGTGCGCCTTCAACCCGAAGTTCTGCGCCTCGCCGTCGTTGACCGACGTGACGACGTTCCACGCCGCGCGGCCACCCGACAGATGGTCGAGCGTGGCGAACGTCCGGGCCACGTGGTACGGCGCGTAGTACGTCGTCGAATACGTCGCGCCGAGCCCGATGTGCTGTGTCGCGCCCGCGATCAGACCCAGGACGATGCTGAGATCGAGCTTCACCGGACGCGCGCCGAGACGGACGGCATCCGCGACCGACCCTGCGTAGATCCCGGGCATGGCGAGCCGGTCGTCGAAGAACATGAGGTCGAAGCAACCGTCCTCGAGCGCGCGGCCGAGCTTCAAGTAGTAGCGCTGGTCGAGGAACCCGTGCTCGGTCGCAGGATGTCGCCACGACCCGGCATACACCGTGACGTTGCCGGCCTGCATGAACGCGACGAGCGCCATCTGCCGCGACGTGGACTTCTTCGATGCCACCAGCGTCACGCGTTCGTCGCGACCGCGCGCCGGGCACGCATGCGGAAGCCTTCGAGCTTCTCGTCCGGGGTTCGGATCCGTGTGCTGCGGGACGTCACCGACACGTCGTGGCCGGCGGCGCGCCGGCGTAGCGCGTCGACCGTCGCGTCCTCCTTCGGCACATGAGCGAATGGATCGAATGAGTACCAACGCATCGCGTTCTCGTGGGTCATCTTGCGGGCGTGATCGTCCGACACCGAGTTCGCGTTGAACACCTCGGCGAGCTCCTCGGGCGCGGTCGGCCACATCGAGTCGCTGTGCGGGTAGTCGGCTTCCCAAGCGATGTTGTCGATACCGATCTTCTCGCGCAGCTCGACTCCGACCGCGTCGCTGATGAAGCAAGTCAGGAAGTGCTCGCGGAAGACCTCACTCGGCAGACGTCCACCGAAGTCCTGCAACGTCCACGCGCGGTGCATCTCGAAGGTGCGGTCGACGCGATCGAGGAAGTATGGGACCCAACCGGTGCCACCCTCGGACAGGGCGACGCGCACATCCGGGTACGTCTTCAGGACCCGCGACCACAGCAGGTCGGCCGCGGCGGACTGGATGTTCATCGGCTGAAGCGTGATCATCACGTCGGGCGGGCAGTCGGCCGCGGGGACCGTGAGCCGCCCGGACGAACCGAGATGGATCGACAGCACGGTTGCGGTGTCGCAACAAGCGCGCCAGACCGGATCCCAGTACTCGTCGTGGAAGCTCGGGTAGCCGAGCGCGGCCGGGTTCTCCGTGAAGCTCAGCGAGTGGCAACCCTTGGCCGCGCACCTGCGCACCTCGGCTGCCGTCTGCTCGGGATCCCAGATCGCCGGCACCGCCATCGGGATGAAGCGACCCGGATAGGTCGCGCACCACGTGTCGATGTGCCAGTCGTTGTACGCCTGCACGAGCGCGAGCGACAGGTCGAGGTCGTCGCTCAGGAACGTCCGGGCGGTGAACGTCGGGAACGACGGGAAGTTCATCGACGCCAACACGCCGCCGGCATCCATGTCCTTGACGCGCTCGTGGACGTCGTAGCAGCCGGGCCGCACCTCGTCGAGGCTCTGCGGCTCCATGCCGTACTCCTCCTTCGGGCGCCCGGCGACCGCGTTGAGCGCAGCCGTCTCCATCACGAGCTGTCCGAACACCCAGACGTCGTTGCCCTGCTCGTTGCGGACGAGTTTCGGTGCCCGGTCCAGGTACTTCACCGGGAGATGGTCGGCGAACAGGTCGGGAGGCTCGATGATGTGGTCGTCGACGCTGATGAGGACGAGGTCGCCGGCTTCGATCATCTCGTTGCCCCTTCGGAGAATGCGGTTTCCCAATCGGTAGAGCGAGACTACCAGTGGGAGTCAGGCCGCTGCCATCGACTCAGGACTGCGGCCGCGGGGTGGATCGCCCGGGCGTCCGAACGCCCGGGTCGTCAGTCGGTGCCGACGCCGTGGAGGATGAGGTCCCACAGCTCGTCGGAGCCGTCCGCCATCGGCGGGCGGCTCGCTTCACCACTGATCGTCGCGGCGAAGGCGTTGAACATGATCGCCTGGAGGATGACACCGGCGAGACGGGCGTGGTCGAGGCCCGCGCGGATCTGCCCTGCCGCGGCGGCGTCGTCGAGGATCCCGACGAGCAACGTGACCAACGGGCCGAACGCCTGCGACGCCTCGGTCGGATGCGACGTCAGCAGTTGCTGCGCGAACTCCGACATCGCAGGAGTCGGGCGGTTGCGGCTGAGCCGACCCTTCCCCGGTGGGCGGCACAGTCGGTAGTACTCCGTGGCGAAATCGTGCAGACGGTCGACCGGCTTGTCGACCTCGGCGATCATCTCGCGGAGGTGGTCCGCCGTGGAACGCACCGATTCTTCGAACAGCGCCAGCAGCAGCTCGTGCTTGCCCGCGAAGTACTGGTAGAAGCTGCGCAGCGACTGCCCGGAACGCTCGACGACCTCTTGGACCGTGAACTCCTTGTCCGGTGCGCTCTGCATGAGCTCGAGGGCGGCGTCGAGGAAACGCTGCACCCGCTTCTCGGCCCGGACGCGGGCAGGGTCGAGCGAACGCGCAACCGCGATCTCACGCCAGCTCGTGGGCGCATCCGTGTTGGCATCAGCCGCCGGATCGTGCCCGCTCATTCCCGGAAGTGTACTCGCGCACTTCCGACCAAGCTCGTTGCCGTAAGTGGAGAACTTGATTATCGTCTGTTGCCGGAAAGGGTGGACATGGACGACGCGTTGCTCACGGACATCATCGAGATCGAGCAGTTGCTCGGTCGCTACGCGATCGGCATGACGAAGGACGACATCGACGCGGTCATCGAGGTGTTCACCCCCGACGGCACGTACAGCGCGTTCGGTGACACCTATGCGCTGAGCGACTTCCCATCGCTCGTCGCCGCCGCGCCCAAGGGCTTGTTCATGACCGGCACACCGGTGCTCGATCTCGACGGTGACACCGGCACCGGCGAGCAACCGCTGTGCTTCGTCGACCAGACGAACCACGACGTGCGCATCGGGTACTACAGCGACACGTACCGCCGGACCGCCGAGGGTTGGCGGTTGCACACACGATCGATGACGTTCCTGCGTCGCAGCGGCGCACGCGACGCAGGGCGTGCGCACGATCCGACGCGACCGGCCCCGACATCGACGTCGACGTCGAACGATCCTCAGACGAACGAACCGGCATCGTCGGCCTCGGGTAAATAGGCTTTCGCTGTTCGCGCGTCGCCTCGCACCGCCCGAACCCCCCTTCGGCGGCGCGAGGCGACCGCCCCCGAAGCGTCAACCATCGCCGAGTCGCGCGATCACCTGGGGAAGGTCGACCGTCGTACGGATGCCGGCGGCCGCGGCGCACACCACCGGGATCGCGTTGACGGCGCGATGCGCGGTGTAGCCGGGGGTGGTCTCCGCCATCCGCTCCAGACCGAACGGGAACCGGAGCTCGACGTCCAGCGGCGCGTCCCCGTCGACGTTGACCCGCCAGCCGGTGTCGCGCAGCTCCCATCCGGGGTCCAGTTCGGTGGTGCAGTACCAGTTCGCCCGGAAACGAAGGAGCGGCTCGCCGCGACGCATGCCCTCGACGATCATGCGCTGCGCCGCGACGCCTCCCGCCGGAATCGGACCGGCCGCGATGTCGATGTCGCGTGCCGCGACCGCAACCTCACCGCGCGACTGGACCGCGTCCAACGGCATCCCGAGCGCGTCGGCGAGCGTGCGCAGGGTCGGTCCGAAGGCGTGCGCGCCGTGCGTCCAACGTGCGTCGTCGAACGTGTCGGGATCTCGTCCGAAGGCCATCAGATCGAAGAGCAGCTCGGGTGAGTTGCGCTGCGACAGGTCGGCGTACTCGTCGATCGTCAGGCGGTCGAGGCGGCGCTGGATCGACGTGAGCACGATCGGGACAGCCTCGGAGATGAATCCGGGACTGCTGCCGGTGCTGTGGATCGACGTGTTGCCCCGTGCGCAGGCGGCTTCGATCTGTGCGCGCGCCGTCGGCTCGAGGCTCGGTGGATGGTGGAACTCGCCGCGGGTCGTCACCACGTTCACACCCGACTCGAGCAGGCGTGCCAGCTCGGTGAAGTCGCACTGCTGAGGCATGTACAGGACGCAGTCGGGTGCGAGCGCCACGACGGCCTCGAGGTCGTTGGTCGCGACAACACCGATCGGCGCGATGCCGCACAGCTCTCCTGCATCGCGACCCACCTTGTCCGTCGAGTGGACGAAGACGCCGACCAACTCGAGGTCCGGGTGCTCGATGACCGTACGCAGCGACCGGGTTCCGATGTTGCCCGTCGCCCACTGCACCACCCGGTATCGAGTCACCGAGTCGTTGACTCGCCAACTCCGGGGAGAAACGGGCGCCATAGCGCCCGTTTCCATCCAACATTCCCGCTGGGGGTCACCGCCACTGGTCCTCCGGGACCCACGAGGGTGCGCGCTTCTCCATGAACGCGCGCATGCCTTCACGGGGTTCGTCGGTGTGGTCGAGGGCCCAGAACATCGTCTCGTAGTCGATCGGTCCGTACCGCTCGTTGAGCATGCGCTTGACGTGCACGCGCGCCGATGGCGCAGTCTGCAACACCTGCCGCGCCGCCTCGAGTGCGGCGGCGCGCAGATCGTCGTGCGGGACGACGCGCGCGATCACGCCGAGCCGTTGTGCTTCGAACGCGTCGAACCGCCGCGCCGACAACAGGAGGTCCCGCGCGACGGCGATGCCGACGTGCGCCGGCAGCACCGCGGCGTACGTCGCGTCGGGGATGCCGCGCAGCAACTCGGGCACACGGAACGTCGCCTTGTCACTGGCGACGGCGATGTCGGCGAGCATGGCGATCAACAGGCCGCCGGCCTGGCAGATGCCATTGATCGCGGCGATCACCGGCGCGGCGCTGTCGCGGATGGCGAGGAACGGCAGCACGTCGTGGCCGATGGCATCCGGCTGCGTCTCGCCCGGCTCGGAGCGTCCACCGAGGTCGCCGCCGGGCGCGAACACGTCGCCGGTGCCCGTAAGGATCAGAGCGGCGAGATCCGGGTCGGTGTTGACGAGATGAACGGCCCGCTTGATGCCGTAGTACATCGCCGGGGTCAACGCGTTGCGCGCCGACGGCCGATCGATCGTGCACCACGCGATCGAACCATCTCGCTCGAACCGCAGCGCCGACGTGCCCAGATCGTCGGCCATCAGGGCTTGCGCTGCAGGTCGTCGTCGAGCTGCACGCCGAACGACCGCAACGCCATCGCCAGCACGTCGTACGCGCCGACGGTGAACACGAGATCCATCAACTGCTGCTCGTCGAGCTCCGCGGCGAGGGTCGTCCACGTCGCGTCGGCGATCTTCGCATCGTGCACCAGTTCGTCGACCGCGCGCAGCAGCGCTTCGTCCAGCGGCGACCAGCCCGGAGCATCCGGACCCATCCGGATGCGGTCGACCTCGTCGGCAGAGATCCCCACGTCTGACGCCAGCACGACGTGCTGTGCCCACTCGTAGGCCGCGCCACGCGCAGTAGCAACACGCAACACCAGCAGCTCGCGCTGGCGCTCTGACAACGTCGTCGCGAAGAGAAGGTGACCGTTGAACGTGTTGAACGCGCGCGCCAGCGCAGGATGGATGGCCAACGTGCCGAGCACGTTCAATCCCTTCGGTCGTCCCTCCCGCTTCGGGAACGGATGGCGCGCCTCCGCCGGCCGCAGCGCGGCAAGCGCGTCGCGCATCGTGGCGGGCCATGCGTCCGGCGCAAGGGGCGCGAGCCGAAGCTCGTCAGGTGTTTCGTCCACCATTGACCCCGAGCACTTGACCGGTGATGTAACTGGCCTCGTCGCGCACGAGGAACGAGCACATCGCCGCGATGTCCTCGGGCTTCCCCGCGCGGCGAACGGGCGTCTGCGACGCGTGGAACTCGACGCCCTTGCCGAGCAGTCCCTTCGCCTCCGATCGCCGCAGCATCGGCGTGTCGATGAAGCCCGGCGGGATCGTGTTCACCGTGATGCCCTGCGGACCGAACTCGAGCGCGAGCGACTTCGTCAGCCCGACCACACCCGACTTCGCGGCGACGTAGTGCGCCATCAAGGGCTGGCCGCCGTGCGTGCTCGACGACGAGATGTTGACGATGCGGCCCCACCCCTCCTCGATCATCTCCGGCAGGATCAGCTGGCAGCAGTTGAACGTGCCGGTGAGGTTCACATCGAGCAGCCGCTGCCACTTCTCAGGCTTGATGGTGAGGAACGGGTCGAAGCCGTCGAGACCCGCGTTGTTGACGAGGATCGTGGGGCGACCGAACCGCGCCTTCACCTCCGCCACCCCGCGCTCGATCTGCGAGCGATCGGTGACGTCGACGGCTACGCCCACCGCGTCACCACCGTTCGCGACGATCTTCTCTGCGGCCGCCTCTGCACCCGCGGCGTCGCGGTCGAAAACGGCGACGGCGATGCCGTCGGACGCGAACCGCTCGCTGATCGCCAACCCGATGCCGGACGCCCCGCCGGTGACCACGGCGACCCGCACCGGCTCACTCATCGAACTGCTCACTCATCAACTCGATTCCTCCATGAGCTCACCGTCGCGCAACTGCTGGCGCAAACGGAACTTCTGCACCTTGCCGGATGCCGTCCTGGGGAAGTCATCGACGACGTGCAGCGACTCCGGCCACTTCTGGCGCGCGAGCCCGACACCGCCGAGGTGCTGCTGCACCTGCTCGAGCGTGGGCGCACCGGCACCATCCCGGAGGCGCAGCACGGCGGCCGCCCGTTCACCGAGCCGCTCGTCGGGCGCGGCGACGACGCTGACCTCGGCAATCGTGTCGAGTCCGAGCAACTGCTCCTCGACCTCTTGCGCGCTGATGTTCTCGCCACCCCGGATGATGATGTCGGACAGCCGATCGGTGATGGTCAGGTAGCCGTCGACGTCGAGCTCGCCCACGTCGCCGGTGCGGTACCAGCCCTCGGCATCGAAGGCGGACTCGGTCAACGCCGAGTCGGTGTAGCCCGCGCACAGGTCCGGTCCGCGACTGAAGATCTCGCCGTCCTCGCCCAAGCGGATCTCGACACCCGGCAGCGCCCGGCCGTCGGTCGTGAGCCGCTTGACCTCAGCATCGTCGATGAGCGAGGACGTGATCGACGGATGCTCGGTGCTGCCGTACGAGCGGAACGTCTTGATGCCGAGCTTCGTCGCTCGTTCGGTCACCGCCACCGGCACGGTCGACCCTCCGAGTCCTGCGAACGGCATCAACGCGAGGTGTGCGTCGGTGAAGTCGGGATGGTCGAGCAGGCTCGTAAGGAAGTAGGTCGCGCCGCCGCTCACACCGAGCCCTTCCTCGCGCATGAGTCGCAGGACCACACTCGGATCCCACACATCGACGAGGTGGACCGGCCGTTCCCGCAGCAATGGCACGAGGAACGCGTTCACCATCCCGATGAAGTGCCCGACCGGTGCGCCGGTGATCTGCGGCGGACCGCCGGATGGGAAGAAGTAGTCGAGCTGGCGCGTCTCGAACCCGATCGTGCGGTGCGAATGAATGACGCCTTTCGGATCGCGTGTCGTCCCTGATGTGAACGCGATGATCGCCGGCGCGTCCGGATCGACCATTGCGGGCGACTCGAGCGGCTCGGACTCGAGCAGCGAGCTGAAAGGCTGCGCGCCCGACGGAAGGGACAGGTCGTCGGTCGAACGTGCGACCAACCAGAGCGGACCGTCTGCGCGCCCGTCGCGCGCGAGCACCTCGTCGTAGAGCGCGAGATGGTCGGAGTGACCGAAACGATCGGCGGAGATGACCACGGACGGCTCTGTCACGCGGAGGATGTAGTCGACCTCCTTCGCGCCGTAGAAATGGACGACCGGGACGATCACCGCGCCCAGGTACGCGGCGGCCCAGAAGGTGATGCCTGCTTCCGCCCAGTTCGGCAGGTGGCACACGACGACATCGCCCGCGCCGACGCCACGTGCTCGCAACGACGTCGCGAGAGCCCGCGCGGCGCGGTCGACGTCGGCGAAGGTGCCGCTCCAGGGATGAACGGCCGAATGGACGCAGAACGCATCACCGCCCATCCGGTCCAATCCGGTTGCGACCATCGAACCGAGGGACGCGTCGGTCCACCAACCCTCGTCGACGTAGCGGCGGACGAGCGCGCTCGGCACGGTCCGCAGTCGCCAGCGCTCCTCGACCGTGGTGTGCTGCTCCCCCAAACGACCCCTCCTCGTCCCAGAGCAGTGTTGGGCCGTTCTACACGATCTGCTAGCGGCGTTGCCACTACAGGAGAACTTCATTATCGTTTCGGTGTGGGAACGCCCGGTCCGGCCGCAGACGTGATGCACGTCCACCGCGACCACGGCTACCACCCGATCCGGGTGCTCGAAGTCGTCCGGGAGACGCAGGACGCGTGCTCGTACGTCTTCGATGTCCCGGAAGGGCTGCGAGACGCCTTCGCCTATGAAGCAGGACAGTTCTGCACCTTTCGACTCGTCGTCGGCGGCGAGTCGTACGTGCGCTGCTACTCCATGTCGTCGTCGCCCTCGGTCGACAGCAGGCTGGCGGTGACGGTGAAGCGCGTGCCGGGCGGCGTCGTGTCGAACTGGTGGCTCGACAACGTCCGGGCGGGCGACGCGCTCGAGGTTCAGCCGCCGGCGGGCTTCTTCCAGCTCACCGCGGATGAAGGCGACATCGTCGCGTTCGCCGCCGGCAGTGGGATCACCCCGGTGTTCTCCCTCCTCAAGACGACCCTCACGTCGACCGGTCGGCCGGTGCGTCTGCTCTACGCGAACCGCGACCGCGACTCGGTCATCTTCGACACGGGACTCGACGCGCTCGCGGCTCGACATCCCGATCTTTTGCACGTCGTCCACCATCTCGACGTCGAAGACGGCTTCGTCGGGCCCGACGCGATCGCGAAGATGATCGACGATCTGCACGATCCGGCCTTCTACATCTGCGGGCCGGCTCCGTTCATGGACGTCGTCGAGCAGTCATTGCTGGCGAACGGCGTCGAGCCCGCGCGGATCCTCATCGAACGGTTCAACCCTGTCGTCGAGGTCGCGTCTCCCGCAGAAGACGCGGCATCGACCGGCACGCGCGTCACGATCGAGCTCGACGGACAGGTCGACGTCGCGGATCACCGTCCGGGCATGACGATCCTGCACACCGCGCGCCAGCTCGGCATGTCACCTCCGTTCTCGTGCGAATCGGGCAGTTGCGCGACGTGCATGGGGCGGTTGGTCGAGGGCACCGTCGAGATGCGGACCAACAACGCGCTGACGCCGGAAGAGGTGGCAGACGGCTGGATCCTCACCTGCCAGTCGCTGCCGACGTCGCCCAACGTGCACGTGGTCTACGGGTACGACTGATGGAGCTCGACGAGTTCCGCACGAAGCTCGACGCGTGGCTCGACGAGCACGAAGCCGCGCTCGCGCCCGCGCACATCGGTCGCGGCTCGCTGGACGAACAGATGGCACAGCTCTCGAAGGTCAAGCGGCTCGTGTTCGACGCCGGTTGGATGCGCTGGGGCTGGCCGGAACGGGTGGGTGGCCTCGGCGGTTCGACGCTCGCCCGTGCGTATCTCGGCGAGGCGCTCACGAGTCGCGATCTCGTCGAGGCCGGTCTGTACTCGATGACCGAAGTGCTCGCACCGACGATGATCGACTACGCACCACCGGATCTCGCGGCCACGATGGTGCCGCGCCTGCTGCGGGGCGACGAGACGTGGTGCCAGGGCTTCTCCGAACCCGGCACCGGCAGCAACCTCGCGTCGCTGTCGTGTCGTGCGGTTCGCGAGGAGGACGGGTGGCACGTCTCCGGCCAGAAGGTGTGGACGAGCCTGGCCCAGTACGCGCAGCGCTGCGTGCTGCTCACCCGAACCGGCACCCCCGAGTCGGCGCACCGAGGCATCACCGCGCTGTTCGTCGACATGGAGACGCCCGGCATCACCGTTCGGCCGATCGAGACCATGCACGGCGCGCCGGAGTTCTGCGCGGTCTTCTTCGACGATGTCCACGTGCCGTTCGATCGCACGTTGGGCGACGAGGGTCAGGGATGGTCCGTTGCGATGAACCTGCTGCCGTACGAGCGCAGCACCGCGCTGTGGCACCGCGCCGCGTATCTGCACCGTCGGCTGCAACACCTGCTCGCCGCGGCGCCTCCGGGCGCCCTCGACCCGATTGCCGTGGGCGAAATGACGCAACTGCTGTACGCGTTCCGTGCCCGATCGCGAACGACGCAGCATCGGATGGCACGCGGCGACCAACTGGGCGCCGAGACGTCGATCGACAAGGTGCTGCTCGCCACTGCTGAGCAGGCCGTGTTCGATCTCGTCACGGACGGACTCGCAGACGGAGTGCTGCTCGGCGACGACCCCGAGAGCGAGCGATGGCGATCCGAGTTCCTCTACTCCCGCGCCGCCACCATCTACGGCGGCAGCGCCGAGATCCAGCGCAACATCATCGCCCGCCGCCTGCTCGACCTCGGTGACGACCGATGATCGACGGCGCCGACCTCGAGCTGTTCGAGCGCAGCCTCCGCGCGTCGACAGAGCGTCACACCGGAGCTGAGCTCGACGCCGATCTCGACGAACTGGGCTGGCGCGACGCGCTCGCCGACGACCCGCACGCGGCGGTGTCGACCCTCTTCGAGCTCCAAGGCTTCGCGGAACGCGACATCGTCTGCGCTCGCCATCGTCATGCTCGACGCGCTGGCGATGGCCGGACAGGGCATCGTGTTGCCGGCACTCGGCGACTGGCGGCCTCCGGCCGCGAGCGCGAGCAACGACGTCACGGTCGACGGACTTGCGCTCGCGAACAACGAGGGTCTCGTCGTCGCCATTCGCGTCGACCGCGCCTGTCTCGCCACGACCGTGCCCGCCGGCGCGCTCGAGCTCGAACCCGCACACGGCATCGATCCGGAGCTCGGGCTGCGAAAGGTGCACGGCACGATCGACTTCTCCGACCTCTCCGGAGCAACTGAGGTCGACTGGACCGCGGCCATTGCCGCCGGCCAGCGCGCCCTGTCACACGAGTTGATCGGGGCGTCGCGCCGGATGCTCGACCTGGCCCGCACCCACGCGCTCGAACGGGTCCAGTTCGGACGGCAGATCGCGATGTTCCAGGCCGTCCGCCATCGCTTGGCGGAGACGCTCGTCGCCATCGAGATGGCCGACGCCATGCTCGCGGCCGCATGGGAAGACGACACGACCGTGTCGGCGGCGATGGCCAAGGCCGTCGCCGGTCGCGCCGCGCGCACGACAGCGCGGCATTGCCAGCAGGTGCTCGCGGGCATCGGGTTCACCACCGAGCATCCGTTGCACCTCTCCATCCGTCGAGTCCTCGTGCTGGATCAGTTGCTCGGCTCCTCGAAGCGACTGACCTCTGAGCTCGGCTCGCGTGTGGTCGCGAGCGGCGAGCTTCCTGTGCTGCTCCCACTGTGAGGACCTAACGCCGGACGGTTGCGCTCGTCGTGCCGTGCTCGTCGAGCCGAAGCCCGGAACGTGTCGCTCAGTCCGCTGAGCGCGAGCGCAGCCGGTCGAGATTGGCGCGCAGCTCGCTCGAGGTGAACGAACGATCCTCGGCCGTGAGTGCGAAGTCGAGTGTCGCCAGCACGGCTCGCTCGAGGTGCATGTTCAGGACGCGCTTGGTGTCCTCGGTCGCCTGCTTCGGCAGCTTGGCGATGCGTTGCGCGCACGCCATCGCCCGATCGAACACCTCATCGTCCGGCACGACGTGGTTGGCAAGCCCGATCTCCGCAGCACGCGCCGCCGGGATGCGGTCGCCGGTCAAGGCGTACTCCTTCGCCAGCTGAAGGCTCGTGAGCAGCGGCCACGTGATCGGTCCACCGTCGGCGGCGACGAGACCGAGCAGCACGTGCGGATCCGCGAGGTGCGCGCTCTCGGCCATGAAGACGATGTCGGACAACGCAACCAGGCTGCAGCCCAGCCCGACCGCAGGACCGTTGACCGCGGCGACCACCGGCACACGGCAACGCACCATGCCGGTGACGATCTGGCGCCCGTGCACCAACGTCTCTCCCCGCAGCACCGGATCGCGGGACAGCTCCTCGAGGTAGTCGAAGTCGCCGCCGGCCGAGAACGCGCGTCCGTTGCCGGTCAGCACTGCGGCGCGCGCGTCGTCGTCGGCGTCGAGTTGCGGGAACAGCTCCGCGAGCGCGCGGTGAAGCGCGCGATTGGTGGCGTTCAATTCGTCCGGTCGGTTGAGCCGCACGACACGGATCGGCCCGTCGATCTCGACCTGGAGCTCCGGTCCGAGGTCGTAGCGACTGTCGGCGCTCATGCCGGCAACCCGAGGATGCGACGGGCGACGAGGTTGCGCTGGATCTGCGAGGTGCCGCCCATGACACTCTGCGCTCGGCTGTACAGGTACACCTTCAGCGCGGTGTCGTCGCCACCGTCGTGGCCCGATCCGCCGATCGCGATCGAGGCGTGGCCGACAGCCTGCTCGACTGCGGTCATGAGCAACTTGTCCACCGATCCCTCCGGTCCGTGCGATATCCCGTCGAGCCGGTCGGACAGTCGCCGGCACACGTGAAGCCGCAGCATCTCGGCCTCCACGATCGCCCAACCGAGGTCGCGCACCTGCTCGCTGCCGTACCGATCGGGATCATCCTTCACCTGCGCGGTCAGCTCCTTGACCACCTTCTTGTAGCGCGCCACGTAGCCCAGCTCACTCGGCTCACGTTCGTGGCTGACCACCGTCATCGCGAGCGGCCAGCCTTCGCCAGGCTCACCGATCATGTTCGCGGCGGCAACGCGCGCCCCGTCGAACAGCACCTCGCCGAACTCCTTGGTGATGCCGTTGATCATCTTCAGCGGTCGCTGCTCGATGCCCGCCTGCCGCATCGGCACCGCGAACGCGGAGATGCCCTTGTGCTTCGGCACCTCGTGGTCCGTGCGGGCCAGCACGAGGCACCAGTCGGCGTCGTCGGAGTAGCTCGTCCACACCTTGTGCCCGGTGATCACGAAGTCGTCGCCGTGTCGATCGGCGCGCGTGCGCAACGACGCTAGATCGGAACCGGCATCGGGCTCACTGAAGCCTTGGCACCAACGATCGCGTCCGTTGACGATGCCAGGCAGAAAGCGGCGCTGGATGTCGTCGTTGCCGTGCTCGAGGATCCCCTGCACGAGATAGCCGAGGCTCGGACGGGGCGGCGCGCCGGCCGCGGCGAGCTCTTCGTCGAGGATCACGTCGAACACGGTCGGAAGCTCGTGGCCGCCGATCGCCTTGGGCCACGACAGCCCGAAGAAGCCGGCGTCGTAGAGCGATTGGTGCCACGCGACCTGACCGCGCCAGTAGTCGTCGTCCGTCGACGAGGCAGGCAGGCCGGGATTGTTGGCCGCGAGCCACGCGCGCAGCCGGGCGCGGAAGTCGGCCTCAGCCGTGGAGTCACCGAAGTCCATCGCGACCCCTTGCGATTCCTTCGCTCGCGAGCACGCGCGTCAGGTTCGGTCCGACGCCGCCGAGCACGTCACTGGAGAGCAAGGCGCGACGCAGGTGCACGTGCGCGAGGCACTCCCACGTGTTGCCGATGCCGCCGTGCACCTGTATCGCGGTCTCACACACCTGGCGCGCCGCCCTCGCGCAGTAGGCCTTGGCCACGGCAGCCGCGGCGAGTGC
The DNA here is from genome assembly GCA_963721305.1 of uncultured Acidimicrobiia bacterium. Classification (GTDB taxonomy): domain Bacteria; phylum Actinomycetota; class Acidimicrobiia; order Acidimicrobiales; family JACDCH01; genus DATAES01. The sequence goes on from CAVRIR010000006.1 coordinate 234,645, forward strand.
CTCTTCCGGTGGTAGCGCGTCGACCGCCCATGACGCATGCAGTGCCGCGCTGCGCGATCCCTCCATCGCGACGAAGCCGTCGGCGAGCAGATGCTGCACCGCCTGAAACGAACCGATGGCCGAGCCGTACTGGCGACGTTCGATCGCGTAGTCGCGCGCCAGTTGCACCGCGCCGCGCATCGTTCCGACGAGCTCAGCCGATGTGAGCGCGAGGCCGAGCGCGGTCCATCGTGCGAGATCGTCGTCGCGCAACGAACGACCGTCGATCGTCGTCGGCTCGCTGGTGTCGATACCGGTGGACGGACGGGTCAGATCGACAGCCATCGGTGCCGGCTCGGACAGGGCGCACGTGGCCAGGCGGCCTCCGTCGAGGACCACGATCGCGTTCGCCGCGCCGGCCGCGTCGATGGCGACTGCGCTGTTCGCAACGGACCCGAGGTCAGCGGACAGCGCGACCGTCTCGTTCGCGGTGGCGGCCGGCGAGCCGGCTAGGCGACGCAGCTCCGCGGCGAGCGTCGGGCCGAGGAACGATGCGTCGGCGAGACCACGCGACAGCTCTTCGGCGACGACGGCCGCCTCCACCCCCGACGACCACGGCTCGCCCGTGTCCGTCGCGGTGCGCAGCTCCCGCCAACCTGACGCGGCGACGGCCGCGTCGAGCTTCGCCCTGCGCTCCCCGTCATCGAGATCGCGCACCGAGCTCGGACCGAGATGGTCGACGACGTTGACGACCGAGTCACGCAGTGCCTGTTGCTCGACCGAAAGGCGGACGTCCATCAGTCGTCGTTGCCCGCCGTGAGCAGCGACGAGGTCCACTGCTCGCGAAGCGTGCGGCGCAACACCTTCCCCGACGGCAGTCGGGGAATGGCATCGACGACCACGACGTGGCGAAGGTGCTTGTACGTCGCGAGCGAGCTCGACACCAGTTCCTCGAGCTCCGCAGTCGACACCGGGCGCTCCGGATCGAGCTGCACCGCGGCGACGGGGACCTCGCCGGCACGTTCGTCGGCCAGTCCGAACACCGCGCAGTCGAGCACCGACGGATGGCCGTGCAGCACCGCTTCCAACTCTGCCGGCGCAACTTGGAAGCCGTTGACCTTGATCATCTCCTTCGACCGATCGGTGAGGTGGACCCACCCTTCTGCCTCGAGCCAACCGACGTCACCGGTGCGGTACCAACCGTCCACGAACGCGTCCGCGTTCGCATCGTCCGGCAGGTAGCCGGCCATCACGGACGGGCTGTGCACCTGGATCTCACCGCGCTCACCCGGCGGAAGCACTTCGCCGGTGTCGAGATCGACGACCCGCAGCTCGACGCCGGCCGGCGGCAGGCCCGCTGAATCGAGTCGCCAGGACGAGGGATCACCGACGGGATTGCACGTGATCACGGGGACCTCGCTCGCGCCGTACGCCGGCAGCCAGCGCACGCCGGTCCGGTCGGTCACGACCTGCGCGACCGCCTCGGTCACCGGCGTCGCGCCCCACATGATGTAGCGCAGCGAGGAGAGATCGAAGTCCTCGAGGTGCGGATGGTTCGCGATCGCCAGCGCGATCGGGGCAACGGCCATCTCGAGCGTCACTCGATCCGATCCGATCCGGCGCAACACCTCGTCGAGGTCGAACCGCTTGTGCAGGCGGACCGCCGCGCCCGCCGATGCCGCGGCCAGCAGGTTGAGCAGACCGAGGATGTGCGACGGCGGCGTCGCGATCTGGAACCGATCGTCGGCGGTCAGGCCGAGCGAGTCGCACCAATGGATCGTGGCGTGGCCCATCGACCGGTGCGTGTGCCGCACCGCCTTCGGCAGACCAGTCGTGCCCGAGCTGAACACGAGCACGGATTCGTCGGTGTCCTGCACGTGATCACTCGCGACCCGTGACCCGTCCTGCGCGTACGCACGGTCGAGACACGATGGATCGTCGAGGTCACTCACTGCTGCGGTTCCGAGACGCTCGGCCAGCAGGGCCGCGGCCTCGCCATCGGCGACGGCGTGCACCGGGCCGGTCAGCGCGAGCGCATGGTCCACCTCGAGCGCCTTCCACGCTGGGCTCAGGAGGACGGCGGCCGCGCCGAGCTTGCTGATGGCGTTGACGGCGACGACGAACTCCGGCCGGTTGGTCAGCATCATCGCGACCCGATCGCGAGGATGGACGCCCTGCACCGCGAGCTGGCGTGCGAACGCATTGCTTCGTTCGTCGAGCTCGGCGAAGGTCACCGCGTCGTCGCCTGCGAGCACGGCGTCGCGCTCACCGAACTGGTCTGCCGCCCGCTCGAGCCCGTGATGCATCAACGGCATCAACTCGGACCCCCCTCGAGCGAATGTTGGATGGAAACGGGCGCCATCACGCCCGTTTCTCCCCGCAGTTCAAGGGCACCCGTCACGCCCCCGAACGAATGTTGGATGGAAACGGGCGCCATCACGCCCGTTTCTCCCCGCAGTTCGAGGGCGTTCGTCATGCCCTCGAACCGGAGACCGCGCGCTCGCGAAGCACGTCCTTCATCACCTTGCCGGTGGCGTTCAGCGGCAGCTCGTCGACGATCTCGACCGCGCGTGGCACCTTGTAATTGGCCATCTGCTCGCGGCCCCACTCGATGACCGACTCGGGGGTCGTCTTCGCGCCCGCTCGGATCACGACGAACGCCATGCCCACTTCGCCGAGGCGTCCGTCCGGAACGCCGATCACCGCCGCCTGCATGATGTCGGGGTGGCGCAAGAGGTGGTTCTCGATCTCCGCCGGATACGCATTGAACCCGCCCACGATGAACATGTCCTTCGCGCGTCCCACGATGCGCAGACAGCCGTCGTCGTCGAGGACGCCGAGATCACCGGTGCGCAGCCAACCGTCCTCTGACAACGCCTGCGCGGTCGCATCGGGATCATCCAGGTAGTGCGACATGATGCTGCCACCGCGCAGGACGATCTCACCGGCCTCTCCCACCGGAAGCTCGGCGCCCACGTCGTTCACGATGCGCAGCTCGAATCCCGGGCGGGCACGACCGACCGTCGTGGCAATGGTCTCGACGTCGTCATCCGGTGAGGTGGCCGCCGCGGTGCCGCCCTCGGTCAGGCCGTAGCCGGTGATGATCGTGGGGAACGGCAGCTCGTCGACGATCCGCCGGATCAGCTCGACAGGGATGTCGGCCGCGCCCGTCACCGCGACCCGCAACGTCGACAGATCGTGCGCGTCACGGTGCGGATGGTCGAGGATCGACTGGTACAGGGTCGGTGCACCCGGCAACACCGTGATCTTGTCCGTCTCGACTCGGCCGAGCGCACGGTCGACGTCGAACACGGGCTCGGGCAGCATCGTCGCGCCGGCCGCGATCGACGCGAGGATGCCGGCCTTCAGCCCGAACATGTGGAAGTACGGGTTGATCATGAGATAGCGGTCGCCCGAGCGGAGTCCCGTCATGGCCACCCAGTCCGTCGCGACGCGGAGCGTGCGACCGTGCGTCTGCACGACTCCTTTCGGCAGGCCGGTGGTGCCGGACGTGAACAGGATGTCCGATGGGTCGTCCGGGCCGACGTCCGATGCCCGCTGCTCGACCTCCGCGCGTCGCGCCGCCGACGCGCGTGACGTGAAGTCGTCCCACGACACCGCGGTCGCAGGGACCGGACCGTCGATGATCACCGTCGTCTCGATGTCGTCGAGTGGCGCGCCGCTGGCCGCCAGCAGGTCGAGGTAGTTCGTGCCGAGGAAGTCGGTCACCGTTACGAGAACGCGCGCCCTGCTGCGACCCAGGATGTCCGCCGCTTCCACACCCTTGAACCGCGTGTTGACCGGCACGAGCACTGCGCCCGCTTGGGACAGACCGAGCATGGCGACGATCCAGCGCGCGCTGTTCGGCGCCCAGATCGCAACGCGGTCGCCGGGCACGACTCCAGACGCGGCGAGCGCCGCGCCGAACGTGCCCGCCTTGTCGAGCAGCTCGTCGTAGGTGAGTTGGACGCCGCCGTCGACGACCGCGACTTGTGCGCCGAATCGCGCCGCCGCGCTTGCGAGCAACGCCGGGATCGAGCCCGGCGCGTCGTCTGACGTCAACGCAGAACCGCGTCCTTGACGTTCATCAAGTGAGCGAGGTTGCCACCCATGATCTTGCGCACCTTCTCCTCGGAAAGACCGTTGAGCTCTTTGACGTAGCTCACCGGGTCCGCGAGCCCTTCGGGATGGGGATAGTCCGAGCCGAACAGCACGTGCTCCTCACCGATGAGCTCGGCGAGCGCGCCGAGGTCCTCTTCCCAGAAGGGGCTGATGTAGATGTTGCGCTTGACGACGGCGACCGGATCCTCCGGGAAGTCCTGCGGCATCTTCTTGTAGACGTCTGCCATGTTCTTCAGCAGCGGCTCGACCCAGCCGCTGCCGTTCTCGATGACCGCCACTTTGAGCTGCGGAAACCGCGACAGCGCGCCGTGCAGCACCAGCGCCGAAACCGAGTCCTCGATCGGACGCCATGCCTGCAACATGCGAAAGGCCTGCGGCTGGAACGGCAACATCTCCTCGTTGGAGCCGAGCCAGTCGTTGGCGTAGGCCTCGTAGCCACTGTCGGACGAGTGCATGCCGACGAGGAGATCGTGCTCGACGACCTTCTCCCAGAACGGGTCGAACTCCGGGAAACCGAACGAACGCGAGCCGCGCACGCCCGGGACGGGGGCGGGACGAATGAGCACGACGCGGGCGCCGCGCTCGACGACCCATTCGAGCTCTTCGATCGCTCGCTCGACGATCGGAAGGCTGATGACCGGCGTGGCGAAGATGCGCTCGTCGTAGTTGAACGTCCACGTCTCGTACATCCACTCGTTGAGCGAGTGGATGACCGCGTGGATCATCTCGGGGTCGTCCTTCATCCGTTCCTCGATCACGCTCGCGAGCGTCGGGAACATGAGCGCGCGATCGAGACCCTGCTCGTCCATCAACTGCACGCGTGCGGCGGGATCGCGGAACCCCTCGAGGGCGCGCATCGGATCACCGAAGATCTCGCGCCGGTTCCTGCCCTCCGGATTGCCACGGCGGAAGTAGTCCTCCATCGCACCCGGCCGGGCGACGACGTCGAACGTGGGGTTCGGGATGTACTCGCTGATGCGGCCGCGGAGGACGATCTTCGTGCGCCCGCGGACGTCGACGTAGTCGACCGCGTGGCGATACCGATCAGGCAGGAACTTCGTGATCGCGTCCCTGGTCTCGTAGAGGTGGTTGTCGGCGTCGAAGACGGGGATGTCGAGCGCTGCCTGCGGCATGCTGGTCCCTCTTTCAGAATGAGAACGGCGTTCTTGTCTGGGAGAGTAGTGTTTCAGGACCGCTGGCGCCAGCGGTAGCCGGGGTCCGGAGCCGTCAGAGCGAGCCTTCGAGCGACGCCAGGTACTCCCGCGTCCGCTGCGACGAAGCCACCAGTTCGTCACGGCCCTCGCCGACCGGCACGACCCGGATCGACACGTCTGTCGCGCCCGCATCAGCGAACGCACGCAGGCGCTTCTCGATGGTCGACTCGCTCCCGGCGGCGAGGATGTCACCGACCTCGCGAGCGTCGCCGTGCTCGAGCAGGCGTTTGTAGTTCGGCGATATCTCCGCCTCCGAGAGGATCCGGTTGGCCCGCGCGACGGCCACGTCGATCTCGTCATCACGGCACAGGCAGATCGGTATGCCCGCGACGATGCGGGGCGGCTTGCGGCCCGCGCTGCTCGCTGCGTCCGTGATGACCGGTGCGATGTGCTCGCCGATGGCGCGCTCGTCGGCCATCCAGAGGACGGTGCCGTCCGTCCGTTCGCCGGCGAGCTTCAGCATGAGCGGCCCGAGCGCGGCGACCAGGACGGGAGTCGGCGTGACGTCGGTGATGTCGAGGGGGTTGTGCACTCGGAACAGGTCGTTCTCGACGTCGACCGTGCCGGGTCCGGCGAGCGCGCGATCGAGCACGTCGAGGTACGCGCGCAACGTGGCCGCCGGCCTCTCGTACGGAAGACCGAGCATCTCGTCGATGATCCAGTGGTGCGAGACGCCGAGCCCGAGCGCGAGGCGTCCCTGGCAGACCGCCTGCACCGACAGCGCCTGCTGCGCGAGCGCGATCGGATGCCGTGGTTGCACGGGCACGACGGCGGTGCCGATCTCGATGCGTTCGGTGTCCATGCCGACGAGCGTCGCCGCAGTCAGCGCGTCGAAGTCGTCCGGGATCTGCGGGATCCACACGGACGACATCCCCGCGTCCTCGGCCCACCGCGCGTCGGCTCGGAGCCGCTCGACCTTCGTGCCGTACCGCCCACGCTCCGGGCCGAGCATCACCCCGATCCGCATGCCGAACTCCCTTTCAAGCTGAAGGTTGGTGGAATTGCCGCGGTTACGCGGGCTCGAAGGCTTGGTGGACGACGGTCTGCGCTTCCGCGCTGTCGCCGAGCCACGAGACGGTGCCGTGGTCGAGGATGGCAACCCGATCGGCGAGCGCGAGTGCGTGGCTGACCTGCTGTTCGATGATCAGCAACGAGGTGCCTTCCGCGCGCAGCCGGGTGAGGGTGTCGTAGAGCTCGTCCACGATGATCGGCGCGAGCCCGAGCGAGAGCTCGTCGGCGATGAGGACCTTCGGCACCTCGACCATCACGCGGGCGAGCGAGAGCATGCGTTGCTCGCCGCCGGAGAGTGTGCCGGCGATCTGGCCGCGACGACGACCGAGGACGGGGAACAGCTCGTACGCGCGCTCGAGACTCGGCTTCACGCCGGCGCGACCGTGCACGCGACGGAAGGACAGCGTGAGGTTCTCTTCGACGGCGAGCGTCGCGAACACCGAACGTCCCTCGACGGCATGCGCCACGCCGGCACGGGCGAACCGGTAGATGCGCGCACCGGTCATGTCGACGCCGTCGACCGTGACCGAGCCACTGCTCGGCGCGAGAAGGCCCGACGCCACCCGAGCAACCGTCGTCTTGCCGGCACCGTTCGATCCGACGAGCGCGACGGCCTCTCCGGGATCGATGTGCAGCGACACGCCGAACAGTGCGCGGAACGGTCCGTATTCGGCACACACGTCACGCAGCTCGAGCACGGGAGTCATGGTTGCACGGGGGCTGCGCCCCCGGACCCCATCAGCGTCCGGCTTCCTGGCGGTCGCGCGGCCGCCATCAGTTCGCTTCGCTCGCTCATGTCGCCGGCTCCAGCTTGCCGAGGTACGCGGACCGAACCTGTGCGCTCGCGAGCACCTCGAGCGACGGTCCTTCGACGATCAGCCGCCCGAAGTCCAGCACGTAGCAGCGGGTGGTGAAGCTCGACACCAGTTCGACGTCGTGCTCGACGAGAAGGATCGCGAACCCTTGCTCGGCCTGGACGTCGCGCAGCGTCTGCGCGAGCTTCCCCGACTCGGCGCGGTCGAGACCGGACGACGGCTCGTCGAGCAGCAGGACCTTCGGCTCGGTCATGAGGGCGCGCCCGACCTCGACGAGGCGGCATTGCCCGAGACTCAACCGTTCGATCGGCTCGTCGGCGAGCGGCGCGAGACCCAGGAGCTCGAGCACCTCGTCGCACCGAGCGAGCTCGTCCCGGCGCGGACGGCCGAGGCCGAGTGCGTCCTTCCAGAGCCGTCCGTCACCGCGGCGGACCCGTTCGGCGATGAACAGGTGGTCGCGCACGGTGGAGTCGGGGAACAGCTCGATCCGCTGGAACGTGCGCCCGATGCCGAGGCGCGCCCGCTTGCTGACCGACATGCCGGTCACGTCACGGCCGGCGAGCTCGACGGTGCCGCCGTCGATCGGGAGCATGCCGAGCATGCAGTTGAAGAACGTCGTCTTGCCGGCGCCGTTCGGTCCGATGAGGCCGACCCGTTCGCCCTCCTCGATCTCGATGCTGACGTCGTCGAGCGCGACGATGCCCGCGAACCGCTTCGTGAGCCCGCGCACGTCGAGGACCGTGCTCATCCGACCACCCCGGCCGCGGGACGCGCGCCGGACTCCGCGACGTCGGCCGGCTCGTCGTCACCAGCGGGCGTCGCTCGTCGCTTCGCCGCCTTCACCGAGCGTTTGCGCTTCGCGTACTCGAGGATGCCCTCGGGATGGCGCGCGAACTGGATGGTGCCGATGCCGAACAAGACGAACCGCCACGCCGAGGGGATCGGGAAGATGCCCGGGATCCGGTCCCAGTCCTGCAGCAACCAGCCGAGGAACGTGCCCTTCAGGATCACTGCATCGAGCAACGAGTACGTCGCGGCAGAGACGGCCGCGCCCTCGACCGTACGCATGCTGAACGTGACGACCAAGACGAGCCAGAACAGCGCAGCGAACGGCGCGAAGTTGTTGCAGTAGTTGACGTTCTTCTGCTGCATCGCGAGCAGCGCACCGCCGAGACCGGCGATGAAGCCGGAGATCGCGAATGCGAGGAGCCGTGCCCGACCGGCCGAGATGCCGATCGACTCCGCGCCGACCTTGCTCCCCCGCAGTGCGAGCAGCGTGCGCCCGAACGTGCCGTTGCGCAACTGGATGACGACGAGCGCGACGACGACGAACACGATGATCGTGAGAACCAGGAACGCCTTGTCGTCGCGGAAGTCCCACGGTCCGAGCACCGGCCGCGGCACCTTCGTACCGGTGAGCAACGAGTTCGATCCACCACCGACGAACGGCAACTGAACGACGACTGCGTCGAAGAAGAAGGCGAACGCGAGCGTGGCGATCGCGGTCCACACGCCGCCGAGCCGGCGGATCGGCAACGACAGCAACGCACCCAGTGCCGCAGCAATGAACGCACCGGCGATGGCGCCGACCAGCACCGACATGTTGAAGCGGTCGACGAGTTGGAACACGGTGAACGCGCCGATGGCGGCGAACGCGCCCTGGCACAGCGAGATCTGTCCGGCCATGCCGGTGATCACCGTGATCGACAGGAAGATCGTGCCGAGCACGACGGCCTGGGTGACGAGGAACATCCACGACTGATCGGCCTGCGAAAACACGACGGCGCCGATGACGGCGAGGACCGCGAGCTGCACGACGCGCGCGGTGCGCGCCCTGCGTCGGTCGGGTGCGGCCGCGCCGAGCGTGCGCGGTGGCGGGTCGACGCCGGCGAGCGGGTCGCCGGCGTCGTGTTGTCGTCGGATGCGCGGGAACGAAGACGAGCACGCCGAACAGCACGAGGAACGGCATCGCCGGCGTGAGGTGATCCTGGATCGGCCGCAGCCACGTGACGTCGTCGCTCCATCGGGGCAGGAAGGTGTTGACCTCGGCGATGAGCACGCCGAGACCCGACGCCTCCGGCGAGCGCCATCGGCAGGCTCACCAGCCGGCCGATCGCCGCCGCCGCGATCGCGACGACCATGAGGTTGAAGAAGTCGCCGGCAGAGAGCGTGTTGAACCGCGGTGCGATGAGCACCCCCGCGATGCCGGCGAACAGCGACGACAGCATCCACGCGAAGGCGGAGATGCGCTCGGCGTTGATGCCGTTCATCTCGGTCATGCGGGCGCTCTCGACCACCGCGCGCATGCGCAGGCCGAGCGCAGCTGAACTTGAACAGCGCGACGAGTCCGAGCATCGCCACGATTGCCGTGCCCATCGCGACGAGCTCGTTGCGGCTGAACGCGTAGGTGTCGAACGGGTCGTAGAAGACGGTCGCACCGTTGTTGACGACGCCGACCGGCGTGCGTCCGGCGATCGCGCTGAAGCTCGCGACGATGTCGAACAACGCCGGGATCGCGACCGCCAGGCCGATCGTGACCACCAGCTTCTCGATCGCCCCCGAGTTGCGGAGGTACCGGAAGATGAGGCGTTCCATCAGCAACCCGATCAGGGGCGCGATCACGAACACCGCGAGCAGGACGGACGGAACCGTCCCCCAACCCCACAGCACCCGCGCCTTGAAGTACATCGCGGCCGAGACGTATGCCTGCGCGCCGAAGGCGAGGTTGAACACCCCCGACGTCTTGTAGGTCAGGACGAAGCCCAGCGCGACGAGGGCGTACACGGCCCCGGGCGGCAGACCTTGCAGGAACCCGCGGAACAGGTCCGAGCCGACCGAGACTGCGCTCAGAAACATCGCCGGACTGCTACGCCCTCAGCTGAAGTCCATGGGAACGGGATCGGTCCAGTCGCGGGTGCCGCCCGGGAAGCACATCCACGGCTTCGTCGGATCGCCGACCATCTGGAACTTGCCGTCCGGACCGACCTTCACCAGCGCCTGGCAGTCGAACTTCGGGCCGTGGGTGGCCGGGTCTTCTTCAGTCGGGGCGTCGTGCTGACGGCTCCAGTCGACCGGTTGCGTCAACCCGCCGGCGGTGAACGACGTCAACTGCGTGTTGGACGCAGCGATGACCTTGGCTCGGTCGAAGTTCGGCGCCGGCCGCCTTCAGACCGTCGTAGGCGAGGTCGGCGTTGATCCAGCCGTTCATCGCCATCTCGGTCTCGGTCTTGCCGTCCTTCGCCATCCACTCGTGGAAGTCCTTCAACTCGCTCTGCCCGGGATCGGCCTCGAAGGGCCGGAACCCGACGGCCACGATGTCGCCGTCGAACAGGTTGCCGGCGTCCTGCACGAACTTCTGGTCGTACGTGTTCGTGTGGACGATCTTCACCGACTGGCGGATGCCCTGTCGCTGCATCTCCTGCGCCAAGGTCTTGACGCCGTTGAGGTCGATACAGGCGAAGATCACGTCGACGCTGGCCTGTTTCATGGCGGTCACTTCAGGACCGATGCCGTTCGGTAGGCCGAAGTCGAGATGGTCGTTGGTGTACACCGCGTTGGCGCCGCCGATGTCGTTGCTGTACTTCTCGACGGACGCGGCGCGTCGAGTCGGCGCAGTCCTTCGAGTTCTCGCTCGCGCTGTAGCCGAGCGTCGCGATCCGCTTCCCGCCCGCCGCCTGGATGGCATACGTGCTGGGCCGCGTCGTGCAGCTGATGCAGTCGACTTCGCGGTTGCCGTAGATCTCGGGATGGCCGGCCGCCTGCGCCGGGTTGATCGCCCACGTGTAGGTCGGGATCCCGGCCTCGGCGAGGTCGGCCCAGCCGCTACCGATCTGGGCCGCACTGAAGGTCCCGAACGTGTCGTTGGCCGACACGATCTCGAGCGCCTTGGCCTCGTTGTTCGACAGCTCGTCGTCGACCTACTTCGACAGCACCAGCTTGCGCCCGTAGACGCCACCGGTGCTGTTGCGGAAGTCGAAGTACGCCTTGATGCCGTCGTCGAAGCAGTCGAGCACGCAGGTGCCCAGCGGGTTGTTCGAGTTCGTGCCCAAGGACGAGAAGTCGATCTCGGTGTCGGTCACACCCGGAACACCGCTCAGCGCCACGTGCGTCGTCGTGTCGCTGTTCGACGCACCCGCACCACTGCTCGCCCCCGACGCCGCAGCCGTCGGCTTCGTATCACTCGAGTTGCTGCACGCCGCGAGCAACAGTGCCAACACAGCCGCTATCAGTATCGAGCGACGCAGTCGCGCACCCGTCCGTCGAGTGGACATGAACCTGGTTCCCCCCCGGGTCAGCTGACGAAGATGTTAGAAAACGTAGGCGGTCGGCACAGGAGGCGCCGGGTGGCGCGGCGACTTCTGCTTCCGCCGTTCGGGCGCGGAAAGCACGCTACGCGTTTCTGACTATTGCGTCAATGCTGAGCGAGAGCGATATTTCCGATTTCGGAAACAAGATTCTCGCACCCGCGGCCAAGATTTCCGACAGGGGCGAGGTTGGATGAGTGAGTTCTCACTCATAACCTTGTGCGGATGGAAACCGCTACCACCCGGCGCCGGGCAGCCGCGCTTCCGCCCGACGAGCGGCGGACGATGATCATCGAGGCTGCCATCCCCTTGCTGGTCGAGCACGGCGAGATGGTGACCACACGGCAGATCGCCGATGCCGCCGGCATCGCCGAAGGAACCGTCTTCCGGGCGTTCGCCGACAAGGACGAGCTGCTCGTCGCCGTCATCGACGCCGCGCTCGACCCCGCGCCGCTCGAACGAGCGCTCGCCACGATCGATCCTTCGCTCCCTCTCCCCGAGACGGTCGCAGCGGCAGCCGGCGTCGCACAGCACCGGATCCTCGAGATCTGGCGGCTGGTGTCGAGCGTCGGCACCCGCTTCCACGACCGCAAGAAGGGCCCCATGTCAGAGAGCCCGGCGCTGGCGCGGTTGCTCGAGCCCCATCGTGACGAGTTCGCGTACGCGCCCCGCGCCGCCGCACGGATGCTGCGTGCCCTCGTGTTCGCGATGTCGCATCCGATGATGGTCGACGAGCCGGCACCCCCCAGCGAGATCGTTGAGGTCTTTCTGCACGGCGTCTCGAAAGCAGGCCGCCAATGCTGAGGAAGCTTCTCGGCACCCATCTGCGGCCGTACCGGAAGATGCTGCTCGCGGTCGTCGTGCTCCAGATCGTCCAGGTGTCGGCCACGCTCACGCTGCCGACGATCAACGCCAACATCATCGACAACGGCGTGATCCCCGGCGACCAGCCCTACATCTGGAAGTGGGGCGCGATCATGGTCGTGTTCGCGCTGATCCAAGTGTGCTTCGCGGTCGCGGCCGTGTACTACGGCGGCAAGGTGGCGATGAGCTTCGGGCGCGACGTGCGCAAGAACCTGTTCCACAAGGTCACCGACTTCTCGACCCGTGAAGTCGGCCAGTTCGGTGCGCCCTCGCTGATCACGCGCATCACGAACGACGTACAACAGGTGCAGCTCCTCGTCGTCATGGCGTCCACGATGGCGATCGCCGCACCGATCACGATCGTCGTCGGCGTCATCATGGCCATGCGCGAGAACGTCGGCCTTTCTGTCGTGCTCGTGTTCGCGATTCCTGTCGCCGGAGTCGTCATGGGCATCCTCGTGGCGCGGATGGTCCCGGCGTTCCGGCTGATGCAGGAGCGCATCGACCACGTCAACCGAGTGCTGCGCGAGCAGATCACCGGCATCCGCGTGGTGCGCGCCTTCGTCCGCGAACCGCAGGAGGTCAAGCGGTTCGACAAGGCGAACGATGACCTGACCGTCGTGTCGCTGCGCGCCGGTCGGTTGCAGTCGTCGATGTTCCCGACGGTGAACTTCCTGATCAACGCGTCGAGCGTCGCGGTACTTTGGCTCGGCGCGGATGCGATCTCGCGCGGCGACGCGCAGGTCGGCTCCCTGGTCGCATACCTCACCTACCTCGTGCAGATCCTCATGTCGGTGGTCATGGCGACGTTCATGATCTCGATGATCCCGAGAGCGTCCGTGTCGGCCAATCGCATGCAGGAGGTGCTCGACAAGGACGTCAGCGTCGTGCCCCCGCCCGCGCCGGTCGCGCGGCTCCTGACCCCGGGTTCGCTCGAGTTCCGCAACGTCGGCTTCCACTACCCGGGCGCCGAGAAGGCGGTGCTCACCGACATCTCGTTCCTCACCGAACCCGGCAAGACCACCGCGATCGTGGGCAGTACGGGTGCCGGGAAGACGACGATGGTCAACCTCATCCCCCGCCTCTTCGACAGCACCTCGGGCAAGGTCCTGGTAGGTGGTGTCGACGTGCGCGAGCTCGATCCCGACATCCTCTGGAACACGATCGGGCTCGTCCCGCAGCGGCCGTATCTGTTCTCGGGCACGGTCGCGAGCAACATGCTCTACGGCAAGCCCGACGCGACGGATGAAGAGATGTGGGAGGCGCTCGAGGTCGCGCAGGCGCGTGACTTCGTTTCAGCCATGCGGGGCGGACTCGATGCCCGCATCGAGCAGGGCGGCACGAACGTGTCGGGCGGGCAGCGTCAGCGTCTGTCGATCGCGCGTGCCCTCGTGCGCAAGCCCGACATCTACGTGTTCGACGACTCGTTCTCAGCGTTGGACCTCGCGACGGACGCACGGCTGCGAGCCGCGCTCGTCCCGTACACCCGTGAAGCTGCGGTCGTGATCGTGGCGCAGCGGGTGTCGACGATCTCGACCGCCGACGAGATCCTCGTCCTCGAGGACGGTGCGCTCGTTGGGCGAGGCAAGCACGCCGACTTGCTCGTCGAGTCGCCGACCTACGCCGAGATCGTGCAGTCGCAGATCGGTGAGAAGGAGGAGCGGGCGGAGGTGGCAGCACGATGACGACCGTCGACGATCGCAGCGAACTCGTTCCCGAAGAAGAGTCGGACGACATCGATCTCGCCGCCCCCGAGACGCGCGCCGCCGGGCGATGGGGTCCGTCCGCCGGCGTGCCGACGGAGAAGACGAAGGACTTCGGCATCGCGGTCCGCCGGCTGAGCGGGCTGCTCAAGCCCGAGTGGCCGCGGCTCGTCGTCGTCGCCGTGCTCGCGATCACGAGCGCGACCTGCAACGTGCTCGGGCCAAGGGTGCTCGGACACGGCACCGACATCATCGTGAACGGCGTCCTGCGCCACCAGGGCATCGACTTCGCAGCTCTCCACCACGTGCTCTTCCAGGCGGTTGCCCTGTACGGCACGTCGGCCGCGCTCGCCGTCATCGTCGCATACATGATCGCCGGCATCGTCCAGCGCCTCATGTACCGCCTGCGCGGGCAGGTGGAGGACAAGGTCAACGCCCTGCCGCTCAGCTACATCGACCAGCATGCACGCGGCGACCTGTTGAGCCGGGTGACGAACGACATCGACAACGTCGCCCAGAGCCTCCAGCAGACGATGAGCCAGATGCTCAACTCGGTGCTGCTGCTCATCGGCGTGGCGATCATGATGTTCACGATCTCGCCGCTGTTGGCGGTCGTCGCGCTGACCACCGTCCCCGTGTCCGTCTGGTCGATGCGGGTGATCGCGGCGCGAGCACGGCCCAAGTTCATCTCGCAGTGGAAGAACACCGGACTGCTCAACGCGCAGATCGAAGAGACGTTCACGGGTCACTCGGTGGTGAAGGCGTTCGGACGTCAGCGCGAGGTCGAGCAACGCTTCCGTGAGACCAACGACGAGCTCTACGAAGCGTCGTTCCACGCGCAGTTCATGTCGAGCCTGATGCAGCCCGCGACGATGTTCATGGGCAACATCCAGTACGTGATCGTCGCGGTCGTCGGCGGTCTTCGAGTGGCGTCGGGCGCGATCACCGTTGGTGACATCCAGGCGTTCGTGCAGTACTCGCGTACGTTCTCGATGCCGCTGACGCAGCTCGCGTCGATGATGAACATCTTCCAGTCGGGCATCGCGTCGCTCGAGCGGGTGCTCGAGTTCCTCGACGCCGACGAGCAGAGCTCGGATCCCGAGCCGACCGTCGATGCGCCGCCGACGCGTGGACGGGTCGAGTTCCAACACGTCGCGTTCTCGTACAGCCCCGACAAGCCGCTGATCGAGGATCTGTCGCTCGTCGCCGAGCCAGGTCAGACCATCGCCATCGTCGGTCCGACCGGCGCGGGCAAGACAACGCTCGTCAACCTCATCATGCGGTTCTACGAGCTGAACGGCGGCCGCATCACGCTCGACGGTCGCGACATCGCGTCGACGCCGCGTGACGAGCTGCGTTCGAACATCGGCATGGTGCTCCAGGACACGTGGCTGTTCGGCGGTTCGATCCACGACAACATCGCGTACGGCAACCCTGACGCGTCCGACGAGCAGATCCTCGAAGCCGCACGCGCCACGTACGTGGATCGCTTCGTGCACTCGCTGCCGGACGGATACCACACCGAGATCAACGAGGAAGGCGACAACATCAGCGCCGGCGAGAAGCAGTTGCTCACCATCGCCCGCGCCTTCCTCGCCGACCCCGCCATCCTCATCCTCGACGAGGCCACCAGCTCGGTCGACACCCGCACCGAGGTGCTGATCCAAGAGGCGATGAACCGGCTGCGCAGCAACCGCACGAGCTTCGTCATCGCCCACCGGCTGTCGACGATCCGCGGCGCCGACGTGATCCTCGTGATGGAGCACGGCCGCATCGTCGAGCAGGGATCACACAGCGAGCTACTCGATCGCGAGGGCGCGTACTACCGGCTCTACACCTCCCAGTTCGTCGCACCGGTCGCCGACGTCGACGAAGAGGAATCCGTCGGTCGCACCTGAGTTCCTCTCGTTCTGGCGTCACAACCGGCGGATATCCGCCGTATCCGACGCCAGAACGTCGAGGACGACCTTGCCGATGGCGCGGCCGTCGGCGACGTAGCGCAGCGCGGCGGCCGCGTCGGACAATGCGAACGACGCGCCGATGTGCGGAAAGGCGCGGCCGGACGCGAGCAGCACGAGCAGTTCGCGCTCGTCGCGCTCGAGCTCGTCCGGCAGGTGCGTGGCGAAGTCGAGGAACTGGAACCCGAGGATCTTCACGCCCTTCAGCAGCACGAGGTTCAGCGGGATGCGCGGGATGACGCCCGACGCGTAGCCGACGGTCACGAACCGTCCGCCCCAACGGAGCGAACGCAACGCGGGCTCGGCGAGCTCGCCACCCACAGGATCGACGACGACATCGGCACCGTCGGGAAGAGCATCACGCAGGGATTGGCGGAGGTCGCCGCGGCCATGGTCGACGACATGCGTCGCGCCGAACGACCTCGCAACATCGAGCTTCGCATCGCTCGACGCGACAGCCGTGACGGACGCGCCGAGCGCCGCCCCGAGTTGCACGGTGGCCAGCCCGACACCGCCACCCGCCCCGAGCACGACGACCTCGTCGCCCGCCTGGACCTGCGCGACCGAGCGCAGCACGTGGTACGCGGTTCGGTGCGCGACGCCGAACGCGGCGGCCGACCGATCGTCCACGCCGTCCGGCACCGACGTGAGCGACGTCGCGGCGACGACGACCTCCTCCGCGAAGGCGCCGACGAGCGTGCTACCGAACACACGGTCCCCCGTCGACACGCCCACGACATCGCCGGCCACCTCGGCGACGACACCGGCGAACTCGCTACCGGGCACGAACGGCGGCGGCACGGGGATCTGGTACTCGCCGGCAACGAGCAACACGTCGGGGAAGTTCACCGAGGCGGCGTGGACGCGCACCCGCACTTGACCCGGTGCGAGTGACCGCGCCTCGACGTCGTCGATCTCCACCACCTCCGGCGGTCCGTTCTGCCGACACACCGCCGCCTTCACGCGACCGTCAACGCCCCTTCCACACCGGCGTGCGCTTCTCGACGAACGCGAGTGCGCCTTCGCGCGCGTCTTCGCTGCCGAACACGACGGGCTGCCATTCCTCCAGCCGCGCTCGTGCACGCGCAGTGTCGGCGATGGCGAGCCGTACCAGCTCCTTGATCACCCGGACGGCAAGCGGACCGTTCGCGGCGATGCGCTCCGCGTACCCGAGCGCAACTGGCATCACCTCGTCGCGAGGCACGACCGCGTTGACGAGCCCGAGCTGCAACGCGCGGCCCGCGTCGATCGGGTCTCCGGTCAGGTTCAACTCGAGCGCGACGGCGAGTGGGACGCGAGTGGCGAGGAACGTTCCACCACCAGCGGGGAACAGCGCCCGCTTCACCTCTGGCAGCCCGACGCGTGCGTCGTCGGCAAGGACGATGAGATCGCAACCGAGCAGCAGCTCGAGCCCGCCGGCGAAGGCTGTCGCATTGGCGGCGCCGATGACCGGCAGTTCGATCTCGCCTCGCATCAGGCGAAGGAACCCACGCCCGTCCTCGTCGTCACCGAGGGGCATCGCCTCGCCGTCGGCGAAGGACCGCAGGTCCATCCCCGCGCAGAACGCCCGGTCGCCGGTGCCGGTGAGGACGACGACGCGCACCTCCGGATTCGACTCGGCCGCGACCATCGCCGCGCCCAGCGACCGCATCAGCGCGGGCGTGAGCGCGTTGCGCGCATCAGGCCGGTTGAGGCGAGCGACGAGCACGGCGCCGTGCCGCTCGCACACCAAGTCGTCGGTGCTCACGAGCGGTAGTCCGTCGTCTCGGCGAGGTCGGCCGCGCCCTTCATCAACTCGAGCACGACCGGCCCGAACGCGAGGAGCTTCTCGTCGTCGCCCGCGCGCTGGAAGCCCTGTTCGAGCACGATGGCGAGCTTCCACTTCGCGAGGATGATGTAGAAGTCGATGTCGTCGACTTGGCGGCCCGACACCTCGGCGTAGTGCGCGAGCACCTCGTCGCACGATGGCATGGCGTACATGTCGACGTAGCTCGACTCGGTTGCCTTGACCGCCATCGTGTCGGCTGGCCAGCTCTGCACGACCCAGCCGAGATCGAGCTTGGGATCGCCGACCGTCCCCATCTCCCAGTCGACGATCGCGGCGAGCTGCGCGGGCGCACCATCGCGGTACATCACGTTGGCGAACTGGTAGTCGCCGTGCATCAAGCCCGGGATGTAGTCGAGCGGACGATGGCTGCGCAGCCACGCCGATGCCTCGTCGAGTCCCGGTAGCTCACGACCCTGGATGCGTTCGAGGAACGACGTCCATCGATCGACCTGCCGTTCGTGGAACCCGTCGGGACGACCGAGGTCCTGCAAGCCCTTGGCCTGCCAGTCGACCTTCGACAGCAGGGCGATGCCCTCGACCAACTGGTACGCGAGCCCCTTGCGGGCGCCGAGATCCGTGTCGAACGGCGCCGGCCACCTCCCCCGCTGGATGCCCATCGGCGACCATCCGTCGACGAACCCCATGAGATAGAAGGTGCGCCCGAGCACGGCCTTGTCGGTGCTCGCCGCGATCGCGGGGGTGTGGGGTACGTCCGTGCCTTCGAGCGCCTCGATGATGCGCCACTCGCGCAGGATCCCGTCGTCGCGGCTCTCCGGCGCGCTCGGTGGCGGGATGCGCAACGCACCATGCACGTCGCCGCGGCGGATCTCGTAGATCTCGTTCTGCGAGCCGCCCGCGATGAAGCGGTGCTCGATCGTCTCGCCCTTGCCAAGTCCCTCGCCGTCCATCCAGGTGGCAAGTCGATCGATGTCGATCACCGATGGTCCCCCGTTCGCTCCCGCGCGACTGCGTGCGCCGGGAGCGACCCTAGGCCGGTCAGACGGCCTAGACGGCCGGCTCGACCACCGCGTCGAGACTCGACGCGCCGCTGTCGGGCACCTTCGGCTGCCGCCAGACCTCGACGGGAAACGAGACGGTGACGAGTGAGCAGAACAGCCACAGCAGCCGCTTGTCCTGCTCGTCGATGCCATCGAGCGAGACGCTCTTCAGATACTCGGTGCCGTCGGCGAGCAGTGGGAACGCGACGTCGTAGAACGCCTGGAGCTCTTGCATCGAGCAGCCGACCCGCTTCTGGTAGCGCGCCGTCTCGGACTGGATCGACCAATCGGCAAACGGCTCGAGATCAGCGAACGCCGCTGGGAACGTCGACATGCTGGTGTCTCCTTCCGTCACGATGCGGCCGAGATGCGCACGGGCGTGCCGGGCTTCGAGGACTGGTAATCGTCGACGTACTTGCGCGCGGTGACGTGGAGGTGCCGCAACATCACCTCTTGGTCGTTCAACGGGAACGCGGGCACAGCACGAGATTCGAGCATGGTCTGCGTTGCCTCGAGGGTGTTGCCGTCCTGCAGCCCGTACTCCTTGAACGTCACCGCGGCGAGCTCTTGTTGAAGTCGCTCGTACGCATTGGCAGGCGGAACGAAGTACAGCGTGCCTTCGAAGACGTGCGTGTTGTACGACGTCGGCCAGTAGTGGTACGTGAGGTACCAGTTCGGCTTCCACACCAGCAGCATGAAGTTGGGGAAGAACAGGAACGAGTCCACGCCCCACGACGGATGGCGGGCCGGGTTGAGCCCCGGCGGCAGCTCGTCGATGCCGATGTCGGGCGAGTCCCAGACGCCGAACAAGCCGCTGCGCAGCACCCGCTCGATGGGCTTCACCATGCCGACGTCCTTCGGCGGCGACATGCCACCCCACGACGACACCATGCCGTGCGGACCGTCGACGTCGTATGCGAGCGCTTCGTAACCGAACGCCTGCAACTTGCGCGACTCGTCGTCGACCGACTGCTTCGCGTGCAGAACAGGTGCGTGGTAGAACTCCATGAACGCGTCGATGAACAACTTCCAGTTGCTTCCGACTTCGGCACGGAACTTGTGCACCTGCGTCATCAGATGGAACGGGTAGCCCTCGATGCCCGCACCCATCTCGCCGAGGTACTCGCGCAACGGCGTCGCGTTGTCGGGATCGAGGTTCACGAAGATGAACCCCTGCCACACCTCGGCCTGCACCGGGACGAGGCCGAAGTCGGACTTGTCGACGTGGAAGAACTCGTCTTCCTGCTGCACGAACGTGAGCTGTCCCTCGAGGTCGTAGCGCCAGCCGTGGTACTTGCACGTGAACTGGCGACACGTGCCGCTCGTCTCTTCGCGCGGATAGTCCGTCCACACGAGCTTGTTGCCCCGGTGGCGGCACATGTTGTGGAACGCTCGCACCCCTTCGTCACCCTCGGCCGCGCGCACGACGACGACCGACGTGCGCGCGGCGTCGAGCTCCTTCGTGAAGTAGGCGCCGCGGCGAGGAAGCTGCTCGACCCGACCGACGTTGAGCCATGTCCGCCGGAAGATCGCGTCGCGCTCGAGCTCGTAGTGATCAGGACTGATCGAGTCGTCGTAGGACACCGGTTGGGTGTCGATGCCGAAGTGTTCGGTCCAGCTGCCCTCAGCCGGTTTCAGGAAGTGCGGCATCCCGTCTCGTCCTCCGATCGGCGAATGTCGCCATCACGATAGCAGGAATCTCCTGAGGCGAGAAGGCCGTTTCCGGCGGCGGAGTGCCGCTCGCTCGTCGTGCAGGATGAAGCCCATGGCGTGGCCGACGGGTCGTTCTCGAGACGGAGGCATCGACGAGATACCGCTGCCCGGCGCGCTCTCGGGGCGGCTGTTCCTGTGCGGCAAGCACGCCATCGGACCCGACCCTCTGGCGCTGATGGATCGTGTCGGTGCCACCACCGTCGTCTGCCTCACCGAGACGTACGAGCTCGACGATCGGTATCCCGCCTACACGAAGTGGCTGCGAGCGAATCTCGGCACGCACGCGGTGCACCACCCCATACCCGATATGCACGCGCCGGGACTCGACGAGCTGCGCGGCTTGGTCGACGACATCTGCACGCGGCTCGCCGGCGGAGAATCGATCGTCGTGCACTGCGCAGGCGGCATCGGACGCGCCGGGACGATCGCGGTTGCCGTGCTGGTACGCGCCGGGATCCCGCTCGACGACGCGCTGACCACCGTGCGCGCGAATCGTCCTATGGCAGGGCCCGAAGTCGGCGCGCAACAAGACGTGCTTCGCGAGTTCGCGCTCCGTCAGAGCGCCCGCGGAGGCCAAGGAACGAACCCGTCACCGTGCCCTTGAAAGCTGCAACTGTCATGAGCTGAGCAAATCGGACATACTTTCTGTGGCACGTAAGTGTCGGGCGACCAGTTACACGTCGACGGCGGAAGGTCGTTAGAGACAATGCGCTATTCCGGGCCCCGAAGGTCGCTCGCAGCACTCGCCGCGATGGCGATGGTCGGGGCATTGACGGCACTGGTCACGTCCGCCGTCACCGCTCCTGCCGCGCTCGCGATTCCCGGACAGGGATCGCCATTCGATTGCAGCGGCGGAACCATCTATCAGGTCCAACGCGGCTCCGGCACCAACGGCATCTTGAACGCGGTCTCGGTCGGCTCGATGAGCGGCACGAATCCGGTCAGCGCCGCGCAGGTCAGCACCTCCATTCCGAACAATCAGCCCAACGCGCTCGGTATCACTGCGGGCGGTCTCGGCGCCTGGGCTCTCGCCCCGCAGGCCCCGACAGTGAGTGGCGCCAACCTGACGTTCCAGTTGTACTCGTACAACACGAGCACGCAGGCGTGGACCAACCATCCGGCCGTCGTCAACACGGCCGGCAAGCTGCCTTCCGGCGTCACCGCAGCGAGCATCGCGAGCGGCGGGATAGTCGCCGGTGCCATCGATCCGCTCAGCGGGAATTACTACTGGGCGAGCCTGGCCAACGCGCCCACCAACGCGGTGACGATCTTCGGTTGGAACACCACCAGCAACACATCGATCGGTGTGGTGGCCAACTCCACATGGCCCGAGACCAATCCCGGAACCACGAGCGGAACGAACGGCGACATCGCGTTCGACCGCGACGGTGATGTCTTCATCGTGAGCTCCGTCACCACCAACGCGGCATTGGGTCTGATCAAAGGCCCACTGCCGACGACACCCCAAACGACCCCGCCCACCCTCACCGATACGAGACTGACCACCTACGCCAATCCGAATTCGAACGCGTACAACGGGATCGCCTTCGACAACACCGGCAGCTTGTTCCTCCAGTTCTCCACGACGCCCGGCAATGGAACTGCGATCGTGAAGGTCGACCCGAACACCGGCACAGTCCTCGCCGGTCCGTCGGCCGTCAACTTCGCCGGCACCGGCGGCACGATCGGCGTCGACCTCGCGGCATGTTCGGTCCCGCCGGTCATGCAGCTCCAGAAGAACGTGGTCAACCGGCAGGCCGACACCGACCAGTTCAATCTGTCGATCACAGGCGGCGGGCTGTCCGGTGGCAACACGGCCACGACGAGCGGGACGGCCACTGGTGTCCAGGCTGCGAAGGCCGGTCCGGTGGTGGGCGTCACCGGCACCACCTACACCTTCGCCGAGACCGCGGCCGGGACGACGGTGCTCGCGAACTACACGACGACCTACCAGTGCATCGACCAGGGTGCCGGTGGCGCGGTCGTCGCGTCGGGAACCGCGCAGAGCTTCAACTTCACGCTGCCAGCGCCCGGTCCAACCGAGACCGGCCAGTCGATCGTCTGCACGTTCACCAACAGCGCGCCGAGGCTCGTCGCGACCAAGGCTTCGTCGCCGGTGTCGACCACTCCGGTGGCCGAGGGCCAAGTCGTGACGTACACGTTGACCTTCGACAACAGCGGCGGCGGTCAGCCCGCCACCGTCAACTACACCGACAACCTCTCCAAGGTGTTGGACGACGCCACCGTCACGACACCACCTGCACTGGCGACCGGCAGTGGCTTGACGGTGTCACCGATCAGCGGCGGCACGTTCACCGTCACCGGAACGCTCGCCGCTCGGGCGACAGCCACGGTCACGTTCGCGGTGCGGGTGAACACACCGGACACCGGTGATCACCAGCTCGACAACTTCCTGGTGCTCACCGGCACGACACCGCCGGCGACCTGTCTGCCCTCGAATCCCGCGTGCACGACCAACCCCGTCCCCGCCTTGGTGGTCTCGAAGTCGGTGGTGCCAGCGTCGACCACACCGGTCGCCGAGGGTCAGATCCTCACGTACACGCTGACGTTCTCCAACGCCGCCGGCAAGGCGCCGGCCACCGTGAACCACACCGACGACCTCACCAAGGTCCTCGATGACGCCACCGTCACGACACCACCGGCGCTCGCGACCGGAACCGGGTTGGTGGTGTCGTCCATCAGCGGCGGCAAGTTCACCATCACCGGCGCGGTACCCGCGGGAACCACGGCCACGGTCACGTTCGCGGTGCGGGTGAACACGCCGGACACCGGCGATCATCAACTCGACAACTTCCTGGTGCCCACCGGCACCACCCCACCTGCCACCTGCCTGCCATCCAACCCGACGTGCACGACGAACCCCGTCCCCGCACTGGTCGTGACCAAGACCGCGGTTCCGGCCTCGACCACATCGGTCAACGAAGGTGACACGGTCACCTACACGCTCACGTTCTCCAACGCCGCCGGCAAGGCGCCGGCCACCGTGAACCACACCGACAACCTCACCAAGGTCCTCGACGACGCCACCGTCACCACACCACCGGCCACCTCGAGCGGCCTGACCATCGGACCCATCACCGGTGGCACGTTCACCGTCACCGGCACCCTCGCCGCCGGAGCGACCGCCAGCGTCACCTTCGCCGTGAAGGTGAACACTCCCGACACCGGCGACCATCGCCTCGACAACTTCCTCGTGCCCACCGGCACCACCCCACCCGCCACCTGCCTGCCATCCAACCTGACGTGCACCACTCACCCCGTGCCCGCGCTCGTCGTCACCAAGACCGCCGTTCCCGCGTCAACGACAGCGGTGAGCGAGGGCCAGGTCATCACCTACACACTCACGTTCTCCAACGCCGCCGGCCAAGCACCGGCCACGGTCAACCACACCGACGACCTCACCAAGGTCCTCGACGACGCCACCGTCACCACCCCACCAACCCTGGCGACCGGAACCGGCTTGGTGGTGTCACCGATCAGCGGCGGCACGTTCACCGTCACCGGAACCCTCGCGCCCGGCGCCACGGCGACGGTCACGCTTGCCGTCACCGTCAACACACCCGACACCGGTAACCATCGGCTCGACAACTTCGTCGTTCCCACCGGCACCACCCCACCGGCCACGTGCTTGCCGTCCGACCCTACGTGCACCACTCACCCCGTGCCCGCGCTCTTGGTCACCAAGACCGCCGTTCCCGCGTCGACGACAGCGGTGAGCGAGGGCCAGGTCATCACGTACACGCTCACCTTCTCGAACGCCCTCGGCCAGGCACCGGCCACGGTCAACCACACCGACGACCTGTCCAAGGTGCTCGACGACGCCACCGTCACCACCCCGCCCGCACTCGCCACCGGTACCGGCCTCATCATCGGACCCATCACCGGTGGCACGTTCACCGTCACCGGAACCCTGGCCGCCGGCGCAACGGCGACGGTCACGTTCGCGGTCACGGTCAACGCCCCCGACACGGGCAATCACCTGTTGGACAACTTCGTCGTTCCCACCGGCACCACCCCACCGGCCACGTGCCTGCCGTCCAACCTCACCTGCACCACCCATCCCGTGCCCGCGCTCTTCGTCACCAAGACGGCGGTTCCCGCGTCGACGACTCCCGTCAACGAGGGACAGGTCATCACCTACACCCTCACGTTCTCGGACGCCGCCGGCCAAGCACCGGCCACGGTCAACCACACCGACGACCTGTCCAAGGTGCTCGACGACGCCACCGTCACCACCCCACCCGCACTCGCCACCGGTACCGGCCTCATCATCGGACCCATCACCGGTGGCACGTTCACCGTCACCGGAACCCTGGCCGCCGGCGCAACGGCGACGGTCACGTTCGCCGTCACCGTGAACACGCCTGACACCGGTGACCATCAGTTGGACAACTTCGTCGTCCCCACCGGCACCACACCGCCCGCGACGTGCCTGCCCGCCGACGTGGCGTGCACCACGCATCCGGTCCCGGCGCTGGTGGTGACCAAGACGGCGGTTCCCGCCTCGACGACACCGGTCAACGAGGGGCAGGTCGTCACCTACACGCTCACCTTCGACAACGCCGCCGGCAAAGCACCGGCGACGGTCAACCACACCGACGACCTGTCCAAGGTGCTCGACGACGCCACCGTCACCACCCCACCAGCACTCGCCACCGGTACCGGTCTCATCGTCGGTCCGATCACCGGCGGCACGTTCACCGTCACCGGCGCAGTCCGCCCGGGTACGACCGCCACCGTCACGTTCGCCGTCACGGTCAACACGCCTGACACCGGCAATCACCAGTTGGACAACTTCGTCGTCCCCACCGGCACGACACCGCCAGCGACGTGCCTGCCCGCCGACCTCGCCTGCACCACGCATCCCGTGCCCGCGCTGGTCGTCACCAAGACCGCAGTTCCCGCCTCGACGACACCGGTCAACGAGGGGCAGGTCGTCACCTACACGCTCACCTTCGACAACGCCGCCGGCAAAGCACCCGCCACCGTCAACCACACCGACGTCCTCACCAAGGTGCTCGACGACGCCACCGTCACCACGCCGCCGGCCACCACCAGCGGGTTGACGGTGTCACCGATCACCGGCGGCACCTTCACCATCACCGGCGCAGTACCGCCCGGGACAACAGCCACCGTCACCTTGGCCGTCACCGTGAACACCCCCGACACCGGTGACCATCAACTCGACAACTTCGTCGTCCCCACCGGCGCCACACCGCCCACCGAATGCCTGCCGTCCGACCTGACGTGCACCACCCATCCCGTGCCCGCACTCGTCGTCACCAAGACCGCAGTTCCCGCCTCGACGACACCGGTCAACGAGGGGCAGGTCGTCACCTACACGCTCACCTTCGACAACGCTGCCGGCAAAGCACCCGCCACGGTCAACCACACCGACGACCTCACCAAGGTCCTCGACGACGCCACCGTCACCACCCCACCCGCACTCGCCACCGGGACCGGCCTCATCATCGGACCCATCACCGGCGGCACCTTCACCATCACCGGCGCAGTACCGCCCGGGACAACAGCCACCGTCACCTTGGCCGTCACCGTGAACACCCCCGACACCGGTGATCATCAACTCGACAACTTCGTCGTCCCCACCGGCACCACACCGCCCGCCGACGTGCCTGCCGTCCGACCTGACGTGCACCACCCATCCCGTGCCCGCACTCGTCGTCACCAAGACCGCAGTGCCACCGTCGACCACACCGGTCAACGAAGGCGACGTCGTCACCTACACGCTCACCTTCGACAACGCCGCCGGCAAAGCACCCGCCACCGTCAACCACACCGACGACCTCACCAAGGTGCTCGACGACGCCACCGTCACCACGCCGCCAGCCACCACCAGCGGGTTGACCATCGGACCGATCACCGGCGGCACCTTCACCATCACCGGCACCCTCGCCGCCGGCTCAACGGCCCAGGTCACGTTGGCCGTCACCGTGAACACCCCCGACACCGGTGACCACCAGCTCGACAACTTCGTCGTCCCCACCGGCACCACCCCACCCGCCGAGTGCCTGCCATCGGACCCGACCTGCACCACCCATCCGGTCCCCGCGCTGGTCGTCACCAAGACCGCAGTGCCACCGTCGACCACTCCGGTGGTCGAGGGACAAGTCGTGACGTACACGCTCACGTTCGACAACTCCGCCGGCAAGGCCCCCGCCACCGTCAACCACACCGACGACCTCACCAAGGTCCTCGACGACGCCACCGTCACCACCCCACCAGCACTCGCCACCGGGACCGGCCTCATCATCGGACCGATCAGCGGTAATGCGTTCACGGTCACCGGGACGGTGGCTGCCGGTGAGACCGCCACCGTCACGCTCGCCGTCACCGTCAACACCCCCGACTCCGGCAATCACCAGTTGGACAACTTCGTCGTCCCCACCGGCACGACACCGCCCACCGATTGCCTGCCCGCCGACCTCGCCTGCACGACGCATCCTCTGCCGGCGCTCGTCGTCACCAAGACCGCAGTTCCCGCCTCGACGACGCCAGTGAACGAGGGCGACGTCGTCTCCTACACGCTCACCTTCGACAACTCCGCCGGCAAAGCACCCGCCACCGTCAACCACACCGACGACCTCACCAAGGTCCTCGACGACGCCACCGTCACCACCCCTCCAGCCACCACCAGCGGCCTGGCCATCGGGACCATCACCAACGGTGCGTTCACCATCACCGGCACCCTCGCCGCCGGTGAGACCGCCACCGTCACGCTCGCCGTCACCGTCAACACCCCCGACACCGGCGACCATCAACTCGACAACTTCGTCGTCCCCACCGGCACCACCCCGCCCGAGACGTGCCTGCCCGCCGACCTCGCCTGCACCACCCATCCTCTGCCGGCGCTCGTCGTCACCAAGACCGCCGACCCCGCCTCGACGACGCCCGTGAACGAGGGCGACGTCGTCTCCTACACGCTCACCTTCGACAACGCTGCCGGCAAAGCACCCGCCACCGTCGACCACACCGACGACCTCACCAAGGTCCTCGACGACGCCACCGTCACCACCCCTCCAGCCACCACCAGCGGCCTGGCCATCGGGACCATCACCAACGGTGCGTTCACCATCACCGGCACCCTCGCCGCCGGTGAGACCGCCACCGTCACGCTCGCCGTCACCGTCAACGCACCCGACACCGGCGACCACCAACTCGACAACTTCGTCGTCCCCACCGGCACCACCCCGCCCGAGACGTGCCTGCCCGCCGACCTCGCCTGCACCACCCATCCTCTGCCGGCGCTCGTCGTCACCAAGACCGCCGACCCCGCCTCGACCACCCCGGTGGTCGAGGGACAAGTCGTGACGTACACGCTCACCTTCGACAACGCTGCCGGCAAAGCACCCGCCACCGTCGACCACACCGACGACCTGACGGGCGTTGTCGACGACGCCACCGTCACCACCCCTCCTGCCACCACCAGCGGCCTGGCCATCGGGCCCGTCACCGGAACCTTCACCATCACCGGCACCCTCGCCGCGGGCGAGACCGCCACCGTCACGCTTGCCGTCACCGTCAACACCCCCGACACCGGCGACCACCAACTCGACAACTTCGTCGTCCCCACCGGCACCACCCCGCCCACCGAATGCCTGCCCTCGGACCCGACGTGCACAACGCATCCGGTCCCCGCACTGGTCGTCACCAAGACCGCAGTGCCACCCTCGACCACACCGGTCAATGAAGGCGCCGAAGTCACCTACACCCTCACCTTCGACAACTCCGCCGGCAAAGCACCCGCCACCGTCGACCACACCGACGCCCTGGCTGACGTGCTCGACGACGCCACCGTCACGAATCCTCCGGTTCTGGTCACCGGTACCGGACTGACCATCGGACCGATCACCGGAGCGGCGTTCACCATCACCGGAACGATCGGCGCAGGTGAGACCGCCACCGTCACGTTCAGCGTCACCGTGAACCGCCCTGTCACGGGAAATCACGACTTGGACAACTTCATCGTGCCGACGGGGACACAGCCGCCGACTGTGTGCGAGCGGACAGACGTCACGTGTACGACGCATCCGATCGCGGGTCTGGTGGTGTCGAAGACCGTCGACCCGCCGTCGACGACACCGGTCAACGAAGGTGATGTCCTCACGTACACCCTGACGTTCGACAACACCACCGGCCTGGCACCGGCGACGGTCGACCACACCGACGACCTCACCAAGGTGCTCGATGACGCCACCGTCACGACACCACCGGTTCTGGCAACCGGTATCGGACTGACCATCGGACCGATCACCAACGGTGCGTTCACCATCACCGGTGCCGTACCGGCCGGGACGACAGCCACGGTGACCTTCAAAGTCACCGTCAACACGCCCGTCACCGGTGATCACCAGCTCGACAACTTCCTGATCCCGACGGGATCGACGCCGCCCGATGTCTGCGTGGCCGAGCCGGGCAACCCATCCACGCTGCGCGCCGCCGCTGCGCCCGACCCGGCACCACCCACGTGCACGACGAACCCGGTCCCGGGTCTGGTCGTGACCAAGTCGGTGGTGCCCGCATCGAGGACATCGGTGGCCGAGGGACAGCTGCTCACCTACACCTTGACGTTCTCCAACGCGGCCGGCAAAGCACCGGCGACGGTGAACCACACCGACGATCTGTCGAAGGTCCTCGACGACGCCAGAGTCACCACACCACCTGCGCTCGCCACCGGTACCGGGCTGACGATCGGACCGATCACCGGAGCGGCGTTCACCATCACGGGAACGATCGAAGCGGGCGCGACCGCGACAGTCACGTTCGCGGCGACCGTCAACTCACCCGACACGGGCGATCGTGAAGTGACCAACTTCGTCGTGCCAACCGGGACGACCCCGCCCGCGACCTGCGAGGCCACCAACCCCACCTGCACCACGAACCCCGTGAAGCCGCCCGCGGGCGCTTCCGAAGAAGGGCAGACGACCGCAGCTCCGCTGGCCAGAACCGGAGCGGATCTCTCCCTGCCGCTGCGGCTCGGCGCGCTCCTGGTTCTTGGCGGAGCGGCAGCACTCGCGCTTGGGCGTCGGCGCCGACGCACTGCATGAGCCTGCTGACGGAACATCTATCGCACCGGGATCCTCGGTAGCCGCGCGCACATGCCTTCGAGAACAGGACGGCGGCGGGCGCAGTTGATCGGTCGTTGCGCGCTCAGCGCACTGATCGTCGCCGCCCTCGCGCTCGACGCATGCAGCAGCAGTAGTGGAAGTGCGGGCAAGAACGCGAGTAGCGGCGTGCCAGGCGGATCCGAGAGCTCCGCCGGTGCGGAGTCGACGCAGGGCGCCGACGGTAGCGACTCGAAACCAGACGTGGCGCCCGCCATCGGGACGGCCAACGTCTCCGTCGGCCCAACCGTCACGACGCTCGCGGTTCAGCTGTGCATCCAAACGCCTGGAAACGGCCTGAACGTCACCGCGCAGGGACCTAGTACGCCGCCAGAGACGCTGACGCTGAACGTCACTGCTCCGATCACCGGCAGCACGCTGGTGTACACGACACGCAAGGACGACGACAGCTTCGTGACGCACTCCATGGCGCCTTCGAGCTCGACGCAGGGATCGGTCGACGGTCTTCGGGTTCGGGTCGCGGGCAACGCAGTGCAACAGGCGTACACACGCACGGGCAAGCCGCAGGGCAAGGCAACGTCCGAAGCGGTGACCGTCGACGCGACATGTCAGAGGATCCAGCCGCCCAACCCGGCACCCCAGATCGCCACCACCTCGCCTCCGACGACGAAGTCGTCGCGATAGCAACGCGCTCGGGCGGGTGCACCGCTAGATCACGAGCGAGTCGTGGCCTTCCCAGTAGCGCTCGCGCAGCCGGCGCTTGTAGAGCTTGCCGTTCGGATCGCGGGGCAGCTCATCGACGAAGTCGACGGAACGCGGGCACTTGTACGAAGCAAGCTCGTCGCGGCAGAACGCGAGGATCTCCTCCTCGAGCTCGGACCCGACGGCATCCGGATCCGTCGCTTGGACGACGGCCTTCACCGCTTCACCCATCTCCGAGTCGGGCACGCCGATCACCGCGACGTCAAGCACCGCAGGATGTGACAGCAGCACGTTCTCGGCTTCCTGTGGGTACACGTTGACTCCGCCCGAGATGATCATGTGGGCCTGACGGTCGGTGACATACAGGTAGCCGTCTTCGTCGAGGTAACCGATGTCGCCCAACGTCCGCCATCCCTTGTCGTTGAGGATGGACGCCGTCTTCTCCGGGTCGTTGTGGTACTCGAACGGACGCCCGCCGGCGAAGTACACGAGCCCCGGTTCGCCCGGCGGGAGCTCGGTTCCGTCCTCGTCCACGATGTGGCACTCGTTCATCGGACGACCGACCGAGCCGGGATGCGCGAGCCACTCCTGCGCGGTGATCGCCGTCGAGCCGATGTCCTCGGTACCGGCGTAGTACTCGAACAGGATCGGTCCCCACCATTCGATCATCTGGCGCTTGACGGCCACGGGACACGGCGCGGCCGCGTGCACCGCCATCTCGAGGCTCGACAGGTCGGCGCGGTCGCGTACGTCGTGCGGAAGGCGGAGCATGCGCGTGAACATCGTCGGTACGAACTGGCTGTGGGTGACGCGGTAGCGCTCGATGAGCTCGAGGCACTGCGCAGGATCGAACTTCTCCATCACGACGACCGTGCCGCCGAGGCGATGCACGGACATCGAGTACACGAGCGGCGCGGAGTGATAGAGCGGGGCAGGCGAGAGGTACACCTTTCCGGGAGCGATGCCGTAGTGGGCGATGCCCTGTGCGATCTGCACGGGCGCGGCGGCGGGATCACCGAAGGCCGTACCGGGCCGTTCCTTGCGGACGCCCTTCGGGCGCCCGGTGGTGCCCGACGAGTACAACATCTCGCGACCTTCCTGCTCGTCGAGCGCGCCGCCGTCGACCGCGGCAAGCAGCGCCTCGTACGACTCGAAGCCGGGCAGCTCGCCGTCCGCCGACACGCGGATCGCGACTCGCGCGAGATCGAGCCCGTCGACGACGTCCGCCATCGCGGCGGACGACACGAGCGCGGTTGCGCCGCAGTCGTCGAGCACGTACTGCACCTCGGAAGCATGCAGATGGCTGTTGATCGCGGTGTAGTGCAGGCCCGAGCGTTGCGCGGCCCACGCGACCTCGAGATACGCGCGGTTGTTCTCCATCACGATCGCGATGTGGTCACCCGGCTGCATGCCTCGGGTTCGCAGCGCGCGAGCGAAGTGGGTCGAGCGCCGGTCGAGCTCCGCATACGTGACCTGCTCGCCCGACGACGCCATGACGATCGCGATCGACTCGGGCGCGCGCGACGCGTGCGCCGACGGTGTGAAGGACATCGCCGGATCTCCGGCGACGGCGTCGCTCAACGACTGGAGGGAACGCCGAGATCGACCGAGCGCACCGCGTGGCCCCCGACCTTCGCCGCGTTGGTGGAACGGATGGCGACGTCGTGGCCGACCGCGCGCTGCCCGCAGCGCACCGACCGTGCAGTTCTCCTTGCCGCCGAGCACGCGTGAACGGGTCGTACTTGAAGTGCTTCATGGCGTTGAGGTGCGTGACGCGATCGACGTCGGCGTCACTCACACCGTCGAAGTGCACCATGACCTCTTCCGGCGCGAACGGCCACGTCGAGTCGGAGTGCGGGTAGTCGCACTCCCACATCACGTGGTCCATGTTGAGGAAGTCGCGGCTCGCCATGCCGAACTTGTCGTCGATGAAGCAGGTCAGGACGTGCTCGTTGAAGACCTCGCTCGGCAACCTGTCGCCGAAGTCCTGCCCGGTCCAGGCGTGGTGGCGGCGGTAGTTGTAGTCGACCCGCTCCAGGAAGTACGGGATCCAGCCGATGCCGCCCTCGGAGAGCGCGATCTTCAGGTCCGGGAACTTCCGGAGCACCGGCGACCAGATCAGGTCGGCCGCCGCCTGCACGATGTTGATCGGCGTCAGCGTGATGAGGCAGTCGATCGGCGCGTCCGGCGCGGTGATCACGAGCTGCGAGGACGAACCGATGTGCAGGCAGACCACGACGCCCTCGTCGCTGCACGCCTGCCAGAACGGGTCCCAGTGGTCGGAGTGGAAGCTCGGCCAGCCGAGCTTCGACGGGTTCTCGGAGAAGGTCACCGCGTGCGCGCCCTTGGCGGCGGTGCGCCGGACCTCGGCGGCCAGCACCTCGGGATCCCAGATGGCCGGCAGCGAGCACGGGATGAACCGGCCCGGATGGGTGCCGCACCAGTCGTCGATGTGCCAGTCGTTGTAGGCCCGGACCATCGCGAGGGCGACGTCCTTGTCCTCGGTGCGGGCGAACAGCTGGCCGCAGAACTGGGGGAACGACGGGAAGCACAGCGAGCCGAGCACGCCGTTGGCGTCCATGTCCTTCACCCGCTCGTCGATGTCGTAGCAGCCGGCGCGCAGCTCGGCGAACGACGTCGGCTCCATGCCGTACTCCTCGGGCGGCCGGCCGGCGACCGCGTTGAGCGCGACGTTGCGCGATCGCCTGGTCCTCGTAGACCCACGCGTTGGTGCCGTCGTCGCGGGTGACGAACTTCGGCGCGAGGTCGACGTACTTCGCCGGCAGCCGGCCCTCGAACAGGTGCGGGGGCTCGACCACGTGGTCGTCGACGCTCACCAGCACCATGTCCTCGATGTTCATCAGCAGATCCCCCGTCGAACCGCGAACTAACATGTGTGTCACACGACTCTAGCGTTCTGCCCGCCCACTCGAGGAGCCGAGATGTCCGATTACCAGTTCGTGTCGTACGAGACGGTCGACGACGGGCAGATCGCCCGCGTCATGCTGAACCGCCCCGAGGCGCGCAACGCGCAGAACCGGGGGCTGCTCGTCGAGCTCGAACGACGCGATGCTGCGAGCCGAGGCCGACGACCAGGTGCGGGTCGTGATCCTGGGCGGCATCGGGTCCCGATGTTCTCGGCCGGACACGACATGGGGTCGAAGGTCTCGCTCGAGGAGGATGCCGGGGCCGAACGCAGCACCCGACCCGCACGATCAACGGCGGCACCCGGCAGGGAGCCGAGTCGCTGATGCTGCAGGAGTGGCACTACTTCTTCGAGAACACGCGTCGCTGGCGCAACCTCCGCAAGATCACGATCGGTCAGGCACACGGCGACGTCTACGCCGCCGGGCTCATGCTGCTGTGGTCGTGCGACCTCATCGTGTGCGACGAGACCACCCGCTTCGCGGACGTCGTCGGCACCCGGCTCGGCATGTGCGGTGTCGAGTACTTCGGGCATCCCTGGGAGTTCGGTCCCCGCAAGGCGAAGGAGCTGCTGCTGACCGGTGACGCGCTCGACGCCGAAGAGGCCCATCGGCTCGGCATGATCAGCAAGATCTTCCCGCCGGACGAGCTCGCCGACCGCACACTCGAGTTCGCCCGTCGCATCGCGCAGCTGCCGACGATGTCCGCGCTGCTGATCAAGGAATCGGTCAACCAGAGCCGTCGACAACATGGGCTTCTACAACGCGCTCAACGCCTGCTTCACGCTGCACGAGCTGAACCACTCGCACTGGGCGCAGATCCACGAGAGCAAGTACCCGGTCGCACTCGAGGAAGACGGGCATCCCGAACTGGAAGACCGCGCCGCCGATCGTCAACTCGGTGAAGGACAAGGTCCGCGCCGACGCAGTAGAGGCGCACACCCGTGGAACGGCCGACCGAGGTGGAGACCGACGCGGTCCTTCGCCGCGCGCCGTTCTCCGACAACCCAATGGTCGGCGCGCGCGGGCAACGCACGCAGCAACGCATCCTCGACGCCGCGCTGACGGGTGTTCGGCGAGCGCGGCTACCACCAGTGCAGCATCGACAACATCACCAAGTTCGCGGGCTGCTCGCGAGTTTCCTTCTACCAGTACTTCTCGAGCAAGGAAGACGTCTTCCGCCATCTCGGCGCGCAGGTCGCACGCCAGCTGAACGCGTCGACCGACCGGCTCGAACCGGTGACAGCCGACGCGCACGGATGGCGGGCGGTGCGTTCGTGGGTGGGGCGCTACTCCGAGATCTACGAGCACTACCAGCCGATCTTCCACGCGTTCCCTGCGGCAGCCGAGAGCGACGCGTCGCTCGCCGGCGACTCGGTTCGCACCGCGCGATCGCTACCTCGCCGGTATCCAGTCCCGCATCGTGCGGGCGCCGTTGCCGGCCCGTGAGCTCGACGCGGTGATCGAGTTGCTGCGCGAGGCGCTCGGCAGAACACTCGACGACGTCTCGACGCTCCATGCGGTCGCGCCGAACGCGTTTCCGCAGGATGCGATCCTCGACTCGTACACCGACGTCTTCCACCGATCCCTGTTCGGGCTTCGCCCCGACGTCAACGTGCACGAGCGCCGCCTTCGCCGCCCACGCCTTGCGCTCGGACCGATCATGCAGTCCGCGCTCGACCTCGACACGGCCGATGACGGTGACCGCGTGCAACAACCAGCTGCGCTCGCAGCGTTGCTCGAGGCAGCACACATGGTGTTCCTGACCCGCGGGTACCACGGCACGCGCGTCGACGACATCGTCGAAGCTGCAGGCGTGTCGCACGGCGCGTTCTACCGGTACTTCAAGAACAAGGACGAGCTCGCGCACCTGCTCGCGGCACAGGCCATGCGAACGGTGTCGTCCGACGCTCGTGGAGATACCGGATGTGGCGGTGGACGGCACGCGCGGCCGCGCCGCGCTGCGCCGCTGGCTGCGCGCCTACAACCGGGCGCAGACGAGTGAGAACGCGATGATCCGCGTCTGGATCGACGCGGCGCTCCAGGACGACAGCCTGACCGAGGACTCTGCCGGGGTGCTCGATTGGGGCCGGCGGCGGATGGTGCGGTTCCTGGAGCCACGTGGGTTCGGCGACGTCGAGACCGACGCCGTCGTGCTGGTCGCGCTGATGGACGCGTTCGGCGTGCAGGAGCGGCCGGCGCGCACCGTCGACGCCGCGGTGCACATCATCGAGCGTGGCTTCCTCGGACGGTGACCGGTGCCGAGCGATCTAACATCGGTGTCAGCATGAACATCGAGGAGCACCGTTGCGAGCAGTAGTGGTCGGCGCATCGAGCGGGCTCGGCCGGTGCATCGGCGTCGGGCTGGCACAACGCGGAGAGCACGTCGCGCTGCTGGCCCGCCGGCGCGAGCGCCTCGATGCGGCCGCCGTCGAAGCCGGTGGAGGCGCGATCGCCATCGAATGTGACGTCACCGATCCGAGCTCGTGCGGCGCGGCGCTCGAGAAGGCCGCCGCAGACCTGGGCGGCATCGACGCGCTGGTCTACACACCTGCGATCGGACCGTTGGCTCGACTCGTGGACACCGACGTCGACACGTGGCGGCGCGTGTTCGACACCAACGTCACCGGTGCGGCGCTCGTGACCACGGCGGCACTCCCCCACCTCACCGAGTCCGGTGGCATCGCCGTGTACCTGTCATCGGTGAGCGCATCGCAGACACCGCCATGGCCCGGACTCGGCGCGTACGCCGTGAGCAAAGCGGCCCTCGACAAGCTCGTCGAGGCGTGGCGGGTCGAGCATCCGTCCGTCGGCTTCACCCGTTGCGTCGTCGGAGACTGCGCCGGCGGCGAGGGTGACTCGTTGACAGGATTCGCCAACGAGTGGGAGGTCGAGCTCTTCTCCGAGATGCACGCGATATGGGTCGAGCGCGGGCTCGTCGCCGGCACGCTGATCGATGCCGACCATCTGGTGTCGGCGGTGCACTCGGTGCTGCTGACCGGGGCGTCGCTCTCAACGCCTTCGGTCACACTCGCACCGCGCCGTACCGCCGGCTAGCGCGGCTCGCGACGTCAGATCGCTCCGTCAGAGCGGTCCGCCGGACTCCTCCATCGGCCGGATCATCGCGTCCTGCACGAACGACGCCACCAGCGCGCCGTCGGTGCGGAAGACGTTCGCGCTTCCATAGCTGCGTCCGTGGCCGGCATACGTGCTGCGGTGCGCGAGAAGGAGCCACTGCGACGCGGCGAACGGCTCGTGGAACGTCAACGTGTGACTCAACACGCCGGTCGAGATCGTTCGATGGGCCAGCGACTGGCCGACACCTTCGTGCGGGCGCATCGCCGTACCGATGAGGAAGCCGTCGGTGGCGAACGCGAGCAACGCCTGGTCGACCCGCGGTTCGTCGGGCGCACCGACGAACCGAGTCCAGACATCGAGCTCGGGCGGGCCGATCTTCGCCGGATCGGAGATGTCCGCGTCGCCCGCGATCCGAACTTCCCACGCGCCACCGTTGTCGTTTCCGGGATGGCTCTCGTCGGGGCCGGGCGTGCGCGGCGCCGCCTCCGCGTGACGGATGAAGTCGGGTTCGTCGACGCTCAGCAGCACGAGCGAGCGAGCGCAGAGCCGGTCACCCTGGCTGATCGTGACGGTGGTGCTCGCCATGGCGCGGCCATCGTGCATCGGGTCGATGAAGATGTCGACGGGGGTGTCGGGCTTGCCGCTGCGGGCGAAGATCGTGTGAACCGTCTTGACTCGCTTGTCCGGCGCGATCGACAGGCCGGCGACGACCGACTGCGCCAGGAGCTGGCCGCCGAAGATGACACCGTGGCCGGCGTCGGCGTTCTCGGCGCGGTAGTGGCCTTCGGCCACCGGCTCGAGCTCCAACGTCTGCAACAGGCTCTCCATCGTGAACGGCACCGGGTCTTTCTAACAGATGTGTCATACTCGCCCGGACTGAGGGGGATCCATGAGTGAAGTCATGCAAGGTGTTCGCATCCTCGAAGTCGCCGAGCACACCTTCGTGCCCGCGGCTTCGGCTCTTCTCGCCGACTGGGGCGCAGAAGTCGTCAAGATCGAGCACGTCGATCGCGGTGACGCGATGCGCGGACTGGCCTCGAGCGGCACGGTCTCGTTCGGTGGCGCTGTCCATGTGCTGCTCGAGCATTCCAACCGCGGCAAGCAGAGCCTGGGCCTCGACCTGACGTCCGAAGACGGGCTCGACGTCCTCTACAAGCTGGCCGCGACGTGCGACGTGTTCCTCACGAACAAGCTCGCATCCGTTCGCAAGAAGTTGAAGATCGACGTCGAGGACATCAAGGCGCACAACCCGAACATCATCTACGTGCGCGGCTCCGGTCAGGGTGAGCGCGGGC
Organism: uncultured Acidimicrobiia bacterium; assembly: GCA_963721305.1. Taxonomy (GTDB): domain Bacteria; phylum Actinomycetota; class Acidimicrobiia; order Acidimicrobiales; family JACDCH01; genus DATAES01. The sequence continues at coordinate 272,257 of CAVRIR010000006.1, forward strand.
CTGAGGCCGATCGTGGTTCGTACGACCAGTTGTCGTACTGGTGCCGGTCAGGCATTGCGATGGGCGTGAAGCAGCACGAGAACGTCCCCCCGCCCCCGGCGCCGGCGTTCGGTGACTCGATCGGTGCCATGACGATCGCCGGCGGCATCATGGGCGCGCTGTTCCACCGCGAGCGCACGGGAGAAGCGACGACCGTCGACGTGTCGCTGCTCGGTACAGGACTCTGGTCGGTCGGCGCCGCCGTCGCACTGTCGTTGCAGTTCGACCGCGGGTGGACGCCCCCACCCGTGGGCAACCCCACCGGCAACCCGTTGGTGTCGACCTACAAGACGAAGGACGAGCGGCACGTGGCCTTGTGCTGCCTGCAGGCGGCGAAGTACTGGCCCGAAGCCTGCCGTGTGTTGGGACGCCCGGACCTTTCGGACGACGAGCGCTTCGCCGACACCGCGTCGATCAGCGCGAACGCCGCGGTCGCGGCGCAGATCGTTGCCGAACGGTTTGCCGAGCACACGCTCGCGGAGTGGCGCGAGCGTTTGGCCGACTTCACCGGGCAATGGGCCGTCGTGCAGGACACCCTCGAGGCGTCGGTGGATCCGCAGACGGTGGCGAACGGCTACATCGTCGAGTGCGAGACGTCCGACGGGACGCCCTTCAAGCTCGCCGCCGCGCCGATCCAGTTCGGCGAGGAGCCGCCCCAGGCGAAGCGCGCGCCCGAGTTCAACGAGCACGGCGACGCGATCCTCGAAGGCCTCGGCCTCGACTGGGACACGATCACCGACCTCAAGGTCCGCGGCGTCGTCGCCTGACCACCCTTTCCCTCACATTGATGGCTGACCGCCCGAATCCGGTGGGTCAGCCATCACAGAATGGGCGGCGTCGGATTCTGTGACGTTTGAACCACCAGATCGGTGGCTCAGCCATCACAGAAGGAACGGCGTTGAACGAACGACGCTGAACGAACAGCGCCGTCACGGCGTCAGCCGACGGGTGCCTCGACCCCCATGAGCGCACCGAGGTTGCCGCCCATGATCTTGGCGATGTCGGCGTCCGCCATGCCGGCCGGCAGGTGCTCGAGGTAGCTGCACGGCTCGGCCAGGCCCTCGGGGTGCGGGTAGTCCGAACCGAACAGGATGTGGTCGACGCCCATGATGTCGATCAACCGCGACGATGTCGTCCTCGTGGAACGGGCTCACGTAGACGTTGCGCTTGAACGCCTCGATCGGGTCTCTCCTCGAACGTCGTGCGGCATCTTCCGGTACACGTCCGAGAGGTGATCGATGAAGCCCGGGATCCAGTCGCCGCCGTTCTCGACAGAGGCCACCCGCAACGAAGGGAACCTGGTGCAACACGCCGTGGCAGGTGAAGGCCGCCATCGTGTCGAAGATCGGCCGCTCCTTCACGGTGAGCAAGCGGAACGGATCGAGGCGGAACGGCAGCATCTCCTCCGGACCGGTCCACTCACCCTGGTAGCGTGCGTAGCCACTGTCCGACGCGTGCATCGACACGAGGATCCCGGCGTCGGACACGCGCTGCCAGAACGGATCGAACTCCTCGAAGCCGAACGACCGCGACCCGCGGTAACCCGGCACCGGCGCAGGGCGGATGAGGATGGTCTTCGCGCCGCGCTCGAGCACCCACTCGAGCTCTTCGATCGCCTTGTCCACGATCGGCAGCGTGATGATCGGCGTGGTGAAGATGCGGTCCTCGTAGTTGAAGGTCCACTCTTCGTACAGCCATTCGTTGAGTGCGTGGACGACCGCATGCATCATGTCGAGGTCGTCGCGCATGCGCTCCTCGAGCAGGCTCGCGAGCGTCGGGAACATGAGCGTGCGATCGACGCCCTGCTCGTCCATCAGCTCGAGCCGCGGCCGCGGTGAACGGAACGCAGGGATGGCTCGCATCGGGTCGCCGACGATCTGACGGTAGCTCTTGCCCTCGGGGTTGCCGATGCGGAAGTACTCCTCCTGCGCGCCCGGGCGGGCGACGACTTCGAACGTCGGGTTCGGGATGTAGTCGCTGATCGTGCCGCGGACCACGATCTTCGTGCGTCCGCGCACATCGACGTAGTCGACGCACTCTTGTACCGGCTCGGCAGGTGCCGCGTGAACGCGTCCTGCGTCTCGTACAGGTGGTTGTCGGCGTCGAAAACGGGATAGTCGAGCGTGCGCGCCATGCCCCAGAGGCTACGGCGTTTCTAACACTAGCGTCAACATCCGTAGTACAGTCTCGGCGTGGCGCTGACCAGCGACAGCGACGTCTACTACGACCCGTACGACTTCGAGATCGACGTCGATCCCCATCCCGTGTGGAAGCGGCTGCGGGACGAGGCACCCCTCTACTACAACGAGAAGTACGACTTCTTCGCGCTGAGCCGCTTCGACGACGTCGAGCCGGCACTCGTCGACTGGGAGACCTACCGATCCGGCAAGGGATCGATCCTCGAGCTGATCAAGGCCGACATCGAGATCCCGCCGGGCATCGTGCTGTTCGAGGATCCACCGATCCACGACGTGCACCGAGGCTTGCTGTCGCGGGTCTTCACGCCCAAGAAGATGAACGCCATCGAACCCAAGGTCCGCGAGTTCTGCGCCGCGATCGCTCGATCCGCTCGTCGACGGCGACGGCTTCGACTTCATCGCCGATCTCGGCGCGCAGATGCCGATGCGCACCATCGGCTTCCTGCTCGGCATCCCCGAGGAAGACCAGGAGGCGATTCGCGATCAGCTCGACGAAGGGCTCCGGCTGGACGACGGTGCTCCGCCCGACGCGAGGCGCGCGCAGGGCAGTGGCGACATCTTCGCCGAGTACATCGACTGGCGAGTCGACCATCCGTCCGACGACCTCATGACCGAGATGCTGACCCGCGAGTTCGAGGACGAGACGGGCACGACGCCGCCGGCTCACACGCGACGAGATCCTCACCTACGTGAATCTCATCGCCGGTGCCGGCAACGAGACGACGACCCGCCTGATCGGGTGGACCGGCAAGATCCTCGGCGAGCACCCGGACCAGCGACGCGAGATCGTCGCGGACCGCTCGCTCATCACCGAACGCGATCGAAGAGCTGCTTCGCTACGAGGCACCATCGCCGGTGCAGGCCCGTTACGTCGCCCGCGACGTCGAGCACTACGGCCAGACCGTTCCCGAAGGCAGCGTCATGGTGCTGCTCAACGGCTCGGCCAATCGCGACGATCGCCACTTCCCGGATGGCGACCGCTTCGACATCCACCGCGACATCGGACACCACTTCAGCTTCGGCTACGGCCTGCACTTCTGCCTCGGCGCCGCGCTCGCCCGCCTCGAAGGACGCGTCGCGCTCGACGAGGTGCTCCAGCGCTTCCCCGAGTGGGAGGTCGACTGGGACAACGCCAAGATGGCGCGCACGTCGACGGTACGGGGATGGGAATCCCTGCCGGTACACACGTCTTGATCGGAGTCAGAGGTCAGTGCTGCTCGAGTTGAGTTCGGACCAGGAGTTCTTTCGCGACACGACCGCGAAGTTCCTGTCCGCATACGCGCCCGTCGACGCGCTCCGACGGCTACGTGACGACCCAGCCGGCTTCGACCGCGACTACTGGCGCCGCGGCGCGGAGCTCGGATGGACGTCACTGCTCGTCAGCGAGCGCAACGGCGGCGGCAGCGTCAGCAGCAACGGCATCCTCGATCTCACGCTGATCGCCTACGAGTTCGGACACGCAGCCGCGCCCGGTCCGCTCGTGCCGACCAACATCGTCGCGACCGCACTCGACGCCGGCGGCGCGCACCTCGACGTTCTCGCTGATCTGATCGCGGGCACATCGATCGCAACGTGGTGCATCGGCGAGGAGCCGCCCAACGACCACCTCGGCAACGTGCAGCTCGCTGTCACGCCCGACGGCGACGAAGTCGTGTTGCACGGCGTCAAGCGCCCGGTCGAGTCGGCGAACGAGTCGGACCACCTCTTGGTGACGGGTCGCACCGGCGACGGGCTGACGCAGGTGCTCGTCCCGGTCGACGCGCCCGGTGTCTCGATCGAGGCGCTGCACACCGTCGATCTGACGCGGCGGTTCTCGCGTCGTGCGGTTCGACGAGGTTCGCGTTCCTGTGGATGCGGTCGTCGGCGAGCTCGGATCGGCGGCCGAGCAGGTCGAGCGCCAGTTGCAGCTCGCGCTGGTCATGGTCAACGCCGAATTCGTCGGCGCGATGCAGCGGGCGTTCGACATGACCGTCGAATGGGCCTTCGACCGCTACACGTTCGGACGTCCGCTGGCGTCGTACCAGGAGCTGAAGCACCGCTTCGCGGACATGAAGACGTGGCTCGAAGCGAGCCATGCCATCAGTGACACCGCGGCGACGGCGGTGCAGCACGGCGATCCCGACGCAACCGAGCTCGTCAGTGTGGCCAAGGCGTACATCGGCCAGTACGGGGCCGATCTGCTGCAGGACTGCGTGCAGATCCACGGCGGCATCGGCGTCACGTTCGAGCACGACCTCCATCTGTTCCTTCGCCGCGGCGTCCTCGACCAGGGTCTGTACGGCACGCCCGCCGATCACCGGCAACGGATCGCCGACATCATCGAACGGCAGGGGATCTCCGCGTGACCGAGCGCGACGACATGGAACCGCTCGAGCACTTCCGTGCGCGCGCACGTGAGTGGATCCACGCCAACCTCGCGCCGTTCGATGTCGAGACCGACGTCGGCGTCCTGCGCAACGACCGCAACGACGAAGAAGAGCTGCGCGCCGTGTCGCGCGATCGCGTCGTCCAGCGCATGCTGTTCGATGCCGGGTTCGCCGGCGTGTGCATCCCGCCGGAGTACGGCGGCCAGGGCCTCACGCCGCCATACCAGCAGGTGCTGAACGAAGAGCTCGCCGGTTTCGAGTACCCGTCACGGTTCCAGGCGCCGACGTTCTCGCCCTGCCTGCCGGTGCTGCTCGAGTTCGGCACCGAAGAGCAGAAGCGCGAGCACATCCCCGCCATCCTCAGCGGTGACGAGATCTGGATGCAGCTGCTCTCCGAACCGAGTGGCGGCTCAGATGTCGCCGGCGTTCTGACCACCGCCGTGCGCGACGGCGAGCAATGGGTGTTGAACGGGTCCAAGGTGTGGACCACGGGCGCGTGGTGGTCGGACTGGGGCCTCTGCCTGGCGCGCACCAACTGGGACGTGCAGAAGCACCGCGGTTTGACGGTCTTCATGTTCCCGTTGCACCAGCCCGGCATCGACGTGCACCGCATCGAGATGCTCAACGGTTCGAAGGAGTTCTGCCAGGAGTTCATCACCGACGTGGTGGTGCCCGACTCCTATCGGATCGGCGAGGTCGACGACGGGTGGACGGTCGGCACCCGTTGGATGTTCCACGAGCGCATGCTCCACAACTCGCCGTACGTGACGCTACCTGTGGGGATCGTCCACAACGGCGGCCGCGCGACGGCGCTGCTCGAAGCCGCGCGACGACGCGGGACGGCTCGACGATCCGGTCGCGCGCGGCCTCGTCGGTGAAGCGCGCATGCTGGAAGTCGTCCGCGGCGCGCTGCAGCAACGTCTCAATCAAGGCATCGCGTGCGGTGTGATGTCCGACCAGTCCGCCGCGCTCGGCCGCCTGTTCACCGGCGTGAGCGGAACGCGGATCACTTCGATCGCGCACGAGATCGCAGGCGGGATCGGCTCGGCGTGGTCCGACAGCGATGGCGCGGCGGCCGGCGCCGGGAATGACTTCCTGATGCGTCAGGTCGCGTGCATCGGCGGGGGCACGACGGAGATGGCGCGCAACGTCATCAGCGAGCGGGTACTCGGCATGCCCCGCGAGCGCACGCTCGACCGCGACGTGCCCTTCAGGGAAGTCCCCCGCAGCCCGTCCAACCACTGACCCGCCCCGGCTTGCCTCACCGCGGCATCGCCCTGGGAGACTGCTCGGCCTACGGGTTCGAGGGGGATGCAGGTGACGAAGCCGCCGTATCGGGTGATCCAGTGGGCCACGGGCGGGGTCGGGAAAGCGGCGATCGAGGGGATCCTCGACCACCCTGATCTCGAGCTCGTCGGTTGTTGGGTCCACTCCGACGCGAAGTCGGGCAGGGACGTCGCCGAGCTGATCGGACGCGACCCCATCGGCGTCGCCGCGTCGAGCGACGTCGACGAGGTGCTCGCCATCGAGGCCGACTGCGTCGTGTACGCGCCACTGCTCGCCGACCCGAGCGTCGTCGTGCGCATCCTGCGCTCTGGCAAGAGCATCTCCACGCCCGTCGGTTGGGTCTATCCCGATCGATCCTCCACGGCCGAGGTCGAAGAGGCGTGCGCGGCGGGCAACGCAACGCTGCACGGGACCGGCATCCACCCGGGCGGCATCACCGAGAAGTTCCCGCTCATGGTGTCGGCGCTGTCGGGCTCGGTCACGAGCGTCCGCGCCGAGGAGTTCTCCGACATCCGCACCTACGACGCCCCGGACGTGATCCGGCACGTGATGTTGTTCGGCGCCGAGCCGGAGGTGGCCCGCACGAGCATCATGGCTGACATCCTCGGCCAGGGCTTCCGCCAGTCGGTGCACATGGTGGCGGACACGCTCGGCTTCGACCTCGATCCCGAGTTGCGCACGGTGCACGAGGTCGCGGTCGCCACTGCGCCGATCGAGTCGCCGATCGGCGTGATCGAGCCTGGTCTCGTCGCCGCGCAACGGTTCCGCTGGGAAGGACTGGTCGACGGCGAGCCGGTCGTCAGTGCACGCGTCAACTGGCTGATGGGTGAGGAGCACCTCGACCCGGCGTGGACGTTCGGCCCCGAGCGGGAGCGTTTCGAGGTCGAAGTGGAGGGTGATCCTCCGATCACCGCGGTGTTCCACGGCTTCCACCCGGACTCGATCGCGACCGGGCTCGCCCGCAACCGCGGCATCGTGGCGACCGCGATGCACTGCGTGAACGCGGTGCCGTACGTGTGCGAAGCGGAGCCGGGGATCAAGACGTACCTCGACCTCCCGCTCATCGCTGGACGGGCGGCGCCGTCACTGCGGCGTGGTCGAGGTTCGGCATCGTGATTCTCGATCGCTTCCGCCTCGACGGACGGGTCGCGATCGTCACCGGTGCAGGGAAGGGAATCGGGCGCGGCATCGCCATCGGGTTCGCCGAAGCGGGCGCCGACGTCGTGTGCGCGGCCCGCACCGCGACCGACATCGACGATGTCGCCGCCCACATCGAGGGCCTCGGACGTCGCGCGTTGGCGGTACCGACCGATGTGATGCAGACGGAGGAGCTCGACCGTCTCGTCGAGACGACCGTGGCGCACTTCGGGCGGCTCGACGTGCTCGTGAACAACGCCGGCGGGACGCTCCCACGACCCGCCATGGCCACAAGCGAGCGGTTCTTCGAGACCGCGCTTCGGTTCAACGTCACCGCCGCGTTCCTGCTGACCCAACGTGCCGTGCGGGCGATGGTCGACACCGCCGGATCGGGGTCGGTCGTCAACATCTCGTCGCGCTCGAGCGACATGGTGCAGACGAGCTTCGTCGCGTACGGCGCCGGTAAGGCCGCTCTCAACATGATGACCCGCAACATGGCAGCCGACCTCGCGCCGCGAGTGCGGATCAACGGCATCTCGGTCGGCGGCGTCGCCACGCAAGCGCTCGACATCGTGCTGACGGACGACGACCTGCGCGCGCAGTTCCTGGCCGGCACGCCGATGGCCCGGCCGGGCGAACCAGAGGACATCGCCTGCGCCGCGCTGTACCTGGCGTCCGACGCCTCGAGCTGGGTGACGGGCAAGATCTTCCAGGTCGATGGCGGCGTCGAAGCTCCCGCCATCTCCGTCCCCGTCCCGCCGCTGGAGTGACGCGTCGCGTGCGAGGCCCGGGCGTACGGGAGTTGACGTTAACGTAAAGAATGATGCGGATCCGAAGAGTTGCGAAGAGGACGTTCTCGTCGCTTCGCATCCGCAACTTCCGGCTGTTCTTCGCCGGGCAACTGGTGTCCAACACGGGGAACTGGCTGACAAACGTCGCGTTGACGCTGCTGATCCTCCACTTGACGGACAGCGGCGTGGCGGTCGGACTGCTCGTCACGTGTCAGTACGGGCCGATCCTCCTGCTGTCGATCTGGGCGGGCACCATCGCCGACCGGTCCAACAAGCGGAACCTTCTCTTCATCACACAGGGCCTCGAGATGGCCGAGTCGGTCGCACTCGCGGCACTGGCCTTCATGCACGACCCGCCCGTGCTCGCGTTCTACGCCACGGCGATGGTCGGCGGCATCCTGCTCGCGTTCGACAACCCGTTGCGTCGTTCGTTCGTCACCGAGATGGTGCCGACCGAGGAACGAGCGAACGCCGTCGTGCTCTACAGCATGATCGTCAACATCTCACGCATCTTCGGTCCGACCCTCGCCGGACTGCTCGTCGTCACCGTCGGCTTCGGTTGGTGCTTCACCGTCGACGCGGCGTCGTACGTCTTCGTCATCGTCGCACTCTGGATGATGCGACCGTCCGAGCTGCATCGCGTGCCATCGCGACCGCGCACGCGCGGCGATGCGCGTGCCGCGATCCGTTACGTGCGCGACCACCCGAACCTGCGCATCTCGTTCGTCCTGCTCGCCGTGATCGGGACGCTCAGCTACAACTTCACCGTCACATTGCCGCTGTTCGTCACCCGTTCGATCGGTGGGACGGACGGCTCGTTCACCTTCCTGTACGCGGTGTACAGCGCCGGCGCCGTGTTGAGCGGACTCGTCGTCGCCAATCGCCGGCTCGTGCGCCTGCGTCACATCGTCGTCGGCGCCATGGCGCTCGGTGTCGCGATGCTCATACTCGCGTCGGTCCCGAGCGTTGCCGTGGCGATCCCGGCGGTGCTGCTCGTCGGCATCGCGAGCATCCTCTACGTCACGTCGACCACGGCCATCGTGCAGGTCGAGGCCGATCCCTCCATGCACGGCCGCGTCCTCGCCATCCAGACCGTGCTGCTCGTGGGCACGGCGCCGATCGGTGGTCCGCTGCTCGGCGCCATGGCCGATGCCTTCGGTGCCCGAGCGCCGATCATCGTCGGTGGCCTGGCGTGTCTGAGCGGCGCAACCTGGGCGGCGGTTGCCGGCCGTCGCGCCCACCCGGCCACACCCGAGACGCGCACCACGCCCGCCGAAGCGGGCGTGGAACAGGAACCGGAATCCGAGCCCGTCACCTCGGAGATCAGGTGACGGGCTCGCGGGGCCAGCTGGGAGTCGACTGGATCAGGCGGGCGGACCGGCGACCAGCTTGATGCTTGCGCCTTGGCGTTGACCCGAGGCGTCGGTCCACGTCACCTTCACGGTGTCGCCGGCATGATGCGAATCGAGTGCGGCGATGATGTCGTCGACCGTCTGCACGGAGTTGCCGTCGATGGCAGTGATCGTGTCGCCGGCTTGCAGGCCTGCGGACTCGGCCGGGCTCCCCGACTCGACGCCCGAGATCGTGGCGGACGTACCGTCCGACGACTCGACACCGAGCAGGCCGCGGTCGCCGACGTGGATCTTCTGGGACCCTTGTCCGGACTGGATCTTGTGGGCGACGTCGAGCGCGGTGTTGATCGGGATCGAGTAGGAGTCGTTCGTCGTGCTGCCGCGCCGTGAGGTCGTTGCCGCAGCGTCCATGCCGATGACCAGACCGGACGAGTCGACGAGCGGGCCGCCCGAGTCGCCGGGCTGAAGCTGAGCAGACGTCTCGATGAGACCGGCCAGCGTCGAGGTCGTTCCGTCCTCGTTGCTGACATCGATGGACTGGCTGAGCTGCTTCACTTCACCTTGCGCGACCGCGGGGGTGCCGCCTTGTCCGAGCGCGTTGCCGATGGCCGTGACGGCGTCACCGGTCTGAACGTTGTCGGAATCTCCGACCGACGCCGGGGTCAGTCCGGACGCGTGCTGCAACTGGATCAACGCGACGTCGTCGGTGATGTCGTAGCCGAGCACGTTGGCCGACCAGGTGTCACCGGTGGTCACGCTCTGCGCCTCGACCTTCGTGGCGTTCGCGATCACGTGGTTGTTGGTGAGCACCAAGCCGTCAGCGGTCAGCACGATTCCGGTGCCCGCACCGCTTCCGGATGTGAACGTCACATTGATGTCGACGATGGACGGATCGACCTTGTCGGTGATGTCGGACTGGCCGAGGTTGCCGTTCGAAGACCCGTTGCTCGAACCGTTCGACGGCGTCGGCAGCGCTTGACTCGAGTTTCCGGAGGATCCGTTGTTGTCGGAGGATCCGTTGTTGCCGGAAGATCCCGACGATCCCGTCGTCGGCGCCGACACCGAGGCCCTCGTAGTGCCGTTGTGCGCGACGGACGCCCCGATGCCGTAGCCGGCAGCGGCGCACACGAGCGCGAGGACGAGCGCCACGATCGCAGCGGTCCTCGCGGACTTCTTCCCCGACACCGGCGCGGGCGGCGTCGAGTACGGGCCACCCATCACCGGCGGCGGACCGGGAGGCGGCGGCGGTGCGATCGGCGGCGCGGCGATCGGAGCCGGGGGCGGCGGCGGCGCGGGCGGCCATTGCCCGACCCACGGCTGCTGCGGCTGCTGGGGCTGCTGGGGATATCCCGGCGGCGCGGCCTGTGCAGGCTGCTGCTGACCGAACGGCGGTTGGTCCTGCGGGATGTAGGGCGGTGACTGGGGCATCACCACTGGCTCGGTGCGAGGAACATCCTCGCGTGGCGTTTCGTCGCTCATCGTCTGCTCCTGTGAACGGAGGCTTTGTCGTCCGACGACTCTGGCGGACGATCCTCCGAGTTCACCGTGAGTGTCCACAAAGGAACGGCAAAGCAACCGAAAGAACGAAGCGCGTCCTGAACGAGCCGTACATTTGTGGACGTATGCCCGACGCGGTCGTGATCGGATCCGGACCGAACGGCCTCGTCGCCGCAAACGTGCTGGCCGACGCCGGCTGGTCGGTCACGGTGTTCGAGGCGCAACCGACACCGGGTGGCGCGGTGCGCAGCGCCGAAGTGACGGCACCGGGATTCACCAACGATCTCTTCTCCGCGTTTTATCCGCTGACGGCCGCGTCGCCGGCCATGCAACGCCTTCAACTGCATGAGTGGGGCCTGCAATGGCGACACGCTCCCGCGGTGCTCGCCCATCCGACGCCGGACGGTCCGACCGCGCTGCTCTCGCGCCATCTCGATACGACGTGCGCCAGCCTCGATCGCTTCGCACCCGGCGACGGCGACGCGTGGCGCGATCTCTACGCACTGTTCGACCGGGCGACGCCCACGTTTCTCGAGTTGTTGCTCGATCCGTTCCCACCGGCGAAGGCGACCGCGAAACTCGCGGCGCGGCTGCGCATCGTGCGCGGGGCCGAGCTGGCTCGCCTCGCGTTGCTGTCCGTGCGCCGGCTGGCGGCCGAACGCTTCCGCGGTCCGGGCGGACAACTGCTGTTGACGGGCACCGCGATGCATGCCGACATCGGCCCCGAGTCTTCGGGCAGCGGCTTGTTCGGGTTCATCCTCACCGGACTCGGCCAGCAGATCGGTTACCCGGTGCCGGTCGGCGGCGCGCAGCGCATCACCGACGCCCTCATCGCCCGGCTCGAGGCGAAGGGCGGCACCGTGACGTGCAACGCGCATGTCGACCGAGTTGTCGTACGGAACCGTCGGGCCGTCGGCGTCGAGATCGCGGGCGAACCGGTCGACGCGACCAGAGCGGTGCTGGCCGACACGGACGCCGTCGCGCTCTACCGCCATCTCGTCGGGGCAGCCCATCTTCCGTCGCGCATGATGAATCGGCTCAATCAGTTCGAACGGGGTCCGGCGACGCTCAAGATCGACTGGGCGCTTTCCGGGCCGATCCCGTGGCGCGATCACGCCGTCGGCGACGCGGGCACGGTGCATCTCACCGACACGACGGACGAGTTCACGCTGACGATGGCGCAGTTGGCGAACGGTTACGTCCCTGAGACGCCGTTCGTCCTGCTCGGTCAGATGACGACGAGCGATCCGACACGGAGCCCGGCCGGCACCGAGGCGGCGTGGGCGTACGCACATGTTCCGCAGGAGGTGCGCGGCGACGCGGGCGACGACGAGATCACGGGGAAGTGGAACGAGCGTGAGACCGACGCGTTCGTCCGGCGCATGGAGGATCGCATCGAGGCACACGCGCCGGGATTCAGAGATCGCGTGATCGCGCGACACGTCATGGCGCCGTCCGACCTCGAAGCGAACAACGAGAACCTCGTCCTCGGTGATCTGAGCGGCGGCACGGCCCAACTCCACCAAGAGCTCATCTTCCGGCCAACGCTGGGACTCGGTCGCGCCGAGACGCCCGTCAAAGGCCTCTATCTCGCGTCGTCCTCCGCGCATCCCGGCAGCGGCGTGCACGGCGCGTGCGGATCGAACGCGGCCCGCGCCGCTCTGTTCCACGACCGATTCCGTCGCCGCCAACGCTGACGGGACGCGCCGCCGGCTCCCGCTTCGGCGACGCAAACGAAGTCAGTCCGTGGTGCGCACCTTGTACCGGTGCAGCGCGGCGGGGACTGCGAGCAGCAGCATGATCCCGCACGAGAGGAAGGCGAAAACGACGGCGTGCTGCAGCGGCCAGCTGTGCGGAGCGAGCTGCCCGACGTCGTTGCCGAACAGGTCGCGCACCGCGGCGACGAGCGCGCTGATCGGATTCCACTCGGCGATCGTGCGCAGCACCGACGGCATCGTGTCGATCGGCACGAACGCGTTGCTGATGAACGTGAGCGGGAAGACGATCGTGAAGCCGATGCCCATCACGGCATCGGGGCTACGCACGAACAGACCGATCAACGTCCCGATCCAGACGATCGCCGCGGCGAACAGCACCAGTAGCACGAGTGCGCCGACGACGTGGAACACGTCGTTGTGCGGGCGCCATCCGACGGCGAGACCGGTTCCGAGGAGGATCACGATCGAGATGCCGATGCCGCCGAGCTCGGCCAGGAAGTGTCCGGACAGATACGACGAACGCGGAACCGGCAGCGAGCGGAACCGGTCGATCACCCCTTCTTGCTGGTCGGTTGCGATCGCGGTGGCCGGACCCATCATGGCGAAGGCGAGCGACTGCACGAGGATGCCGCCGATGAGGAACTCGCGGTAGTTGCCGTTCTGCACCGCGATGGCGCCGCCGAACACGTACGCGAACAGCAACACGAACATCAGCGGTTGCACCGTGACGTCGAGCAGCTTCTCGGGGATCTGGCGTATGTGCTGCAGGTTGCGGCCCGCGAACACGAGCGTGTGGCGCCACCACTCGGCGAGTCCGTGATCCGAACGGCGGGTCGCGTCGACGGCCGCCGGCGCGTGCGTGGCCGTGGTGGGCCCAGCAGTCGTTGCGGTCGCGGTCATCGGGCTTCCTCCTCGGTCACGCGATCAGGTGAGGTCAACGTGAGGAACACGTCGTCGAGCGTCGCCTGCCGCCGGTTGATGTCGATCACGTCGACACCGGCGGCGTCGACCGCGCGCATGACGTCCATCAGCCGCACGTCGGCATCGACGGGGATGGTGACGGTTCGTTCTTCCTCGTCGACGGAAGGTGCTCGGGTCGAGAACGGACGGGCCGCATCGATGGCGTGTGCAAGGTCGGCCTTGTTGGTCACGGCGACCTCGACGCGGTCGCCGCCGATGCGCGCCTTCAACTCGTTCGGCGTGCCGTGGGCGACGGTGACGCCGTGGTCGAGCACCACGATGTCGTCTGCGAGCCGGTCGGCTTCGTCGAGGTACTGCGTCGTGAGGATGATCGTGCTGCCATCGCGGGCGAGCCCTCGCAACGTTTCCCACAGGTCGTTGCGGCCGCGCGGGTCGAGCCCCGTCGTCGGTTCGTCGAGGAACAGCACCGTCGGCCGCGACACGAGGCTCGCGGCGAGATCGAGTCGCCGGCGCATGCCGCCCGACAGGTCCTTCGCGAGCTTGTCGCCAACGTCGGGAAGATCGACGAGCTCGAGCAGTTCGTCGGCTCGGCTACGGGCCACCTTGGCCCGCAACCCGTGGAGGCGACCCATCATGACGAGGTTCGCCTTCGCGCCGAGCAGCCCGTCGACGGTCGCCTCTTGCGCTGCGACGCCGATCGCCCTGCGAACCTGATCCGCGCCGCGCACGACGTCGTGGCCGGCCACGGAGGCGGTGCCTTCGGTCGGCATCGCGAGCGTCGTCAGGATGCGGATCGCGGTGGTCTTGCCGGCACCGTTGTGGCCGAGCAGGCCGAGCACGCTCCCTCGGGGCACGTCGAGGTCGAGATGGCGCAGGGCCCAGAGGTCGCCATAGCGCTTGCCGAGGTCGCGGACATGGACGGCGGAAACCGATGAGATCTCGGCGACCGTATCGTCAGAGCGCGGGATGTCGATCGGGGCCGCCACGGTCTTCTCGGTCGTCCTCGTCGTCTTCGTATCCTGTACTTCTGTGGCGTACATAGTACGACTAACTTTAGTAGTACGCTGTACGGGATGGCAAGCGATTTGTCGAAGGAGCAGCTCGGCGAGGCGCTGCGCGACCTCGTGGTCGAGAAGCTCGCGGAGAAAGCCGCCAAGAAGGATCGGTCCGCGGCGAAGGAGCGGTTCCGGGCGGAAGCCATCGACATCCTCACCGAGCGCATCCGCGCGCTGGATCCGTGGACCCGCGTGCCCCGCAGCAGCCGCCGGCCCCGCCTGTCACGCGAAGACCTCGCGGCGACGGCCTTGCGCATCGCCGACGCCGAGGGCATCGACGCGCTGTCGATGCGACGCCTCGCCAACGAGCTCGGCGTCGGGACGATGACGCTCTACCACTACGTCGAGACGAAGGACGAGCTGCTCGCTGTGGTCGTCGACGCGGTCATGGGCGAGGTCGTCGTTCCGGACGACGACTCGATCCCGAGCGATTGGCGCGAGGCGCTGCTCCTCATCGCCGGGCGAAGCCGCGCGTCGTTCGAACGTCATCCGTGGTTGCTCGAGCTCATGGACGATCCGCCGCTCGGCCCCAACAGCGTTCGCCACATCGACCAATCGCTCCGCGCGGTCGCGGCGCTCGACGTTCCGCTCCGCGACAAGGTCGACATCGTGGCCGTCGTCGACGAATACGTCATCGGCTACTCCATGCAGGCGCGCAACAACGGTCCCGCGGCGATCCAGGACGAGGACGGGTTCGTCAACTACATATCCGTCCTTCTCGAGACGGGCGCCTATCCGTACCTCGAGGCGTTGACCCACGAACGAGGCGTGCGCGACGTGTGGCGTGACGTCAACGACGCGTTCGCGGACGAAGAGCGGTTCGAGCGCAACCTTCGCCGCATCCTCGACGGCATGGAGCACAACCTGCCCGAAGGCAGCAGCTCGTCCTGATCATTCTGGGTCGGCTGAGCCACCGATCCGGTGGCTCAGCGATCACAGAATCCGACGTTCGCGGTTCTGTGCTGGCCCAGCCACCGCAATCGGTCGGTCAGACATCAATGTGAGTGGCACGGACTGGAGGCGCGCTGCATGAACGGGCGCCGCGAGCGGCTATGAACGAGGTGTGGCCCTGACACCGAATTCAGTCGTGCAGCTCACGGGCGAGTCCGGCATCCGGCTCGCGGCCGATGTCGGCGGGCCGGTCGACGGTCCGACCGTCGTCCTCCTTCACGGCGGCGGCCAGACCCGCCACTCCTGGCGGGGCACCTGGCAGCTCCTCGTCGAGCGGGGTTGGCGCGCGCTGTCCGTCGACCTACGTGGTCACGGTGACAGTGAGTGGGCGAAGGACGGCGACTACTCCCACCAGGCGTTCGCGGCCGATGTCCTCGCGATCGCGACGTCGCTCTCCCAGCCGCCGGTGCTCGTCGGCGCGTCGCTCGGCGGACTTGCGTCGTTGCTCGCGATCACCGGGTCACCGGTTCAGGAGGACACGGCTCGGGCTCTCATCCTCGTCGACATCGCGCACCGGATCGAGGTGTCCGGCCGCGAGCGAATCGGCGCGTTCATGACGACCAACATCGACGGCTTCGCCTCGCTCGATGATGCGGCAGACGCCATCGCGGCGTACAACCCGCACCGCCCCCGCCCGTCCGACCTGAGCGGCCTCGCCAAGAACCTGCGTCAACGTGAGGACGGGCGATGGGTGTGGCACTGGGATCCCACTTTCGTGACCGGCAAGTTCGGCTCCGCTGACGAGACGCGATCCGACACGATCGGACAGGACCGTCTCGACGCCGTGGTCGACACGTTGCACGTCCCGACGCTCCTCGTGCGTGGGCGGAGCAGCGACCTGTTGAGCGAGGAGGGCGCGCAGGAGTTCCTGCAGCGTGTGCCCCACGCGGAGTTCGCCGACGTCGCCGGCGCCGGTCACATGGTCGCCGGTGATCGCAACGAGATCTTCAACCGGGCGATCCTCGATTTCCTCGAACGCCACCGCACCTGAATCGTCATGCCTGAATCGTCACGTTTCGCGCGCAGAGGCTGACGTTCTGTGCCCTTAGGCCGGTCGCGTTGCAATGGACCCAAGCGAGTCAGACATACTGTTCGTGCCTGGGCGGAGGCGGATGTCGTCTGGAGGTCCTGCGTGGACGCTGCCGAGCTCGAAACCCTCACGAAAGACCTGTCCATCGAGGCCGACGCGTCGGCTGGGCAGCGTTTCCGTGTCGCGGCCGCGCAGCTCTCTGCAGACGGCCTCGACAACAGCACCCGTCGCGCCGACGCCGCCGACGCCGCCCGGCTGCTGATCTCTCTGGCGCTCAGCGGCGCGACCGACGAGGTCGCCGAGCTGCTGGCGCCCGACCCCGACATCACGGACAACACGTGGACCGTGTCGTGCTACGAGATCGGTGGGCTCACTCCGGTCGCGGTTCGGGCGTTCGACGATGTGGTCGAGGCCGTGGTCACGCTGTCGGCATGCCCGGACGAAGCGCACGCCGCCGCCGAGCTCGTGGTGTCGAACGAAACCGGCATGCGCTGGACGGCCCTGTGGCGGACGGACCACCACGTCTCTTTCCAGCTGCCAACCGACGAGACCGCGGAAGCCGTCGACGGTGCTACCGACCTCGATGGTCCGCTGACCCGGTGGCGCGCGCTGCTCGGTGCGTGGTCGAGTAGCGAGCCGGCCGCGCTGGCGCGTGCCGCACACCCGTCATGGACCGGGCACCCGCAGCTCACGCTCGTCGATCTCACGTCGGCTTCCGACGAGACTGACGTGCCGGACGATGCGACCCACGAACCTTCGATCGGTCGAGCTGTGGCCCGTGGGGCGGCCGAGACGCGTCTGACGCACGTCGAGCGCCGGCTCGAAGGAATCGAGTCGGCATTGAACGATCTCAATCTCACGCTGCAAACGTTCGCGACCGACGTCGACCGCCACGACGACGAGTCGACTGCGGTGATCGAGCAGGCGATCGATGTTCGCTTCCAGGCGTTGTCGAACGTCGTGCGCAACTCGCTGAACGAGCTCGGCGCGCAACTCGTCGACGAGACGGCACGCTCGACGCGCGACATCGAAGCCGCGTTGCGCGAGGAGACCGGGACCGTCCTCATGGGCCTCCGGGCCAGACCCGACACCTCGGACGCCTTCGACATGCGTCGCTGACCGCGACGGCACAGGGAACACGCCGGGGCGTCCGCTGACCTGCTGAGCGGGGTGGTTGACTGGCGCGGCCATGGTCGTCGTGCTGGCCACGACCGTGCGTGCACCGCCGGCACGCAAACCGGGTGGACTTCGTCGCCGCTCATCGACCTCGCCGCCCTCCAACGCGGCACCGTCGAACCCGACGAACTGTGCGACACCGCCGGTCCCGCACCCCGCCGCGCCTCGAACACATGTTCGATTGTAGCCGGCCACCGACCAACCACAACCGAAAATCTGCAGCTCTTTTCAACGGGACGAGACTCCCAGCACCCGGAGCTTGTGCCATGAGCGTTCGACGATCAGCGGATACGTATGGAGGTAGTACGGCAGCGCAGCACACGCCTGGTTGATCGCCGCGCCGCGACTCCGGGCCAGCGTCGCGTCGTCGACGCCCAACGCACGCAAGAACTCGTCCCGCGACTTCTCGTCGAACAACGGCGACCACACCACCTGCACGTCAACGGCCGGGTCGCCTGCGCAGGCAGATCCCCAGTCCACGAGGCCCGACAGGTGACCGTCGCGCACCAGGCAGTTGCCTTCCAGATCACCGTGCACCCACACCGGTGGACCGTCGTATGGCGGCGCTGCGAGCGCGTCCTCCCAGACCGCGAGCGCCGAGTCCGAGTCGATCAAGTGACTCCCTCCTTCGATGGCGCGGCGCGTCGGGCCGTCGTAGTCCTCGAGCGGTCGAGCCCGATTCCGTGCCGGCGGCGCGTCGCCGGCCGGAATCCGCTGCAACGCCGACACGACACGCGCCACCTCGAGCGCGAACTCGACCGGATCATCCATACGTTCCATCGACGCGCCCTCGCCCGGCAACCATCGATGGACCGCCCATCGGTACGGATAGCCCTCCCCCGGCTCACCAACGGCGACCGGGTCGGGAACCGCAACGGGCAGGTGCGGCCCGAGCCGAGGCAACCACGTCGCCTCGCGGTCCACTTGGCCGGCAGCGGCCTCGATGCGTGGAAGGCGAACGACGAGATCGTCGCCCAACCGCCAGATCGCGTTGTCGGTCCCCCACGGTTCGACGACGTGCAACGGTCGGTCACCGAGATGCGGAAGCTGCGCGGCCAACAACCGACGGACGAGCGCATCGTCGACGTCAACCTCGTGCTCGTGCATCCGAAACGCCACGGACGCCAGCCTGATCGCGCCGACATCCGCGCGTCGAAGGAGTTAGAGGCCGCGTCGCTCTCGCATTCGCGCCGCGAACTGCTCGCGCCGCTGCATCCGCCACGTCCGGCGGCGATGCCACTGGACGAGCATGGCGACACGTAGGCCCGCCATCACCAGGAGGATGGCCCCGATCACCACCCATCCGTTGGCCAACAAAACGACGCCGAGCACTGCGCCCAGTCCGACGAGCAACGCGCGCAGCATCATGAACCCGTTGCCCCGAGGCGGGGGTCCGACAGGTTGAGGCGGTGGGGGCGCTTGCGGCGCGGTCACAGGTTGTTCCATGGCTCCACGGTGACGCTGGATTGTGATGACTGCGTGATGGTCCGGCTACCGCTGCTCGCACCGCACGCACCGCACGCATCGAGCCGTCCGACGTGGGAAGGTGGACGCCTTGCTGGTGGGGATCGAACGCTCGCAGGCCGCGGCCACCCTGGGTTTCGCCGCGGCCGGGGCTCTGGCCGTCTGGTTCATCGTGGTCGCGCTGCTGGCCGCGGCGACGCGCACCAAGCGACCCGAACCACAGCCCGCGGGTCTGGAGCTCGGGGGGGATGAGCCGCCGGCGGTCGTCAGCTTGCTGGCCAGCGGGTGGAAGGTGCACGGCGAGGCCATGTCGTCGACGCTCGTCGACCTCGCGGCGAGGCACGTCGTCAGCTTCGAGCGCGAACCGGACAGTCATCTGAACGTTCGACTCGGTCAGTCCAGCGTCGACCTGACGCCGTACGAGAAGAAGGTGCTCGACCTCGTGCGACGCGAGGCGACGAACGGCGTTGTTCCGGTGGAGGCGTTGACGCTCGGCACAGAGGACAACGCACGGTCGTTCCAGAAGTCCTTCGGCAAGGCGGTGATCGCGGACGCGCGCGACCGCGGCCTCTCACGGGCGCGCTGGAGCGCGGCGATGACGACACTCGTCGGCGTCGTCGCACTCGCCCCTGCCCTACTCGCGGCCGGCGCGATCGTCGCGTTGCCGGACGCGCACAACACTGCGAGCACCAGCAGCGGCAACGACGATCCTGTCGGCGCGTTCATCGGCGCCGCCGTCATTGCGTGGGTCGCGCTCATGGCGTTGTTCCGGAAGTTGCGCGCGGAACGGGACACCGCCAAAGGACTCGAGGTCGCGGGACGTTGGCTCGGCTTGCGCGAGAACTTGCTCGCGGACGGCACGTTCCCATCCCTCCCGCCGACGGCTGTCGCGATCTGGGATCGCTATCTGTCCTATGCGGTCGCGCTCGGTGTCGCCGCGACGACCGAGCGATCGATTCCGCTCGGCGCCGAGTCGGACACCGAGGCGTGGAGCGCCGTCGGCGGGGGCTGGCGGATCGTGCGCGTGCGTTACCCGCAGCGTGTTCCACCCGGCTGGGGCCGACCGCCGTGGAAGATCGTCTTCGCCGGACTGTTGAGCGTCGCCGGTTCGGCGGCGATCGCGTGGTTCCTGCTCCCGGTCATCTATCAGGCGCAAGCCGACGTCCTGAAGGACGCAACCGCACAGGACCATCGCATCGCCTTGGCGGTCGGACTCGGCATCGCTGCGGTCGGTTTCGTGCTCGCAGCGGTGTTCCTGCGCGGGCTCTGGATGCTGGGTATCGGCTTCGCAGACGTGGGCCGCGGCCGGTGGATCGAAGGTCGCGTGCTGCGCGTCCGCTTCCGCGACAAGCGGACGTACGTGGCCGTCGACGACGGCACGGCGGCACACGTCGCGGCGTGGGTGTCGCCCATCGCGGCACGCCAAGGCACCGATGTCCGCATCCGCGTCGCCACCCACGCGGGCTACGTGCGCCAGATCGAGGTGACCAGCGAGGGTGCCGCGGATCAGGTCGCCGAGGAGCCACTCGGCGACCTCTTCAGCGGATCCGCAGCCTCGTCCGCAACGCCGCTGGAGCTCGACGCGGCGTGGGTCTCGTCGCTCGCCGGCGTCCCACTGCAGGCGGCCGCGGGCGCGCGCCTGCAGGGTCCGCATGGACTCGTCGTCGGCGGCGTGACGGTCGCTGCGGGCGCGACCGCAGCGTTCCAGCTCGTGAACCGCATGCCGTCCGTCGCCCGCGAGGATGTCGCAGGCCTGGGCGACGAGGCGGCGAAGATCCGACCGATCAGCGGGATCGCGGCGCGAGTCGGCGACCGAGGCGTCCTGGTGTTCGTCCGCGGCGGGAACCTGGAAGACGCGAAGCGCTACGAGGTCGCTACGGCGATCGCAAAGTGGGCGCTCAGCGCTTCAACACCGCAGCCCTCCGCGACCGCCTGACCCCCGCGGTCACCGAGACAGCGTCGCGATGACGTAGTCGCTCGTCATGCGAAGCCCGGACGGATCCTCGTTGGCCGCGGCCACGATCGCGCCGGACTTCCGGCGGAGCTCGGCCGTCTCGTCCGGACCGATGAGTTGCGCGGCCTCGAGCCACATCGGATGGTGACGGAACTCTGCGTCGACGAAGGCGTCACTCGACACACTCGTGAACGCGAGTTGTGCATCCGTGGTCTCGACTTCGAAACCGTGCGGTCCGAACAGTTGAACCAACGCGTCGATGTCGAACCACGCAACCGGCGGCGGTCCGGGCGCGGGCGCGGCACCGGTGGCGCGTGCAACCGCTTCGACGCGGAGCCGCACGATCTCGGTAAGCGGGCCGTAGGGACGCCAGGCGGACAGCACGATCCGTCCTGTCGGCGTCGCAACACGCGCGAGCTCGCGCGCCGCGGCGACCGCATCGGGAGCGAAGATCACGCCGAACACGGAGACGATCACGTCCGCTGAGGCATCCGGCAATGGCATCAAGTCCGCGACACCGTCGACGAAGGTCGCGTCGACGCCGGCGGTCGCGGCACGCGCCCTCGCGACGTCGAGCAACCGTGCCGCGGGATCGACACCGGTGACACGCGCGCCACGCGCGGCCGCGAGCAACGCAGCATTGCCGTCACCGCAGCCGACATCGACGACCCGCTCACCGCGGCGGATCTGCGCCGCGTCGACGACGCGCTCGGCCACCGGCGCCAGCTGCGCGCCGACCTGCTCGTAGCAACCCACGCTCCAGTCCATGGAGGCCCGAGCGTAGGGAACAACGTGTGAACAGTCATCGAAATGGCGACTGATCGCACGTGCGATCCCTTTCGGGCGGACGAAGGAACGGCTAGGACATGGGTCATGGCCAAGAAGAGCGCAGACGTCGACGATCGGACCGTCACGAAGGACGAGTTGAAGCAGATCGATCGGGCGAACAGTTCCGGCAAGCAGCCGGTCGTGTTCGTGCACGGGCTGTGGTTGCTGCCGAGCAGTTGGGATCGGTGGGCGAAGCTCTACGAGGCTGCGGGGTACACCGCCGTCCGTCCGGGCTGGCCGGACGATCCCGACACGGTCGAGCAGGCGAAGGAGCATCCGGATGTCTTCGCCCGGAAGTCTGTCGGGCAGATCGCCGACCACTTCGAGGCGGTCGTCAAGAAGCTCGACCGCAAGCCAGCCGTGGTCGGCCACAGCTTCGGCGGGTTGCTCGCGCAGATCCTCGCCGGCCGGGGTGTGTCTGCAGTGTCCGTGGCGATCGATCCCGCACCGTTCCGGGGTGTGCTTCCGCTTCCGATCTCCGCGCTGCGATCGGCGTCGCCGGTGTTGCGCAACCCTGCGAACCGCCACCGCGCCGTGCCGCTCACGTACGAGCAATTCCACTACGGCTTCGCCAACGCGCTCGAGGAGGACGAGGCCAGGGCGCTGTACGAGAAGTTCGCGGTGCCGGGATCGGGTGAACCGATCTTCCAAGCCGCGGCCGCGAACCTGAACCCGTGGACGGAGGCCAAGGTCGACAGCAAGAACCCCGACCGCGGCCCCCTGTTGATCATCGCGGGCGAGCTCGACCACACCGTGCCGTGGGCGGTCGCGAACGCGTCCTACAAGCGAGAGAAGCGCAACCCGGGCGAGACCGAGATCGTCGAGATGAAGGGTCGCGGCCACTCGCTGATCATCGACAACGGCTGGCGCGAGGTTGCCGAAACCGCGCTCGCCTTCATCAAGCGCCACGTCTGAGACGGAAGCCTGAGGACTCCGCCTACGGCGCGTAGGTGTCGGACAATTCGTCGCGCAACACGCGCCGCAGCAGCTTGCCGGTCTCCGAGAACGGCAGCTCGTCGTACACCGCGATCCGTTCCGGCGTCCTTGCCGAGCGCAACTGGTTGCGCACGTGCTCACGCAACTCGTCCTCGGTCGCGCCCTCTCCCGGGAAGAGGACGACGGCGGCGACTACGCGCTCGCCCCACTCCACGTCGGGGATGCCGACCACAGCGGCCGCTTCGACCGACGGATGCTCGACCAGAACCTGCTCGATCTCTCCCGGCGAGAGGTTCTCGCCGCCGCGCACGATCACGTCGTCCACACGGCCGGACAGGAACAGGTAGCCCTCGTCGTCGATGTGACCGGCGTCGCGCGTGTTGAACCACCCGTCTTCGCGGCGGGACGAACCGACGTACTCGCCCGACACCTGATCGCCCCGAACCCAGATCTCACCGGCTTCGTTCGGACCGACCTCGTCACCGTTCACGTCGCGGATCGACAGCTCGACACCTGGCAGCACCCGGCCAACGGATCCGAGCCGCGCCCGCACCACAGGATCGTCGCTCGCGAAGCACGTCCGATGATCGTCAGGACCGAGCACGGCGATCGTGCTCGACGTCTCGGTCAGTCCGTACGCGTTGACGAGGTCGATGTCGGGCAACAGCTCGAGCGCGCGCTCGACGACCGCACGAGGCATCGGACCACCGCCGTACGCAAGGGAACGCATCGACGGAAGTCCTTGCCCGTCGGCATCGACGGTGTCGAGGATGCGATTGAGCATCGTCGGCACGACCATCGCATGCGTCACGTTCTCGTCGCGCACGACGCGCACCCACGACTTGGGGTCGAAGCTCTCGAGCTGCACGACGCGCCGTCCGACATACGTCGTCGACAGCGCAGAGGACACCGCGGCGATGTGATACGGCGGGACGCTCACGATCGCGGCTTCGTCTTCGCCCGCGGAACCGAACTCGAGCGAGCTGACGAGATACGACGCGAGATTCATGTGGCGGAGCACCGCCGCCTTCGGATCGCCCGTCGTACCGCTCGTGAACAACAACACCGCGACGGCCTCGGGATCACAGTCCCAGCCATCGGTCTCCTCGACGCTGTCGTCCTCGGTCGACCGGAGGAACGCATCGCGCTCGATGACCGTGATGCCGTCGATGCCTGCGACGCGCTCGGCAACACCTGCGCCGGCGATCAGCGTCGCGGGAGCGGTTCGTTCGATCACCGCGCGCAAGCGGTCGTCGGCGAGGCGGTAGTTGACCGGCACGAACGGCTTGCCGGCGATGGCCGCGCCGTACAGCGCGATCGGCACCGCTGGCGAGTTCTCGTCGACCAGCACGACGTTCGCGCCCGGCGACGCGGCCAGCAGGGTGCCGGCGCGCCGGGAACGGACACCAAGCTCCGCGAACGTGATGCCGTCGTCGTGCGAGCCGACGGCAACGCGATCGGCCATGCTGTCCGTCGCCATCTCGAGGATCATCCCGACGTGCACGTCGCCTGCCTCTGCCTCAGCTTCTGCGTCAACGTCAGTCGGATGCGGGAAGCGGCTTCGCGCCCTTGACCGCCAGCGCGTCGTCGCCCTCGGACAACGACCCCGCGCCCGCCTTGGTGCAGAGCACCTCGAGGGTCTCGTCCTCGTTCACGTAGCGCTTGCCCATGAGGGTGCCGCCGTCGAACGGCGCTACCACCTCAGAAGTGGCGGCGTCGGTATCGGCGACATCAACCATCGGCTGGCCGCCGCAGCGCAGGTCGGTCGGCTGCCCGTCACCTCGAACGATCACGGCCTCGGTGCTACACGTCACGGACCGCAACCGTGCGCCGGGCTTTGCCACAACCATCTGTCTCATTCCCCCTCGGGCTCGATCCCTGAAAGATACGCGACGCCTTCGTATCGCCGCGAATGCGTAGGTTGACCCATCGTGACGACCGGACGTCGACGCGCGCGTCGCCGGTGGTGCGACTGCGCACTGGTTGCCCTGCTGCTGTGCGCCGCGTGCTCGAAACCGAGCTCGCACTCCGGGGCCGAGTCGGGGTCGGCTCCAGGGGACTCGGCACCACTGGGAAGACGAACGTTCTGTTCGTGCTGACCGACGACATGCGCCTCGACGACCTGCAGTTCATGCCGCAGACGCGCGCCCTACTCAGGCGACCAAGGCGCCACGTTCGACAACTACTTGGACAACGTCACGCTGTGCTGCCCGGCGCGCACCTCGATCCTGCGTGGGCAGTACTCGCACAACACGGGTGTGCTCACGAACGGCGGTGTCAACGGCGGCTTCGAAACCGCGCACGCGAAGAACCTCGAGCAATCGACGATCGCCACCGCCATGCACGACGCGGGCTACACGACCGGGCTCTTCGGCAAGTACCTGAACGGCTATCCGAACGGGGTGGACCCGAGTTACGTGCCGCCGGGCTGGGACCAGTGGGCGAGTCCGTCGAAGGGCAATGCCTACGGCCAGTTCAACTACACCTTGAACCAGAACGGCAAGCAGGTCGACTACGGCAGCGCCCCGGAGGACTACGGCACCGACGTCTACGTGCGGCTCACGAAGGACTTCATCCACCAAGCTGCGAGCCAGTCGAAGCCGTTCTTCGCCTACCTGGCTGTCTACGCACCGCACAAGCCGGCCACGCCCGCACCACAGGACGCGAACTCCTTCCCGGGTCTGCAAGCACCTCGCGATCCTTCGTTCAACGAGGAGGACGTCAGCGACAAGCCACAGTTCATCCAGGCCCTGCCTCGCATCGGTCCGATGCGCGCGCAGACCATCGACACGCTCTATCGCAAGCGCGTCCAGTCGTTGCAAGCAGTCGATCGCGGCGTCGCCGCACTCGTCGACGAGCTGCGCTCGGACAACGAGCTCGACAACACGGTGATCATGTTCGCGTCGGACAACGGGTTCCATCTCGGGCAGCACCGCTTGCCCGGCGGCAAGGAGACGGCGTACGAGACCGACGTCCACCTACCGCTGCTCGTCCGCGGTCCGAACATCACTGCCGGGTCGCATGTCGGCGCGATCGCCGGCAACATCGACATCGCGCCGACGATGGCCGCCATCGGTGGCGCGGCGATGACCGACAATCCGGACGGGCGGTCGCTGGTGCCACTTCTGTTGCACCCCGACAATCCACCCTCGGACTGGCGGCAGGCGTACCTGCTCGAGCACTGGATCGAGGACGACACCGGTCGCGACACCCGGTGGCAATGCACAGCTCGAACCCGGCGACGACGACGAGACGGACACCAGTGAAAGCGCCGCGTCCGGGGCACCTCCGACGTCGATCCGCACCTCGAAGGCTGCGGGAACGAAGATCCCCGAGTACCAGGGGCTGCGCACCGCGACGATGACGTACGTCGAGTATGCGACCGGCGAACGCGAGCTGTACGACCTCTCGAGCGACCCCTACCAGCTGAACAACCTCGCCGCGACCGCCGATCCGGCGCTGCTCGCCACGCTCCACGCTCGACTGGACAGCCTCCGCAACTGCGCCGCCGACACCTGCCGCTCCAACGAGAACGCTCCCCTCGTCCTACCCCGCTGACCTGCATCTCCTCCCGCGACGCCCGGGCCGGATGTGGGCGGCGGGCGGCCCGCGCAGTACAAATAGCGGTCAACCAAACGGGCGAGCAGCTCCGGCGAAGAGTGCGTCGAAGAGAGGAACACGCAGGTGGAGATCAAGGGCAAGAAGGCCGTCATCGTGGGCGGCGCGTCAGGCATGGCGCGGGCGTCAGCGGAGCTGCTGCACGAGCGCGGCGCCGCGATCGCGATCCTCGACCTGCCCACCTCGGTGGGCGCCGAGGTCGCGAGCGGGCTCGACGGCTCGTTCCATCCCGTCGACGTGACCGACGCCGACGCGGTCGAGCAAGCGCTGGCCGACGCTGTCGCGCACCTCGGTGGCCTGCACATCGCGGTCAACACCGCTGGTGGCGGCACCGCCAGGCGAACGCTGTCGAAGGAAGGCCCGCATCCCCTCGACGAGTTTCGTCGCGTCATCGAGCTCAACCTGATCGCGACCTTCAACCTCAACCGGTTGCAGGCGTCGTACATGTCCAACAACGAGCCGGAGGACGGCGAGCGCGGCGTCATCATCGACACCGCTTCGATCGCCGCGTTCGAAGGTCAGATCGGGCAGGTCGCGTACACCGCGGCGAAGGCCGGCATCGCCGGGATGATGCTCACCATGGCGCGCGACCTGGGCAGCATCGGCATCCGGTCCGTCGCGATCGCACCGAGCTTGTTCCACACGGGCATCACGAAGGGCATTCCCGACGAGTTCGCCGAAGTGCTCACCAAGGACGCTGCATTCCCGAAGCGGATGGGCCATCCGATCGAGTACGCGCGCCTCGCCGTCGCGATCGTCGAGAATCCAATGCTCAACGGCTCGACCATCCGCCTCGACGGCGGCCAGCGCTTCGCGCCGAAGTGATCTCAGGACTGATCTGAAGGGGGATCGCAACACATGTCCATCGCAATCACCGACGACCATCGGGCACTCGGGGAGACCGCATCCGAGTTCCTGCTGAAGCGGGACGCGCGCGGCGCTGCTCGCGACTTGCTCGAGGCGAACACCGAACCGCGGCCCGCGTTCTGGGACGACCTGCGCGGGCTGGGCTGGCTCGGTCTGCACATCGCCGAGCAATACGGCGGCTCCGGTTACGGCTTGCCCGAGCTCGTCGTCGTCGTGGAAGAGCTCGGGCGCGCGGTTGCGCCGGGTCCGTTCACCCCGACGGTGATCGCGAGCGCAGTCATCGCGGCCGCGGGTTCGGCCGAACTGCAGGCCAAGCTGCTGCCGGGTCTGGCCGACGGCACGACGCTCGGCGGCATCGCCGTGCGCGCCGACGTGACCGTCGACGGTTCGACCGCGACCGGCTCCGCGGTTGCGCTGAGCGGTGGACTGGCGAACCTTGTCCTGCTGCCTGCGGGCGAAGACGTGGTCGTCGTGGACACGATCGCGTCGGGTGTTTCGGTCACGACCCCGCCGAATCTCGACCCGACCCGACGGAGCGCGCGCATCACGCTCGACCGCGCGCCGGTCGAGGTGCTGCGCGGCGCGCGGCGCACCTTCGTCGACCTCACCCGGGTGATCCTGTCGGCCGAAGCCGTCGGCGTCGCCGGCGAGTGCACGCAGCTCGCGGCGGCTTACGCCAAGGAGCGGCTGCAGTTCGGTCGTCCGATCGCGATGTTCCAGGCGGTGAAGCACCACTGCGCCAACATGTGCGTCGCGACGGAGATGGCGACAGCAGCGGTATGGGACGCAGCACACGCCGCTGAATCCGGTGGCGATCAGCTGCGGTTCGCGGCCGCGGTCGCCGCGACGGAGGCAGCGCCCGCTGCGAATCTGTGCGCGAATCTCAACACCCAGGTGCACGGCGGCATCGCGATCACGTGGGAGCACGACGCTCACCTCTACATGCGGCGCGCCACGTCACTGCTCAGCTACCTCGCCGCCGACGACGCCGCCGCGGACCTCGTCGAGGTGGTACGCAACGGCGTCGAGCGGGCGAAGGCGATCGCGCTGCCGCCCGAAGCCGAGGCGATCCGCACCGACGTGCGCGCCTTCGCCGAGCGGATCAAGGACCTGCCGGCCGACGAGCAGCGCACACAGATGATCGAGACGGGCTACGTGATGCCGCATTGGCCCAAGCCCTACGGCCGCGACGCCGGCGCCATCGAGCAGCTCGTCATCGAGCAGGAGTTCACGCAGGCCGGCGTCAAGCGCCCGCAGTACGGCATCACCGCGTGGAACATCCTCACGCTCATCCAGTACGCGAACCAGGACCAGCTCGATCGCTGGGTGCTGCCGGCGCTCAACCAAGAGGTCATCTGGTGCCAGCTGTTCAGCGAGCCCGATGCCGGTTCCGATGCGGCCGGCATCAAGACGCGCGCCACGCGCGTCGACGGCGGCTGGCTCGTCAACGGCCAGAAGGTGTGGACCTCCGGCGCGCACTACTCGGGCTACGGCTTCGCGACAGTGCGCACCAACCCCGACGTGCCCAAGCACGAAGGCATCACGATGATGGTCATCGACATGCACGGCGAGGGCGTCGAGGTTCGGCCGCTGAAGATGACCACCGGCAACTCGGAGTTCAACGAGGTCTTCTTCAACGACGTGTTCGTGCCCGACGACGATGTCGTGGGGCCTGTCGACGGCGGCTGGACGGTCGCCCGCGCCACGCTCGGCAACGAGAGCGTGAGCATCGGCGGCGGTACCGGCGGCATGTCCATCCCGGCGAAGGCGATCGTCGACCTCTACGACCAGAACGCCGAACGGCTCGTTGGCGGCGCGCCGCGCGTCGGCCGCTACGTCGCCGACTCCGCCGTGCTCGGCTTGCTGAACCTCCGCGCTGCGAACCGGGCTGTCGCCGCGTCGGGCCCGGGGCCGGAAGGGGCCCTGACGAAGTTGCTGCTGTCCGAGCTCGGCCACGAGAGCGCGGCGGCGATGACCGAGCTCATCGGCGAGGACTCGCTCTTCATGGACGGCGCCGGCGGCATGAGCAACGCCCTCGTCCTGATGCACCGTGGGATGTCGATCGCCGGCGGCACGTCCGAGATCAAGCGCAACCAGATCGGCGAACGGATCCTGGGGCTCCCCCGCGACCCGCTGATCAAGTAGCGCTCCGAGCGCGTCCGCCGGAGTCGTAGCGTCGCGCGCGGATGACGCTGCCGATCGACCTGATCCGTCCGCGTGAGATCACGGGCATGTCCGCGATCTTGCTGCCGATGGTCGACGAGCGGACGGTCGACTGGCGCGGCTTCGACGCGCACGTCGAGCGCACCGTGGCCGCCGGACTCACGCCGGCGGTCAACATGGACACCGGCTACGCGCACCTGCTCGACGACGAGACGAAAGCACGCGTGCTGGATCGCACGAAGTCGATCGCGGGCGAGCGGTTCGTCGCCGGCGCATTCGACGTCGCCGAAGCGATCGACATCTATCGCCGCGGCGGCACACCGGTTGTCGTTCCCAACGAGCGGATCGCGGGCAACGATGTCGTCGCGACGTATCGCGAGTTCGCCGCGAACGTCGACCGGTTCATCGGTTTCGAGCTGAGCCCCGTCTTCCATCCCGCGGGACGGATCTGGGACCTCGGAACCTACAAAGAGGTGCTGCACATCGAAGCCTGTCTCGGCGCGAAGCATTCGTCGCTGCAGCGAGAGCCCGAGTGGGATCGGCTTCGCCTGCGGGACGCCAGCCGTCCCGACTTCCTCGTGCTCACTGGCAACGACCTCGCCATCGACATGGTCATGTATGGGAGCGACTACCTGTTGGGGCTGTCGACGTTCGCCCCGGATCTGTTCGCCGAGCGCGACCGGTTCTGGGCCAACGGCGACACCCGGTTCTACGCGCTCAACGACGCGCTCCAGCATCTCGGCAACGTCGCGTTCCGCCCGCCCGTGCCCGCCTACCGGCACTCGGCTGCGGTGTTCCTGCAACTGCGCGGTTGGATCGCGAGTGACGCAACCCCACCGGGCGTTCCGCGCCGTCCCGATTTCGAACGCGAGCTCATGCGCGAGTGCTGCGAACGGCTCGGCTTGGGGTGACGTGCTCGTGGTGACGTGCCCATGGTGAGCACGCGGCGCTGGCCACAGGTGAAGCGGCTGCGCGACGCCGACGCGTTCCTCACGCGGCTGGGTGAGCTGTCGGTGACGCTGCCGTTCGCCGATCCTCCGGCGGTCGACGCTCTCGCCGCGCCCGCCGAGGTCGCCGGACGCGTCTGCGAGAACCGGTTCGCCATCCTGCCGATGGAAGGTTGGGACGGCACCGACGACGGTCGCCCGACGGATCTCGTCCGCCGCCGCTGGGAGCGCTTCGGGCGCAGCGGCGCCGGACTGGTCTGGGGCGGTGAGGCGTTCGCCGTCCGTCCCGACGGGCGCGCCAACCCGCACCAGCTCTGTCTCGGACCCTCCTCGGCCGGCGATCTCGCGGAGTTGCATGCGCTGCTCGCTGACGAGCAGGTGTCGGGACTGCAACTCACCCACTCCGGGCGGTGGGCCGTGACGCCCCGTCCGGGTCGCATCGAACCGCTGCTCGACGCGCGCCGCGACGGAACGAGATGGACCGACGACGAGCTCGATGCCCTCGCCGACGACTATGCGGCCGCGGCCGTGGTCGCCGCCGATGCCGGCTTCGACTTCGTCGACGTGAAGGCGTGCCACGGCTACTTGCAGCACGAGCTGCTCGGCGGCGACGCACCGCTCGAGGTGCGAGGGCGCTGGTTGCGCACCACGATCGAGCGCGTGCGCGCCGCGGCACCGGGGCTGGCGGTGGGCGTGCGGCTCTCGGCGTTCGACGTCGTACCGCACCATCTCGGTCCGGACGGAACCGGGGAGCCGGACGAGGACGTGACCAGTTTCGGCTTCCAGGGGCCCGACGCGCCCGCGTTGCTCGACCTCCTCGACGTCGATCTCGTCTGCGTCACCGCGGGGAGTCCGTACTACTGCCCGCACGTCCAGCGCCCGGCGTTCTTCCCACCGAGCGACGGCTACCAGCCGCCGGAGGACCCGCTCGTCGGTGTCGTCCGACTCGTCGATGCCGCGCGCGTCCTCGCCGAGGCGCGGCCCGCCGTCACCGTGGTCGCAAGCGGGCTCTCGTATCTGCAGGAGTGGGTCCCGCTACGTCGCGTCGGCGCTGGTGCGCGACAGCGGTGTGGCGTTCGCCGGCATCGGGCGGCTGGCGCTGAGCTACCCGGACCTCCCCGCCGACGTGCTGGCCGGGCGTCCGCTCGACACGCGCCGCTTGTGCCGTACGTTCTCGGACTGCACCACCGCGCCCCGCAACGGACTCGTCTCGGGCTGCTGGCCGCTCGACGACTTCTACAAGTCCCGTCCCGAGCGAGTCATGCTCGCGGCAGCGAAACGGCAGGCCGGTCGTGAGTGACGCGCCGCACGTCCGCAACGTCGGCGTCGTCGGACTCGGCATCGGCACCGAACACGTGCGCGCGCTGCGGAGATTGCGCGACCGCTTCGCCATCGTCGCCGTGTGCGACCCCGACGAGACACGCGCGACACCGGTGGCCGAGCGCATCGGCGCGGACGTCTCGACGTTCGACGAGATGCTGCGGCGGGACGACATCGAGATCGTGCACATCTGCACGCCGCCGTGGCTGCACCTCGACCAGTGCCTCGCCGCGCTCGTCGCCGGCAAGCACGTCGTGTGCGAGAAGCCGGTCGTCGCGTCGCTCGCCGACGTCGATCGGCTGATCGAGGCCGAGAACGCCACCGCCGGTCGGCTCATGCCGGTGTTCCAGTACCGGTTCGGCAACGGGCTGCAACAGGTGAAGACGCTCGTGGACGCGGGCATCGCCGGGCGGGCGTACACCGCGTCGGTCGAGGTCGCGTGGCGGCGCCGGGCCGACTACTACGCGGTCGAATGGCGCGGGAAGAAGGCGACCGAGCTCGGCGGCGTGTTGTTGAGCCAGGCCGTGCACGCCCTCGACATGTTGACCTACATCGTCGGACCACCGGCGCGCGTGTTCTGCCGCATGACCACGCGAGTGAACCCGATCGAGGTCGAGGACTGCGTCGCCGCGTCGCTCGAACTGCGCGACGGCTCGCTGGCGACGATCGAAGCGAACCTGGGTTCGCCGGAGGAGATCAGCCGGCACCGGTTCCACTTCGACGCGTTCTCGGCCGAGTCGAACACCGCCGCGTACACGTCCTCCGCCAAGCCTTGGACGATCACGCCCGACACGCCGGAAGCAGCGGCTGCGATCGAAGCCACGCTCGCCGGATGGGTCGACCTTCCCGAGGAGTGGCAGGGCCAGTTCCTCCGCTTCGCCGACGCACTCGATTCGGGGAACGAGCTCCCCGTGACGCTTGCGGACGCGCGCGCGTCGCTCGAGTTGCTGACCGCGCTGTACTGGTCGGGCGCGACCGGCGAGGACGTCGTCCTGCCGATCACCGATGGACATCGGTACTACGAGAGTTGGCTTTGATGAGCACTGCGCACGACATGAGTACGAGCCGTTGGACGTACAACGCCGAGCACCGCAAACGCCCGAACGTGCATCCGCTCGCGGCACCCTCGGGCGCGGTGCTCACCTGCGACGCGCCCGATGACCATCCGTGGCATCACGGGTTGTGGTTCACGATCAAGTTCGTGAACGAGGAGAACTTCTGGGAGGAGATGGCGCCATACGGGGTGCTGCGCCATGTCGACGACGAGACGGTCCACTGGATCAGACCCGACCGCGAGACCGTCGTGATCATCGACCATCGTTCGTTGCAGGAGGTCGAACTCGGCACCGACGACGCCTACGCGCTCGACTGGACGATCACCATCGATCCGATGGTCGACGTCGTGCTCGATCGCACGCCGTTCACGACGTGGGGCGGCTACAGCGGCCTCGCGTTGCGAGGCCGGCCGGACTGGACCGACACGCGGTTCCTGCTGGCCGACGGAGCGACGCACGACCGGATGCTCGGCGTGCCGTCGAACTGGTGCGATCTGTCCGGACACGTCGACGGAACGACAGCAGGCGCGCTGCTGCTGCACGGACCGCACAGCCCTCGCCACCCGGTGCCGTGGTACGGATCGACCAAGTCGTCGACGTACGGCGACGAAGGTTGGTCGAACTTCGTGAACGCTGCGTTCCTCTGGGACGAACCGCTGAAGGTGGCGGCGCACGACGCGCTGACGTTCTCGTACCGCATCGTGGTGCACGACGGCATCTGGTCGCGCGACCGGTGCGCGGCGGAGTGGGACCGCTGGGTCGACCGATGACAGCGCCTCACTCGGATCCGCCGCCGTTCCCAGGCGGCATCGGTCTGTCGCATCTGCGCGTGTACGACACGCCAGCGCCGGATGGACTCGCCGGCGGCACGCCCCATCTGCACACCGTGTGCACCGAGGCGTATGCCGTCGTCGCCGGTTCGGGCGCGGTGCACACATTGACGGCGTCGGGCTTCGAGATGACGCCGCTCGAGCCGGGCGCGTTCGTGTGGTTCACGCCGGGGACGATCCACCGGCTCGTCAACGACGGCGGACTCGAGATCCTCGTGCTCATGGCGAACGCGGGCCTGCCCGAAGCGGGTGACCTCGTCATCGCGTTTCCACCCGACATCGTCGAAGACGCGGATGCTTATGCGGCGGCGACGCAGTTGCCGGACGACGATCGCACCACCGCCGGCCCGGGGTTGGCGCCACGGCGGCGACGCGATCTCGCGGTGCCCGCGTTCCTCGATCTGGTCGCGGCGACGCAAGCGGACGACCCGAAGCCGTTGCGCACGTTCCACGAAGCCGCCGCCGCACTCGTCCGCCCGCGACTCGCTGCATTCGAAGCACTGTTCCGCGATGGTCCCGTTGCCGCCGTCGAGCGGACCGGAGAGCAACTCGAGGCCCTGGCCCGCGGCGACGCCGAGCACCTGGCCGACGCATCGGTGCACGCCATGCCGGTACCGGGCGCCGAGCGGAACTTCGGCTGCTGCGGCACGCTCGGCACCTATGTCGTCGCTCGCTGAGCGGGCGACCACTTGGGCCGACTCGTCCTGGGACGAGTCACGTGGCCTGCTGTGGAATCCCCCCGGCTCGTTCGAGGACTACGGCCTCGCGGCCCGATCGGCGCACATGGTCCCGCAGTCGGCGTGGTACGCGGTCGGCTTGCTCATGCGCGGCGACACCGAACGTGCGGAGCGCGTTCTCGAGGCGTTGTGCGGGCTGCAGTACGACCATCCTGGCGTCGCGTGGCACGGCACGTTCGCCCGCTTCGCCGAATGGCCGCAACCGCCCGACGAAGGCGCGGTGGAGTGGGTCGACTACGACCCGAACTGGCGACAGTTCCTCGGCACGACGTTCGCGTTGATGCTGCGCCGGTTCGAGCTGTCGCGCGCCATCGCCTCGAAATTGCATGCCGCCGTCGC
The DNA here is from genome assembly GCA_963721305.1 of uncultured Acidimicrobiia bacterium. Classification (GTDB taxonomy): domain Bacteria; phylum Actinomycetota; class Acidimicrobiia; order Acidimicrobiales; family JACDCH01; genus DATAES01. The sequence continues at coordinate 306,833 of CAVRIR010000006.1, forward strand.
GCTCGCCATCGAAGGCGAACCCCGCGACCGCGTGTCCGCCCGTTACTCGAACATCGCGTTGATGAAGGCGTGGCTCGAGGAGGACGAGCCGTTCGCCTCCGAGGTGGTGCAGTGCTTCGACGAGCACGGCGCGTTCGACGAGTACGGGTCGCCGACGTACTACGGCATCGACCTCTACGCCCTCGCACTGTGGATGCAGTATCCGCCGGCACCCGCGTTCGCGACCTGGGGTGAGCGGCTGTGGTCGACGTTGTGGCGCGACATCGCCCGCTGGTGGCATCCCGGTCTGCGCAATCTCTGCGGTCCGTACAGCCGGTCGTACGGCATGGACCTCCGTCGGTACGTCGGCCTGCTCGGCTTGTGGATGCCCGAGCCCGTGGTGCCTGCGCTGTCGGCCGACGGCTTCGAGCACAGCCACGACCTGACCATGGCGCCGCTGATCACGCTGGTGGGCGGCGGTCCTGACGAGGTCGTGACCACCGATGTCAATCGGGTCGTCGAGCAGCGGCTGCCCGACGATCGCGTGGCCACGGGGTGGCTGGCACCAGGCGTGATGATCGGCGCCGAGCGCGGCGGGCGGTTCCGCGCCGAAGGGCAGTACCACCCCGCGACCGCGCACTGGTCGCTTCCCGATGGTTCGGTCGGTTGGATGCGCCTGCGCCACGCCGGTCCCCTGTCCGCCGTCGCCAGTCCTCGGACATTGACCGTCACGGTGCACGATCACCAACGCATCGGCCGCCAACCGGTGCTCGTCGAGACGTCGCACCCGACAACGTTTCGCGAGTCCGCATGGGCGTTGCCCGGCCGCACGATCCGCTACGACGGACCACCAGCCGACGCGCACGGCGCAATCGACGCCGGCAGTGATGAGGTGTTGACCCTGCAGTTCTGAACGCTCAACTGCGAACTCGTCAGGGATTCTTGACGCGGGCACGACTGTCAGGTATTCTTGACAGTGTGAACGCGGGCGACGAACTGTGGACGACGTGGCGAAAGCTCACCCGGCGCGAGTCGCCTGATCCCCTCGAGGTCGCGCGCGTCGCCGCGACGTTCGAGCGCTACTTCGACGCGGTGAAGACCGAAGCCGTCAAAGCAGCGCGCGCGTCGGGTCACTCCTGGGAGGAAGTGGCTGCGACCCTCGGAACGTCACGACAGTCGGCCTGGGAGCGCTACCGCTACGCGGAGCGGGCTCGGTCCGCACGGTGGTGGCCCGTGCCGATGCCGAACCCGCCGAAGGGGTGACGCGACTCGGCCTAGTTGGTGACCAGTCGAGCCAGTCGTCGTGGCGCCTGGATGAGGTAGCTGTCTCGCACGAGCTCCTCGACTTCGGTCCAGTCGACGGGCCGACCTCGTACGTCGAGGAAGTAGTTCACCCAGCCGTGGTGGGCCATGTACTTCGGCAGCTCGAACCGCACGGGATCCGATGCGACCAGCGCCTCGTTGTCCTTTCGCTCGGCGCGGACACCGAGCGCGATGTGATCGCTGCCGTGCTCGTGCACCGTGTACCAGGCGAAGTTCTTCTTCGCGACCACGAATCCCCGGTGGGGCGGATGGCGCTCGTTGGCCTCCGCTTCGGGCAAGGCGAGGCAGATCGATGTGAGGCGAGCGAGCACCCTGTCCTCAGGCATGTGCAGATCCTTCCGCACCACGAGATCCGGTGACGTGTGACGGGCGGCACCTGGTTGTACCCTCACCCGCAATCGCCGCGCTCGCTCCGGCCAGGGCAATGATCATCGGGGAGGCTGGTCGTGCCCGACATCGACCCAACCGATAGCGATTCGCCGGCACGTCGCATCAACCATCGGCCGATGCAGATCGCCTGGGCGGTTGCTCTGGTCATCCTGGCCGTCGGCGGGTCGATCTGGGCCTTCTCCGCGCCGTCGGCATCCGCCGGCTCACCCATGTCAGACATGCCCGGGATGTCGGGGATGAGCGACATGCCCGGGATGTCGGGTGGAGGCAGCAACTCCGCGGCCGCGAACATCGACATGGAAGGCATGGCGGGCTCGGGCACGACTGACCCGAACTGGAAGTACACCGGCGCCGCACTGCCGCAGTCCGAGATCGACGAGCTCACCAAGGTGAGCGACCTGCAGGACCAGGGCCACTCGATGCAGACGCCGGACTGCTCGCAGGCGCCGACGCCGGTCCAGACGCTCGGAGCGATGCAGTACGTGCAGGCGACATCAGCCGCGGTCGCTAGGTACCAGAACCTCGACGCCGCCAAGGCCGATGGTTACTTCGCGATCACGTCGACTGATTATCCGGTCGTCCACTACCTCAATCCGAAGTACATGAACAACAACGACATGCTCGACCCCGAACACGTCGACTCGCTCGTGTACGCGACAACGCCGAACGGCCCGGTGCTCGTGGCCGCGATGTACTTGATGCCTCGTGCGAGCGAGGCCGGCCCGATGCCCTACGGCTGCCTCGTCCAGTGGCACGCGCACACCAACTTGTGCACGTCCACCACGACGCACCAGATCGCTGGGCTGGCACCGTGCCCCGCCGGCACCGTCGCCGATGGGCCTACGCCGGTGATGTCGCACGTGTGGCAGGTGCCGGTGCCCGGTGGCCCGCTGGCCATGGATCCCTCCGACCTGCAGGTGGTCCAAGCGGCGATCATGGCGCAGCAGCAAGGCCTCGCGCCCAAGACCAACTGACGCGGGATGCGCCGGCGTTCTGTGATGTGCGTATTGGCTGCGTGATGGTGGTCAGTCGGTCATGGGTGCGCCGAAGCGGATGACGTTGTCGTCGAGGTCGACGAGCGCGCCTTCGTGCTGTCCCCACGGGGTGTCCTCGGGATCGTGGACCTCAGCGCCGGCGGCGCGCCATTCGGCGGCGAGCTCGTCGGCATCGTCCACGAACAGGTACGCACTGTGCCGCCTCACGTCGCCCTCGTGTCCGGCTGCCGGGGCACCGAGGTGGAGCTCGATGCCATCGCGGGTCGCGAATCCGTAGCCGCCGCCTGCGTACTCCCGCGTCTCGAACCCGAGCCGTCCGTAGTACTCGAGCGACGCGCGGAGATCTCGCACCGGGAAGATCGGCGACATGAGCCGGAAGGTCGCCATCGTCTACTGGTCCTCGTGTTCGAGCACGTGCGACACCGTAGGACGGCCCTGTACCGCGAGCGAGTAGGGGCTTACGATGCCGCTCGGTCCAACCGAGAGCACTTCGTACGAGGAGATCACCGTGGCCAAGACCGACCGCACGAGCGGTATCAGCAGCCGATCCATCGAGCGGTACGGCTGGGTGCCAGACCTCCCGGACGCGCGGGACTACATGTACTCGGCCCCCCAGGAAGTGCTCGCGGAGCTGCCCACCAAGGTGGATCTGCGACCCGGGTGCCCACCGGTCTACGACCAGGGTCAGCTCGGCAGCTGCACCGCGAACGCGATCGGCGCCGCGCACGCGTTCACGCAGCTCCGCCAGTTCAAGAAAGACTTCATGCCGTCGCGGCTGTTCATCTACTTCAACGAACGTGACATCGAGCACACCGTCGAGACGGACAGCGGCGCCATGATCCGGGACGGCATCAAGAGCGTCGCGAAGCTCGGCGTGTGCCCGGAGACGTCGTGGCCGTACGACATCAACCGCTTCCGCGACAAGCCCCTCTCGCAGTGCTACACCCAAGCAGAGCAGAACCAGGTGACCGTGTACCGCCGGGTTTTGCAGAACCTGCACCAGCTCCAGGGCGCGCTGGCCAGTGGCTCGCCCGTGGTGTTCGGGTTCTCCGTCTACGAGAGCTTCGAGGGCCAGGACGTCGCCCGGTCGGGCGTCGTGCCCATGCCGGCTCGCGGCGAGAAGCAGCTCGGCGGCCATGCCGTGCTCGCGGTCGGCTACGACGACGCGTCCCAACGGTTCATCGTGCGCAACTCGTGGGGTCCGGGCTGGGGACAGCAGGGTTACTTCACGATGCCGTACGCGTACACGACCAACGCACAGCTCGCGTCGGACTTCTGGACCATCGAGGTGGTCGAGGAACCGACCGCTGCCCCGAAGGCAGCCAAGAAGTCGACGAAGCGCGCCACGAAGAAGGCGGCCAAGACGACGAAGGCAACCAAGAAGTCGACGAAGCGCGCCACGAAGAAGGCGGCCAAGGCGACGAAGGCATCCAAGACGCGGTCGCGCGCGCGTTCCTGACAGCGCGCCGGGCGGCATAGTGTCGGACGATTCGCTCGGAACCGACTTCCAACACCCAGTGTCACGTCGTGATCCCGCCCGACGGCGTCTACGTCGCGCCTTCCCGCGTGCACGGACGCGGCGTGTTCGCGATCCGCGGGTTCGACGCCGATGAGGTCATCGAACGATGCCCGTTGCTCCCCGTGCTCGAGGAGCAGATCGAGGCGCTCGACAGCACGGACATCTTCGGCTTCTCGTTCGAGTGGGAGGACGGGGTTGCGCTCGCACTGGGGTTCGGCAGCCTCTACAACCACTCGTGGCATCCGAACGCGCGCTATGACCACGACTACGACAACGAGCTCATCGTGTACAGCGCGGTCCGCACGATCGAGGCGCACGAAGAGATCACGGTGAACTACAGCGGCGATCCCGACGGGCGCATCGAGCTGTGGTTCGACATGGAGGAGGACGAGGAATGCTCCTGAACGGCGTCAACCACGTCGCGATCATCACGAACGACACGGACCGCCTGCACGCGTTCTACCGCGACGTGTTCGACGCGACGGTGGCGCGAGACGCATCGGAGGGGCCGGGCGTGCGCTTGTCATTCGTCGACGTCGGGCCGTCCACCGAGCTCAACGTGTTCGAGATCGACGACAACACCGAGGCCGCCCGCCAGACGCCGATGTTCGGGCGAGGACGGATCGACCACCTCGGTCTGCAGGCCGCGTCGCTCGAGGCGTTCGACGAGATCCGCCGCCGGCTGATCGAGCGGGGCTGCACGGACGGCTTCGTCACCGACTTCGGCCCCATCCTGAGCCTCTTCTTCCGCGATCCCGACGGCCTCGAGGCCGAGGTCTGCGTCGATAATCCGAACGTGCAACCCGGCGTGTTCCATCCGCCGGGCACGAAGGCTGGGGGCTACGAGCCGGTTTCCTGACCCGCGTCGAAGGCCTGGACGAGCTTCTTGGGCGCACGGATGCGCCGGACGTCGTCCTCGGACACCGCCACGTCAGGCGGCTGCGGGTTTCGGCGGCGGCGGACGCCAGAACACCGCGAGCAACAGCGCGGCCCCGCCCGCACCCGCGATCAGTCCGATGAGCAGTCCCCACACGCCGATGTAGTGCTCGTCGAGACTGATGGCGTGGTCGATCGACCAGTTGCCCGGTCCGATCGTCGCGATGACGAAACCCACGACGATCAGCGTCATCACGTACTCCCATCCTTCGCCGGGACGGAAGATGAAGAAGCCGTTGCCGCGATGGTTCGTGATCAGCGCGACGAGCATCACGCCGATGATCGCCGCCGCAGCGAGCGGCGTCAGGAGGCCGAGCACGAGCAGCGCGCCCGCGCCCACTTCGGTGAGGCTGGCCAGCCATGCGTGCAGGCGCCCCGGTTTCATGCCGAGGCTCTCGAACCAGCGGCCGGTGCCGGCGATCTTGCCGCCGCCGAAGATGTGATTGATGCCGTGCGCCAGCATGACCGCCGCCGCGCTCAGCCGGAGGCCGAGCAGGACGAGGTTGATGGCGTTGTCATCGATCACAGGCGTTGCTCCTGGAGCCGGGCGGTGAGGCGGGGTACGACGTCGCGCCAGTCGGCGACGATCCCGATGTCGGCGTGCTCCCAGATCGGGGCACCGCGATCGGGGTTCACGGCCAACACGGTTCCGGCGGCGCGCACACCTACGGTGTGGTTGAACTTGCCGGACAGTCCGATGCCGACATACAGGCGGGGCGCGATGCTGCGACCGGTGATGCCGACCTGCCTCGCCCGCGGCTGCCAACCCTTGTCGGTGACCTTGCGGGTGGCGGCGAGCTCGGCGTCGAGGACGTCGAGCAACGGTTGGATCTCGCCGTACTCGTCAGGTGCGACTCCGGCACCGACGCACACCACACGCTGAGCAGTTGCGAGCACGTCGACGTCGTCGTCGCGGGTCGAGGAGAGGACACGCACGCGCCCGCGTCGCTTCGCGTTGAGGATCGTCGAGCTGATCGGCGGGGTCGACGTCCGCAAGGACGGTCGAGGCAGGACGCCGGCACGCACGGTCGCCATCTGGATCCGCGTGCTCGCGTAGATCGCCGCCACCAATCGCCCGCCGAAGGCCGGCTTCCACGAGAGCAGCTGCACCTCGCCGGTGGTCACCGTCCGGCTGACCTCGAGCCCGACCGCGTCACCGGTGAGACCGGCCTCGAGGCGAGCAGCCACGCGCCCGCCGACCTCGCGTCCCCACGTGGTGCTCGGCAAGAGGATCGCCCACGGGTCCGCGTCCATCGCCCACGAAGCGAGCGCGCCGGCGACGTCTTCTTCGACCTTGGCGCGGTCGATCACGACCAGCGCGTCGGCGCCGGCTTGCGCGAGGGCGCCGACATGGGCGCCCTCGGGTGTGGCAACCGCAACGACGTGGCCGACGATGTCGCGCGCGAGGACGGCGGCCGCGGCGAGTAGCTCGCGGGTCAAGTTCTCTCGATCGGGTTCGACGACCACCACCACGGCGTCACCTCGCACGCCGTGCGCTGACGGAACCTCGACACCGAGCCCGGTTCGCCGGCGATCGAGTGCACCTCGTTCGCGAAGCAGCCGGATCGCTTCGTCGACTTGCTCGTCGACGCTGCCCTCGAGGATCGACCGTGCCCGCTCGACTTCCAGCACCCGCACCTCGCCGACGTACGTGCAGCTCCCGTCCTGGCCCCACGGGCCTTCACCGAGATCGGCAGCGCCGAGCGTCGTGATGCGATCGGGAGCAACGGCCGCTCGACCCTCGGGATCGACCTTCGCCGGTTCGGTCAGGCGCTCCGCCACAGACACGATCGCCGGTAACTGGACGACGCGCTCACTCTGGCCATCGTCCTCTTCGCACAGCACCTCGAGGTGGCCCTCACCGAGGTTCAGCCGTTTGACGCCCGTGACGAACGGAAGGTCGACGAGCTCCGCGACCTGCGGGCCGACCTGCCCCGTATCGGCGTCGACGCTGTTGCGCCCGACGAGAACGAGATCGAACGGTCCTTCACGTTCGAGCACTGCGGCAAGCGCGCGTGCGGTGGCGAGCGTGTCGGAGCCGGCGAAGGCCGGATCGGTCACGAGGATGCCGCGGTCCGCGCCCCACGCGATCGCCTCGCGCAGCACGTCGTCCGCGCTGGGCGGTCCGAGCGTGATGATCGTGCACGTCCCGTTGGTGGCGGACGCGAGCTCGACGCCTTTGCTCACCGCTCGCCGGCAGTAGGGGTTGAGCTCGAGCTCGAGTCCTTCGCGCACGAGCCGCCCGTCCGAGCCGAGCTCCATCGCCTCGAACTTCGGGACCTGCTTGACGAGCGCGGCGATCTTCAACGCGGCAGCCCGAGAACGCGCTCGGCGATGATGTTGCGCTGGATCTCGCTCGTGCCGCCGGGAATGGTCGCGGCGAACGAGCGCAGGTACTGCGTGACGAACGCACCGGTGCGCCAGATCGGCGGTCCGGTCGTGTCGAGGTCGATGCCGTCCGGGCCGAACTCCTCGGCCCCGACCAGCAGCGCGTGTTGCAACGACTCGCTTCCGAACAACTTGAGGATCGAGTGCTCGGGTGACGCTTCACCCTTCGCGAACTTGGCGAACCCGAGGTAGCCGATCGATTGCAGCGCGAGCTGGTCGATCCAGGCCGACGCGATGAGGTCGCGCTGGCGGGCATCGAGCTGACGTTGCTTGCCCTGATCGATGAGCAGGTCGACGATCATGCCGAGGTCGTACGCGTAGTTGATCCAGAGCATCGCCCGCTCGTGTGCCAGCGAGCCCATCGAGAGCCGCCAACCGTCGTTGAGATCGCCGACGAGGTTCTCCTTCGGAACGACGACGTCGGTGAAGAACACCTCGTTGAAGTCGGCGTACGTCGGCTCGGTCAGCTCGGGAATGGGCCGGTACTCGATGCCCGGTGACTCCATGTCGATGATGAGAACGCTGATGCCCTTGTGCTTGGGCGCGTCCGGGTCGGTGCGCACGAAGCAGAAGCACCAGTCGGCGTGTTGCGCGCCCGAAGTCCACACCTTCTGCCCGTTGACGACGAAGCTGTCGCCGTCCACCACCGCGCGGGTGGTGAGCGACGCGAGGTCGGAACCGGCGTTCGGCTCGCTCATGCCGAGGCACCAGCTGATCTCGGCTCGCAAGGTCGGCACCGCCCATCGCGCACGCTGCTCAGGCGTGCCGTAGTCGATGATCGACGGGGTCACGATGGCGAGTCCCTGCGGGTTCGTCGTGCGGCGGATGTCGCGCCGCGTGAACTCCTCGAAGTAGATCATCTGCTGCGCGGCGTTGGCATTGCGGCCGCCGTGCTCGGGGGGCCAGCCCGGCACGAGGTAGCCGTTGTCGAACAACGTCCGCTGCCACTTCACGGCCCACGCCCGCTTGTCGGCACTGGATCGGGGCGGTTCGAGCCGTTCGTCTTCCTCGGGCGGCGGGTGCGCGTCGAGCCACGCCACGAGCTCGGCGCGGAAGGATTCGTCCTCGTCGGAGAAGGACAGTCGCATCGCCGTGCACCTTAGTGACGCCGGCAACGGCCGAACTCCGGGTCATCTCCGGCGCTCTGGCGCGAGACGCGAGCCACCGAACCGGTCTGACCGAGCGGGGAAGGTACGGGTATGCAAACCGAGATCCCGGAAGCGAAGCCCTTCGACTTGTCGACCAACGTGGTCGGTCTCGATCGCGAGTCCGGTGGCGCGTGTTTCATGGTGCGCGACCGCCCCGGACCCCCGGCCCGGCTCGATGGCCACACGATCGGCGTGTGCGATGTGGGCGGCGGATCGCCCCATGCCGGCGAGATGCACCCCGACGGCGACGAGCTGTTGTACGTGATCGACGGCCGCATGCGGGTGCAGCTCGAGCTCAGCAGCGGTGACCAAGTAGTGGAGGTCGAGGCTGGTCAGGCCGTCGTCGTCCCGCGGGGCACGTGGCACCTGATCCTTCCAGGAGAACCGACCCACATCGTCAACATCACGCCTGGCCCCAACGGCCCGCACAGGCCGCTTCCAGCGCCCGACGCGTGAGCTTCGATTCAGCGCCGGGCGCGACGGACGGAGAAGTACGCCAAGGAATGCCCGTGAGGTGAGCAAGACTTGCGCATGGCGAGTTGGAAGGAAGTCGGCTCCGATGCGCCGGAGTTCGCTGCGCGCGTCGAACGAGCTCTGACGCGGAACAAGCACATGACGATGGCGACGCTTCGCGCCGACGGTCGGCCTCGCATCAGCGGCACCGAGCTCGAAGTCAGCGACGGCGAGCTGTGGCTCGGCAGCATGCCGGGTGCGCGGAAGGCGCTCGACCTGATCCGCGATCCTCGGGTCGCGATTCACGGGCCGACCTCGGATCCGCCGGAGGATCCGAAGGGCTGGATCGGGGAAGCGAAGGTTGCGGGACGGGCAACCGAGATCCCGCAAGACGACTCGTCCCATCGCTTTCGCATCGACATCGACGAGGTCGTCTTCACGCACCTCAACGATGCCGGCGATCGTCTCGTGGTCGAGTCCTGGCATCCCGACCGAGGCGTCGATGTGATCGAGCGCGAATAGCACGGCACGATCCCGGCGATGACGCTGCGCGAAGCTTTGGACAGGTGGACGATCTCCAGTACGTGAACGCGGCGGGTCATCACCTCGCGTGCCGGGTCAGGAACCGAGCCGGCGAGCGCGACGTCGTGTTGTTCACGCCGGGCGGGACCGTTCCGATGGACTTCCTGGAACGCGACCGTGTCGGCGCACGGCTCCTGGATGGTCTCGGCGAGATCGGACGGCTCGTGCTGTTCGACCGGCGCGGCATCGGCCTGTCCGACCCGATCACCGATTGGTCAGTCCCGCTGGTCGAGCAATGGGCCGAGGATCTGTCGGCCGTCGTGGAAACGGTCTGCGTCGGCCGGCCGGTCGTCGTCTCGCTTGGCGACTACTGGGGCCCGGCTCGCCTCTTCGCCGCTCGCCATCCGGACGCGCTACGCGCGCTGGTGTTGTACGAACCCATCGGGCCGGTCTTCTCCGTGGACCTTGCCACTCCGGTGCTGCAGCGGCGCACCCAGGATGGCGATGACCGTCCGGAATCAGACTTGATCTCTCGCGTGTGTCCGAGCCGCGCCGACGATCGAGATTTTCGGGACTGGTTCGAGACCGCTGGTCGAGTCGGCGCGAGTCCTTCGATCGCCGCCCGCATCTACGACCGCCCTCCTGAACACGTCGTTGCGATGCTCGCCGAGTCGCACCCCGCCATCGACGTTCCGACGCTGGTGCTGCGCCGACCAGCCAATCTCATGGGCTCGCCGCCACTGCCAGATCCGGTTGCTGTCGAGATCCCCCTTGGCACGCGAGTCGACCTCCCAGGTGTCGACTTCCATTGGTTGGGCGAGGACGTCGACTCGTTGCTCGCCGAGATCTCGGAGTTCGTGACCGGCGAGAGCCGTCTGCCGCCGGCGGAGCGAGAGCTGCGTGCAATCCTGTTCACGGATCTCGTCGGCTCGACGGATCGAGCGACGTCGGCTGGTGATGCGCGGTGGACGGCGATCCTCGACCGCCATGACGCGACGATCGCGCGCGCCATCGCGCGCCACGGCGGTGTCGTGGTCAAGACCACGGGCGACGGCGTGCTCGCGACCCTCCCGTCCGCGGATCGAGCGCTGCTTGCGGCGCATCGGATCCATGCGGATCTCGAGCGTGACGCCTTGAAGGCGAGGATCGGCATTCACGTCTGCGACGTCGAACGGCGTGGCCACGACATCGCCGGCGTCGGCGTGCACGTGGCCGCGCGTGTCATGGCGCTGGCCGGACCCGGCGAGATCTTCGTAACCGGGTCGGTGCCCATCGCCGCGACCGGAACCGAGCACCGGTTCGACGTCGTCGGTGACTGCAAGCTCAAAGGCGTGCCCGGAACCTGGACGATCTTTCGAAACGTCACGGAGGTCGTCGTCTGACCGGTGCGAACGACACGACCCCGGGACGCGAAGCCACCCCCGGACGGGGGTCGCTTCGCGTGGGCGGAACAACCACAGTTTGCGTGACTGGTTAGGAGGATTGTCCGGGCACCGCCCGCCGTGAACGTATATCTCGGCACACCGAAACATGCGATCGAGGAACGTCGCGTCAGGGCCTCATGAAGCCGGCGTCTGGATCAAGACGTAAGCCGGGCGCGACCGAGCCGGCCGGGATCAGACGAGACGGTGTGGTTGAGGATCCGCGAAAGAACTGAGCAAGCGTCGTACGGTTGTCCTCGGGTGGAAAGTCGATGACGTCCCGCGGGGCGTCAGTTCGTCATGGAGGTTTCGATGTCGGAACGCTTCGTGCGATGGGCTGGTATCGCCGCCATCGTCTTCGTCATCCTCATCCTGTTCAGTGCGTTCAGCGCTGGATCGCCACCCGCTACTGATGACGCCATCGACAAGGTGCGCCAGTTCTACAGCGACCATCGCGGGATCCTGCTCGTGTCGAACATGCTCGCTTTGCTCGCGATTCCGTTCTTGGTGTGGTGGGCCATCGTGTTCCGCGAGCTCGTCCGAGGCGACGCCGCCGCGAACGCGCTCGGCACAGGCGTGCTCGCCGGTGTCCTGATGGCCGCCGCCGCGGCGATGACCGGCGGCGCCCTCAACGTCTCGGTCGTGTACCTCGACAAGGGTCTTGCAGACATCCCAGACGGCGCCCTACGAGTGGTGTTCGAGGGACAGGGACTCATGTTCGGCGCCGCGTCCGCAGGACTCGCACTGGCGGCACTGACGGCCGGATTGGCAATTCGACGAACAGGCGCCCTGCCGGCATACACGATGTGGCTCGCATTCATCGCCCTGGTCGGCAACCTTGTGGCCATGGCGTCGACCGTGGATGCCAAGGTCGGGACACTCGGCTTCGCCGGCCTACTCAGCTTCACACTGTTCTTGCTCGTAACCGCCATCGTGATGGCCGCAGGCAAGGCCACAGCTGCGGCTGCGGCAACCCCCTGAAGTTGCGCTTCGCGCTGGCGAGTATGAGATACCCACGCTGACCCCTACTTCGACGAAGAACCCGCTGCGAGATCCGAGATCAGCAACCTCGGGTTTGTGTGCTGTTGATCCGATGTCTGGTCACGGAGCGATGATGACTAGCGCGCGAGCGTTGTTGCTCGAGATTGCGGTGGGTCGGACTATTGCGGTGGCGATCGGCGTGGGGGTCAGTTGGTCCGCCCCGTGTCCGCCGAGGACGCCAGTGCCGAACGGGTCAGAACCCCAACCGTAGAGGCGTCCGTCAGTTGCGACGGCGAGACCGACGTCCTCGCCGGCACAGATCGCGGTCGGGATCAACCCGGCAGACAAAGTGATCCGTTCGGGGTTGAGCACGACTCCGGCGCCGGTGCCATCGCCAACCTCACCGTCGGAGTTCAACCCCCATGACCACAAGGCGCCGGTCCTGTCGACCGCGAGGCTGTCGTGCCATCCGGCCGAGATCAACACGGGCGAGATGCCGGGGACGACTTCGGGCCAGTCTGAACTGGCGAGGGTGCCGTTGCCGAGCTGTCCCGAGGTGTTGTAGCCCCACGAGAACAGTGACCCGCCGCTGATCGCCAAACTGTGATCGGCGCCGGCGGAGATCGCGGTTGCCGCGAAGGGGATCCAACCATCGTTGCCGTCGGGTACTACGACGAGTTGCGGCGTCAGAACCTGGGTGCCAGGTCCGAATGCGCCGGTCGTACCCCAGCCGTACACGTAGCCGTCGGAACCGATAGCGAGCGCAAAGTCCTCGCCAGCCGATACCGCCACAGCCGTGATCCCGGGTGCCAGGGTGATGACCTCAGGTGTCAACTGGGGAGCACAGTTCTCGCCGGCTTCGCCGTCGCCGAGCTGGTGACCACAGCGGTCACCCCACGCGTACAGGTTGTGGTCGGAGCCAATCGCGAAGCTGGTGTCGAGTCCGGCAGAGACGACGGTCGGCGTGACACCCGGAGCGAGGCTGATCTGCTCTGGCGTCAGTCGGCTCATGGCCGTGCCATCGCCGAGCTGTCCTTGGGCTCCATCGCCCCAGGCGTACAGGTTGTGGTCGGAGCCAATCGCAAGACTGTGAGTGACACCGGCGGACAGGTCGGTAGGTCGTACGGCTGGTGCGAGGCTGACCGCCTCGGGATCCACCTGCGTCGTCTGCGTTCCGTCCCCGAGCTCACCGTCGCCGTTCGCCCCCCACGAGTAAAAGGCTTCCGCGGCGTAAGGCGTTACCGGATTCGAAGCGCCCGATGAAGCGCTCTCGTTTCCCAACATGTCGATCGCCGCCACAGTGAACGTGTACTTGGTCCCATTCACCAGGCCCGTCACTATCCGCGAGGTGGCGTTGGATTTGAACCTCACGCGGCGCTGTGCCACCTGCCCGGCCCAGGCAGTCACTTCGTACGCCGTGATCGGAGATGGCGCCGCCAGCGGCGGCTGCCATGACAACGTCGCCGACCCCACCCCCGCCACGGCGAGACCAATTCGAGGCGGTGGATCAGCGACACAACCCGACAATCCCAACGCGCCAACACCGACCACCACGGCAACGCACACCCATCTCCGGTGTGCCTGTCGCGAGTTAGACATCCGAACCCGGGCCATGTGCCCCCCAAGCCGTCGCCGCGAACCTACCTCAACGCTCACGCACCAACCCCCACTCGTCGCCGCTGCCGATCGATTGCGCGCTCGTTTGGAGACTGCGCGCTCTCACGACACGCGGCACACGTTCGCGAGCAGGCTATCTCGGGGTGAACTCCGCGGTCATGTGCTTGATGCCGTGGATGAACGGCGACTGCAGCATCTGCGGCTCGCCGGTGGCCTCGATGTCGGGCAGGCGCTTGAACAACTCGGTCAGCATGACCTTGATCTCCCGCCGGGCGAGGTTGGCACCGAGGCAGAAGTGCGGACCACCCGCACCGAAGCCGACGTGCTCGTTCGGCGTCCGCCGGATGTCGAACGTGTACGGCTCGTCCCAGTAGTCCTCGTCGCGGTTGGCGGAGTTGTACCAGAGGACGACCTTGTCGCCCTCCTTGATCTGCTCACCGCGGATCTCGACATCGGCGGTGGCCGTGCGGCGGAAGTGGATGACCGGCGTCGCCCACCGGACGATCTCCTCGACGGCGGTGTCGATGTTGCCCGGAAGATCGTCGAGCAGGACGGCGCGCTGGTCAGGATGACGGGTCAGCTCACGCAGCCCGTGGCTGATCGCGTTGCGGGTCGTCTCGTTGCCGGCGACGACCAGCAGCACGAAGAACGAACCGAACTCCGCCGCCGTGAGCCGCTCGCCCTCGACCTCGGTGGTCATCAGCGCGGTCGTGATGTCATCGCGCGGGTTCTTCAGCCGATCTTCGCCGAGCTTCTGCGCGTATTCCCACATCTCCCAGCCGGCTTGGAACGACGCCTCGATCGAGCCGCCGTACTCGGGATCGGTGCCACCGAGGATCACGTTCGTGTGTTCGAACACAAACGTCTCGTCGCCCGGCGGGATGCCGATCATCTGGCAGATGATGTCGAGCGGGAGGCGAGCCGCTACTTCTTCGACGAAGTCGATCTGGCCCTTCGACTCGACCTCGTCGATGATCTTCGCGGCAAGACCGGTGACGTACTCCTCGAGTTGGTTGACCATGCGCGGCGTGAAGCCGCGGTTGACGATCAAGCGAAGCTTGGTGTGTCGCGGCGCGTCCATGTTGATCATCGAGCCGAACAGCTCGTTGACCTCTTGAGGGAAGTCGGGGATGTTCGAGCCTTGGCCCGACACGAACAGCTCGGGGCTGCGGCTGGCGAACACGACGTCGTCGTACTTCACGAGTGACCAGTAACCCGGGCCGGCCGGGAACAACTCGAACTTCGGCTCGGTGTGGAACGACACCGGCCGCTCGCGGCGAAGCTTGGCGAACATCGCTTCGCGACGGAGCACGTCGTCCGGCCAGGGATCACCGGCACCGAAATCGATGGCGTCGGCCGGGACGTCGTAGTCGGGAAGCACCAAGGTCATGTTCGGAGGGTAGACGCTACGGTCCGGACCGTGCCCTCTCGCAAGACGTGGATCGCGGCCGCCGTCGGCGCCTTCGGTGCCGCGGCCGCGACCTACCTCGCGGTGAAGCGCGCGCACGACGAAGGATCTTCGTCACCCATCAGGTCGCGGTCGCGTGCTGTGCGCAGCGCGCAGATCGCGCGACTCGGCACGCGCGCCGGCGCAACGTACGCGTTCCATCGTGCCCGTCGTCGGGTCACGCCGCCCGAGCGACGGGCCGAGCTCGACGCCGAGCACCAGCTCCGCACGGCGGAGCAGGTCGCGGACGCGCTCGGTCACATGAAGGGCGCGCTCATGAAGATCGGGCAGATGGCGAGCTATCTCGATCAGGGCCTCGCCGAGCCAGTGCGCGAGCAGCTCGCCCAGCTCCAGGCCAACGCGCCGCCGATGTCAGCCGATCTCGCCGCGCAGGTCGTCGAGCGCGAGCTCGGTCTTCCGCCCGAGCGCGCGTTCGCGATCTGGGAGGCGACGCCCTTCGCGGCCGCGTCGATCGGCCAGGTGCACCGGGCCACGACGCATGCCGGCGTCGCCGTTGCGGTCAAGGTGCAGTATCCCGGCGTCGACGACGCCATCGAGTCCGACCTCGCGAACGCGGGCCTGCTCGTGCAGCTCATCGGCATGGTGTTCCCGGGCGTCGAGCCCGAACCCATCGTCGAAGAGCTGCGCGTGCGCATCCGCGAAGAGCTCGACTACGTACGCGAGGCCGCCAACCAGCGGCTGTTCGCTCGCTACTACGCGAGACATCCGTTCATCCACGTACCCGCTGTGGTCGACGCGCTGTCGACGCGTCGCGTCCTCACGACCGAGCTTGCCGACGGCGCTCGCTTCGACGAGTTGCTGACGTGGACGCAGGACGAGCGCAATCTCGCGGCGGAGGCCATCTACCGCTTCGTGTTCGGCAGCCTCTACCGCCTGGGCGTGTTCAACGGCGACCCGCATCCGGGCAACTACTTGTTCCACCCGGGCGGACGGGTGACGTTCCTCGACTTCGGTCTCGTGAAGCGGTTCTCGGAAGACGAGCTGCGGGTGCTGGCGCGCATGTCCGAGACGTTCGCGGTCGAGCGCGACCTCGCCGCGTTCCGCAAGGTCGTCGACGAAGCCGGCTTCCTGAAGCACAACGAGCGATTCTCGGACGAGCAGATCCGCGACTACTTCCGCCACTTCTGGGAGTTCGTCATCGAGGACGCCCCGATGACGACGACGCCCGAGTGGTCATCGGAGAGCGTGCGGCGGTTCTTCGATCCGACGGGCGAGCACGGCGAGATCATGCGGGCCGCCAACGTGCCCGCGAGCTTCGTGATCCTGCAACGGATCAATCTCGGCCTCGGGGCGGTGCTCGGTGAGCTTCGCGCCACCCGCAACTGGCGGCGCATCGCGGAGGAACTGTGGCCGTTCGTCGAGCGAGAGCCGTCGACGCCGCTCGGCGAGCTCGAGGCCTCATGGCGGGCCAGCCAACCTGACACAAGCGTCAGGTAACGTCGCCTTCGTGGCCGTCCGCCCCGCGCTGCGCGAGCTGGACCTCGACTCGTTCTTCCGGCCACGGTCCGTCGCGGTCATCGGTGCGTCCGACACGCGTGCGACACCGACCGCGGCGATGACCCGCAAGATCAAAGGATGGGCCGAGCAGTTCGGCGCGGTGATCCATCCGGTGAACCCGAACCGCGGCGAGGTGTTCGGCATTCGTTGCGTACCGTCGATCGACGACGTCGACGGTGACATCGACCTCGCGGTGATCCTGACCGGCCACGCGGTCGACGCGTTCGAATCGGTGCTCGACAAGAAGCCCAAGTTCGCGGTCATCTTCGCCGCCGGCTTCGCAGAGACCGGACCCGCGGGAGAACGCGAACAGGCCCGCCTGGCTGACCTCGTCCTCGCGTCGGACACGCGACTGCTCGGCCCCAACACGAACCTCAACGCGTTCGAGACGTTCCGCGAGGATCTCGACGGCCCGCGCATCGCACTCATCACGCAATCGGGCCATCAGGGTCGGCCGATCTTCCAGGCGCAGGACCTCGGCATCGCGTTGAGTCACTGGGCGCCCACCGGCAACGAGGTCGACCTCGAGTTCGCCGACTTCGCCCGCTACTTCGCCGACCAGCCCGAGGTCGGTGTCATCGCCGCGTACATCGAGGGCTTCAAGGACGGGCGGACGTTGATGCTCGCCGCCGACCACGCCGCGCAGCGCGGCGTGCCGATCGTCGTGGTGAAGGTGGGGCGGACGGACGCCGGGCGCTCGATGGCGAAGAGCCACACGGGTCATCTCACCGGATCGGACGCGGTGACGTCCGCCGTCTTCCGGCAGTTCGGCGTGACGCGCGTGGACGGCCTCGACGAGCTGCAGGACACCGCCGCGATGCTCGCTCGCGCCACGAAGCCCTCGAGCGACGGCGTCTGCGTCTACGCCATCTCGGGCGGCACGGGCGCGCACATGGCCGACCTCGCGGCCGCCGCTGGCTTGCGCCTCCCCACGCTCGCGCCCGAGACCCAGCGGGCGCTGCACGAGTGGATCCCGGCGTACTTGCGGGTGTCGAATCCGGTCGACAACGGCGGGGCACCGTCGACCGACTGGCGCGGCCGCAAGATCCTGGACTCGCTCGTCGCCGATCCGGACATCGGCGTCGTCATCTGCCCGATCACCGGCGCACTCGCAGCCATGTCCAAACCGTTGGCGCGAGATCTCGTCGACGTCGCGGAGACGACCGACAAGCCGATCTGCGTCATCTGGGGGTCACCGGTGACAGCGGACGAGCCCGCCTACGACATTCTGCTGTCGTCGTCGAAGGTCATCACCTTTCGCACGTTCGCGAACTGCGTCAGAGCGGTGCGCGCCTACCTCGACTACCACGAATTCGCGGCGCGGTATCGCAGCCCCTTCAGACGCGCGTCTTGGCGCGCAGGAAAGCGACCACCGATCGCGTCGCCCGAGCGGACGACGAACAGCGAGCACGAATCGAAGCAGATGCTCGCCTCCTACGGCATCGCGACTACGAGGGAAGAGGTGGTGTCGTCGGCAACCGCGGCCGTGAAGGCGGCCGCTGCCATCGGCTACCCCGTGGTGTTGAAGGCAAGCTCGCGCGCGATCGCCCACAAGAGCGATCGCGGCCTCGTGCGCGTTGGGCTCGACTCGGCGACGGCGGTGCGGGAGGCGTACGCGGCGATCGCACCCCACAGCGACGGTGAGGTTCTGGTTTCGGAGCAGGTCCAGGGCGGCACGGAATGCGTGGTCGGTGTGAGCATGGACGAGCTGTTCGGTCCGGTGGTGATGTTCGGACTCGGTGGCGTGTTCGTCGAGGTGTTCGAAGACGTCTCGTTCCGCGTTCCTCCGTTCGACGCGGCGGAAGCGCGCCGGATGGTGAACGAGGTCCGCGGCAGCGTGCTGCTGCGCGGTGTGCGCGGCCGAGCCAAGGGTGATGTGAAAGCGTTGGTCGACACGATCATGAAAGTGCAACGTCTCGCCGTCGACAACGCCGATCACCTGGTCGAGCTCGACATCAATCCGCTCGCCGTGCTGCCGAAGGGCGCGATCGCGTTGGATGCTCTCGCGGTGAATCGATGACGTCGACGCTCATCAAGGACCGCACGGCGATCGCCGGCATCGGGCAGACAGCGTTCGCGAAGTCGATCGATCGCTCCGAGAAACATCTCGCGCTCGAGGCCATCAAGCTCGCGCTCGACGATGCCGGCATCCAGCCGGCCGAGGTCGACGGCCTTGCGTCGTACACGCTCGAGACGACTGACGAGACCGACATCGCCCGCAACCTCGGCCTCGGCGATGTCACCTTCTTCAGCCAGGTCGCCTACGGAGGCGGCGCCGGGTGCGGCGTGGTCGGGCACGCGGCGATGGCGGTCGCGACCGGCCAGTGCGACGTGGCCGTTGCGTGGCGCAGCCGCAAGCGAGGAGCCGCGGCGAGCCGGCCGTGGTCACAGGTCGCGGCGCGTGTCCGCGGGCAGCACCAGTGGACGCGGCCGTTCGGGTTGCTGCGTCCGGTCGACGAGATCGCGTTGCTGGCGCGCCGGTACCTCTACGAGTTCGGCGGCACGCGCGAGCAGCTCGCATCCGTCGCGATCGCCGTGCGCCATCACGCCAACCGCAATCCGGGGGCGATGATGCACTCGAAGACGCTCACGCTCGAGCAGTACCTCGATGCGCGCTGGATCTGCGAGCCGCTGTGCCTGTTCGACAACTGCCTCGAGTCGGACGGCGCCGGCGCGGTCGTCGTCACGTCGCGCGAGCGAGCGCGCGACGGCGCGAAGCCACCGGTGCTCATCCACTCGTTCGCGCAGTCGATCCCCCGACAGCATCAGGTGATGACCAACTACTTCGGCGAGGATCCGCTGCTGGGGCCGTCGTGGGCTTGTGCGGCGCGGCTGTGGGCCAATGCCGACGTGACACCGGACGACGTGCAGGTCGCGCAGCTCTACGACGCGTTCAGCCCGCTCGTTCCGCTGTCGCTCGAGGGATACGGCTTCTGTGAACGAGGCGACGGCCTCGGGTTCTGTGCGGACGGCAACCTCGAGCTCGATGGCAAGCTGCCGACGAACACGAGTGGCGGCGGCATGTCCGAGGCGTACGTCCACGGCTTCAACTTGATCGTCGAGGCGGCCCGCCAGATCCGCGGCGAGTCGTGCTCGCAGGTGGAAGGCGCCGAGGTGTCGCTGGCGACGAGCGGTGAAGGAGTGCCGACCAGCGCGCTGCTGCTGACGACGGACCGCCGATGATCGAAGGAATGATCCTTCCGAACGTCGACGACCTCGAAGCGGCGGGGTTCTGGGCCGGCTGCGCGGCAGGTGAGCTGCGGGTGCAGGCATGCGGCGCCTGCGGCCGACGGCGCATGCCGCCGCGCACGATGTGTCCGTGGTGCCAGTCGTTCGACGTCAAGTGGGACGTGATGTCAGGGCGGAGCCACGTGTGGTCGGTCGTCGTCCCGCATCCCCCGTTGTTGCCCGCGTATGGCGATCAGGCGCCGTACAACGTCGTGATCGTGACGCTCGACGACGACCCGTCCATCCGGTTCGTCGGCAACGTCGTCGCCGAGGCGGGCGCCCCGCTCAACTCGATCGATCCGCACACCGTCGAGATCGGTGACGCGGTGGAGGTCATGTTCAGCCAGGTCGCCGACGACGTCTGGCTGCCGCACTGGCGCCCGGTGCAGTGACGGCGAAGCGGTGGCGCTGGCTGCTCGCCGGCGTCGCCATCGCCGGAGTCGTCGCGGTCGCTGCGATCGTGTTGTGGACTCGCCACGACGGCGATTCGTCGACCGCGGCCGGACGCAAGCCGCTCGACGGGTTCGGCGAGACGCAGGTAACGGTGACGAATGAGTCCGGGACGATGACGTGGTGCCTGTTGCTCGCGGCGACCGAGGCGCAGCGCAACCGGGGCCTGATGCAGGTGACCGATCCGACGCTCGGCGGCTACGACGGGATGCTGTTCCGGTTCGACAGTGACTCGAACGACAAGTTCTACATGCGCAACACGCCGATGCCGCTGTCCATCGCGTTCATGGCCGCAGGCGGCCATGTGCTGTCGACCACTGACATGGCGCCGTGCGCCGACCGTCCCGGCTGCCCGCTCTACTCCGCGGCCGCGCCGTACCGGACCGCGATCGAGGTGCCGCAGGGCCAGCTCCAACGCCTCGGCATCGACAAAGACGCCACGGTCGTGGACGACCAGCGCGCCTGCTCGTAGCTCAGGTGCGGGCGCCCGTGGCCTCGGCGATGGTGAGGATGGTGATGGGCGGCTCGGACGGATCGCGCGGCGCCGCTCCGGTCACTGCCTTCTCACTGACGTCGACGTCGGACGCCTCGGCTCGCAGCGCGCCGACCGTGCACTTCTCCTTCGTCCGCACCGAGAACGGGTCGTACTGGAACAGCCTGATCGCGTTCTCGTGCGTGATCTTCGCGATGTCGGCATCAGGGATGCCCGCGAGCGCCGGAGCCAGCAACTCGGGTGAGTGCGGCCACGTCGAGTCGGAGTGCGGGTAGTCGCACTCCCACGTGATGTGGTCGAGATTGAGGTGATGCCGGTTCTCGAGCCCGACCGCGTCGTCGATGAAACACGTGATGATGCGTTCGTTGAACAGCTCGCTCGGCAACTGGCCGCCGAGGTGCATGCCCGTCCACGCCTTGTGGTGCTTGTAGACGTAGTCGGCCCGCTCGAGGAAGTACGGGATCCAGCCGATGCCGCCTTCGCTCATCGCGATGCGAAGGTGCGGGAAGTGTTGCAGCACGCGCGACCAGAGCAGATCAGACGCGGCTTGCACGATGTTCATCGGCTGCAACGTGATCATCACGTTGATCGGTGCTTCCACTGACGTGATGACGAGCTGCGACGACGAACCGATGTGCAGGCACACGACGGTGCCCTCGTCACTGCACGCCTCCCAGAACGGGTCCCAGTGCTCGGAGTGGAAGCTCGGATAGCCGAGCTTCTCGGGGTTCTCGGAGAACGTGACCGCGTGGCAGCCCTTCTTCGCGACGCGACGGATCTCGGCCGCCATCTCGTCCGGGTCCCACAACGCCGGCAACGACAGCGGGATGAAGCGGCCCGGGTGGGCGCCACACCACGAGTCGATGTGCCAGTCGTTGTAACCCTGGAGCAACGCCTTGGCGACGTCCTTGTCCTCGACGCGCGCCCACAACTGGCCGCAGAAGCCCGGCATGGACGGGAAGCACAGCGAACCGAGCACGCCGTTCGCGTTCATGTCGCGGACGCGCTCGTCGACGTCGTAGCAACCGGTTCGCATGTCCTCGAAGGCGGTCGGATCGACGCCGTACTCGGCGGGTGGGCGACCGGCGACCGCGTTCAGGCCGATGTTCGGAAGCTCCGCGCCGCGGAACGACCATACGTCGGTGCCGTCGTCCTTGGTGACGAGCTGCGGTGCTTCGTCGACGTACTCGGCGGGGAGGTGGTCCTTCCACATTCCGGGCGGCTCGACGACGTGGTCGTCGACGGAGACGAGGATCAGGTCGTCGAGCTGCACGCGGTCAGCGCCTCAACCGTCCAAGCCGAAGATGCGCACCGCGTTGCCGGCGACGATCTTGTACCGCTCGTCCGCCGGCACCTGGGCCATCGAGTCGTTGATGGACTTGCGCGAGTACGGCCAGTCGTTGCCGTGATGCGGGTAGTCGGTGCTCCACATCATGTTGTCGACGCCGACGGCGTGGCGGTTGGCGATGCCGTTGCGATCGGTGATGTAGGTCGCCGACAGGTTGCGGTACCAGTAGTACGACGGCGGCTGCGAGATCGGGACGTTGCCCCACGAGCGGTTGCGCCAGTACCGGTCGTCCATCTGCTCGAGCAGGTGCGGGATCCAACCGACGCCGGTCTCGATCAACGGGATCTGCAGGTTGGGGAACCGTTCGAACACGCCCGTGAAGATGAGCTGGCCGATGGTGTTGGGCACGGTCGAGAAGACGCCGGCCAGGCCGCCGACGGCCTTGGCGTTCGCCTTGGACTTCTGCGCGTCGCGGCTGCCGTAGAGCTGGTTGCTGCCCGCCCCGGCCTTCGCTTGCGCCGCCCTCGTGCGCTGGCGCGCGCCGCGACCGATGAGGTTGATGTGGATGCACACGGGCATCTGCTCTTCTTCGGCTGCGGCCCAGAACGGATCGTCGTCGTCGGAGATGCCCTCACGCCCGCTCGGCCAGCACGAGATGACGACGCCCTTGAAGCCGCGCGCCTTCGCCTTGCGCAACGTGTCGACGGCGTCGTCGACACCGGTGGAACCGATCTGTGCCATGCCGACGAGCCGCGTGCGATCGGGCGCGCAGAACTCGTCCCAGAGGAAGTTGTTGTAGGCGTCGATGCCGGCGCGCACGAAGTCGTCGTCGTCGTCTCCGAGGAAGTGGCCGATCGTGCGCTGCGGCGGGAACAGGATCTCGGCGTCGACGCCGTCGATGTCCATGTCCTCGAGGCGGGCAGTGCCGTCGTAGCAACCCTTGCGGGCGTCGTCGTAGGTCACGCCCGTCCACCGGAACTGGTCCCACGGCAGACCCGGCGTCGTGACGAGCCCGATCGGATCGGGATCGGGCGCGCCGGCGAACTGCCAAGCGTCGCCACCGTCGAGGTCCTTCGTGAGCTTCGGTGCCTTGTCGAGCAACGCCTTCGGCAGCCACGTTTCCCAGATGTGGGGCGGCTCGAGGACGTGAGCGTCGGCGGACACGATGCGGAGGCTCGCCATGCCGCGAGCGTAGCCTGACACGCGTGTCAGGTTCTCTCGTGGACGGCGTGTCCGTGACCGATCTGGTCGGGTCGAAGCCCACCGCGATGGCGGCACGGATCCTCACCTCGCTGGGCGCGGCACTTGTCGACGGTGACGCCGACGTGGTGATCGCGTCGAGCCCTCGACCCGCCTCTGCCGCCGCCTCCGACTCCGTGTGGGTGTGCGTGACGCCGTTCGGCGCGACCGGGCCGCGGTCGTCGTGGCGAGCGTCCGATCTCGGCGTGATGGCGGCCTCCGGGAACCTGTACTGCACCGGCGATCCCGATCGTGCACCTGTGCGGTGCGCGGGCGACGCCGCGTACGCGCACGCCGCTCCGGAGATCGCGTTCGCGGCGCTGACCGCGCTCGCGTCGGGGGTCCGTCCGGTCGACGTCGACCTGTCGATGCAGGAGACGGTGCTGGTGGCGAACATGGGTGGCGCCGGACGCTGGTTCCGCTCGCACGTCCAGGCGCGGCGGGCAGGAGCGAACATCGGACGCACGCGCGAGATCTGGCCGACGAAGGACGGCTGGGTGTCGTTCGGCCTGCGCGGCGGCAAGGCGCGGATCCCGTCGCTCGAGACGTTGGCGCGTCTGGTCGACGATCCGGTACTGACCGAGCGCGACTGGACGACGTGGGACGTCACGAAGGCGTCGCAGGCGGACGTGGACGATGTGCAACGAGTCGTCGGCGAGTGGTTCGCGCGCCACAGCACCGCCGAGCTGTACGAGTACGCGTGCGAGACCAACTTGATGCTGGCGCCGGTCAACTCGCCGCGCGAGCTGTACGCGTCAGCTCAACTCGCGGCGCGCGAGTTCTTCGATGCGGACGGCGTCCCCACGCAGTGGGCCCACATCCACGTCCGCCCGTCGCTGTCTCCCCGTTCTGGCGTCGGATCCGGCGGTATTCCGCCGTCCGTGACGCCAGAACGAAGGGAAGGGACCGTGGGACGGGACGCGGATCCTCGAGTTCGGAGCGGGCGCGGCGGGACCGATCGCGACGCGGTACTTCGCCGAGCACGGCGCGACGGTGTTGCGGGTCGAGTCCGCCAGTCGGCCGGACTTCCTGCGCACCGGCCACTACGCCGACATGTTCGACGCGCTCAACTGCGGCAAGCGGTCGGTCACACTGAACCTCAAGCATCCGGAAGGACACGCTCTCGCGAAGCGTCTGGTCAACGAGTGGGCCGACGCGGTGGCCGAGAACTTCGCGCCGCGCGCGATGCGGGGCCTCGGGCTCGCGTACGACGACCTCGTCGAGGACAAGCCCGACCTCGTCATGATCAGCGCGTGCTTGAACGGGCAGACCGGTCCGCATCGGGACTATCCGGGGTTCGGCGGTCAGGGCGCCGCGCTTTCCGGCTTCAACTACTTGACGGGCTGGCCGGATCGCGAGCCCATCGGTCCGTACGGAACGATCACCGACTCGCTCGCGCCCCGGTTCGTCGCCACGGCGCTCGGCGCCGCGCTGCTGCACCATCGCCGCACCGGTGAGGGCGTGTACGTCGACCTCAGTCAGGTCGAGTGCGCGGCCTGGACGCTGTCCGACTGGCTGCTCGCGTACAAGCGGGACGGCGTGATCGGTGAGCGGCGCGGCAACGACCATCCCGACGCTCGCCTGCACGGTGTGTTCCCGTGCGCGGACAACGATCGATGGGTCGCGATCGCGGCGTGGGACGACGACGAGGTCGCGCGCCTGCGCACGATCACCGGCGACGACGTCGCCGCGTGGACCGCCACGCGGGACGCGCTCACGGTCGCGGAGCAACTGCAAGCCGCCGGGCTCGAAGCGGTTCCCGTGCAGGACTTCGGCGACCTCAACATCGATCCGCAACTCGCCGACCGCGACCACTTCGTGGTCCTCGAGCATCCCGAGCTCGGTCCCGGCGCGTACGAGCGCAACGGTTTCCGCATCGACCGTGCGGCGGCCGGCTACAGCCGCAGTGGGCCGACACTCGGACAGGACAACGACTGGGCGTTGGGCGAGTTGCTCGGCGTGTCCGGCGACGAGGTCGTTCGACTGCGAGCCGACGGCGCCTTCTCATAGCAGTTCAGCGGCCGCGCGATCGACGGCTGGACTGGCGCGGAGGTAGTAAGAAGACGCCGTGACTGACGCATCGACGCAGGGCGCGGGCTGGCATCCGGACCCATCGGGTCGACACCAACTGCGGTACTGGGACGGCCAGACCTGGACCGACAACGTTTCCGACGGTGGTGGCCAGCAGAGCACCGATCCGTTGGGGGCGGCGCCGCCGGCGACCACGTCCTACGGCGTGGCGCAGCAGCCGTACATGGCGACGCGGGGTCCGGTCGGGAGGACGGCCAACGCAGGCACCGTCATCCTGCTGTCCATCGTCACGCTCGGCATCTACACGTACATCTGGACCTACCGGCAGTTCGAGGACTTCAAGAAGTACAGCGGCGACGGCCTCGGCGGCACGGTCGGCGTGCTCCTCGGGATCTTCATCAATCCCGTGGTGTGGTTCCTGATCCCGGCCGAGCTGCAAGGCAACCTCTACGAGCGCGAGGGCGAGCAGTGCCCGGTCAGCGCGCTGTGGGGCCTGTGGTTCCTGCTCCCGATCATCGGGAACTTCATCTGGTACCTCAAGATGCAGGAAGTCATCAACGACTTCTGGATGCGTCGAGGCGCACCAGCGCCCTGACCATGAGCGCCATCGCGGCGCTACCGTCGGGTGCATGGCCACAGAGCATCCGACGCACCGAGAGGTCCTGGACTCGACGGCGGCAGCCGAGGCCACCATGCGACCTCAACGAGTGCCCGTCAACGTGTACGAGACGAGTGGCGCGCTCGTCGTGCTGGCCCCGCTGCCGGCCGTGCGCGCAGAGGACGTGACGATCGAGCTGTCCGGTTCGACGCTGCGCTTCTGGGCCCACGTTCGCAGCGCCGGTCCACGCGAGTTCGTCATCAACGAATGGGAGTACGGCGGGTACGAACGAGAGATCGACGTGCCACCCGGGTTCGGCTCGTCGCTCGAGGCGTCGCTCGCCAACGGACAACTCGCCGTGCGCGTGTTGCGAGGCGATCCGATCTCGCCGCTGTCCGTCCAGCCCAAGCCGTTCGCCACGTAGCCATGTCGGATGAGGAAGTCGAGTACCCGCCTGGGTCGGCGGATGAGCGCGAGATGCTGCTGCAGTACCTCGATTACGGGCGAGGCGCGATCCTGCGCAACGTCGAAGGGCTCGACGACGAGCAGGCGCGGTGGACGCCCGACGGCAAGCTCATCCCCCTGATCGGAATCGTGAACCACCTGACGAAGGTCGAGTGGCGATGGATCGACGGCGGCTTCGCCGGCGCCGACGCGAGCCGAAGCGAGAAGGAGTTCTATCCCGGCCCCGACCTCAAGCTCGACGCCGCGGTCGCGGCGTACCGGGCGCGAGCCGCGGCCACCAATGATGCAACACGCGGCAATTGAGCTCACGACCACATCCCGTCCCGACAGTTGGGGCGACGGTCACGACCTGCGCTGGGTGCTCGTCCACCTCATCAACGAGACGGCGCGCCATGCCGGCCACGCGGACGCGACACGAGAGATGCTCGACGGAACAACCGGCGAATGAACGTCAGCGGGGCGGTCAGCTCCGGTGGATCAAGTTCATGCGCGCGGTGAGGACCAGTTCGCCGTTCTGGTTGCGGTACTGGTTCTCGGTCACCAGGAACGTCATCGTGCGCTCGCCGGTCGGCTTCTCGTAGAGGTCGACGACCTTGCCCTCGCTCGAGATGCGATCGCCCACGACGACGGGCTTGTGGTACTCGAACTCCTGCTCGCCGTGGAGCACCATCCCACCCTTCGCCATCAGCTTGCCGATGACTTCCATCGTCGGGTTGCGGGAGGGATTGGCGTCCGCCGGTTGATCCTCCGGGAACGCGCCCCAGAACGAGGCCGCCGAGAAGAAGTACGTCGGCGGCACCGGGATGTCGTCGAAGCCGGCCGACCGTGCCGCGTCGCGGCTGCGGTACACGGCGTTGGTGTCCGTCACCGATGCGGCGAACTGCGTCACCGGACCGCGCTCGATGCCGATCGACGACTTGCCCGTCGGCATGCCGATGATCTCGTCCCTGTCGAGGTCCGACCCCATGTGTGCCCCCCGGAAGCGCTTGACTAACCTGACACGCCTGTCAGGTACGGCTGGCATTGAACCACACTCGAGTCGGAGGGGGACACCGTGGGGCTGCTCGACGGAAAGGTCGCGATCGTCACGGGCGCGGGGCGAGGGATCGGTCGCGGTGAGGCGCTCGAGCTCGCGGCGCAGGGTGCGAAGGTCGTCGTCAACGACCTCGGCGGCTCGCACACCGGTGAAGGTTCCGACAAGACGCCCGCTGACGAGGTCGTCGACATCATCAAGAACCGCGGCGGCGAGGCCGTGTCGAACTACGACGACGTGAGCCAGTGGGGCGGCGCGGAGAACCTCGTCAACGCCGCGATCGAGGCGTTCGGCGCGCTCGACATCGTCGTCAACAACGCCGGCATCCTGCGTGACGCGTCGATCGTGAAGATGAGCGAGCAGGAGTTCGACTCGGTCCTCGGCGTGCACCTCAAGGGCACGTTCAACACCACGCACTTCGCCGGCGGTTACTGGCAGAACGAGTCGAAGGAAGGACGCAAGCGCAACGCTGCGATCGTCAACACCGTGAGCTCTGCAGGGCTGCAGGGCAACCGCGGGCAGGCGAACTACGGCGCGGCCAAGGCCGGCATCGCGGCACTCACGGTCATCACCGCGCTCGAGCTCGGACGCTCCGGTGTGCGCGCCAACGCGATCGCACCGGGCGGCGCGACCCGCATGGTCGCCGCGGCGATGCCGCAGATCCAGGTCACCGAGGCAGACTCGGTGCAGGAGGGTGAGTTCAACCGCCTCAATCCCGGCAACTCCGCACCCATGGTCGCGTGGCTCGCGTCGGACGAAGCGCTGCACGTGACTGGACAGGTGTTCCGCGCCGTCGGCGACTCCATCACGCACTACGTCGGGTGGACGCTCGGCAAGGAGATCACCACGCCCAAGGGCCCACGCAAGTGGGATCCGGCCGAAATCGGCGACCAGGTCAACGCGCAGATCTTCGGCTGCCGGCCCAGCGGCTTGCAGATGGGCTAGCACCATGGCAGCCACGAAACGGGTTGCCATCGTCGGCGCCGCGCTCTCCGACTGCGGCCGGGTCGACACGAAGTCGCCGTTCGAGTTGCACTACCAGGCTGCGTCGCGCGCCATCGCAGACGCGGGGCTGACCAAGGACGACATCGACGGGTTCGGTTCTGCGGGCACCGGATCGCTCGCGCCGATCGAGATCGCCGAGTACCTGGGCCTTCGACCGACGTGGGCGGACGGCACGAGCGTCGGTGGCAGCACGTGGGAGTTCATGGCCGAGCACGCGGTCGAAGCGATCCAGGCCGGCCACGCGGAGGTCGTGGTGCTCGCGTACGGCTCGACGACTCGGGCCGACCTCAAGGCGCGGCGGCGCGGCGCCAACCTGTCGTTCGGGGCGCGTGGACCGGTCCAGTTCGACGTCCCCTACGGCCACACGCTCATCTCCAAGTACGCGATGGCCACGCGCCGGCACATGCACGAGTACGGCACGACGATCGAGCAGCTCGCCGAGATCGCCGTGTCCGCCCGGTACAACGCGCAGTTCAATCCCGACGCGTACTACCGCGACCCGATCACCATCGACGACGTGAACTCGTCCCCGATGATCGCCGACCCGCTGACGAAGCTGCACTGCTGCATCCGCTCGGATGGCGGCGGCGCGGTGGTACTCACCTCCGAAGAACGGGCGCGCGACCTCGCGAAGCAACCGGTGTGGATCCTCGGATCCGGTGAGGCCACCAACATCACGACGCTCAGCGAGTGGACGGACTTCACCGCGTCCCCCGCAGTGCAGTCGGGCAAGCTCGCATTCGAACGCGCCGGCCTCTCCCCTGCCGACGTGGACGTGTGCCAGATCTACGACGCGTTCACGTCGATGGTGCTGCTGTCCCTCGAAGCGCTCGGCTTCTGCGGCAAGGGCGAGGGCGGCCCGTTCGTCGAGGACGGCAAGCTCCGCGTCGGTGGCTCGCTCCCGACCAACACTGATGGTGGCGGACTGTCTGCCTGCCACCCGGGCATGCGCGGGATGTTCCTCATGGTCGAAGCGGTGCGGCAGCTCCGTGGCGAAGCCGGCGAACGTCAGGTGCCCGGCGCCCGCGTGGCCTGCGTCAGCGGCACCGGCGGCTGGTTCAGCTCTTCTTCGACGCTGCTGCTCGGCGTCGACTGACCGGAGCGCCGAACATCCCGCGATGCAGCAGCGTCGTCAACACCTCGACGACGTCGTCGTCCGCGTAGCCGAGCTCGCGAGACGACGTGAAGTACGACAGCCGCTCGATCATCCCGAGCATCGCCGCAGTCGCGAGCTGCGAATCGGGAAGATGGCTCGAGTCAGCTTGCGCCAACCGTCGCTGCAGGCTGTCGACGATCTGCTGGAACGCCTGGAGGCCGAGGCGGACGAGCTCACGATCGACGGGCTGTTCCTCCATCCACCCGCGGATCACCGCGCCGTAGCGCCGGTAGGTGCCGACGAACTGGGTGAGCCAGCTCCGCAGCTCCGCCTCGCCGGCCTTGTCGGGCGTCACCGGTCCGAGCGAGTCGGCGAGCTCCTCCATCTCCTCCGCGCATTCGCGCGCCAGTGCGCGGAACAGGTCCTCCTTGTTGGCGAAGTAGAGATAGAAGGTGCCGTGCGACAGCTTCGCCACCCGAACGACGTCGTCGACGCGGGCCGCGTGGTAGCCGCGCTCGGTCAGCACCTCGAGGCCGGCGTCGAGCAGCTTCGCCATGGTGCGCTTGCCCTGGGTGCGCAGTTCGCGCCCGCTCGCCGGCGTGCCAGCCGTCCGCCTGGGTGCGATAGCCACGGTGCAGTGTCGTCGTCTCTGGAGGCCGCGTGATGCTCGGTCGAGTCGCGAGAGAAGCAGCCGAGCGGTTCGCAGACCATACCGCCTACGTCGCGCCCGACGGTCGGACGATGAGTTACCGCGAGCTCGACCGACGCGCCGATGAAGTTGCGGCCGGACTCGCCGAGCACGGCATCCGCGAAGGCGACGTCGTCGCGCTCGTCTTGCCGCAGCTTCCGGATTACTTCGTGCTGTACGTCGCCGCCGCACGACTCGGCGCGATCACCGCCGGCGTCAACACCCGCCTGTCCACATCAGAACGCGACGCGGTCCTGCAGATCGCGGCTCCGAAGCTGATCATCGACGATCCCGACACCGTGGACGAACTGCGCGTGGAAGGCGCAACGCCCAAGGAGATCGACGACGACGAGGACCGCCCGGTCGCGATCGTGTTCACGTCCGGCACGACCGGCACCCCGAAGGGCGCGGTGTTCGCCCACCGCCAGTTGTCGTTCATCACTGGCGTCGACACGGGCGGTAACTGGGGCGGCGGCGGCGCGACCTTCGCGGCGACATCGTTCGCGCATCTCGGTCCGATGACGAAGCTTCCCGGCACGTTGATGCGGGGCGGCACGACGTACATCCAGTCGAGATGGAGCGCGGCCGAGGCGTTGCGGATGGTGGCCGAGCACCGGATGTCGAGTGTCGGCGGCATCCCGACACAGGTCGCGCTGATGCTGCAGGATCCTGCCTTCGCGCAGTACGACGTGTCGTCCGTGCGCGCCATCGTGATGGGCGGTGGTCCCGCGACGCCCGCGCTCGTGCGAGAGGCGCGTGAGCGGTTCGGCGCCGCTGTCGCCATCCGCTACTCGTGCACCGAAGCCGGCATCGGGATCGGCACCGCCTTCGACGCGCCGCCGGAGGACGCCGAGGTGTCCGTCGGGCGCCCCCACGCCGGCGTCGACCTCGAGCTGCGAGACGTCTCCGACGGCATCGGCGAGGTGTGCCTCCGCTCGCCGGCGGTGATGGACGGGTACTGGCGGGCGCCCGGCTTGACCGCGGAAGCCGTGACCGGCGACGGTTTCGTCTGCACCGGCGACCTCGGATGGATCGACGAAGCCGGCCGCCTCCGTCTCGCCGGCCGCTCGAAGGAGATGTACGTGCGGGGCGGCTACAACGTCTACCCGATGGAGGTCGAAGCGGTGCTCGCCACGCACGAAGCGGTGGCTGACGTGGCGATCGCGCCGCGATCCGACGATCTGATGGGCGAGATCGGCGTCGCCGTCGTCGTCGTGCGCCCTGGCTTCGACGCGCCCACGGTTGACGTGCTTCGCTCGTTCGGCCGCGAGCATCTTGCCGGCTACAAGCTGCCCGAGGCGGTGGTCGTCACGGACTCGCTGCCGCTGACACCCATGGAGAAGCTCGACCGGCGCTCCCTCGCGGCGCTCGTGCGGGACGTCTGATGCAGCTCGCCTTCACTGCGGACCAGGAGGAGCTGCGCGAGTCCGTGCGCGCCGTGCTCACCAAGGAATGTCCGCCGTCGGTCGTCCGGGCTCAGGTCGAAGCAGTGGTCGACGGCCGCCCGTCCGACGCGGGACGCAAGTTGTGGGAGACCTGCGTCGGGCTCGACTGGCAAGCACTCACGGTTCCGGAGGCGTGCGGTGGCATCGGGTTGGGGTTCCCCGAGCTCGTCGTCGTCGCCGAGGAGCTCGGCCGGGTCGCAGCGCCGGGTCCGCTACTGACGACGATCGCCGGGCTCGTCCCCCTGCTCGTCGAGGCGGACGGCGGCGAACCGTGGCTCGAACAGGTGGCGTCCGGTGCGTTGTCGGGCACGGCGGCGTACGACACGGACCGGGTGTTGTGCGGCTCGGAAGTCGACGTCATCGCGGTCGTTCGTGACGATCACGTGGCACTCGTACCCGCCGCCGATGCGAAGCTCCAGCCGATCCGGGCGCTCGACGCGACGCGCACCCTCGACCGGCTCGACGCGTCCGCGCTCGACGGATGTGAGCGGTTGCCTCTCACGACAGACGGCGCGCAACGTGCGCTGCAGCAGCTCACGACCGCGATCTCGTTCGAGCTCGTGGGTACGTGCGAGACGATCTTCACCACCAACCTGGACTACGCGAAGGAACGCCAGCAGTTCGGCGTGCCGATCGGATCGTTCCAGGCGGTCAAGCACAAGCTGGTGAACATGTTCGTGGCCATCGAGCGCGCACGGGGCGCGTGCATCTTCGCCGCGGCCACGATCGCGGAGGACGACGGCCGCCGCACCCTCGCGGTCGCCGCGGCGAAGGCGGCCGCCGGGGATTGCCAGCGCCTCGTCGTGCAGGACGGCATCCAACTGCTCGGCGGCATCGGCTACACGTGGGAGCACGACCAGCAGCTGTTCGTGAAGCGGGCCAAGACATCCGACGCGTTGTTCGGCAACGCGGCCTGGCATCGCCAGCGGATCGCGGAGGCCCTCGGCCTCTAGTGGGGCAGCCGCCCCTCTAGCCTCTGAGGTTCATGGAGGACGCGGGTGCGACGCTCGAGCAGGCGCAGGCAGCCTTTGCCTCCGCCGCGACCGCGTTCTTCACCGACGACTTCCCGGAGGCACGCCACGATCTCGAGCTCGCGTTCAAGCTGTTCCGGGACGGTGGCGACCTTCGCTCGGCGGCGCGGGTCGCGGCGGAGATCGCGGAGGTGCACAACGATCTGTTGGGCAATCCCTCTGCCGCGCGCGGCTGGATCAGCCGCGGAAACCGTCTGGTCGAACGGATCGGACCCTGCGTCGAGCGCGGGTACCTCGAACTGGCGTTGATCGCGTGCGAGCGCCCGGACGTGCTCGCGCTCGAACGAAGCGCCGCCATCGCGCTCGAGCTGGCGATCGAGTTCGGCGACTCGGACCTCGAGGTGCGTGCGCTCGCCGACAGCGGACTCGCGCTCGTCTCGCAAGGGCGTACACGCGACGGCTTCCAACGGCTGGACGAGGCGATGGCCGCGATCAGTGCCGGCGAGATCGATCCCGTCGTGGCCGGGAAGAGCTACTGCTCGATGCTGTCGGCCTGCGACCGTGCCGGTGACGTGCAGCGCGCAGCGGAGTGGTCGCGGATCGTCATGGAATCGATGGTCGAGCCGAACGGTGGCAACCCGCGGGTCCTGCACACGCACTGCCGTGAGGCCTACGGGTCCGTCCTGTGCACGATCGGCAGGTGGGACGACGGTGAGGCGGCCATCCTCGACGCGCTCGGACCCAATGCTTCGCGCAGCGAAGGGCACCGCGTCGAGGCGACAGCGAGGCTCGCCGAGCTGCGGATGCTTCAGAATCGCGCCGAGGAGGCGGCGTCGCTGTTGCGCCCGTACGAGGATCGCCTCTCCGCGTGTGGTCCTCTTGCACGGCTGCACGTCATGCAAGGAGAGCTCGACCTCGCAGCCGCGACGATCACGCGCGGGCTCGGCGAGCTGAACGGTGACCGGCTGCGTGAGAGCGTCCTGCTATCGCAGCTCGTCGAGATCCAACTCGCACGCGACGACCTCCAGGCCGCCGGCGACGCATGCGACCGACTCGTCGAGAACGCGGCCATGTCCGACACGCCGACCCTGCAAGCGATGGGATCGCTCGCACTCGGACGCGTCGCGATCGCTCGCGGCGAGCACGAGACCGCTCTGGCTGCCTTGCAGGCGGCGCGCGATGCGCTGGCGGACGAGGAGCGTCCGGTCCTCTGCGGCACGATCCGCTACGAGACCGCCCGGGTCCTCGCGATGCAAGGCGACACCGCCGCCGCGATCAGCGAGGCACGAGCCGCCCTCGCGATCCTCGAGCGTGTCGGTGCGGTCGTCGACGCCGATCGCACCGCGGCGTTCCTGCGCAACCTCGGCTCACGGACGCCGGCCAGAGGCCGCCAGGCCCGCGACCGGGTGGAGTCGCTCACGTCGCGCGAGCGCGAGGTGCTCGGTCTGCTCCGCGAGGGACTCACCAACGCCGAGATCGGTTCTCGTCTGTTCATCAGCGCCAAGACGGCCGAGCACCATGTCGGCCGCGTCCTCACCAAGCTCGGCGTGCGCAGCCGGGCCGAGGCCGCTGCCATCGCAGTGTCGGTCGGATCCTGATGGCGGGTGGACGCAGCGCGGCGGGCCGACTTCGTGTACACCGCCTCGTGGTGAACAACCCCTACGGCCG
Organism: uncultured Acidimicrobiia bacterium; assembly: GCA_963721305.1. GTDB lineage: Bacteria > Actinomycetota > Acidimicrobiia > Acidimicrobiales > JACDCH01 > DATAES01. The sequence continues at coordinate 341,168 of CAVRIR010000006.1, forward strand.
AAATAGGGGGCCGGCTCAGGGGATCCCCCGATTCGGGCGATGCCGAATCCGGGGACGATGACCGTCATGGAAACCACCATTGACGAAGTTGCCGACGGCATCTACCGACTCTCGACCTGGGTACCCGAGGTGGCGCCGCCCGCCGGGTTCACCTTCAACCAATTCCTGATCGCGGCCGACGAGCCGCTGCTGTTCCACACCGGCCTACGAGCGATGTTCCCACTGGTGTCGGAGGCGGTGTCACGCATCGTCCCCGTCGAACGGTTGCGGTGGATCACCTTCGGTCACGTCGAAGCGGACGAATGCGGCTCGATGAACGAGTTCCTCGCCGCGGCACCGCAGGCACAGGTGGCCCACGGCGTGACCGGGTGCATGGTGTCGCTCAACGATCTGTGCGACCGCCCGCCGCGCCCGCTCGAGGACGGCGAAGTGCTCGATCTCGGCGGCAAGCGGGTGCGTCACATCGACACGCCGCACGTCCCCCACTCGTGGGAAGCGCGGGTCTTGTACGAGGAGACGACAGGCACGCTGCTGTGCGGCGATCTCTTCACCCATCTCGGCAAGACCGACGCGCTCACGTCCGACGACATCGTCGAACCGGCGATGGCGGCCGAGGCCATCTTCCGCTCGACCTCACTGGCACCGGACACCCCGGTCGTGATGTCACGGCTGGCCGAGCTCCGGCCGACGACCCTCGCCCTGATGCACGGCGCGTCGTACAACGGCGACTGCGGCCAGGCGCTGCTCGATCTCGCCAACGCCTACGACGAGCGCTACTTGGCTCGAGTCTGACGACCACGGCCCAGGTCAAAGGCCGCGAACTCCGGGGGGAAACGGGCGCTATAGCGCCCGTTTCCATCCAACATTCGCATCGGGGGTCAGTCGAAGACGACGTCGAGGCGGGGTGGGGCCCGGAAGGTCATGCCGGTGATGTAGGGCGGGTCGGCCTCCGGGTCGAGGCGCAGGTTCGGCAGGCGGTCGAAGATGCGGTCGATCGCCACCTTGGTCTCCATGCGCGCGAGGTGCAGGCCGAGGCACATGTGCGGGCCGGAGGCGAACGCGATGTGCGCGGTCGACTCGCGATTGATCTCGAACGAATCGGCGTCGGCCCAGCGCGAGTCGTCATGGTTGGCGGCGCCCATGTTCACGATCAGCATCGCACCCGCTTTCAACTCGACGCCGCACACCGTCGTGTCCTCGGTGGCGGTGCGCAGGATCGTGAGCAACGGAGGCTCCCACCGCAGTCCTTCCTCGATCGCCTGCGGGAGCAACGACCGATCGGCCCGCACCGCGTCGAGCTGGTCGGGATGAGTCAGCAAGCCGCACATGAGATTGGCGGACGACCGGTACGTCGTCTCGGCGCCTGCGGGTAGCAGCAACCGGCAGAACGCGATGATCTCGTCGTCGGTCAGTCGCTTGCCTTCCTGCTCCGCCGTGGCGAGCACGCTGATCATGTCGTTGCCCGGCGACTCGCGCCGCTCGTGGACGTACCCGACGAGGTAGTCGTACAGATTCGTCGACGCGTTCATCGCGATCGACGCGTCGATGCCGACGCTGATGATCTCGACCGCCCAACGATGGAACTTGGGAAGGTCTTCGCGCGGGAGCCCGAGCAGTCCGGCGATCACGTTGACCGGGAACGGGAAGTGGAGCTCGCTGACGAGCTCGGCCTTGCCACGGCTCACGAAACTGTCGATGCACTCGTCGACGATCGGGCCGACCAGCTCGGCCTCCCAGACCTCCATCGCCTTGCGACTGAAGGCCTGCTGGATGAGCGACCGGTACGCATGGTGCTCGGGCTCGTCCATCTCGAGGATGGTGTGGCCCATGACCGGTCCCATCGCCTCGGCATACCCGCTCGACGAGAACCGCACGCCGTCGCGGAGCACCTCCTGGACGGCGTCGTAGCTCGACACCGTGTACAGCGTCGGCACGTCGGCGGGGTCGAAGCCGAGGTCCGCATCCGCGTCGAGGCCCATGAGCTGGCGGACGTCGGCCGGCGAGATGTGCGCGCTGCGCATCGCCGCGAAGTTCAGGGTACGGGTTCGTGACGAGGCCCGCCCCCATCGCCTTGTTGAACTCCTCGAAGGGGTTGGATTCCAACGTCTGCTCTACCACCAATGCCCCCCGGAATTCCTGACACGCGTGTCATTTCGACGGTAGCAGGGTCGAGTACCTTCGCGGATCGTGGCGCTTGGCGACACGGTTGCCAGCCGAGCCGTCCGCTACGGCGCATACCCCGTCGTAGCTCTGGCCGCCACCGTCATGCTCGAGACGGGCGAGCGCGGCTCGTTGTCGCAAGCCGCGGACGGCATCCAGGAGCACTTCCACGTCAGCGACTTCTGGATCGGCGCGCTCCCGACGGCGATGACGTTGATCGGCGTCCTCGGATCCCTCCCGTTCGGGCACCTTGCCGATCGCCTGCGCCGCACCTTCCTGCTCGCCGGCGCGATGGCGGTGTGGACGCTCGTGATGGGCCTCAACGCGGTGGCGCCGACGTTCATCTTCCTGTTCGTCACGCGACTGGGAGTCGGTGTCGTCGAAGCGAACGGGCCCGCGTCGATCTCCCTGCTCTCCGACTACTACCCCGTCAGGGAACGCGCCCGTCAGATCGGGCTGTACAACTCCGGCGCGCTCGTCGGCAGCGCGCTCGGGCTCGGACTCGCGGGCGTCTTCGTCGACAGCTGGGGCTGGCGCGCCGCGTTCTGGATGTGGATCCCGTTCGGCATCGCCACCGTGCTCATGCTCGTGCGCGCACCCGAGCCCGCACGCGGCGATCAGGACGCTGACTTCGCCGACGTCCTCGAGAGCGTCGATGCCGTCGAAGTGGCGGGCAAGTTGGAGCTCCCGCCGCCGAGCCGGCTCGGCACCACTGACTACGAGAACTGCACGTGGCGGCAGGCGTACCGCGAGATCTTCAGCATCCGCAGCATGTGGTTCGGCGTCATCGGCATCACGGTCTCGCAGGGTCTGCTGTCGGGCCTCGGGTTCTGGGGCGTGCCGTACTTCAAGGAGGTGCACCACCTGAGCGCGAGCAAGGCGGGGCTGTACGTGGTCATCTTCGGACTGGGCGCCGCGGTCGGGGTGGTGAGTGGTGGCTTCGTCTCGGACCGCCTGCTGCGTCGCGGCATCCTCAACGCCCGCATCTACGTCGTGTTCGTCTCGTCGTTGATCACGACGGCGGTGTTCATTCCCGCGTTCGCGACCACGAACCTCGCGCTCACGCTGCCACTGTTCCTCGTGGGCGGCGTCTTCTTGACGTTGCCCGTCGCGCCGGCCGACGCGTTGCTGACGGATGTCGTCGTCGCGCCGTTGCGAGGACGGGCTGCCGCGCTGCGATCGATCGTCCGCAGCATCGCGGGCATCATGCCCTTGGTCATCGGCGCGCTGAAGGGTCCTTACGGTCTGCAGACCGCGCTCATGATCGTCACCCCGATGTACGCGGTCGGCGGCATCATCATGCTGTTCGCGGCGCGCACCTATCCAGCGGACCTCGCGTTCGTCGCGGCCGAGTCGCAACGGCTGCGTGCACAAAGCGACCGGGGCGATGTCAACACCTCCAGCTGACGCGAGCGTCAGGGTTCTGCCAACATGCCGAGCGTGACCAACCGCCCAACGATCTATGCCACCGCACCGCTGCGCGGCCCGGGGCTCGACATCCTCCGCTCGCTCGGCGACGTCGTCGAGGACTCGTGGATCAGTGAGACGACCATGCGGTTGTACAACGCGGAGCAGTTGGCCGAACGGATCAACGAGACCGGCGCGTCGATCGTGATCTGCGAGGCGGACAAGTGCGCTGGGCCGGTGTTGGAGGCGGGCCTCCGCGCGATCGCGTCGACTCGTGGCGATCCCACGAACGTGGACATCCCCGGCGCGACCGCCGCCGGCATCCCGGTGTTGCACGCGCCCGGACGCAACGCGGACGCGGTGGCCGAGATGACGATCGCGCTGCTCATGGCGGTCAACCGTCACGTCCTCCGAGCCGATGCCGACGTGCGCCGCGGCGAGGTCTTCCGCGACGGCACGATCCCGTACCAGCGGTTCCGCGCGTGGCAGGTCTCGGGTCGCACGGCCGGTCTCGTCGGGCTCGGTGCCGTAGGGCGGGCGACGAAGTGGCGACTCGAAGGTCTGGGCATGAAGGTGATCGCGACCGATCCGTACTCCGATGATGCGAAGCACTCGCTCGACGACCTGCTCGCCGAGTCCGATGTGGTGTCGATGCACGCAATGGTCACACCCGAGACGCTCGGCATGATCGGTCAGAAGCAGTTCGCGGGGATGAAGGACGGCGCGATCTTCCTGAACTCGGCGCGCGCCGCGCTGCACGACACCGACGCCCTCGTCGACGCGCTGCAGTCCGGCAAGCTGGCGGGCGCGGGACTCGATCACTTCGAGGGTGAGATGCTGCCGACCGGCCATCCACTCATCGACATGCCGAACGTCGTGCTCACGCCGCACATCGGCGGCGCCACGTACGACACCGAGGCGAACCACACGACGATCGTCGCCGCAGATCTCGCGCTGCTGCTGCGGGGTGGACGTCCGCAGCACTGCGCCAACCCGGAGGTTCTGTCATGAAGGTCTCGAAGCAGGACGTGCTCGACGCGGCCAAGGGCATGCTGGCCAAGGGACTCGTCGCCGGCACCGCCGGCAACGTGTCCGGACGCATCGACGCCGAGCGCATCTGCCTCACGCCGTCGTCCGTCGCGTACGAGACGATGACGCTCGACGATCTCGTCGTCACCGATCTCGACGGCAACGTCCTCGACGGGACGCGCGGTCCGACCAGTGAGAAGGCGTTGCATCTCGCGTGCTACCGCCGCTATCCGGAGATTGCCGGCGTGATCCATTCACACGCCGCGCACGCCACGATGTTCGCGCTCGTCCACGAGCCCATCCCCGCGATCATCGAAGAGGTCGTCGTGTACCTCGGCGGCGACATCCCGATCTGCGACTACAAGGGGACGGGCACCGACGAGCTCGGTGAAGAAGTCGCGTCGCGGCTTGTCGACCGCAGCGCCGCCATCCTCGCCAACCACGGCATCGTCACGCTGGGCAACACCCCGGACAAGGCGCTCCACAACGCGGAGCTCGTCGAGCGCACCGCGATGATCGTGTGGGGATCCCGCGCGCTCGGCAACCCGATCCCGTTGCCGGAGAAGGTCAATCGCAACATGTCCGGCGTCTACAAGATGTTCCGCGACAACCCCGACATGTAGTCAGAGGGCCCGAACTCCGAGTCATTTCGCCGTGGGGTCGGCGTCCCAGTCGGCGCCGGCGAGCCATTCGAGGGCGCGGCGCCGCTCCCAGACGACGTAGGGCTCGACCTCGCCAGGCGAGTGCCCGACGATCACGTCACCGTCGCCGAGTCCGGCCGACAGGCAGCGAGCGAGGTCGAGCGTTGCGAGCATCTCGTCATCGGCCCGCAGCGTCGCGTCGCGGCGGAACTCCCTCGCCTCGTCCGGGTCGTCGAGCTCGGGCAGCAGCGGCGCCACGCCGTTGCCGCAGCCGACCCCGAAGTCGAGCGCGACGACGAATCCGAGCGCCCAGAGCAACCCCCACAACGCCTCGACCTGGAGCCGACGGACGAGGTCGTCGAGGTGGATCCCGCTCTCGAGCTCGTCGAGGTAGTCGGCCTCCGCCGTCGTGATGCGGTCCATGAGATTCGTCGCCCGCAACCACGTCCATGCCGCGCCGACGTCGAAGCCGTGCGCGCACGAGACGACGGCATCGGCGACCAGCGCGCGGTCGACGACCTCGTCCAGGGCGCGCCACCTCTCGACGTCGGTGAGCGGCAGATCCGCCGCCGGCGCGGCGTAGCCGAGACGTTTGGCGAGTCGCACGTTCGCGGCGCGGACCTCGCTCGGGACGAGGGCTACCTCCGTGCTCCCGGTTCGGCGAGCCACGCGTTGAGCGCGATGTTGCGCGCGTTACGCAGGATGAACGTGTGCTCGACCGCGGTGCGGATGCGTCGCTGTTGCGCCGCCGTCGTCGCGACCAGGCGCAGCAGGTAGTCCGCGGCATCGCCGTGATCGGCCTCGGCGTACGCATGCACTTTGAAGTTCTCGACGTCGACGCCGTAGTGGTCGCGCAAGCCCTCGTACATCGTCTTGGCATAGCCCGTCGACGCCGCGAACCGCTCGCCGGCCCAACCGAACGCGGCAAGCCCTTCCTCGTACGAACGACGCATGTAGAAGCAACTCGTGAAGACCAGGCCGATCGTCTCCGGGATCGGCCGATACGTCATCAGCTCGTCGTCGGTGACGCCGATGAGATGCGCCCACTCGACCTTCATGTCCACATGGTTGCGATCGCCGGCGAAACCGGTCTCGTCGGCGAGGTTCTGGCACCAGTGGATGAAGTGCTCGCTCTGGTCGAGGGTCAGTGCGTCTATGTCGGGTGCGTTCGACACGAGCGACCCGAACTCGGCCGTGTACCACTTGCCGAGGAAGTAGTACTCCTTGCAGAACCGCTTGACGTACTCGTCGGACAGGGTGCCGTCGGCGACTGCTTCCCACACCTGGTTGCGGGTCGTGACGATCTCGGGGATCAGCGCCTCGAGCTCGTCCATGAAGTGCTCGACCGGCAGGGCCTCGTCCTGCTGCGCTCGCCCGCGGACGTCTTTGAACTCCCGCACGTCGGGCATCGCGGCGTGACCGTAGTCGAAACCTGACACAAGCGTCAGATAGCCTGGCCCGTACGCTGACCAGGGGGTACGGCGCATGAACGTCGACATGGTGCAACTTGCAGGCCGTCGGGAGCGGTTGGCCGCCGACCGCACGGTCGACCCGGTCACGGCCGAGGTCGTCCGCTCGTGCATGGAGACCGTGTGCTTCGAGATGGCGACGTACGTGTCGCGCACGGCAACGACTCCGATCCTCAACCAGTCGAACGAGCGCAATGCCACGATCCTCGACGCGCGAGGTCGACTCGCCGCGCTCTCGGTCGGCATTCCGCAGTTCATGCTGACGTCGACGCTGCCGGTGCGGTTCGCGCTCGACTTCCTCGGCGCTGACGAGTTCCGCGAAGGCGACGTGTTCGTCGCCAACGATCCGTACCACGGCGGTGGCCATCTCCCCGACTACAACGTGTTCGCACCTTGCTTCGCCGACGACCCCGAGACGGGCGAGCGGCGCATGGTCCTCATCGCGTCGATCCAGTGCCATCACGGCGACACCGGCGGCGCGGTGCCCGGCGGTTACAACGTCACCGCCAACGACATCTGGGGCGAGGGAGTCCGGTGGCCAGTCGTGAAGGTCATCGATCGCGGCGTCGAGCGGCGCGACGTGCTGTACGCGCTTCAGGCCAACAACCGGCTGCCCGACTACATCGGTGACCTGCGCGCGCAGATCGGAGCCGCACAGATCGCGGCACGGCGTCTCGGCGACATCATCCTGCGCTACACGCCGCAGACCGTCGAGGCGTCGATCGACTCGATGATCGATTACGCCGCTCGCCGCTTCCGCGAAGAGGTCAGCGCGTGGCCCGACGGCGTGTACGAAGGCGACGCGTACGTCGATCACGATCCGCTCGGACATCCCGATGTGCACCTGCACGTGAAGATCACCGTCGACGGTGATCGGCTGATCATCGACTACTCGGGCAGCGACACCCGACCCGAGCTTCAGGCGTGGTCGACGTTCGGCAACACCCGCGGGTACACGATCGCTCAGATCGCGGCGATGATGGATCCCGAGATCCCGAAGAACGAAGGCTTCTTCGACTCGGTCGAGCTCATCGTCCCGTCCGGCTGCGTGTTGAACCCGCCACCGGGCAAGCCGGTGTCCGCGGGCACGCACCATCCCGGCGCGGATGTCGGTGAGGTCATCGCGGTCGCGATGCAGAACGTGCTGCCCGACAAGGCGGTGCCGCAGACGTACAAGACCGGCATCCCGACCGTGATCGTCGGTGTCGACCCGCGCACCGGGCAGACGTTCACCGACCACTCGGCCGAGGTGTATGCCGGGTGGTGCAACGCGGCGCGCGGCATGGACGCGTGGGGCGCGCAGAACGCATCTTTCGGCAACCTGTGGAAAGCGACCGCCGAGGTCAACGAGTCGCTGTACCCGCACGTGCAGTGGGAGCGCGACTACCGCACCGACTCGGGCGGCCCGGGGCAGTGGCGCGGCCTGTGTGGCAGCCACTACGTGAAGCAGGTTCGGGTGGCGGCGAAGGTGTACACGTACGTCGTCGGCATGAAGTACCCGATGCCGGGCATCTGCGGCGGCCGGCCGGGCGAGCCGAACAAGCTGACGATCCGCTACCAGTCCGACGACCCGTTCGTGGTGAAGCACACCGCCGATTGGGTGCCGATGGAAGCGGGACAGCTGCTCAACTACGACTACGGCGGCGGCGGCGGTTGGGGCGATCCCCTCGATCGCGATCCCGAAGCGGTGCTCGACGACGTCCTCGACGAGTACGTGTCAGCGGCCGGGGCCGAGCGCGACTACGGCGTCGTCCTCACCGGCTCGCTCGACGACCTCACGCTGGCGGTGGACGAGACCGCCACCAAGGAGCTGCGCGAGTCCCGCCGCTCCCCCGCCGCGTGACCGTCCCGTTCTCCTGCCCCCTGTGCGTCGCACGTGCATCCACCTGTCGAACGACATGCCAATCGACGTGCGATCGTTCGCTTCGAGGACGGTGAGCTGAGTGGGGTACCGGATCGGGTGTGATGTCGGAGGGACGTTCACCGACCTCATCTGCGTGACTCCTGCGGGCGAGGTGGTGCTGGACAAGACGCCGTCGACGCTCGAGGACCAGTCCATCGGCGTCATGCGGGGCATGGAGCAACTGGCGGAGCGCTTCGGATTGTCCCTCGGCGAGTTCTGCCGCGACCTCGACGTCGTCGTCCACGGCACCACCACTGCCGACAACACCATGATCGAGATGGACGGCGCGCCCACGGGCCTCCTCGTCACCCACGGCCACCGCGACGAGATCGAGATGCGCCGGGTGCACAAGGAGGAGATCTGGGACCCGTCGTATCCCGCGCCTCCGCCGATCGCCCGCCGCCGCGCCCGCATCGCGATCCCGGAACGGTGCGCGTACGACGGCGAAGTGCTCCTCCCCCTCGACGAAGACGCGGTGCGCGCCGGCATCCGCCGTCTGCGCCAACTCGGGTGCACGTCGCTCGCGGTCATGTACCTGTTCTCGTTCGTCAATCCCGCACACGAACGGCGGACACTCGAGCTGATCCGCGAGGAGTACCCCGACGTCGAGCACGTGTCGCTGTCGCACGAGGTCATGCCGGCCGGCCCGGAGTTCGAGCGGGTGTCGACGACGCTCGTCAACGCGTACGTCGCCCCGCGCATCGCCCGCTACACGTCACATCTCGTGGACCAGCTCCGAGCCGCGGGCTACGCCGGACAAGTGCTCATCATGCAGGCAACCGGCGGTGTCATGCCTCCGGACTACGTCGCCAAGCGAGCCGTCACCCTGCTCGGCTCCGGTCCGACCGGTGGCGTCATGGGATCCGCGGTGGCTGCGCAGGCCGCGGACGCGCCCGACTTCATCGCCGTCGACATGGGCGGCACGTCGTTCGACATCTGCCTCGTCCGCGGTGGACGGCCCGAGGTTCGCACCGACCGCACGTGGCGCTACCGCTACTACATCGGCATCCCGATGGTCGATGTGCGCTCCGTGGGCGCCGGTGGTGGATCCATCGCTCGCGTGCGCCAGGGCGCGTTGCTCGTCGGACCGGAGTCGGCGGGATCGACACCCGGTCCCGCGTGCTACGGCCGCGGCGGCACCAACGCCACGGTGACCGACGCCGACTGCTTCCTCGGCTATCTCCCGACCGAGGGGTTCGCGGGCGGACGCATGACCCTCGACGCCGGCGCGTCTCGCGCCGCGATCGAGCGCGATGTCGCACAGCCGCTCGGCATCGACATGATCGAAGCGGCATGGGGCATCGAACGCATCGTCAACGCGAACATGGCCAACGCGATGCGCCGCGTGCTGTCGTCGTACGGAGCCGATCCTCGCGACCACGCGATCATCGCCTACGGCGGCAACGGACCTTTGCACGCATGCGCGCTCGCGACCGAGCTCGGCGCGGATCGCGTGCTGGTCCCCAAGACGGCGCCGGCCTTCTCGGCGCTCGGTCTGCTCGTCGCCGATTACGTGGTCGACCTCGTGCGGTCGTATGTCGTACCAATCAGCCAGGTCGAGATCGAGCGCCTGCGCACACTGATGGACGAGCTCGCCGACGAGACTGCCAAGGAGCTCGCGCCAGCAGGGCTCGAGCGATCGTCGATCGCCACCGAGCTCTACGTGCAGATGGCCTACGGCGGCCAGAACTCCGACATGAGCGTGCCGGTCCCGGAGGGACAGCAGCTCGATGCGAACGGCTTGCTCGATCTCACGCAGCGGTTCCACGACTTGCACGAATCCGACCGCGGGTTCGCGTTCCGCAACCAGCAGCCGCAGGTTCGGGGCGTGCGCATCACGGCGCGGGCCGAGACGGCGAAGCCGAACCATCTCGCCGAGCTCGGCACCGTCACTGACGCCGACGCCGCCCGCAAGCCGACCCGCGAGGTGTACTGGGGGACGGAGTACGTGGCCACGGCGGTCTACGACGGCGCGGTGCTCGGCCCTGGTGCGTCCGTCGTCGGCCCTGCGCTCATCGAGGAGCCGTTCACGGTCGTCGCCGTGGCGCCCGGTTGGTCGTGCACGCTCGGCGAGCACGCGTCGTACGAGCTCACGCCGGTCCAGTCGTAACCGATGGCGCCGGTGTTCTTCGACGAGCGCGAGCTCGCCGTCCTCGCTGCTGCCGTTGATCGCCTGATCCCCGCCGACGACGAAGGCGCACCCGGCGCGCGCCGCGCGGGCGTCGTCGACTTCATCGACACGTTCCTCGGCGCGTTCACGTTCGATCCGCCTCGCATCTACCCCGGAGGTCCCTTCTCGGGACGTTGGGGCGGTGAGGCGTCGTTCGAGCGGTGGCTGCCGCTCGGCCCGATGGAGGAGCTCGCCTGGCGCACCCGGATCGAGGGTTCGCAAGGACGGCCCGAGCGCGAGTTCAACGGCCCCGTTGTCGGGCTGCAACAGCGCTATCACGAGGGACTCGCCGCGCTGGGCGACGACTTCGCGTCCGTCGACGGCGATGAGCAGGACCGGCGGCTCGCGCGCGACGAGCGGTTCAGGCGCCTGGTGTACGAGCATGCCTGCGAAGGCCTCTACGGCGATCCGGTCTACGGCGGCAACCGTGAGTACGCGGGCTGGGATTGGATCGGCTGGATCGGCGACATCCAGCCGCGTGGCTACACCGACGAGGAAGTGTCCGGGCGGGAGAAGACGGTGATCCCACGTGCCCGGTGATCTCGAGTGCGACGCAGTGATCGTCGGGTCGGGCCCGGGCGGCTCGACCGTTGCCGATGTGTTGACCGCCGCAGGCTGGTCGGTGATCGTCCTCGAGAAGGGACGGAACCACCTGATCGCGCTCGAGTCGCCGTACGAGCCTTCGGGCGACCTCTCGAACGACGAGATCAAGTTCCATCGCCGCCACTTCCTCGGACCCGACCCGTTCCTCGAGCCGCGCACCTACCGACGGTCAGCAGCAGAAGGTGAGCGCCTGTTCGCGGGCGAGGTGAACAACCTGCCGTCGACGGTTGGCGGCGGCGGCTTCCACGCCGACGCGAAGCTGCCCCGCTTCCGCGAAGAGGACTTCCACCTGTTCAGCGCGCGCGGCGGCATCGACGGTGCGGACGTGGCCGACTGGCCGGTGCAGTACGAGGACCTCGAGCCGCACTACACCCGGGCCGAGCAGCTGATCGGTGTCGCCGGTGACGCCGAGGCGAACCCGTTCGCGGCACGGCGCAGCGGTCCGTACCCGATGGCGCCGGGCCCGGACATGTTCGGCGCCATCCTCACGTCGGAGGCGGCGACGGCGCGCGGCCTTCATCCCTACCGCGCACCCACCGGCGTCAACTCGGTCGAGTACGACGGCCGCCCCGCGTGCAACAACTGTGGGTTCTGCGGCGGCTACGGCTGCGCGATCCATGCCAAGGGCGATCCGATCGCGTCGCTGCGACGAGCGCTTCAGACCGGACGTTGTGAAGTGCGACCCGAGGCCTACGTCACCGAAGTCGTGCTCGACGCAAGCGGACGCAACGCGACGGGCGTGCGCTACCTCGACATCGCCGCGGGCAGTGCGGACCGTGAGGTGCGCGCCAGCCACGTCGTGCTCGCGGCCGGCGCGTTCGAGACGCCGCGGCTGCTGCTGCGCTCGAACGTGGCCAACTCGTCGGGAATGGTCGGCCGGCATCTCATGTACCACTTCCAGACGTTCACCGTCGGCATCTTCCCGTTCTCCTTGCACGGTGAACGTGGCCGCGCCGTCACCCATCTGCACGACGACTTCATGGTCCCCGGCGCCGACGCGATGGCCGCGGCACATGAAGCGGGATTGCCCTGGATCCGCGGCGGCACGGTCGAGCACGGCGGCGGCGGCTCGCCGCTGATGGAAGCGATGACATATCCGTCCGGGCCGCGACACAACCGCTCGATGCGCGATTCGGCCATTCGTGATCGGCTGTTCGCGTTCACGATGCAAGCCGAGGATCTCCCGCAGCCGACCAATCGCATCGATCTCGATCCGTCCGTCGTGGACGCATGGGGATTCGCGGCGGGACGGGTCACGTACGCGCCGCACACCCACGAGCTCGTGGCGTCCGAACACTTCGCGCCGATCCTCGAGGCAGTCATGCAAGACGCGGGAGCGAACTTCGCGTTCTCGACGACATCGCCACCGCAGGGAGACCTCGACATCCACGACATCAGCCCGCTCGGCATCGCGCCCGCGTCGCGCCACGTGATGGGGACGTGCCGGATGGGTGACGACCCGCGCACCTCGGTGGTGGACAGTGCGAGTCGCTTCCATGACGTGCCCAACATGATCTGCGCCGACTCATCGGTGTTCGTCACGTCCGCCGGCTACAACCCCACGCTGACGCTCGTCGCGCTCGCCCACCGCGCCGCTTGCCTCCTCGCTAGCGTCGAGGTGTGAGCCCGACTCCGCTGTCGCTGGACCGACAACTCGACGCCATCCGCACCGAGGGAACTCGCTTCTGGGACGCCGTCGCGTCGGCCGGCGATCTGCAGACGCACGTGCCGTCCTGTCCGGACTGGACGCTCGAAGCTCTCGCGCAGCACCTCACCGCAGTGCAGACCGGGTGGGCCGAGATCGTCGAACATCCCGCCGACGATCCGACCGAAGCCTTCACGGCCGGTGCCGCAACACGCGACCAAGCAGGGACGACCGAACAGTTGGTGGCGCTCGGCCGCGAGAAGATGGATCGGATGCTCGACGTGTTCGCGTCCGCGGATCCACAGCAGCGAACGTGGACGTGGTCGACGCAGCAGGACGTTGCCTTCGTCACTCGCCATCAGGTCCAGGAAGCGGCCATCCACCGATGGGACGCGCAGACGGCAATCGGGGCGTCCGTGGATCCGATCGCGCCCGACGTGGCCGCCGACTCGATCGACGAGTTCCTCGCGCTCAGCCGCCCGGCGGCGACGCAGGGCGCAGCGGACCTGCCGGGAACGGTGCACCTGCACTGCACGGACGTCGAAGGCGAGTGGTTCGTCCATCCCGACGGACGGGTCGAGCCGATCCACGCCAAGGGCGACGTCGCGCTCCGAGGTCCGGCATGCGACCTCCTGCTCGCGCTGTACAGCCGAATCCCGGTCGACGCCCTCGACATCATCGGTGACCGCGCCGTCGCCGACTCCTTCGTCGACTTCGAACTTGGTTAGCTCCCAACGCCGAACTCCGTGAGCTCCGAACTCCGGGGAGAAACGGGCGCGATAGCGCCCGTTTCCATCCAACATTCGGTCTCAGCGCGGGAGGCGGAGGAGGCGGTCGCCGATGATCGTGCGTTGCACCTCGCTGGTCCCGCCGGCGATCGAGGCGGCCTTCGACCACAGCCACTGGCGGGACCACGGACCGGCGAGCGGCGCGTCGGGACCCAACACGTCGAGGGCGGCGTCAGACAGGTGCTGCGTCATGTCCGTCCACGCCAGCTTCACGATGCTCGACTCGGGTCCGGGCTGGTGACCGCGACCCAGACGCGACAACGTGCGCCAGTTGTGCAGACGCAGGATCCGCAACTCGACGAACGCCTGGGCGAGCGAGTCGGCGACGTCGACGTCGTCGAGCCGTCCGCGATCCGCCGCGAGGCCGAAGAGCTCGTCGAGGTACGTCTCGTGCACGACCTGCTCCTTGAACGGGAACGACGTGCCGCGCTCGTGGGCGAGCGTCGTGTTCGCCACCGCCCAACCCTGGTTCAGCCCGCCGACGAGGTGGTCCTCGGGCACGAACACCTCGTCGAGGAACACCTCGTTGAACTCCGCCTCGCCGGTGATCTGTCGCAAGGGACGTACGTCGATGCCGTCCGACTGCATGTCGACCACGAGGTACGAGATGCCCTTGTGCTTCGGCGCCTCGTCGAGCGGCGCGGTGCGGGCGAGGCAGATGCCCCAGCGCGCTTGGCCCGCGTAGGACGTCCACACCTTCTGGCCTGTCAGCAGCCACCCGCCGTCGACCGGCTCGGCTCGCGTCGACAGTGACGCGAGATCGCTTCCTGCGCCGGGTTCGCTGAACAACTGGCACCACAGCTCGCTGGCATCGAGGATGCTCGGCAGCCACCGCGCCATCTGGTCGTCCGTGCCGTGCGCGAGCAACGTCGGTCCCGCGAGGTTGATGCCCACGCGGTTGACCGGTTGGGGCGCACGGCTGCGGGCGTACTCGACGTTGTAGAGCGCGACCTCGACCGGCGTCGCGCTGCGGCCGCCGTACTCGCTCGGCCAGTGGATGCCCACCCACCGATCGCGCGCCAGCTTCGCCTGCCACGCTCGTCCCCACGCGAATTCCTCGTCCTCCGACGCGAACGCGGGCCGCGACTCGAGATTCGCCCGCAACCATTCACGGATCTCGGCCGCGAAGGCTTCCTCTTCGGGCGTGAACGACAGGTCCATCTACAGGTCCCAGAACCGGCCGCGACCGGCTGCGTCGAGAGCGCCGTGCAAACGGTCCTCGTCGTCGACGGTGAACGGGTGGAACACCGACTCACCGCGATCGCGAGTCCAGAGCTCGTCACCGTCGCACCGATCGTGGCGATATTTCTGGCGCACCAGCGTTCGCTTCACGATCTTGTTGGTGCCGGTCGTCGGGAACTCATGCACCAACCGCACGTAGCGCGGCCTCCACTTCGGACCGACGTCGACAAGCCCGTCGACGAAGGCGGCGAACTCGTCGGGATCGAAGCGCGCACCCGACCGCAACTGCAACGCGGCCATCACCTGATCGCCAGCGTGCTCGTCCGGTACGCCGTACACCGCGGCGAGCACGACGTCGGGATGACGGCTGATGGCCGACTCGATCGGGCCGGCCGGGAAGTTCTCGCCGTCGACGCGGATCCAGTCCGCGGTGCGACCGGCGAAGTAGAGGAAGCCGTCCGTGTCGACGTAGCCGAGATCGCCGGACCAGTACCAACCGTGGCGCAATGCCGACGACGTGGCTTCGGCGTTGTTGTAGTAACCCTCGAACGGCCCCGCGCCGGCCGTGTTCACGATCTCGCCGACGCACTCGTCGGCGTTGAGCAGCGCACCATCGTCCCCGAACTGGGCGCGAGCCAGCTCGACACCCGCTTCATCGACGATCTTGACCGTCTCGCCGGCCTTGCCGACCGAGCCGGGACGCACGCCCTCGTCGCGGTTGACGGCGATGCCACCTTCTGTCGCTCCGAACGCGTCGATCACCTCGACCCCGAAACGCTTCGCAAACCGTTCGACCACATCGGGCGAACCTTCGTTGCCGAACGCGACCCGCAGCGTGTTGTCGGCGTCGTCGTCGCGCTCGGGCGTGGCCACGAGGTACGAGAGCGGCTTGCCCGTGTAGTTGAAGTACGTGGCGCGATAGCGACGCAC
Organism: uncultured Acidimicrobiia bacterium; assembly: GCA_963721305.1. Classification (GTDB taxonomy): domain Bacteria; phylum Actinomycetota; class Acidimicrobiia; order Acidimicrobiales; family JACDCH01; genus DATAES01. The sequence continues at coordinate 357,095 of CAVRIR010000006.1, forward strand.
GTCCGGAAGCCAACCCGACGCGCTGAACCGTCGTGCGAGACCGACGGACGCGCCGACGGCCAGTGACGGTGCCCATCCGACCATCAGGCCGTTCGAGTGGAACAGCGGCATGCAGATGTAGCCGACGTCGCCGGGACCGACGTCCATGATCATTCCCATGCGCACGCCGGACTGCAGCAGGCGGCGCTGCGTGCAGATCACCGCCTTCGGCGCCGACGACGTGCCGGACGTGAAGATCAGCGCCCAGCGCGACGACACGTCGGGTTCGATGCCGGCGTCTTCCGTCGAGACACCGGCGAGCGCGGCATCGAGGTCGCTGTCGGCAAGTACGGGTGGTAGCCGATCGGCAAACGAATCGAGCAACGGACGATGCCGGACTTCGGTGACGATCAATCCGACGTGGGTGTGCTCGATGTCGCGCCACAGGTTCTCGTCGCGGCGGGTGTGGTTGAGGCCGACGATGACCGCACCCGACAGCGCCGCGCCACCGAGCGCGAACAGGTACTCGGGGATGTTGTCGAGCAGTACGCCGACATGCAGCACACCATCGGGCGTGCTCGTGCCATGACTGAGGAAGAGGTTCGCCCAACGGATCGACTCGGCGAGGTACTCGCCGTGCGTCCATGTGCGGTCGTCGAAACGGATGGCCGGCCGCGCGGCGATGTCCGGATCGGTTCCGTTGCGGCGTAGGAGCGCGGCGGCGTTCGGTGCCGGCAGCGGGGCCTGCCCCGGTGCGGGTGCGGTTCGAGCACTCACGGAAGCGGGAGCGTACCGCCACTAGCCTTCGCTCGATGCCGAGGGCCGCGCCGACAGCCAGCCGCGTCGGCAGCCCGGCCGAAGGTCGGGAGCTGCGGGCGCGCGGGCAGCGGACCGTACGCAAGCTGATCGACGCGGGCATCGAGGTCTTCGGCGCGAAGGGCTATCACGCGACCCGGGTGGACGACATCGTGAAGGTCGCGCAGACGTCGCACGGCACGTTCTACCTGTACTTCGCCAACAAGGACGACCTGTTCCGGGCGCTCGCGCTCGACGTCGCACAGGAGATGACGGCCGTCGTCGATTCCATCGGCAGCCTCACGCCCGATCCCGCCGGCTACGAGAGGTTGCGCGACTGGCTCGGCCTCTTCGCCGCGCTGCACGCCCGCTTCGCACCGATCATCCGGGCATGGACGGAGGTCGAGATCGACACGAGCGACTTCGGCCGCCTCGGGACCGACCTCCTCGGCGGCTTCATCGCCACGCTGGCGTCGCGCATCGAGAAGAGTCCGGCCGTGGTGCCCGACCCACAACTCGCGGCGCTGGCCATCATCGCCATGGTCGAGCGGTGCAACTACTACGCCATGACCGCCCAGGTCGAGGGCGGCGACAGGCTCACCGACACCCTGGCCGCCATCACCTTCGCTTCCCTGTTCGGTGGCGCTTCCGGCCGTAAGATGACGCCCGTGTCAGGTTCGCGTCGAGCGCGCCGGTAGCACCTAGCAACAGGGGGGAACGATGATCGGATTGCACCGGCGGCTCGCCGTCGCCGCGGTCGGCGGCTTGCTCGTCCTGGGGGCGTGCGGCGGATCGAGCAGCAAGAGCTCCGCTACGACCACCACGACCGCGCCGACCACGACGTTGACCGAGCAGCAGAGCAAAGACCAGATCACGCAGGTGTTCACGCAGTTCTTCGACGGAACGAACAAGGACCTCAACGCGAAGCTGCAGCTCCTCGACGACCCGAACAAGTTCCAGGCGCTCTACATGAAGTTCGCCAACGGCGCGACCACTGGGCCGCAACTCGCCAGCACGTCGATCACGGTGTCCGACGTGAAGCTCAACAGCGACGGAACCGCGGACGTCACCTACACCATCAACCTCAACGGGCAACCGGCGCTGATGAACCAGGTCGGCAAGGCGGTTCAGGTCAACAACCAGTGGAAGGTCGCCGGCACCACGTTCTGTGACCTCGCCGCGCTCAGCGATCCGTCGAACGCACAAGACCCGGCCTGCACATGAGTACGCGCCGGCGAACCGGTTAGGTCGTCGTCGGCAGCAGCTCTTCGACGAGGTCGCCGATCTCGGCGGCGGGACCGACGTAGCGGACCGCGCCCTTGCCGAGCACGACGACGACATCCGACAGCGCGAGCGCCCGCGGCACCTGCTGCTCGACGATGAGCAGCGACGTGCCCGCGTCGCGGATCGTGGCGAGCGTGGCGTACACCTCGTCGACGATCACGGGCGCGAGTCCGAGCGACAGCTCGTCCGCGATGAGAACGGACGGTGGATCGGCGAGCACACGCGACAGCGACAGCATCCTTTGCTCACCACCGGAGAGCGTGCCCGCTTCCTGCCGCCGTCGTTCACCGAGACGCGGGAACGCGCTGTACGCACGCGCCAACGCGTCGGTCACGCCCGCGGAACCGACTGATCGACGGAACGCCAGGCGCAAGTTGTCCTCGACCGAGAGCGAGGCGAACACCGAACGACCCTCGACGGCGTGCGCGACTCCGAGCCGAGCGATCCGCCACGCCGGCTGGCCGGTGACGTCCTCGCCAGAGATCCGCACCCTGCCGGACGACGGCGCGATCAGCCCCGACGCCACCCGCGCCACGGTGGTCTTGCCCGCGCCGTTCGGACCGAGCAGCGCGCACACGCCGCCGGTGGGCACCGCGAACGAGACGCCGAAGAGCGCACGGAACTCGCCGTACGACGCATGCACATCGTCGAGCTCGAGCGCAGGGCCCGGGGCCGGCGCGGTGGCTGCCGCGTCACTCATGTCGCAGACACGCCGAGGTACGCAGTGATGACGGCTTCGTCACGGAGGACCTCGGCACACGTGCCGGTGGCGATCGTCCGCCCGAAGTCGAGCACGTGCAGCCGGGTGACGGCGCGTCGCACGAGGTCGAGGTCGTGCTCGACCAAGAGGATCGCGGTGCTCTTCTCCGCTTGGACGTCGGCCAGCACCCGGGCCAGCGCCATCGTCTCGGCGACGTCGAGGCCCGATGACGGCTCGTCGAGCAGCAGGAGCCTCGGTTCGCCGACGAGTGCCCGGCCGAGCTCCACGAGGCGCGACTGTCCGAGCGTCAGCGCCTCAACCGGCTGCTCCGCGTACGCGCCGATGCCGAGCAGCTCGAGGATCTGATCGGCGACCGCGATCTCTTCGGGCCGCGGACGCCCTTTGTTCAGCAGGTCCTTCAACAAGCCGCCGTCGCCTCGGCGCGAGCGCTCCGCGACCACGAGGTGCTCGCGGGCGGTCATGCCGGCGAACAGCTCGACACGCTGGAACGTGCGTCCCATGCCGAGTCGGGCCCGCCGGTAGGTCGGCAACCTTCCGAGGTCGTTCCCATCGAACATCAAGACACCGCGGTTCGGCTTGATGACGCCGAGGATGCAGTTGAACAACGTCGTCTTCCCCGCACCGTTCGGACCGACGAGACCCACGGCCTCACCGGCGTCGACGAACAGCGACACGTCCGTCAGCGCGTTGATGCCACCGAACCGAACGGTCACGTCACGCACATCGAGCAGGTGCTTGCCATTCGCGACCAGGGTGAGGTCGCTCATCGCCCGGCCGCCGCCGGCGCAGGAGGCGCGGATGTGGCCTCTTCTGTCTTGGCCGGTCCGAACCATCGGTTCAGGCGGGCGTTGAACTTCTCGATGCTCGCCCGCTTCTGGAACTCGACCACGCCCTCCTGGTGACGGGCGAACGAGACAGCACCGAAGCCGAAGAGTGCGAACTGGATCGACACGACGAGGTCCGATGGCACATGGAACACGTCACCGAGCAGCGGTGGCAGCAACACGAAGGCCATACCGGCGTTCAGCGCGCCGTCGACCGTGCGCGGGCCGAGCGTCACGACCAGCAACACCCAGAACAACCCTTGGATCGCGTTGAAGTCGTCGACGCGCGCTGTCTCGAGGTAGGACGCGTAGAGGGCGCCGCCGGCGCCGGCGATCGCCGCGGACACCGCGAAGACGGTGACCTTCGCTCGGATCGGGTTGATCCCGATCGAGGTCGCGGCGACCTCGCTGCCTCGGAGCGCGGAGAGGTACTGGCCGGTCGTGCCTCGCCGCAACCACATCACGGCGGTGCCGCATAGGCCGAACACCGCGAGCGCGAAGAAGAAGAACGCTCGGTCGTTGGCGAAGTCGATCGAGCCGATCAACGGCCGAGGAACGTCGACTCCTCCCTCCGATCCGGTCAGCCACGACTCGACGAACAGCGTGTTCTGCAGCATCAGCGCGAACGCGAGGGTGCCGAGCGCGAGGTACAAACCGCCGAGCCGTATGCACGGAAGCGCGATCAGCACCCCGAGCGCGGCGGCCACCACCGCGCCGACGATGATGCCGCCGTACAGCGGGAAGTTCCAGCGCGTCGCAAGTTGTCCGGCGGTGAACGCCCCGAGTCCGGCGAAGCTCGCTTGGCAGAGCGAGATCTGTCCACCGATGCCGACGAGCACGGTGATCGACAGGAAGATCGTCGTCAGCGCGAGGCCTTCGGCGAGATAGCTGACCCACAGCCCGGGCAGCAGGAACATGACCGCGAGGCACACCGCAATCACGAACGCGAAGAACAGGATGCGGTTGACCTTGGCGAGTCGCGGATCCATGTACGTGACGGCGAGCGCAGGCGGTGGCGGATCGACCCCTGACAACGGATCAGTCGTCGGCTTGTGGCGAAGCCCCGGGCGAGCCAGCAGCAACACGGCCAGCAGGATGAAGGGCAGCGACGGGCGGATGTTGCGCGCGAGCACGCTGTCGAGTGGAAGTCGATGCGCCAGCAGCTGTTGCAGCGCGCCGAGCAGGATGCCACCGAGCAGGGCGAGGGGGATGCTCGACAGACCGGCGAACACGGCGGCCGCCGACGCCGCCACGATCAGGAGGATGAAGTTGTTCGAGTCGACCACGTTGTAGAGCGGCGAGAGCAGCACGCCGGCGAAACCGGCGAGCAGGCTCGACAGCAACCAGGAGAACGTCGACACCCGCTCGGCGTTGATGCCGTTCAATTCGACCAGCCGGTGGCTCTCGACCACGGCCCGCATCCGCAAGCCGATCGGCGTCCACCGGAACAGGATCGTGAGCGCGAGAACGATGGCGAACGTGGCGACGCAGATCGCGACGCCGTCGGCGTTGAGCGAAAGGCTGCCGAGCGTCAACCCGTGCCCGATCGCCAGCGTCGGCGGCCCGGTGCGGGCGTTCGCGCCGAAGATCACGTTGATCGTCTCGGGAATACCGACCATCAGACCGATGGTCGTCACGAGCTTCGGCAACGTCGGTGACGTTCGCAGCAACCGGAAGATGTACCGGTCGAGCACGAGGCCGAGCGCGAGCGACACCACGACGATCGACACGAACGCGGCCGGGACCAGCGGCCAGTTGTGATCGCGCACGAGCACGTAGAACACGACTGCAGAGGTGTAGGCCTGCGCGCCGTAGGCGAAGTTGAAGACGCCCGACGTCTTGAACGTCAGCACCAGCCCGACCGCGACCAGTCCGTAGACGCACCCCGTGGGTACGCCGTCGAGAAGCTGGTTCAGGATGTCGATCAATGCGGCTACTTGTAGGTCGGGTTGTCCAGGTCGACGTTGTTGAGGTCGAAGCAGATCATCGGCTTGCCGGGCTGCCCGTACTTGGGAACGAGCTTGCCGCCCTGCACTTGCAGGATCGCCACGCAGTCGGTGCTGGTCTTTCCGGTGTGACCTGTGGTGGTCCAGTCGATGCCGTCAGGACGGATGCCACCGGCGGTGAAGTCCGTCTCCTTGTTGATCGCGTCGATCACCTTCTGGCGGGTGAAGTCCGGACCCGCGTCCTGCAGTCCCTGCACGAACTGCATGCCGTTGAGCCAACCCGACAACGAGTTCTCGTTCGGCGCCTTGCCCCGCTTGTTCATCGCGTCGATGAACTGCTGGAGGGCCGGCGGCTTCTGCTCCGCCTCGAAGGGGAAGAAGCTGATCGTCACGTAGTCGCCTTCGAGGGCGGCAGCGTTGTCCGCGATCAGCTTGTTGTCGTACCCGTTCGGCAGGTTCTGGACGACGTTCATGTTGTTGTCCTTCAACGCCTGGCCGAGCCGCGCGCTCCCTGCGCCGTCGATACATGTCGCGAGGAATTGCACGTTCTTGCTCTTCATCTCGTCGAGGTCGGCGGCGAGATCACCCGGCGCGAAGCCGAAGCTCAGGCTCGTGTCCTCGAAGACGAGGTTGAGGCCGGCCTTCGGCGCACCGATCTGCTGCACCGATGCCTCCCAACCCTTGGCGCAGTCCTGCGACTGGACCGCGGTGTAGGTGAGGACGCCGAGGTTCTTGAAGCCGTTCTGCTTGGCGAGGTAGGACGACCACGCGTTGGGGCAGTCGAAGCACAGGTTCGAACCCTTCTCACCGAAGAGGTTCGGACCCATGCTCCACTCCGGGTTGATGTTCCAACCGAATGTCGGGATCTTGTTGTCGACGAGGTACTTGGCCCCCGCGAAGGTGATGGTCGACACCGGCAGAACCGCGAAGACCTTGTCCTGCTCGACGAGCGCGCGGACCTGATCCTTGTTGCGCGACGCCTGGCCGTTGTCGTCGCGCTGCGCAACGAGCTTCAGCTGATGGCCGAACACACCGCCTTGCGCGTTGACCTGGTCGAAGTACGCCTGCAAACCGTCGAACGCGTCGCCGTACACGCCGCCGAGACCGTTGGTCGTCGACGCGACACCGCCGACGCGGATCTCGGTGTCGCTCACGCCTGTTCGATCGCCCCCGGCGGCACCACCACCGCCACCCGAGCTCTTGGAGTTGCCGCACGCGGCAACCACCAACATCATCACGAGCAGGATCAGCGCGCTGCGCTTCCGCCCCTTCATGGCACCCCCCGGAGCCGAGACCGTTCGGTCAGGTTAGTGATGTCCCGTTGCCCCACGCGTTCGGGGCCGGCGGTCATCGACTCGCGCAGGAGTCGTTTGAGCACCTTGCCGTTCGGATCGCGCGGCAGTTCGCCCACGAAGGTGAACCGCTGCGGACACTTGAAGTCGGCGAGGCTCGCGCGCACGTGCGCGGCGAGCTCGTCCGCCGTGGTCGTGGTTCGGGTCTCGACGACCGCCACCAGGACCTCTCCGTGGCGCTCGTCCGCCAGGCCGAACACCGCACAGTCGACGACCGCCGGGTGGACGTGGAGCACGTCCTCGATCTCCCGGGGATAGACGTTGACGCCGTCCCGGATCACCATGTCCGAGACGCGGTCAGTGATGTACAGGTAGCCGTCACCGTCGAGGCGGCCGATGTCGCCGACCGTGAACGCGCCGTCCCGCCAGGCCAGCGCCGTCTTGTCGTCGTCGCGGTGGTAGTGGAACGTCCGGTTGCCGCCCGGAGGCCTGATGTAGATGATCCCCTCGCCGCCGGTCGGCACCGGCGCGCCCATGTCGTCGACGACGAGCACCTCGGTGCCGGGCCACGGGAGACCGACGGTGCCGGGCCGCTCGAGCCAGTCGGTGGGCGACACCCGCGTCGCACCGCCCTCACTCGCGCCGTAGAGCTCCCAGACCTCAGTCGCCGGAAGGGCGTCGATCATCCGGCGCTTCACCGTCGGCGGGCAAGGCGCACCTGCGTGGATGATCAGTCGCAGGCTGCTGAGGTCGTAGGCACGCCGCTCGTCCTCCGGGACCTCGAGCAGGCGGATGAAGTGCGCCGGCGTCAGGAACGTCGTGGTGACGCGATGACGGTCGATCGCCGCGAGTGCGGCGCGCGCCTCCCATGTCGGAAGGATGACGACCGTCCCGCCGCTGAACAGCGTCGTGAACGCGTAGCCCCCTGGGCCGGCGTGGTACGACGGTCCGGCCAGGAGGTGGATGTCGTCCTCGCGGAAACCCCACAGCGCGACCAGTCCGCGCTGTGCGGTCGCCATCGCGTCGGGGTGCATGCCGTGCACGACGCCCTTCGGCCGACCCGTGGTGCCGGAGGTGTAGAAGACGAACGACGGCGACAGGAAGCCGTCGCCGTCGAGCGGCACCGCGTTCGCGACCACGTCCTCGTAGTCATCCCCGACGATGACGGCTCGGCACGCGGGCGCTCGTACCAGCGCGGCATCGACGAATTCGCGAAGGTCGCGGTGCGCGACGAGGATCTGGGCGCCGGAGTCCTCGAGGATCCACGCCAGCTCGTCCGTCTTCAGGTGCCAGTTCACGGGCAGGAAGCGCGCCCCGGCGCGACCCGAAGCCGCCGCCGCCTCGAAGAACTCGAAACCGTTCGGCACCATCACCGCGACCACGCCGCTGCCGTCACCCGGGAGCCCGAGCGAGCGCAGGCCGCCGGCGAGGCGTGACGAGCGTTCAGCCAGGTCACCGTACGTGCGGACGGCGTCACCGAGCACCAGCGCCGCCTTCCCGGCCGCCGTCCGGGCGAAGTGAGCCATCCCCTCCACGCCCCGGATACTGACACACGTGTCAGGTACGATCCCGCAACATGCGGGAGCACAGGTACACGATGGAGATGCCCCACTCGCCGGAACGGCTCTGGGCCCTGTTCCAGGACTACGACCGGTGGACCGATTACGCACCGATGGTGGTCGAGGTGCAGGTGGTGCATCCGGGCGATGCGGACGGCAACGGACTGCTGCGCCGCGTCATCTACAAGATGCCGTTGGGCCGCCGCGGGTCCGCGCTCGAGCTCGTCACCGACATCGAGGCGAACGGTGGCTACACGTTCACGATGCTGAGTCGCGAGCCGGGGCAGGACCAGACAGGCAAGGTGCACCTCGAACGCATCGGAACGAACAAGACCAAGTTCTCGTTCGAAGAGCGGTACAACCTCACCAAGATCCCGTGGAAGTGGTTCGAGGGTCCGATCTACAAGTTCATCAACAAGAACAACGAGCAGTCGATGCAACGAGCATCAGCGTGGCTGACGCAACATCCCGAGTACCGCTCGGATCTCATCGAGGTCGCGTCCGCGGACACGGCGGAGACCTCCGCGTGACGCTTCCCGACACGATGGCCGCGGCGGTCCTGCGCGGAAAGAACGATCTGGCGATCGAAGATGTGGAGGTCCCAGAGGTCGGCGACTCCGACGTGCTCGTCGAGGTGAGTCACTGCGGTGTGTGCGGCAGCGACCTGCACATGGTGCTCGACGGCTGGGGACGGCGAGGCTCGATCGGTGGTCACGAGTGGAGCGGCGTCGTGGTCGCCACCGGACCGTCCGTGTCGCGATGGACGGTCGGCGACGCGGTGATCGGTGGGCCGACTCCGCGCTGCGGCAAGTGCGACATGTGCCGGTCCGGTCATCCGACGTTGTGCAGCGATCGCGACACACCCGGAACCGGCGGCAACTGGCAGGGCGCGTTCGCTCGGTACACCCGCGTGAACGAGCGCGAGCTGTTGCGCGTGCCGGATGGGGTCACGTTGCGCGAAGCGGCGTTGGCCGAGCCGCTCGCGGTCGCGCTGCACGGCATGACGAACTCCGGCGTGCAGCCGGGCCAGCGCGCGCTGGTGCTCGGCGCCGGTCCGATCGGCGCCCTCACGATCGCGGCGCTGCGGGCGATGGACGTGGACGACGTGAAGGTGAGCGAGCCATCCCCGGTCCGTCAGGCGCTCGCGACCCGGCTGGGCGCGACGACCGTCGTAGCTCCCGACGCGCTCGAGATCCCCGGTCCGTTCGATCCGGGCACCGTCGTGGACGACGCGTTCGACGTGGTGCTCGAGTGCTCCGGGCACGGCGAGGCGATGGAGGCAGGGCTGGCGCAGCTCAAGCGTCGAGGCCGGCTGGTGCTGGTCGGCGCGGGCATGGCAGCACCCCGCTTCGACCCCAATCGCATCCTCCTCAACGAGCTCGTCGTCACCGGCGCCTTCTGCTACGACGCCGACGGCTTCGAGCGGTCGCTCGAGCTGCTCTCGTCCGGCAAGCTGCCGCTGCACGAGCTGATCGATCCCGTCGACATCCCGCTGACCGGCACGCTCGACGCGATGCGGGGCCTCGCCGGCGGCGAGATCGCGGCCAAGGTCCTCATCGCCCCCGGAGCCGTGTCATGAGCAGCGCGAAGCCTCGATTGCCGCGCCTCAATCATGTCGCCATGTCGATGCCGGCCGACGCGCTGGACGACTCGGGTCGGGCCGCGATCACGGCGTTCTACAGCGACGTGTTCGGCTGGCAGGAGTACGACATGCTCACGCAGGACCGGCGGCGGCTCGTGATGCGTGTCCACACGAACGAGCAGTTCATCTTCCTGATCGCGGACGACGATCCGATGGTTTGCCCGCGCCTCGACCACTTCGGGATGTCGGTGGGTTCGCTCGACGAGTTCGAGTCGCTCTACGACCTCGTGCAGGCCAAGGCGGCCGGCGATCCAGAGGTCGACATCGTCCCGCGCGAGGTCGAGAACTACGAGGGCTACCTGAAGCTGCACAACTTCTACGTCTGCTACAAGCTGCCCCTGATGGTCGAGGTGCAGCACTTCGAGTACGCGACGTAGTTCCCCCCCACCCCCCCCCAGCGAACTCCGGGGAGAAACGGGCGCCAGAGCGCCCGTTTCCATCCAACATTCGAGCGGTCAGGTGGGATGGTCGGCGGCCCAGCGGGCCAGAAGACCGCGGGCGATCACGATGCGCTGGATCTCGTTCGTGCCTTCGCCGATGATCATGAGCGGCGCGTCGCGGTAGTAGCGCTCGACGGGGAAATCCTTCGTGTACCCGTAGCCGCCGTGGATGCGCATCGCCTCGGTGGCGAGCTCGAACGCCGTCTCCGAACAGAAGAGCTTCGCCATGCCGGCCTCGACGTCGGCTCGCTCGCCTCGTTCGAACTTCTCCGCCGCAGAGCGCACGAGCAGGCGTGACGCCTCGAGCTTCGTCGCCATGTCGGCCAGCTTGAACTGGATCGCCTGGTGCTTGTGGATCGGCACGCCGAACGTCTCGCGCTCGTGGACGTACTTCATCGACGCGTCGAACGACGCGCGCGCCACGCCCACGGCACGCGCCGCGATGTTGATGCGGCCCAGCTCGAGCGAGCCGAGGATGAAGTGCAGCCCCTTACCGAGTCCCTCGTCGCCGCCGAGCACGGACGAGCGCGGCACGCGGTGCCCGGCGTACGTCATCTCTACGGTCTCGATTCCCTTGTAGCCGAGCTTGTCGATCGTCTTCGACACCGAGATGCCTCCGTACGACGAGCCCGGATCCTTCGGGACGATGAAGCACGTTATGCCTTCCGGTGTCTTCGCCGCGAGCGCGACGACGCCGGCGCGCTCGCCGTTGGTCACCCACATCTTCGTGCCGTCGAGGATGTACTCGTCGCCGTCTGGGGTCGCCTTGCAACGGATCGCCTGCGTGTCGCTCCCCGCGTCGGGCTCGGACAGCGAGAACGCGGCGCGGATCTCGCCGGTCGCCATCTTGGGCAGTAGATCCTTGCGCTGCGCATCGGTGCCGAAGCGCTCGATCAGGTTGGCGGCGATCGTGTGCGTGTTGAGCACGCCGGCGAGCGACATCCAGCCGTACGCCAGCTCTTCCATCAGCCGGGCGTAGGTCAACACGTCGAGCTCGAGGCCGCCGTACTCCTCGGGGATCCGTGCACCGAACATCCCGAATGCCTTCATCTGCTCGACCATCGGCTCGGGATAGCGATCCGCGTGCTCGTACTCCGATGCGTGCGGGATCACGTCGTTGCGGACCCATTGGCGAACGGTGGCGACGAGTTCGTCGGCGAGAGCGGCGTCGACCGGCATGCGCTGAACCTAGTAGGACCGCACGTTGTCCCCGTTCGCGATCGGACCCACTACGGCCGCCATCCGGTAGGCGATCGCCATGTCGTCGTGCTGGAACCGGACCGTGCGCTCGCCGACCAGCTCGTAAGCCGGGAAGCGTGCGAACGCGGCACGTGCTTCGTCGGTGAGCGGCTTGTGCAAATCGATCTCCATCGGGAAGGGCGGCGGCGCGTCGATCACGTCGATCTTCCCCGTCCGCACCTTGTCCACCGCCCACGTTGCCGCATCGGCGATGATCGCCGCCGCCCGTTTCGGTGGGACGATCCATCCTCCGGTGCGGCTCATCGCCCGCTTCACGATGGCGGTCTCGATCCCCGGCGTGATCTTGGTCATCTCCGCGGCGATCACGTCGTCACCGGTGACGAGCGCCGTCGGCACCCCGTGCTGCGCGGCGATCGTCGCGAAGATCTCGCCCTCGCTGATCGTCCGGCCGGCGAGGCGGACATCGTCGTAGACGCCGTAGCTGATCGTGTGCGCGCAATAGCCCGGGTAGTCACGGACCTTGGCGTGGTGCGCGACGAGGAACATCGCATCGAACGAATCGTCGAGTGCAGCAGCCGTCGTCGGCCCGCCGCGCGGCAGGCCGCGCACGACGTCGACGTCCGGGTCGAGCTCGTCGAGCACGAGGTTGCACAGCATCTCGATGCCGTGGTTCTCCTCGACAACGAACTCGGTCGCACCTGCGGCGCGTGCCCCGGCCACAGCCGCATTGACGTCCGCCGTCATCCACGAGCGCGCTCGTTGATAGTCCTGGCCACTGGTCACGACGTCCTGCCACCGCGTGACCCCGCTCGCACCTTCCATGTCCACGCTGATGTAGATCCGCACCGCAGCCGTCTCCCTGTCTGCACTACCTTCGCCGCATTCCGGCCCGCTATGACACCATCGGCGTGGACTACACGCGACATCGGCGTCCCGACCAGCGCATCGCAGCACAGATTCAAGCCGCGCTGGGCGATGCACGGCGCATCCTCGACGTCGGGGCGGGCGCGGGCAGCTATGAGCCGAGCGACTGCGAGGTCGTCGCCATCGATCCGAGCGAGGTGATGCTGGCGCAGCACCGTGGTCGCCGCCGGGTCCGCGGTGTCGCCGAGCACCTGCCGGTCGCCGACGACTCGTTCGACGCCTGCCTTGCCGTGTTCACGGTCCATCACTGGACGGAGCAGGACGCGGGTCTCGCGGAGCTGCAGCGGGTCGCCCGCCGGCAGGTGATCCTGACGTTCGACCATGTGCTGGAGCGCGCCTATTGGCTCAACGACTACTGGCCGGTGAGCGTGCAGCACGGCAGCTGGATCGCCACCATCGAGGCGGTCGCCGGCCCGCTCGGAACCGATCGGGTCGAGATCGTGCCCGTGCCCCACGACTGCGAGGACGGTTTCATGGCCGCGTACTGGCGCCGACCCGAGCGCTACCTCGACCCCGAGGTGCGCGCCAACATCTCGGGCCTGGCGTTGCTCTCACCCGAGGAGGCGGACGACGGTGTGCGCCGGCTGGCCGCCGACCTCGATTCGGGCGCTTGGCACGAGCGCTACGGCCATCTCCTCGACCTCGACCAGCTCGATGCCGGCTACCGGCTCGTCATCGCCGGCGATTGACGCGCGGCTGATCCCCGGCCTCTGGTGAGTCCTGATCGACTGTTGGCCCCTCCGTCATGACCCCCTAACGGCCACCTCGGATCATGAGGCTCCTCAGACACCACCTCACGAAGGAGCCCCACGTCATGCCCAACAAGTTGGTCGCCGCTGCTGCGCTCGGAGCCGGCCTCGTCATCGGGTCCATCGGACTCGCGACCGTCGCCCCAACCAGCATCGCCGCGGCCCAGACCACCACGCAGCCGTCATCCACGACGAGCAGCCGTCAGCAACTGCTCCAGCATCTTCGACGTCACGAAGCCAAGGTCGCAGCGGGTGTCATCGGTGTTTCACCCCAGCAACTGCGCGCCGACCTCACCGCCGGCCAGTCCGTGGCCGATGTCGCCAGCGCCAACAACGTGCCGCTCGACAAGGTCACGACCGCGATCGTCAACGACGTCTCGAGTCGGATCGGCAAGGCGGTCACCAACAACAAGATCAGCGCTGACAGGGCGGCTGCCCTCGAGGCCAAGCTCCCTGCCCGCGTGACGAAGGCCGTCAACGCTCACCACACGGCCACGAAGTAGCCACAACGCCCCGGCTTCGTCCATCGCCCCGCTGGATCTTCCGGCGGGGCGCTTGGCGGCGCCGCCCCGCTAGGTCGCGTCGTCCTCGTCGATCAGGTCCTCGCGAACCGCCAGCTCCGCTTCGACCTCGATCTCGTCCTCGTCGATGGTGCCATCGCCGTCGACATCGACTCCGGTGACAGTCGTTCGCTCGATGATGTCCGGCACGCCGTCGCCATCGACATCAACCGCGATCGTCGTCGTCTGCTCGACGATGTCCGGTACGCCGTCGCCATCGACATCGACCGCGATCGTCGTCGTCTGCTCGACGATGTCCGGCACACCGTCGCCGTCCACATCGATCACGGCGGTGGTGGTCTCACGTACCACGTCGATCGTGCCATCGCCGTCGACGTCGATCAGCTCGGTCTCGACCTCGATGTCCGCTTGTCCTTCGGCTTCGTTCTCGTCCACCTCCGCAGTCAAGCACTCCACTCGTCGGGCGGCAATGCACGAGTACGAGGCGTGTTCAGCCGACCTGGGGCGGACGGCTGGAACTGGCAGGCGTCGCGGCCAAGACGGGTTGACGCGAGAATGGCGGGATGACGGAGTTCTTCGACGTCGTGCTCGGACAACGAGCCTGCCGGGCGTTCAGTGACGAGCCGGTACCCGACGACGACGTCGAGCGCATCCTCGAAGCGGGCACACACGCGCCGAGCGCGGAGAACACACAGCCATGGGTGTTCGTCGTGGTGCGCGACGACGAGGTTCGCGCCGCACTGAGCGATCTCACGCGCCGGCTGTGGTCGGGCGGCGGACGCGACTGGGCCAAGTCGCGCAACACCGCGCGGCTGTTCGATGAGGTCGACGCTCTCGTCGACAGCGGGCTCGGCGGCGCGCCCGTGTTCATCGTGGTCGGCGATGACACCGGCGCGGGCGCGCATCCCACGTCGCTCGGCTCGTCGATCTTCCCCGCCGTGCAGAACATCCTCCTGGCCGCAAACGCGCTCGGCTACGGCTCGGCACTGACGACCTTGACGACGTACGCCGGCGACGAGCTACGAGCACTCGTCGCCTTGCCCGATCACGTCACGCCGATGGCGATCGTCCCGCTGGGACGGCCGGCACGACCACTTGGTCCGCCGCGCCGTCGACCGGTGGCGGAGTCGACATGGCGTGATCGCCACGGGACTCCCTGGTGAGGACACCGAGACGGCTCCAGTAGACGGCAGTGATGCATGCCGCGGGGATCCAGATGAGGAGCGCGGCGCCGCCGATGGTGTCGGCCCCGATCCAGAACGACACGAGCGCGAGGTGGAACACCTGGCCGTGGTAGGTGAGCAGCGCGGGCAGGTGTGGATGGTGCAGCAGGTCGTCAACCGGTAGATCGGGCGCGGCCCGGTCCATCCGGAACAGCACCGCGAGCAGGATCGCTGCGGTGACCGCGAACCCGAGCTGGCTGCCCAACGGAAGGCCGAACCAGAAACCCGGCCCTGCATACGAGAACACCTTGCCGAGGTAGAACTGCTCGCCGAGGCGCGACACCGGATCGAGGATCCACAGCGCCCAGACCGCCAGCATGAGTGCCAGCAACCACTCGTGCCACTGGCGTACGGCGCGCGTTCGGTAGGGACCGGAGGCCAACAGCCGGCCGGACGCGAACGCGAAGTACGCCATGAACGTGTAGCTGAGCGGCACCATGAGTGGCACGTCGCCAAGGAACAGCTCCTTGCCGCGCAACGAATCGTTGAACGCGTACCGCGTGTACGGGATGCCGAAGTGCACCGAGCCGTTCTCCGCCAGGCCGCCCACGCCTACGGCGACGGCCGTGTAGATCAACGTGCGGCGCCAGCCGAGTTGGCGGACCGCGCACCAGAGGAACACGGCACCGAAGATCGTGACGTACCAGCGCCCGCCGACGGTCCCCCAGACCTCCCGGAGCATCTCTCCACTGTGACACACGTGTCAGGATTCGCGCTGTGAGTCGGTTGGACGGTGAGGTCGCCTTGGTGACCGGGTCGACGTCGGGAATCGGGAAGGCGATCGCCGGCCGTTTCGCGACGGAGGGCGCCCATGTCGTGATCACCGGCCGCGACGAACAGCGGGGTCGCACCGTCGCATCCGCGTGTCATGGCCGCGGGCTGTTCGTGGCCGCCGACCTCGCCGACCCGAACGCGGCTGACGCGCTCGTCGCCGCCACCGTGGACGAGTTCGGCGCGCTGACGATCCTCGTGAACAACGCGGCTGTCTCACAGCACGACGGCGCGGTGGCGGACCTCGACGACAACGCGTGGCGAACGATCCTCGACGTCGACCTGCTCGCGCCGGTCCGGTTGTGCCGGGCTGCGATGCCGCACTTGCGCGAGTGCGGTCACGGGTCCATCGTCAACATCTCGAGCCGCGCCGCCTCGCGAGCGTCACGGGGCTCGGCGGCGTACATCAGCGCGAAGGGTGCGCTCGAGGCGATGACTCGCAGCGTCGCGGTGGACGAGGCGCCGCATCGCGTGCGCTGCAACGCGATCAGTCCCGGCTACGTGATCAACGACCGCCGCGACGCACACATCACACCGGACGAGCGCGCCCGCCGAGAGTCGATGCACCTGCTCGGAGTCGGCACCGCCGACGACGTGGCCGACGCGGCTGTCTACCTCGCGTCCACCGAGAGCCGGTGGCTCACGGGTGTCGTCCTTCCCCTGGACGGTGGCAGCAGCGCGGCGCGTGGTTCGTTCTCGTCGCCGACGTAGCGGGCGCGGCCCGAGGCGACATCCGTGCGAATCGCCTGGGCGTCGCGTCATGGCGTCGCGGACAAAACGCCCAAGCGTCGACGTCCGGCCGATTCCGAGGCGCACGCGGGGGCGCCGTCACGCAGAATCGATGGTCATGGACCACAGCCGATTGTCGATGCCGCTCGGCGACGCGATCTTCACGCAGCGATCGATCCGACGGTTCAAACCTGATCCGATCCCGCTCGAGGACATCCACCTCATGATCGAGGCAGCCGTGAAGGCACCGAACGGCGGGAACCTGCAGCTCGCGCGCTTCCTCGTCGTGACCGACCGCACGGCGATCCGTCACTTCGGCGCCCTGTACCACGAGGCATGGTGGGCGAAGCGCAGCGACGAGGGCTTCGGAGATCGCGCCGACCTGCCTTCGAGGTTCGAGCCGGCGGCGCGGCTCGCCGACGAGATCGTCGATTCCCCGTGCGTCGTATTCGCCTTCGCGATGCACAACGGGCCGGCCGACTCGGTGATCCCCGCCGTGCAGAACCTGATGCTGGCGGCACGAGCGCTCGGGATCGGGTCCGTGCCGACGACGCTTCATCCGAGCGTGATGGATCGATTCCGCGCCATGTTCGGCATTCCCGAAGACGCCGGCTTCCACTTCTGCATCCCGCTGGGCTACCCACGCGGCCAATTCGGCCCGAACACGCGCAGGCCGACGTCGGAAACGACGTTCCTCGACCGATGGGACGGTCCCGTCCCGTGGTCGTGAGACGACTACCGGTTCAGCGCGGCACTAGACGAACCCGGCGAGCGCGACCCGCGGCCGCCCGTCCGTGTTGGTGTCCATTGACCTCGGTCGATCGAGCGGCGACGCAGCAACTGGCGACGACGACGGCGTCTGTTCATCCGGAGACCAGCGATCGAAGACGACGGCCGGCATCCCCTGGCCGTTCGCGTGATCGGCGTTCGAGTGGAGCTGTGGAGCGCTGACCGCGCTTGTCGTTCCGCACAGCTGCTTGTACGCGGTGGCAGGGTCCGGCGGGATCCGCAACCGTGTGTTCGAGAACGCGTCGAGCATGTTGTGGAAGAAGCGGGAGACGGTCAGCGGCGCTTCCGTGTCTCGATTCAGTTGCTTGATCGGCGCGCAATCGAGTGCGGCCCGCGCCAGGCTCACCTGCTTGTCGAACGCCGCGCCCTTCGCTCTCGGAATCAGCAAGTAGGTCTGGTTACGGAACGTTGTGTCGTCGATCTGCGCGTTCGGCGCGGCGGTCCGAGCCGCGACCCAGGGATCGGGAAGCGGCTTCTCCTGGCCCGGATACGGCAACAGGCTCGCCGACCTCGTCGGTACCTGGAGATGCGCGGCGATCGGATCTGCGAGTCCGTACAGGTCGAGCACGCGCATCCGATTACCGACGGCGTACGGCACGATGCCGACCGCGAAGATGGCAGCTTCGGGCTGACGTACCGTCGCCGCCGGCTGGAAGGTGGCGCGGTGGAACATGAGCCGCGGCGCGTTCTGCAGGTAGAGACCGTCGGCGCCGAACACCGCGAGCTTCTGGCTGCCTCCACCCCAACCGCTGTCGTTCGTCGTGACGCGGCCCACGGGAGGAGTGAAGTAGTTGGATCCGAGAACGAAGGTCGGCGGTCGCAGCACGAACACCGCGGCCACGAGCCATGGCGCTGCGAGCAGGGCGCCGGCGTAGCGGCGGGAAGCCGATATCGCCGCGATCGGAGCGCAGAGCGCGAAGACGGCCGGCAGCAGCAGTCGCGCCTGTTGGTAGTCGCCGCCCACGGCCACGATGTAGAACGCGTTGAGTGCAGCAGCGATCGGGAAGGCCCAGAGAACCCACGTTGACCTGCGGTGCGAGCCACCTCGCAAGCCCCGGGCCAGTGGTATGTAGCCACCCGCGAACAGGATGATCACGGGAACGAAGAACCAGTACGTCGAGACGAAGTCCTTCAGATAGCTCCAGCCCCACGACCAGTTGAGACGGGTTGCTTCCTTCGCGATCGCGGTGTTGGCGACGAGACTGCCGTAGTAACCCATCCGGAACAGCTCGTACGCGAGCGGGAGTGCGAGCGCCGAAGCGATGAACTTCGTTCGATCTCGCCACGTGTCGTCGCGCCATTGCAGTGCGAGCACGACGGCGAGGAACGCGACGCTGTACACGGCGAGCTCCGGCCGAACCAGCCAGCCGAGGCCGAGCAACACGCCGTTGAGCCGCTTCATCCGCGCACCTGAGATCGACCAGGTCGCGAGGGTCCACAAGGCGAAGCCGAGCCACAAGAACACGAGTCCGGTCTCGAGCCCACTCGTCGCGTACCACCACATCGGCGTCAGCGCGGCCAGCACGAGAACGCCGAACGGAATGAGCATCGTCTCGGACTCGTGTTGCCGGATGAGCTTCGCGGACCCGAGGATGGACAGCACGAATCCGCCGAGGGTCGCGGCGATGCCCATGACGACCGCGATCCACTCCAGACGGACCGGGGCCACGAGATCAGCGATCGAGAGTGCGCCGAGCCACAGTGGGCTGGTGAAAGCCTCGACCCGCTGTCCGATGTTGAAGACCGGACCGTTGCCGGCCGTTACCTGGTGAACGATCCGGAGATAGATGTAGCCGTCATCGATGATGTTCCGGTGAGCCCAGCTCGCGAACACGAACGCGACCAGCGGGACGGCGAAGAGGGCCGTCTGAATCGAGAACCGCGACCGCTGATCCGCCGCTGACACTGCGCCCCCCATGGCCGCCCGAGTATACGGGAGCCCGGAACGGGCCCGGACGCGGCCCCCACGGGTGCCGAGCCGGCGTTTTCCGCCAGATTCCTACGCGAATTGCTTGTTGTAGTCGGTGGTTCGCCAGCGCTCGGGGGTCAAGCGGATGGTCACCGCGGTCGCCTCGTGGTCCGTCGTCGAGTCGTAGTACATGTCTCCGAGCTCGTCACCGAGGTACTTCCGGGCGAGATCGCGGCGCCAGATCGGATCGACGCCGTCCTCGATCGTGACCGCGCCTTCGACGACGACGTACACGTAGGGCGCCGTCTCGGTCTGGACGCAGAAGCTCGCCTTGCCCGCGCGGCGGAGGAGCTCGGTCTTGTTCGACGTCGTGCTGGTCGTGACGACGACGTCACCACCGGGCTGGTACGCGTACCAGATCGGCGTCACGAGCGGCGCGCCGCCGTGGCCGTCGACGGCGAGGACGCCCACGTGAACGCCGGCGAGGAACGCCTCGCGTTCCTGCTTGGACATCGTCAGCTCGCCCATGCCGTCACCTCGTTCACGTTGCCGTCGTTCGTCTTCGTCCGGACCCTACGACCGACGCACTCTTCGCGCTCGAGCTCTGCGAGCATCTCCGGATCGGCAACGCGCGCGTAGCACCGCCTGCCCGGTTCGACGTCGCAGACCAAGAGTCCCCAATCGGGCGCGCCGGCGCGGTCGTGCAACACGGTGTACGTCACGATCGTCGAATCGCCGTCGAACGTGTCGACGATCTGCGCGCGAGGTCGGGCGTCGAGCTTCTGGCGCACACCCTGCTCGTCGGGACGCGGTGCGGTTGACGGCGGCTCGGTGGAGTAGACGCCGTACACGTGCTTGGTCATGTGCATGCCCACACCACTGCACAGGCCGAAGGCGCCGGGGTCCGCTCGGAGGATGCCGACCATGGTGGCGATCGAATGGGTCAGGTAGTCGCTGCCCGCGCCGCCGAAGTACGGAAGTCCTCCCGTGACGGTGAACCCGCGGGTGTCGTTCGGCGCCAGGCCGAGCGCGTCGACGGCGAACGCGACCGAGGACGGGAAGCAGCTGTACAGGTCGATGTGCGCCACGTCGTCGATGCCGACGCCTGCGGATGACAGCGCCTCGGACGAGGCCGCGGCCATCGCGGGTGACGCCCAGGTCGGTTCGTGCTCGGCGACGTACACCGCATCGGTGCCGTAGCACCAGCCCCGCACGTAGACGCGTTTGTCCACCGGAACGCCGAGACGGTCCGCAGCCTCGTGCGACGCGACGATCAGCGCGCCGGACAGATCGACGTCCATCACCGAGATCAGGTACTTGGTGTACGGGTAGGCGACCATGCGGTTGTCCGGCGCAGGATCGACCAGCTCGCGCACGGATCGCTCGGTCGGGAACCACGAGTACGGGTTGGCTGCCGCGATCGTCGTCATCGGCGAGAACAACGCACCCATCGAGTCGCGATACGCGTCCGGCTCGACACCGAGGTGCGCACGGCGGGCGACGTCCCACAACGCGAACGTCGTGTACGCCTGGAACACCTGATGCGCGATCTCGGCTGGGTGGAACGGAGCCTCGAACGGGAACGGCTGCTTCTCCGCGGGTTTGAACGACCACTGCGGTCGCTCGTCCGCCTTCCTCAGTCGGCGGGCGGTATCGAGTGCTTCCGCGCCCACGACGATGCCCACGTCGAGCTCGCCCCGAACGATCGCCTCGGCGGCCTGGTCGACGAGCACCTGCGATGTCGTCCCGCCGATCCCGGAGTAGTAGCGGTGCGCGGGAGTGATGCCGAGGCGGTCGCTCAGGCGCGCGGCAGCATCGTCGTATTGCCAGGAATGGCAGTACACGACCTGCAACGAGTCGACCGCTCCGAGCACGTCGCCACGTGCGCCGGAGTCGTCGCTCGCACTGCGCACGGCCTCTTCCCAGAGCAGGAGCGGCTCGGGCGATGGTCCGTCGGCCGGACGGGAGATCGCCTGCGAGACGCCGATGATGCATGGGCTGCGGGGGTCGACGGTCATCGGTTCTGCCAGTTCGCCTTGCGCTTCTCGGCGAAGGCCTTCGGGCCCTCCTTTGCGTCCTCGCTGGCGAAGACCATCTGGGACAGCTCCTGTTCGATCTTGTAGGCCTCTCTCATCGTGACGTTGAGTCCGCGCACCACGCTCTCCTTGGTGGCGCGTATCGCGAGCGGACCGTTGGCCAGGATGCGACCCGCCCATGTGAACGCGCGATCCATGAGCTCGTCCGGCTCGACGATCTCGTTCAAGAGACCGAGCTCGAGCGCCCGTTTCGCCGGCAATGGTTCCGCCGTGAGGAGGAATTCCATCGCCGCCGGGAACGGGATCTGCCGCGGCAACCGCACCGTCGTTCCGCCGCCGGCGAACAGGCCCTGCTTCGGCTCCATCACACCGAAGCGCGCGTTGTGGGTCGCGATGCGAATGTCGATGCCGCCGAGCATCTCCATGCCGCCTGCGACGCACGGGCCGTCGATGGCCGCGACGATCGGCTTGTAGAGCTTCGTATTGCGCAACACGGCATCGGTCCCGTCGCGCAACTTGCAGCCGTCGATCTCCGTGACCTCACCGCTGCTGATCTTCTCGGAGAGCTCGGTGATCTGCGGGATGTAGGTCTTGAGGTCGGCGCCGGCCATGAAGCAGCCGTCCACGCCGGTGATGATCGCCAGCCACAGATCGTCGTCCTCGCCGAAGTCGCGCCACGCCTTCGCCAAGTCGCGGAAGTGGTACAGGTCGAGCGAGTTCTTCGCCTCCGGGCGATCGATCGTGACGAGCACGATGTGATCGTGCCGCCTGTCGTAGTGAATCGGCACTCGTGTCTCCTTATGCGAAGAGGAACGCGCCGCCGTCGACCATCAACGTCTGACCGGTGAGGAAACGGCATGCGTCGCTGCAGAGGAACAGCGCAACAGGACCGATGTCCGTCTCAGGGTCGCCCTGGCGCCCCATCGGATGGTCGCGTCGGAAGTCGCGGTACTCGGCTTCGTTGCGCGCCGCCGCCTCCTGCCCGCGCTTCGACGCGGCGCCCGGCGCGATCGCGTTCACGACGATGCCGTCGCGTCCCCACTCACGCGCGGCAGTGCGGGTCAGCGCGCGGATTGCCTCCTTGGACGAGTTGTACGCGCCGTAACCCGCCATCCCGGTGATCCCCGCCGCGGACACGAAGTTCACGATCCGTCCCCATCCCGCGGCGCGCATGTGCGGATACACAGCTTGCATCGCGAACCAGGTCCCCTTCACGGTGCCGTAGTTGCGATCGATGTCGTCTTCGGTAACTTCGGCGACCGCCGCCTTCGGTGTGAACGTGTGCGCGTTGTTGATGAGACCGTCGATCCGTCCGTACCGATCGATCGTGGCCGCGACCGCGGCGTCGATGGACGGGCGCTCGAGGATGTTGCACTCGACGCCCATCGCGTCGACGCCGAGACCGGTCAACTCGTCCACCACCCGTTGGACGCGATGCGCCTTCCATTCTGCGATCACGACCCGGGCGCCGTGCTGGCCGAGATGGTGGGCCATGCCGCGACCGATGCCCTGCCCCGCGCCGGTGATGATGACAACCCGGCCGTCGACGCTGCCGTCGCCGCTGTCCTCCCCCACTGCGCGCAGTATGACAGCAGCGTCAGATTTCCACATATATCGGCC
Source organism: uncultured Acidimicrobiia bacterium (assembly GCA_963721305.1). GTDB lineage: Bacteria > Actinomycetota > Acidimicrobiia > Acidimicrobiales > JACDCH01 > DATAES01. Next base: position 380,048 of record CAVRIR010000006.1, read on the forward strand.
ATCCGATATATGTTGGTGAACCTATGCCGGCGCAGTCGCAGGAAGAACGCAAGGCCGAGACCCGAGCCCGGCTGATCGCGGCGGCCGCTGAGCTGTTCGCCCGCAAGGGTTTCCACGCAGTGTCCGCCGAGGCGGTCGCCGACGCGGCCGACCGCACGACCGGCGCGCTGTACAGCCACTTCGGCAGCAAGGACGGGCTGCTGCTCGCGCTGGTCGAGCAGTGGCTCGACGAGTCGGCGGCGCGGATCTCCGCCGACGTCGAGGGCACGACCGACCTCGACGGGCGGCTGCGCGCGCTGTGGTCCGACTCGATGGCGCAGGCCTCGGACGATCCCGACGGCGAGCCGTGGCTGCTGCTCGAGTTCGAGTTGTGGCTGCACGCGGCGCGCAACGCCGCGTTCGCCGACGACCTGGCGCGTCGCTACGACGAACGCCGCGCCTCGCTCGCACCCGCGCTCACCGACTGGGCGAAGGACGAGGACCTCGGTCGCCTGCGCCATTCCCGCCGAACCTCCGGACTCGTCATCGCGTTGTTGCTCGGCGCGGCCATGCAACAGCGCCTCGATCCCGACGCCTTCTCGACCGCCGACGTCGTCGCCGGTCTACGAGCACTCATCGAAGGAGACAGCACGTGACAGTTGTTTCGTTGGACAGCATCGACCTGCTCGAGGACACGTGGGCGCGCGGCGTCCCCTACGACCAGTTCGAGATCCTGCGCCGCGAGGCGCCCGTGTTCTGGCACGAGCACCCGAACGCGCAAGGGTTCTGGGCGATCACGAAGCACGCCGACGTCAAGGCGATCAGCAAGGACGTCGCGACGTACTCCACCGAGGTCGGCTCGGCGTTCATCCTCGACCAGGATGAGGCAGCGATGGAGTTCCATCGCATGACGCTGCTCCAGATGGATCCGCCAAAGCACAACCGGTACCGGCGGCTCGTGTCTGCCGGCTTCACGCCCCGCATGATCTCGATGTTGACGGATTCGATCGCGGTGCGCGCTCGCAGCATCGTCGACGCCATCGACGGACGCGACGAGATCGAGTTCACGCTCGACATCGCCGCGGAGCTGCCGATGCAGGCCATCTGCGAGATGATCGGCATCGCCGAAGGTGATCGCCATCGTGCGACGGCGCTGGCGAACCGCCTCGTGGGCGCACAGGATCCGGACTTCCAGACGAGCGAGGAAGACAGCCTCCTTGCGTCAGCCGAGCTGTACGCGCTGTGCGACGAGCTCGCCGCCGACCGGCGGCAGAACCCCCGCGACGACATCATCTCGATCCTCGTCCACGCGGAGATCGACGGCGATCGCCTGACCGACGCGGAGCTGAACCTGTTCTTCGTACTGCTCGTTGTCGCGGGCAACGAGACGACCCGCAACCTCATCGCGCACGCGATGCTCGCGCTCATCGAGCGGCCAGAGGTGCGCGCCGAGCTCGTCGCCAACATCGACGACGACAAGCTCTGGGAGACCGCCGTGGAGGAGATGCTCCGGTGGGGCGCGTCGATCCACAACTTCCGTCGCACGGTCACGCATGACACCGAGATCCGCGGCGTCCCGATCAAGGAAGGCGACAAGGTGGTGACGTTCTACGCGTCCGCCAACCGCGACGAGGACGTGTTCGAGAACCCGAACACGTTCGACATCCGCCGTACGCCGAACGATCACGTGACCTTCGGCGGCGGGGGCGTCCACTTCTGCCTGGGCGCCAACCTGGCGCGGCTCGAGATCAAGTGGATGATGCGTGAGATGCTGCGCCGCTACCCGAACGTCGAGCTCGCGGGCGAGGTCTTGCGCCTCCGTTCCGACTTCGTCAACGGCATCAAGTACATGCCCCTCCGCCTCAACGGCTGACCGACCATCCAACTCCGGGGAGAAACGGGCGCCATGGCGCCCGTTTCCATCCAACATTCGCTCAGGAGAGTTTCATGCAGACCGAAGTGGCCAAGCAGTTGGGGATCGAGTTCCCGATCTTCGCGTTCACCCACTGCCGTGACGTCGTCGCGGCGGTGTCGAAGGCGGGTGGATTCGGGGTCCTCGGCGCGGTGGGATTCAGTCCCGAACAGCTCGAGGTCGAGCTCAACTGGATCGACGAGCACGTCGGCGACCGGCCCTACGGCGTCGACATCGTCATCCCCGGCAAGTACGAGGGCATGGGCGAGATCGACCCGGTCAAGCTCGAGGCCGACCTGCGGGCCATGATCCCGCAGCAACATCGCGACTTCGTCGAGCAGATCCTCGGCGACCACGGCGTGCCAGCGCTGCCGGACGAGGAGGCGCCGCGTGAGCTGCTCGGTTGGACCGCGGCGACCGCGACTCCGCAGGTCGAGTGCGCGCTCGAGCACGACAAGGTCAAGCTCATCGCCAACGCGCTCGGCACGCCGCCGAGCGAGATCATCGACGAGATCCACGGCACCGGGCGGCTCGTCGCCGCGCTGTGTGGCGCGTCGAAGCAGGCGCTCGCCCACAAGGAGGCCGGCGTCGACATCGTGATCGCGCAGGGCACCGAGGGCGGCGGTCACACGGGCGATGTCGGGTCGAGCGTGTTGTGGCCGGAGGTCATCGACGCGATCGCGCCGACGCCGATGCTCGCCGCGGGCGGCATCGGCAACGGACGCCAGATGGCGGCCGCGCTCGCGCTCGGCGCGCAGGGCGTGTGGACGGGCACGCTGTGGCTCACTGTCGAGGAAGCCGACATCCCTCCCGCGCAGATGGCCAGCTACCTCGCGGCGACGTCGCGTGACACGGTCCGCTCGCGCTCGTACACGGGCAAGCCGTGCCGGATGCTGCGCAACGACTGGACCGATGCGTGGGAGCGTGCGGATACGCCCGATCCGCTGGGGATGCCGCTGCAGTTCATGGTGACGTCGACGGCGGTGTCGCGCGGGCATCGCTATCCCGAGCAGGCGAAGACGGTGAACTTCAACCCTGCCGGCCAGGTCATCGGTCAGGCGACCAAGGTGCGCCCGGTGAAGGACGTCATCTTCACGATGGTCGAGGAGTGCATCGACGCCACCGAGCGCCTGTCAAAGCTGATGGCGGGCTGATTCCCTTCCATCACATTGATGGCTGACCCACCGAATCCGGTGGGTCGGTCGTCACAGAACGGTGGGCACCGGCATCTGTGATCGTTGAGCCACCGATCCGGTGGCTCAACGATCACAGAAGCGCGACGCCGGATTCAGGCCGACTTGCGCCGTGCGTGCTCTGCGGCGGGATCGAGCCGTTGGACGCCCAGGACGTACAGCTCACGCGAACGCACATCGTCGATCTCGGCGAGCACCGCGTCGATGTCGTCGTGGACGGACAGCTGCCGTCCGGTCAACTCGTCGTAGCGTCCTGACGCGAGACGGAGGATCAACTCGACGGCCGCGGCGGGATCGGCGCCCCGTCCAGCGCTGATCTCGTTGCGCACCCATGCGAACACGTGAGCCTCGATCGGCTCCCGACTCGAACTGTCTGCGTACGCGACCTCACCCATCCCGATCGACAGCAGGCCGGGATGAACGCTGAACACCGCGACACCGTGGCGCTGCGTCTCGAGCGCGAGGTTCTCGGTGAACTTCACGATCGCCGCCTTCGACACCGAGTAGGCGGACACGAGCGGCCAACGGAAGACGCCTGCTTGGCTGCTGAGGTTGACGATCCGCCCCCGCTGGCGCGCCACCATCTCGGGCAGCACGAGGTGGGAGGTGAGCAGAGTGCCGCGGACGTTGACGTCCATGGCGCGCCACCACTCGTCCGTGTCGACTTCCCACGAACGACCGACCGGTCCGATGATGCCGGCGTTGTTCACCAGGAGATCGATCGGCCCGAGACGTTCGCGCAACCGCTCGATGGCCGGTCCGAGCGACCACTCGTCGGTGACGTCAGCGACTTCGAACGCGGCGATGCCAGCCGCGGACTCGACGAGTGCGCACGTCTCCTCGAGCTCGTTCACCGATCGCGCGATGAGCCCGACGGCAATCCCTTCCGCGGCGAACGACTGCGCCAAGAGACGTCCGATGCCGCGGCCGCCGCCCGTGATCAGCGCGTGTTGCGGCGCAAGGCGGTCAATCCACATCGGTGCCGGCCCCCTCGCGCTCGTGGACCTCGCCGCGATGCTGGTGGGCGATCGCCGCGATCCAGACAGACGCGGGTCGTCCCAGCAGGTACGCGGTGCGTGCAGTCGGGCGGTGATGGAAGCGGATGCTCGTAGCCATGAGGCGACTCTGCGCTCCTCGCGGCCGGCGCGCATGAGCACCGCTTGCTCAATCTGTGCCGGTGACCGGAGTCACGTCCTCGAGCACCCGGAACCCCGATGGCGAGCGAGAGGCACCGCACTACGGTTTGTCGCATGACCGTGGGTCGCGCGGCTGCCACGGCCGGCGATTCAGTGCGGGCGGGTTGGCCCTTCGTCGGGCGGACCGCCGAGATGGACGACATCGTCGCAGCCCTCGACGACCCGGCTGCTGTCGGCGCGGTCATCCACGGCGAGCCCGGGGTCGGCAAGACGCGCTTGGCCGAAGAGGTCCTGGCGATCGCGCAGGCGTCGGGCTGGTGGTGCGTGCGCGCCGTGGCCAGCGAACGGACCCGCCAGGTCCCACTCGGCGCGGTCGCGCACCTCCTACCGGCGCGCATCCTGCTCGATCGCAGCGATCCGCTCACGCTGTTCCCGAACGTCGCGGCCACCGTCAAGGATCGCGGCAAAGGCCGGCGTGTCGTCATCGTGGTCGACGACCTCCAGCTCCTCGACTCGACCACCGCGACGCTGCTCGGCCAGCTCCTCGATGCTCGCCTCAACTTCCTGATCGGCACCGTGCGCACCGGCGAGTCGGTGCCGACGAACGTGGCGGGACTCTGGCGCCACGATCAGATGCGACGAATCGACATCGGTGTGCTGTCTCGCTCGCAGATGGAAGACCTTCTTGTCGCCGCGCTCGGCGGACCGGTCGCCGGTGCCGCGGTCGAAGCGCTCTGCTCAGCCAGCCAGGGCAACCCGCTGTATGCGCGCGAGCTCGTGATCGGCGCGGTCGACGGCGGGCACCTGCGCAACGACCGCGGCGTGTGGCGTCTCGTGGGCCCACTCGAAGCGACCGCGCGTCTGAGTGACGCGATCGCCGCTCGCCTCGACCTGCCGGACCCGGAGGCGCGTGCCGCGCTCGAGCGCACCGCGTTGTGGGAACCGGTCGGCCTGTCGACGCTCGAAGCCCCAGTCGGCACTGCTCCGATCGAGCGGCTCGAACGCGCGGGACTCGTCCACATCCGCCGAGCCGGGCGCCGCGAACAGGTGCGCCTCGCCCACCCGCTGTACGGGGAGATCCTGCGTCATGACGTGGCCACCATGACCCGGCGGCGCCTGCTGCTCGAACGCATCGAGTCGATCGAGTCGATGGGCGCACGCCGCCGGGACGACGTGGTGACCATCGCGAGTGCGTACCTCGATGCGACCGGGTCCGCAGATCCCGAGCTGCTCCTGTCAGCGGCATGGTTCGCTCGGTTCAATCACGACAACGTGCAGGTCGAGCGGCTGGCCCGCGCAGCCGCGTCCGACGGCATCAGTCCTGAGTCCGGCCTCTTGCTCGGCGAGGTGCTGCACGACCTCGCTCGGTACGACGAGGCGGGCGAGGTACTGACCGAGGCGATCAACCTCGTCGAGAGCGACGACCGAGTGTTCGCGCCGCTGGTCGAGATGACCGTGCGCAACCTGATGTGGGGTCTGCACCGAACCGACGCCGCGCTGGCGCTCCTGCGCAACATGCGCGACCGCACGTCCGACGAAGTCATCCGCAACGAGTTCGTCGCCGAGGAAGGCATGGTGCTCTCGTACTCCGGACGGACGGCAGAGGCGCTTGCGGTGCTCGGCGCGCTCACCGACGACGTACATCCGCGCGCGTGGGTCATCGCCGCCATCGCGGCGGAGCCTGCGCTCATCGCTACGGGGCAGTTCGAGCGCGCCATCGCGGTCGGTGAAGGCGCGTACGAGGACCACGTGCAGCTGAGCGAGCACATCGCGATGGCGAGGCCGCACGTCCACATGAGCTTCCACGTCGAGGCGCTCGCCTACCTCGGGCGGCTCGACGAGTCGACCGCGCTCGCCACGCGCTGCTACGAGAACATCCCGGTGGATGCGCCCGCGAACGCGGCACTGTGGTTCGTGGTGCGTCTCGGCCGCAACGCGATGTTGCGCGGACAGCTGCAGACGGCACGGCGGTGGCTGGCCGAGGGTGTGGCTCGGTGCGAGCGCCGCGATGCCGGACCGCGTCGGGTCGTCCTCTCGTTGCTCGCAACGGCGGCGGCATGGATGGGAGACGTCGACGCCGCGAACGCGGCGGTGGACGAGATCGACACGCTCCCGCCGTTCTCGTACTTGCCCGGCGAGCAACTGCTCGGTCCGGCCTGGGCAGCAGCCGCGTCCGGCGCGCTGCCGCGGGCGCGCGAGCTGCTGGTCGCCGCCGCGGGCCAGCTCCGGGCGAGCGGTCAGCACGCGATGGAGGCGTGGCTGTTGCACGACGCCTGCCGGTTGGGGCAGCACGGGACGAGCGCCCGGCTCACCGAACTGGCCGAACTGTGCGAGGGATCACTCATCGCCACTTGGGCGCTCCACGCCTTGGGGGTGGATTCCGGACGGGCGAGCGACCTCGTCGCCGCGACGGGTCAGCTCGAGGAAATCGGCGCGTACCTGCTCGCCGCGGAGACGGCCACCGAGGCGACGCACGCGCTGCAACGCGACGGTGACCAACGGGGCGCCGCCGCGATGCGCGCACGCGCCTCGTTGCTGGTGGACGCGTGCGAATCGCCTCGCACGCCGGCGCTCGTCACGTCGGACTCACCGGTGCCGCTGACGGCGCGCGAGCGCGAGATCTGCGCGCTGGCGGCCACTGGTGCGAGCAGTCCGGAGATCGCGTCGAAGCTGTTCCTGTCCGTCCGCACGGTGAACAACCACCTGCAACGCGCCTACGCCAAGCTCGGCGTCACCAACCGCCGCGAGCTGGCGGCCACGCTCGATCGGATCCCCTGAGACGCGCAACGCCCGGGCGACCGACCACCGTGACGGTGGTGAGACGCCCGGGCGTGCCCTTCCCCTACTCCGCGAACGCGTCGGGCGCGGTCACCGCGATGGCAGGGCGGCGACAGCGGAACCGGCCACTTTGACCTCACCGCTCTCGTTGGCGAGCTCGACCTCGAGATCGACGAGGTTCTCGCCGTTGTCCTTGCGCTTGCCGGTGACGGCGATCTTCGAGGTGAGTGTCTCGCCGGGCCACGTCTGCTTCGTGAACCGGACCTTGAAGTTGCGCAGGCTGCCGATGCCGACCCAGTCGGTGATCGCCCGACCGAGCAGCCCCATCGAGAACATGCCGTGACCGAACACGCTGGGCAGGCCCGCTTCTTTGGCCTTCACCTCGTCGTGGTGCATCGGGTTGAAGTCACCGGACGCGCCCGCGTACATCACGAGATCGGTTCGGGTAAGGACGTGGCTGACCACCGGCGCTGCGTCGCCCTCGTTGACATCGTCGAAGAACAGCTTCTCCTCTGCCACTGACCGCTTCCCCCTCGTGCCCAGTACCTGACGATCGTGTCATAGATCGCGTCCCCGGGCGAACGCCTCGCGGGAGTCAGCCGAGGATGAGGTCGGCAATGCGGTCGTGGTGCCAACCGGCGGTGCCCATGAGGTGCTCGGACGCGTACGCCCGTCGGATGTACAGGTGCAGGTCGTGCTCCCACGTGTACCCGATGCCGCCGTGGACCTGCATGCCGTCCTTCGCGCACCGGGTCGCCGCCCGGCCTGCGGCGGCCTTCGCGACGTGCGTCGCACGGTGGCGCTCGGGATCGTCGGCGTCGATGCACATGGCGGCGTAGTAGACGGCGCTCGTGGCCCGCTCGACCTCGAGCGAGCAATCGGCGAGTTTGTGTTGGATGGCTTGGAAGCTCCCGATGGGAACGTCGAACTGCACCCGTTGCTTCGCGTACTCGATGGCGGTCTCGAGCAACCATCGCGCGGTGCCGAGCATCTCGGCGGCGAGCGAGACGGTGGCGCGCTCGGTCCACGCGCCGATGTCGACCGGCACGCCTGCACCCGCCCGCGAGACGTCCGCCTCGAACACCCGCCGAGTGGAATCCATCGTCCCCACGCGCCGGAGGGACACGTCGCGGGCGTCGAGCACGCTGACGCTCGCACTTCCGTCGACCGCGAGCACATGATCGACGCGGTCGGCCTCGAGGACGAACGTCTTGGTCGTCTCGTCGTTGGCGAGCCATTCACCGCTCGCGCCCGCGATTGCAACGGTGGCGGCGGACTCGCCCGCGGTCAACCCGTCCGCGAGATCGAGACCCGCTGCACGCGCGAGAGGAAGGGCGAGGGCCGCGGTCGCGAAGTACGGACCCGGTGCGAGAACCGCGCCGCACTCCTCGAGGAACAGGCAGAGGTCGGTCACCGGCCCCTCCCCCAGCACGAGCCACTCCCGCAGGTGCTCCCACAGCGGATCGGCCGCCGAGGGATCGGTCATGTGGGCACGAATGAGGGAGGTCGGGCAGTGTCGACCAAGCAATGCGCGCGCGGTGTCGCACAAGAGCACTTGTTCGTCGGAGAGCGTGAAGTCCATCAGCGGGGCAACCCGAGGATGCGTGTCGCGATGATGTTGCGCTGGATCTCGCTCGATCCGCCCGCAACGGTGTTGGCGAAGCTCACGAAGAAGGAGCGCGCCCACCGTCCGCTCTCGTCGCCGCGATCGGGATCGTCGACCGCGCCATACGGTCCCTGCAACTGCATGCCGAGCTCGTACAGCGTCTTGCCGAGCTCGCTCGTCGCCAGCTTCAGGTAACTGTGCTCGGGCGCGGAACTGCCTTGTGCGAACGACGAGAAGCCCTTGTACCCGAGCGCCCGCAACGACGCGACCTGCTCGTACGCCTCGGCCAGCCGCCGGCGCACACCTGCGTCACCGTCGAGCCCGTGCCGGCGCGCCATCGCGCACAGGTCGTCGACGAGCTGCTGCACCATCGCGACGGACTGCAACCACAGCCCGCCGCGCTCGTGCGCGAGCGATCCCATCGTGATGCGCCAGCCGTCATCGATGGCGCCGACGACGTTGCTCACCGGCACCGCGGCGTCGGTGAAGAAGACCTCGGCGAAGTCCTCGGCGCCGGTGATGTGCTTGATCGGCCGCACCTCGATGCCGGGCGTGTCCATGTCGATGATCAGCACCGTGATGCCTTTGTGCTTCGGCGCCTGGTCGAGTGGTGTCGTGCGCACGTAGCAGAAGCACTTCGCTGCGACCATCGAGTACGACGTCCACACCTTCTGACCGTTGACGACGAAGTGGTCGCCGTCGCGCTCCGCTCGGGTCGTGAGCGACGCGAGATCGCTCCCGGCGTTCGGTTCGCTCATGCCGATGCACCACACGAGGTCGCCACGGATGGACGGCGCGACGAGGGTGCGCTGCTCGTCGTTACCGAAGTCGAGCAGGCTCGGCGCGACGATCGCGTAGCCGGGGAAGTGCAGGCTGCGCACGATCCGGCGCTTCGCGAGCTCCTCCATGTAGATGAGCGTCTGCACGGGCGTCGCGTTGCGACCGCCGAGCTCGGGTGGATACGCAGGGAGCATCCAGCCGTGATCGAACAGGGTGGCCTGCCAGTCACGACCCCACTGCGGGATCACGCCGTGACCGCCGACCTCGTCCACGCCGCCGTCGCTGAAGTCACGACCGACCTTGACCTCGGGCGGCGCGAACTCGTCGAGGAAGCGGACCAGCTCGGCGCGGAAGGCTTCGTCCTCCGCGCTCCACTCGAGCTTCATTGCCTACGGCGTTCCCCGGCCACGCAGGCCGCGTGTGGCCGCTCCTCCGCCTGGCGGCTGCGTCGCTCGCATGGTCGAGCAGGTTTTCAGCACTCGCCGACGATCAGTTCGGCGACGAGAAGAAGAACGGCGGGATGGTGCCGTCGGACTTGGCCAGCAGCTCGGCGCGAGCCGCGTCGACCGAGTCGATGGTCCACGGCTTGTCGCTGTCGGATTCGGTGAGCGGACGCCAGCCCTCGAGCAGCTGCACGACTCCGCCCTGCACCTTGACGACCTGACCATTGAGGTCTCGGGCGAGGTCGGACGCGAGCCACACCGCGACGGCGGCGACGTTCTCGGGCGCGAACCGGTCGAAGCCCGTTTCGTCCGGCTTCATGTGCTCGCCGGCGAGTGCCTCGGTGAGACGTGTGCGCGCGACGGGCGCGATGCAGTTGACGCGCACGCCGCTGCGCTCGAGCTCGCGGGCCATCACGATCGTCATCGACGCGATTCCGGCCTTGGCCGCCGCGTAGTTGACCTGACCCGCGTTGCCGTACAGGCCGGACTCACTCGTGGTGTTGACGATGACGCCGCGCGCCGGCTCGCCCGTCTCCTTCGCCTTCGCTCGCCAGTACGCCGCGGCGTGGCGCGACGTGCAGAAGTGGCCCTTCAGGTGGACGTCGATGACGACGTCCCACTCGGCCTCTTCCATGTTGAAGCTCATCTTGTCGCGCAGGATCCCGGCGTTGTTGATGAGCACGTCGAGGCCGCCGAAGGTCTCGACCGCCTGGTCGATCAATGCCTTGGCGTCGCTGAAGCTCGCGACGCTGCCGTAGTTCGCGACCGCCTGCCCGCCGGCGGCGACGATCTCGTCGACCACTTGTTGCGCCGGCGTGCTGTCTGAGCCGCTGCCCTCGCTCGATCCGCCCAGATCGTTCACGACAACGGCGGAGCCTTCGGACGCGAGCAGCAACGCTTCGGCGCGCCCGATGCCCCGGCCTGCGCCCGTCACGATCGCCACCTTGCCGTCGAACAACCCCATCGCTCCCCCTGTGCTGTCGAGATTCGACCTCGCGCGCGTGGTGCGATCGCGAGATTCCTGACGCCGATGTCAGCTCGCCTACGGTAGCGGCGTGGCTGACGAGACGCCTATCGAGGACCAGATCGGGTACGCCATCGAGGACGGCATCGCGCGCGTCACGATCAACCGGCCGGAGGCGGGCAACTCGTTGACGGCACACATGCGCGACACGCTCGCCGACGTGTTCGACGAGCTGTCGGCGACCCTCGGTGTGCGCGCCGTCGTGCTGACCGGCGCGGGCGAGCGTCACTTCTGCACCGGTGCGGGGCTCGGCGGACCACAGAAGCCAGGCCCGGAACGTCCGGCCGACGCGCCCGATCGCGCCCTCGGCGATGTGGCTCGCATGATCCGGCGCGGCTGGCAACGGTTGATCGCCTCGATCCTCGACTGCGAGAAGCCCGTGATCGCCGCGGTCAACGGCACCGCGGCCGGTGGCGGCGCCAACCTCGTGCTCGCGTCCGACCTCGTCGTCATGGCCGACAGCGCGCGGCTCATCGAGGTGTTCGTGCGCCGCGGCATCATCCCCGACGCGGGCGGTTGCTACCTGCTCCCCCGCATCGTCGGGCTGCCGAAGGCGAAGGAGATCATGTTCTTCGGCGACGACCTTCCGGCCGACGAGGCGTACCGCATCGGCATCGCGAACCGGGTCGTGCCCGCGGCCGAGGTCCAGGGCGTCGCCGAAGAATGGGCGAAGCGGCTCGCGGTGGCACCGAGCAAGGCGGTCACGATGACGAAGTGGCTGCTCAACCGGTCGTCCGAGTCGAGCCGGCATTCGGCGTTCGAGGAAGAGGGCTACGCGCAGGAGCTGGTCAACGCGACGGCCGACTCCGCCGAAGGGATGCGCGCGTTCATGGAACGGCGCGAGCCCGACTTCAAGGGTTGGTAGCGGCCCGGGCGCTGGCCTTGGTGAGCCCGATGCGCTCGTACGCTTCGTCGGGAATGGCGTCGACGTCCTTGTAGACGTGGTGCACGCACGGCTCGCCCGGCTTCGTCGGCGGGAACTCGATGGACGTCGGCGTGTCGCCCCACTCGATCGCCTGCAGCTCGTTGTGGACGGAGCAGTGCGCGCAGTACACGGGTAGCTCGTCACGGTTGAACGTGCGCGCTGATCGCTCGCGCAACGTCACGTACGGGCCGCCATCCTTGTCGTAACGACCTTCGTCGATCAGCCGCCCGCCGCTGCCACAGCGGAACGACAGGATGATCTTCTCGTCGTCCTCGTCGATCTCGCACGCGCCGCCGTTCGCCACCATCGCTCGTGCGATCACCTTCGCTCGGACGGTCGCTGGAAGGTCGCCCCACTTCCCTGTGCGGCGCGCGTGGATGAAGTCGTCGCTGGTGGCGCGCAGCGCTCGCTCGACGGCAGGTTCACCGAGCTCGCGGCTGACGAACGACAGCAACGACGTGATCCATTCGATCGAATAGATCTGCAGGTCGCGTGTACGTGCCGCGGCTTCGTCGATCAACGCGAGCGCGCGGTCGCTGTCGCCCGCGGCAACGGCCGCCTTCGCCCGCTCCCACGCGCTGACCGTCATCGACTCGATCTCGTCCGGAGAGAACATCGTCGCCATCCGTCGTCACCCCCTCGTGAGCAGCAGGCAGCCGGCGAGCGGCCCGCCGCCTGCAGCCGCGACCGCGACCTCTGGCCGTCGATCACCGGATCGCACCACCTGCCGCTCGCCGCCTTCGCCCCACAACTGCACGCACGCTTCGTGGAGGAAGCCGTAGCCGTGGAGTCGACCCGACGACAGCTGTCCCCCGTGCGTGTTCAACGGAAGCGGGCCTTCACGCGCGATGTTCGCGCCGCCGTCGACAAACGGTCCGCCCTCCCCCTTGCCACAGAACCCGAGTGCTTCGAGCCAGCACAGCGTGATGAAGCTGAACCCGTCGTACAGCTCGGCGACGTCGACGTCGCTGGGCGAGAGGTCGGTGCGCGTCCACAGCTGCGCGGCGGCATCGCGCAATGCCATCGTCGTGAGGTCGTCCCACTGGTCCCACGACGGGCGCCCGTGGATCGCGGTCCCGACCGCGTCGACGCGCACGGGCGGCTTGCGCAGATCCGGCGCGCTGTCCGCGCGGCTGACGATCACCGCGGTGGATCCGTCAGCGGGAACGTCGCAGTCGTAGAGACACAAGGGCGACGAGATCATCCGCACGGACAGGTAGTCGTCGAGCGTCATCAGATCGCGATACACGCCCTTCGGATTCACTGCCGCGTTGCGACGCGCGTTCAAGGCGATCCACGCGAGCTGTTCGCGCGTCGTTCCGAACTCGTAGAAGTGGCGCATCGCCATCATCGCGATCCAGTTGGCCGCGGATGGCGCGCCATACGGCATCGTGTATTGCATGAAGGCGCCGACCCGCGGCAGCCCGCCGGACCGACCGCCACCGCCGAACCCTGGCATCACCGCGGAGCGGCCCTTGTCGCCTTGCGCGCTGCCTTCCCACACGGTGCGGAAGCACAAGACGTGGTTGGCGATGCCGGTCGTGACGGCCATGCACGCGTTCACGACGGAGCCGAGCTGACCCGGCGACTCGAGCCCACCCGCGTACCAGTTCAGGTTCAGTCGCAGCGCGTCGTGCACATCGGTCACGCCGACGCCGGAGAAGCCCGGCGGCGTGTCGATCCCGCCCGGGTACGTCGCGATGCCGTCGATGTCGTCGCGCGTGAGACCCGCGTCCTCGATGGCAGCGATGCACGCATCGAGCGTGAGGTCGACCGGATCGCGGTGCAGGCGGCGCGCCACGTCCGATTGCCCGACGCCACTGATGACCGCATTCAGTTCGAACCCTTCGTCCGTCACGCTCATCGCGCCGGCTCGAAGAACGGGAGCCACACGTCCTCGTAGTTGTCGAACGTGACCTGCAACGCCATGCCGATCTCGACCTCGTCCGGTGCGCACCCGACGATGCCGGTGGTGAGCCGCAAGCCTTCCTGTTCCGGTAGCTCGACGATCGCGATGACGTACGGCGGATCGAGACCGGGATACCAAGCCTGATGGTTCACGGTGAACGTGTGCACCGTCGCCTGTCCGGACACAGCCTCGACGTCGAGCTCCTTCGACAGGCAACGCGGGCAACGCGGCGTGGGTGGATGGATCCAGTAGCCGCAGACCTGGCAGCGCAGGAAGCGCAGCTTGCCCTCCGCGCCGCCGGTCCAGAAGTGGCGGTTGGAATCGTCGAGCCGGGGAAGCAGCCGGAACGGCTTCGCCTCTGCTTCAGGACTCTCCGTTGTCATCGGCTTCGACCTCCGGCGCCGCATCGAATCCTTGGCGCGCATGGGGGAGCGCTTCGACGGCCGCGAGCACCCCGAACGCAGGTGTCGTGAGCATGATCGAACCGACCACGTCGTCCCACGACGCGCCCACCTCGCGGGCGAGCATGGCGTGGCGGGCGATGCCCTCGGGATTGCGGGCGATGACCGAACACGCCATGCGGATCAGTTCGTGCGTCTTCCGGTCGGGCGCGTTCAGCGCCTCGATCTGGCCCAGCCACGCGCTCTGCGCCTCGTGCAACGACGGGAAGACCTCGTGCACCGGCGCTTCCCACCGGAACGTGAACCCGTCGCCGTCCTTTCCTTCTGCCATCCCCGCGCACGTTAGTGGTGCGGATCACGCGGGCCGGAAGACCGGGAAGGTGAACTCGTCGGTCTCCTCGCGGAAATCGACGATCAACGGCATGCCGATGCGCAACTCGCTCTCGTCGCATCCTTCGACGTTCGTCATCATGCGAGGACCCTCGTCGAGATCGACGACTGCCGCGACATACGGGACGCGTTCACCGAACGGCGGCAGATCGTTTCGGCGCACGATCGAGTACGTGTAGAGCGCCGCTCGCCCGCTGGCCTGCTCCCACTCGACCCGCTCGCTCCAGCAGTACGGGCAGAAGGGCCGGGGATAGAAGTGCGCCTTGCCGCAGTCAGCGCAGCGCTTGACGAGGAGCTTGTGCTCGCGCGCCGCGTCCCAATACGGCTGCGTGTCCGCGTCAGGTCTCGGGAGATCGAACCGCGGCGTCGACACGTCGGTGCTTCGTCAGTCCTTCGGGAGCCCGAGCAGCCGTTCGGCGATCACGTTGCGCTGCACCTCGCTCGTGCCACCCGCGATCGTCAGGCAGCGATTGGCGAAGAAAGCGCCGACCCACGTCGCCGCATCGCCGTCGTTGGCGGCGGCTGCGGGACCGAGCAAGCCGAGGCCGACCTCCTGCACGCGCTGGTCGTGCTCGACGCCGAGCAGCTTGCGCACGCTCGACTCGGGGCCGGGATCCGCGCCGTCGAGCGCGCGGGTCGTCATGCGCAGGCCGAGCACGGCGAGCGACTGCGCCTCGGCGAGCAGGGAACCGACCTCGTCGACGGCGAGCGCATCGTCAGGGTCGAGCATCGCGAGCAACCTCTCGACACCGAAGCCGAATGACGAGCCCGAGCCCATCGACACCCGTTCGTTGGCAAGCGTGGTGCGCGCCGCGCGCCATCCGGAGTTGACGGCGCCGACGACGCAATCGTCCGGCACGAAGACATCGGACAGGAAGACCTCGTTGAACATCGCGAACCCGGTCAGCTCGCGCAGTGGCCGGATGTCGATGCCCTCCGCGTTCATGTCGACGCAGAAGCAGCTGATGCCTTCGTGCTTCGGAACGGTCGGATCGGTGCGCGCGAGACAGAGCCCCCAGTCCGACTCCTTCGCCATCGTCGTCCACACCTTCTGGCCGCTCAGCAGCCAGCCGCCATCAGCCCTGCTCGCCTTCGTCGTCAGTGACGCGAGGTCGCTTCCCGCTCCGGGCTCACTGAAGAGCTGGCACCAGGTGATCTCACCGCGCAGCGTGGACGGGATCCAGCGTTGCTGTTGCTCGTGGGTGCCGTGTTCGATGAGCGTCGGCAACACCCATGCGCCGACCTGTAGGTGCTGGCGACGCACGTGCGCGCGCTGCAGCTCGTCGTCGATGACGAGTTGCTCGACTGCGCTCGCGTCGCGTCCCCACGGCTTGGGCCAGTGCGGTGCGAGGTAGCCGCCGTCGGCGAGCAGCACGCGCCATTCGCTCTTGTCGTGGTCGGTGAGCGCGTCGAGGAACGCGCGCACATCGTCCCGGATCGGCTCGGCTTCCGGGGGAAGGTCGACCGCGAGCGTGCGGCGGGTTCCGGCGCGCGCGAGCTCGACGGTGGTGCGGTACCACCCGCCCGGGCCTCCCCCTGCGAAGGCCCGAAGCGACGTGGCCCGCTTCAGGTACAGGTGGGCGTCGTGTTCCCACGTGAAGCCGACGCCCCCGAGCACCTGGATGCAGTCCTTGGCGCACTTGAAGAACGCGGCCGGAGCCAGCGCGCCCGCGACGGCTGCCGTCAGCGATCGTTCGTCCGGCGTGGCCGCCGGTCGTGCCGCATCCCACGCGACGGCGCGCGCCTGCTCGAGCGCGAGCAGCATGTCGGCGCACCGGTGCTTGACGCCCTGGAACTGCCCGATCGGACGGCCGAACTGCTCGCGCACCTGTGCGTACTCGGCCGCGGTCCCGACGCACCAGGCCGCACCACCGGCGCATTCCGCCGCCATGAGCGTGACCGCGAGATCGACGACGGCGGTGCCGTGCGGGTCGGGAAGGAACGCGATGGACGTCGCCGTCGACACGTCGACATCGGCGACCCGCCTCGTCGTATCGACGCTCGTTCGCGGTGTGACCTTGCAGTCCTCGGCGCTTACGACGTTCCAGCCACCGTCGGCCGGAACGATGATCAGCTCGGCGAGCGCGGCGCCGAGCACCGGGGCGGCGGCGCCGGAGAACGCGACCGCGGCCGTCGTCGATCCGTCCGCCAGGGACGGAAGCAGCGCGGCTCGGACGTCGTCGTCACCGAGCTCGTTGATCGCCGCCGAGGCGATGACGGTCGGAAGGAACGGGCCTGGCGCACAGCCGCGACCGAGCTCTTCCAGCACGACCGCCAGCTCGCTCAGCCCGTAACCCGAGCCGCCCAGGTGCTCGGGGACATGGAGTCCGAGCCAGCCGAGCGCCGCGAGCTGCTCCCAGAACAGCGGCATCGTCTCGTGCTCGGCGTCGAGCGAGGCCCGCGGCACTGCGGGCGGGCAATGGTTCGTGACCCATCGGCGCGCGGTGTCGTGCAGCGCGATGTGGTCGGCGGTGATCCCGAGCGTCATGTGCGGTCTGCGATGCCTCGACCCGCCGCTACTCGTCGATCGACAGCGCCATCGTCGGGCAGCCGTCGACGGCGAGGCGGATCTTGTCTTCTGAGTCGCCGGCGGGGTCGATGACGATCGCCTTCATCTCGTCGTCGAGGTCGAACGTGTCGGGCGCGTGGAAGGCACAGTTGCCCGAGCCCATGCAACGTTCGCGGTCGATCTTGATCGAAAGTGGCATCGAGGTCCCTCGTTGAGCACACTACCTGACGCTGGTGTCAGCTTCGGCAGCGTCCGAGAGGTGTCCGAGCCGTGAGACCACTTGATTGCAGGCCGACCGTGGTAGCGCCAGCGGGCGATCGGCACTGGAGGCGAACGCAGTGAGCCGAAGCAGAATCATCGATGCCGACGCGCATGTCAACGAGGATCCGCTCGCGTGGACCGAGCTCGCGGCGCAGCATCCAGGGTGGTTGTCTGCGGGGAGGTCGGGCGATCGCTGGGTCGCGCAGATCGGCGACAAGCTCTACCCGACCCAGGTCGGCCCGGGGCGCGGCGTCCCCATCGACTCCGCCATCAGTCCGGCGTGCGCGGCCGGCGCGGCCGATCTCGACCAGCGCCTCGTGGACATGGACACCGAAGGGATCGACGTGCAGGTCCTCTTCGGCGGATTGATCATCGGACTCACCTCGTACGACGACGCCGCGTTCGCGCTCGACGTCGCGCGCGCGTACAACGACTGGCTCCTCACGAAGGTGTGCGGACACAACCCGGAGCGGCTGAAGGCCGTCGCCACGGTGCCGTTGCAGGACGTGGGGCGCTCGATCGCGGAAGCGGAGCGCGCGGCCGGCCTGGGTGCCGTCGCAGTGACGATCCCACCGGTCGTCGGGACCGCGAACCTCGACGACGACACGTTGCAGCCGTTCTTCGAGGCGTGCGCGTCGCTCGATCTCGCCGTCGCGGTGCACAGCGCGCCCGGCATGAACCTGCCGCTGCCGGGCGCGGAGCGTTTCGCCAACTACGCGCAGGTGCACTGCTTGTCGTTTCCGGTCGACCAGATGGTTGCGTTCACCGCACTGGCCATGGGCGGCGTGCTCGACCGCTTCCCTTCGTTGCGGGTCGCGTTCCTCGAGTCGGGAACGGGATGGGTCCCGTACTTCGTCCACCGCATGCACGAGCACTACGAGAAGCGCGGCGATCTCGTGCCGGCGATGCGGACCGATCCACGCGAGCTGCTCGCGCGCGGCCAGTGCTACTTCAGCTTCGAGGCGGAAGAGCCGCTGCTCGCCACGTGCGTCGAGCAGCTCGGGGACAACTGGCTCGTGTACTCATCCGACTATCCCCACTGGGACTCCGACTTCCCCGGCACCGTCGACGAGGTCCGCCGCCTCACCGCCTCGCTCGGTGACGACATCACCCGCAAGCTGCTCGGCACCAACGCGGAGACCTTGTACCGCGTGTAGTCCGCAAGGCCCGAACCGACGTTGGGCTCAGGTGAAGCGGGATTCGAGGTCGTAGAACGCCATGGGCGCGTCCCAGAGGATGACGCGGGCGTCGTCCTCGTCGATCCCCTGGTCGCCGCACTCGTGCAGGAACGCGGCCGGCGCGCCTGGATAGACGGCGTCGGGGTGCGGGAAGTCGCTCGCCCACACGACGTACTCCGGTCCCATTCGGTCGACCACCATGCCGACGCAGTCGTCGTCGGCTTCCGACGAGATGATGCAATGGCGGTCGAACAGCTCGGTGGCGGACGGACGCTCGGGCGCCAGCCACTCGAGATGATCATCGAGGCGCGCCAACCAGTACGGCAACCATCCCGTGCCTGATTCGAGAAACGCGACGCGCAGCTCCGGGTGACGTTCGAGCGCGCCGTCGAGCACGAACGACGCCATCGCGGCCATCTGCTCCATCGGATGCGACAGGGCGTGGCGGCCGGCGAACCCCGTGAACCGGTCGGTGCCGATCGTCGGACCCTGCAACCCGAGTCCTTCGTGCACCGAGACCGTGAGCCCGAGGTCGGCGCACGCGCTCCACAACGCGTCGTAGTCGGGATCACCGAGGTTGCGTCCGTACAAGTGGTTGGGCCGCACCATCACGCCGACCAGATCGAGGTCGCGCACGCGCTTGGCCTCGGCGACGGCGAGGTCGACGTCGGCCAGTGGCACGAGCCCGGCCGCGGCCATGCGCGACGGCTCGTGGGCGCAGTAGTCGGCGATCCAGTCGTTGTACGAGCGGCAGGCGGCAGCCGACTCGTCCGGCGTCAACTGCGGCAGGTAGGGCACGAACAGGCCGATCGACGGGTAGAGCACCACGGCATCGATGCCTTGTGCGTCCATGGCGCGCACGTACGACGCCGCGTCGAAGCCGTGGGCGAATTGGTCGGCGACGAGCTCGAAGTCCCCGCACGGTACGAGCGGGGTGTCCGCGGGAAGGTTGGCCGGAAGCGGGTTGTCGGTCCACGCCGAGAACACCTCGGCCGGCTCGACGACGTGCGCGTCCGCATCCAGCACGCGAAAGCCCTCGACGGTCATCTCACATCCTCCGTGCCGCGAGCCCGCCGTCGAGGGGAAGGACCGCGCCGCTCGTGAACGCAGCGCCGTCCGAAACGAGGAAGGACACCGCGGCGGACACCTCGTCGGCGCGACCGAGCCTTCGCATCGGCAGGTTGGCCGCCACGCCGGCGCGCACCTGCTCGGGATTCGGCGCCATGTCGGTCAGCCGCACGAAGAGCCCGGTGTCGGTGGGTCCGAGCGACAGCACGTTGACCCGCACGCCGTCCGGCGCGTGCTCGATCGCCACTTGCTTGCACAGGTTGGTGAGCCCGAACTTCGACGCGCAGTACGCCGCGTACTGGGGTGCGACGATCGAGCCGAGCGTCGATCCCATGGCGACGATCGAACCGCCGCCGCTTGCGACCATCGCCGGCACCGCATGCTTCATGCACAGGAACGGGCCCTTGAGGTTCGTGTCGACGATCCGCTGCCACTCGTCGTCGCTGCAGTCGACGACGGACGAGCGCGTCTCGACTGCCGCGCTCAACACGAGGGCGCGCAACGGTCCCTTCGCTGATGCGGCCGCGACGACGCACTGCACGTCGGCGTCGCTCCGGACGTCGCATCGTTCGATCCACGACTCCGTCGCCTCGAGATCCGCACCGACGACGTCGAAGCCGTCGTCCCGCAAGCGGTCGGAGACCGCAGCCCCCAGCCCGGACGCGGCCCCGGTGACCAGCGCGACGGCGCCGTCGGACGCGGAGCCGCTCAACGGAGCGCCGCCAGGCCGCCGTCGGCGGGGACGATCGCGCCCGACACGTAGGCCGACTGGTCGGACGCGAGGAACAGCGCGATGCCGGCGACGTCCTCCGCGGTGCCGAGCCGTTGCAACGGGATCACGCGCGCCAGTCCCGACAGGAACGCCTCGGGATCATCCATCTCCTCGGCGACCTTGCGGAACCGCGGTGTGTCGATCGATCCCGGTGCGATCACGTTGGCTCGCACCTTGGGTCCGTACTCGACCGCGATCTGGCGAGTCAGCGCGACGAGTCCGGCCTTCGCGGCGCCATAGGCGACGTACCCCTCGGACCCGATGAGCCCCAACACCGACGCAGTGCTGATGATCGAACCGCCGTCGCCTTCGAGCATCACGGGCAGCGCTGCTCGGCACGTCCAGAACACTGCGTTGAGGTTCGTGTCGATCGTGCGGTCCCAGTCGTCCTCCGTGCACTCGAGGAGTCGACCGGACATCTGCACCGCGGCGTTGTTGTAGAGGACGTCCAGCCCCCCCAGCGCTGCCGCGGACTCAGCGACCATGCGATCGCAGTCGTCGCGCACCGACACGTCGGCATGGACGGCGACCGCCTTCGTCCCCACGGCCTCGACCATTGCAACGGTCTCGGCCGCGCCCGCGTCGTTGATGTCGGCGACGGCGATGGACGCGCCGTGCTCGGCGAACAGAACCGACGCGGCTCGTCCTTGTCCGGAGGCCGCACCGGTGATCAGCGCGACCTTGCCCTCGAGGTCGGATTGCACTCGGCGATCAGTTCCAGAGGACAGGCAACGACGTCGGCGAGCGGAATCGTTCGCCGTGGATGTGCGGGTCGTCCCGCTCGACGGCTTCGGGATCAAGACGGAGGTCGGGCAGCCGGTCGAGCAGCGCGTTCACCGCGGATCCCATCTCCATGCGCGCGAGGTGCATGCCAAGGCACATGTGCGGGCCCACGCCGAAGCTGATGTGCGGAACCACCGGCCGGAACAGGTCGAAGTCGTCGCCGTGATCCCAACGGGTCTCGTCGTGGTTCGCGGAGCCGATGTTCGGCGTCACCATCGTGCCTTCAGGGACGAACACGCCGTCGATCTCGACGTCGTTCATCGCGAGGCGACTCGTGATGAGCAAGGGCGACTCCCACCGCACCGCTTCTTCGATCGCCTGCGGCATCAGCGAACGGTCCGCGCGCAACGCGTCGAGCTGGTCGGGATTCGACAGCAGCCCGTACAGGAAGCTTCCGGTGGCGCGATACGTCGTCTCCGCGCCCGCCGGCAGCAACAACCGCAGGAAGGAGTAGATCTCCTCGTCGCCCAGCCGCTCGCCGTCGAGCTCTTCCTGCACGAGCAAGCTGATGACGTCGTCGCTGGGCCTCGAACGCTTCTCCTCGACGATGACGCTGAGGTACTCACGCAGGTCGGCCGATGCCTTCAGCCCCCGCTCGGGGTTGGCGGCGATGTTGACGACCCACACGGCCATGTCGTGGAACCGCTCGTAGTCCTCGTGAGGGACACCGAGGATCTCCGCGATGATCTGCACGGGGAAGCGGAACGTGAACTCGCGGACGAGCTCAGCCGAACCCCGCTCGACGAACCCGTCGATGACGTCGTTCATGATGGGCTCGACGACGTTGGACTCCCATTGCATGAGCGCCTTGTGACGAAACGCCGCGCTCACGAGCCCCCGATGGCGCTTGTGCTCGGGCTCGTCCATGCCGACAAGAACGAACGGACCCATCGCCAGCTCCATCAACTCGCGGATCGCGGTCGACGAGTACGTGACGTTGTCGCGCAGCACCTGCGCGCACAGCTCATACGTGTAGACGCTGCACATCGTGCCGGCGTTGCCCTGGAAGTCGACGACATCGATGACCTCCACCGGCGATGTCCGCCGCTTCTCCGCGAGATCCGGATAGGGATCTCGCAGGTCGCCCGCAACCGTGTCCGTGAACTGCCCCATCGCGTCGAACGAATCGTCGAACGCGTCCACCCGCGTACCTGACATGCGTGTCAGAGTACGTCGCCGGACCCCGCTGCGTGTGCGGCCTCGGCAGTGAGCGCCCGGAAGACCTCGTACCGCTCTGCCGCCGCGGCGGCCCAGCGCTCGTCGGGTTCGATGCGTCTGGCCACGTGCGCCCACCGGCGTCCATCGCTCATCTGCCCCTCGAGGCCCGCAACACAGCGGGCGATGAACGCTGAGCCGAGGGCAGCCCCCTCGGGTACGGCCACCACGTCGACCGGCAGTCCGGTGCAGGACGCGAGTGCCTGCAACCACGGCTCGACTCGGGTGCCGCCGCCGGTGGCGACGATCCGCTTCGGCGCGATCGCGTCACCCGCAAGGTCGAGGTGGTGACGGACGACGAATCCGGCGGCCTCGAACGCGGCGCGGCGCACATGGGTGGCACCATGCCGCAGATTGAGCCCGTGCAGCGACGCCCGCAGGTCGTACCGATGCAGCGGCGTCCGCTCCCCTCGCACGTATGGCAGCCAGACCGGCACGTCGTTCGGATCGATGGCGTCGTCGCCCGAGTCGTTGCCCGAGTCGTCGCCTCCCCCGGTGCCGCCCGTGAGCGCGCGCGCCCAGTTGAGGAAGAGACCTCCCGCGTTCGACGGTCCGCCTATCAACAACCGCTTGGGCGCGGTGTGGGGGATCGTCCACAGCCCGGGTTTCTCGATCCACTCGTCGCCCATCACCGCCCACGTGATCAACGTGGTGCCGCAGATGACGAGCACATCGCCGATGTCGTCGGCGCCGGCGACGATCTGCTCGCCCATCGCATCGATCGTTCCGCCCCCGAGCAACGGTCCGTCCGCTCCGCCGACGCGACCGGCCGGCTCGACTCCCGCGACGATCTCCGGTAGCTGCACGGGCTCGACCCCCGCTTCGGCGAGCAGCGCGGGATCCCAGCGCGCGCCGTCGAACAACGGGTACGCCGTGAACGCGGTCGTCGTGTCGAGCGCGGCGCGTCCCGACAGCACGTGATTGGCGGTGGCCTGCGCGGGCCAGAACCGTTCGGCGTCGGGGCAGTTCGCTCGCAACCACTCGAGGAAGGCGAGCAGCTCGCCGCTCTCCGCAGGATTGCCGCTGTCTGATCCCGCGCGCCGGCCGCGATGGTCGCCGTAGAGGAGTCCCGGTCCCGCGGCGGTACCCGCGGCCGTGAGCGCGCCGAGCGACGGGACCATCGCGGCGACGTTCACCGCGACCACGTCGACGTCGCTGCTGACGTCCGCGTACGCGCGCCGAACCCCGTCGCGCCACGCGACGTCAATGTCGTGTTCGAGCGACTCGGAGTCGGGCACGCGGATGCCGTGCGCGATGCGCGCCGACGCGATGACGTTGCCGTCACCGTCAGCGGCGACGGCCTTCACGGACGTCGTGCCGATGTCGATGCCGACCGTGGTCTCGATCGTGATGTCGAGCTCCCTCCGTCAATACCTGACAGCCGTGTCAGGTAGGGTCCGGAGCCTATGCCGACCTACGACCCGCGCATCCTGGGTCCGGAGGCCCGAGACCCGACGCAGCAGTACTGGGATCCTGCCGTCCAGACGATGTCTCGCGAGCAGTTGCGCGATCTGCAACTCGAGCGATTGCGCGAGCTCGTCGGAAAGGTGCTGAACGGCAAGGCGCGCCTGTTCGGGCGCAAGCTGCGTGAGGCGGGCATCGAGTCGCCGCTCGACCTGCGTTCGCCCGACGACGTCAACCTCATACCGACGACCGTGAAGCAGGACCTGCGCGACAGCGAGGCCGAGCATCCGCCCTTCGGCGAGTACCGCTTCACCGGCAGGCAGGACTGCGTTCGGCTCGGTTCGTCGACAGGTACGACCGGCACGCCGACGCTCACGCTGTGGACCCGTCACGACATCTGGCTCGAGTACGAGTCGGCTGCTCGAGTGTGGTGGCGCAACGGCTGGCGTCCCGGACAGATCGTCACGCACGCGCATCCCGCTTACCTCTACGGCGGCGGTGTGATGCTGTCCGGCTGTCTCGAGTACTTCGGCATGCTCAACATCTGGGTGGCGCCGCCGGACACCGACGAGCTCGGCGAGCAGGGCATCCACATGTGGGAGCGCGTGCATCCCGACGTGTCGATGGTCGCGTTCAGCTACGGCCGTTTCGCCGAGGTCGCGGCGAACATGGGCAAGGACCTCACGAAGGACGCCGGTCTGCCGTCCTTCGTGCTGCGCGGCTTCGGCAAGAAGGGCCTGCCGATCATGACGTGCGGCGTCGAGGCGTACGCGTACGTCGGTGGACCGTGTGGTGAAGGGGAAGGCGGGCACGTCCACGAGGACTGGGCGATCGTCCAGGCGATCGATCCCGCGACCGGACGCGATGTCCCGGACGGCCAGTGGGGCAACCTCGTGGTGACGACGCTCGATCGCGACAACGGCCTCGTGCGCTACGACCTCGAAGAGGCCGCGTGCTTCATCTCCGCGCCGTGCCCGTGCGGTGAGACGACCAAGCGCGGGTTCTGGGGTGGGCGTTTCAAGGACCTGCTCTCGAGCCAGGGCAAGCACTTCCAGGTCACCGAGCTCGAAGGCGCGCTGCGGACGATCCCCGCCGTGAACGACCCGACGCTCGAGTGGCAGGTGGTCAAGCCGACCGACGACGCGGCGCCGCTACGGGTCCGCGTCGAGCTCGGCGTCGATGGTGGCGACGTCGACTCGATCGCAGGCGCGTGCGCGAGCGCGATCGCCGCTGAAGTGGGCGTGCACGCCGAGGTCGAAGTGCTCGATCGCGGCTCGCTCGAACGTCACGGCTACAAACAGGTGCGCCTGGTCGACGCCTGAATCGCCGCGTCCGTCCCCGTTCGAGGGTTTGCAGACCGCTTGCGCGGTGCCGAAATGTGCTCGACCTTGCGAGCGACGGAGCCGCCAGGCGGAGGAGCGGCCACACCCGGCCTGCGTGGCCGGGGAACGCAGTCAGGCGAAGAAATGTGGCCGCTGCCGTGGCAGACGGTGCGGAGGCGCGCGACAGTCACAGCCGAAGGGAGGCGCCCATGAAGCAGCTCTCAGGTCTCGACGCGACGTTCCTCTACATGGAGACGCCGTCGCAGTTCGGTCACGTGTCGAGCATGTCGTTGTTCCAACGGCCGGACGATCCGGACTACGAGCCCTACGCCGCGTGGCGATCGCAGATCGAGCGACGGGTGCACCTGCTCGAGCCGTTGCGGCGCAAGCTGCGTGACGTTCCGCTGCGGCTCGATCATCCGTTCTGGGTGGACGACGACCAGTTCGATCTCGACTTCCACGTCCGCAACACCGCGGTGCCACCGCCCGGCAACGACGCGCAGCTCGCCGAGTTGGTGGCCCGGCTGATCGGGCGGGCGCTCGACCGGTCGCGTCCGCTCTGGGAGACCTACGTGATCGAGGGGCTGCCGGACGACCGGTTCGGCATCCTCACCAAGGTCCACCACGCGACGATCGACGGCGCGTCGGGGGCCGAGTTGCTCACATTGATGCTCGACTCGTCGCCCGATGGCGACCCACTGCCCGAGGCAGACGAGTGGGTCCCGGAGCGTCCGCCATCCGATACCGAAGTGCTGGCGCGGGCGATGGCGAACCTGGTCCGCAAGCCGGGGCGGGCCATCGTGCTCGGGACGCGTACCGCTCGCGAGTTCGGGAAGGCGACCCGCAATCCCGCGCTGACGGCCGCCGCCAATCAGGTGCGGTCGAGCCTCCGGGGTCCCGTCGGGGCGGTCCTGAACATCGGCCGCGAACGGTCACCCGAGACGGAGTTGCGCGGTCCGCTGCCGGCCCTGTCCGCACCGCCGACGCCGTTCAACGCGCCGATCACCGCGCATCGCCGGTTCGCGTTCCGGTCGGCGCCGCTCGACTCGGTGAAGGGCATCAAGAACGCGCTGGGCGCCACCGTCAACGACGTCGTGATGGCGGCGTGTGCAGGTGGACTGCGGTCGTGGCTCGAGCAGCACGACGCGCTGCCCGACAAGCCGCTCGGGGCGATGATCCCCGTGTCGATCCGCACCGGTGAGGAGACCGAGCGGTGGACGAACCGGGTGTCCGCCATCTTCGCGTCGCTCCCCACGGACGAGGCTGATCCGGTCAAGCGAGTCGAGCAGGTACACGCGTCGATGGCGAACGCGAAAGGCCTGTTCGACGCGATCCCTGCGGACTCGTTGACGGACTTCGCGCAGTTCCCGCCGCCCGCGGTGTTCGCCAGGGCCATGCGGGTGGCGACTCGACTGACGGAACGGTTCAGCCCGCCGATCAACCTGGTGATCTCGAATGTGCCCGGACCGCGTGAGCCGTTGTACGCCGCCGGCAGCAAGCTCCTGCACTACTACCCGGTGTCGACGATCATCGACGGCCAGGGACTCAACGTGACGGTGCAGAGCTACCTCGACACGCTCGATTTCGGCCTGGTGTCGTGCCGCGAGCTCGTCCCCGACCTCTGGGACATGCTCGACGCGATTCTTGACGACCTCGTCACCCTCGGGAAGGCCACCGGGGTCGACGTCCCCCTCTGACGCGGCGGCGTCATTGGCGGTCGTCGATGCCGGGCATGGCGTCGTCGTCGCGGACGCGATCGACGTAGCGGCGGGAGTCGAACATCCGCAGGAAAGGAATCTGGCGCAGCTCGAGGTCGACGAGGACGAGCGCGGTCAGCGCCGCCGCGAGCCAGGCGTGTCCCGTCCCCGCCACGATCCCGATGGCAGCGACGGCGAAGATCGTGGCGGCGGACGTGATGCCCTTGAGCACGCGGTCGCTGTGGAAGACGAACCCCGCGCCGATGAACCCGATCCCCGTCACGATCCCGGCGATCGCCTGCGGCGCCGGCCCGATCGTCACCGCGGTGATGGCCGCTGCGCCCGTGCCGACGAGCGAATACGTGCGATCACCGGCGGGCGCGCCTCGCACCTCGCGCTCGAACCCGATCGCGAACGACAGCATGAACGCCACTGCGACGTGCCACAACAGCACCGCCTCGTCGTGGTTCCACATACCCGTGCCCCGCGGACCTAGAAGCCCGGGGGGACGTCGTAGCCCCCGACGAGATCGGCGATCCGTCCGGCGAGCGCGATGGCCTCACGATCACGCAAGTACGACGTCACCACCTGCACGCCCACGGGCAGCCCATCGGGTGTTCGCCCTATCGGTGGAACGGCGGACGGCAGGCACGTGATGCCGATGAGCCCTGTCCATCCCATCAAGTTCATGTACGACGCCGCCTCGCCGTTGATCTCGATCGTGCGGGTCATCACGTCACCCTCCTGATCATGCGGGATCGCCGGTGTCGGCATGACCGGGCACAGCAACGCGTCGTACGAGTCGAACCACTCAGCCCACACGCGCCGCAGCTCGGCTCGTTGCTCGTCGGCCCGCAGCCATTGCAGGTGCGTTCCCGCAAACGCCTCCGCGATGTCGTCCGGCATGCTCGGCGCGACCGCGGCGGTGATCATGTGCATGAACAAACCGGTCTGCGCGCCGAAGTCGACGGGCGGATGGGCGTCCTCGACCTTCGCTCCCGCATCCGACAGCGCGTCCGCGGCGCGCCGCAGCAGCGTGAGCTCGTCGCGGTCGATGGGACTCGACGGCTCGTCGAACCAGACACCGATGCGCATGGACGCGACATCGGCATGCCGCGGCGGCGGAAGCTCGATCCGCCACGCGACGGCACGCTCTGGCTCCGGCGCGGCGAGCACCGACAGCAGCAGCTCGAGATCGGCCGCGCTGCGGGCGATCGGACCGAACACGTTGATGTCCGCATCGGTCGATCCGCCGCCCACGCGATCGAGGTAGCCGCGCTGGGGAACGACACCGAAACTCGGCTTGATCCCGAACACGCCACAGCAGTGGGACGGGACGCGGATCGAGCCGCCGATGTCCGTACCGAGCTCGAAGCTCGTGAAGCCGGCGGCCACGGCCGCCGCGGGCCCGCCGGACGAGCCACCCGGCACGCGCGTCACGTCCCACGGATTGTTCGTCGTGCCGAAGATCTCGTTGTAGGTCTGGAGGTCGCCAGACCAGCGGGGGACGTTCGTCTTCCCGAACACGATCGCGCCGGCCGCCTTGAGCTGCGCGACAGCCGGCGCGTCCGCGGCAGCGACGTGATCGGTCAGCTCGACCGCGCCTCCCGTCGAGCGGACGCCCTCGACCTCGATGGCGTCCTTGATCGTGATGGGAAGACCGTGCAGCGGCCCCAGAACACCGCCGGCCCCGCCGCCATCGCCGCTGCCACGGGCCGTCGCCTCGTCGGCAGCCGCTGCGGCCGCACGAGCACGCTCCACATCGAGCGTGACGACCGCGTTCAGCGTTGGATTCAGCCGTTCGATGCGATCGAGATAGAGGTCGAGCAACTCTCGGCTGCTCACTTCCTTCCGCCTGATGGCAGCAGCGAGCGAGCTTGCATCCTGCGTCGCGAGAGCGTCGTCCATCGTCAAATGTGACCACATCGCAAGCTGACACGCGTGTCACAGACGGCTACGGTCCCAACGCGATGGGGTTGCTCGACGGCAAGGTCGCCATCGTGACCGGTGCAGGACAGGGCATCGGCCGCGGCGAGGCACTCGCGCTCGCCCGCGCCGGCGCGACCGTCCTCGTGAACGACCTGGGCACGACGCTCGACGGCGCGGTCGAGAAGAACCACGCACAGGACACCGTCGATGCCATCGTCGGCACAGGCGGCAAGGCGACCGCCGACACCAACGACGTCTCCTCCTGGGACGGTGCTCGCGCACTCGTCGAACACGCAGTCGACGAGTTCGGCCGGCTCGACGTCCTCGTGAACAACGCGGGTGTCCTGCGCGACAGCATGTCGTTCAAGATGGACGAGGACGCGTGGGACGCCGTCGTTCGCGTCCATCTGAAGGGACACTTCGCGCCGACTCGCTTCGCCGCGGAGCACTGGCGAGAGCGCTCGAAGGCGGGCGGGGCAGTGCGCGCGAGCGTGATCAACACGTCATCCGAGGCCGGCCTCTACGGCGGCACCGCGCAGGCGAACTACGTCGCGTGCAAGGCCGGCATCGCCGGCATGACGATCGGTCTCGCCCGTGAGCTGAAGAACTACGGCGTGACGGTCAACGCGATCGCGCCGCGCGCTCGCACGCGCATGACCGAGACCGTCCTCGGCGACTTCGGCGCACCGACCGAGAACGGTTTCGACGAGTGGGATCCGGACAACATCGCCCCGTCGGTGGTGTGGCTGGCGAGCGACGACGCGGCGGACGTGACCGGTCAGGTGTTCGTCGCATTCGCGGGCCGCTTGCACCTGATGGAAGGCTGGACGATGGTGAGCGAGATCGAGCAGGACCACCGGTGGTCTCCCGACGAGATCGCCGCTCGCAAGCAGGAGTTGTTCGGCGACCGCCGATCGAGTCTGCCGAAGATGGGTTTCGGGCGCTGACCGCCAGACAGCCGAGGAAGGAAGACAACCAGTGGGCGCGATGACGGAGTTGAAGGGAACCGAGCTCGGCTCGACGAAGGTGCGCATCGAATCGGGCCCGGTCCGCGCGTTCGCGACCGCGGTGAAGGACAGCTCGCCTGCGTACGCAGACGACAGTGCGATCGTCCCGCCGACGTTCCCGTTCTCGTGGAGCTACTGGGGCACGATCGACGGCGCCACCACGGGCCTGCCGATCGAGAAGCTGCGAGGCGCGGGCCGCATGATCCTCCATGGCGAGCAGGAGTTCGTGTACCACCGCGGTGCGCACGTGGGCGATGTGCTCGAGGGCACCGCTCGCATCAGCGACGTGTACGAGAAGGACACGTCGTCGGCGCTCATGGAGTTCTACGTGATGGAGACGTCGTGGAAGGACTCGTCGTCCGGCGAGCCGGTCGTCGACGTGAAGTTCACCCTCATCGTCCGCGACACCGGAGTGAAGAAGCAGTAGGGAGGGCGCGATGTCAGCGGCCATCGACTCCGACGAGCACCTCTACGAGCCGCGGTCGATGTGGCTCGACAACATCGAACCGTCGATGCGCGACGAGGCGCTCCGGTTGGAGGACGACGACCGCGGGTTCACCTGGCTCACCTGGCGCGGCGCCCGCCTCGGGCTCGCCGACGCGCACAGGCCCGGGGACACCGCGGCGAACGGACGCCACCGCCAACGACTGCGCGACGGGGAACGATCCGAGTACCTCTACGACGAAGCGGTGCCGGACGTGTACTGGTCGCCCACCGAGCGGGTGCGATGGCTCGACGACGTCGGTCTCGACGCGGCTGTCTGCTTCCCCAACTTCGGCCTCCTGTGGGAGCGCCGGCTGACGGACTCGCTGCCCGCCCTCACCGCCAACATGGCGGCATGGAACCGGTGGTGCGGTGTCATCGCCGACGAGAGCGGCCACCGGCTCCACCCGGTCGCGCACCTCACGATGCGCGACCCCGTCTGGCTCGAGCAACAACTGGCGGCCATCAGCAACAACGGCGTCCGGCTCGCGATGGTGGCGCCCGCACCGATCGACGGGCGGCCGCTGTCCCATCCGGACCACGACCGCATGTGGTCGGCCTTCGTCGACAACGGCGTGACACCGGTCTTCCACGTCGCCGATCAACCGAGAGTCTTCGAGGACTGCTGGTACACCGACGACGGTGACGGCGTTCCGGTCGTCGAGTCGGTGTTCCTGTGGGTCCCGCCCGCGCTCGCGCTCACGGACCTCATCCTCAACGGCGCGTTCGAACGGCACCCGGATCTGCATGTCGGCGTGGTCGAGCTGAGCTCGATCTGGGTCCCGCAGTTCCTGCTGATGATCGATGGCGCGTCGGACTTCACCGCCCAGCTCAACGGCCGCGCCGTGGTCGAGCTGCAACGGCGACCGAGCGAGTACTTCCTCGACCACGTGCGCGTGTCGTCGTTCGCCTACGAAGATCCGCGCCGCCTCACGGCGCGCGGCGGCGACGTGTTCATGTTGTGCAGCGACTTCCCCCATTCGGAAGGAACCGCCGACCCGCTGGCCGACTATGCGCGAGCCGGTTGTGACGCACTCGACCATCCCGGCTTGTTCCACGACAACGTCGAGTGGCTCATGTCGTCGACTGTCTGACGACTCGGCACAGGAGGAGCGGGTTGGTGTTCAGCAACCTGCTCGCAGGTTGCCTGGCTCTACCACCCGACCTCGGCGAGGAACCCCTTCACGAGGTTGACGGTCGAGTGGGGGTTGTCGCCGGCGGTGAGGTGGCCGGCCTTCTCGACGGTCTCGAGCCGCCCGTTCTTCAGGATGCGGGTGAGCTCGTCGGCCGTGTCACCGGAGAGCACGTCGGACGCACTGCCTCGCAGCAGCAGCACGGGCACGTCGATCGCGGCCGCGTCGTCCTCGACGCCGGTCATGATGCTGCGCCAATCGACTTCGTCCTCGCCGGTCTCCTCCTGCCGCTTCAGCCGGCGCCGTGTCATGCCGTGCTTCCAGACCCAGCGACCGTCGGCCCGCTGCCGAAGGTTGCGGCGCAGGCTCTCGGGGCGGAACGAGCGGCGATACGGGAGGTAGCCGGAGATGAACTCGGCCGCCTCCTCGAGCGACCCGAACGACTCGTGGGCGCTCATGAACTCCAAGATCTTCTTGACGCCTTCTTCTTCGAGTCGATGGCCGATGTCGATCAGCACCATCCCCGCGAAACGATCCGGGTGACGCGCGGCGAGCCACATCGACGTCAGTCCGCCGAGTGACGCGCCGACGAAGACCGCGCGCGCTATGCCGAACTCGTCCAGGACCGGTGGGATCGCGGCGGCGAGATCCTCGCGGCCCCACGCGTCGCCCGGAAGCGGATCGCTGTCGCCGTGATCGGGCAGATCGGGAGCGAGGACATGGTGCGTGTGCCGCAGCGCGCTGCCCAACTCCTCGTACATGTAGGCCGTCTGGCCGCCGCCGTGCAGGCACACGACCGCCGGTGCGCTCGACGGTCCCCATTCGAGGTAGTGCACCTGGCGGCCCTCGACGAGCGCGAAGCCGCTGCGGCCATCCGTCGGAACGTCGTGGCGCGGCGCCAGGTTGTCGGCCGCGAGATCGGGATCGGGAACAGCCGTCATACCGCGTGCAACTCCGGAAGAACCTCCTTGGTGAACAGCACCATCGCCTCGGCCGCCGCGTTGCGGTCCGAGCCGAGTGATGGACCCACGATCACGAAGTGATCGAGCCCGAGCGCCGCGAGCGCCCGCAGACGTTCGACGCATGCGTCAGGCGGACCGATGATGCCGAACTGGTCGACGAACGCCGCGTCGAGAGTCGCCGCCTGCGGTGAGTCGGCGCGCGTGTGCTGGCGCATGTCGTAACGGTCGTGCAATCGCGACAGCGTCTCGGTTCCGCCGTCGAACAACGGCCCTTCGGTCTGACCGTGCATCACGTTGAAACGGGCGAACGTCGACATCCCGCCGCTCGCGAGGTCGCGCCCGACTTCGGCGTCGGGATGCGCGATGACGTTGACGAATGCGCCGATCGCGACGTCTCGTCCGGCGGCGCGCACTCGCTCGATGCCCCATTGCAGCCGCGCCGGATCGGCGCCCAGCGCGAGGGTGACGCGGTCCGCGAGGCGAGCCGCGGTGTCGATCACCTTCGGTCCGGTGGCGGCGACGTCGACGTCGACCTTGGGCAGATCGGTGCGCAGCCAGTGCAACTTGCTCGACGGTGCGGTCGCGTCGAGGTCGAGTGTGTCGACCACGGGAGCGGCGTGCTCGAGGGCGAACGGCGCCAGGTCATCGAAGGCGATCTCGTCGCCTCGCAGGTACGCCTGGACTGCTTCGAGGTAGCGAGCGAGATGCGCGACCCGGGCCGGGGCGCGGCCGATGTGCGCGAGCGCGGAGTCGCCGCGGCCGATGCCGAGCATGGCTCGCCCGTTGGACTCGACGTGCACGCTGGCAATCGCCGCCGCGGTGACCGCAGGATGGCGGGTGAACGGGTTGGTGACGCCGGTGGCGAGTCGCAACCGCTCGGTCTCGCGCGCCGCCATCGCGAGCGCGACGTAGCAGTCCCCCGCGAGGTTCTGGCTGTCCACCACGACCATGCCGTCGAAACCGGCATCTTCGGCGCGGGTCGCCATGCGCGCCGCTACCCGCGGCAGCGACAGTCCAGTCGTCCACACCTCCATCAGCGGAGCACCGTACAAGGTGCATCTTCTCGGGGTTGCGCCCCGCTCGCCCCGATCGCTTCGCTCGCGCCCACCACCTGCGTCAGTCTCTGGCAGCATCCGCCCCATGGCTGTCGACTTGCTGCACGCACTGACGCTCGGGGACATCCTCCGCGAGAACCGGCGCAGCTACCCGCTGCGCACGGCGATCGTGGACGGCGACGTCCGCCTCACCTGGCCGGAGCTGGACGATCGCGTGAACCGGCTGGCGAACGCGCTGGCGAACGACGGGGGCATTGCGACGGGCGATCGCATCCTGTGGCTCGGCCAGAACTCGTTCCGGCTGCTCGAGACGTTGCTGGCGGCGGCCAAGCTCGGCGCGGTCTTCTGTCCGGCCAACTGGCGGCAATCGCCGGACGAGTTCGCCTTCGTGATCGACGACACGCGCGCGAAGGTCGTGATCTGGCAGGACGAGGAGATCGGCGAAGCGGTGCGCGCCGGGCGCGAGCTGGCGACGAGCGGTTCGGAAGGTCGCTGGCTGCGCCACGATACCGACGCCGGCTCGCCCGACTCGTACGAGGGCTTCCTCGGGCGCGGGTCGGAGGACGATCCCGCGCTCGTCGTCGACCCGGCGTCGCCGGTGCTGCAGCTCTACACCGCCGCGTTCACGGGACGTCCGAACGGCGCGCTGCTCTCGCACTGGGCCGTGCTCGTGCAGGACCTCGTGATGGGCAACCTGCAGCGGGTCGACAGCGAATACGTGTACTTGAACTCGGGACCGTTGTTCCACGTCGCCACGTTCATGACGACGCTCGCGACGTTCCACTTCGGCGGCACCAACGTCTTCACGCGACGCGTCGAGGCCGAGGAGCTGTGCCGCTTGATCGCCGACGAGCGCTGCACCGGCGCGTTCGTGATGGGCCCGACCATCAAGCAGATCCTCGAGCTGAACGCCGGCGGTCGCTTCGATCTGTCGTCGTTGCGCACGTTCCCCGGCGCGCCGGAATGGAACGCGATGGTCACGGTCGACGAGAGCCCGTGGGCGCGCGAAGCCCGCGGGGTTCGGGCAGACCGAGGTCATGGGCATGCTCACGTTGAACGCGTGGGGCGGCGACGCGACGGGGACTTCCGGACGCCCGTCGCCGATGGCGCTCGTGCGCATCGTCGACCCGGACGGCAACGAACTGCCCGCTGGCGAGGTCGGCGAGATCGTGGCGCGGGGGCCGTCGGTGATGAACGGGTTCCTGCACCGGGACGAGCTCAGTGCGGAACGGCTGGCCGGCGACTGGCACCACACGAACGACCTCGGCCGCCGCGAGGAGGACGGATCGCTGACCTGGATCGGGCCGAAGGGCCGGCTGATCAAGTCCGCCGCCGAGAACATCTATCCGGCGGAGGTCGAGGGCGCGCTGCAGAAGCATCCGGCCGTGCGGGAGGCCGCGGTCATCGGCGTACCGGACAAGACGTGGGGCCAGTCGGTGAAGGCGATCGTCGTCCTCCGCGACGGACAAGAAGCGACCGAGGACGACATCGTCGAGCACTGCCGCACCCTCATCGCGTCCTACAAGAAGCCGCGGTCCGTCGAGTTCGTCGACGAGCTCCCGCGCGACGGCTGGGCCATCGACTACGACGCCCTCGACGAACGCTTCGGCGGCGGCGGCTACCCCACCTCGGTCCGG
Source organism: uncultured Acidimicrobiia bacterium (assembly GCA_963721305.1). Classification (GTDB taxonomy): domain Bacteria; phylum Actinomycetota; class Acidimicrobiia; order Acidimicrobiales; family JACDCH01; genus DATAES01. The sequence goes on from CAVRIR010000006.1 coordinate 414,939, forward strand.
TAGCACTGCGAATGTTGGATGGAAACGGGCGCTATCGCGCCCGTTTCTCCCCGGAGTTCGCGGGGAGCGGTGGTCAGGAGCCGAGGAAGCGGATCTCGCGGGAGACGAAGCGCCACCGGTTGTCGGTCGACGAGCGCGCGAGCGTGTCGTAGTAGCGGCCGGCGGACGTGATGGCGTAGCCGCCCTCGTGGGTGCGGCTGATGAACGAGTAATCGGTGACGCCCGACGCGGTCTCACCTCCCGGGTCGACGTCGATCACGCTCTGGCCGAGGAAGTGCTTGCCTCGTTGCTCGGGAGGTTGCGCCTTCGCGATCCACGCCTGGATGGTGGCGCGTCCCTCGTGCGTCTGTCCGAGGACGATGAACCGCGCGTCCTCGACGAACAACTCGCCCCATTCGTCGAATCGTCCGTCGTCACAGAACTGGCAGTAGAGCGCGAGCGTCCGTCCGATGAGCTCCTGGTCAGCCACGCGCCGAACGGTACTGTCTCCAGCAATGGCCAACATCTTGGACTTCCTGCATGGCCTGCTCACGGACGGTGGGGCGCAGCACCGTTTCAAGGGGAATCCGGCCGGCTACATCGCCGACCACGGCTTCACCGATCTGTCCGGCGAGGACGTGACGGAAGCCATCCGAGTGCTGGCTCGCACGCTTCCCGATGAGACGAGCGCGCGGCTGTCCAGCTACACGAACGGCTACGGCGAATTGCCCGCCGTCCGCCCACAGCACGGCGAGTCCGAGCTCGACGCCGCGTTTCGTCATTGAAGCGGAAGGCATTCGCGAGTCGGCACAAGTCGACGCGCAGGCCGTTCGCTGCTTGGCGAACCAGGAAGCCGACGGCATCATCCACGAAGCGCGGTCGCAACGTGAAGAGGCCGGATCCGAGCTCACGGCGGCCCGCAACACGCGGCAAGAGGCAGAACGTGACGCAAACGCGATGTTGACCGAGGCCCGTTCTCGCCGCGAAGCGATCAAGGCCGCGGAAGAGGAACTGCGGAAGCGGATAGAAGGTGCCCAGTCCGTGTTCCAGTCTTTCCAGGGCAGCGTCGTCCCCGACGAGCACCTGAGCAGTCCGACCGACTGAGCAGGGCTCGTCGAACAGGCGACCCAGTCAGGGTTGCCAGGTGTTGTCCGGCTGGCGGTGCCACCCGCCGGCGGCATCGTTGCCGCCGTCCACGTGGACGGTCGTACCGGTCACGAACCGGCTCAGCCCGCCGGCGAGGAACACGGCCGCGCCCGCGCAGTCGTCGACATGGCCGCGCACCGGCAACGCCATCCGCTCGGCCACGCCCGGCAACTCACCGACGCCTGGGGTCGGGATCACATCGGGCGCGATGCAGTTGACCCGGATGCCGCGGTCGCCGAGCTCGAGCGCGAGCGACTGCGTGAGGTTCGCGATGGCGGCTTTCATCGCGCCGTACACCGCGAAACCGGGTGCAGCGCGGTGTGCCTCGATCGACGTGAGGTTGATGATCGAGCCGCCTTCGCGCATGTGGGGGACACACGCGCGCACGAAGTGGGTGACGGACGAGAAGTTCTCGTGGACCAACGCGTCCTGACCCTTGTCGTTCACGTCGAGAAACGACGCTGCGAATCCGCCACCGGCGTTGTTGACGAGGATGTCCACGCGATGCGTGAGCGCCCTGACGGCATCGCCGACGAACGCGTCGACCTGGTGTCGGTCGCGCACGTCGAGCACGCCCGTGACAACCGGCTGGCCGATCTCGTCGATGGCTCGCGCCACGCGCGAGAGTCCGTCCGGGTCGCGGTCGCACAACGCGAGCGACGCGCCGAACCGCGCGAACGCGAGCGCGATCGCTTCGCCGATCCCTTGGGCGGCACCGGTCACGACCGCGCTCTTGCCGGTCAACAACGCGTCTTCAGGACCGAGCACGTGCAGAAGGCTAGGAGGCGCCGGCCAGTGCGGCGGGCAATGGCTGCGAGTGCACGACCGTCAGGGTCTGCACGGCGCGGGTCAACGCCACATACAGAAGCCGGAGGCCGGCGTGCTGGTCGTCGCCCGCCTGCGCCACGAGCGCAGGCTCGACCACGACCACCGCGTCGAACTCCAACCCCTTCGCTTCCGCCGGTGTCACCACGAGCACACCCTCGGCGACCCGCTCGAGGACCGGCCCGCACGCTTCTGGCACGACGACTCCGACCGTCGTCCAACGAGCGGCTTGGTCGTCGACGATGCGCTGGACGGTCTCGGCCAACGCATCAGCATCCACACCGACGACGGCCGGCGCATCGCCCGCCACCCGCACGGACCTCGACGGGCGGACATCCGGCGCCGCCTCGGGCAGCAGGCGGTTGGCGAAGTCGATCACCGGTGCGGGAACGCGGTAACCGAGATCGAGCTCGGTGATCTCCGCGCCGGCAGGCGAGCCGAGCTGCGCGAGCGCGTCCTCCCACGAACGCTGTCCGCCGGGGCGGGTCGCCTGCGCGAGGTCGCCGAGCACGGTCATCGAATGGCGTGGGCAACGGCGAGCGAGGGCGCGCAGCTCCATGGCGGTGAGGTCCTGCGCCTCGTCGACCACGATGTGCCCGTACACGTGGCGAGCGCCGTCGCCGAGCGCGGCGGCCTCGTCGACCAGCACCGCGTCGGCCGCGGTCCACGGTTCGTCGTCCGCCCGCTTCGTCGCCTTGCGCAGGATGAGCTGCTGCTCGTCGTCCGACAGCAACCCGCGCGCCGCCGTCCGCAGCATCGACGGAGACGACAGCACCTTGCGGACGATCGCCGGAGCACTCACCGCGGGCCACCAGGTGGCGAGGGCGCGCTGGAAGGTCTTGTCCGTTCTCAGCTCCTCCGCGAACCCGAGTGGCGCGGTGTCGTCGCCGCGGCGATCCGCGATGGATTGCTCGCCGATCCTGACGAGCTGCGTTCGCAGCGCGTTTCGACCGACGTTGTGCGGCACACCCCGTCCGATGATCTGGTCGATCGCCGCCTGTGCGTCGGCCACCCGGATGCGTACCGTCCCCCACGACGTCGTGACGACGACATCGTCCTTCGGTTGCTTGATCAGCGCGTCGACGGCTCGGCTGAGCACGCTCGCCATCCGGGCGTCGCCCTTCAGCGCCGCGATCGCGGGCGTGTCGAACGCGCGCACCCGGCTGCCGAGCAGTCGCTCGACGGTCGTCTGGCGCACCGCGGTCTCACCCAGTGACGGCAGCACCTGCGCGATGTAACGCAGGAAGACCGGGTTCGGACCGATCACGAGCACGCCTTCCTCGTCGAGCAGCTGCCGATGTTCGTACAGCAGGAACGCGGCCCGGTGGAGCCCGACAGCGGTCTTGCCCGTTCCCGGTCCGCCCTGCACGACGAGGCAGGCGTCGAGCGGCGCGCGGATCACGACGTCCTGCTCCGCCTGGATGGTGGCGACGATGTCGCGCATCGCGCCGGTGCGCTCGCGCTCGAGCTCGGCGAGCAACGGGTCGGGGATGCCGCCGTGGCGGGCGGCGTGGATCGACTCGGGATCGTCGAACACCTCGTCGAACAAATCGTCCACCTGGCTACCCGACATCAGGAAGCGGCGGCGGCGGCGCAGCCCGAACGGGTCGGATGCGGTCGCCCGATAGAAGGGCGTCGAGACGCCCGCGCGCCAGTCGACGACCACGGGCTCGCCGCGCTCGTCCTCGACGTGGCGGCGACCGACGTACCACGTGGGTGCCGGTTGTCCCGGCTTGGACTCCTCGTCGATCCGTCCGAACGCGAGCCCCGGTACGTCGACGTCGAGCGAGCGCAGTCGTTCTTTGAGATGCCATCGGGCGATCTCACCGTCGACGGCCTGCGCGGCCATGTCGTCGATGGCGGCGGTTGCTTCGGTCCGCCGACGCATGTCGGCGAGACATCGGTAGGCGTGGTCGAGGTGCGCCTGCTCCTCGGCCAGGTCGGGATGGGCCATCACTCCTCCTTGCGGTCGGTGCTTCAGGCGTGTGAACGCGCGCGAGCGCCCCGCTGACCCAGAGACAGAGGGGTCCGCGGTGCGTGCGACTTCGACGGTACGCCCTCCGTCAAGCCTGGCCGCGCGGGTAGACAGGGGCGGTGCCGCGGTTCGATTCGACGAGGGGACGGCTTCTGGTGGCGTCACCGCTCCTCGGCGATCCGAACTTCGATCGCACGGTCGTGTTCATGCTGGAGGACAACGACGAGGGCGCGCTCGGACTGGTGCTGAACCGGCCGTCGCCGCTGGAGGTGACCGAACCGTTGCCCGACTGGTCGCGTCTGGTCGCGGCGCCGTCGGTGGTGTTCGTCGGAGGACCGGTGTCGCGCAGCTCGGTCATCGCGCTCGCGGCCCGCGAGCCCGCGTACGAGTTGCCCGACGGCAGTTGGACCGAGGTCGAGGGCATGGTCGGTGTCCTCGACCTCACCGCCGATGCCGACCTGATCGGCGCGGGACTCGCAGAGGTCCGGGTGTTCGCCGGCTACGCGGGTTGGGGCGAGGGCCAGTTGGAGGGCGAGATCGACGAGGGCGCGTGGTTCGTCGTCGACGCGGTCGACACCGACACGTTCACCGACCGACCGGAGGCGCTGTGGCGGGACGTCCTGCGCCGCCAGCCCGAGCCGTTGCGCCAGATCGCCAACTTCCCGCCGGACCCGTCCGTCAACTGACCGCCGTCTCCGACGCCCCATCCCTTCGCGAACGAGGCGGACGGACGGGCGGCCGCGCCCCGAAACCTGACGCCGGTGTCATGGTACGTTCGGCCGGCGATGGGGGAAGCCGTCGCGGAGCACTGGCGCAGCATCGACTGCGGCGCGGTCACACCGTTCGAGAACGCGGCGGTCATGCCCGTGCTCAGCCGCAACGTCGCAGGTGGGGCCGACCCGATCGCCACGACCTCGGTGTGGGGACAGACGCACCTGAACGTCGGTTGGTTCGACGACGTCGACTCGACGCTCGACCTCGCGGCGTGCGAGCGGCTCGGCATCGCGGTCATCCGCCGTCCGATGTACGGCGGCGGCACCGCGTTCTACGACGCCGGGTGCGCAGTGATGTGGGGCTTCCTGCTGCCCAAGGATCGCTACGGCGACCTCGATGCCGAGCTCGCGCGGTTCCAACCGGTGCTCCTCGACACGCTCGCCGAGATCGGGCTCGGCGAGGTCAGGTTCGAGGGATCGAGTGACCTGCGCTGGCACGGACGGAAGCTCGGCGCGCTCACCGCGCAAGACGTCGTCGCTTGCAACTCCGTCGGCGGCTTCCTCAACATCGCGCCACCGAACCTCGACCTGTACCTCCAGGTGGTGCGCGTGCCCGACGAGAAGTTCAAGGACAAGGTCGTCAAGGACATGCGCGAGTACGTGTGCACCGCCGAAGAGGTCGCCGGTCGCGCCGTGTCCTACGAGGAGTTTCGCGACGCGCTGTTCACGTCACTCGAAGCTGCCGGCATCGAGCTCGAACCGAGCGAGCTCAGCGACGGCGAGAAGCACGGCCTGACGAAGATCGGCGCGCGCATTGGCAACGACGACATGGTCCGGCGGGTGTCGTCCGAACGGTTCACCGCCGACGCGCCCGCCGGCACACACATCGGTTTCGGCAATCACAAGGGCCGCAAGTTGTGCCGCGCCGGCGTCGCCATCGACGACAACGGGGTGATCGTGCGCGCGCTCATGGCCGGCGACATGCACGTGAGTCCGCCCGACACGATCGACCGCGTCGCGTCCGTGCTCGAAGGAGCGCACTGCGATTCTCCCGCGGACCTTCGCCGGCGGATCGCGTCGGTGTTCGACGGCGACGACGTCCACCAGGCCGAGGCGGCGATGGGAGTCACCACCGACGACCTGCTCGCCGCGGTGGAGAAGGCGGTGCAAGCCGCGATCGCGGTCCATCCGAGCAAAGGAGCGACACCATGAAGGCTCTCGTCTTCGGCGCGTATCCCGATGAGATGCCGGCGCAGCCACCGGAGGACGCGCCGAAGCTCCTGCGCCACCTCGCCGCCACGCCGATGGTCCTCCAGGACATCCCCGACCCGAAGCCATTCGGCTCCGACTGGGCGGTCATCCGCCCGCGCATGACCGGGATCTGCGGCTCGGACACCAAGCAGGTCCTGATGGACTACGAGCACGGCGACGACAGCCCGATGACCGCGTTCATCTCGTTCCCGCAGGTGCTCGGGCACGAGGTCGTGGCGACCATCGAGGAGCTCGGTCCTGACGTCGAGGGCTTCGAGCTCGGCCAGCGCGTCGTGCTCAACCCATGGCTGTCATGCGCGCCCCGCGGCATCACACCGTTGTGCCCTTCGTGCGAAGCGGGCGACTGGAGCCTGTGCTGGAGCTTCTTCGACGGTCGCGTCTCGCGCGGCATTCACACCGGTACGTCATCGGACGCGACCGGCGGGTTCGCGGAACTGGTCCCTGCGCACCGCCAGATGATGATCCCGGTTCCGGACGACGTTGCCGATGAGGTCGCGGTGCTCGGCGATCCGTTCGCCGTCAGTCTCCATGCCATCACCCGCAATCCGCCTCCACCCGGCGGCAAGGCGATCGTCTACGGCGCCGGCGCGCTCGGAACCTGCGCGACTGCGATCCTGCGTGCGCTCCATCCGACCGTCGACGTGGTGACGATCGCGGCGTGGGACGCGCAAGCGAAGGTCGCCGAACGCCTCGGCGCGACCGTGTTCCGTCCCGAGCCGCGCGAAGAGCTCATCGAGCAACTGGCCGAGTGGTCAGGCGGCGTCTTGCGCCGGCCCTGGGGCGGGTTGCCGCTGTGCTACCCCGGCTTCGTGGACGTCGTGTACGACACGATCGGCGCGCCGGCGACGTTCGAAGTCGACATGCGGGTGCTCAAGGCGCGCGGAACGATGGTGCAACTCGGCCTGTACACGTGGACGCGAGGCGAGTTCTCCCCGCTCTACTTCAAGGAGATCCGCTGGGTCGGTTCGAACGCGTTCGGCATCGAGGAGGTCGACGGTGTGCGCAAGCACGGCATCGCGCACTACCTCGATCTCGCGGCGTCGGGCCGCATCGACCTGACCGGGATGCTGACGCACACCTTCCCGCTCGAGAGCTGGCGCGACGCGTGGATGACACTGATCGACCAGGAGCACACCGGTGCGATCAAGGTCGCCTTCGACTTCCGCTGAGGCGAGCTCCGAGTCGACATTCGCTGGTCGTGACAGGCTGGTCGGATGGTGAGCACTCGGGAAGAGACGATCACCGCACCTGACGGGGGAACGTTCGCCGGGCATGTCACCGTGCCGGACGGTGGTGGAGGTCCTGGCGTCCTGTTGTTGCAGGAGATCTTCGGCGTCGGCGACTTCCTGAAGGCGAAAGCGGCCGATCTGGCCGACCTCGGTTTCGTCGTCCTTGCCCCGGACGTGTTCTGGCGGATCCAACCGGGCATCGCGCTGGCGCACGACGAAGAAGCGATGAACGAGGCGTTCGGCTACGTGACGCGCTACGCGGGTGAGATCGACGACGACATCAAGATCGGCGACCTGCGCGCCGCGCTCGCGCAACTGCGATCGCTGCCGGAGGTCGCCGGACATTCGGCCGGCGTGCTCGGCTACTGCCTCGGTGGACTGCTCGCGTTCCTGGTCGCGTGCCACGCGGATCCCGACGCGTGCGTGGCGTATTACGGATCAGGCATCGCCGACCGGCTCAACGAGTGCGACGACCTGACCTGCCCGACCCTCTTCCACTTCGGTGGCAACGACCCGTACATCCCGAACGAACAGGTCGACGCGATCCGCGCCCGGCTCGGCGAGCGACCGAACATCGAGATCCACGTCCAGCACCAAGCCGGCCACGCCTTCGAGAACCACCTCGCGCCGCAATTCCACGATCCCAATGCCGCCGCGGCATCGTGGCCGCTGACCGTCGAATTCCTGCAGCGCTCCCTCCACTAGACGCTTGATCGCACCCACCTACACACACGCCCGCGCCGACCACGACACTCGACCCGGCGGACCTTTGGACGTCGAATCGCTCGACGTCGCGCTGGCACGCACACCGGCGCTCGACACGCTCGTCGTCGAAGGCGATCGGCGGCTCTCGTCCTCTGCACTCGAGGCCGAAGTCGCCCGAGCCGCGGGCGGACTCGTCGCCGCCGGCGTCGAGCCGGGCGACGGTGTGTCATGGCAACGTCCGAACGGCATCGACGCAGTCGTGCTGTACCGCGCGTGCTGGCGCGCCGGCGCGGTTGCGATCCCGATCCACCACCTTGCCGGTCAGATCGACATCGACGTGATCTTGGAGGACACCGCACCACAGCTGTTCATCGCGGCGGACACACCGTTGCCCGCGGACATGCCGCTACCACCGATCGACTCACGCGCCCGTGCCGACGAAGCGGCTGCAGTGCTGTTCACCTCGGGATCCAGTGGGCGACCCAAAGGCGTCATCCACACCCATCGAAGCCTGTCCTACAAGGCGCATCTCATGGCGCGCGTGCACGGGCTACGGCCGGACGACGCCGTCCTCATGCCCGCTCCCCTTGCGCACATCTCCGGATTGTTGAACGGCGTCATGCTTCCTGGCGTGGTTCCGATGATGGCCGTGATGATGGCGCGCTGGGATCCGGACGAAGCACTTCGCATCATCGAACGCGAACGCATCACGTTCATGATCGGTCCACCGACGTTCTTCATCGGACTCATGGGCGCGCCCACGTTCTCGTCCACGGCCGTCGGGTCTCTCCGGCTCGTCTCGTCCGGTGGCGCGGGCGTCACTGCCGCTTTCGTCGAGGAGGCGAGTGCGAAGCTCGGTTGTGTCGTCAAGCGCACCTACGGCTCGACCGAAGCGCCGACGGTGACGACGACGCAACACGGTGACGATCCGGTCCGCGCCGTCACGACCGACGGACGGCCCACCGGCAGCGTCGAGTTGCGGCGAGACGAAGCGACAGGTGAGCTGCTCGTGCGCGGGCCAGAGTTGTTCAGCGGGTACACGGATCCTGCCCGCAACGTCGACGCCTTCACCGACGACGGTTGGTTCCGCACCGGCGACATCGGCGCGATCGATGAGCAGGGTTGGGTCACGATCGTCGGCCGGCTCAAGGACGTCATCATCCGCGGTGGAGAGAACATCGCGGCAGCCGAGGTCGAGTCAGTGCTCGAAGCGCATCCCGACGTACGGCACGCCGTTGCGGTCGGAGCGCCGGACGCGCGGCTCGGCGAGCGCGTGGTCGCCTACGTACAGCTCGCGCCCGACGCGACATTCGGGTTGGACGAGTGCCGTTCGTGGTTCACGACGCAAGGCGTCGCGAGGTTCAAGACTCCCGAGCGGGTGGTCGCGCTCGCGGAATTCCCGCTGCTCGCCGCGGGCAAGCCCGACCGAGCAGCCCTGCGCGAGCGCGCTGCGTCAGAGGACTGACTCGCCGGCCTCGAGCCGGGCACGCAGCAGCTTCGCCAGACGCGAGCGATGGTCGGTGGCGTCGCCGAACGCGAGCGCGTCGAGTTGTGCGCGCTTGAGATAGAGGTGCGTGTCGTGCTCCCACGTGAATCCGATGCCGCCGTGCACCTGCAACGCACTGGCCATGACGCGCCGCGCCGCATCGGAGCACCACACCTTCGCCGTCGACGCGGCCACTGACGCGTCGGGATGGTCGGCGGCGAGGCACCACGCCGCCCAGTAGACCGCGGAGCGCATGCCTTCGACGTCGACGAGCATGTCGGCCAGCCGGTGCTTGACCGCTTGGAAGCTGCCGATCGGGCGATCGAACTGCACTCGCTCTTTCGCGTACTCGGCCGACTCGTCGAGCATGTGCTGCGCCGCGCCGAGCAGCTCGGCTGCATGCGCGGTCGCACCGCGATCGATGAATCGCCGCACGACATCGCCGTCGCCCAGTGCCCCGACCGTGGGCAGTGCGTCGGGATCGATCCAGCCGACCGCGCGGGTGACATCCATCGCCGGTTCTCGTGCCGGCCGATGCTCACGCAGGTCCGCGACCACCAGCGCGTCGTCCCGCACGCACACCAGGACGTCGGCCGACGGCGCGTACGGCACGACCTCGCGTCGACCCGATGCCGCGACGCAGGCAATGGCCTCGCCCGCAACCAGCGGTTCGAGCCATGCGGTGTCGACCAGCGCGTCGACCGCGACCAGCGACTGCACGATCGGCGCGGGCGCCACATGCGCGCCCACGGCCTCGGCGAGCACCGCGACCTCGACCCAGCCGAGGCCGACGCCGCCGGACGCTTCCGGTACGGCGATGCCCGTCCAACCCTGGTCGACCATGGCCTTCCACAGTTCGTCGTCGTAGGCGGCGCCGTTGTCGACGACCGCACGCACATGCGACGCACTCGCGCGGTCGTCGAGCAAGTCACGAGCAGCGTCACGCAACGCTTGTTGATCGTCGCTCAGCTCGAAGTCCATCGTTGCCTTCGTCGATTCCGGCGTGACACGGCGTCAGCATACGATGACGCGGTCGTGGACCTGACCCCCACCCCCGAACAGGACGCTTTCCGCGCCGAGACGCGTGCATGGCTGCGCGAGCACCTGCCGTGGGAGTACGGCAGGGGCTTGCCGCCGCGCTTCGACGATCTTGCGGACGAGGTCGCGTTCTTGCGCACGTGGCAACGCCAGTTGGCCGATGCGCATCTCGTCGGCGTGACGTGGCCTGTCGAGTACGGCGGTCGCGGCGCCGGACCGTTGCACCACTTCATCGTGCAAGAGGAGCTCGCCAGGGCTCGGGCGCCCGAGTTGGTGGGGCGCATCGGCATCAACCTCGTCGGTCCCACGTTGCTCGCGCACGCGACGCCCGACCAGCGCGCCCGTTGGCTGCCGAACATCCTGCGCGCCGACGAGCTGTGGTGCCAGCTGTTCAGCGAACCGGGCGCCGGCAGCGACCTCGCCGGCGTGACGACCCGCGCCGTGCGCGAGGGCAACGGCTGGCTGGTCAACGGGCAGAAGGTGTGGACGTCGTACGCGCAGTTCGCCGACTGGGGGCTCTGCCTCGCGCGCACGACGCCGCGTGACGAAGCGCCGAAGCACAAGGGGATCTCCGCGCTGGTCATCGACATGCGATCCCCCGGCGTCGAGGTGCGCCCGCTCGTCCAGGCGACAGGTGAGGCCGAGTTCAACGAAGTGTTCTTCGAGGATGTGTTCGTGCCCGGCGAACAGCTCGTCGGCACGGAGAACGACGGCTGGCGGGTGTCGTCGTCCACCCTCACGCACGAGCGCGGCACCAACCCTCGCCAGCTCGTGATCCACGTGCAGCTGCTCGAGGAGCTGCTCCGACTCGCGATCGAATCGGGCGTCTACGACGACCATCGCTTGCAACAACGACTCGCCGAGGCCTACGTCGAGGTCCGGCTCTTCCAGTTGCACAACTGGCGATCGCTGTCGCGGCTCGCACACGGCCGCGAGCTCGGGCCGGAGGGTTCCGCGCTCAAGCTCTATTGGAGCGAGATGAGCAAGCGACTGCACGAGACCGCGATGGCGGTGCTCGGTCCCGCGGCGCCGCTGTGGCACGGCGCGGCTGACAACCCGGGCGACGGCCGCTGGCAACGGAGCTGGCTCTACTACCAGTCGTCGTCGATCTTCGCGGGCACCAACGAGATCCAGCGCAACATCATCGGCGAGCGCGTGCTCGGTCTCCCGCGATGACGGAACCGGTGACCGATACAAGCGGAGGACCTCTCGGCGGACTGCGGGTGCTCGATCTGGGCACGCGCATCGCCGCGCCCTTCTGTGCGGGGCTGCTCGGCGAGATGGGCGCAGAGGTCATCAAGATCGAGCAGCCGGGCAGCGGCGACTTCATGCGCGAGATCGGACCGTTCGTCGACGGCTACTCGCTGTTCTGGTCGGTCGAGGGCCGGGGCCGCAAGAGCGTCACGCTCGACCTGCGCAAGCCAGAGGGTCAGGACCTCTTCCGCCGTCTCGCGGCGACCGCCGACGTTGTCGTCGAGAACTTCCGACCGGGCACGCTCGAGCGATGGAACATCGCGCCGGGCGACCTCGATCGCCGTCTCGTCGTCGTGCGCATCTCGACGTTCGGACAGGACGGACCGCTTGCGACGCGACCGGGCCTCGATCGCGTCGGCATCGGCTACGGCGGCCTCATGCACCTCACCGGCTATCCGGATCGGCCTCCGGTGCGGGTCGGCGTCACGATGTCCGACTACCTCACCGGCGTGTTCGCGTCGAACGCGTGCATCGCCGCGCTGTATCGGCGCGATGCGCGCGACGGTGAAGGCGCGGTCGTCGACGCGTGTCTCTACGGCGCGGTGCTGCGCATCCTCGAATGGACACTCGCCGCGTACGACCAGCTCGGCGTCGTGCGCTCGCGCGAAGGCAACCGCCTCGCCAACTCCGCGCCGCTCGACAACTATCCGACGGGCGATGGCAAGTACGTGTGCATCGTGGCGGGCAGCGACGCGAACTTCAGCCGCTTGTGCAAGGCGATGAACCGACCCGAGCTCGCCGATGACCCGCGCTTCGCCAAGCTGGCCGACCGGGCCGAACGGAGCAACGAGATCAACGAGCTCGTCGCGGACTGGACGCGGTCGTTGGCGGCAACGGATGTCGAGGCGGCCTGCGTCGAGCACGACGTGCCGGTCGCGACCGCGTACACCGCCGCAGACATCTTCGCCGACGTGCACATGGCCGCTCGCGGCGATCTCGTGACCGTCGACGACCCCGTCATCGGACCCGTGCGCCAGCAGGCGCCGTTCCCCCGCTTCGTCGGTGCGCCTCCGGTCGTCCCATCTGGCGCGCCGGCACTCGGCGCAGACACGCGCGACATCCTCGCCGGCGCGCTCGGACTCGACGACCGTGAGCTCGATCGCCTCGCCGACGAAGGCATCACGTGAGGGACCTGTTCCGAATGGACGGCGAGCAGCTCGTCTTGATCGGTGGTCGGTCGCGGTCGAACGGGCTCTATCACTTCCCGCGCGCCGAGGTGTGCCCGTACACGGGTGTCGACGACGTCGACACCGTCGACCTCCCGACCTCTGGTGAGCTGTTCCTGTGGACGGCGGTCACCTCGTTACCGCCCGGTTACGAGGGTCCGGTCCCCTACGGCTTCGGCGTGGTCGAGCTCGACGGCATAGGCCTTCGGGTCGTCGGCCGTCTGACGGAGTCAGAGCCGTCTGCGCTGCGCGAGCGACAGCCGATGCACCTCGTCGCCGATCGCTTCGGCGACGTGACGACATGGGCGTTCCGACCATCGTGATCACGGCGAGCAGGTCGAGCGCGTGAGCGGCATCGAGATCACCGGCGTCGGGATGACGCCCTTCGGCCGCTTCGACGACCGCACCGTCGTCGACCTCGGCGTCGAAGCGGTACGGGCGGCGCTGGCCGACGCCGACCATCCCACGTTCACAGCGGCGTTCTGCGGCACCGCGTACTCAGGCGTTGCCGCCGGACATCGCGTGCTCGGCCGGCTCGGGCGCACCGGCATGCCGATCATCGATGTCGAAGCCGGCTGCGCGTCGGGCGCAGCTGCACTCTCACTCGCGTCGCAGGCGATCGAGTCGGGACAGGTCGACTGCGCGCTCGTGTTCGGCATGGAGAAGATGCCGAAGGGGATGATCCGCTCGTCGTTCTTCGAGCCCTGGCAGGAGCGGGCAGGCCTCACGCCCGCGCCTGCGTACTTCGCGCTGCGCGCGCGCAACGGCTGCTGCGCGAGCGCGACATGACGAAGCACGATCTCGCCGCAGTCGTGGTGAAGAACCGCGCCAACGGCGCGCGCAACGAGCTGGCGATGTTCCGCAAGGAGGTCACTGCGGACGAGGTGCTCGCGTCGCGAGTCGTGTGCGAGCCGCTGCATCTGTGGATGCTGTGCTCGCCCAACGAAGGCGCCGCCGCCGTCGTGCTGCGCAAAGGCGACGGCGGCGTGCAGCTGCGCGCCAGCCGCGTGTGCAGCCACCTGCCGGGGAGCGTTCTCGCGGAGTCCACGCCCTTGAGCGGCTTGGCCGACGACGATTCGATCCTTGCGCCGACCCAGCTCGCGGCGGCGTACGCGTACGAAGCGAGCGGGATCGGCGCGGAAGACGTCGAGGTCGTCGAGTGCCAGGACACCGACGCGGCGCGCGAGCTGCTCGCGTACGAGGAGCTGTCGTTGTGTGCACCGGGCGAGCAGGCGAAGCTCCTGGCCGACGGCGTCGTCGAGCTGGGCGGCTCGAAGCCCGTGAATCCGAGTGGCGGGCTGCTGGCCAAGGGCGAGCCGCTCGGGGCGTCGGGGCTCGGCCAGGTCGTCGAGCTGGTCCATCAGCTGCGAGGCGACGCCGGACCTCGCCAGGTCGCGGCGGCGCGGGTCGGGCTCGCGCACACGATCGGGCGCGGCGCCAACGCCAGCGTGGTGCTACTTGCCCGCTGACCCCTGCTTTACTCAGTTCGTGCGCAGGGCGTGGATCCTGATGGCGGCCGTCCCGGTCGCCTGCCTCGGCTTCGTTGCGCTCGGGCCGATTCCCCGAGCCGGCGCCGCCACGTCGGTCACCATCACGATCACGAATGGCACACCGTCGCCGAACCCGGCCCAGGTCGAGTCGAACGGAACCGTCACGTGGAGATCGACCGACCGCAGCTACACGATTCACGTCGTCGGCGATGCCACGCCGACGACGATCTCCCCTGGCAACCCCGCAAGCGTGTCGGGTCTCACCGAGACACTCCAGTACAGGATCGGTGCGCAACCCACGGGCTTCACGGTGAACGTCGTCGACACCTCCGCGTCTTCGACGAGCCAGGAGCCGCAGACCATCCCGCCGACGTCGGCGCTGAACACGACTTCGACCACGACCGCACCATCCACCACCGACACGACCTCGACCACGACCGGGCCGTCCACCACCGACACGACCTCGACCACGACGACGTCGACCACCGAGCCATCGACCACGACCACCGAGGTCTCCAGCGAGAGCGCACTCGTCCCGATCGGCGACTCGGCCGACGGTGGCGGCCCATCGGCTTGGCCCTGGTTGGCCGGCAGCTCGGTCCTGGTGGCTGGCCTGGCCGGACTCGTCTACTACCTGTGGTGGCGCAGCGGCGGGGTGCCCACTGAGCTCGCCGAACCGCCCGAAGCCCCGGCGAGCTGACATCTCGAGCGGGCGTGACCTGCTGAAGCGTCACTCGGAGCTCAGGACGTCGGCGTCACGACCAGAGGCAGAACGGATGTCCTGCGGGGTCGAGCATCACGCGCAATCGCGACAGATCACGCCCGACCGGCTGTGACGCGGCGTCGGTCGCGCCGCACTCCTTCGCCCACGCCACGCCGCGCGCCACGTCCTCGACCCAGATGTCCAGATGCATCTGCATCCCCTGGTCGCTCGGCCCGGCGGGCCACACCGGGGGCCGGAAGTTCTCCTCGAACTGGATCTCGATCTTCGTGCTGCGATCACTCGGACGCAGGCGTGACCATCCGTCGCCTTCGGGCCGTCCCGGCCGCGGGCCTTCCGCTTCCTCGACCTCCCAACCGAGCAGTTGCTCGTAGAAGCGCGTCAACACACCGACGTCCGGCGCGTCGAGCACCGGACCGGACATGCGCATCGCGGGACGCTCCATGTCCTCAGTGGACCACAGCCAACTCGCGATCGCGGCGGTGTTGGGCGGTCGTGGCCACGCGACGCCGTCACGACGGGGCGAGGTGTGACGGCGGCCAGGGCACACCCATGTTGTTGTGTGCGGGGACTGCACCGGCGGCCATCACCGCTTCTGCGAACGGTCGGAGCAGAGCGACGAGTTCAGCCGCTTCCTCGACTCCGATCGTCGAGACGATGGGAGCCGCGAGTCGATCGGTGCCGTCCTCGATGGCCTGACGGATGTCGTTGCCCGCCGCAGTGGTGTGCATGTCTTCGTCGATCAGCCCACGCGACATCAACGATGCAGCAGCGTCTGACCACTCGTCGTCCGACCACCCGCGGTTCGAGCGCAGCCCGTCCTCCGGAGAGCGTCCGGTTGCCGCTTGCAACACCAGCGCCTCAGGGGGCGTCACTGCGGACTCGACCAACTGGTCGACGTGGCCGTCACCGCGGTGCTCGCGTACTGCCGTCAGGGCTTGCCACAACCGCAGATGTGGTTCGTCGTGTACGACAATGGCCTGGTTCGCGGCGCCCATCGGCCGGCCGGCCATGTCGCAACCAGCAACGGCGCTCGCGGCAAGATCGGCGGCGCGCGCGATCGCCGATGACGCGCTGACCTCGTCACCGAGCACCCGTCTCAGAGCACGGTCGATGGACGTGAGTCGAGCGTCGAGCAGCGCTGCCGGCGTGGCACAGCTCCACACGTCCGGGATCGCACGAGCAACCATCTGCGGATGGAACACGTAGAACAGCGCCGTCACGACCTGTGCGGTCGTTGCGCCCAGCGGCGCGGCGCGGCAACCGAAGTAGCTCATCCATCCGCCCTTCAAGCCGAGGGCATCAGTCGCTTCTCGCCGCTCTGGCGCGTAGTACGTGACCGCGTGTACAGGCTCGCCGTACTGCCACAGCGCACGCGCGAGAGACCGGGAGTCCCCGTCGCGTGGTACAGGCGCCAAGGCACCCCCCAGATCGTCAGGCGTGATGGAGCAGAGCCAGAGGGCGCGCGAAGGATGCCATGAGGAAGGCCTTCAAAGATCGGCGCCGAAGCACGGCGAGCCCGGTCGCGACCATGGGGGTCGACTGAGCAACGCATTGCATGCACATCGCTCACGACCATAGCCCCGGCCGTCCGCGTGGTCCCGGCACCTCTGCCCCGCGACACCTCGCGGCGCTCCCGCATCGGCTCGTGACGCCCGGTCGGTGCGGCCCGTCTCCGGTTGGTTGCGCAGCACGCCGCTGGTGAGCAGGGTGTCGTCGTGGCCGTCGATCGGTTCGAGAACAAGGTCAACCTGGCGTCCGTCTACACGCCCGCCGTGTTTCTGGACACGCTGCGCGACATCGGCTGGGAGCCCGGCACCGTCCCTTCGACTGTGGTGTACACGTACGCCAGGTTCGAGCTGTACCTCGCGACTCGGCCAGACGCATACACCGCGAACGACATGCTGGGTACGGGACCTGGACGGTTCTTCTTGGTAAACGGAACCGGCGGACGGGTCGGGATCAACTGCCTCGGCACCGGCCCATCGGCGACAGCAGCTCAACTCGAGCTGCAGGCGGAGCTCGGCGTGCAGACGGTGTTGCTCATCGGCAACGCAGGCGGACTCCATCCCCACCAGTCACCAGGTGACCTGATCCTGCCGACCTCGGCCGTGCGCGCCGATGGAACCTCGGACCACTACGCCGCACCGGACGTGGAGGCGCGTCCCGATGCCGACCTGGCCGCGGCCTTCGGGACATCTCTCGCGGCAGGAGGACTGGTCGGGGAGCGCGCCGCGTGCTGGACCACCGCCGCCGCGTTTCGGACCACGGCGGCGGAGATCGCCCACTACAGCGCGCGAGGAGTTTCAGCGGTCGAGGAGGAAGTTGCCGCCCTGTTCACCGTCGGAGCGGCACGTGGCGTTCGGACCGCAGCTGCTCTCGTTCTCGACGGCGTGCCCGACGCAAACGGTCACTGGCATATCGACTTCGGCGTGGCGCAGCAGAGACTGCAAGCACTGTTCGGTGCCACGATCCGGTTCGCGTCCTCGCTCGATGCTCCCTGACGGCACCACAAGACCGAGCGAGCACCCGGACCAAACGAGCGACGTCCCCACCGGCAACTGTCTGCAGCGCCAGTCCGCAACCGCTACCGCGCGGACGAGGAGGCGGCGGTCCCCTCGTTGACGAACTCGAGATAGGCAACGAGCGCAACGATCAGCACGGCGCAACCGAGCGCGACCACGCCGGCACCGAGGCCGAGCCCTCCATCGGCCTTGGACTTGCCGAGTCCGTCGGCGACCGACGCTCCCAAGGGCCGAGTGACCACGTAGGCAAACCAGAACGAGAACACACCGTTCCAATGGAACCAGCGAAACCCGATGGCGGGAATCGCGATCACAGCCGCGAACAGGACTGCGGATGTGAAGTAGCCGAGGTTGAGCGTGTTCGCAGTGAAGTCACCGAGCGCGGTGCCCAGCGCGAAGGTGGCGACGACCGCCGCCCAATAGAACGCCTCGCGTCGCGGCGTATTGACGGTGTGCACTGACAACGTGCCTTCGACGCGACGCCACACAACGAACACCGTTGCGAGGAGAGCGGCGTAGACGACGGCCGAGGCGGCGTACGGAACTCCCAGACCGACGTGGAGAACGTCGGCAGCCATCGTCCCGAAGATCCCGACCATCACCACCGTGAACCAGTACGTCCTCGGCACGTACCGACCAGCTCGGAACTGCAGCACCAGGGCGAATGCGAACCCGATGAATCCCAAGACCACGGCCAGCTCTGGCGCCATGGCATGCACCAGGTAGTCCGACGTCGACTCCCCCATCGCCGTGGACAGGGCCTTGATGACCCAGAAGAGAACGGTGATCTCGGAAACCCGAATCAGACCCGGTCTGGTGAGCTCCGAACGAATCCCGCGCATCCGTGACGACACGGCGTGATGGTAAAGGTCCCACGGCTACCACTGTGCGCGCCCCGTACCGCTAACAGGAGGCTCACGTTGGCTTCACCGCCAGCTGCGCGTCGGGCTTACGGGCGGTGACGAATTGCGCCGTCGCCGCCGGACCGGTGCGTCGCAGCGCGACCTGCTCGTAGCCGGCCTCTTCGAGCATGCCCACCAGGTGTTCGTCGGTGTACAGGTGCATCCGACCCGAGATCGGCCGCGGCGCGGTTGCGAGTGTGTGGATGGCGATGCGTCCTGTCGGTGCGAGCGTGCGGTGGATCTCGGCAAGCACTGCTCGAGGTTCGTCGAAGAAGAAGAACCCGTTGATCGTCACGGCCGCGGTGAACTCTCCGTTCGAGAACGGCAGGGTCGCGGCGTCTGCCTCGTGCAGCTCGAGCCGGCCGGCGGCGATCGCCGCGGCGTTGCGACGGCAGGCCAAGGCGAGCATCTCCGTGCTGTGATCGACGGCCTTCGCCGTGCAGCCCGAAGCCAGCGCCCACTCCAGGAACGTGCCGCCGCCACTACCGACCTCGAGCAAGTGGTCTTCCCCGCTGAGCGCGATCGCGGCGAGGGTTTCGCGGAACGCGTCCTGATGCGGCTTCGCATCGCGGTAGAACCACCGAGCGACTCGGCCGCCGGGCCGGCGGAACAGACTGTCGACGATCCGGATCCCGAGCCGGTCGCGGAACCGCCACGCGAGGGCGAGCGCGGCAACCGCGCCGCTCACCGCGGCCCACTTGCCTGCCGAGGAGATGGACGATCTCGCCTTGGCGTCGGGTCTCGATCGGTCGCCGGTCAAAGCGATGCCGCGAAGTCCAGGAGCATCGTGCTCGTCTCCTCGGGCGCTTCGAACATGGGTGAGTGGCCGATGCCGGGAAGCAGCTCGAGTCGTGCATCGGCGACAACGTCGTACGAGTGAGCCGATGACGAGTCCCAGCGGTGGTCCTCGGCGCCGAACACCACCAGGAGGGGGATGTCGAGCGCAACAAGGCGGTCCGGCAGATCCCGCTCGGTGAGGTACGTGGTCATCGCGCGCGGCGCCGCCGTGAACGCTCGGTACGTCATGCCCTGGACCGCGGCAACGAGATCATCGGGAATGTCGACCGGTCGGGTGAACGCCGAGGCCAGCGCACGGCGCGCGGCCACCGAACGGAGCGACCAGGCGAGTCGGCTGAAGAGCGGCGTCGAGAGCGCCCGGATCAGGGCCGGCTGCGGCCACAGCGCGTCGAGCCTCGGGCCGGTGTTGATCAGCGCCACGGCTTTCACCTGATCGCGACGCTGTTCGGCCAGAGCGGTGGCGACGTAGCCCCCACTCGAATGACCGACCACGACAACGGGATCGGCGCCCACCATGTCGAGCGCTGCCGCCACCCGGCTTGCCTGTGCCGCGACGTCGTACGACGTTGCAGGAGCGGACTGACCGTGCCCCGGCAGGTCGACGCGAATGACGTGATGATGCTCGGCCAGTGCTCGAAGTACCGGATCCCACCAGCTCACCGAACCCGCAGTTCCATGGAGAAGGAGCAGCGGCGATTCCCGTCGAGGTCCATCTTCGACGACATGAATCCCTCGAGGGTCGTAGTCGTCGACAACTGCATGGGTACCGTCGCCGACCGTTCCGTTCCTTGACATGCTGTCAAACTTACAGATCCCATACACCTTGTCAAGGTTTGAGAGGCGATAGCTTGCGCGGGATTCCGATGAACGATCAACGCAAGGCCGCGGAGTCCCCTCGCCGACGCCGATCCGATGCTCAACGCAGCGTCGAGGCGATCGTCGACGCCGCTCACACCGTGCTCGGCGAGCGTCCCGACGCGACCATGGAAGAGATCGCCACTGCAGCCGGGGTCACCCGCCAAACCATCTACGCCCATTTCCCCTCACGCGACGCCCTCGTCGCGGCCATCCTCGAAAGCGCGGCCGTCGAAGTCCTGGCGACAATGGACGACGCCGAGCTCGACGCTCGAACTCCTCCGGAAGCGCTGAGCGCGTTTCTGGACATCGGATGGCAGCTGCTTCGTCGCCACTATCCCTTACTGATGCATTCGCCTGCCGCCCACACGCTTGTGGCCACAGAGAATCCTCAACACGCGCTCAGCACGCGACTCGAACAGATCATTCGCCGAGGACAGCGCACAGGCGACTTCGACCGCGCTCTACCCGCGAGCTGGCTCACCGCCGCCATCCTCGGGCTCGGACATACGGCTGCTGAACAGGTTGCCGGTCGACATCTCACGACACGCAGAGCGACGGCCACACTCCGCGAGAGCGCATTGCGACTCTGCGGCTCCACTGACACCCACCGCTGATGCTCAGCGATCTCGTCGGCGAGAAGTTCGTCCACGAGAGAAGAGCGGTCACGCGATGATGGCCGACGTGGAGGAGATCGACGTCGTCGTCGCCCACAACGAGCGCGCAACCGTGCGCGTCGGCGATGTGTTCTTGAAGATCGACGCGGATCAGACGCGCACCGACGTCGAGGTCGAGGCGATGGCGATGGCGCCGATCCCGACTCCGCAGATCCTGTGGCGGAAGCCGCCCGTGCTCGCGCTCGCCGCGCTTCCAGGTACACCGCTCGGCCGCCTCCAGGAGCCGTCGACCGCGTCGTCGGCGGCGTGGGTCGCGACAGGTGCTGCCGTCCGGGCGTTGCACGACGCACCTCCGCCGGCGTGGCGCAGTCGGAGCCTCGACGAGCTCGCGCCACGCCTCGACGACGAGTGCGAGTGGCTCGTCGCCAACGATGTCCTTGCCGCTGAAGTGGTCACGCGCAACCGCCGCCTCGCAGACGCGGCGATGCGGCCGTGGGCACCGGTGTTCATCCACGGCGACCTGCAGATCGCTCACGTCTTCGTCGACCGTGACGATGTCACCGGCGTGCTCGACTGGTCCGAGGCCGGCGAGGGCGACGCGCTGTACGACCTCGCCACGCTGACGCTCGGTCACGAAGAGCGCCTTGAAGAGGTTGTCACCGGCTACGGCATCGACGTCGACGTCGACGTGATCCGCGCGTGGTCCTCGTTGCGATGCCTGCTGGCGGTCCGCTGGCTCATCGAGCACGGCTGGGACCCGTGGCCAGAGCTCGCGGTGCTGACAGCACGCGCGTGACCAGTACGTCGGGTCAGCAGGGCGTGGTGTTGCCGGTGATCGCGGAGCCGGCGGCTCCGTCGATGTCGACGGAGTAATTGCAGCCGACCGTCGCGCTCACGAGCCAGCCTCCGTTTGCCGCGGCGGTCGTCACGTCCGCGACATTGTTGCCACTCACGACCGGCATGCCGTGGCCGCGGTCGGGCACCCACACGACGAGGCGAGCATTTTGGCCGGCACCCGTGCTGGTGCCCGCGATGTGCGCGGTGCGGGCGTCCGGGTCGCTCGTCAACGCGGTCAGGTGGCCTGGCGTGGCCCGCGGATAGGTGCGCGACAGCACGGTCGCGTACGGCTGCGTGATCCCTTGATCGTCGTCTCCAGGGCACAGCAGCGTGTGCAAGTGGTACTGGTCGGCAGGCACGCCGCCAGGGACACCGATCGAGTGCGGGTCGCCGCACGCTTGACGCCATTGCCACCAACTGCTTCCGGCGAACGCCGCATCCTCGGCGCGCGCGTAGCGACGCAACTTGGCGAGATCCGACGCGCTCGTGCTCCACCAGCCGTATTCGCCGATCCAGTACGGCATGCCCAACTTGGCGGCGGCGTCATGGGCGACGTCGAAGCCCTGCTCGATGGTCAGGATGTCGACGATGGACTCCCAATAGCTGTGCGGTGCGAACGCCAGGTTCGGGTCGGTGCTGAACCCCGGCTCCGGCACGGTGTTCGGGATCGGGAACAGGACGATCGGTTCGACGAAGGCGATGTGGTGGAAGCCACCGCCGGCCGTTTCACCGGCGCGGATGGCGTCGACGGTCTCGTTGGCGAACGCGGTGTACTTCGGTAGCTCGACCTGGAGGTCGCCCACCGCGTTCGGTTCGTTGAGCAGGTCGTAGCCGGCCACTGCAGGTTCGTTCGCGAACTCGCGCGCCAACCGGCCCCATGTCTGTTCGAGCTCGGTGCGGATGCCGTCGCGGTTGTCGTAGAACGATTGGAACGCGGTTTGGACCGCGGGGGCGGACTCGCGGTTTCCCGGCTGACGGCACGTGTCGGCGCCGTCGGTGATCGTCGCCCATTGCGGAGCGCCGTCCCAACCGATTGCCTGTTCGAGCCCTGCGGGACACGAGGTGCCGGGCGGTGTGGCGATGTACATCCCCCACGCGTCCTGATGCATGTCGAGGATCACATAGAGGCCGTTGGCCTTCGCATCGTTGACGGCGTCACGGATCTGCGACACGTACTGCTCGTCGAAGGCGCCCCGCTGCGGTTCGAGTCGAGACCACGACACGATGAGCCGCACCGCATCGAACCCGAGCGAAGCCATCTGCGACCAGTCGTCCCGGGTGAGCGGGATCGTGGACGGCAGCTTCGGGTCGGCCTGGTAGTACTCGCCGAGCGCGTTCACGTTGACGCCGCGCAGGAGCACCTCGCGACCTGACTCGTCGGCGAACAGTGGTCGCTCGCCGTGCTCCACATGGAGGGGAAGCAATGCGCCCGCCGGGCCGACCGATGGGCCCGATGAGGCGGAAGCCGAGGGCTTGTGGTCGGCGGAACACGCGCCCGACACCAGTGCGATCACACCGACCACCACCGCAACGGCGCGCCACCTGCGCCGACACCTCCAGGCCACCTCTGCAACGTAGGCCGTTCTCGCGTACCTCTCTAGTCGAGCCGATGATCGAGCTCGAAGAAGGCAACGTCGCTGCGACGGAAGCGCCACGACCGAGTGTCGTAGCCCGCTCCCACGACCGCGACTTGCCGTACGCCCGCGTCCAAAGACGTTTGTAGTCGCGCGACGTGCCACAACACCCGCGTGGCGCGGTCTCGTGCACGGTAGGGTCCGCCCGCCGCCTTCCGAAACGGGGGATCCGGGTGATGACACCAGCGACGTTTCTGCTCGTGCACGGGGGCGGCCACGGCGGTTGGTGCTACGCGAAGGTCAAACGGATGCTCGAGGCCGGTGGTCACACGGTGTTCGCTCCATCGCTGACCGGGCTGGCTGAGCGGTCCCACCTGCTCTCGCGTGAGGTGAGCCTCGACACCCACATCACCGACGTCGTGTCGCTCCTGCACTACTGGGACCTGCACGGCGTCGTCCTTGTCGGCCACAGCTATGGCGGTATGGTCGTGACCGGCGCCGCGGATCGCGCCGCGGAGCGCATCGGTGCCCTCGTGTATCTCGACGCCGCCAATCCTCGGAACGGCGAATCACTCGTCGACGTCGCCGGCGCGACCCTCGAGCTCGCCCGACCACACGGCACTGTGGTCGACGGCGTCGAGCTGGTGCTGTTGCCGAGCGAAGGCGCCGGCATGTTCTACGGAGTCACTGATCCAGTCGATCTGGCGTGGATGGACCAGCGACTCACCGGACATCCGTGGCGGACGTTCGAGGACAAGCTGGTCCTGACCCACGAGGACGCACTCTGGGCTCTGCCGCAATTCCACATCGTGTGCGAGGAGCACATCCTCAGTCGCGATCCCCACATCATCGAGCTGGCGCGCGCCGAGGGACGGCTCTGGTCGATCGACACCGGACACGACCTGATGATCACGGAACCCGAGTTCGTCGCGAATGCGCTTGTCGAGATCGCGGGCAGAGCAAGCACCGACGGCACACCTGGCTCACGTGCTGGGCGCGCGGGCCGGTGAACTTCCGCTGGCGAGGACCATGTCGAGCACGGGCGCGACTCGGGTGCCGTCGAGGCCTTCGCCGGTGATGAGGGCGCGGTAGTACACGGGCCCGGCGAGGAGATCGGCAGCGACGTCGATGTCGATGTCGCCGTCGAGGTCGCCGCGTGCTTGCGCCGCCTGGAGTCGGGCGACGAACCGGGCCCGCAGGGGTCGCACCAGGCGGGCGTCGAAGCTCGTTCTCGAGCGTCGGGGTCGTTGGCTGCGGCAGCAGCGAGATGACGCGATGACGGCCCGGGGCCGGGGCGCGCCAAGGCGACGTTGCTCTTCGATGAGATAGGTCTCGAGGTCGGCGCGGAGGTCGCCGGTGTCCGGCACGGGGAACTCGGCGAAGGCGTCGGTGATCGTGTCGACAACGGCATCGACGCGCGATGTCCAGTAGCGGTGCACCGTCGCGGTGCTGACGCCCGAGCGGGTGGCGATGCCGTTGAAGGTGAGGCTGGCCATGCCTGCGTCCGCAAGCAGTTCGAGGGTGGCTCTTCGGATGTTGCGTCGTTCAACGGGTTCGTTGCGCAGACAGCGTCGGCGGCTTCGACCACGACATCTTCGAGGCCTGGTTCGGCCGCGGTCTCGAGAGGCCGGGACGGCAAGAAGACCAACGCGACGACGACGCCGACAAGCGCGACAGCGGCGCCGACATAGACGGTGTGACTCAGCGCGTCGACGAACGCCTGGTTCGCCGTGGCGGTGAGCGCGTTCCCGACGTCGGCGGCCAATGACTGGGCGACGATCGCGGCGCCACCGACCGAGTTCTTGACCGCTCGCGCGGCCTCAGGAGAGAAGGCTTGGAGGGAGGCGAACTGCGGGTTCGAGGTGATCGACGAGGCGTAGGACGACGCGGTGATCGAGCCCAAGATGGCGACACCGAGCGCGCCACCGACCTCCCTCGTCGTGTCGTTGACGGCGGACCCGACTCCCGCCCGCTCCGGTGGGAGTGATCCCATGATCGAGTCGGTGGCCGGGCGCCATCGCCAAGACCCATGCCGACGCCGACGAGGATGAGCACGGCAGCGACGAGTCCGTAGCCGCTGGTGGTCGTGGCGAAGGAGAACACGAGCAGGCAATTGCGACGACGCCGAGTCCGGTGGTGACGACGGCTTTGGTGCCGAACCACTCGACGAGCTTGGCGGACAGCGGCGCGGCCACCATGAGCGCGCCTGCGACCGGAATGAGCGCGACGCCGGATTGAAGGGCGGAGTAGCCCAGCACGAACTGCATGTACTGGCTGACGAAGAACATCGTGCCGAACATGGCGAAGAACACGAGAGTGACTGCGATCGACGCGGCCTGAAAGCGCGGGTTGGCGAAGAAGCGCACGTCGAGGATGGGGTGATCGGTTCGCCGTTCCCACAGCGACGAACGCGCTCAGCAGGATCGCGGCACTCACGAAGCAACCGACGATCAATGGATCGCTCCACCCTCGAGCGGAGCCTTCGATGATCCCGAACAGCAACGAGACGAGCCCGAAGGTCGACAGCACGGTCCCGACGAGATCGAGCGCAGGAGCGTCCGCGTCCTTGGACTCGGGAACAACGGCAACGACTGCGACGATGGCGACGATCACCGATCGGCACGTTGATCAGGAAGATGGCGCCCCACCAGTAGTGTTCGAGCAAGAAGCCGCCGGCGAGCGGCCCGATGACGATGCCGAGCCCTGACACGCCTGCCCACAGAGCGATGGCCCGGGACCGCTCGTTCGGGTCGCGGAACACGTTGGTGATGATCGACAGGGTGGCCGGCATGATGAACGCGGCACCGAGACCCTGAACGCCGCGCAACACGATCAGCGATTCGGCAGAGCTGACCCGCGAACAACCGAACGACCCGGCCGCGAAGACGACGAGCCCCGCCAACAAGCACCGCTTGCGGCCGAGCCGATCTCCAGTGTTGCCGGCGATGAGCAGGAAGCTGGCGAACACGATCGTGTACGCGTCGACGATCCACTGGAGCTGACTGTTCGACGCGCCGAGCTCGCGTACGAACGTCGGCAACGCGACGTTCACGATCGTGCCGTCGACGCCCACGATCAACAGGGCGACGCACAGCACCGCGAGCACCATCCATCGACGCGGATCGGGAGGCGGTGACGCTTCGGACGCCACGACCATCGACCCGGCAGCATGTTCGGTGACCGACACTGTCAACAGGTTCGCATACGTCCTGCGGCCCCTGGTCCGGCGAGCAGATCACTACTCAGACGAGCGACTCGTCCTCGCCCGCGTGCGTGCCGACGCCGCCAACCTCGGCAACGGCCACTCGTTGAGCGTCCGAGTCGGCTCCGCCGGGAGCCTTCTCTGACTCTCGGTGGTCGTACCAACGCAAGCCGAATGAATCTTTTTCTTGACTTCGACTGTCGTGTTACTCACGCTCGCAACAGGGCTGACAGGCAGTCCCTTCACCAACCCTTAGGTGCTGCGCTGGCGTCCGAAATGGAGGGGCCCCCGTGACGGCTTCAACCCCCCGTCGTCCCGGGGGTCTCTCGCCTCTTGCCGAGACTTGAACACGTGACAATTCCGGCTTAACTGCGCGATAGTTCGCATACCATCACCACCACGCCCAAAGAGGGGAAACGGGCGGTGGCGACCGCCCGGCTTCCGCTCTTTCCCGAGGGCTTCGCTCGAGCGCCGACCAGGAGATACTCGAGCGGAGCCTTCCGCTTGGTCCGAGCGATCGGCAGCGGTATTTCGTTCTCGCGACTCGCTCAGGCGCGCCTGAGCAAGAGGACGATGGCGATGATCACGAGGATCAGGACGATGGTTCCGACGCCGATATACATGACCCCTGTTTTCCCTTCGGGCGCGTCGACCCAAACCCCGACCGCGCCGCGAACAGGACCCGGGCTCCCACCCTGTAACGTCGCCGCATCACGTGACGAGATGGCGGCGGCACACTCGGTGAAGTAGCCGGCGCGGCGAGATGAGCTGGGGTTCTGCGAGGGGGGCAAGAGATGCTGGGAATAGGCGGCGCGCGGTTGCGAGCCGGGTCGTGCGCGATCGCAGCCTTGTTGGTGATCGGCATGTTCGTAGCCAGTGGCTGCGTCGCTGATCCACCGCCGCGCATTGGGACGGCGACCGCACGCAACGGCGCGGCGACGGTGGTGTGGCAGGCGCCGTTGGCCGCACCGTTTCCGATCAATGGCTATGAGGTGACGCCGTGGGTGGGGCAAACCGCGAAGACCCCTGTTCGCTTCAACTCGACGACGACGACACAGACGGTGACGGGACTCACCAACGGGACCACGTACACGTTCACCGTCGTGGCGATCAACACGGACGGCAACAGCAGTGCGTCGTCATCGATGTCCAACGCCGTCACACCGAGCGCGACGCTCCCCGGGTTCACCTTCGCGAAGTCGGTGAGCTCGAACCACCGGTACATCCTCGATCAGAACGGCAACCCGTATCTGCTCGTCGGTGATGCGCCGCAGGCGATGGTCGGCAACCTCTCCGTGTCCGACATGGGAACGTACTTCACCGATCGTCAGGCCCATCACATCAACGCAACTTGGGTGAACCTGCTGTGCGCCAGTTACACGGGCTGCAACAGCGATGGCACGACCTTCGACGGCATCGCGCCGTTCACCACGGCCGGCGACATCTCCACGCCGAACCCCACGTACTTCAAGCGCGTCGATGACATGCTCAATCTCGCTGCCGCGCACGGCATCACCGTGTTCCTGGATCCGGCAGAGACGGGTAGCTGGCTCACGATGTTGGACAACAACGGCACCACCAAGGACCAGGCGTACGGCCAGTACCTCGGCAATCGGTACAAGTCCTTTCCGAACATCGTCTGGCTCAGCGGCAACGACTTCCAGACGTGGTCGACCACCTCTGACGACGCGGCGGTGTTGGCGGTTGCCAACGGCATCAAGGCCGCCGGCGACACCCATCTGCAGACCGTCGAGCTCAATTACCTCTCGAGCTTGTCGACGAGCGACAGCCAGTGGACATCCGTCGTCAACCTCAATGCTGCGTACACGTATTACTCGACATACGACGAGGTGTCGCTCGGTTACAGGGCCACACCGACCAAGCCTGTGTTCATGGTCGAAGCTCACTACGACGGTGAGAGCGTCGGACCGGGCGGCTTCGGAACGCCGGTCGTCCTTCGTCGGCAGGAGTACTGGACGATGACTACCGGCGCGGCGGGTCAGCTCTACGGCTCGCAGTACTGGGGTCTGCAATCAGGCTGGCAAACCGGCATCGACTCCGTCGGAGCCAGCGAGCTCAAGATCATGGCCGACTTCTTCGTGAGCCAACCGTGGACCACGCTGGTGCCGGACCTGAACCACGCGCTGGTCACCGCCGGGTACGGCACGTACGACCCCGGCGGCGTGGCGGCGTCCAACGACTTCGTGACGGGAGCGGAAACGTCCAACGGAAACACCGCGATCATCTACCTCCCATCGACGCAAACGATCACCGTGAACATGACCAAGCTGAGCGGCACGATCACGGCCAAGTGGTTCGACCCGACGACCGGTCAGTACACCTCCATCGGGACCTTCCCCAACACCGGAAGCCACCAGTTCACACCGCCTGGCAACCACAGCGACGGCAACAACGACTGGGTGTTGCTCCTGCAACATTGAGGACCGTGCGCACGCGCGTGGTGATGATGTCGAGGTCAAGACCGCCGGCGGTGGCCGACGTCAGCGCGGGCGATCGCCGATGACGGTGATGCGCTCCATCACGCGACGGTTCGGGAAGTAGTCACTGGCCGCGTAGTGCTGGCTTGACCGGTTGTCCCAGAACGCAACGTCGCCGGGCTGCCAGCGCCAGCGACACTGGTACTCGGGGAAGGTGGCAGTGCGGCACAACAGGTCGAGCAGGTCGGCGCCGTCGTCAGGATCGAGTCCCACGATGTACTGCGTGAAGGCACGGTTGACGTAGATCGTCTTGCGACCGGTCTCCGGGTGGATGCGCACGACCGGGTGCTCGACGGGAGGGAAGTCCTTCCGCAACTCGTCGCGCGTGGACGGGTCCATGGCGAAGCCGAAGGTGGTGATCCAGTCGTGAACCGCGCGCAGCCCCACGATGCGAGCCTTCGTGTCGTCGTGTAGTCCGTCGTAGGCCGCGCCCATGTCGGCCCAAAGCGTGTCGCCACCGACGGGAGGAACCTCGATCGCTCGCAGCACGGAGCCGAGCGACGGTTGCTCCCGCCACGTGACATCGCTGTGCCAGATGTTCTCGTACCCGCCGAGCTTTGGTCCCTTCTCGAACCGCACGACCTGCGGACGCTCCTCAGGTTGGTCGACGGTGACGCGGATGAACGGGTGCGTCTCGAGCAGTCCCCACTGCCCCGCGAACGCGGCGTGTTGGTCGCCGGTGATGTCCTGTCCGCGAAAGAAGATGACCTTCCATTCGAGAAGCGCGCGGTTGAGTTGGCTGAACAGCTCGTCGTCAACGGGCTGCCCGAGCGAGACGCCGTCAATGACCGCGCCGATGGTTGGCGCGAGCGGCTCGACCTCGAACCGGGTGTAGGGCTCGTCGACCCATCCCTTCGGCAACCGGGTCTCGACGCGAGGTCCAGCCCGGTAGTCGGAGAACAGCCGGTTGGGATCGGTCAATGTCACGCCCAGAGTCTGACCGCCTCGCCGGCCCGCCATCAATCAGGGACCGGGGGCTCCGGCTGGAGTTGCGCGTCGCTGCGGCAGCCGCCCCACCACCGCGACGGCGGCCGCCGCGAGGACGATCCCGACCGCGCCGAGCCACGCGCCGATCGCGATCGTGGTGCAGGGGCGAGCGCACGCGTCGACCGACGCTGCGAATCGGTCCAGCTCGATCAGTGTGGTCGCAACTCCCAGGCGGGCTGCTCGGGCTGCTCGTTGTGCACGATGACGTCCGCGTGATCGGTCGGGCGAACCGTGTCGAAGTAGTGCTGTTGGGAGGGCAGGTACCGGTTGCGGAAGCGCTGCTCGACGCGAACGGCGGATCCCAACGATGCCCGGTCACGGACGCGGGCGCGATCCAAGGTCGTCTCGAACGTCGTGTCGACGAAGATGCGGAGATCCCAACGGTCGATCAGCTCCGGGCGTAGGAGGAACACACCGTCGAACAGGAGCAGCGCGTCGGGCGTTGCCGTCGTGACTGGCGGGGACAGCGCCGCGTCTGTGTCGCGGTCGTACACCGCGTACTGAAACCTACGGTCGCCATCGGGACCGAGCGGAGCGAGCAAGACCCGGTGTAGCGCGTCGAAATCGAAGCTGTCGTGATAACACCCTTCGGGCGAGTCCGCGCCACGCCGATAGCGCTTCGCGCGCGGTAGGAGAAACCCTTCGATCGTTGCCCGGATGACGGAGCGACCGCGCGCTCGCAGGACTACGGCCAGTTCGTCGGCCAGCGTCGACTTGCCGGCGGCGGGCCGACCGTCGATCGCCACCCGTACCGGATGACTTGTCGTCACGGACTCGATCGTCTCGGCGAGGCGATCGAGCAGTTCGTGGCGAGTGCCGTTGTTCATGATCCTCGCTCTACGGTGGGATCGCGCGATCAAGCCGCCACGGCGAACAATCTCCAGGCACCCGGGATCCCCTTGAGATCGTGCTCGCCGCGGTCGTCGAAGTTGATCCCCGAGCCGATCACGAGATCTCTGACGGTCGTGGAGACGAGCACTTCTCCGGGTTGCGCGAGCCCACCGATGCGCGCGCCGATGTGGACAGCAATGCCGGCCAAGTCGTCGTCGCGCACTTCGCATTCGCCGCTGTGAAGTCCACAGCGCACCTCGACTCCGATCCGCCGGGCCTCTTCGGTGATGGCGCGGGCGCAGCGCACCGCTCGACCGGGTCCGTCGAAGGCGGCGAGAAACCCGTCGCCAAGTGTCTTGATCTCACGGCCTCGGAACCGCTCGATCTCGTTGCGAATCAACCGATCGTGGCGATCCAGCAGGTCGTGCCAGCCCCGGTCTCCGAGCGCCGAGGCACGTTCCGTCGACCCCACGATGTCAGTGAAGAGCACGGTGGCGAGGATGCGATCGATCTCGTGGTCGCCACGCGTTCCGGTGAGAAACTGCTCGACGACGTCCATCGCTTCGTCTTCGACACCGGGACGCGCGCTCAGGTGAAAATCACCGGGAAGCTCGACGAGTGTGGCGCCGGCAATGTGCTCGGCGGCGTACCGACCACCCTCGACGGGGGCGACGGGGTCGCCGCTTCGGTGCATCACCAGTGTGGGGGCGCTGATGCTGGGCAGCACCGATCGAACGTCGACCTGAACGTTCATCTCGAGCAGTTGACGCGCGGCCCCGGGACTGGCGGCGAAACGCTCGAAGCGCGCCGTCTCCTCCCGAGCACGTTCATCATCGGCAACGCCTTGGATGAAGAAAGGCAGGACGGATCCCGTTCCCCAGTTTTGCTCGACCACGTCGAGTTGGGGAGCAAGCGCTTCCTGGGTCCAACCCCACGGCCAGTCCGGCCCGACAGCAAAGCGAGGGCTCGTACTACGCAGGACCAACGCGGCAGCACGTTCGGGATAGAGCGCTGCGAACACCATGCTCATCGGGCCGCCTTCTGAGACCCCAACGAGGGCCGCCCGTTCGCTCTCGGCCGCGTCCATCACCGCTCGTATGTCATCCATGCGTTCTTCGAGGGTGGGCCAGCCTCCGACCCGGTCGGAGAGTCCGGTGCCGCGCTTGTCGAAGACGATCACACGGCTGTACTCGGACAGGCGGCGAAAGATGTTGACCCAGTACGGCAGCTCCCAGTTCATCTCCACGTGAGAGATGAAGCCAGGGGCGTAGACGAGATCGAACGGTCCGTCACCGAAGACTTGGTATGCGATGTGCAGGTCACCGCTCTTGGCGTAGCGCGTGACAGGCGTCTTCACAGCACCAGTGTGGTACAGGCGACGCGCCGAACGGGGGTCTTGTTTGGCATCTACGTTCCTTCGCCGAGTCGAACGCGCCGCGTGCCACGAGCGCCACCGCTTGGACAATTCGACGCCCGACTCGAGCCCAGCCGGATGAGGATTGGCTACGGGCTGAGGATCAGATCCGCGAGACGCTGGCGCTGCCAACCCTGGTAACCGAGCAGCAAGTCCGCTTGCTTGGCCTTGCGGTAGTGCAGGTGCGCGTCGCAGTCCCACGTGAACCCGACGCCGCCGTGGATCTGAATCGACTCGGCCGTCACCTCGTTGGCTGCCTCAGCGACGTGCGCCTTCGCCATTGCGGCCGCTTCTTCCCGCACGGGCTCGTCGGCGTCGGAGGCCCAGGCCGCGTAGTGGGTACCGACGCGGGCGAGCTCGAGCCGGTGCAGCATGTCCGCCGCCTTGTGCTTGATCGCCTGGAAGGTGGCGATCGGGCGGTCGAACTGGACGCGCACCTTGGCGTACTCGACCGCTAGCGCGTTGGCGGCCTCCATCGAGCCGACGAGCTCGGCGCACAACGCGACATTGGTGTCGTCGACGATGCGTTGCCACAGCCGTGTCTGATCGTCGTCGGGGCCGACGGGCTCGGCCTCTTGCCCGTCGAACTCGAGGCGCGCGACCTTGCGAGTCACGTCCCACGCGGGCACGAGCTCACCCGCGGGTGCCTCGACGA
Source organism: uncultured Acidimicrobiia bacterium (assembly GCA_963721305.1). Taxonomy (GTDB): domain Bacteria; phylum Actinomycetota; class Acidimicrobiia; order Acidimicrobiales; family JACDCH01; genus DATAES01. Next base: position 447,633 of record CAVRIR010000006.1, read on the forward strand.
GGAAGGTGCCGATGCCGTGCTCGGTGCGCGCCACGACCAACGCCCAGTCGGCGGTGTGGCCGTCGAGGACGATCGGCTTGTCGCCGGACAGCCGCCAACGACCGCTCTTGCGCACGGCACGCGTGCGGACTCTCGTCACCGGATCGCCGGTGCCGGATTCCTCGAGCGCGACGGTTCCCCGCGTCGCACCGGACGCCAGCGACGACAACTGATCCCCGAGACCGAGGTGCCGCGCCGCCAAGGTCGCGAAGACCGCTGACGAGAAGTACGGACCGGGGAACGGCACCCGTCCCATCTCCTCCATCACCACGACGAGATCGACGAGTCCGAGTCCGAGCCCGCCATTCGCCTCGGGTACGAGCAATCCGGTCCAACCGAGCTCGACCATGTGATCCCACACGGCGTCGGTGAACCCGCGATCGTCGTCGACCATGGCGCGCACGTACGCGCTTGGACTCTCGCGCTCGAGGAAGCTGCGTACGCTCCGGCGCAGCTCGTCCTGATCTTCGTTGAACGTGAAGTCCATCAGCGGACCGTCGCCGCGGCTGAGAAAGCTGACATGAGCGTCATGGTACGTTGACCCGCGATGGACTTCGCCCACAGCGAGGAAGACATCGCGTTCCGAGACGAGTTGCGCGGATGGCTCGACGAGAACCTGGGGAAGTTCCTCGCCGAGTGGGGTGAACAGGACGCGAACCCCGACGGGCCGCCCGAGGCGCACGGGATCATGGGCGCGATGGAGCGCCGCCGCGCATGGCAGCGGACGCTGAACGAAGGTCGGTGGGCCGCGATCAACTGGCCGGTCGAGTGGGGTGGACGGGCCGCGAGCGTGACCCAGAACGTCATCTACAGCGAGGAGATGGCTCGGGCGCGTACGCCGGGCATCTACAACGCCAACGGTCTGTGGCAGATCGGTCCGATGATCATCCGGTGGGGAACCGACGAGCAGAAGAAACGTTGGATCCCCAACATCCTCAACGCGAACGACCACTGGTGCCAGGGCTTCAGCGAGCCGCAGGCCGGGTCCGATCTCGCCAACCTGCGCACCCTCGCGGTGCAGGACGGCGACGAGTACGTGCTGAACGGCCAGAAGATCTGGATCTCGTCCGCGCACATCGCCAAGTGGGGCCTGTTCCTCGTGCGGACCGACCCGACGGCGATCGAGCGCGGCGCGAAGCACGAAGGCATCACCGCGTTGATCATCGACCTCGAGGCGGACGGCATCGACTGCCGGCCGATCCGTGACATCACGGGCGAGGAGATGTTCAACGAGATCTTCTTCACCGACGCCCGCGTACCGGTTGCGTACCGACTCGGCGACGAAGGGGCGGGCTGGCAAGTCGCAATGGGAACGCTCGGGCACGAGCGCGTGGGCACGGCCGGGCTCGCGATCTCGATGAAGGCCGACCTCGAATCGATGGTGTCACTGGCGCGGGCCGTGAACCCCGACGCGCTGCGCGATCCCGAGTTGCGGGAGCGAATCGCACGAGCGCACACCGACATCGAGTACACCCGGTTGCTCAACTACCGCGCGCTGTCGAAGATCCTGAAGGGCGAGCCGAACTGGCCCGAGGTGCCGCTCGCGAAGCTGCAGTGGTCACATCTCGCGCAGACGCTGGCCGACCTCGCCTGCGATCTGCTCGGCCCGTCCGCAGTCCTGGCCAAGGGCGGCCCCGACGCGATCGACGGCGGCGCGTGGAACCGGCTGTTCGTGTTCCAGCGCTACACGTCCATCGGCGCTGGCACCACCGAGGTCCAGAAGAACATCATCGCCGACCGCGCCATCAAGCTCCCCCGCAAGTAAGGCGGCGCGCCGTGGTCGCGGTGGTCGTCAGGGGATGCGTTCGATGACGGTGGCGTTCGCCATGCCGCCGCCTTCGCACATGGTCTGGAAGCCGTAACGCCCGCCGGTCGCCTCGAGCTGGTTGAGCAACGTCGTCATCAGGCGAACGCCGGTTGCACCGAGTGGATGGCCGATCGCGATCGCGCCGCCGCGCGGGTTGTACTTCGCGGGATCCGGCACGAACTCACGCGCCCACATCAGCGCGATCGCGGCGAACGCTTCGTTGCACTCGATCGCGTCGAAGTCGTCGATCGTCATACCCGAGCGCGCCAGCAGCTTTCTGGTCACCGGGTTCGGAGCCGACAGTACGAGCACCGCGTCATCACCGCCCACGACCATGTGGCGGATCACGGCACGCGCCCGCAACCCGAGTCGGTCCGCGAGCGTGCGGTCTGCGATCAACATCGCAGATGCGCCGTCGGACATCTGCGACGAGTTGCCGGCGGTGATGTCGGGAGCGATCGTCGGATCCCACGACGCCGCAGAACCGAGCGCGGCCAGCGACTCCATCGTGCCGCCCCGCCGGATTCCCTCGTCGTGCTCGAGCATGTCGCCGGTCTCGCGCCCGTCCGCATCCTTGACCGGCACGGCGAGCAGTTCGGTGGCCACCGTGCCGTTGTCGACGGCGGCCGCGGCATGCCGATGGGACTCGAGCGCGTACTCGTCCATGTCTTCGCGAATGATCTTGAACCGGTCGGCCAGGATCTGTGCGACCTCGAACTGCGTCTTGAGCTGGCCGTCGCATGCCTCCATGAACGCTGGCGAGAACGGTCCGAGCCCGCCACTCGCGTTGCTCGCCATCGGCGCACGCGTCATCGACTCGACACCGCACGCGATGGCGATGTCGTAGCAACCCGACATGACGCCCTGCGCGGCGAAGTGCATCGCCTGTTGCGACGATCCGCACTGCCGATCGACGGATGTGCACGCAACGGACTGCGGCAGGCCCGCCGCGACCCAGCTGTTGCGGATGACGTTGCACCCCTGCTCGCCGACCTGGGTCACGCAACCGCCCACGACGTCGTCGACCCGCTCGGGATCGACGCCGGTACGGTCGATCAGTCCCCGCAGGGTGAAAGCGAGCAGATCCGTCGGATGCCATCCGGCCAGAGCGCGCCCTTGCGCTTTCCGATCGGCGTCCGCACCGTGTCGACGATCACCGCTTCGCGCATCTCCATCGTCGCAGTGTAGGAGTCAACCCGACGGCCGATCGGAGCTTCGTTACCGTAGTGGTATGGATCGGGCCGACTTGGAGCTCGTAGTCGCAATCGCCCGAACAGGTTCATTGACGGCAGCGGCGCAGCAGCTGCACATCGCACAGCCTCCCCTGAGCCGGCGACTCAAGCGCATCGAATCCGAGATCGGCGCGCCGCTGTTCATTCGTGGCCGTCATGGCGCCACGCCCACGGTCGTCGGTCGAACGCTGGCAGAGCGGTCGGAGTCGGCGCTGGACGCGATCCGACGGGCCGAGCAGGACGCGGAGGACGTGGCGACCGGCCGCTCGGGCCGGCTCAAGATCGGCGTGACCCCGACGCTCGGCGCGGTGCTGCTGCCGGGAGCGCTCGCGTTGTTCCGACACGAGCACCGCGACGTCCGCCTCGAGCTCGTGGCGAGTGGCGACTCGGCCGCGCTGCGGTCACAGGTGCGCGACGGAACGCTCGACGTCGCACTCGCCGTCCTCGCGCGTCCACCCGAGCCCGGAACCCGCAACGCCCTCACCGGCCAGCAGCGCTTCGTGCTGATCGCACCCCGAGAGCTCAGACTCGGACGATCGGGCAAGGTCAAGCGAGCCGCTCTCGCGGGCTTGCCCGTTGTCGCGCTCACCAAGGGATCGGGTTTGCGTCAGCAGCTCGACGACGTCTTCGACGAGCTCGGCGTCACGCCCGACATCGCCATCGAGACGTCCGAACGCGAGATGCTCGTTCCCTTCGTGGCCGCGGGCCTCGGTGTTTCACTCGTCCCCGAAGGGTTCGTCACCGGCCGGGCACCAGGCTGCGCGCTCTACGAGCTCGATCCGGCAGTGCGCCGCCCCGTGGGCGTCGTCGTCGCGAAGGGCCTCCCACCCGCACTCGTGTCCGCGCTGCTCGACACCCTCACCCGGACCACCGACCTCCACTGACGGCGAGCGAACGTTGACCCGGAGTTCGCTCAGGTCGACACGTCAGTGGAACGAGAGGAGCTCGCCGCCGCCGTAGACCAAGGCGAGCACGGTGAAGAACACGCCCATGAGGACACGGAGGCGAGCTTCCGAGCCATGGAGCGTCACCTTGGCGCCGACCTGCGCGCCGGGGATGACGCCGACAACCAGCGGCAGCGCATATGCCCAGTCGATGTGGCCGAGCAAGGTGTGCGTGATCATCGCCGGTATGGAGAAGATCGCGACCGCGACGAGGCTCGTAGCGACGGCGCGCTTCGGCGGCAGCCGCAGCAGACCGGTGTACGCGGGAACCAGCAGGACGCCACCACCCACGCCGAGCAGGCCGGCGAGCAGGCCGGCGGCGGCGCCGATCACGCCGACCAGCGGAAGCGACGGCTTCGTGTAGCGGTCCTCCGCGGGCGAGTCGACCGTCGAGATGGGCTCGACTATCTCGACGCCTTCGGCATCGGCGGGTCCACCCAGAGGAACGGACACCTTCTCGGGTGCACGCGACTTCGCGAGCGCGTTGGTGAGTCCGCTCCACAACAGCATCGCTGCGGTCAGCAGCATCAGGTAGTGACCGTTGACGTGATCCGAAGCTTCCGCGCCGAGCACCGCGAATCCCGCGCCGAGCAGTCCACTCGTGAGTGCGACCGACCACTCGACCATCTGCGCCTTGCTGTAACGCCATGCTCCGGAGACGGCGCCCGGCAGGATCGCGGGAATCGTCGATCCCACGGCCTCGATCGGCGTCGCCCCGAGCATCCGGATGCCGGGAGTCGTGAGGACGGCGCCACCGACGCCGAACATCCCCGACAGCACTCCGGACGCGAACCCGACCGCGACCACGGCGAGGACGACGAACAGGTTCACCGCTCCAGTTTCGAGGACCCGCTAGTTGCTGTCAAAGACCAGTTTCGCTCGATATCCATATCTCACAAGTATGGATACGAGGAACCGAACTCGGCCCAAACCGTCTTTCCCGGGTTGGCCGGCACGACGCCCCACGCCGCCGACAACCGATCGACCAGGAACATCCCCCGGCCCCGAATCTGCGTCGGGTGCTGTGCACGCACGAAGGGCAGCTCCGGGTTCCCGTCGTCGAGCTCGATGCGCAAGGTCTGGTCGCACTCGGAGAGTCGCAGGCGCAGCGGCGGGACGGCATGGTCGATCGCGTTCGTCACCATCTCGCTGACGCAGAGGGCGACGGCGTCGAGCACCTCCGTGCCGACATGATCCGACCAGTGCTCGTGGACGAAGGCGCGGGCTCGTCCCGGGGCGCCGTTGTCGGGCAGCAACTCGATCGCAAAATCGGGCACTCCCACACAAACCGCATACCCAGTGCCGAAGCGGCACACACGCTGCCGGAACCCTCGCGGAGCATCACCCGATTGAGTGAAGCGGCGCGGTGGTACAGAGAACCCATGCACGAGCATCTCGCTGACCGCGAGCAGCCCGACCGTCGTGCGGAGGCGGCCGCGAAGGGCGTCGGGCCGACCCGCATCGCGGTCGCGAACGACTACGAGATCGTCGTCGCCGGACTGGCGGCGATGCTCGAGCGGGAGGACGACATCGAGGTCGTCGACATGTTCGTCGTCGGCGAGGAGGGACCGTCCGAGCCGATCGACGTGGTGCTGTACGACACCTTCGGTCGGGACGGGGTCGACCACGACCAGTTGCAGATGCTGGTTCGGACGCCGCTGGTGCAGCACGTCGTCGTCTTCACCCTGTCGTGGGACGACTCACTCACCGAGGCGGCGCTGCAGGAAGGCGTGACCGGCGTTCTGTCGAAGGCGTTGAAGGGAGACGAGTTGGCCGCCCACATCCGCGAGATCGCCACCGGCGCCGTCGTGGTCGCGGCGCCGCCCCACGGACGAATCGTGTCCGGCACCGGCCGGGACTGGCCCGGGCGATCCTTCGGGCTCTCCGAGCGGGAGAGCGAGTGCCTCGTGCTCCTCGCTGCAGGCCTGCGCAACGCCGAGATCGGCCGTTCGCTGTACGTCAGCGAAGACACCGTCAAGACCCACCTGAAGCGGGCCTACCGCAAGCTCGGCGTCGGCAACCGCGCGCAGGCGACCGCGATCGTGCTCCGCCATCCGTCCTTCGTGGGCCCGCCGCCCACGCTGCAGATCGACGACCGGTTCCGTCAGTCGGCTGCCGCAGCGAGCTCGTCGGTGCCGGCCTCGGCGAACGAGCGCCACAGACCTGCATAGCGGCCGCCGAGCGCGACGAGCTCGTCGTGACCGCCCTGCTCGACGAGGTGGCCGCGGTCGATGACGAGAATGCGATCGGCGGTGCGGGCAGTCGGCAGCCGGTGGGCGACGAGCAGCGTCGTACGTCCCTGGGCGACGATGCCCATCGCGCGCTGCACGCGCGCCTCGGTCGCGAGATCGAGGTTCGACGTCGCTTCGTCGAGCAACAGGATCGGTGGATCGACCAATCGGGCGCGCGCGAGTGCGATCAGCTGGCGCTGGCCGGACGAAAGCGATCGGCCCCGCTCACTCACGGGCGCGAGGTAGCCGCCCAGGAGCGAGGCGATGAAATCGTGGGCGCCGACCGCTCGCGCCGCCTGCTCGACTTCCGCGTCGGTTGCCTCTGGACGTCCGTAGGCGATGTTGTCGCGAATCGTGCCGGTGAACAGGAACGCTTCCTGCGGCACGACGCCGAGCTGGTGCCGGAACGCGCCGAGGTCGAGCGATCGCAGGTCCTTGCCGTCCACCTGCACGCTGCCCGCGGTCGGGTCGTAGAAGCGCGCCACGAGCTTGACGATCGTCGACTTGCCCGCGCCGGTTTCGCCGACCAGTGCGACGGTTTCGCCGGGTTCGATGTCGATGTCGACGCCGGCGAGCGCCTCACCCGACGCAGCCCCCGGATACGCGAACCGCACATCGCGGAACGTCACGCGGCCGGAGAGATGGCCCGGCTCCACGGGGTGTTCGGGCTCGGGCGTGCCCGTCGGTGTCGCCATCAACTCGTCGATCATGGCCATCGACGCGCTCGCCTGCTGCCACGTGTCGAACACCTGTGACAGCTGCTGGATGGGCGAGAAGAACTGGTCGAGGTACAGCAGGAACGCGATCAGGATGCCGACGGTGATCGTGCCGTGCGAGACGAGTGCCGACCCTGCGCCGAGCACGACGGCCGCGCCGATGTCCGACAGCATCAGCACGAACGGGAAGTAGATCGCGATCAGTCGCTGCGTCTGCAGCCGCGCACCGAGGTACTCACTGTTGACGCCGCGGAACCCTTGGATGTTGCGGTCCTCCCGCACGTACGCCTGCGCCACCCGAACACCGGAGAGACTCTCTTGCAGATTCGCGTTGACCGTCGCGATCGCACCGCGTGCCCGCGCGTAGGCGCGGCTCGAGCGCCGCCAGTACCACCATGTCGCGATGACGAGCGGTGGTAGCACCGTCGCGGCGACGAGCGTGAGGGGCGGGGAGAGGTACGCGAGGAAGAAGAAGACGCCGACGCAGGTGAACACGCTGACGATCGCGCTGTTGAGTCCGGTCTGGAGCAACTGTGACAACGACTCGATGTCGGTCGTCATGCGCGTCATCACGCGCCCGCCGAGCTCGCGGTCGTAGAAGTCGAGCGACAGCCGTTGCAGGTGTGCGAAGACGCGGATGCGCAGCGCGTACAGCAGCCGCTCCGCGGTTCGTCCGGTGATGAGGGTGTAGCCGCGTGTCAGCACGAAGTCCGCGAGCGCGCTCAGTAGGAACAAGAACGACGCGACCCACAGCGCCTGCTCGTTGTGCGCGACGACACCTTGGTCGATGCCGCGCCGGATCAGTAGCGGCCCGAACAGCATCACGACGGTGTCGACCGCGACCAGCCCGAATCCGAACAGGAGCGGCCGCTGGTAGCGACGCAGCAGCGCGCCGAGGCTGAACCGTCCGGGATCAGCCGTGGCTTCGGCCTGGACGTCGACCCCCGGCTCGTCGTCCGCAGGAGGGAGGCGGTCGAGCGCGTCGAGCAGCTCAGGCGTCGGCGCCAGGTTCATACCGAACACACCGCCGCCCGCGCCGGCGCCGCCTCCGGGACCGAATCGCGCCGGACCCGACACGGCGAGCTTCGCCATCGGCGCATCGGCGTCGACCGGTTCCCAAGCGCTCGGGGTGATCCCGTTGGTCGGCGGCGCGGTCGACGTCGCCGACGCGGCGTCACTCGACGCGGCCGAGGCGACCGAGGCGACGGATGCCAGCGCCGCCTCGACGTCGTCGTCCTCGAGGTCGTCACCGGGACCGGCGAGCAGCGTCCGGTACAGCTCGGACCGTGCGAGCAGCTCGTCGTGTGTGCCTTCGGCGGCGACGTGACCGTGATCGACGACGACGATGCGGTCCGCCAAACGCAACGTCGACCGCCGGTGCGCGACCAGCAGCGTCGTGCGCCCGGCCATGATCGAACGCAGCGTCTCGTGGATGTCTTCTTCGGTCTCGGCATCGATCGACGAGGTCGCGTCGTCGAGGATCAGGATCCGCGGGTCGGTGATGATCGCCCGGGCGAGCGCAACACGTTGGCGCTGGCCACCGGACAACGTGAGCCCACGCTCACCGACCACGGTGTCGTATCCGTCGGGTAGCTCGAGGATGAACTCGTGCGCCTCGGCGGCGCGCGCCGCAGCTTCGATCTCCGCCATCGGAGACATCCGGACGTCCGTATGCGATGTTGGCCCGCACGGTGTCGCTGAACAGGAAGCTCTCCTCGAAGACCACACCGACCTGGCGGCGCAGCGAATCGAAGGTGACATCGCGCACGTCGATGCCGTCGATCGTGACACTGCCGTCCGACACGTCGTAGAAGCGCGGCAACAAGAGCGCGACCGTCGACTTGCCCGAACCGCTCGCGCCGACGAGCGCCACCGTGTCACCAGGTTCGACCCGCAACTCGAAGCCGTCGAGCACGGGATCGGTCTTCGTGTAGCCGAACCGAACGTTCGAGAAGTGAACGTCACCGGTGATGGCAGGGAGCGGCGTCGCGTCCTCGGGCTCGACGATCTTCGGGTTGGCGTCGAGCAAGTCGAGGATCCGCTCGGCGCCGGCGCGCGCCTGCTGGCCGATGGCGACCAGGTTGGAGAACATCCGGACCGGCGCCACGAGCTGCACCATGTACGACGAGAACGCGAGGAACGAGCCGAGCGACAGGTGCCCATTGAGCGCCAACCAGCCCCCGAACGCCAGCACCGCGACCTGCGCGAGCACGGGGATCAACTGCATGAGCGGCGTGAACCGCGCCTGGAAGCGGATCATGCGAACGCGCGACTTGTAGAGATCCTCTCCGACGTCGGCGAGGTGGCCGAGCTCGCGCTGTTCTTGCCCGAACCCCTTCACCACCCGTACGCCGGTGACGGTTTCGTCGACCACCCCGGCAACCTCGCCCGCGTGTTGCTGCGCGTCCCAACTCGCGGGGAAGAGCGTCCGCCGCGAGCGCAAGGTGACGAAAGCCAATGCGGGGACGACGAGCAACGCGACGATCGTCAGGGGCGGCGACAGGATGAACATGATGATGAGCGACAGGATCAACATCACGACGTTGCCGAGGACGATCGGCAAGAACATGAGGAGTCCTTGCAGCAACGCGACGTCGCTGTTCGCGCGCGAGACCAGCTGTCCTGTCTGCATCTGGTCGTGGCTCGCGAAGTCCAGACGCTGCAGACGTTCGTAGACCGCGTTGCGGAGGTCGAACTGGACGTCGAGGCTGACACGCCCGCCGACGAAGCGCCGGATGTATGCGGCGATGAAGCCGAACACGCCGGCGATGATGAGCAGCGCGAGCCACGGCCCGAGCGGCTTCACCGGGTTGACGATGACGTCGTCGATGATCGTCTTCTCGATGACCGGGGTGAGCGCACTCACCGCCTGCCCGGCGATCGAGAACCCGAACGCGATCGCGACGTTGCGCTTGTGCGCCATGATGAACGGCCCGAGGCGGCGGATCCATCCACCCGACCCCGCCGGCGCAGCTTCGGGCGTGGGCCGATCGACCGCGGAGACCCGTGCCGTCATCGCACCGCCGCACGTTGGGTCGGGAGCACTCGTCCGAATGCGGTCAGTCCGTCGAGCACAACCTCGCGGTCTTCGGGCGGGGCGTCGGCCAGGATCTGATCGAGCCGTTCCGCAGCCGCTCGCTCCGCGACCTGCAGCGCCACACGTCCTTCGGTGGTCACTTCCAGACTCACGCCTCGCCGATCGCCGTCGACGCTGATCCGGCGCACCCAACCTTTCGCCTCGAGACCGTCGAGCAGCCCGGTGAGCGATGGACGGGAGACCGCCGCCTTCTCGGCCACGCGGCTCGCCCGCTCGGGCGAAGACGCGATCAACGTGAGGACGCGGAACTGCGGCAGCGTCATGTCGCCGAGCGACCGCTCGACCACCCGGGCCCCGAAGGCGAGCGCGCGCACGGCTGCCAGCGCGGGGGCCGCGTCGACGGCCGCAGGCTGTTCGAGTCCCATATCGTTAGGTTACCGAACGAACCTCCGGCACAACCACCGAACTCCGGGTCGTTCGCGAGGGTTCAGCGGTCGGCGGCGCGGTCGAGCAGGTCGATTACCTCGCTGTCGGAGGTCTGACCGAAGTCGCCATACCACTGGCCGATGGCGAAGAAGCGCTCGGGCGTCTCGAGGACGACGACCTCGTCGGCACTGTCCCGGAGATCGTCCGCGGCAGTGGGCGGTGCCACCGGCGAGGCGAGCACGACCCGCCGAGCCCCGTGCGCGCGGGCAACCTGGCACGCGGCGCGGGCAGTCGATCCGGTGGCGATGCCGTCGTCGATGATGACGACCGACCGCCCCTCGAGGGGTACCCGAGCCCGATCACCGCGGAACTGGCGGGATCGCCGCTCGACCTCGGCTCGTTCTCGCTCTTCGACCGCGTCGAGCTCCTGCTCGCTGACCTGGGCCAGGTCGATGACCTCCTCGTTGAGGACGCGCACGCCGTCTTCGCCCAGCGCCCCCATCGCCAGCTCGGGCTGCACCGGCACGCCGAGCTTCCGAACGATGATCACGTCGAGCGGCGCATCGAGCGCGAGCGCGACCTCGAATGCCACGGGAACGCCACCCCGGGGAAGGCCGAGGACGACAATGTCGTCACTGCGGCACCCGGCGAGCCGAACGGCGAGGCGGCGACCCGCATCCTGTCGATTCTCGAAGGCCATACCGACCTCTTTCACCCCGCGCCCCAGAGACACTAGAAAGCCGCGCCGTGATCGTCACCCGCCGTACCCTCGCAGGGCTGTTCGCCTCACTCGTCCTCGGTTCGCTCGTCTTCGGCGCCGGCTGCAGCAGCGACAGCAAGCCGTCGGCCGCGTCGTCCGAGTCGTCCGCCACCAACGCGTCCGGCACCGCGCCGGGACAGGCGAGCGCCCAAGCGGTGTTGACGATCCTCGTGACCAACGATGACGGCGCGGGCGCACCCGGGATCGACGCGGTCGTCCAAGCCCTGCGCGCTGACCCGGCGACGCAAGTGACCGTCGTCGCGCCCGCCACGAACCAGAGCGGTGTCGGTGGCAACACGAGTCCAGGCCGGCTCACCGCCAGTCAGGGAACGACCGTGAGCGGTTACCCGGCGACGTTCGTGAACGGCACGCCCGTCGACTCGGTCGACTACGCGCTGTCCACCGTGCTGTCGACCCCACCCGACCTCGTCGTGTCCGGCGCCAACCTGGGCCAGAACGTCGGGCCGAACATCAAGATCTCGGGGACGGTGGGCGCGGCACGGGCAGGCGCGCAACACAGCATCCCCGCGATCGCGGTGAGCGCAGCGTTCGGCAACCCCGTCGACTACGCCCTGGCCGCGAAGATGACCGAGTCATGGGTGCGCGACAACCGCGACGCGCTGCTCGCGTCGCACGCGGCACCGACGACCGTGACGAACCTCAACGTGCCCTCGTGTGGATCAGCCGGGCAAGTGCGTGGTCAGGTCACCGTGACGCCGGATCTCACCGCGTCCCCCGGCGACGCCGTCCAGCCCGCCGACTGCACGTCGACCGCACCGGCCGCGGCAACCGACGTCGCGGCGCTGCACGAGGGCTTCGCGACGTTGAGCGACATCGGGCTCCGACAAGGCACGTAGCGTTGCCGGCATGGCGCTGGTCGACCACATGCGCAAGATCTGCCTCGCCCTCCCCGAGGTGACGGAGCGCCCGAGCCACGGCACCCCGACGTGGTTCGTGCGTGAGAAGAAGACGTTCGTGCAGCTTTGGGACCACGGGCACCACGACGACGACTTCGCGCACCTGTGGTGCGCGGCCCCGCCGGGCGCGCAGGAGGCGATGATCGCGGCCGAGCCGGACCGGTTCTTCCGTCCGCCCTACGTCGGCGGGCGCGGGTGGCTCGGGGTGCGGTTGGACGTCGACGTCGACTGGGACGAGATCGCCGGCATCTGCGAGGACGCGTACCGCGTCGTCGCGCCGAAGCAGTTGGTGGCTCGCCTGGACGGTGAGGGAGGCGAGAGCTGATGCGAGAGCTGATTCGCCTCGCCGTCAGCTGGTCGGGGTGAGACCGAGGACCTCGTCGATGCGGGCCTCGGCGGCCTCTTCGTCGATGTCCCAGGACACGGCCAACTCGGAGATGAGGATGTAGCGCGCCTTGGCGTACATCGACTGCTCCGCGGCCGACAGCTGCGCGGTGCGCAGACGGGCGGCGAGGTTCCGGACGACCTCGGCGCACTGGTAGACGTCGCCGGACTTCAGCTTCTCCTGGTGGTTCTTGAACCGCCGGGACCAGTTGGCCGGCACGCGCACGTCACGAACGGCGAGCACGTCGAGGACCTCGGCCGCGTCCTCGCTCGAGATGGCGGCGCGGACGCCGAGATCGGCAGCCGCGTCTTCGGGGACGGACAGGGTCATGCCGCCGGACGTGCCCCAACCCTGCTGTGGAACCATGAGGACGAGGTAGTCGCGCTTCTCCCCGTTGAACTCCCGCTTCTCACGGCGAATGATCTCGGCCACGCCGTGGGATGGGTACACAACCTTGGAGCCAACTGCGAACAAGGAGTCGGGGTTCCGGCTCTTCACGAATAACGCTCTCCGTCTCTACACGCTCTACACGCTTCTGGCAGGCACGCTCCGTCGTGGGTGCCCTGGAGCGGTCTGGGCATTCTACCCGCACCCAGGCCGTTGGCCCTACCCGCCCCCTACGGGTGCAACATGGGCGCGTACGCGCGCGACTGCCGTTGCGCGTGCGGCGTCGAGGGCTTCGGTCGTCCGTGACGCGCGGCTGAGGACGAACGCGCCCTCGAGCAGCGCGATCGTCGCCATCGCGAGCTCGCGCGCCGCCGCCGGTTCGATGCCGGCGGCGAGGAATCGTTTGACCGCGGAGTCGATCCACGCGGCGAACACGTTTGCCGTTGCTTCGCGCAGCACCTCGTTCGTGCTCGCGACCTCGAGCGCGACGGCTGCGATCGGACACGCGTCCGCGTAATCGGTCTGGCGCAACGTCTCGGCCGCGCCGGCGAACACGTCGCCGACCGCCGTGACGATGTCCGGCGCCGCGTCCCAAACCGCTTCGACCAGCTCTTGGTAGAAGCGTCCGGACACCTTGATCACCTCGGCGCCGAGTTGCTCCTTGCCGCCGGGAAAGAAGTGGTACACGGAGCCGAACGGCGCCGCGGAGCCCGCGACGATCTGCTTGAGGCCCGTCCCTGCGTACCCCTGCCGGCGGAACAGCTCGGACGTGGTGTTGACGATTCGCTCCCGCGTGTTGGTTGCGGCCACTCCGGCTCCCTGGCTACGGTTCTGAATAGAGCAATCTATCAAGTACGGAGAACGAGATGGAACGCCCCGGGGACCGTCTGCTGCGCGCCACGGCCGTCGTGTTCCTCGTCGCGCTGCTCGTCCACGCCGCGGACCACCTCCGTCGAGGGTTCGGGGTCCTCACCCCGACGGTGTTCTGGGCCGGCAACCTGCAGCTCACCCTGGCAGTGATCGCGGTCGTGTTGGTGTTCCTCGGCCACCGGTGGGCGCCCGCGGCGGCCATCGCGGTCGGTTTCCCGAGCGCGATCGGGTTCACGGCCGCGCACGTGCTCCCGCACTGGAGCACGTTCAGCGACTCGTTCACCGGCGCGCATCCGGCCCCGGGCGTCACCGGTTTCTCGTGGTTCGCCGCGCTCTTCGAGATCAGCGCGGATCTCGCGTTCGGCTTCGCCGGCGTGCACGCGCTGCGGGAGCGCACCGCCGCACCGACACGAACCGTCAGCGCAGCGTGAGCCCCGCGGCGACGGACGCGCCGAGCTCCCAACACGCGTCGAGATCGTCCTTCCTCGGTTCGCCGACGACGGTCACCGGTGCCTGTGCCAGCGTCCACCGCAATCCGGTCGTGATCTTCTCGACAGCCCGGAGTGCGCCATCCGTGTCGTTGTTGCCGTGAATGAACACGCCGTACACGCGACCGACGGTCGCATCGAGGCACGGGTAGTAGATCTGGTCGAAGAAGTGCTTGAGCGCGCCCGACATGTAACCGAGGTTGGCCGGTGACCCGAGGATGAAGCCGTCGGACTCCAGAACGTCGACCGCCGTTGCCGTCAGCGCCGGTCGCGCCACGACCTCGACACCGTCGATGCTCGGATCGGTCGCGCCGCGGCGCACCGCTTCGAACATCGAATGCACCGCCGGCGAAGGCGTGTGATGAACGATCAACAAGCGCGTCATGTGGCGGGGCGCGGGAGAAAGCCGCTCCCCCGGTGTTCGTCGAGCTCCGGTGGCGGGCTGGTGCGAGCGTACGGATGCCGGCGGAGCCGAACCGGATAGCCGATCGCGGGATCGGCCCACAGATCAGATGTAGCGACCTCTCGGTCGCGGAGGTGCGCCAGGCTCAACATCTCCGACCGATCCAGAACCGGCGCGACGGGAACATCCGCGGCGAGGAGGTCGCTCGTGAGCTCGTCACGATCGCGTCGCGCGATCGCCGCCGCCACACGATCCTGCAGGTCCTCGACGTGCGTCATGCGATCGGCGAACCCGAGATGTTCCACGTCGTCCATCCCGAGAACGCGACACACGGAAGACCAGAAGTGATCTTCTGTGAGGACGCCGAGCGTGATGTGCCCTCCGTCGCGCGTGGCGAACAGGCCGTACCCGGGAACGCCTTTCGATGGGGACGATGGGTCGTCGTCTCGTTGGCGCGGGTCGGCCGCTCCCGTCCACGTCGCGAGCACGTCGGTCATCGCGGCGTCGATGTACTCGCCGTCGCCAGTGCGGTCGCGGCGCACGACTGCTGCACAGATCGCGAACGCGGCAGCGAGTCCGCCGGCGAGATCCGCGATCGGCAGCTTGGAGACTTCTGGCGCGCCACCGTCGGGTGCGAGCGCGCCGGACCACGCCTGGTAGTTGAGGTCGTGGCCGGGCACGAGCCGGTACGGCCCCGTCTGCCCCATGCCCGACACCGAGCAGTACACGATCGACGGCGCAAACGCGACCACATCGTCGTACGCGACACCGAGCCGCGCCGCGACTCCGGGACGGAAGCCCTCGATGAGAACATCGGCATCGGCGGCGAGGTCGAGTGCGCGACGGCGATCGCCGTCCTGCTTCAGATCGAGCGCGATGCTGCGTTTGTTCGCGTTGAGGCTCGCGAACAGTTCGGGATAGCCGCGCATCGGATCGCCGCCCGGCGGTTCCACCTTCAACACATCGGCGCCGATCTCGGCGAGCAACTGCGTTGCGTACGGCCCGGGTCGCCAGACGCTCAGGTCGAGCACCCGCACTCCCTGCAGCAGCCCCCCATCACCCGCCACGAGATGACGCTGCCTTCAGTCCTTCGATGCGATGCCGGCCGAGTCGAACGTCGCCATCTCGCGCAGGATGCGCGCCGCGATGCGCGACTTCCCGGAGCGGGCGCCGCCGAGGACCAGCGTCATCATCGCCTCAGGTTCTCACAGCCGGCTCGGGCGGGCGTCCGGCACCTTCGATCGACCCGCCACCTTCGTCACATCAGTACTGTGAAGCGCCGTGGCCGTAGCAGTGCTGCTCGTGGACGACGTCGACGAGTTGAGGACCCTCGTGCGCCGAGCGCTGGGCGTACGTGGCGGTTTCGAAGTCGTCGGGGAAGCAGCCGACGGTCGCACGGCCGTCGAGGCGGCGGAACGGTTGCAGCCCGATGTCGTTGTGCTCGACCTCGGGTTGCCTGACCTCGCAGGCCGCGACGTCGTCTCCATGCTTCGCTCCGTCGCGCCGGACGCGCGCGTCGTGATCTTCACCGGTGGCGACACCAACGACAAGAAGTCGATGCGCACCGAGGTCGAGGGATTCGTCCTCAAGGGCGAGACCGTGCAATACCTGGTCGATCTTCTCGACGACTTGTCGCGTCCAGGTCCGCGGTCTGCGGTGTTCCGGGTGGCCGATCGCGCGGACGAGATCGCCGCGGCTCGCCGGTTCGTATCGCATCACGGTCGCACCTGGGGTTACGACGACGTGATCGACGACGCTCTGATCGTCGTGAGCGAGCTCGTCACCAACGCGATCGTGCACGCGCGAACCGCATGCGACCTCAGAATCAAGGATGCGGATCAGATCTTGCGGATCGAGGTGATCGACGGCGGCCACGGGAGCCCCGAGCTGCAACGTCCGGGCGCGACTGCGGAGCACGGCCGTGGGCTGCTGCTCGTGTCGGCGATGTGCGAGGCGTGGGGCGTCGACAGCCTCGACGACGGACGCAAGATGGTGTGGGCCGAGGTCAAGAACGCAGAAGCGTGTGCGTGAACCGAGGCGTGACGTCGATTGGCGCACACACTTCCACGAGTGCGGCGGCTCGCAACACAACGCCGGGAGCCGCCGGCCAGGACCACCGCCCGCGAGAAGCGCGAACGCTTCCGAATCCTCGGGACCGAGGTGAACACCGCCGGCGCCGCGATCTCGAACCCGAGTGACGTGGCGGCATCGACCACACCGATGAGAACGTGGTCCCACTCGAGCCCCGTGATCGACGTCGTCGCGCCGGCAACCGCGCGCAGCAAGGTGGCGCGGTGGTCCGCGTCCTTCCGCGCGTTGCGCAACCCGTCCACCGCCCACGCGACCGTTTCACCCACGAGAAAGCACACGGCGATCGTCGCGACCGCGGACACGCCCGCTCCGGGGTACACGTCGTTCGCACCCCACATCGGCGCCAGGTAGAAGATCGTCGCGACGGGAGCGAGCCCGACGGAGGTGCGAGGTGGCTGGGTCAGCCCGACCCACACGAACAGCACGATGTAGTAGATGCCGTACGTCGAGTAGGGCGACGCGCCGGCGTAGCGGTCCCCGAAAGCGATCATGGCGAACGCCGGAATGACCAGGACGAGGGTGAGCCGATCGGGCTCTCGCCCCAGTGCTAGGAGGAAGCGGTGACCAGACCGTTCCGATTCGGGGTGTCGATCTGGGGCGCGGCGAGTGCCGCGGAGTGGCGCAGCAAGGCCCGGCGGGCCGAGTCGGCCGGCTTCGACACCCTGCTCGTGGCGGACCATCTCGTCGACGGCATGCTCGCTCCGTTTACGGCGCTCGCCGCCGCTGCGGAGGCGACCGAGACGCTGCGACTCGGGACGCTCGTCATCAACAACGACTTCCGCCACCCGGTGGTGCTGGCGCGCGAGGCCGCCACGCTCGATCTCCTGAGCGACGGTCGACTCGAGCTCGGGCTCGGTGCTGGACACATGAAATTCGAGTACGACGAAGCCGGCATCACGTTCGACTCCCCGCGCGGTACGCGTGGCGCGCATGGCGGAGTCAGCCGAGATCGTGCGCCGGCTCCTCGGCGGCGAGTCGTTGACGTTCGAAGGCGTGCACTACGCCGTGCACGAACATCGCTGTTACCCAACTCCCGTGCAGCAGCCGCTGCCGTTGCTGATCGGTGGCAACGGCCGTCGTGTCCTTTCGACTGCAGCACGGCTCGCGGACATCGTCGGGTTCACCGGCTTCAGCCAGGTCGAGGGCGAACGCTCCGTGAACGCGAACCACTTCACGGACGACGCACTCGCGGAGCAGATCGAATGGGTGCGCGAGGCCGCGGGCGCGCGTTTCGACGCGCTCGAGCTGAGCATCCTCGTGCAGGGGCTCACGGTGACGGACGACCGCGTCGCCGCGGCCGAGGCGGTGCAGCCGCTCGTCCCGTCGCTCACCATCGACGACGTGTTGTCGTCGCCGTACGGGCTGATCGGATCGATCGAAGAGATCGCCGAGCAGCTGCGGTCGCGGCGTGACCGACTCGGCATCTCGTACATCACCGTGTTCGAGAAGGACCTCGACGCGATGCGTCAGGTCATCGCGCTGCTGCGCGCCGACCTGTGACAACGGCGGCTCACCGACCGGTTCGGCCGTCGATGAGCTCGCGCAGGATGTCGGCGTGTCCCGCGTGACGAGCCGTCTCCTCGAGGACGTGGGCGAGGATCCACCGCAGCGTGACCGCACCATGGTCGTCGAACACCGGACACGGTGTCTCGAGTGAGGCGCCGTCGAGCACCACGTCCGCTCGCTCACGGACGCGGCGATAGCGCTCGAGCGCACCCGACACGGTCGCCGCATGCGCGTCATCGGCTTGGTCGACCGGCTGCTGCGCGAACCGCCGCAGGAACCAAGTCGTCTCGGCGTCGGCCATGTGGTTGGTCAGCCAGAGCAGCGACGTACCCGACTCGACAGGCGACGTGCGCGCGTCGTCATCGGTGACACCAGAGACCTTCCGCACGAACGAGTCCCGCTGATACGTGAGCAGTTGGAGGAGGATCTCGCGCTCGTCGCCGCTCGACCGCGGCGGCTTCAGATCGGGCACCGGCCCAACGTAGGCCGCCACAGAACTACGTTCCGCGACGTGCACGAATCCGGACCCAGCGTCGTGTACACGTGCTTGGACGGCACACCGTTCCCCGTGACGTTTGCGGAACCCGCCGACCTCGAGATGCGTTGGATGCTCGACCGCGAGCACGCCCCCGACGCGCAGTCGCCTCTTGCGGAGGCTGCGTACCGTGAAGGCACAGGTGGATCCAGTCGGGCGTACGAGGACTGCGGCGCGAAGGTCCCTTCGACGCTCGTTCGTGCTCTGCCGCATGCGCACGGGTTCCATTACGTCATCGACGATCCGATACCGGGTGAGGAGCTCGCGGGGTTCGTCGACCGTTTCCGCCGACTCGTTCACGACCATGGTGGGGCGCTCGGTGTCTGGCGCAACCACTGCCTTCCGCTCATCGAGGACGCGTGCAGTTGGTTGAAGACGGCGCCGTTGCAGACCGCGTTCGGAGAGCTCGCCGAACGTCGTGCGTACGTGTTCAGCATGACCGGCATCGCCGGTGTCATCGCTCGATTCGACCAGGAAGCCGTCGCCGCGTCCTGTGCGCCGTACTTCGGCGAGCGGGCATCGTTGCTGGCCTACGAGCTTGCGCAGGGCAGCACCAACGCCACGCTCACCGCTGACGCCGCGCTCGCCCGAGTCGCCGACCTTCCTG
Source organism: uncultured Acidimicrobiia bacterium (assembly GCA_963721305.1). Taxonomy (GTDB): domain Bacteria; phylum Actinomycetota; class Acidimicrobiia; order Acidimicrobiales; family JACDCH01; genus DATAES01. The sequence continues at coordinate 467,014 of CAVRIR010000006.1, forward strand.
CGAACTCGCCGGAGGCGGACACCGCGTTGCGCGACTTCCTCTCGGAATACGGAGGGCGGGCGACATCGTGGCCGCTCGACCACCCCACGCTCGACGAGCAACTCGACTTGATCGACGCGCAACTCAGGCTGTTGCGACGCAACCCTGGTCACGACATCGCCGCGGTTCAGGCTGCGGCACAGAGCCGCCAGCGCGCATTGGCGGACGAAGTCCGCTCGCGGATGCTCGACTCCGACGAGCGCGAGCGTTTCGATCGACGGCTCCTGCGCCTCGAATCGTTCGTCCCCGTCCGCGAAGCGCGCGCACACTGGCAACTCATCGCCTCCGGAGCGATGCGACACGCAGTCCAACGACGCGGCGGTCAACTCGTCGAGCAACAGGTGCTCGACACCGTCGATGACGTCTTCTTCCTCACACCAACCGAATATGACGAGCCCGATCGCGACCTCCGGGAGGTGGTCTCGCCGCGCCGAGCGGATCACGAAGGGTGGAAGCACCTGCAGCCGCCCCCGTTCATCGGGCGAGTCGAGCCCGGTGCAACGAGATCGCACGACCATCGCACCTTGCACGGCGTTGCGGGCTCGCCCGGCGATTACCGGGGACCGGCCCGCGTCATCCGAGATCTGATCGACGCTGACCGGCTCGAAGCAGGTGACGTCCTCGTCACGACGATGACGTCACCGCCGTGGACTCCGTTGTTCGCAATCGCGTCAGCAGTCGTCACCGACGCCGGCGATCCGATGAGTCACGTCGCAATCGCCGCTCGCGAATACGGCATCCCGTGCGTCGTCGGAACCGACATGGCGAGCGTGGTCATCGACGATGGCGACGTCGTGACCGTCGACGGCGCAGCCGGACTCGTCCATCTGGGGAGACATCACACGGGCTCGTAGTGGTCGACGGTCGGGAACGGGTCGTAGAAGTGGTGCAGCAACTGCTTCCACTCCTCGTACGCGGCCGATCCGCGGAAGCCCTCGGTGTGATCTCCGAGTGTGTCCCACTCGACGAGCAACAGGTAGCGCGACGGCTGCTCGATGCATCGTTGGAGCTGCAGCGAACGAAAGCCGCGCGCCGACGAGATGATGTCTTTCGCCCGCGCGAACGCCGCTTCGAACCGGGCCTCTTCACCAGGGATGACTTCGAGCACGGCGTGTTCCAAGATCATCTCCCCATTGTCACACCACCCGCTGCGAATGTTGGATGGAAACGGGCGCCATGACGCCCGTTTCTCCCCGGAGTTCGAGTCTGGGATCCGAGCCAGCACGGATGACAGCGCTCGTCCACGGCGCGACGGTGCGGTACCGAGACGAGGAGGGTCGCGTTGACAAGTCCGAGCGCAGACTCGTTGCGGGAGTCGGTTTGCAGCGCCATCGCATTGGGATGGCAGACGACTCGACTCGCGACGGCCCTCTCGAGCACCGGTCCGAACGGCACAGATCCTGACCGAAAGCGAAGAGTTCTCGCGCTGCAGATCGGGGTTTCGCTGCGCGGCCTCGGCCCAGTGTTCGACACTGCCGGGATAGCACCACCGAACGCGGCTGTCCTCGTTCCCGCAAACGGAACCGCCGTCGATGCCGCAGCCCTGCAGTCATTCGCCACTGACGTGTCCGACGATCTGACCGCCGCGGATCCTAGGCTCGGCAAGGCCTACAAAGCGGGTCAGACCCTCGCGTTGCTCGTATCGTCGACGCCGGCTCTCGGCGAGCTGAAGGATCTCCGCCAGCGGTTGCAGGATCTTCGTTCGATCCTGCCTCCGCATTCCGCCAAGGCAGTTATCGACAGCATCGACTATTGGCAGATCTACACCGAGAAGAACTCCGCAACTGTCTCCGCGTCGATCGCGGACCTGTTGCCGCACCAGGGCCGTCGGTGGCGAGGCGTACTGACGGGCGAGAAGGCACCGTCCGACCTGCTCTCGACAGATGACTATCTGAAGGCCGGCAGCGGAATCCTCGACGGATACATGGCGCTCGGAACGGATCTCCTTCGGCGCTACTGGCGGTACCTCCTGCCCATCGTCGCTGCGGTTGTCGCCGTCGTCGGAGTCGTCTGGTGGCGCTACGGCACGAGCGCGTCGAGTGCCTTCGCTTCAGCTGCTGCAGTTCTCGCCGCCGTCGGGGTCACCGGCCGTAGCGTGTCCGCGGCGTTGTCGAGAACGGCTTCCGGCGTCGAGGACAGTTTGCCGCGAAGCCGAGCTCGATACGGCCATGGGAATCGCGGCGACGGTGCTACCTCCAGAAAGCCGTGCCTCCGTGGACGAACTGAAGAAGTTCCAAGCGAAGCAACTCGCGTCCCCGTCGGGTCCGGACGATTCGGAGCCGGTCGTCGAGGTGGATTCGGAACCGGTCGTCGATGTGACAGAACCCGCCGCAGTGCACTGACCGTCGCACAAATGGCTTTTGCCCGGTCACACACTGCATAATCGGGACATGGCAAGAGCAACCCGCGTCGTTCTCACCTGCGACCTCCACGGCGACGAAACCGACGCCGTCACCACGCTTGTGCTCGCTGACGGCACTTCCCGCTACGAACTCGACGTCTGCCAGAACCATCTCGACGAGCTCACCGGCCCGGCACGCCGGGTCCGGCAGCGCCGCACGACACGTGCTGCCCGCGCGACATCGTCGAAGCGACGTCCGACGAAGCGAGCCGCGCGCCCGGCGAAGAAACGGTCACGTCGCTCCGTCGATACTGCCGCCGTTCGCGAATGGGCTCGCTCGAACGGCTACTCCATCGGCGAGCGCGGACGTATTCCCGCATCGATCGTCGACGCGTACAAGGGCTCGAAATAGCGCAGGGCCGAGCCGCCCCCAACGGCTACGTCGCCGAACGCTCGACGACCTGATCGATCAATCCGCGTGTATGTGCCGGCGTCATCATGAGACCGGCAGCGATGTGCTGGACGAGCGCCCGACCGGACTCGTCGATCACGCCACCGGTTGCGCACACTGCCTCGCGAATGGCCCACAGCAACTGGTCCTGCAGTGCAGCCGTCGTCGGCGCCTTCAGAACGGCAACGGTGAAGCTCTTCTGGCAGGTGTCGCACTGCACCAGCTCACCCAAGTCCTTCGTCGGGATGAGCGGGATGAGGAACAGCGTGAACGATCGGCGTTGGACTCGGACACGCCGGGTGAGAACGGCGATCCGTGCGGGATGACCTTGCATGACTTCGACGCGGACACAACCGTGACGACGCCGACAACCTGGGTGCAGGGTCCGTAGCGCGTTGTCGGCGTGCCCAATGCAGGATGGTGCGGTGAACCCCGGTTTGCCACTTCCCCAGCCTCCGTGGCCCCGCCATCCGGGGCTCATACATCGGCTCATGAGTGATCCCCGGCCCGTGCTCGACGAGCTACGGGAGGACTACGGACCCGTCGTTGGCCTTGGCGCCGGGCCGATGCATCTGGCAATCGTCGGCGATCCCATTGCACTTCAGGACCTGTTCCGGACGCCAGTCGACTCGTTCTCGTGGGGCCACCGGTTCAACGTCCTCGGCTTCGTCGTGGGCCGCGATTCGTTGATCGTCAGTGACGGACGCGAGTGGGAACGGCGTCGGTCGTCTGTGCGTACCGGCCTCACCCGTCGGCGCGTCCTCGGCTGGACCGAAACGATCGTCGAGCGCACGGACGCGCACATCGACGTGCTGCTCGCACCGGTCGGCGCGGGCGGTGAGCGTGTCGTCGACCTCTACGAGTTCGGGCGCACCCTCGTGCAAGAGATCGTCATGCGGGTCATGTTCGGCGAACGTCTTGCGAGCCGGGCGGACGAGATCGCCAACCTGTTCCAGAGCGCGCAGGACTATCTGGAATCACCCTTCCTCCGGCAGCTTCCCCATCCGCTCCCGTTCGGTCGGCGCGCCAACGTGCGCGCCGACCTTCGAGCCTTGCGCGCCATCATCGAACACGAGTTGTCCCTCGTCCGCGCCGATCCGAGCGGCGATCCCCTCGACGTGCTCGAAACCCTTGCGGTCGAGGGCGCGTTGAGTGACTCCGAGATCTGTGATCAGACGTTGACCCTGATGGGTGCAGGCATGGACACCACCTCGGCCACGCTCGCGTGGATGTTGTGGTGCTGCGCTCTGGCGAACCGCGACTTGTGGACCCGCCTGCGCGCGGAAGCCGACGAGATCCTCAGCGACGACAACAGCTCCTTCGACGCGACGCACCCGGCCCGCCTCGATCTCGCCGAACGCACCGTGCGGGAAACGACCGCGTCTCCACCCCGCCGGCTCGTTCTCTCCCCGTATGACGAACGTCGACGTGACGGTCGGCGGCTACCGCATCCCAAAGGGAACGCTCGTTCTGTGGTCGGCCCACCTTGCCGGCCGGGACCCGGAGGCGTGGCATGACCCGCTGGCCTTCGACCCGGACCGGTTCACCGAGGCGACGCCCGAGCAGAAGGCGTTGGCCGACATCGCCTGGGTGCCCTTCGGCAAGGGAGCGCGCAACTGCGTCGGATTCGCGCTGGCACAGATGGAACTGACACTCATCCTCGCTCGGTTGGCACAACGGATCGACATCCAGCCGACGTCATCCACCAAGCCACGTGCGGTCGGCATGGTCGTCAATCGACCTGACGGTGGAGCACCCATGCTGGTCTCGGCTCGCTGATCGCGGAACGCGGAACCGGACCGTGGTTCCCGCGGGTTCCGACACGTCAGTTCGCGCGCCCGAGTCGAGCGACACTCGCGGCCATTCGCCCCGGCCTGCTCGTCCGGGCCGCGGTCTCACGGTCGACGCGCTGGCTACCGATCGGGACCCCGGGACTCCAGAGCTCTGCGGTCTGCATCGTCCAATAGACAAGGAGAAGCGAAAGCTCGAGCACTTCGAGCCACAAGATCTGATGGCGCCAGTCCGAATCAACAAACCCGGCGATCAACACAACGACAAAGCTGAGAAGCATGGCTCCCGCGATGACCCGGTAGCCGGCTCTATATCGCTGGTGCGGGCTGCTGAGACCGTTGATGAACACCACGATGCCGACCAACAGGAACAGCACGCCCGCGCCCCCTCCATGAGCATGGTCGAGGAAGCTGGACTGACCGACGAGGTACCAAACGATCCCGCCCGCCAGCAGGAGCCCGGTGATCACGAGTCCCAACACGGCGTGTCTGTTCCGAGCCGCCGTGCGCTGGCGATTCTTCGGGACTCGCAAGATGGTCACGGCGGCGACCAGGAACGCGAGTACAACACCGACACCGAACGCTGAGAGGTTGTTGTTGATGTACGCCAGCGTGTCGCCAGCCATGTACGGATGCCGCGTGCACAAGTTCTGCGGTTGCGAAGTCGGCACGAAGGCCACGATGGGCGCGAGGACGCCGGCGACGTTGAGCAGCATGTCCTCGATATCGGTACTACCGCGAATTGCGATGAGGCAAACGCCGAGTGCGACGAGTGCACCCACGAAGATGCTGTGGACCGGGGTGTAGTAGTAGGCGCTGATCGATTCTTCCCAGCAGGACGTGTGCGCGCGCTCGAGGAGGACGGCGCAGAGCAACGTGAGCAGGACGACGACGATGGCCAACCGCAGATAGCGATACGAGCCAATGGCGTACGACTCGAGTTCGGTCGGGGACCTTTCCGGGTCGGAATCGGACATACGCGCATCCTCTCGCCCTCATGCCTGCGGCCGACTCTGTTGCTCAGCCAGCCACTTTCGCGTGAGGGCATTCCGGCGTCATCCGTGCCACCTCGGATCCCTACCGGCGGATCAAGAACCCCAGCGCGGCAACGAACCGACCGCGCTCGACTTCGACCGCGCCGGCCACGACGGGTCGTAGTCGACGCTACGCACCGTCGAGTCCGCCTCCCCGAGCACGGTCAAGCCTTCGACCGGTCCGGCCGCGCGACCGGTCCATCCGAGTTCGTTTCTGACGGCGACTGTGCACCTTTGCCTGCCGTTAGTGCTGACCCAGGCGCAGTGGCTCGCGGAGTCACTCGGGTCCAAATCGCCCAGGGTCCAATTGAGTGAGAGCGAGTAGCGCGGGGTCACCCGCAGGTCACCGGGGCCGGGGATTTGTGTGAACGGGAGGACCGATAGGCTGCGGCTACTGAGGGTCGCCCCTGCGTTGATCGACTTCGCGGTGCTCTTGACGCCTCCTCATCGTGAGAGGAAGGCGCGCCATGTATACCGTCTCGATCAGCGACGCCGAACAGCCGGCAACGACGCGACAATGCCGACGCTGTCGCCGGTCCCTACCCCCCGACCCGGACGGCTCTTCGTCCGCGATCGTGCGGTTGCGGGTGTGCGCTGTGTGTCACATGGCCCTGTTCTCCCAGGCCGCGAAGTTTTTCGATGCTCGTGGCCTCGATCCGGTCGGAAGAGGCGAGCATGGAGATCGGTGATCGCGTTGAGGTGCACACCCGATTCAACAACACCTGGGTGACAGGCTTCGAAGTTGCCGCGGTGGTCGGCTCGGGTTATCGACTGTGTCGGACTTCCGACGGCACGGTGCTGCCGAGCGTCACGAGCGAATCCGACCTTCGGCCGGAATCGCCCGACGACGCGTCGCACGCGTCTGGCGTCTAGCAGCCCTCTCCCGGTTGTGCGGCGAGAGGGTGCTCACCCAACAGGCGCCTGAGCTCGCGTGTTGCGTCCCACACTTCTGACACCCCGTGTCATCGCAGAGCACTCATTCACAGGAAATCGCACGGCACCAACCCGTAGTCGTCCATTCCGGTCGACAAGGCCGGCCGAGCGGAACTGCTCGAGCGCGTTTCGGCTTCGGCGACTCGCGCCGTAGCGTCGCCGCGGGTGGCAGCATGCCCACCAGCCGCAAGCAGCCCCGCGGAATGTGATTTGCGTTCAGCCCCGGATCGATGTCGGAGCTCATCGATGACGGCGTCACGGGCATGAGCGTCGCAGATCAGACTGTCGTGGCCCGGAACGAACGAGGCCGGAACGAAACGAGGCCTCAACGCCGGGCCGTAGCGGCCTTTGTCTTTCGGCGCGGCCTCGGCTTGGCGAGCAGGCTCAGCACTTCGCCAACGGTTCGCTCCCGCGTGACTGCATCCCGCAACGGCAGGTGCCCCTGTACCTCGTATCGGTTCCGCCGACCGTCTTTCTCTTTCACCACATAGCCCCCTTCGGTCAGGTCGGTCACGATGCCGTACGCCGTGCGTTCGGTGATCGCGAGCTGGACCGCGATGTCACGAAGCCGCGCGTCCGGGTCGTGGGCGATGCACAGCAGGACTCGCCCATGATTCGTAAGGAACCCCCACTCTCGAGACATGACAGTAGTAGATCATTTATGGAAATCAATTGCTAGTATCTGCTCGCCGGTGTACGCTTCTGTCAGTGGCTCGTGTCGACTCCCGCCGGGAGTTCGCTCAGCGCAGAAACGGAGCATCCAATGCTCATCGTCGGAATCGCAGTCCTCGCTGTTCTCGTGTTCGGGTTCTTCTGGCGCCGCAACAAGACCGCACACTGAGCCCCGAAGTCCCGTCGAGTGGTGCGAGTCACCGACTCGCACCCACACGTCCGAGAGACGAGCGTCATGTCGGTCCAGTCGCCGCTGTATTCGATCACCGCCGCGCCCCAGGGACCTGAGGTCACACTCGAGACCGCCATCGAGGATCCTGGCGTCCCCCGCCGTCAATGCGGCCGCTGCCGGCTCCTGTTTCCCGGCGATCCGGACCTCTTCCCCGGCACGATCCCCGACTGGCGGCTCTGTCCTCCCTGTCGGGCAGCCCTCCTCGGCGCAGAAGCAGAACGGAACCCGCGATGAAACGACCACGAACTCGCCGAGGACAGCTCACTTGGTCGGCCATCCACGGATCGTCCGATCCGTCACGAGGGCAGCGCACCGTCAGCGACGCCCGTTGCGCGAACTGCGGACGCCCGACCAATGACTCTGTCGTCGGCCGATCGATGTCGGTGCCCCTGCGCGGCGGCGGACGACGGTTCGCTCCAGCGATGCCACTCTGTGCGATCTGCAGGCGTGATGTGTTGCACAAGCACGGCTGGCTCCCCACTTGGTGCGCCGCGTGCCAGCAGTGGCGACCCTTCGGCCATGAACACGTCGACGTTCTCCAGGGACAGCGATGAGACGCAATCGCAAGCCGCACTACGGCGACGGCACCGCCTGGCTGGTAGCCGACCGCGCTCGCGGCGACTTCAGCTGTGGCTGGTATGTCGGTCCGAGTGGCGACCGCCTGGCAGATCACGGCCGGGCTGGCACCGCCATGGAGGCCGTGGAATGGGGGCGCGTCCGCACGACCCGAGTACGGATCCGCACCGTCGACGCGTGCTCGTACTGGGCCGGCACAGCGCCACGACCCGACGGGTTCACCCACACGTGGTCCGAGGACTCGGAAACCGAGGTACTTGGTCAGCCTGCGACCGGCATCCTCGAGGAGAGCAACCGACCTGGCAGCGACGTGTTGAAGCTCGACTGGCGGACACTGTGACCGAGTGGGAGTACCTCATCGTCGCTCTGCCTCCATTCAGGACGGCGACCGACAGACAAGGTCAGTCCGACTCCGTCGCCATGCTCAACCGCGAAGGCGGCGAAGGCTGGGAAGGGGTCGGCATGACACTGTTGCAAGACGGGCACGTCGCCGTGCTCATGAAGAGGCGACCACCGACGGAGCCCGTTTCCCGAAGCGGGGGGTGAACACGGTCAACGCCCGACGGGTGCCGCGAAGGTGCTGTTCAGGCTGGGTCTTCGGTGGGCAGCCGGCCGAGCGCTGACGCCGCGAGCGTGCCGCCGATGACGTCGGTGGCGACGTCGACCAGTCGCAGGTTGTGATCGCGCGCGTACCGACGGAGCGCGGCGAAGGCTTGCGCCATGTCGAGTCCTTCGCGTTCGGCGACCATGCCTTTGGCCTGCTCGATGACCACTCGGCTGTTGAGTGCGTGGTTCAGCTGCTCGTTCAGGACTTGGGCCTCGATCGCGGCGCGGTGCTGCAGGATGGCGATGGTGGCGACGTCGGCGAAGGCCTGTGCAGCGTCGAGATCGACGTGTCGCATCTCGCCGGGATCGATGTGGAAGAGGTTGAGCGCTCCGATGACCGTGCCGCGCAGGCGCATGGGCAACGCGTGAACCGAGTGGAAACCCGCAGCGAGCACTTCGGCCGAGAAGCGAGGCCAGCGCCCGTTGGCGGCCTCGAGATCCTGGTTCGCGACGGGCTGGCCGGTGCGATAGCAGTCGAGACAGGGACCCTCCTCGGCTTGGAGCTCGAACAGCTCGAGGACGCGCATCGCTTCGCTGGACGAGGCCATCACCCGCAGGCCACCGTCGGGTGCGGCCAGCATCAGCCCAGCAGCGCCGACGTCGAGCACGTCGACGCAGTGATCGGCGACCCTCGTCAATAGGTCCACCACGTCGAAGTCGGCAACGAGGGTGTCGGCCAGGTCTACGAGCGTCTTGGCAAGCAGCGTCTCCCTGCTCATCTGCTCTCTCCTCATCTCGGGCTTGATGTTTGCGACGGTTCAGCCTGGCGAGCTGTCCGAGCCGCCAGCGTAGGACCGACACCTCGAACGTTTCATGGCGCTGCGTCCTGCTCGCCGGTGCGGTCGTCGAATCGGAGCGTTCTCGCGACGACGTCTCGAGCAACCTCGGCAAGTGGGCGTTCGTGTCCGAATGCATACGCCCGTAGTCGGATCAACGCGTGGCCGACGGTCCGGTCGAGTTGGGCGGCGACCATGCCCGCAGCCTGGTGCACAACGAGATGGAAGTCGGCCCCGGCTTCCAACTCGGACGCCACTTGTCCGACCGGCGCGTCCACCTGGAGCAAAAGGACCGCCTGGGCGGCGACATCGGCCATGACCAATGCGTCGGCGTGCTCCTCGTCGTTCAGGGCTCCCGGTCGATCGCGGTAGAGATTGAGCGCGCCGAGACGAACGGCACCGACCTGGAGCGGGAAGCCGAACACGGCCCGCGCCCCAGCGGTCAGTGCCGGCGCGGTGAACGCGAGCCAGCGAGGTGTCGCCGGTTGTGCCAGACAAGGCTCGAGGATCGGCGTAGCGAGCCGGTAGGCATCAATACACGGCCCCTCGCCCAAGTCGTACTGCAACTGCTCGATGACCGCGCTGACCGCGTCGGTCGTGCAGATCGATCCCCGCGGGATGTCTCCCGACATCAGCATGATCCCGGCGCCGGTCGCCGCTGTTGTCTCGGCGCACACCTGGCACAATCGCCTCGTCTCGAGTCCCGCAGCCCGCTCGCCGACGAGCCGGCCAAGGATCCGTTGTCGCCGGTCGCCGACCACACGGTCACGGCCCAGAGTGATTGGTCGACTTGCCGTTTCCGTTGTGGACGCCAACAACGACATCGACCGGCGCGTTGTTCGCGACGGGGGCGGTGTCGCGAACGCGAGCGGGTTTGCACGTCCGGCACAACGGGACTGGCGGCGGCAGAGAACGAGCATCGTCGCCGGGCGCGGTGGACCCCGCGTTGGCGAAATAGCGGTCCGTGGTCTCTCGACCGCAAGCGACACAGGCACGTGTGTCCTCGGTGCTCACGGCTGGGCGCTCTCGGCTCGGTCGATCGTGCGTGCCAGCCCGTACCGCTCGAGCATCGGCATGAGCTGCGCCGACGGCGACCGGAGAGTGAGACGCCGGTCGCGATCGTTCAGGAATTCTGCAGCGTTCACGAGCACCTGTGCTACGACTGCATCGACGAGTTCGGTGTCGACGAGGTCGACGACGACCGAGGTGTCGTGCAGCACGAGGACCCGGGCCAGCATGTCGGCCAGCACGGGAACGGTCTCGACGTCAGCCTGGCCGCGCAGCGCGATCGTGTCGGTGCCGTCCCCCGCGTCAATGGACACGGCGAGACCCGGAAATGCGTGCGTGGACGACGCCCGTGTTCTCACGGTCATGGACGACCTCCCTGGTGTGGTCTACGCAGAGCGCAAAGCGCTACCAAGGTTCCGGAGCAACGCTCCCGGAGGGTGCCGTCACTGGCGGCAGAGTCCAACACGGTACGGGTACTACCCCCGTGTCAACGCGAAGCGTACCACCGAGGCGATCCGCGATGGCCGCACTCGGACCGGCCGGACCGATCTCGACGGGCCGTCCCTACGATGAGACACGGTTGGCTGCTGCTCCGGACCCAGGCCGCAACGTCCGTCGTTTCGAACTACGGGGGAGCTCATCGTGGCCGGTCTGGCAATCATCACCGAAGCCTGCATCGACGTGAAGGACCGAGCGTGCGTCGACGTGTGTCCGGTGCAGTGCATCTACGAGTACGACCCTGACAAGAACATCTTGTTCTCAGAACAACAAGCGGGCAGCGGAATCATCGAAACGACGCATGTGGCGGACCCGGACACCATCGCGATCTTCGGCGACAGCGTGCTCTACGTGAACCTCGACGAATGCACGTCGTGCACCGCCTGCTACCAGCCCGACGTCTGCCCTGTCGGCGCGATCTACTCCGAGGAGCACCTTCCCGACGGCTCCGCGACGTCCGCGAAATACAACTCGACGGATCCGAACAAGGGTCACGACCACACGTTCTTCGTGCAACACAGCCGCGACGTGTTCGCGGACTAGGAGCAGCCGATCGGCTCGACAGAGACCACGCATCGCGGGCCCAACACGGATACGTCGCCAAGCAGCAACTGAACAGCGTGCCGTGCCGCGGGTCGGGGCCGCCGATGCACCGCCACGAGCGTCACATACTGACCGCATCCTCACGCGACCCGTCTGAACGCCAACCCATTGCAAAGGCCTCTCCTGGTCGATCGTTGCCTTTTCGACTCGTGTCCGAAAGGGTCACGCTCAGTGACCCCGCCGAACGACTTCGTTCCTCACGCCTCAGCGCGCCCCATGATCTCGGCGACGATGTCGGACTTCGCTTCCGCATAGTCACCGCTGTGTTCCCACCTTTGTGACGCGAGCTCACGTTTGACGGCCTCATACCGCGCTCGGTCCTCCGCGTTCTGGCGCAACCAGTCGCGGAACACCAACAAGCGGCGCACGTCATCACTGCCCGAGCGCCACAGATGGATGTGCACATCACGCGCAGGCGTGCGGAACATGCGATGACTCGGCTCGATCACCCGCAACGAGTAACCCGCCCCAATCAATGCCCACAGGAACGCGGCATCGTCATCGGGATCATCGACCGACACTGCGATATCCACGACCGGCTTTGCCGCCAGACCGGGAACCGACGTCGACCCCACGTGATCGATCCGTCGGACCAATGACCCCAGCGCGGCAGCGACCCGATCGCGCTCGACTTCGAATCGCGCCGGCCAGGACGGGTCGTAGTCGACGATGCGCACCGTCGAACCGTCCGCCTCGCCCAGCACGGTCAAGCCTTCGACCGGTCCAGCCGCGCGACCCCAGCCTCCGCCGCCCGGTGTCAACATCCGCACCACATCGCCCGCGCGCAGCCGAATCGTGCACTTGTCCGGCAACAGCTCCGCAGAAGACTCGTCGCCGCCCGGCAGCAACCAGTTCTCCCCCACCGCCCCCGGCGACCCGCCGGCCAACCCGAACGGATGCGACACTCGTCGCTCGGTGATCAACGAGACCGTCACGTCCTCGAGCATCAACAGATCACGTTCGATCCCCTCACCACCGGCAGCGAGACCGGCACCACCCGAACCGCGCCGCAACCGGTAGCGCGTTACCCGCATCGGATACGCCCGCTCCAACGCCTCGATCGGCGTGTTACGCGTATTGGTCAGTCCCGTGTGCACACCCGACATGCCGGCGCGGCCAGGACGGCCGCCTTGCCCGCCCCCGATCGTCTCGTAGTACACCCAACCGCCGTTCGCGCCGCCGACGAGAACGTTGTTCATCGTTCCTTGCGATCCTGCACCGACCCGCGCGGGCACCGCTAGTGCAAGAGCTCGCAGGCACACGTCCGCAACGCGCTGGCTCACTTCCACGTTGCCCGCACCCACCGCAACCGGAGGCACGGCCGCGACCAACGAGCCTTCCGGCGCGATCACCTGCAGCGGGCGCAGTGCACCACCACTGGCCGGAATCTCGGGATCCGTCACCGACCGCAACGCGAACGCGACGGCAGACATCGTGACGGAGGCGACCGCGTTGACATTGCCGGCGCGCTGTGGATCGGTCCCGGTGAAGTCGAATGTGATCTCGTCGCCGTCGATGGCGACGCGTACGAGGAGTGTGGCCGGCGGTTGTCCGGGTCCGGTGGAATCGAGGATGTCGGATGCGGGCCACGCGCCGTCGGGCATGTCGCGCAGCGCGGCACGCATCCGTCGCTCGGCGTAATCCAACACCTCCGAACACGGCGCGCCCGATGCGATGATTGCCGCCAGTCGTTGCGCGCCGACGACATTCGCACCGATCTGCGCATCGAGGTCTCCTGACCGCTCTACCGGTGTACGCGAGTTCGCGAACAGGATCGATCGCACCTCCTCGGTGAGGATGACGGGCGGCAGTCGCAACCCTTCTTGGTAGATCTCGCTCGCGTCGGCAGGAATGGATCCTGGCGCGCCACCCCCGACGTCGGCGTGATGGGCGCGGTTCGCGACCCATCCGACCAACGTGGCGTCGACATGCACGGGTGCCACGAGCGTGATGTCGTTCAAGTGCGTGCCGCCGGCGAACGGATCGTTGAGGATGACCTGTTGTCCTGGTGCGACATCGTCGCCGAACCGGTCGATGGCGGCGCGCACCGACGCGGGCATCGAACCGAGGTGGACCGGGATGTGCTCCGCCTGGACGAGCAACTCGCCGTCAGGGGTGAACACCGCCGCCGAACAGTCCGCTCGCTCCTTGATGTTCGGACTGAACGCAGCCCGGCGCAGCACGACTCCCATCTCGTCCGCCACACCGGCGAGCCGGTAGACGAGTACTTGCAACGCGGCGGGATCGATCGCGCTCACCGCTGGTACCGTGTTGCCGCCGTCGGATGCGGGCCTCGTTCGCTCTCCAGCCCATCGATGTGAAGCACAGTGTCGTAGCTCATCGCTGCTCTCGCCACCATGACGACCTTGAATCTCACCGCCGTGACTCTTCTTCGGTAGCTCTCACCGTTCGAGCACCAACGCGCCGGCGACACCCTCACGCGCGTGCCATCCCTTCGCCACCCAGATCGTGCAGTCAGGTTCGGCGATCACCGCGGGTCCGTCAGCATCGGTCCGAGGACGCGACGGCAGCGGCACGTCGTCGACCGTGATCGGCGAGTCGAGTCGAGCGCGGGCACGCAACGCCACGACCTCGACGGCGGCGTCCGGGCGGGCGAAACCATTGCGGCGCGCGTGTTCGTCGTGGAAGTCGGCGACTCGCGGCACGGTGAGCTCGTGGCTCTGACCCGCGTAACGGACGTCGACGAACGTCGAGGTGTCCGCGTTCGGATCGACCAGTGCGCGGGCCTCTTCTGCGAGACGTCGCAGCGCGTCGTCCAGTCCGTCGGTCGACGTCGGTGTCGGCCACGAGCGCACGAGCTCACGTTGTCGAGGCGCAGCCAACACGCCGACGGCGGACAGCACACCTGCACGCGCCGGCACGATCACGGTCGTCACGCCCAACGCGACCGCGAGCTCGCATGCGTGCAACGGTCCGGCACCGCCGAAGGCGACGAGCGCGCACGTGCGGGGATCGACGCCACGGGTGACGGTCACGGCGCGCACCGCCTGCTCCATCGCGGCGTTCACGACGGCAACGACACCTTCAGGAGTCACACCGGCGCGCGCCAACGCCGTTGACGCCGCGTCGACGTCGAGAGCACCGAGTCCCGGTAAGGGATGGTCGGCCGGGATGCGCCCGAGCACCAGGTCCGCATCCGTGACCGTAGGTTCGAGTCCACCGCGCCCGTAGCAGGCGGGTCCCGGGTCCGCCCCCGCGCTTTGTGGTCCGACCGCGAGCGCTCCGCCCGGGTCGATCCGGGCGATCGATCCCCCGCCCGCGCCGATGGTGTGCACGTCGAGCGAGGGCAACCTGATCGGGAACCCGGCAACCACCCTTCCGCTCGCTGGTTCGGGAAGGGCGCCGCGCACCAGGCAGACGTCGGTCGACGTCCCACCCATGTCGAAAGTGATGGCGTCGTCGAAGCCGTTGGCGGACGCGGCGGCCGCCGCCGCCAGGACTCCGCCGGCCGGCCCCGAGAGCAGCAGCGACGCCGGAAGCTCGGCCGCATCGGCCACCGGGATCAGCCCGCCGGCCGACGTCAGGACGTAGACCGCGTCGGCCAGGGCCGAGAGGCGGGACAAGTAGGCGCGGCAGGTCCGCCGCAGGTAGGCGTTGACGACCGTGGTCAGCGTCCGCTCGTACTCCCGGAACTCGGGCGAGATCTCGTACGACGCGGTCACATCCATCCCTACTTCACGTATCCGGGCCGTCACGCTCTGCTCATGTCGAGGAGACAGGTCACTATGCAGCAAGCACACCGCCACCGCTTCGACGTCCTCGGGGAGCGGCAACAGACCAGGCAGCGGGCCATTTCCGTCCTCGGCGAGGGGTTCGAGCTCGTCACCGTCCGGTCCCAGCCGACCGCTGATCTCGAAGCGGAGGCGGCGCTCGACAAGTGGCTGCGGGCGGTCCGCGAATGGGTCATAAAGGGAGGGGCGGTCCTGGCGGGCGATCTCGATCACGTCGGCGAACCCACGGTTCGTGACGAGGGCGACCGTCGCGCCAGCCCGCTCGAGCAAGGTGTTGGTCGCGACAGTCGTGCCGTGAGCCAGCACCGCGGGCAGGTCGCTCCCGGCAAGGGAGGCGACAGCCTCGCCGACAGCCACGGCCGGATCGCCGGGAGTCGAGAGGATCTTGACGACGCTTCCGTCGTCGGCGACGGCGTCGGTGAAGGTCCCGCCGGTGTCCACTCCGACGCGCACTAGCGGAACCTACCTTGGTGCCGTGACCGAGCGCCCACCGCCGGCTCGCCAAGCTGCACCATCCCGACCGGTTGGTCGACGCCGACCCGATCGAACGGGAAGCGAGCGATCGCCGCATCCGCGATCTCAACGTCGCATACATGGAGCTGCGCCGCCGCAAGGGCCGCTGACGCGACTCAACGCACGTGCGATGCCGCGGAGCCGGTGCGGCCTGTCTGTGTGAGGGACGCCTCGACGGCGAGTTGGTCCACGAGATCGTTCATCCGATCGCCCGAGTGACCCTTCACCCAACCGAACGTCACGTTCCCCAGTAGCAGCACCTGCTCCACGAGCGGCTCCCACAACTCACGGTTCGCTACCGGCTTACGTTGGCTGTTCTTCCACCCGCGCTTCTGCCATCCGACATACCACTTGTCGCGGAAGCAGTTGACGACGTAGGTCGAGTCGCTCACGACCTCGAGCGACTCGCCGGGTGCGCCGAGCGTCTTGACGGCTTCGAGCGCGGCAGTGATCTCCATGCGCTGGTTGGTCGTGTGGGCCGCAGCACCACTTGCATAAGGGCCGTCCGGAACCGCCCATGCCCAACCTCCCGGGCCGGGGTTCCCACTGCAGGCGCCATCCGTGTACACGATTCGCACGAAACGAGAGCATTACCGAAGATCCAGCGAGAGAATGCGACCATGATCATCGACGGGTTCGTCCACCAGCTTCCGGACGTCGATCCCGAGGAGACACAGGAGTGGCTCGACTCGCTCACCGCGGTCGTCGACGCCCAGGGCAAGACCCGTGCCCGCTTCCTGATGTCGAAGCTCCTCGAGCGGGCCCGCGAGCTCCAGGTCGGTCATCCCGCCACGGTCAGCACGCCGTACGTCAACACGATCCCGCCCGAGGAAGAGCCGTGGTTCCCCGGCGACGAGTACATCGAGCGTCGCATCCGGGCGTACATCCGATGGAACGCGGCGGTCATGGTCGTCAAGGCGAACAAGCACGCCGACGGCATCGGTGGGCACCTGTCGACTTTCGCTTCGTCGGCGTCGCTCTACGAAGTCGGCTTCAACTGGTTCTTCCGCGGCAAGGACGACGGGCTCGCCGGCGACCACCTCTACATCCAGGGCCACGCGACGCCGGGCATCTACGCGCGTGCCTTCCTCGAAGGGCGTCTCACCGAAGAGCACCTCGACAACTTCCGTCGTGAGATCGGCGGCAACGGCCTGTCGTCGTATCCACACCCGCGGCTCATGCCCGAGTTCTGGGAGTTCCCCACCGTCTCGATGGGCCTCGGCCCGATCAACTCGATCTATCAGGCGCGCTTCAACAAGTACCTGCACAACCGGCGCATCGACGACACGTCCGGGTCGAAGGTGTGGTGCTTCCTCGGCGACGGCGAGTGCGACGAGCCCGAGACGCTCGGATCGATCTCGCTCGCGGCGCGCGAGCAACTCGACAACCTCATCTGGGTTGTGAACTGCAACCTCCAGCGCCTCGACGGACCGGTGCGCGGCAACGGCAAGATCATCCAAGAGCTCGAGGCGGTGTTCCGCGGCGCCGGCTGGAACGTCATCAAGGTGATCTGGGGCGCCAAGTGGGACGAGCTGCTGGCCCGCGACGTCGACGGCGTCCTCCTCAACAAGATGAACACGACGGTCGACGGCGAGTTCCAGCGCTACGCCGTCGAGTCGGGCGCGTACATCCGTGACCACTTCTTCGGGCCCGACCCGCGGTTGCGCAAGCTCGTCGAACATCTCTCCGACGAAGACCTGCGCTGGCTCCCTCGCGGTGGGCACGACTATCGGAAGCTCTACGCCGCGTACAAAGCCGCGACCGAGCAGGAAGGCGCGCCGACCGTCATCCTCGCCAAGACGGTGAAGGGATGGACGCTCGGCTCCGAGGTCGAGGGCCGCAACGCGACGCACCAGATCAAGAAGATGACCAACGAGCAGTTGATGCACCTGCGAGAGCGCCTGTACCTGCAAGACCAGATCCCCGAGGAAGCGCTTGCGCCGGGCAAGGAGCCGCCGTACTACCGGCCAGCCGAAGACTCCGACGAGTACCGCTACATGATGGATCGGCGCACTGCTCTCGACGGCGCGGTGCCACGGCGTGTCGTGACCATCAAGCGTCCGCTCGAGCTTCCCCCGGTCGACGTGTTCGGCGAGTTCGACACCGGGTCGGGCAAGCAAGCGGTGTCGACGACGATGGCGTTCACGCGGTTGCTGCGCAACCTCGCCCGCGACGAGAAGTTCGGGCCGCGCGTCGTGCCGATCATTCCCGACGAAGCGCGCACCTTCGGGATGGACGCCCTGTTCCGCGAGTTCAAGATCTACGCGTCGCAGGGACAGAAGTACGACCCGGTCGACGCGCAACTGCTGCTGTCGTACACCGAGTCGAAGGACGGCCAGATCCTCGAGGAGGGCATCACCGAGGCCGGCTCGATGTCGAGCTTCACCGCCGCGGGCACCGCATACGCGACTCGTGGCGTCCCCATGATCCCGTTCTTCGCGTTCTATTCGATGTTCGGGTTCCAGCGGGTGGGCGACCTGATCTGGGCCGCCGCGGACGCACGAGCGCGCGGCTTCCTGCTGGGCGCGACCGCGGGTCGCACGACCTTGTTGGGTGAAGGCCTGCAACATCAAGACGGTCACAGCCTGTTGCTCGCCTCGACGGTTCCGTCCTGTGAGGCATACGACCCTGCGTTCGCGTACGAGATGGCCGCGATCATCCGCCAAGGCATCGACCGCATGTACGGACCCGAGGCGCTCTCGCCGGGCAATGCGGTCTTCTACTACCTGACTCTCTACAACGAGAACTACGTGCAGCCGGCGAAGCCCGATGTCGACGACATCGACGAGCGCATCATGAGCGGCCTGTACAAGTGGGCGGACGCACCGGAAGGACCAAAGCGGCGAGCCACGATCCTGTTCTCCGGCTCGGCGCAGGGCGCAGCGCGGCAGGCCCAGGCCGACCTTGCCGAGCACTTCGACGTCGGAGCCGAGCTGTGGTCCGTGACGTCGTACAAGAAGCTGCGCGAGGAGGCGCTGTCAACGCAGCGTTGGAACCGGCTGCATCCGGGCGAGCAGGCGGAGACGCCCTACGTTGCGACGCAACTCGAGTCGAGCAGCGGACCGATCGTGGCCGTGACCGACTACCTCAAGGCAGTGCCCGATCAGGTCGCGGCGTGGATCCCCGAGGGCCGCTCCTACACGAGCCTCGGAACCGACGGCTTCGGACGCAGCGACACTCGTGATGCGCTGCGTCGCTTCTTCGAGACCGATGCCGGGCATGTCGCGGTCGCGGTGCTCGCCGGTCTCGCCGAGGAGGGCGACGCGACCTCGGACGACGTGGCCAAGGCGATCGCGCATTACCAGATCGACAGCGACGCGCCCGACCCTCGCGTGTCGTAGGCGCATCCCGCGTCAAGCGGTCGGACGCGCCACCGCATTTGCAGGGAACATCGTCTCCAAGTGGAGCGGCTCCGGCCGACCGAACACGTAGCCCTGCCCGAAGTTGACACCGAGCTCGGTGATGGCGGCGAATTCGGTGCGCGATTCGACGCCCCCGGCGATGGTGCCGACACCAAGGCGATAGGCGAGACCGACCAAGCCGGCGACCAGCCGCCGACCGCGCTCACCGGCCGTGGCGGCCGTGAATCGGCGGCGCTTGTCGCGCCTCAGACCGCGGTCGAGCACCTCGGCCGCGGCGCGCTCGCCCGAGCGAACGGCACCGTCGATCGCACCATGAGATGTCGTGGACGTCTCCGTGCCGGCCCAGTGCACACGACCAAACGGCTGACGCAGCAGCGGTCCGAAACGGGTCAACATCCCGGGAGGGAGGTGCGCCATCGAGCACCCACGCGTCCAGGGCTCCTTCCACCACGCGGTTTCGACGAATTCCACCGGTGTTGCGGCCCGTGGACCGAATCGCGTCACGAGCGCGTCGAGCACCGCTTTGCGCCGTTCCGCCGCGTCGAGGTCGTCGACCCGCTGGGCCACAGGCCCGAACGTGAACGACGCGATGACGCCAGGCCGGCCCGACGCCGGCGACGCGTCGAGAGTCACCTCGGATGCCGAGCCGGGCTCGGACGACTGGCCGCTGAAGCCGTCGGCTCGCCAGAACGGTTCGTCGTAGACGACGAGTGTCTTGGACTCGGGGCCAGCGATGTCGTTGCGGTAGAGCGTGAGGCGATCGTCCGGCAACACGGGATCGAAAGCGATCTCGAGCACGAGCGCGGGCGGGATCGTCACGATCGCGTGGCGAGATGCGACCGTCATCTGGTTGGCCTCGACGACGACGTGATCGTCGTGCTGGGTGATCGAACGAACCGGTTCGCTCAGCCGTACCGCGTCTCCGAGCTCTTCTGTGATCCGCTGCGCGATCGCGCCCGCGCCACCATCGACCATGTTCTCCTGCGCGCCGTTCTCGATCGAGAACAACGTGTTGATGCTGCCGTGGCCGCGCACCAAGAAGAGCAAGTGCAACAGCGACGCCTGATCGAGGTCGCCCGTCATCAATCCGCGGACCGCCATCTCGAACAGCTCGTACGCGATCGGCGTGCGGATGCCGGCGTGGTCGATCCACGACTTGACGGTCTGCGCATCCCATTCCTTTGCGCGCTTCGCGTCCCACGGTGCGTCGAGAGGAAGTTGCTTGGCCATGCGGTTGAGACGCGTCTGCGCGAGTGCGAGCGTGACGATCGCGGCCGGACTGATCTTCGGGATCAGTCCCTTGTATCGACGCGTCTTGCCGTGATCGATCAGCAGGTGCGATCCCTTCACCCACGTCTTGTACGTCGAAACGCCGACCTCGTGCGCCAAACCGAAGATGGCGTCGTGCTTGGGTCCGAGCCAGCCGCCGCCTCGATCGATCGGCGTTCCGTCCGGAAGCTCGTACGTCCAGATCCGCCCGCCGACGCGGTCGCGCGCCTCGAGCACGGCGACCGACTTTCCCTGTTGCGACAAGCGGCGCGCCGCGGTGAGCCCCGCGTACCCCGCCCCGACCACGCACACGTCCACATCGATGCGCTCCGGCATTGGCCGTGCACCGTACTGCGCCGCGCCGTGCTGGGGTCCGGGCGGCTCAGCTCTGCCCGGGTGGGGCGACGACCACCAACAGCCGCGCCCCACCCAGTCCGTGCTCATGCCGGCGGTGGCGACAGGATCTCGATGTCGTGCGTGGCGGCCACAGTGACGACCTGCTCGACATCGGGTGCCTGCGGGACCGGAAGCGTCGGCGTCGCCGCCGGCTCGCCCAGCTCCTCGAAGCCGAGGTCGTCGTGCGCGCGTTCTTCGCCGAGAACGGGCGCCCGCAGGACCTCATCGCGTCACTCGATGCCTCGCGTGATCAAGCGGTCGCAACGCAACAAGAGCTGGACGCGATGGCCCAGAGTTGGCTCGAAGGCGACGCACCGTTCCCCGAGCGCGTCGCTGTCGGCGCGCTCGCCATGCGGTTCGTCGCCGACTTCCATCACCTCATCGAGGAGTGGACGGTGTGGGCGGCCGACCAGGTGCGCACGTGGCAAGAGCCCGACGGACGCAACTGGGAGGACGATGCGCACGCCGTGTTCGCGTCGATCGTCGAAACCGCGAAGTCCGCGCCCTCCGCGGCGCCGATCAGAGATGGTTGAAGCCGCTCGACTCCTCGGCTGTCATCGGCACCGTGCCTGGATGCTTGGCGAAGTGACCGATCGCGTCGCGCATGTCGTCGAGCAGGATCGAAGCGAGGTCGCGGGTGACGCCTTGCCGCACGAGAACGCGTTGCACCGCGACATCCGATGCCGCACCGGTGAGCGTGTACGCCGGCACTTGCCAACCGGTCGTACGGAGCCGGTCAGCGAGGTCGAACAACGTGTAACCCGGATCCTCGCCCTCACGGATCCGCCATGTCACCGTCGGAATGCCGGTCGACGGTTCGCTCGTGCACAGCAGCTCGAACGGTCCGAGCTCGGGGATGGCCTCGGCGATCATGCGGCCGGTGTCGTAACACGTCTGGTGCACACGGCGGTATCCGTCCCGGCCGAGCCGCAGAAAGTTGTAGTACTGCGCCACGACCTGGCCGGCAGGACGCGAGAAGTTGAGCTGGAAGACGGGCATGTCTCCGCCCAGGTAGTTCACGTGGAAGATCAGGTCGTCCGGTAGCTCGACGGCATCGCGCCAGATGACCCAGCCGACGCCGAGCGGAGCCAGGCCGAACTTGTGACCCGAGGTGCTGATCGACTTCACCCGCGGAAGACGGAAGTCCCACACGACCTCGGGCGCGCAGAACGGGGCCGTGAAGCCACCGCTCGCCGCGTCGACGTGGATGTCGATGTCGAGGCCGGTCTCTGCTTGCAATCGGTCAAGAGCTTCCGACAACTGCTGCACTGGCTCGTACACGCCGGTGAAGGTGAGTCCGAGGGTCGGGAGCACGAAGATCGTGTTCTCGTCGACGCGCTCGAGCATCGCCTCCGGTGTCATGGCGTAGGAGTCGTGCGTCATCGGGACCTCGCGGATCTCGATGTCCCAGTACTTCGCGAACTTGTGCCACACGACCTGCACCGGGCCGCACACCACATTCGGCTTGTCCGCAGGCTGGCCCGCCGCGGCTCGCCTCGCGCGCCAGCGCCACTTCGCCGCCATGCCTCCCAACATGCATGCCTCCGACGATCCGATCGCCGATGCACCCACGGTGTTTGCGGAATCGGGTGCGTTCCAGAGGTCAGCGAGCATGTGGACGCAGCGCCGCTCGACCTCCGCGGTCTGCGGGTACTCGTCGCGGTCCATCATGTTCTTGTCGATGGCGAGGTCCATCAGCGCGTGGACCTGCGGCTCCTCCCACGTCTGGCAGAAGGTCGCGAGGTTCTGCCTCGCGTTTCCGTCGAGCAGCAACTCGTCGGACACGACCTGGTACACGTCGTCGGGATCACTCTCGGCCGACGGGAAGCGGTACTTCGGCAATGCCTTCGCGATGTCACTGCGGGAGAACAGCGGCTCGCCGAGCTTGTCACGAACCTCACTGCGATCATGGAGGGCCACGCAAGAAGCTTCAGCGGGATCAGAGTGAGGTTGCGTCACCCAGGACGGGTGATCGTGCGCCCAGCGCTGACCCGAGACCTCGAGGGTCAGGCCGGACGATGTTGGGTCCACGCCGGCGTCGGGGTCACGAACAACAGGCGGCTCGGGCGTCGGACCTCCGCGCGATGCCATGCACCCGTTGGGACGATCGCACTCTGACCCCGGCCGAGATGCACCACCGAGGCGGTCGAGCCGTCGTCGAGATGGAAGTCGACCTCTCCCTCGACCACGAAGAGAAGCTCGTCACCGAGCGGGTGCCTCTCCCACCACGTCCAGCTGTGGTCATAGTCGAAGACGGAGAGGATGCGTCCCTCGGCGAGCTCACTTCGCGTCTCGGCGTGCGACCAATACCCGTCGTCGACGTCGAGCAGATCGAGCCCGAGTCCAGGTGGCAGACGAACGATCGTCTCGCGTCCGAGCTGCACGGGTTCCGGCGCTGCCGTGATGTCTGTCATGCGGCGATGGTGCGCCTGTGACGCGGGAAGCGGAAGCCGTCGAAGTGCTTTGGCAACCCATAGGATTTCCCTATGGTGCCAGAGACCATTGACATGACTGCCTTCGTGGCCGTCGTCAAGCAGGGCAGCTTCAGTCGCGCGGCGACGTCACTGTTCGTGTCTCAGCCGGTGATCAGTGAACGCATCATCCGTCTCGAACGAGTCGTCGGCACCCGGCTCTTCGAACGCAGCGCCCGCGGTGCCACGTTGACCGGGGCCGGATCGCGGTTCCTGCCATTCGCCGAGCGGGTGCTCGACCTGCTCGACGAGGCTTCGCATGCCGTGCGGACGATCGACGAAGCGCCGCCACTCCGGATCGGCGTGCACACCACGTTCGCCCATCGAGCCGTGCCCCTCGTGCTCGATGCCATCGGTGATGCTCGCGGCAAGATCACGGTCCGCGACGCGCACTCCGACGAGATCGTCGGCATGCTGCTCGACGGCGTAATCGATGTCGGCTTCGTGCTCCCGGGCGCTCGACCCCCGCGGCTCCGGTACGTGCACCTCGCCGCAGATCCGGTTGTTGCCGTGTGCTCGACGAGACACGACGTTGGCGAAGGCGCGCCGCGGTACGACTGGCTGCGTTACGTGATCAGCCGATCGCACTCAACCGGTGGGGGTCCGGCACCGAGCAGTACATCGATCAGCTCGAGTCCGCCGGCGTCACGCAAGACCAACTGACCGAGTGCTCGGACGGGATCACCGCGCTGCGCCTCGCACGAGATCACGGACACGTCGCGCTGGTGACGCAATCACTGGCGCGCGATCCGATCAGTGCCGGGGAGATCTCACGGGTTGCGCTCTCCCCGGCGCCCCGCTGGACTGTGCCGCTGGCATTCGCCTTTCGAGCGGCCGAACCTCACCACCCGGCGATCGACGCCGTGAGACGACGGATCGCCTCCCTGAAGTCGTGAGTCAGGAGGCGCTCCGCACCGCTTCCCGTCCTCGGTCGCGCTAGGGAAGCGGTCGTCGTCCTCGTCTGCGGCAGGATGTTCGCGATGCCACTCATCCCGATCACTGGCAACGACGATGCCGACAAGCTCCTCGAACAGGATGCCCTCGCGCTCGTCCTCGGCATGCTGCTCGACCAACAGGTGCCGATGGAGTGGGCGTTCACCGGTCCGTACACGTTGCAGCAGCGGCTCGGGGAACGCTCGACGCGGATCAGATCGCCTCGATGGACCCCGACGAGTTCCTCGCCATCTGCAAGGGACCGCCCGCGATCCATCGCTTTCCGGGCTCGATGGGCAAGCGCGTCCAGGCGCTCGCCCAGGCGGTCGTCGACGACTATGGCGGCGATGCGGAGGCGATCTGGCGCGATGTTCCTTCGGGCGCGGAGCTGCGGCGACGACTGCTCGCGTTGCCCGGCTACGGCCCGGACAAGACGAGCATCTTCATCGCGCTGTTGGCCAAGCGCCTCGGCGTGCGTCCCGAGGGTTGGCAGGAGGCCGCCGGACCGTTCGCCGACGACACACCGCGTTCGGTTGCCGACATCGACTCGCCCGAGTCGCTGGCGCGCGTGCGGCAGTGGAAGCAGGCCCAAAAGGCGAAGGGCAAGTCCAAGTCCGACTGAGGATTGCGTTCTGGCGTCACACACGGCGGATATCCGCCGGATCCGACGCCAGAACGTTGCGGTGCTGGCGCAAGGCGATCGTTTCGGTGGTGTGAACTCGTGCGCACCATCCGCGACCCGGGTGAGGGCCTGGGGTAGACCGGCATCCCATGACGATCACCCCTGAGGTGAAGACGTTCGTGGGTTCCGAGGTCGCGGTGGACACCACTACGGGGATCGTGCAGGGCACGTTGTTGTCGTGCACGACTCGCAGTTTGTGGTTGGTCGCCGGCGAGGACGACGTCATGGTCCCCATGACGACGGTCACCGCGGTCCATCCACTCGCGACCGTCGGCTGACTACACGAACTGCGGCAGCCACCGCGCCGTCGCAGCGAGCAACTCGTCCGTCATCGCGTCGATGGCGGCAAGATCGATACGACCGCACAGCGGATCGAGCGCCATCGCCTCGTGCACCGCAGCGTGATCACCGGTGATCGCGGCTTCGACCGTCAGTTCCTGCACGTCGACATGGCGGCGGATCCACGCCGCGCACATCGGCGGTGGGACGATCGCGTCTCGTCCTCGAACACCGTCGCCGTCCACCGTGCACATCGTCTCGACGACGACGTCACGCGGGAGATACGGAGCCTGCCCCGTGTTCGGCTGGTTGAGCGGAAGCGTGCGCTGCGTACCGGTCACCAGCGAGTCGATGACCGGCGCGACCATCTCGCCGGACGGCCATGTCGGCGCGGCTTTGCCGTTGTCGAGCACGTCCACCATCTCTTGCCGGTAACGCTGTTCGTCGCGCTCGCGGTCGGCGATCGTCGTGAGGCGGATGCCCCATTGCTCGCCCCAGCCCGACGCCTCCGTGAGCACCCACGGGAAGAACTCGGCGACGTGTCGATCGCCGGCACCTGCGAATGCGCCGGTTCGATCCAACAGCGCCAGCTTCAACGCGTGTTCGTCCGCGAACCACCTCGCATCGGGGCGCTCCGCGATGGCGCGGCGCAAGGTGGCGAAGCCATCGTCACCCGCGACGGACAGCTCGGTGATCCAGGGCAGATGGTTGACGCCCGTGATCGCGAAGTCGAGGTCCTCGGCCGGAACGCCGCACGCGATGGCGATGAACCAGCTCATGATCACGACCTCGTGACACAGCCCGACGACCTTGATCGAGGTCTCCCGCGCGACTGCCCGCGTCAGGCAGGTCATCGGATTCGTGATGTTGAGTAACCACGCGTCAGGACACAGGCGCTCCATGTCACGCGCGATGTCGACCAGGACAGGGATGTTGCGCAGGGAGCGGCTGAGGCCACCCGGTCCGACCGAGTCGCCGACCGACTGACGGATCCCGTAGCGCGCCGGGACGGACAGATCGTGCGCCATCGACGCGAAGCCGCCGGTCGAGATCGTCACCACCACGTAGTCGGCGCCGCGCAGGGCGGCGCCGCGGTCCGTGGTGGTTTCGATCGTCGCGTGCGCGCCCACCACTTCCGAGACGACCGACGCGTACCGGTGCATCGATTCCAAGGATTCGTCATCGATGTCGTGGAGCACGATCGTCGATGCCGCGAGCGACGGCATGGTCAGGATGTCGGTGACGAGCTTCGGTCCCCACTGTCGGCTGCCACCACCGACGATCACGATCCGCATCGCGCCTCCTCCGACATCACGCGATGTGCCGCTCACGATCGAGCCAACCGAGCAGCACCGCAACCGCGCGAGGGTCGTCGCGCAACTGATGACTCGCTCCCGCGATGATCCGCATCTCTGCAGACCCGTGCGCGTCTGCGATCACGCGAGCGTCGAAGTCCGGCACGAGGTCGTCGTCCGTCCCGTGCACGACGAGCAACGAGCGCGGGGCGTACGCCGCGACGCACTGCAGTGGCCGGATCGCACGGAGGTCGTGGACCCATGCGTCGAACGACGGCGGGTAACGCGAGTCGGTGACGAGTCCTACGTCTCGCGCGTGCTCGAGCAGGCGGCGAGGTTGACCGCCCCAGTCGTCGAAGTCGGCCGGCGCGCCCAGCACCGCGACGCCCTTCACCCGCTTGTCTCGCGCGCCAGCGCACAGGCACAACGCTCCCCCGGTGCCGAACCCGGCTGCCCAGACGCCGGTCACGCCGCCGAGGTCGGCGACGTGATCGATGGCGGCCCGGATATCGGTCAGCCAGCCGCCGAGCGAGAACTGGCCCTCCGACTCCCCGGCGCCGCGACACGTGAACGACAGCGCGACCCACCCGAGCTCGTTGGCGATGCGGTCGGCGAGCTGCGGATGGGTAAATGCAGTCGAGGGCGCACCGCCTTCGCCGGCTCGGAAGCTGTGGCACAGCACGACCCCAGGCACACCCGCGGCGTGGCGGACAGGAGGCGTGGCGAGGTGACCGGCGAGCTGCAGTTGGCCTGACTTGAAGCGGTAGCTACCGGCCATGCGGGCGGGCGGTCAGCTGTCCGCCGAGCGAACGCCCTCGCAGCGATCGCAGCGGTGGTACCCCCGGTTGCGGGCTTCGGCCAGGGTGTCGGGCCCGAAGCACAGGTAGGTCTCCGCCGCCAGCAACTCGTCGACGATGTCCGGCGCGGTGCACGCATCGACGTCGTGCACGACCTGTGAGCGCTTGTCGCCCAGCCACTGGTGGTTCTCGAACCTCGTCGGGCGCTCCATCGCCGCAACCTAGTGCTGCGCAGAACGGCGCCGAAAACGGGTGATGGGGAGCCACAAACGGGCTCCCCATCACCAAAGAAGTGCTGGAAACAATGCCGGCGGACGTGTTGTCTTCGAGTGGGACGAGTCCTCGACCGTCGTGCCAGCGGTGGCTGGTTGAAATTCGCCGGTGGTCCAGCGGCCGCGCTAGCGGCCAGCCACCTCCGAAGTCCCGCAACATTCACCGTTCAGCTGGACCACCTCCTTTCTTCGGTCCTGTAAGTGAATCACAACCGGGCCGAGAGGTGGTGCGGCCATTTACCGTTGTTGGCAGAAATCGAGGGTTTTTCGTCATTGCCGCCACACCGCGAGGAGGCGCAGGATGGCCGCATGCTGGCTCGCCGAGTCGTCGTCGTCGCCTATCCAGGAGTTCAGGCGCTCGACGTCGTCGGACCGGTCGAGGTGTTCGCCGCCGCCAACCGCCTCACCGGGACGACGCACTACCTCGTCGAGGTCGTCGCCCAGGCCGCCGGCCGGGTCGAGTCGATGAGCGGGCTCGGGCTGATCGCCGAACGCCGCCTCGGCGCTCTGCGAGGGCGGCTCGACACGATGGTCGTTGCCGGCGGCGACGGCACCGTTCAGGCGCTGCGCGACCGGTGGTTCATCGACACGATCCGCCGGCTGGCCGACCGATCGCGGCGCGTGACCTCCGTGTGCTCCGGCGCGTTCCTGCTGGCCGAGGCAGGGCTGCTCGACGGGCGGCGGGCGACGACGCACTGGAGCGTCTGCGATGTGCTCGCCCGGCTCTACCCCGCCGTCGACGTCGATCCCGAACCCATCTACGTGCGCGACGGCAACGTCTACACGTCGGCTGGCGTGACCGCCGGCATGGATCTCGCCCTCGCACTGGTCGAGGACGATCTCGGACGCGACGTCGCGCTCGCCGTCGCACGGCGGCTGGTGCTGTTCCTCCGCCGGCCCGGCAACCAATCGCAGTTCAGTGCGCAGCTCGCCGCGCAGCTCGCGCAGCGAGACGACGTGCGCGAGGTGCAGCGTTGGATCACCGAGCATCCCGATGGCGATCTCACGGTCGTGGCGCTGTCGGCGCGCGCCCAGATGAGCGAGCGATCGTTCGCGCGTTGGTTCGCGCACGAGGTCGGCGTGACTCCCGGTCGTTACGTCGAACAGGTCCGCGTCGAGGCCGCGCGCCGCCTCCTCGAGGATTCGGACGCTTCGATGGCGAGCGTCGCCCGCTCGTGCGGATTCGGAACGGCGGAGACGATGCGTCGCTCGTTCCTGCGCGCGTTGCGCACCGGTCCCACCGAGTACCGGCGACGGTTCTCGGCTCGTGTTGCATAGACATCCAGGAGAACACCAATGGACATCGCAATCCTGCTGTACGACCGAATGACTGCGCTCGACGCGATCGGTCCGTATGAAGTGCTCGGACGCCTGCCCGGCGCGTCGCTTGCCTACGTGTCACCGGATCCCGGGACGAAGCGCACTGATCAGCAGCTCGGGCTCGTGGCCGACACGTCGCTCGACGACGCCGCGCATCCCGACATTCTCGTGATCCCGGGCGGACCGGGCGAGACCGCGATCACCCAGGACGAGCGCGTGCTCGACTGGCTGCGGACCGCGCACGAGACGACGACATGGACCACTTCCGTGTGCACCGGCTCGCTGATCCTCGGTGCTGCCGGATTGCTCGAGGGCAAGCGCGCCACGAGCCACTGGCTCGCCCTCGATCAGCTACGCAAGTACGGCGCCGAACCGACGCTCGACCGAGTGGTGGTCGAAGGCAAGATCATCACGGCTGCGGGCGTGTCGGCCGGCATCGACATGGCGTTGACGTTGGCGGCGCGCGTGGCCGGTGACGAGGTCGCACAGACCATCCAGCTCGGCATCGAGTACGACCCGCAGCCGCCCTTCGACGCCGGCTCGCCGGCGAAGGCGCCCGCGCTCAGTGTCGACTTCCTGCGGGAGCACAGCCGGTTCATCCTGACCGGCGCCGACGACTGAACCACTCGAACTCCGGGGAGAAACGGGCGCCCTGGCGCCCGTTTCCATCCAACATTCGTCCGACTGAACCACTCGAACTCCGGGGAGAAACGGGCGCCCTGGCGCCCGTTTCCATCCAACATTCGTCGGATTAGGAAGTCGACTCCAGGCCTTCGCGCGCGGCGAACGCGGCGACCTCGGTTCTCGAGGTCATCCCGAGCTTGGCGAGGATGTTCGACACGTGGACGGCGGCCGTCTTCGGCGAGATGTAGAGGCGCGTCGCCAGCTCCGAGTTGCTCAGCCCTTCGGCGAGCAGCGCGACGACTTCTCGCTCGCGCGGCGTGAGCGCCGCTGGTCCGGCAACGCCGGAGGTTCCGATGCCCAACCGCCGCTCGACGGCGTGCAGATCGTCGACCCGCCAACCGCGCCAAAGTACGAGGAACATCGCAGCCTGCAGCGCATGGGCGCGCGCCTCGTCGAGGTGCCCGAGCGCGATGAGACAACGCGCCGCGCCGACGTGCGCGGTGCCCGTCGGGGCGTAGCCGAGCAGGCTCTCGTGGCGCGCCGTTGTCTCCTCGTAGGCCGCAAGCGCGTCGTTGTACTCGCCCGCGGCCTCGAGCAGCTGCCCGGCGAGCAGCGAGGGCCACGCGCTCGAATCGCGCGACGCCGCGTCCCCGAAGACGTTCGGCGTCGCCAGCGGGCGAACCTCTTCGATGCCCGCCCCCGCGCTCAGCAGCGCGGCCATCACGTCATGGAGCAACTGGCCCTCCGCGCCCGACATCGAGATCGCGTCGATCAGGTCCGGTAGGAGACGACGCGCCTCAGCGAGGTCGCCGCGGCGGCAGGCGAGGTGCACGGCGAGGCCGTTCCACGACGTGGCCATCGCGCCGACACCGACGCGCAGCTCCGCGAACAGCGCTGCCGCTCGTTCGAGGTCGCCCACCTCGAGGGCGAGTCCTGCTTCGTGGTTGGCGTACCAGGAGGAGTGACGGCGCAACATGGTCGGCTCGCGGCGTCGGCCTTCCTCGAGCAGCTCGATCGCGGCGTCGACGTCACCGTCCCACTCGGACAACGACGCCAACCCCTCCCAGTACCCGGGGCCGGACAGTGAGTCGAAGCCGGCCCGCTCCGCGGCGCGCCGCATGCGCGTGAGGATCGCCCGCGCCTCGTCCGGATCGGGCCGGAACGGTCCGGTGCGCACGCGGTTGTTCAGCGCCCGCGCCACGACGACGTACTCGCCCACTGCCTCGGCGGCATCGGCGGCCGACTCGAGCAGCACGATGCCTTCCTTGATCCGATCGGGCAGCATGAGCAACGCGGAGCCCTTCTCGCATTCGGCCCACACCCGCACCCCAGGCAGATCGAGTTCGTTGGCCAGTGTGATCGCGCGGTCGGCCCACTCGACCGCTTCGGACGGCACGTCGCGCAGCATGCCGCTCTGCGCGATGCACGCCATCGCGTTGCCCAGCTCTTCGTCCCGGGGAAGCACGTCGACGAGCTCGATGAGGCTCTGGGTGCACTGCTCCATCGCCCTCTGGTCGCCGAGCTCCCACCGGAGCCGCACAAGTCGTCGCAGCGCCGTCGATTCGATCTCACGAAGACCGTTGTCGCGAGCGACGTGGAGCAGGCGCTCGGCGTGGACGACGGCGTCTTCCGAGAGTCCGGCGAGCCACGCGGCGCGAGCCGCGGTGTTGAGCAGCGCGACGTCGTCGGGCGCCTCGCTCAGACCGAGCTCGGCGAGTTGCAGCGCCTGGTAGGTCAAGCCGGTGCGGAGGTACGCGCGCGCGCCCTCTCGCGCCGCTTCGACCATCTCGTCATAACGACCTGCATCGTGCGCGTGATGCGCGATCGCGGCGACATCCTGGTCGGGCGCGGCCCGCAGCGCTTCGAGTGCCTGCTCGTGCAGTCTGCGCTTCTCGCGCCCGAGCAGATCGTCTTCGATGGCTTCGCGTGCGAGCGCGTGGCGGAAGCTGAAGACGTCGTCCTCGCTCTCGACGAGCATCCCGTTCGCCACCAGCGTGCGAAGGACCACGATCAGCTCGTCCTCGTCGGTCGACGTGACCGCGGCGAGGAGGTCGAACGACACGCGGGCACCGAGAACCGCCGCCGCTTCGAGGATGCGACGTTCGTTCTCCGCCAGCTCGTCGAGCTGACCCCGCACCAGCTCACCGAGACTCCACGGCAAGGGCTGCGAGCACAGCTCGTCGGGATCCGCCCCCGAAGATGCGGCGAGCAGCTCCTCGAGGAAGTACGGGTTGCCGCCGGTCCGCGCGTGCAGGGTCTCGGTGACGCGGTACGACGGCGCTCGCCCGTAGACCGCGGCGAGGAACGCGGTCGTCTCGTGAAGTCCGAGACGCTCGAGGTGGATGTGCGTCACCAACCGGCGACGCTCGAGCCGGGGCAGCATCTGCGCCGCGGGCTGGCGCCGGGTCATGCCGTCGGGCCGGTACGTGCCGATGAGCAGCCTCGGTCCGCTGCCCGGTTCCGCGAGCCGCTCGAACAGCGTTGCGCTCTGGGCATCGGCCCAGTGCAGGTCGTCGAACACGACGATGATCGGACCGGAGCGCGCGATGTCCTCGAAGACCTCGGCCGCGGCGTTCGACCGTTCTTCCATCGGAACGTTCTGGTCGTGGAGCACCGCGAGCTGGTCGGCGTGCCCGGTGTCCCGCCCGATGATGTCGAGCACGAGTGCGAAGGGCCGCCCGAGCGATCCCGGATCTGCTTGACCGGCGAGGACCCGGGCGTCCGGGAGGCGCGCCAAGAGCTCGCGCACGAGCCGTGTCTTGCCGATGCCCGCTTCGCCGCCGATCAGGGCGACAGCCGGGGCGTCTTCCTCGTCAGGCAGGTGCGCCAAGCGGTCGAGCTCGTCGGCGCGCCCGACCATGATCGGGCTGAGGCCGGGACGCCCGACGAGCATCCGGCAAGCGTACGGGTCGTCAGGCTTGACGGCCCTGGCGCTTCCGCAGCCGCAGGAAGCGGCGCACCTGACGGCGACTGGCTGCCTTCTCCAGGTTCGCCCGGTGCTCCGCCACCAAAGTTGTCTGATATCCGTAGGGGAGCATGTGACGAGCATGCGGGACTGAGGTAGACGGCCACATCGGGCGGACTCCGTATTTCGCCGTCTCGGTGCTGCCTAGGTACTCCCCGGGTCCTCTAAATCCGGCGCCGGGCCGCCGATCGCACCGATCGCCTCGAAGTACGCCAACTCGGCGTCGAGCACGAAGGCGACCTCCGCGTCGGTGGCGTCGAGGCCGTCCTCGTCCGCCCTGCCGAGAACGAACGCGATGCCCTCGTCGTCCTCGACGACCACGGGCCCCCCACCGGACGCCTGGTCGCGCCGCACCGGGACCCCTCGGTCCCGCAGGTACTCGAGGTGCCAGCGCAGCAGCGAACGCACGTCGTCGAACGACAGGCGGGCGGTGACCTCGTCGGGCAGCCGGTCGGCGACGAACTCGACGGCCTCCTCGAGATCGAAGTGGGCCTGCTTGGGTTGCGCGCCGAGCGTGAACGCCTCTCGCCCCACCGCCACGAGTGCGATGACGACCACCGCGCCCACGGCGAGGACGATCAGGACGACGACCAGGACCATGTCAGCAATGTTGGATGGAAACGGGTGCTATGGCACCCGTTTCTCCCCGGAGTCCGAGACGGGTCAGATGCCGATGCGCTGCGCGAGCAGCTCGCGGTGATACGTCGGATCACCGAAGAGCAGCTCGGACGACTTGGCCCGCTTGAAGTACAGGTGCGCCGGGTGCTCCCAGGTGAACCCGATGCCACCGTGGATCTGGATGTTCTCGGCGGCAGCGTGGAAGTACGCCTCCGAGCAGTACGCCTTCGCCAGAGACGCGACCGACGGAAGCTCGTCGTTGAGCTCGGATGCGCACCAGCCTGCGTAGTACGCAGCGGACTTGGCCGACTCGACCTCCAGCAACATGTCGGCGCACTTGTGCTTGATCGCCTGGAACGAGCCGATCGGACGACCGAACTGGACGCGCACCTTGGCGTACTCGACCGCCATCTCGAGGACCTTCTGGGCGCCGCCGACCTGCTCGGCCGCAAGGCCGACGGCAGCGAGGTCGAGCACCCGCTCGACCACGGACCAACCGGCGCCGTCGGTGCCGATGAGCTGCGCAGGCGTGTTGTCGAACTCGAGCCGGGCCTGCTTGCGGGTCTGGTCCATGGTGGACAGTGGCGTGCGGGTGAGACCCGAAGCGTCACCGTCGACCTTGAACAGCGAGACGCCGGCGTCGGTACGGGCGGCGACGAGGACGAGATCGGCGGTGTGGCCGTCGAGGACGAACATCTTCGTGCCGTTGAGCACGTATCCATCGCCGCTCTTGGTGGCCGCGATGGTGATACCGGCCTCGTCCCAGCGACCGCTCTCTTCGGTGAACGCAAGCGTGGCGATCGTCTCGCCCGACGCGATCCCCGGGAGCAGTTCCTTCTTGGCGGCATCGTCGCCCGACTGCAGCAGCGTGTTGGCGGCGAGCACGACTGTCGAGAAGTACGGCGCGCACAGCAGCGCGCGGCCCATCTCCTCGAGGACGACGGTGAGCTCGACGTAGCCGTAGCCCTGGCCGCCGAATTCCTCCGGGATGATCAGCGACTGCAGACCGAGCTGCTCGGCGAGCTGTGACCACGTGGCCGGGTCGTAGCCCTCGGTCGTCTCCATCAGCCGACGGACCTCGGACTCGGGCGACTTCTGGTCGAGGAACTGGCGAACGATGCGGCGGAGCTCTTCCTGCTCCTCGGAGAAGGCGAAGTTCATGCCCCGATGGTGCCGCGCCGATCGTTGCCGACGCCAGCCATTGTGTGTACACATGTGTACATGAACGTGCGAGAGCTCCGGGCGAACCTCGCCGCCGCGGTCCGACGAGCCGAAGCAGGCCACCGGGTCGTGATCACGGTCGGCGGCCGTGCCGTTGCGCAACTCGGACCGCTCGAGCCCGCCGGCCGGGAGCAGCAACCCACCGTCGACGACCTCGCCGCCCGCGGGCTCGTGACGAAGGCGCGGCGGGGCGACCGCCCCGATCCGGACGTCCTCGTCGCCGTGCCGGTCGGCACGCGCCTCGATCGCCTGGTCGCCGAGGTGCGCTGACGTGCTCGCGCTCGACTCGTCCGCGCTGCTCGCCCGCTACCTCGGTGGACCGACGCGCGCCATCGTGCTCGACGCGATGGCGATGGACGACGACTGGTGCGCGAGCGCGCTTGCGCTCACCGAGGTTCTCGTGCTCGTCGAACGGGTCGGCACGTTCGAAGGCGAACGCAACACGCTGCGACGCGCCGTGCGCGACGACTGGGAACGATTTCACGTCGTGCCCGTCGATCAGCCATGTCTCGACCGCGCTGCGGAACTGGGGCGCACCCATCCCGTGCGTACCGTCGACGCGATCCACCTCGCCGCAGCCGACCGGCTTCCGCGTCCGGTGACGTACTGCACATTCGACCCCGCGCAGATCCCGGTCGCCCTCGCGCTCGGCTTCGACGTCGCCAGCACCTGACGATCGCGTCGTCACCAGGTCGCGCGCGCCGGCCGCGTAATCCAGGTGCATCGCGGCGACGGCGGTCGTAGCGTCGACTCGCTTTGAACACCGCTCCGGTAAGTCCAGGGCGGCTCCTGCGCGCCCACATGTGGCCCCGGCGATCTGCGCTCGTCGGGCTCATCGCCGCGCTCGCACTCGGGACCGTGCTCCCGCTGCTCGGACCGATCATCATCGGCTACTTCGTCGACCGCGCCGCCGACGGCGCGAGCACGAGCGAGCTCGTCGAGATCGCGCTGCTGTACCTGCTCGTAGCCGCGGGCGCGCAGGGCGCGACGGTCGTGCGTACATGGGTCGCCAGTCGCCAGGCATGGACAGCCACGAACCACCTCCGTGAGGAGATGGCCGGGCACGCGTTGTCGCTCGACATCGGCTACCACGGCGAGCACCCACCCGGCGAGATGATCGAGCGCGTCGATGGCGACGTGCACGCGATCGCGGAATTCCTCGTCACGTTCCTCGTCGACATCCTCGGCAGCGCGCTGCTGCTCGTCGGCACGCTCGTCGTCCTCACGATCGCGGACGTTCGCCTCGGGCTCGCGCTCGGCGTCTTCATCGTGGTCTCGTCGTTCTTCCTCATCCGCGTCCAGCGACGAGCCGTTCCCTCCGCAGCCGCGTCGCGCGCGGTCGACGCCCGCCTCTTCGCCGACCTCGAAGAGCATCTCGCCGCGGCGGAGGACCTTCGGGCCAACGGTGCCGGCGGACACGTACTGCGACGGTTCCACGACGTGAGCGCCGACTCGTACCGTGCCGACCGCACGGCATCGATCGTCGGCGGCCTGCTCGTGCGGCTCACCAACCTGACGTTCACGATCGGTACCGCGCTGCTGCTCGGCATCGGTGTCGCGCTGCAGCGGTCGGGAGCGATCACGGTCGGCACGTTGCTGGTGCTGTTCCAGTACGCGCAGCTCATCCGCCAACCGCTCGAGCGGATCATCGATCAGCTCAAACAGCTCCAGGCCGCGCAAGCGGGAGTCGTGCGCGCGGAGGAGCTGTTCACCGAAAGCAGCTCGTTGAGGTGGCGCGACGATGACGACGCCACGCCACTCCCCGCCGGTCCGCTCGCGTTCGCGCTGCGCGATGTGTCGTTCTCGTACGGCGACGAAACAGTCCTGCATCATGTCGACCTCAGCCTCGACGCTGGACACTCGATCGGGCTGGTCGGACGTACCGGTAGTGGCAAGAGCACGATCACCCGCCTGCTCCTGCGGTTGTACGACCCGACGGAGGGGGACGTGCGCGTCGGCGGTGTCGATCTGCCGCGAGGTCCGCCAGCGCGACCTGCGCCGGCGCATCGCCGTCGTCACGCAAGAGGTGCAGCTCTACCGCGCCTCGCTGCGCGACAACATCACCTTGTTCGGCGCGCATCCGGCGTCGGACGATCGCATCGTCGACCTGCTCGAGGGAGTGGGGCTGGCGCGGTGGCTGGCCACGAGTCCGGCCGGGCTCGACACGGAGCTCGGTCCGGATGGCAGCGGGCTGTCCGCCGGCGAGGCGCAGCTGCTGGCGCTCGGACGGGTGTTTCTCGCCGAGCCCGGGCTCGTGATCCTCGACGAGCCGTCGAGCCGGCTCGACCCGGTCACCGAGGTGCTCGTCGAGGCGGCGGTCGATCGCCTCGTGGCCGGTCGCACCGCGATCCTCGTCGCGCACCGGCTGACGTCCCTGCGCTCGGTGGACGAGATCGCAGTCATCGACGACGGTCGCGTCGTCGAGCACGGCGAACGCGCCGCGCTCGTCGACGATCCGCACAGCCGCTTCTCGCGTCTCCTCGCGACGGCAAGGGCAACGCCGTGAGTGCGCAGCGCGAGCTGGACGACGACCGCGATGTCTCGGGCTGGCGCCTCGCCTGGCGGCTGTCGCGCTACCTGTCGGCGCGCTACTACGTCGGCGGCCTGCTGTGGATCGTCGTCATCGCGTTCCCGGTACTGACGGGTCTCGTCCTCAAGGCGCTGTTCGACCGCTTCAGCGAAGGTGCCGCCGCCGACCTCTCGCAGATCGTCTGGCTGCTCGTGTTGTTCGTCGTCATCGACATCGTCCGCCAGGCGACCATGTGGCTGGCGATCGCGACGTGGCCGTACTGGTGGAACGCCGTGCAGACGTTGCTGCGGGCGAACGTGCTGCGATCCATCCTGTGCGCACCCGGTCCCGCCGCGGGACGGCTGCCGGCGTCGTCCGGTGAGGCGCTCAACCGCTTCCGCGACGACGTCGAAGACCTGTTGCTGCTCACCGACATCTGGGTCGACGTCAGCGGCGACGCAGTGTTCGCGGCCATCGCGCTCGCGATCATGTTCAGCATCGACGCGCGGGTCACGATCGTCGTGATCCTGCCGCTGCTCGTGATCATCGTGGGCACGCGCATGCTGTCGGACCGCATCAAGGCCGCGCACTCCGCGGCGCGCGCCGCCGCGGCCGACGTGTCAGAGCAACTCGGTGGCCTCTTCACCGGTGTGCTCACGCTCAAGGCGGCGGGCGCGGAAGACGCGGCCATTGGACGGTTACGAGAGCGCAATGCCATCCGCCGCACGCTCGAGATCCGGGCGCGACTGCTGACCGACCTGCTCGACACGCTCACCGCGTCGAGCGTCGAGCTCAGCACCGGCCTCGTGCTGCTGCTCGTCGCGCCGAAGATGCGCGCCGGCACCTTCACGGTGGGCGACCTCGCGCTCTTCACCGCCTACGTCGGTTGGCTCGCCGGCCTGCCCCGCCGAGTCGGACGCATGCTCTACCGCCAGCGTCAGGCGTCGGTCGCGGGTTCGCGCCTCATGCGCCTGCTCACGGAACAAGAGGACGATGGCGACCTGGTCGAGTACCGGCCCGTCTACTTCGGCGACGCGGCGCCGGCCGCGCCTGCGCCGCCCCCCATCGACGAGCCGTTCGAGGTGCTCGAGGTCGAGGGGCTGCGTGTCCATCATGCGACGTCGGATCGCGGCATCGACGGCGTCGACTTCGTGGTCCGGCAGGGCGAGCTCGTCGTCGTCACCGGTCCGATCGGATCGGGCAAGACGACATTGGTGCGCGCCCTTCTCGGACTACTGCCATACGACGCCGGAACCATCCGGTGGAACGGCGCCGTCGTCGACGATCCGGGAGTGTTCCTCGTCCCACCGCGGACCGCTTACGCGGCGCAGGTGCCTCGCCTCTGGAGCGCGTCGCTCCGCGAGAACCTGCTGCTCGGTTGGACCGCCACCGACGAGGACATCGCGCGATCGTTGGAGCTCGCGCGCCTCGATCCGGATGTGCACACGATGACCGACGGACTCGCGACGATCGTCGGGCCACGTGGGATGCGGCTGTCGGGAGGTCAACTGCAGCGCGCTGTCGCCGCCCGCGCGCTCGTCCGTCAACCCGAGCTGCTGATCGTCGACGACTTGTCCTCGGCGCTCGATGTCGAGACCGAGCAGGCATTGTGGGAAGGGCTGGCGCGCAACAACGGGTCACCGAGCGCGCTGCTCGTGGTGTCGCATCGGCCGGCCGTGCTCGAACGGGCCGACCGCATCATCACGCTCGACGACGGCCGCATCTCCGGCCCGCCGCGCCGCCCCGCGGAGATCCCGGCATAGCCTTCGCTCCATGGCGAACACGCTGCATTGGCAGGACGAGCAGGCCGAGATCCACAAGGTCGTCGTCGGCGACATGGACAACAACGTCTACGTGCTGCGCTGCAAGCAGACGGGCGAGTCAGTGCTGCTCGACGCGGCCAACGAGCACGACCGGTTGCTCGATCTGGCCAAGGCACTGAACGTCCGCGAAGTGCTCGAGACCCACGGCCACTGGGACCACATCCAAGCGGTGCCCCAGATGCGCGACGCCGGTTACTCGGTGCACGTCACCGCGGAGGACGCGGGCATGCTGCCGTCGTACGACCAGCTGCTCGAAGACGACTCGGTCATCGAGGTCGGCCGGCTGCGCCTGCGGACGATCCTCACCCCTGGTCACACTCGCGGGTCGATGTGCTTCGTGGTCGAGGGGTCGCCGGTCCTGTTCAGCGGCGACACGTTGTTCCCCGGTGGCGCGGGTGCCACGAAGTTCCCTGGCGGCGATTTCCCGACGATCATCCGGTCGATCGAGGATCGGATCTTCTCGAAGCTCCCCGGCGACATGATGGTGCTTCCCGGTCACGGTGTTCAGACGACGATCGGTGAGGAGTCGCCGCACTTGCAGGAGTGGGTCGACCGGGGCTGGTAGCGGTCTGTGGCGCTCAAATACGACGAACGACCGGCCGACGACACACCGGTCCACACCTCCGACCTCCCGCCCACGCCGGTGCGCGATCGCAACATCCCGGCGACTGCGTGGATCGAGGCGCCCGACGAGCTGCGCCACCTCGGTGATGACCTCCCAGGGCAGCCGGTCGCCGACTACAAGCGCCGAATCGGGCCGTGGCTGCTGTGGCGGGCGGGTCCGGCGACGGGAGCCGACGCCCGGTACTTCGTGGCGCGGGCAGACGACCTCGCCGTGCAGCACACCTTCCGCTTGTTCCCTGACGGGGACGGCGACGGGACCGGGCCGAGCGGCCGCCGGCACACCCGATTCCGGGCGTGGAAAGAGGATCTTCGGGACAACCCGTGACGAACTTGGGGCTTCGCTCATCCACGCTGCGCCGCCGCGACGTAGGCTGGTCGGGAACTGTGGAAAGGACCGAAGATGCCGGACCTCGGAGCACCTGAGCTCATCATCATCCTGGCGGTCGTCCTCCTTCTGTTCGGCGGGGCCAAGTTGCCGCAACTGGCGCGCAGCCTGGGCCAGGCGAAGAAGGAGTTCCAGGCCGGAGCGGCTGAGGGCACGAAGCCGGAGGCCGACAAGACCGAGCCCGCCGAGCCCGCCAAGCCCGACAACGCCTGATTCCGTCGCCGTCCGTTCGACGGTGATCGACGGTGCTATTTCCCCTACGGCGGTAGTGCGAATAGGCGCTTGGTTCTAGGCTGAGGGCGTGGCCGATCCTGCGGCGCCGCCGCTCTTCGAGATCGATGATCTGCACGTCCGGCCGGTCGCCGGGCTCCCGATCCTGAACGGGGTCGATCTCACCATGCGTGCCGGCGAAGTACACGCGCTCATGGGGCCGAACGGATCCGGGAAGTCGACGCTGGCCTCGGCCCTGCTCGCCAGTCCCGAATACGAGGTGACCGAGGGGGCCATCCGTTTTCGGGGCGACGACATCACCGCCTGGCCGACCGATGTGCGTGGGAAGTCCGGTGTCTTCCTTGCCTTCCAGTACCCGCAGGCGATCGCCGGTGTGTCGGTGCTCAACTTCCTCCGGCAGGCGCTGTCAGCGCGCAAGGGCATCGACCTGTCGGTGCTCGAACTGCGGCTGTCGATCATGGAGTGGATGGATCGGCTCGAGATGGATCCGTCCTTCCTCGACCGCTATCTCAACGAGGGTTTCTCGGGCGGTGAGAAGAAGCGCAACGAGATCCTGCAGATGGCGATCCTCGAACCGGAGGTTGCCATTCTCGACGAGACCGATTCGGGCCTCGACATCGATGCATTGAAGGTCGTCGCGAAGGGCGTGCAAGAAGTGCGAGCGGATCGACCCGAGCTCAGCGTGCTCTGCATCACCCACTACCAACGGCTGCTCGAACACCTTCGTCCCGACGTGGTGCACATCCTCGTCGACGGTCGCATCGTCGACTCCGGCGGTCCGGAGCTGGCGGAACGACTCGAAGCCGAGGGCTACGACGCATGGCGGACGCAGTGACGACTCCGCTCGACGCCGCCCGCGTCAAGAAGGACTTCCCGCTGCTGCAACGGCAGATCGATGGCAACCGCATCGTGTACCTCGACTCCGCGGCGTCGTCGGAGAAGCCGCAAGCGGTGCTCGACGCGATGGACGAGGTGTACACCACCTACTACGCCAACGTGCACCGCAGCGTGTACAAGATCGCGGCTGAGTCGACCGAGCGTTACGAGGAAGCGCGCGGCAAGATCGCCGACTTCATCGGAGCGCCGTCGCCGCGCGGGCTCGTCTTCACCAAGAACGTCACGGAGGCCATCAACCTCGTTGCGTACTCGTGGGGACGCGCCAACCTGCACGAAGGCGATGCCGTCGTGCTCACCGAGATGGAGCACCACGCCAACCTCGTCCCTTGGTTGATGCTGCAGGAAGAGCGCGGCATCGAACTGCGCTACCTCGGTATCACCGAGAACTACGCGCTCGACCTCTCGAACCTCGATCAGTTGCTCGACGGGGCGAAGCTGCTGTCGTTCACCGCGATGTCGAACGTCCTCGGCACGCTCACGCCCGTGCGACAACTGGCCGACGCGGCGCACGCCGCCGGCGCGCTGTGCCTCGTCGACGCCGCGCAGTTGGTGCCGCACGTGCCGACC
This sequence comes from uncultured Acidimicrobiia bacterium, assembly GCA_963721305.1. Taxonomy (GTDB): domain Bacteria; phylum Actinomycetota; class Acidimicrobiia; order Acidimicrobiales; family JACDCH01; genus DATAES01. The sequence continues at coordinate 508,378 of CAVRIR010000006.1, forward strand.
GACGTGGTCGAGCTCGGCTGCGACTTCCTCGGGTTCACCGGCCACAAGATGTGCGGACCGACCGGCATCGGTGGGCTGTGGGCGCGTGAAGAGCTGCTCGAAGCGATGCCACCGTTCCTCGGTGGCGGCGAGATGATCCTCGACGTCCGGCTCGACGGGTGGGTCCCGAAGGAGATCCCCTGGAAGTTCGAGGCGGGCACACCACCGATCGTCGAGGTCATCGGCCTCGGTGCGGCGGTCGACTACTTGTCCAATCTCGGCATCGATGCGATCCGCCAGCACGAGATCGATCTGACGGGCTACGCGTTGCGCACTCTTTCCGAGCGCTTCGGCGACGACATCACGATCCACGGCCCGGCCGACCCGCACGATCGCGGCGGCGTGCTTTCGATCGCCTTCCGAGATGTCCACCCTCACGACATCTCGCAGATCCTCGACACGCGAGGCGTGTGTGTGCGTGCCTCGCATCACTGTGCCAAGCCCTTGATGCGCAGGCTCGGCGTCGGCGCGACGGCGCGTGCGTCGTTGTATCTCTACAACGACGAAGCCGACGTCGACGCGCTCGGGGACGGTTTGGAAGAGACCGCAAGGTTCTTCGGATAGCGTCGCTAGACCATGGCCGGGCTCGAAGACCTGTATCGGGAGATCATCCTCGATCACTACCGCAACCCGCGGAACCGCGGTGAGCTGCCCGTGCCGCCCGCGCACATGGTCGAAGGCTTCAATCCGCTGTGCGGCGACGAGGTCGTGATCTATCTCGACGTCGAGGAGGGCAAGGTCACGGATCTTCGAATCAACGGGCAGGGCTGCTCGATCAGCCAGTCGTCGGCGTCGATGATGTCCGCCGCCGTCAAGGGCAAGACCGTCGAAGAGGCTCGCGCCCTCACCCGGGCGTTCAAGGCGCTGATGTCGATCCACGAGGCGTCGCTCGACGGTGACGACGGCGAGGCGGTCGCGCCCGATCCCGAGGTGAAGCTCGGTGACCTGGAGGCGTTGCAGGGCGTGGTGAAGTTCCCGGTTCGCATCAAGTGCGCCACCCTGTCGTGGAACACGCTGACCCAAGGGCTGGACGAGGTCGAAGCGAGCTGATGCTCGAACGATTCCGAATCGACGGGCGCGCCGCGATCGTCACCGGGTCCGGCCGCGGCATCGGCGCGGCGTGCGCGTTGGCGCTGGCCGAGGCGGGCGCCGACGTGGTGCTGAGCTCGCGCACCGAAGAGCAGTTGCAGTCGGTCGCGAAGGAGATCGACGCGATGGGTCGGCGCGCCCTGGTCGCGCCGACCGACGTGAACGACAACGACGCCGTGGCCGCGCTGGTCGATCAGTGCGTCGACGCGTTCGGTCGGGTCGACGTCGTGGTGAACAACGCGGGCGGCACCATGCCGCGGCCGATGCTCGACACGAGCCCCGGCTACCTCGAGCGCGCGTTCCACTTCAACGTCACGAGCGCGTTCGTGCTCTCGAAGGCGGCGGTGCCCCACATGCTCGAGCAGGGCGAAGGCGCCATCGTGAACATCTCGTCCACGATGGGCCGGCTGCGCGACCGCGGCATGCTCGCGTACGGGACGGCGAAGGCCGGTCTCGCGCACATGACGCGGCTCATGGCCGCGGATCTCGCCCCGAAGGTCCGCGTCAACGCCATCGCCGTCGGCTCGGTGGCGACGTCCGCGCTTCAGGTCGTCCTCGACGACGACGCCACCCGGGAAGAGATGATCCGGCGCACACCCCTGAAGCGGCTCGGCCAGCCGGACGACATCGCCCTCGCCGCCCTCTATCTCGCCTCACCGGCGGGATCATTCGTCACCGGCAAGGTGATCGAGGTGGATGGCGGCCTCGAGGAAGCCAACCTCGAGCTCGGTCTCCCCGACCTCTGACCACACGCTTCTGCCGTTCTGGCGTCGGCAACGGCGGCATTCCGCCGGATCTGACGCCAGAACGACCGAGCGGCTCAGGTCTCGCCGAGGGCCTTGTTGATGGCGGTGGCGAGGTTGGTGTCGCGGTCGGTGATCGCGCCCTTGTCGTGGGAGAACAGGTCGATCACGACGTGGTTGTAGGCGTTCGACCAGTTGGGATGGTGGTTCGCCTTCTCGGCAAGGAGCGCCACCATCGACATGAAGCCGAACGCCTCGACGAAGTCGTGGAACTCGAGCTCGCGGTGCAGTTTCCCGTCGACGACGGTCCAGCCTTCGGGGGTCTCGTGAGCCATGTTCGGCAGGCTATTGAGTCTGGCCCTCGCTGCCGACCGTCCACTGCCCGACCGCGTTGCAATCCTGGTCGGCAGGAACAGCTCGTGGCAGCCACACCTCAGCCGGGCCGGTCATCGTTCCGGTGATCGGGTTCAACACCTTGCCGCTCGGCAACAACGGGTGGGCGGGCTCGTAGTACCGGCACAGGTTGTCGGGTAGGTACGTGTAACCCGCAGCTGACTCGACCACGATCGACGCGTAGCGATGGTCGGCGACGGCCTGCCACAGCTCCCCCGCGAGAGCTCGAGCGTCCGGTCCCCCCGCCCGCAGCACGTCGCCGATCGCCGACGCGTGAGCGCTCGCGGGCTGACCGATCTCGGCCACGTACCAGGGATGCCCCGGCATGTACACCGGTTGGGGCAACTGCCGCAGCGCGGCGATCGTCTCGTTGCCGAGCACGACGTCAGCATGGGTCGGCAGCTGCGCGACGGGGTCGTAGACCAGCCGCCCGAACTGCACGAGACACAACACCGCGGCGAGCACGGCCAACCAGGTGCGCATGCGAAGTTGCAGCAGACGATGGACGCCGATGGCGAACAGAACCGCGATCTCCGCGTAGGCCGGCAGCAACACGTTGTCGTAGCCGCCGGTGTGGAGCCTCGCCGAGTACGCCGCGGCGATCAGGGCCCCACCGACGATGACGTGGAACGAGAAGCCTCCCGACCGTCGCCGGTGCATCGCGACGACGCCGACCGCGCTCACGGCCATGGCGATCGCGAGTGGCTTCAGAAGATCGTCGGTGAAGAATCCCACATACGAGCTCGTGGCGACCTGGTGCTCTTGCGGCAGCTGCCAGACGTAGAACCCGAACCAGCCATGCGTGATCAGTTGCAGGACGATCGACGTGACGCCGATGCCCACGAAGACCGTGGCCGCATACCCGATGACGGTCGGGCGTCCACGACGAGCGACGAGCAGGAACACCACGACGGCGAGCGCCGGAAGAAGCGCGACCTGCTTGGCGAAGAACGCAAGCGTGACGAGCAACCCGGCGACGATCCCGCGTCGCCCCGTGCGGGCGTCGCGCGCCACGACGAGACCCCAGAACAGCAGTGCGAGGCACAGCGTGTCCTCACGCGCGATGTCGAGCCACGCGCCGCTGATGCGGTAGCAGGCCGCGAACAGTCCGGCCGCGACAACGGCCATCAAACGGTCGTCGGTCTCGCGATGCGCGAGCTTCCCGAGTGCGAGCAAGAGCGCGATCGAAGCGACGATCGACACCAGACGCAGCGCCACGAAACCCGTACCCGTGAAGACGCTGACGGCAGCGGCAACCACGTAGTACAGGGGTGTGTAGATGTTGGCCGTGAAGCTCACCGAGGGAGCGCCGTACAACGGCAGCCCGTTGCGCAGCCGGTCGACATGGTTGACCATGCCGCCCTCGATCCACTCCAGCTCGAAGGGGTAGCGCAGCCTGATCAGCGCCAGCACGAGGTACAGCACGATGAACAGCGCGGCGATCACCGCGATGACGGTTCGCAGGGCAAGGCGCGACGGTGGGGACGGTATGACCTCGATGTCGTCGCGTTGGTTGGCGACGTGGTCGGTGGTCCGTTCGTCGCCGAGCAGGGTCACGGAACGGCCGCGAGCGTCGTGGTGGTCACGTAGGTGAGGAGGACGAGAAGCACGACCGACGCGCCGAGCACGATGTTGTAACCACGACGCGGTAGTTGCGCCGCGCCGAGGATCGCAAGCGGAAACGCGGCGAACAGCATCCGCGGGCGCGGCCCGACGGCATACGACAGTGCAGGGATCAGGAGCGCGGCCGCGGTGTAGACCTTCACGCCGAGCGGTAGCGCGGATCGCAGCGTCCACCACAGCGCGGACGCGACGAACACGATGCCGATCATGGGGACGAGATCGTTCAAGCGCCCGGATTGGAGCGACGTCGGCGGACGCTTGATGAGACCGGTGATGTGATGGACGAGCGGTGCGCCGATGCTGAGGTGGTCGTGCCACATGACACGCTCGGACTGGAACCACGCGGTCAGGTGATGCGTGCGGATCGCCAGGAAGGTGAAGAAGGCGCCGACGCCACAAGCGGAGATCAACGGAGCTTGCAGCGCGGCCCAGTCGCGGCGGCGCACGACCGCCACGATGGCGACGACGAGACACGCGATCAGCACGGCGACACCGTTGGGCCGGCTTGCGGTCGCGACCAAACCGGCGATGCCGGCCAACGTCCATCGCTTGTCGAGCAGGAACAACAGGCAGGCGGCTGCAGCGAGGACCAACAGCGTTTCGGCGTACGCCATCGACAACACGAACGCGCCGGGGAAGAAGACGAAGAGAGCCGTCGCACGAGCGGCCTGGTCGCGTCCGATGAGACGAGCAGCGAGATGCCAGATCACGACCGTGGCCGCCGCCCCGAGCGCGAACGAGAGAATGATCGCGGCGTCCAACGTCGACAGTCGGGTGACGGACGCCAACCCGCGGATCATCGCCGGGAACAGCGGGAAGAACGCCACCTCCGACAGATGGTTCCGGTACTGCGTCGCGGTGGGGTAGCCGTGATCCGCGACCCACAGGTACCAGGCGCCGTCCCACTGCGCGAACACCTTCTCGAGCGCGAGGCCGCGGAAGACCGTTGGCCACGGTCCCGCTCCTGGGTCCTTTTGAAACGTCGCGGGGATCGACGAGAGGAGCACGACGACCCTCGAGATGGCGTAGAGCACCAGGGGCCGGCGGAACTCCATGCCGCGCCGGCCGGCGGAGGCGGGCGAGGCAGCAGAGTCGTCGAGTACGTCTGGCTCGTCGTCGGGAATGACGACAGGCGCGTCGAGGTCAGCCGGACTTGGGCGCGCCGCGAGAACAGATGACCGGTCGGCCATGCCGGCGCCGCCCTACCCGTTCACCCGGGTACCGACACCGCGATTCAAGCGACGATCTGAACCGGCGTCCCCACGGGTGCGAGGGGTTGGAGCGCGGTGATGTCGTCGTTGTTGAGGCGGACACACCCATTGCTCACGAACTTGCCGATGAGTTTCGGCTCGTTGGTGCCATGGATGGCGATTTGACCAGGTCCGCCGTCGAAGTGCTGCAACACATCGGAGAACGCCGCCACGCTCAGTTGGAAGGGGCCGTACACGCCGTGAGGATTCGAAATCTTCACCACGATGTCGACGAAGAAGTTGCCGAGCGGCGTCGGTGTCGCCGGCGCCCCGTCGGCGACCGTCGCCTGGTACAGGACCTGATCGGTGTTGCCCTGGTACACCGTCAACTCGTGCTCGTCGCGCTGAATGACGATGCGGTTGTCGACGCCGCGGAGGCTGACATCACTGGCATGGACCCACGCCAGCGTCTCGTTCGGTCGCTTCGAGACCTGCACCTGCAACCATCCGGGCGGGCCCTGCGCCTTCACCAGGAACGCGAGCGGTACGTGCTCGACGGTCGGGTTGGGCATCGAACCCGTCGGCGTCGCCGCGCCCGGCGCGTCGAACAGATCGACCTTCGGGACGATCGCGTCGGCTGCGGTGAACGCGTGCGGGGGCTGTGTCGTTGCCGTCGTCGTCGGGGCGGTGGTCGTCGGGGCCGCCGCCTGGACATGAGTGGTGGATTTGCCGCTCGGCCAAAGCATCACACCGGCGACGACCACGAGCGCCACACCGACGCAAGCGATACCGATTCGCATACGCATCGGCTTCCAGAATATGTCAGTGCGGCGGGGCAAAGGGGTCGCCCTCGTCGAACGGGGTGAGCGCATCGCGCTCACCTTCGCCATCCTTCGCCTCATCTACGTCGAAATCGGCATAACCGGTACGTTCCAGATCGAGGGCCAGCTCCGAGCCACCGGAGCGCTCGATCCGCCCCTGTATGAGGACGTGGACGTGGTCAGGCCGAAGCTCGTGCAACAAGCGGCTGTAGTGCGTGATCGCCAGCACGCCCAGGCCTCGCTCGTTGGTCTCCTGCTCGATGCGACGGCTGACCGCACGCAGGGCGTCGATGTCGAGACCGGAGTCGATCTCGTCGAGGACCGCAATGCGAGGCCGCAGCACGCCGAGTTGCAGCGCCTCGTTGCGCTTCTTCTCGCCGCCGGAAAGATCGACGTTCAGTGCTCGGTCGAGGAATCGACGGTCGAAGCCGATCCGCTCGGCCTCGACGACCAGATCGTCGTGCAGGCCACTCGTGCTGCGGCCCGCGGCGACGAGCGACTCCTCGAGCACGGAGTTGAGCGAAACTCCGGGCACTTCGATCGGGTACTGCATCGCCAGGAACAGACCGGCCTGGGCGCGCTTCCACGTCGGCAGGTCGAGGAGGTCGACACCGTCGAGCTGCACCCGACCGTCGGTGACCTCGTACCCCGGCTTGCCCATTAGTACATGCGAGAGCGTCGACTTGCCCGAACCATTCGGACCCATGACCGCGTGCACCTCACCCGAGCGCACCGTGAGGTCGACGCCCCTGAGGATGGTGCGACCGGCGACGCGCGGCGTGCAGGTTCTCGATGACGAGCTCGCTCATGACACAGTCACCACCACGTCGTTGCCCTCGACGCGGGCGTCGAAGACGGGAACCGGCTTGGTCGCGGGCAGGGACTGCGGCTCGCCGGTCGTGAGCGAGAACGTGCTGCCGTGCTTCCAGCACTCGATCTCGCGCTCGTCGCACATGACCTCGCCTTCCGAGAGCGAGATGTCGGCGTGCGTGCAGCGATCGCCGATGGCGTAGACGTCGGAGTCGCATCGGATGAGCGCGATGCGGTGGCCGTCGACGTCGACCCGACGGGCGGTGCCGGGGGCCAGCTCGTCGAGCGTGCACACCACGTGCTCGCTCATGGCGAGCCGTCCTCGACGGGGACCTGCCGGTCGAGCTTGCCGGCGACGAGGTTGCGGAGCGCCGTCGCGGCATCGGTCATCGGCAGGCGGGAGAGTACGTCGTCGAAGAACCCGGTGACGACCAACCGCTCCGCGATGGGAGTCGGCACGCCGCGGCTCTCGAGGTAGAAGCGTTGGTCCTCGTCGATCGGGCCGACAGCGGACGCATGACTGCATCGGACGTCGTTGTTCTCGATCTCGAGGTTCGGAACGGATTCCGCCCATGCGCCCTCGGACAACTTGATGTTGCGGTTCGTCTGGAACGCGTTCGTTCCGCGCGCGTTCTTCCGCACGCGGATCAGTCCGGTGTACACGCTGCGGCTGTGCCCGCCGACCGCGCCCTTGAACAGCAGGTTGCTCGTCGTGTCCGGCGCGACATGATCCTGGAAGGTGCGGAAGTCGAGCATCTGCTCGTCCTCGCCGAAGTAGACGGCGCGGAGCCGTCCCGTCGCGCCGCGGCCGACCAGCCGGCAGTCGGTTCGCTGACGTGCGTAGTCGCCTCCGAACGCGGCCGCGGTGGACGTGAAGGTCGCGTCGGCGTCGACTCGCGACACCTGCGAGGCGATCTGCCATGTGGCGAGACCGAGGTTCTGGGCGTTGAGGTAGCCGAGGCGAGCGGCACGAGCCACGTTGAGCTCGGCAACGGGCACCGTCAACATCGGCACGCCGTCGCGGGACGCGTGGTAGTCGATGACGCGGGCATTGCTGTTCTCGGCGGCATCGATGACGAGCCGGGGGAAGGTGGCGAGGTCGCGTTCGTCGCTCCAATGCGCCACGACGATCGGCGCTTCGACGTTGGCGTTGGCTCCGATGTGCACGGTGACCACGTCGGTGGCGAACGTCTCGTTGATCTCTGCGAACACGTCGGTCGGTTCGGTCATGACCGAACCGACCAGGCTGCGGTCAGTGGCTACGTCCACACCGGGGACGTTCACCTCGACGTGCACGACGCGTCCGTTGACGACGACGACGGTCGCGCCCCGCACCGGTACCGTCGCGAGCGCCGCCTCGATCGCGTCTGGTATCCCGACCGGCGCAGCGCCGTCAGCGGGCGCCGGGTGGTAGGCGTCGAGGTCCAGCTCGGCGATGCGGCTGTACCGCCACACCTCTTCGTCGGTGGTGGGGAGCGTGATCCCCTCGAACGCGCTCACCGCCAGTCGACCGCCGTGGCACGACGCCCCTGCGTCGTGCCACCGAGGCGGTGGCGAGACGCCCGGGCGTTGCCCGACCTGTCAGCGGCGGCGGCGGAAGATCTTGCGCCAGCCCTTGCGGTTCTGGTCTGCCTGCACTTCGGCGAGGATCTGGGGGCCAGCGCTGTTGATGACGTCTTCCGCCTCGTCGAGCAGCCGCGCCACGTCGTCACCGTGCATGTCGAGGTCAACCGGCGACTCGGGCGTCTTGGGCGTGACGAGGGTGCCGTGGCTCCAGTTGACGTCGACGTAACGCCGCTCGTACTTGGGGCAATCGTCGGGACAGCGCCACGGTGCCTCGGGCGCGAGATCGAGGTTGCACTTCCGGACGGTCTCACCATTCGGATAGGTGCGACTCTCGAATTGTTTGCAGTCCTGCCGCATCGGCATGCCATCAGTTTGCCGGACAACCGTGTCGTTGGTGGTTCAGCCGACCGAACCTTCCATCTGCAGTTCGATCAACCGCGACCACTCGACCGCGTACTCCATCGGCAGCGTGCGGGTGACCGGCTCGATGAAGCCGTTGACGATCATTCCCATCGCCTGCTCGGCCGACAGCCCCCGGCTCATCAGGTAGAAGAGCTGCTCGTCCGCGACCTTCGAGACCGTCGCCTCGTGACCGACGATCGCGTCGCGGGCGCCGACCTCCATGTACGGGAACGTGTCGCTGGTTGAGTTCTCGTCGAGGATCAGCGCGTCGCACTGCACGTGGCTCCTGCAGCCGTAGGCGTCGTCTTCGACGTGGACCAGACCGCGGTAGCTCGTGCGGCCGCCGTCCTTCGAGATCGACTTGCTCACGATCTTGCTCGTCGTCTCGGGCGCGGCGTGAACCATCTTGGCGCCGGCGTCCTGGTGCTGGCCCGGCCCGGCGTAGGCCACGGACAGGACCTCACCGCTCGCCTTCGGACCGACCATGTAGACCGCCGGGTACTTCATCGTGAGGCGGCTGCCGATGTTGCCGTCGATCCACTCCATGTGACCCTCGGCCTCGACCCGGGCCCGCTTGGTGACGAGGTTGTAGACGTTGTTCGACCAGTTCTGGATGGTCGTGTAGGTCACGCGCGCCGACGGCTTGACGATGATCTCGACGACTGCGGAGTGCAGCGAATCGGTCGTGTACACCGGCGCCGAGCAGCCCTCGATGTAGTGAACCTGGCTGCCTTCGTCGGCGATGATCAGCGTCCGCTCGAACTGGCCCATGTTCTCCGCGTTGATGCGGAAGTAGGCCTGCAGCGGCATGTCGACGCTCACGCCGGGCGGCACGTAGATGAACGAGCCGCCGCTCCACACGGACGAGTTGAGCGCGGCGAACTTGTTGTCGTTCTTCGGGATCACGGTGCCGAAGTACCTCTTGACGATCTCGGGATGCTCACGGAGTGCCGTGTCCATGTCGCAGAAGATGACGCCCTGGCGCTCGAGGTCTTCGCGGTTGCGGTGGTACACGACCTCGGACTCGTACTGCGCGGTGACCCCGGCGAGGTACTTGCGCTCCGCCTCTGGGATGCCGAGCTTCTCGTACGTCTGCTTCACAGAGTCGGGGAGCTCGTCCCAGGCGTCGACCTGCTTCTCGGTCGGCTTGATGTAGTAGTAGATGTCGTCGAAGTGGATGCCCGACATGTCGCCGCCCCAGTTCGGCATCGGGCGCTTCCCGAAGTGGGTCAGCGACTTGAGGCGGTAGTCGCGCATCCAGTCCGGCTCGCCCTTCATCCAGGACATCTCGTTCACGATGTCCTCCGAGATGCCCTTCTTGGGCTTGAAGACGTAGTTCTCCTCGTCGGCCCAGCCGAGCTTGTAGCGGGAAAGGTCGAGGCCGATGTCGGTCGCCGTCATGGGTTCAGGCTATTTCCCCTACGCGCGTAGTGACAACCTCCCCCGAGCCCGGTTTCGCGCCTTTCCCATCGGCGTTCTGCGGGAGAAACGGGCGCCAGAGCGCCCGTTTTCATCCAACATTCGAGAGGCGGCCGGCCCAAGTGGCGTAGAGGGCGGCGTAGCGCCCTCCGGCAGCGACCAGGTCATCGTGGGTGCCGAGCTCGACCAGGCCGCCGGCGTCGACGACGCCGATGCGGTCGGCCCGTTCTGCGGTCGACAGCCGGTGGGCGATGACCACGACGGTGCGACCCTCCATCAGACGCTCGAGGGCGTCCTCGACGAGTAGCTCGGTGCCGGGGTCGAGCGAGGACGTCGCCTCGTCGAGCACGAGCACGGCCGGGTCGGCGAGCGCCGCCCGAGCGAGGGACACCAGTTGCTTCTCGCCGGCGCTCAGCCGCGATCCGCGCTCACGAACCTCGGTCTCGAGCCCCTGGGGCAGCTCACTGAACCGGTCGTGGACGCCGATCGCCCGAAGCGCGGCATCGACTTCGTCGTCGCTCGCGCCCTGCTTCGCGATGCGCACGTTGTCGCGGATGGTGCCGTTGAACAGGAAGCCTTCCTGCGGCACGACGCAGATCCGCTCGCGCAACGACCGCAGGGTCGCATCGCGAACGTCGACGCCGCCCAACGTCACGCGGCCTTCGACCGCGTCGTACATACGGGCGATCAGCTTGGCGAGGGTCGACTTCCCCGCGCCCGTCGGGCCGACCAACGCGATGCGCTCACCCTGGGCGATGTGCAACGAGACGTCGTGCAGCACCCACGCGCCCTCGCTCGCGTAGCGGAACGACACGTGGTCGACGTCGATGACCCCGTCGGCGGGCAGCTCGACCGCACCCGCACGCTCGGGGACGTCGGCAGGCGTGTCGAGCAGCTCGTACAGCTTGTTGAGGCCGGCGCCCGCCGACTGCACGGTGTTGAAGAGCTGCGACAGCTGTTGCACCGGCTCGAAGAGGTTCGAGAGCGTGAGCAAGAAGAAGGTGACGGTTCCGATGGTGATCGCGTTGGCGTGGACCATCCATCCACCGACGCCAATCGCGATGGCGGTCGTGAACACGCCCGAGAACTCGATGATCGGGAGGTACCAGGCCGAGATGCGGACCGAGTCCATGTGCGCGTCGTACAGGTCCCGGCTCGTCGACGTGAACCGGCGGACCTGCTCGTCCTCTCGGCCGTAGGCCTGGATGACGCGCACGCCTGACAGGCCCTCTTGCAGCGAGGACAACGTCGTGCCGATGCGGTCGCGCACCAGCAGGTACGCCTTGTTCGAATCGCGCTGGAACTTGACACTGCTCAGGATCACGAAGGGCAGCGTGATCACGCAGACGAGCAGCAGCTTCCACGACACGAGCGCGAGAACGATCACCGAGAGCACGAGCAGCAGCGTGTTGGCGAGGAACATCAGCAAGCCGGTCTGCACGAGCTCCGCGAGCGCGTCGACGTCGGACGTCATGCGGCTGACGATGACGCCCGCCTTCTCGCGGTCGTAGAACGGCATCGAAAGCTGCTGCAGATGATCGAAGACTCGGATGCGGATGTCGCGCAGGAAGCCCTCGCCGATGCGACCGACGAGCATGATCTGCAAGCGGTAGAGGACGTACGCCGCGATCGCGACGACGACGTAGCCCATCACCGCCCGATCGAGCACGCTGGCGTCGTTCTTGACGATGCCCTGGTCGATGCCGTACTTCACGAGGAACGGCCCGGCGAGGACGGTGAGCGTCCACAGCGTGATGAGCAACGTCGCGACGATGCTCTGCCGCTTGTACGGACCGAGCAGCGACACCGAGCGCCGCATCACCTTCGCCGCTTTCTTGCGGTCGAGCTTGTCGGCCTCGTCGACTCCAGCCATGCTCCACACGGTCAGTGGACCCCCGCGGAAGTTCCGTGAACGCCCATTACGCCACCACTTCTTCGTCGAGCTCAGGTTCGGCGGCTTCGGCCGCGGCGAGCACCGAGCGGTAGCGCTCGCTGGTGAGAAGCAGATCGCTGTGTGTTCCCTGGTCGACGATGCGCCCGTCGTCGAGCAGCACGACGCGGTCGGCCAGTGCGATCGTGGCGGGCCGGTGCGCGATGACGATGGTCGTCCGCCCGTTCATCACCTCGGTGAGCGCGTCGCGGATCTCGTGCTCTTTGGTCGGGTCGACGGACGATGTCGCGTCGTCGAGGATCAACAGACGGGGGTCGGCGAGGATGGCGCGGGCAATGGCGATGCGCTGGCGCTGCCCACCCGAGAGTGAGAAGCCACGCTCGCCGATCTCGGTTCCGTAGCCCTCGGGCAATCCGAGGATGAAGTCGTGCGCACCGGCGAGACGGGCGGCACGCTCGATGCGATCGGGCGGCGCGTCCGGCTCCGCGAACGCGATGTTCGCCGCCACCGAGTCGTTGAACAGGAAGGTGTCCTCGAACACGATGCCGACGGCCCGGCGCAGCTCATGCAACGAGACGTCGCGCACGTTGACGCCGTCGAGCATGATGCGACCGGCATCGATGTCGTAGAAGCGCGGGATGAGCCGGGCGATCGTGGTCTTGCCGCTCCCGGTCGGACCGACGAGCGCGACCGACTCGCCCGCCTGCACGACGAGGTCGAGGCCGTCGACCACCGGTCGCTCGGAGCCGGCCGGATACCGGAACGTCACGCCTTCGAAATGCAACTCGCCCGCCGAGCGTCCGACCGGCGGCGCCGGCAGCTTGCTCGCGTGCGGCGCGTCGACCACCTCGGGGTCGGCAACCAGGACCTCGTGCACCCGCTGGCTCGAGGCGACGGCGCGCTGCGCCTGCGCCAGGATCATGCCGAGCATGCGCAGCGGCCAGATCAGCATGACGACGTAGACGTTGAAGGCGATGAGCGAGCCGAGCGAGAGGTTGCCGTTGATCACCTGATGGCCGCCGTACGCGAGCACGAGGATCAGGCCGATGTTCGGCAGCATGTCGAGGGCCGGCAGGTACACCGACCGCACGCGTGTCGCGGCGATCGAGACGTCGTACAGGTCGTCGACCTCGTTCTGGAACCTCGCCTGCTGGACGCGCTCGGCACCGAATCCCTTCACGACGCGAACGCCCGACACCGTCTCTTCGACGACCGCGGCGAGATCGCCCGACTCCTTCTGGATTCCCATCACGGTCGGGTGCAACCGCACACCGAAACGCTTCGCGAACACGTTGAGCAGCGGCAGGCAGCCGAGCGCGAGCAGCGTCAGCACCGGGTCGATGGTGAAGAGGATGACCGTGACCGCGAGCACGGTGACCGCGTTCGAAAGCGTCAGCGGGATCATCACGAGGAACTGCTGGATCTGGTTGAGGTCGGTGTTGGCCCGACTCATCAGGTTCCCGGTCTGTGCCTGGTCGTGGTACGCGAAGTGCAGCCGCTGGAGATGTGCGAACAGCCCGTCGCGCAGCGTCGTCTCTGACCAGCGGGCGACGCGGAACGCCCACCACCGTCGCAAGCCGGTGAACGTGCCCTGGATCACCCCGACGATGCCGATGAAGATCGCCCATTGCCGCAACGCAGCGGCGTCGTCGTTCACGATTCCGTGGTCGATGGCGCTCTTGACCAAGAGTGGGATGGAGACCTTGGCCGCGGTCCAGACGAGACCCACGAGCACCCCAACGAGCACGGCGAACCACTGGGGCCGCAGCACATCGCCCATCAAGCGCCAACCGGCTCGGGTATCCGACCGCTCGGGCGGACTGGCCGCGCTCCCTTCGCCTTGACCCACGGGTCAAGAATCTACCGGCGACGGCGTGGCCGATCCCAAGTGGATTCGAACGTTGGGAGCGATTTGAGACACCGCGGCCGCCGCCCGGCCCGCCGAGCCTCCGGGTCAGTTCCGGCGCCACAGCACCGGAGATGCACCGACATTCGAGGCGCCGGGGGTGTCGCTACAGGTGCGCCCTTTGTGCGCCGATGGGCCGTCGACCGCGCGAGCGAGCGCGAAGACGCACGGAGCCGGGCCCGGTCGCGGACGGACATCGAGAACGATCTCGAACGCCTTCTGGACGCGGCTCGGCAGCTTGGTGGTCCGGAGCGGGCATCGGTGGCCTTCGGAAGCCGGCGGCCCGAATCTCGAGCAGCTCGTGGCGCGTGAGGCCGAGCTCGAGGGCTCGCTCGAAGGCGTGGCGCTCGGCGACGAAGTCGAACGCCTCGCCGACCGGCACAGCGCGATGGAACGTCGGGTGGCCGCGCTCGAGGCACAACACGACCCGACGCACGGCCTCATCACACTGCTCGAGCCGATCGAGGCGTAGCCAGTCGGCGTAGGTTCGGGGTCACATGACCGATCGGCCATCGCTCCAACCTCCGGTGGCGAAGCGACTACCGCACGTGCGGCGCATCCACGGCGACGAGACGCCCGACGACTGGTACTGGCTGCTCGACCGCGACGACCCGGACACGATCGCCTACCTCGAGGCCGAGAACGCGTACACCGAGGCCGCGATGCAGCACCTCGCACCGCTGCGCGAACGGCTGTTCCAGGAGATCAGAGCCCGCGTGCAGGAGACGGACCTCTCGGTGCCCGTGCGACATGGCCAGTGGTGGTACCTGACCCGCACCGAAGAAGGCATGCAATATCCACGGTTCTGCCGCCGCCCAGCGCCGGATGACGAACGCGACGAGCAGGTCCTGCTCGACGGCAACGAGCTCGCCGATGAGTCGCCGTACTTCGCGTTCGGAGTGCTCGACGTCAGTCCCGACCAGCGACTCGTCGCGTACTCGACCGATCACGACGGCAGCGAGACCTACACGCTTCGCTTCAACGACATCGAGACCGGTGACACATTGACCGATGTCGTCGAGGGCACCTACTACGGCTCCGCGTGGGCGGCCGACAACGCGACGTTCTTCTACACGACGATGGACGAGGCCCATCGTCCCTTCCGGGTCTGGCGTCACCGGTTGGGCACGGCCAGCACTGAGGACGCGCTCGTGTACGAGGATCCGGACGAACGATTCTTCGTGTCGGTGTGGCTGACTCGGAGCGAGCAGTACGTGATGGTGTCCTCGTCGAGCAAGGTCACCAGCGAGGTGCGCGTGCTCCGCGCCGCCGACTCCGAAGGCGCGTTCGAGGTCATCGAGCCGAGGCGGCAGGGTCTCGAGTACTCGGTCGACCATCAGGGCGAACGCTTCTTGATCCTGCACAACGACGGCGCCCTCGACTTCGAACTGGCCGAGGCGCCGGAGACATCGCCCGGCCGCGACTCGTGGCGTCCCGTCATCCCCCATTCGCCTGGCACCCGGTTGATGGAGGTCGACGCGTTCGCGGAGCGGCTCGTCGTGTTCCTGCGCCGCGACGCGCTCACGGGCATCCGCGTCGTGCCGAACGAAGGCACCGCGTGGGACATCGACTTCCCCGAAACGGTTTATTCCGTCGAGCCCGGTGACAACCCCGAGTACGCGGCGACCGACTACCGGCTGAGCTACGAGTCGCTCGTGACGCCTCCGACCGTCTACGACTACGACATCGCCCAACGCACGCTGGTGCTCCTGAAGCGCCAGCCCGTCCTCGGCGGCTACGACCCAGACCAGTACGAGTCGTCGCGTGAGTGGGCGACGGCTGAGGACGGCACGTACGTGCCCATCTCGATCGTGCGCGGGCGCGACGTGCCGCTCGACGGCTCCGCGCCGTGCGTTCTGTACGGCTATGGCTCGTACGAGTCGAGCATGGACCCGTGGTTCTCGGTGCTGCGGCTGCCGTTGCTCGACCGAGGGTTCGTGTTCGCTGTCGCGCACGTGCGCGGCGGCGGTGAGTGCGGCCGCGAGTGGTACGAGGACGGCAAGTTGCTGCACAAGCTCAACACGTTCACGGACTTCATCGCGTGCGCACGCCACCTGTGCGACAACGGTTACACGTCCGCCCGACGGCTCTCGGCGCGAGGCGGTTCGGCCGGCGGTCTGCTCATGGGTGCGATCGCCAACATGGCACCCGACCTGTTCGCCGCGGTGCTCGCCGAGGTTCCGTTCGTAGACGCGCTGAACACGATCCTCGACCCGACCCTGCCGTTGACGATCATCGAGTGGGAGGAGTGGGGCAATCCCATCGAGTCGGCCGAGACGTTCGCTTACATGAAGTCGTACGCGCCGTACGAGAACGTCGAGGCGAAGGACTACCCCGCCATCCTCGCGACCGCTGGTCTCAACGACCCGCGCGTGAACTACCACGAGCCGGCCAAGTGGGTGGCGAAGCTGCGAGCGACGAAGCGCGACGGCCGGCCGCTCTACCTGAAGACCGAGATGGGCGCCGGCCATGGCGGTCCGTCCGGACGGTACGACGTGTGGCGCGATCAGGCGTTCGTGCTGGCGTTCGTGATCGACGCGCTCGGCGCGCCGCAGTCACCCGTTTCCTGACAGCCTTTCGACCGGCCTGCTCCCGCAGGTCGATCTCCGTCAGCTCGTCGCGGAGGATCGCATCGTGGATGACGACCGACGATCTCCTTCCGTCGCCAAGACATCACATTGATGGCTGACCGACGTGGTCCGGTGGCTCGGCCATCACAGAAGGGGACGCTTCGGATTCTGTGACGGCTCAGCCACCGATCCGGTGGCTCGGAAGTCACAGAACCAAACGTGCGGACAGCGCGGCAAGGCTGCGGACGTGCGCGAACGATGAACGTGAACGACCCGAGCTACACGTCGTAGCGCCCGTAGCCGCCACGGAAGAAGATCAGCGGCCCGCCTTCGTGTTCCACCTCGAGGTCGATGACGCGTCCGACGACGAAGTAGTGGTCACCGACGTCGTCGACCCGGTCGATCGAGCACTCGATCCAACCGACGACGTCGTTGAGGATCGGTGCGCCCGTCCGCCCCCGCTTCCATCCGATGGTCGCGAACTTGTCGGCACCCTTGCTCGCGAAGATGCGACAGACGTCTTCCTGGTGCTCGCCCAGGATGTTGACGCAGAAGGAACCCGCACCTTCGATCTGGGGCCAGCTCTGCGACGACTTCCCGGGGAAGAACGCGACCAGCGGCGGATCGAGCGAAACGGACGCGAACGACCCGATGGCCAGCCCGACCGGTGCGCCCTCGTTGATGGCCGTGATCACGACGACGCCCGTGGGGAAGTGGCCGAGCACCTGACGGAACTTGGCCTCGTCGAACGACGAGAGGTGGTGCGGTTCGGGCCCGGTCGTCACGCGGGCAGAACGTAGTGGTTGGCGCTCGCCTCTCGGTCGAACGAGCTATCGGTCGAACGCGAGCGTGAGGCCTTCGGCCGCGGCGACGATCTCGGTGGGCACACCGGTGCCGTTGCGTGCGGCGATGGCGCGCTCGACCATGTGGTCGACGACATCGTCGGCGTGGGACGGGTCGTGATGGAACAGGCAGAGCGTCTTCACGTTGCTGACACTGGCGATTTCGACCGCGTACTCGACGGTGCAGTGCCCCCAGTGGCTCTTCTCGGCGAACTCTTCGGGCGTGTACTGCGCGTCGTGGATCAGAACGTCCGCGCCGTCGCACAGCTCGCGGACGCCATCTGCGACCTCCATGCTGCCGTCCATCGGCTGCTGGTGGTCGCTTATGTACGCGACCACCGCGCCACCCATCTCGATGCGGTACCCGTTGGTCAAGCCGACATGCGGAACGCGGCGGACCTTCACCTTCGCGTCGCCGATGGCGAGGTCGGCGTCGGTGACGTCGTGGAACCTGATGTCGCCGCGCAAGTCGGTGAAGCGGACCGGGAAGTACGGCGGACGCATGAAGTCTTCGAACGCCTGCTCGAGCGTGCAGTCGTCCTGCGGCGGGCCGTAGATGTCGAGCCGCGCGCCGGGTCGATCGACCGGCACGAAGAACGGAAGCCCTTGCACGTGATCCCAGTGCAGGTGCGTGATGAGCGCGGAGCCACTGAAGCTGCCGTCCTGCGGCAACGTGTCACCCCAGTAGCGGAGACCGGTACCGAGGTCGAGCACGATTGGTTCGCAGTCGGGCGCTTCGAGCGCGACGCAGGCGGTGTTGCCGCCATAGCGAAGGTTCGCTTCGCACGGACAGGGGGTCGATCCTCTGACCCCGTAGAAGGTG
Organism: uncultured Acidimicrobiia bacterium; assembly: GCA_963721305.1. Classification (GTDB taxonomy): domain Bacteria; phylum Actinomycetota; class Acidimicrobiia; order Acidimicrobiales; family JACDCH01; genus DATAES01. The sequence goes on from CAVRIR010000006.1 coordinate 526,505, forward strand.
ACGGTGAGCGTGACTCCCCCTTGGTCTCGACGCCGGCTACCGACTGGGTCTATGCAGAGTACTTCGGGTGTTTGCATGGTTCGCCTCTGGTGACGCATGTCACGAAGCGTTCCCCTTCTCTATCGGCAGCTGAGCCCTGCCGTTTACTGTTCCCCATTCGTGGAGATCTCCGAACATCGCGTCACCGCCAACGGCATCGAACACGCGTATCTCGCCTGCGGCGACGAGGGCCCGCTGGCTCTGTGCCTTCACGGGTTCCCCGACACGGCTTGGACCTGGCGCCATCTCCTGCCAGCGCTCGCAGGCGCGGGATACCGCGCCGTCGCACCATGGACGCGCGGCTACGCGCCGACCGATCTCGATCCGCAGGGGCGCTATCAGAACGGCGCTGGGGTCGCCGATGCAGTCGCACTCCATGAGGCGCTCGGAGGCGACAGTGACGCCGTGCTGATCGGGCACGACTGGGGCGCGCTCGTGGCGACCGGCGCCGCGTCGTACGCACCTGACCGTTGGTCGAAGCTCGTCACCGCGGCGGTTCCACCGCCCGGCGCGCTCGCGCAGGCGTTCTTCGCGTACGATCAGCTGCGACGGTCCTGGTACATGTTCTTCTTCCAGCATCCGCTGTCCGACGTGACGGTGTTGATGGACGACCTCGCGTTCATCGATCGGCTGTGGGCGGACTGGTCGCCGGGCTACGCCGCGGCGGAAGACCTCGTCCACGTGAAGGATGCGTTGCGCGACCCGGCGCGGATGAGTGCCGCCCTCGCCCCGTACCGCTCGACCATCGGCGGCGTCGGCCAGGTCCCGGAGCTCCAGGCGTACGAAGAAGCGGTGCAGCAGATGCCTCCCCAACCGCATCTCTACCTGCACGGTGTCGACGACGGCTGCATCGGCTCCGAGCTCGGACGCAAGGCGGCCGACTTCATGTCTGTCGAAGGGTCCGGCGTGGTGATGATCGAGGGCGCGGGCCACTTCGTCCAGGTCGAGGCAGCGCACGTCGTCAACGGCCACATCCTCGAGTTCCTCACGTCCTGACGTCCGTCCTGCGTTCTGGCGTCGACAACCGCGGGCCGGATATCCGAGGAAATTGACGCCAGAATGGGAGGTGTGAGGGACGGACCGGTAGGACCGGTGCTTCCGGACGGCGTCGTCGTCATCGTGAAGCGCGACTGTCCCACTTGCGTGATGGTCGAACCGGTGCTCGCGCAACTCGACGCGGCTCCGGACGCCACCCTCACCGTCTTCACCCAGGACGAACCGTCGTTCCCGCAGGGCGTCGGCAAGGTGGTCCACGACGATGACCTCGCGGTGTCCTACCACCATCACGTCGACACCGTCCCGACCGTGCTCCGTGTCGTCGACGGCGCCGAGCGCGACCGAACGGTGGGTTGGAGCCGCGATCAGTGGCAGCGCGTCACAGGCATCGAGGACCTCGGACCTGACCTGCCCGACATGCGTCCCGGGTGCGGTTCGTTGTCGGTCGATCCCGCGATCGCCGACGACCTGCGCGCCCGTTTCGAGGGCGGACGACTTCGTGCGCGGCGCGTGCAGGTCGCAGACCTCGAGGACGAGATCGAGGCGATGTTCGACCGCGGGTGGAGCGACGGACTCCCGGTCGTGCCGCCGACGGAAGTGCGCGTGCTGCGGATGCTCGACGGAACGGATCGCTCGCCCGACGACATCGTCGCGGTGATCCCGCCGGATCTCGTCGAGTGCACCGTCGAGAAGGTGGCGATCAACGCCGTGCTCGCCGGCTGCAAGCCGGAGTACCTGCCGGTCGTCCTCGCCGCGGTCGAAGCTGCGTGCACGGACACGTTCAACGTGCACGGCCTGCTGGCGACCACCATGCCGGTGGGACCGGTGATGATCGTCAACGGGCCGATCCGGCATCGCATCGGGATGAACGACGGCGTGAACGTGCTCGGGCAGGGCAACCGCGCCAACTCCACCGTCGGGCGTGCGCTGCAACTGGTGATCCGCAACGTGGGCGGCGGCAAGCCCGGTGGCGTCGACCGGGCCACGCAAGGGAACCCAGGGAAGCTGTCGTTCTGCTTTCCCGAGAACGAGGAGCGTTCGCCCTGGGAGCCGTTGCACGTCGAGCGCGGGTTCGATCCGGCGGCCAGCACTGTCACCTTGTTCCCCGGCGAGGGTCCGCGCGGCGTCGTCGATCAGTTGTCCCGCGATCCGGAGTCGTTGGCACGTTCATTCGCGGCCTGCCTGCGCTCGGTCCAACATCCGAAGCTGGCCATGGCATTCGACGCGATCTTGATCGTGAGCCCGGAGCACGGGCGCGTGTTCGCAGAGGCGGAGTGGACCAAAGTGCAGCTGCGTGAGCGGCTGCAGGAGCTGACGCTGCTCAACGGACACGAGATCGTGCGGGGCGCGGGCGGCATCGCCGAGGGCGTCCCCGAGTGGGCACGCGACGCGCAGCTCCCGAAGTTCCGCCCGGACGGACTGCTCATCGTCCACGCCGGCGGCGGCGCCGGACTGTTCTCGACCATCATCGGCGGTTGGGTCAACGGTGAAGCCGGGAGCCAGCCGATCACGAAGGAGATCGCATCGTGAACCAGGTCGCATCATGAACAGGGTGCTGCTCGACCCGACGTCGGAACGCTCCCCCGTGCAGCGTCAGCAACTGACTCGACCGGCCGGCCTCGACGGGCTCACGGTCGGGCTGCTCGACATCTCGAAGGCGCGCGGCAACGTGTTCCTCGATCAGCTCGAGAAGCGACTGCGCGATCGCGACATCGCAGTGCTGCGCTTCGCCAAGCCGACGTTCACGAAGCCCGCGCCGCTCGACCTTCGCCATGAGATCGCGACCAAGTGCAACGTCGTGATCGAGGCGCTCGCCGACTGAGGCTCGTGCACGTCGTGCAGTGTGCACGACATCGTTGATCTGGAATCACGGGGCATCCCTTCCGCGTTCGTCGCGTCGACCGAGTTCGTCGAAGCGGCGGCGACGCAAGCGCACGCCCTCGGGTTCGACGCGATCGCGCGCGTCTTCGTCCCTCATCCGATCCAGGACCGGACGGACGACGAGATGCGGGCGCTCGCCGATGGCGCGCTGGACGCCGTCATCGCCGCAGTGACGCTGTAGCTCACGCTCGAGCGCTTTCAGCGCCCTCTCAAGGAAGCAAGAGCGAGCCGTCAGCTGAGCGAACCGCGAGGCCGTCTCGTACGAGCGACGCGGCCGCTTCCGCGGCACGGTCCGGTTCGGCCGGCCACCCTGCTGCTCGCGGAACCTCCGCGGCGGCGACCGGCCCCTGCGTCAACGCGGCGACCAGGCGACCACGGCCCTGCCGGAAGGAACCGGCGAACGTCGACTGCGGCGCGCTGATGCCGGCCGAACCACCGATCGGATCGGGCTCCGGGCGGCCTGCGCGGTTCCACGCACAACGGGTTGCGACCGGGCATCGATCGCACGACGGGTCGCGCTTCGTGCAGATCTCCGCGCCGAGATCGAACACCGTCTGCCCCCACGCCCAACCGTGCGCCGCCGGAACTACGGAGTCAGCAACGTCCTGTGCTTCGCGCGACGTGAGCGCCCGACCCGCCAGCGCCCGGGCAACGAACCGACCGGCATTGGTGTCGACCAGGCCGATGTCGTGTTCGTAGGCGAACACCAGAACGGCGCGTGCCGTGTACGGGCCGATCCCCGGCAACGCGAGCAGCGCATCCAGATCTTCCGGCAGGCGCCCGTCGTGACGTTCACACACCTCGACCGCGCAACGGTGGAGGTTGGCCGCGCGGCGGTTGTAGCCGAGTCCGGACCACGCCGCGACCACATCACCGAGACGAGCGCGAGCGCAGGCGAGCGGTGTCGGGAACCGCTCGAGGAACGGCTCGAAGCGGGTCACGACGCGCGGCACCTGTGTCTGCTGCAACATCAACTCCGAGATGAGCACTGCCCACGGGTCGCGCGTCCGGCGCCAGGGAAGGTCGCGTCGCGAGCGCGCACCCCAGGCGAGCAACTCGCGTTGGATCGATTTCAGCTGCGCGTCGCCGTCCACACGTGGGTGACGTACGGCAGGTCGAAAGGCTCCTCGAAACCGTCGACGAGTGCGAGCACACGGTCGACGTACTCCTGCTGACCCTGATCGTCGAGCTCGGCGATGTAGCTGACGGACCGCACGCGCGATGCCACGAGATCACGGGTCATCGGCTGCTTCCACTCAGCGCGGTCGTAGGCGATGTCCGCAAAGCCGCCGTCTCGCAGCACCGCCTGCCAGTCCGTGCGCTGGTAGTACGCGATCCGCCGCGAGTGCCACTCGATGACCTCGTTCCACGTCTTCACCCACGGCACGCGTTCGTCGCGCTCGTTGAACAGGATCGCCACCGAGCCGCCCGGTGCCAGCACACGGCGGATCTCCCCGAGGGCCTTCTCGTAGTCGAACCAGTGGAACGCCTGCGCGACGGTGACGAGCTCGACCGAACCGTCGTCGAGCGGAATGTTCTCCGCAACGCCGTCGCGCACGACGATCGTGGGCACCGCGGCTGCCAGCTCCTCCCGCATGCCCGGCACGGGCTCGACGGCGATCACGTCCCCGCCGGCATCAACGAGCAGCCGCGTCAGCTTGCCGGTGCCGGCGGCCAGGTCGAGCACCTTGCGGCCGGGGCCCAACCCACCGCGGCTCCGCAACGCGTCGATCGCATCGGCCGGATACGACGGCCGCGCTCGTTCGTAGTCCGCCGCTGCGCTTCCGAAGGCCGACGCGGCCGGATCGATGCGCTGATCGCTCACTCCGTCGCCTGCCAGATCGTTTCGTCGTATGGCCGGCCGCGCGGCGGCGCGGCGTCCTTCGTCCAAACCATGACCTTGCGCTTGAAGTAGCAAACTTCCTCGCCGCGCTGATTGATGCCTTTCGTCTCGACCGTCACGATCCCCCGATCGCCCTTCGACGTGAGTCGCTTCTCGAGCACCCGTGTCTCGGCGTAGATCGTGTCGCCGTGGTAGCTCGGCTTCGCATGTTGCAAGGTCTCGACCTCGAGGTTCGCGATCGCCGAACCGCTCACATCCGGCACGCTCATACCGAGTACGAGTGAGTACACGAGGTTGCCGACCACGAGGTTCTTGCCGTGTGGGCTCTCGTGCTCCGCGAACCAGGCGTTCGTGTGCACGGGATGGTGGTTCATCGTGATCATGCAGAACAGATGGTCGTCGTACTCGGTGATCGTCTTGCCCGGCCAGTGCTTGTAGATGTCGCCGGGCTCGAAATCCTCGTAGTAGCGCCCGAACGGGCGGTCGTAGACGGTCATTGCGTCCTCTCGATCGGCATCCGTCGTCGTTGCGATCGTAGGGACGAATCGTGCGGCCGGCCCAACTCCTCAACATCCACCCGGCGCGTGCCGGTCGTCATGCCCTGCGCCAACCAGATCCTCGGCGCCGGCTTGGTCGCTTTCGCGCCGGAGACGTTCATCCCTGCGCTGCTCGTGCTGGTGTCCGACGTCGGACTCGCGGCTGCGATCTTCGTACGCCGCGGCGAGCCGTACGACTTCGAGAGGTCGTTCCCGAGAGCGCGGCAGTTCAAGGAGATCAACGACGTGCATCGGTTGCGCACGTTGAACTGCAATCGTGCGCAGGGCTTTCATCTGTCGAAGCCGCTGTCGCCCAGTGATGTCACCCGGGTGCTCCAACAAGAGCTGCCGCCGCTGGTGGCGCTCCTCCGACGTTGAGCCGTTCAGTTACCCGTCGGTAACGTCGGCGGGATGACTTCCCCCGACCTCACTGCCGCCGCGTCGGCGGTCGACGCCGCCCGGACCGTCGTGAACAGCGGTGTCCGCACGGTCGCGGCCGCGGGCGCCATCGACGACAACCAGGTCGTCGCCTACGACCTCGCGCACGCCGCCGCCGCGGTCGAGACGGCCCGCACGCTGCTCGACTACGGCGCAAAGGGCGACCTCGAAGCGCGCATCGCATGCGCGTTCGTCGCGGACGCCGTGGGCGAGCTTGCCGCGAAGGTGTTCGGGCGCGAGCAGCTGTGGGGCGTCGATCCCCGCGCACTCGACGGCGCACGTTCGTTCGTCGGCACGTACCGCGATCCTTCGTTCCTCGCGTCGCTCGCCGGCGAGCAGGGTCCGCGCCATCTCGACCAAGACTTCGAGATGGTCCAGGACACCTTCCGGCGGTTCGCCGAAGACAAGTTGAAGCCCGTCGCGGAGCACATCCATCGCGAGAATGCCGACATCCCCGAGGAGGTCATCAGCGGGCTCGCGGAGATGGGTGGCTTCGGCCTGTCCGTGCCCGAGGAGTACGGCGGGTTCGCGGCAGGCGGCGAGTCCGACTACCTCGGGATGGTCATCGCCACCGAAGAGCTGTCACGCGGCTCGCTCGGCGCCGGCGGTTCGCTGATCACCCGTCCGGAGATCCTGACTCGGGCGCTGGTCAAGGGTGGCACCGAGGAGCAGAAGCAGGAGTGGCTGCCGAAGCTCGCGTCCGCCGAAGTCATGGCTGCCGTCGCGGTGACCGAGCCGGACTTCGGTTCCGACGTCGCGGGCATCAAGGTGACGGGGACGCGCACGCCGGAAGGCGATGGCTGGCTGATCAACGGCGTGAAGACGTGGTGCACGTTCGGTGCGCGCGCCGACGTCCTGATGCTGCTCGCCCGAACCGATCCGGATCGATCGAAGACGCACCGAGGGCTGTCGTTGTTCGTCGTGTCGAAGCCGCGCGGTGAAGGTCACGGTTTCGAGTTCACGGACGAGCGCGGCGGGCGCATGGAAGGCCGCGCCATCGACACGATCGGCTACCGCGGCATGCACTCGTACGAGATCGCGTTCGACAACTGGTTCGTGTCGTCCGACCATCTCGTCGGCGGCGAGGAAGGTCTGGGCAAGGGCTTCTACCTCCAGATGGCCGGCTTCGAGAACGGTCGCCTGCAGACGGCGGCGCGCGCCGTCGGCGTGATGCAGGCCGCGTACGAGGAAGCCCACCAATACGCGCTCGACCGATCCGTGTTCGGTCACCCGATCGGCGAGTACCAGTTGACGAAGGCGAAGCTCGCTCGGATGTCGATCACCATCCAGGCGGCACGCCAGTTCATGTACGCGGTGGCGCGGCTGATGGCGAAGGGTGAGGGCGCGCTCGAGGCCGCGATGGTGAAGGCGTACGTGTGCAAGGCGGCCGAGTGGGTCACGCGCGAGTCGATGCAGATCCACGGGGGCTACGGCTACGCCGAGGAGTACGCGGTGTCGCGCTACTTCGTCGACGCGCGGGTGCTGTCGATCTTCGAAGGGGCCGACGAGACCCTCTGCCTGAAGGTCATCGCCCGCCGCCTCCTCGAATCCGCCTGACCCCATCTGCGAACTCCGGGGAGAAACGGGCGCCATGGCGCCCGTTTCCATCCAACATTCGTCAGGCGGTGGCGAGGTCGGCGAGGCGTTGGCCGATGCGTGGGGTGAACTTGAAGCCGTGGCCGCTGCACGGTGAGCCGATCACGATCGGGCCCCGCCGCTCCAGCACGAACGACTCGTCCGCCGTCGTCGTGTAGAGGCACTCCGCGGTGTTGACCGGCGTCGGGTCGAGCCCGGGGAACCACTCCTCGACGTAGCGCACGACGGCTGCTTCGGCGGCTGCGTCTCGCGGCGGGCGACGGTCCGGATCGACCACCGGTCCGACGTGATGCTCGTCGACCTTCACGCCTTCCCCGGGCGTGAGCAGTCCGTAGACCCACGGCCGGCGGTGGTGGATGAAGCTCGGCCAGTCGGTGGTGTCGTCGGCTCGCGGCGCGAAGTGCTGGACCTGTTCCTGCGTCACCACGACGTCGGGCGCAAGCTCGTCGCCGACAACCTGCCGCACCCACGCGCCTGCCGTGACGACGGCGACGGGCGCGGCGATCGTCTCGCCGCCTGCGTCCACCTCGACGCCGTTCGGCGTCGTGCGCAGACGTGCTCGGCCGACACCGAAGCGGACGTCCGCGCCGTGGGCGGCCGCCCGATCCTGCAACGAGCGCACGGTGTCGTCCGAGCGGCAACGGCCACCGTCGGGATGAAAGAGCACGTCGCCGTCGAAGCGCATGCCCGGCCAGCGCTCGCTCGCCTCGTCGCGAGACAGTCGCTCATGCTTCGCGCCGCAGGTCTCGAGCGCGGCAGCGACGGCCGCGATGGAAGCAGGATCACCGTGGTCGACGGCGCCGGTCATGTCGAGCAGCGGTCGTCCGGCGTCGTCCTCGAGCTCCCGCCACAAAGGCAACGCGGCCTGCGCCATGCGCACATACTCGGGTCGGTCGTAGGCCAGCCGGAATATCCGGGTCCCGCCGTGGCTCGAACCGTTGGCGTGGCCCCGCCCGAACTGTTCGAGCAGCACCACGTCTCGTCCCCGGCGAGCGAGCCACCACGCGGTCGCCGATCCCATGGCGCCGGCGCCGATGACCACGACAGCAGGCATACGCAGAGGAGCGTAGAAGGCGCGCCATTGCCTACCCTTCCGCCATGACTGCTGTCGACATCCCGCGGGCCCTGCATCGGGGCGAGTCCGATCTTCCGTTCGTCACCGTCGGCGACGGCACCCACATCCAGCTCCTCCAGGCCGACATCGAGGCCGGCCTGTGGGTGCTGCGCACCAAGTTCGACGCCGGCATCACCATCCCGCGCCACAAGCACACCGGCGAGGTGTACGCGTTCACCATCGCCGGACGCTGGAAGTACGTGGAGTACCCGGACGTCAACACCGTGGGCTCGTACCTGTTCGAGCCCGCGGGGTCCATCCACACGCTCACCGTGCCGGCCGACGTCGAGGAACAGACGGACGTGTGGTTCGCGATCAGAGGTGCCAACCTCAACCTCGACGACGACGGCAACGTCACCTCGGTGATCGACGCCGGGCTCATGGCCGACTTCTACGTCGGCATGTGCGAGCAGCTCGGCCACGGCCGCCCGCCTGTCATCGGCCTGTGACCTGAACCCCGCGTGACGGACTGACGCCTTGGTCTGATTCTGGCGTCAGATCCGGCGGATATCCGCCGGATCTGACGCCAGAACGGGAGGGGGGCCGCCGATTCAGCGTTCGACGGTCAGGCTGCGCAGGTAGGACCAGTACGTCAGCACCGGGATGTCGCCGAAGGGCCAGACCATCCCGATCAGGTCGCCGTACATGTGCACGGTGCTGAGCATGCCTCGCCGGCGCCCGAGCTTGTCGCGCCTGGTCCGGTGTGAGACCCCGTGCATGGTGCGCGCGACAGTCGGCAGGCGGCGCTTCGCCACCACCTCGTTGATCCGCATCTCGATCGTGTAGCCATCGAGGTTCTCGGGCGCGATCGACTCCCACACCCATCGCGGGATGATGCGTTCGCCGGTCAGCGGTGGCAAGAGCACGACGAGCCGGTTCCAGAACCGTCCGTAGTCGAACACGCCGAGCGACAACACGGCGCGACCTTCCACCACCGGCGCGCAGATCGCATCGAGGTGCGCAGCCGTCAACCCGGTGCAGTCCGCGTCGAGGAACAGGATCGCTTCGGCGTCCGACGCCCCGACGCCTTCGTCCATCGCGTGCGCCTTGGATCCATCCGACTCCTCGCGCGAGATGACCTTCGCGCCGGCTTCTCGCGCGACGTCCGCGGTGCCGTCCGTCGAGCCGTCGTCGACGACGATGATCTCGCGCACGTACTTGCAGTCCAGCGCGGCTGCGATGTTGTCGGCGACCGTCGGTGCTTCGTCGCGCGCCGGGATGATGCAATCGATCCTCACGACGAAGGGACTATCCCTTCGAGCGCGTCATACCGTTACGTTCGCCCTTCTTCACGAGCTTGACGGCGACCTTGCGCGACGCTTCATCGATCATCTCGTCACCGAACATGACCGCGCCCTTGCGATCGCCTTCGGTCGTTGCCTTCTCGTAGGCGTCGAGGACGTCCCACGCCTTGTCGAACTGTTCCTGACTCGGTGAGAACACCTCGTTGAGGATCGTGACCTGGTCGGGATGCAGCGCCCACTTGCCGTCGTAGCCGAGGATCTGCGTGCGGACGCAGAAGTCACGGAACCCCTCGGGGTCGCGCACCTTCACGTACGGACCGTCGATCACCTGCAGCCCGTTCGCGCGACCGGCCATGAGGATCTTCACGAAGACGTAGTGGAAGTAGTCGCCGGGGTACTCGGGGATCTGCAGGCCGCCGGCGAGCGATGGCATCTCCATCGACGCCGACATGTCGACGGGACCGAGGATGATCGTCTCGAGCCGCGGCGACGCTGCGCAGATCTCTTCGACGTTGATGATGCCGCGAGCCGTTTCGATCTGCGCCTCGATGCCGATGTGGCCGACGGGAAGACCGGCGTTCTTCTCGACCTGGGTGAGCAACAGATCCATCGCGACGACTTCTGCCGCCGACTGCACCTTGGGCAACATGATCTCGTCGAGCCGCTCGCCCGCTTCGCTCACGACCTCGATGACGTCATAGGCGGTCCACTCGGTGTCCCACGCGTTGACGCGCACGCACAGGACGCGCTCGCCCCAGTCGAAGCTCTTGATCGCCTCGACCACCTTGGGCCGGGCGGCTTCCTTCTCGAGCGGCGACACCGCGTCCTCGAGGTCGAGGAACGTCATGTCGGCCGGGATCGTCGGGCCTTTGGCGAGCATCTTCTCGCTCGAACCGGGGACCGACAGGCAGGAGCGACGCGGCAGGTCGCGGGATCGTGCGGACATGGCCGGCAATGCTATGAGGACGCCTGCCGTCGGCCCAAAGAGGGCCGGGCGCGTACGGTGTCCGTCGATGACGAACGGCCTGGTCGATCTCGCCCGGTACCCGGTCGAGGATCCCGAGTCCGACGTCGCCCGCGAGGTGATCGAGCGCCACGGCAACCAACTGCGCGAGCGCGGCGTGAGCGTGCTGCCCGGCTTCGTTCGGCCGGAAGCGGTCGGGGCCATGGTCGACGAGTGCGACAGGCTCGCGACCAACGCACACCATCAGGACACGCAGGGCACGCCATACCTCGAGCTGCCGTCCGACGACTGGCCGAAGGGTCATCCGCGAGTGACCTGGGCGAAGTCGTCGGTCCACACCATCGGCTACGACCAGTTCCCGCCGTCGTCTCTCATGCGCCGGCTGTACGAGTGGGACGAGTTGCTCGTGTTCGTCGGTCGCATCCTCGGGCGTGAGCCGCTGTACCGCTACGCCGACCCGATCGGGGCGCTCAACCTCGCGGTGATGGTCGAAGGCGACGAGCTGGGATGGCACTACGACCAGACGGACTTCGTCGTGTCGCTCGCGGTGCAGTCGAGCGAACGCGGCGGCGATTTCGAGAACGTCGCGCGGCTGCGTTCGGCCGATGACGAGGGTTACGACGCCGTGTCGCGCATCCTGCAAGACGGCGAGCGCGCCGAGGTGGTCGTCGAGCCGATGGAACCCGGAACGCTGATGCTGTTCGAGGGCCGCTACTCGTTGCATCGGGTCACCCCGATCAGTGGTGCGCGACCTCGATACATCGGCTTGTTCGGTTACGACACCAAGCCCGACACGATGTCGTCCGAGCTCTTGAAGCTCGTCCGCTACGGACGTTCGGAGCCACTGCATGCAGCTGGGTGAGTCGTTCGTCGGATCCGGCACCAACGCCGCGCACGTCAACACCGTCCTCGGTCCTCGCGACGGACCCGTCGGCGCGGCGTGGGCGAACGCGCTCGCGACTCCGAGCGCCGGTCACGCGGCGTTCGTCGTCGTGCTGCATCCGGGCCTGCCGGTGAAGCCGTTCACGTTGCTGGTCAACAAGGCGCGCATCGAGTCCGAAACGCACGCCCGGATGACATGGGGTCCGGCACAGGCCGGCGTCGCTGGCGGCGTCGCCGAAGCGGTCGCCCAAGAGATCGTGTTCGATGTGGAGGACGTGCTCATCGCCGCGGTCTGGGTCGATCCTGCCGCCGATGACGCCGAGGCGGTGTTCGCCAACAACATGGAGGCGACGATCGGCGCGCTCGCCATGGGGCAGCACGGACTCCCCGCCGTCACCGAGATCGAGGAACGCCGCACCGACCTCTGGAACCCCTTCTTCCGCGCTCCTTGACCCGCCGAGCCGCGCCGACTCCGCGTCATCGGCGGCGCCGGAGCACCGCAGTTGCACCAACACCCGTTAGGCGGCGAGGTCTTCGGGGAGGAGGGACTCGGTGACCAGGCGGGCAAAGCGGTCGGGGTGGCCGTCGACGTAGCGGCGGCACAGGCGCAGTCCGTCGATGTAACAGAAGATGTACGCGCGCCACGTCGGGTCGGTCTGGAACTCGACGACCTTCTCGGCGCGCTTGTGCGGTAGCAGCCCGAATCGTTCGACGTACGCGACCGCGTCATCGGGGGCCATGCCGTCCTCGTGCAGCGCGAGCGCGACGTTTCCGCGCACCGCGTTGCCCAGCAGCTCGCCTGCCTCGGCCACGGCCGACGCGACCTCGGCGTCGTACGGGATGCCGAGCGGGCGCAAGTGCTCAGCAACAGTCTCGTGGCGTCGCGCAGGCACGATCACCTCGAGCCCGAGATCCGCGAGTCCTTCCGCCAGCAGGCATTGCGGCGTGCCCACCAGGAAGATCGTCTCCTCGAGCTGGCCCCGCCGACGGACGAGACCGACCTCCTTGCGGCTGTGCTCGGTGTGGTGCCCCGGATAGGCCTCGTCCGCGACCAGCGGTCCGAGCGATGTGGACAGCACCGGAAGGTCGGTGTTGATCGCGACCCGGCTGCGCAGATCGCCGAGGTAGTAGTTGAACCCTGACCACGGTTCGTTGGTGACGAGCTCGAAGTCGATGTGCTCACCGTCCGGCAGGCCGAACAACCGGTCGGTCCGCTCGCGGAAGTCGTCGGCCAACGACTGGATCGCGGCATCGAGCTTCGCCGGATCCACCGACTGCGCTTCCCGCCAGGCGATCAACCGCTCGGCCAGTGGGCCCGAGCCCGGCAGCACGGCGTCGATCCGGCGCTGCGCGTCGGCGATCTGGTCGTCGGCCACTCTCGTCGGCCGAACGCCATAGCACCGCTCGACCTCGTCCACGAACGCGATCGACTCACCCGCGAAGCGGCTCGCGGTCACGAGTAGCCCGCGCACCTGACCGCGGATCCAACGTCGGCGATGCGCGTCGATGTCGTCACCGCCCTCACCGCTGTCGAGGTCGGCGACGAGCCGGCGCGCGTCGGCCGCGAGCTTCGCGGGATCGGGAACCGGCTCGGCCTCGACCCGCTTCGCCAGCTCGGGCGGTCCGTAGTACGCGTCGACGAGCCCGTCGAGCAGGCGGCCGAGACGCAGTCCGAGCTCGAGGTACCGCTCGACGACGTCGCTCATAGGACTTCGACGCTACCGGTCACTACGGTGGGGCCGTGGATGTGAAAGCGGTGCAGCACGTGGCGCTTACGGTCGACGACCTCGGCGCCGCGTTGCGGTTCTACGCGCTCCTCGGCTTCGATCCGCTGCCTCGTCCCGACCTCGGCATCCCGGGCGCGTGGCTGCAAGCGGGCGACGCGCAGATCCACCTGCTCGAGCTCGACGACCCCGCGCCGCACACGCTCAACCACGTCGCGCTGCGGGTCAGCGATGTCGATGCCGCCGCGGCGCAGTTGCGCGGCCACGGCTTGCACGTCGATGGTCCGTCACCGATCGGCGACAGCCTGCAAGCGTTCGTCAAGGATCCGTCCGGCAACATCATCGAGCTGAACGAACCGACGGCGCAGTAGATCCGCGCGGGTCAGTAGATCCCGCCGAGCTTGGTGTGGTCCCAGCTGACCACACGCTCGGGCTCGATGACGATGCCGAAGCGTTTGTTCGCCATCGCCGCGGCGACGCCGTCGACGTCCTCGGGCTTCTCGATCTCGATGTAGCGGCGCACGACGTCGCGCGCGATCTCCATCACCTCGGCAGGATCCTCGACGACGCGCGCCTTGCCCACGATCTCCACGCCGCGCAGCTCCTCGTACTGATCGCCATCCTCGATGAGGATCGTGATGCGCGGGTCGCGCTGCGCGTTCAACACCTTCTGCGACTTCGCGAACGTCTCGAACGCGAGCTTGCCCTCGTAGAACCCGTACCACATCGCGACGAGATGGATCGTGTCGTCGTGGTTGAACGTCGCGACGTTCATCGTGCGACGTCCGTGCAGGAAGTCGTCGATCTCGTCGTCTGACATGCGGATCAGTTCGCGTCGGCTCGGCATGGCCCGAGGTTCTACAGCGGGTCGACGGACTTGAACAGTTCCGGAGCGATCGGGCAGTCGACGTGCTTCGCCGCTTCCTCGACCGGCGCGTTGCCAAACGGTCCCGCGACGAGATCGACGAGGTCGAGCGGCACCACCTCGTCGTCGAGGTCCCACGGGTCGCCCATCGTCTCGAGCCGCGACACGAGCGCGTCCCACATCCGTCGCGGCAACGCCCGCCCGACGCCGCTCACGAGCCAGACCGGCGTCTCGTCGTGCGCCGCCACGGAGGCGGCCGCCAGCGACCCCGCGACACCCACGAATCCGGTCGGACCGACGGCCGACGCCTCGAGCAGCACGAGGTCGGCATCGGCGACCGCAGCACCGAGCCCGGCCATCGGGACATCGACCACATCCATGTCCGCGTGCAGCAACCGGCGGACGAACCCGCTGCCTTCCCCCAGCGTGTCGACCACGAGCACGTCGAGGTCGCCGCGGCGCGGGAGCGCTTCGCCGATGCGATCGGGCCAGCCGAGCACGCACACCGTGGCGTCCTCCGGCAGCGCGTATGCGAGCAGGTCGGCGGTCGGATCTGCGGTGATCTCGTCGGCGGCGTTCCACGCTTCGTTGTTGGGATCGTTCGACGTGAGCACCCGGGCCGACAGCCACCACAAAGGGCCCGACACGGGATGGCGGTCGAGGATGCGCCGGCAGGCCGTGACGAGACCAGGCGGGTCGAATCCGAGGCCGGCGAGCGCGCCCGCGGTCTCACGCACGAGCATCTCGGCAGGCGCGCCCGACGAGCGGGCCACGTACCTGAGCCGCTCGATCGGATGCATCGCACCGACGACGTTACCGAGGGCGTCGGACAGTTGGGAGGGCCAGAATCGGCCGCGCTAGGTTCCACGCCCGACATGCCCACGGACCCGCCGCGCGACCTCGAGCTGCAACCGCTGACGGGCGAAGCCCGGACGCTCGAGGCCTGGGTCACCCTGTTCAACCTGGCCGTGGTGGTCGTCGACCCGTACACGTACGAGAGTGCGTGGCTGCTCGACGAGGCTGGGCGGATCCTGACCGGCTACCGGGCCGCGGACGTTCGCGTCGGCTGGGTCGTGACTGCGACACAGGCCGAGGCGAAGGAGTTCATGGGGCCGTGGGGCGACGAATTCCTGACCTTCGCCGATCCCGATCGGGGTTTCGTGAAGGGCGTCGGGCTCGAGACCCTGCCGGCGTTCGTGCACATCAACATGGCTGTGCAAACCGAAGGCGTCGCCGAGGGTTGGAACCCCGACGGCTGGCGCAAGGTCGCCGCCAACCTCTCCCGCATCCTCGGCTGGAGCGTTCCCGTCATCCCCGGAACGAACGCCCCCGCCGCCTACCCCGGATCCAAAGCGATCTAGCGAATGTTGGATGGAAACGGGCGCCATGGCGCCCGTTTCACCCCGGAGTTCGGAGGCGAGACCAATCCGAGTTCGGAGGCGGGACAATCCCGAGTTCAGAGGCGGACTACTTGTCCTTCTCCGGCAGGCCGCCCTTGGTCATGCCGAGGACGTCGAGGGCGCGGTCGAGCTCGGCGTCGGACATCAGTCCTTCCTCGAGGACGAGCTCGCGGATCGAGCGGCCCGTCCTCGACGACCGCTTCACGAGCTCGGCGGCCTTCTCGTAGCCGATGTACGGGGTGAGCGCAGTGCCGATGGACGGGCTCGACTCGGCGTAGGCCTTGAGCCGGTCGACGTTGGCTTCGATGCCGGCGACGCACGAGTCGGCGAACAGCACGCTCACGCTCGCCAGCAACCGGATGGACTCGATGAGGTTGCGGGCGATCACCGGTAGATAGACGTTCAGCTCGAAGTTGCCCTGCGAGCCCGCGAACGCGATCGCGGTGTCGTTGCCCACGACCTGCGCGCACACCTGCGTGACCGCTTCGCAGATGACCGGGTTCACCTTGCCCGGCATGATCGACGATCCCGGCTGCAGCTCGGGGATGCGGATCTCGGCCAAACCGGCACGCGGTCCCGACCCCATCCACCGCAGGTCATTGGCGATCTTGATCAGCGCGACTGCAAGCACGCGCAGGTCACCCGACACACCGACGAGCGCGTCGCGCGCGCCTTGCGCGGCGAAGTGGTCCTTCGCTTCCGACAGCGGGAGACCCATGTCGTCCGCCAGGCGTTTGATCACGCCACGGGCGAACGTCTTCGGCGCATTGATGCCCGTACCGACCGCGGTGCCGCCGAGCGGCAGCACGCCGACCGACGGCAGCGACGCCTCGATGCGATCGCGCGCGTCCTTCACCTGCGCGGCGTAGCCGCCGAACTCCTGCCCGAGCGTCACCGGCGTCGCATCCATCAGGTGCGTTCGTCCTGACTTCACGACCGACGCGAACTCACGCGACTTCTTCCGTAGCGCGGCGATCAACCGATCGAGCGACGGCAGCAACTCCTTGGTGATCGATCGCACTGTTGCGATGTGGATCGCCGACGGGAACACGTCGTTGGACGACTGCGACGCGTTGACATGGTCGTTCGGATGGACGGCGTTCGACCGTCCGAGCCGCTCGGACGCGAGGTTGGCGATCACCTCGTTCATGTTCATGTTCGAGGACGTGCCCGAGCCGGTCTGGAAGACGTCGAGTGGAAACTCGCCGTCGTAGCCGCCCCGACTGACGTCGGCCGCCGCGTCGTGGATCGCCTTCGCCATGTCCTTGTCGATGACGCCGAGCCGCGCGTTCACCGTCGCACCCGCACCCTTGATGGCCGCGAGCGCCGCGATCAGGCGGCGATCGATCGGCTCGCCCGAGATCGGGAAGTTGTCGATCGCCCGTTGCGTCTGCGCACCCCATCGGGCGTCATCGGGGACCTCGACCTCACCCATGCTGTCGTGCTCGATCCGCATGCATCCGACGCTACCGACGCGCCGTCGGATCGCCCGCTTCGACGTGACCCGACGACATCGGTACCGTCGGCGCGTGACCGAGTTCACCTACCAGGACATGCTCCCGCTCGGACCCGACGAGACCGAGTACCGCCTCCTCACGAGCGACGGCGTCTCGACGTTCGAGGCGGGCGGGCGACGCTTCGTCGAGGTCGACGGCAGCGTCCTCAGCCGCTTGACGTCCGAAGCGATGCACGACATCGCCCACTTCCTGCGTCCGGCGCATCTGCAGCAGCTGCGGAGGATCCTCGACGATCCCGAAGCGTCGGCCAACGATCGCTTCGTCGCACTCGACCTCCTGCAGAACGCATGCATCGCCGCCGGCGGAGTCCTCCCCATGTGCCAGGACACAGGAACCGCGATCGTCATGGGCAAGAAGGGCCAACAGATCGTGACGAATGGCGACGACGAGGTCGCCATCTCGCGCGGGGTGTTCGACACGTACCTCACGTCGAACTTGCGCTACTCGCAGATGGCGCCGCTCAGCGTGTGGGACGAGCGCAACACCGGCAACAATCTGCCTGCGCAGATCGAGCTCTACGCGACCAGTGGTGACGCGTACAAGTTCCTCTTCATGGCCAAGGGCGGCGGCTCGGCGAACAAGAGCTACCTCTTCCAGGAGACGAAGGCGGTGCTCAATCCCACGAGCCTCATGCGCTTCCTCGACGACAAACTCCGTTCGCTCGGTACGGCCGCGTGTCCGCCGTACCACCTCGCGGTCGTCATCGGTGGAACGAGCGCGGAGTACACGCTCAAGGTGGCCAAGTACGCGAGCGCCCACTACCTCGACACGCTGCCGACCACCGGCAACGATCTCGGACGTGGCTTTCGCGACCACGACCTCGAGGCGCAGATCCTCGAGCTCACCGCGCAGTTCGGCATCGGCGCGCAGTTCGGTGGCAAGTACTTCTGTCACGACGTACGTGTCATCCGCCTCCCGCGCCACGGCGCGTCGTGCCCGGTCGGCATCGCGGTGTCGTGCTCGGCCGATCGCCAGGCGCTCGGCAAGATCACGGCTGACGGCGTGTTCCTCGAAGAGTTCGAGCGCGATCCCGCCAAGTACCTCCCCGAGACGACCCACGACGACCTCCCAGACGACGTGGTCCGCATCGATCTCAACCGCTCCATGCACGACATTCGCGGCGAGCTCACGAAGCTCCCGGTGAAGACCAGGGTGATGTTGACGGGGCCGATGGTCGTCGCCCGCGACATCGCCCACGCCAAGATCAAGGAGCGCCTCGACGCGGGAGAGCCGATGCCGCAGTACCTG
Organism: uncultured Acidimicrobiia bacterium; assembly: GCA_963721305.1. Taxonomy (GTDB): domain Bacteria; phylum Actinomycetota; class Acidimicrobiia; order Acidimicrobiales; family JACDCH01; genus DATAES01. Next base: position 544,792 of record CAVRIR010000006.1, read on the forward strand.
CGCGACCACTGCGTGTACTACGCCGGCCCGGCGAAGACGCCTGAGGGCTACGCGTCCGGATCGTTCGGCCCGACGACCGCAGGCCGGATGGACTCCTACGTCGACCAGTTCCAGGCCGCGGGCGGCAGCTACGTCATGCTCGCCAAGGGCAACCGCAGCCGGCAGGTGACGGAAGCGTGCCGGGCCCACGGCGGCTTCTACCTGGGTTCGATCGGGGGTCCCGCCGCCCGCCTGGCCAAGGACTGCATCACCAAGGTCGAAGTGCTCGAATACCCCGAACTGGGTATGGAGGCCGTCTGGCGGATCGAGGTCGTGGACTTCCCCGCCTTCGTGGTGGTGGACGACAAGGGCAACGACTTCTTCGACCTCGTCTCGACCCCCGTGAACATCGGCTGATGGGGATCGACCGCTTCGCTCGTTGATCGGGTGAGGATGGTTCCGAGCCGCCGGCCGGTCAGCACTGTTTTCGGCAGGGCGCCGCTCGAGCGACGAAGTCAGGCGAGCTCGACGAGGTCGATGAGGTCGTCGCGCCAGTAGTCGAGGTCGGCCTCGGGCATCAGCAGCACGCGGTCGGGCGCGAGCTGGCGGACGAAGTCGATGTCGTGGCTGACGATGATCATCGTGCCCGGCCATGCCGCGAGCGCGGCAGCCGTCGCGGCACGGGCCCCGGGATCGAGGTTGTTCGTCGGCTCGTCGAGCAGCAACAAGTTGTGGCGCCCGGCAACGAGCTGCGCGAGTGCCAGCTTCGTCTTCTCGCCGCCCGACAAGGTCGACGCGTCCTGATACGCCTTCTCGCCGGTCAGGGCGAACATGCCGAGCAGCCGTCGCAGGTCCTCGTCCGGCACATGCGGATCGACTTGCTCGCGCATGTGCTCGAGCAACGAACGTCCGGCCGTGATGCCTTCGTGCTCCTGCGCGTAGTAGCCGACCGACACGTTGTGCCCGAACCCGGCTGTCCCGGTGTCGGCCGTGGACACGCCGGCCAAGATTCGCAACAGGCTCGTCTTGCCGGCGCCGTTGAGGCCGAGGATCAGCAACCGTTCGCCGCGCCCGACGTCGAACGTGACGTCGTCGAACACGTCGAGCGCGCCGTAGGACTTCGCCAGCCCGTCGACCTCGAGCACCGTTCGTCCCGGCTGCGGCGGCGGCGGGAACTTCACCCGCAGCGATCGACCTGACTTCGGCGCACTGATCTTGTCGGCCTGGATCCGCCCGATGCGCTTCTCGAGGCTGTGCGCCATCGAAGCCTTGCTGGCCTTGGCGCCGAACCGATCGACGATCCGTTGCAGCCGATCGACCTCGGCCTGCTGGCGGGTAGCCATCTTGGCGAGACGTTCCTCGTCCTTGCGGCGAGCCGCCAGGTACTGCGAGTACGTGCCCTTGTACTCGATCAGCGTTCCGAGGTCGTCGTCCGCACCGCGATCGAGATGGAGGACGCGCGTGATCGCGGCGTCGAGCAGATTCAGGTCGTGGCTGACGACGACGAGCGCGCCGCGGTACTTCGCGAGAAAGCCGAGCAGCCAGTCGCGCGCGTCGTTGTCGAGATGGTTCGTCGGTTCGTCCAGCAGCAACAGGTCACTGCCGGCGAAGAGAATGCGCGCGAGTTCGACGCGGCGCCGCTCGCCGCCGGACAGCACACCGATCGGGAGATCGAGGCGATCGCGCCCCAGTCCGAGTCCGGCACCGAGGCTGCGCACCTCGGACTCGGCCGCGTACCCGCCCGCGTGCTCGAACTCGTCGTGAGCACGCGCGATATCGCGCGACGTTCGCGTCGGACGCGTCTTCTTCGAGCCGTACTCGCAACTTCTCGAGGCGGACTGTCGACTCGTCGAGCCCACGCCCGGACAGAACATGCGTCAGCCCAGGGATGTCATCCGCAACTGCGTCGAGCTTCGGATCCTGTGACAGGTAGCCGAGCGCGCCGCTGTGGTGCACGACGCCGGCATGAGGCGCCGCGGCACCGGCGAGCACCCGCAGCAGGCTCGTCTTGCCGGCGCCGTTGCGGCCGACCAGGCCGATCTTGTCGCGGGCGCGGACGGTGAAGCCGACGTCCTCCACGAGGAGGCGACCGGCCACTTCGACCGCGAGCCCACGAACCTGCAGCACCGCGCCATGCTCGCAGGCGAGGCGTGCGCGGAGGGAACGGGTTCAGTTGACCTGGCGCTGGCGCCCTTCCCAATAGCCGGCGCGGAGCTTGAACTTCTGGAGCTTGCCGGTGGCCGTGCGGGCGAGGACGTCACGGAACTCGACCGATGTCGGGCACTTGAAGTGCGCGAGCTTGCCGCGGCAATGCTCGATGAGGTCGGCCTCGCTCGCATCCGCGCCCGGCGCCAGCACGACGAGGGCCTTCACGGTCTCGCCCCACTTCTCGTCCGGCACGCCGATCACCGCGACCTCCGCGACCGCCGGATGCGAGAACAGCGCGTCCTCGACCTCGATCGACGAGACGTTCTCGCCGCCGGAGATGATGACGTCCTTCTTGCGATCGCTGATCGCGAGATAGCCGTCGTCATCGATGAGACCGCCGTCTCCGGTGTGGAACCAACCGTCGACGATCGCGCCCGCCGTCGCTTCCGGCTGTTCCCAGTAACCCTCGAGCACGACGTTGCTGCGGCCGAGCACCTCACCTTCGTCGTCCAAGCAGAGGCGTACCCCTACGGCGGGTACACCGGCGCGACCGAGCTTCGCGGCGCGGTCGGCCGGCGTGAGGTCGTCCCATTCGGCGCGGCCGCGGTTGATCGTGAGCAACGGCGACGTCTCGGTCAGGCCATAGATCTGGATGAACTCCCAACCGAGCTCGGTCTCCACCCGCTCGATCGTGCGCGTGGGCGGCGGCGCGCCGGCGACGACGATGCGCGTCCGTCCCGCACCCGGGATCGGACCGTCCAATGTCGAGGCGGCATCGAGCACGGCGGCCACGACTGCAGGCGCGCCGCACAGCAACGAGATGTCGTGCTCGTCGATGCGTCGGAGGATGTCCGCACCGTCGACCTTGCGCAGCACCACCTGCTTCGCACCCATCGCTGTGAGCGCGTACGGCATGCCCCAGCCGTTGCAGTGGAACATGGGCAGCGTGTGCAGGTACGAGTCGCGATCGGTGACTGTCGTGTGCCAGCCGAACGTCGTCGAGTTCACCCACAGGTTGCGATGGGTGAGCTGCACGCCCTTCGGACGGGCCGTGGTGCCGCTCGTGTAGTTGATGGTTCCGGTCGCGTCCTCGTCGGGATCGGACCACGCACGCGGCTCGCGTCCTTCGAGGTAGAGCTCGCCGTCCGTCGCCGCGCCGAGCCGGATCTTGTGCTTGCACTCGATACCGGCGAGCGTCTCTTCCAGTTCGGGGTCGTACAGGAGCACCGATGCGCCGCAGTGCTCGACGATGTACGCGATCTCGTCGTGGCTGAGCCGGAAGTTGACCGGCACCAGCACGCGCCCGAACGCGCTGACACCGAAGAAGCTCACGTACAGGCGGGCACAGTTCTGGCTCACGATCGCGACGCGCTCCCCCGTGCCGATGCCCCGTTCGTCGAGGGCCGCCGCTTGGGCACGCGCCAGCTCTGCCACTCGTCTGTACGTGAGCGCGCCGAGACTGTCCTGCCACTCGCCGGGCGTCGGCGGATCCGGCTCGTCGATGATGGCAATCCGGTCGGGATAGACGAGCTCCGCCCGCTCGAGCTGATCGGCGATCGTCAAGGGCACACGCATGATCTCGTTCTAGTCCGGTCCCTGAACGCATGCTGCGTCGCCGTCGCTAACGTGCGCGCTCATGCGAACCGGGATCTTCGGAGGCGAGGTCGGCCAGGGCGCCGGCGGTATCGACGAACTGGTGAAGGCGGTGAACGACGCCGTCGATCAAGGCTTCGACAGCTACTGGCTGCCGCAGATCTTCGGGCTCGACGCGCTGACCGCGCTCGCCGTCGTCGGTCGCGAGGCACCGACGATCGAGCTCGGCACATCGGTGATCCCGACGTATCCCCGCCACCCGATGATGCTCGCGGGCCAAGCGGTCACCGCGCAGATGGCGACGGAAGGACGGCTCGCGCTCGGCATCGGGCTGTCGCACCAGATCGTGGTCGAGGCGATGTGGGGCATGTCGTTCGACAAACCGGTTCGCCACATGCGCGAGTACCTGTCGATCCTGCGACCGCTGCTGTACGGCGAGTCGGTGTCGTTCAAGGGCGAGTCGTTCTCGACCAACGGTGCGCTGTCCATGCAGAACCCCCACGGCGCACCGCCGATCCTCGTCGCCGCGCTCGGCACGCAGATGCTCAACGTCACCGGACGCCTCGCCGACGGCACGATCACGTGGATGACCGGTCCGTCGACGCTCGAGGAGCACACGATCCCGACGCTGCGCTCCGCCGCGGCGGAAGCAGGCCGCCCGGAGGCCGTGCGAGTCGTCGCCGGGTTCCCCGTGTGCGTCACGGACGACGAGGCCGCGGCGCGCGGACGCGCCGCGAACGTGTTCGCGATCTACGGCTCGTTGCCGAGCTACCGCGCCATGCTCGATCGCGAAGGCGCAGAAGGTCCGGCCGACGTCGCGCTCGTGGGCGACGAGGCAACCGTGCGGGCCGGTGTCGACCGTCTCGCGGAAGCCGGCGTCACCGACTTCCTCGCCGCCGAGTTCGGCGCCAACGAGTCCGAAGTCGCCCGCACCCGCGACCTCCTCCGCTCGTTGCTCTAGAGCGAATGTTGGACGGAAACGGGCGCCATGGCGCCCGTTTCTCCCCGGAGTTCGCAGCCAGGACGTCTCTAGCGGGCGGTCCAGCCACCGTCGACGGCGAGGACCTGGCCGGTGCAGTAGGTCGACGCGTCCGAGCACAGGAAGAGGAGCGCGCCGTCGAGCTCGTGCGGATCGCCCGTCCGCCCCATGGGGCAGTTGCGTTTGACGAACGCCATCGACGAGTCGTCGTCGAACATCTCGGCGGTCATCTCGCTCGGAAACCAACCCGGTGCGAGCGCGTTGACGCGCACGCCCTTGCGCGCCCATTGCGCGGCGAGCTCGCGCGTGAGGTTCACCACCGCGCCCTTCGACGCGCAGTACGACGCCTGCTTGATCGGCGCGGACGCGACCACACCGAGGATGGACGCGACGTTGACGATCACGCCGCCGCCGTCGTCGATCATCCGCCGCCCTGCGAGCTGGGAGAGGACGAACAAGCCGTTCAGGTTCACGTCGATGAGCCGCCGGAAGACGTCGGGCGGCTCGACCTCGGCCGCCATCGGCGCGCTGGTGCCGGCGTTGTTGACGAGGATGTCGATGCGCCCGAATTGCTCGACCGCGGTGTCGACGATGCGCGCGCAGTCCTCGTCGACCGCCACGTCGGCCACGAGCGTGACGAACCGGTCACCGTCATCCACGGCTGAGACGAGCGCGGCAAGACGGTCCTCCCGCCTCGCCGTCGCCACGACCGACGCCCCGGCACCGTGCAGGACGCGGGCGAACCGGACGCCCAGTCCGCTCGATGCGCCCGTCACCACGGCCACTCTTCCGTCGAGGCGAAACGGAGACAGCACGTCTTCGATCATCTGACGAAGATAGGTGTCGAAATCGCGAGACCTCGATCGTCGTACTGACAGGAACCCAACCAGGAGGACAATCCCGTGAAGTACATGCTGCTGATCTACGGCGACCCCACCGAGTACGACCCCGCCGAGGGCGAGACGATGTTCAAGGAGTACGGGGTCTTCACCGAAGAGATCCTCGCCAGCGGCGAGTTGGTCTCCGGTGATCCCCTGCAGGAGCCGGACACGGCCACGACCGTGCGAGTGCGTGGCGGCAAACGGACCACGACCGACGGACCGTTCGCGGAGACCAAGGAAGTGCTCGGTGGCTACTACATGGTCGACGTGAAGGATCTCGACCGCGCCATCGAGCTCGCCGCGAAGATCCCCGGCGCACGCGGCGGCAGCATCGAAGTTCGCCCTGTCATGGAACTACCTGCTTGAGCGACACGCCTTACGAGCACCTGTTCCGGAGTGAGTCCGGACAGGTGCTCGCGTCGCTCATCAGCACACTCGGCGACTTCGATGCGGCCGAGGACGCGTTGCAGGAAGCGATGCTCGCGGCGCTGGAGCGATGGCCGCGCGACGGCGTGCCAGAACGACCGGGCGCATGGCTGCTCACGACGGCGAGACGCAAGGCGATCGATCGCATCCGTCGCGAACGCAAGCGTGACGGCAAGCAATCGAGCGCGTGGCTGCTGCTCGGCCATCCAGGCGATGACCAAGATCGCGACGAGCTCGAGATGACCACCATCACTGATGATCGCCTCCGACTCATCTTCACGTGCTGCCATCCCGCGCTCGACATCGACGCACAGGTCGCGCTGACGCTGCGGACACTCGGTGGGCTCTCGACGGACGAGATCGCGCGCGCCTTCCTCGTCCCGTCCACGACGATGGGCCAGCGGCTCGTCCGTGCCAAGCGCAAGATCAAGCTCGCCGGCATCCCGTACCGCGTGCCTGAGGACCACGACCTGCCCGAGCGGGTCGAGGGTGTGCTCGCGGCGATCTACCTCATCTTCAACGAGGGCTACGCGGCGAGCGCCGGTGAATCGTTGGTCCGGCGCGAGTTGTGTGCGGAGGCGATCCGGCTGGCGCGCCTGCTGGTCGACTTGATGCCTGACGAGGCCGAGGCGCTGGGACTGCTCGCGCTGCTGCTTTTGCACGATGCCCGGCGCACGTCACGAGTCGACGAGCGAGGTGCGCTCGTCCTGCTCGAGAAGCAGGATCGCACCACGTGGGATCGCGACCAGATCGCGGAAGGACTCGAGCTCGTCGAGCGCGCGCTGCGACGCAGCCGCGGGCTCGAAGGACCCGGCCCGTACCAGGTGCAAGCAGCGATCGCGGCCGTGCATTGCGAGGCCGCGCAACCCGAGGACACCGACTGGCCGCAGATCATGGAGCTGTACGAGCTGCTGCTGCGGATCGTCCCTTCCCCCATCGTCGCTCTCAACCACGCGGTTGCCGTCGCGATGGTGTGCGGCCCCGGGGAAGGGCTACGCCTGATCGACACTCTCGACGCCGACGCGTTGTCCGGCATTCACTTCTTCCACGCGACGCGGGCCGACCTGTGCCGGCGGCTCGAACGTTGGGACGAGAGCGCCGAGTCCTACGAACGCGCCGTCGCACTGGCCACCAACGAGCCCGAGCGCGACTTCCTCGCACGACGCCTCGTCGAGGTGACACAGTCACGACGTGAGTGAGAACGCAACCGTCGTACTCGTGCACGGCGCTTGGCACGGCGCGTGGTGTTGGGACAAGGTCGTCGCGCTGCTCGACGAAGCGGGCATCGCGTCGGTCACCGTCGAGTTGCCGTTGACGTCGCATGAAGACGATGTCGCGGCTGCGGCCGCTGCAGCGCGCGCGGCGTGGACGGACCCGTGGTGCTGTGCGGGCACTCGTACGGCGGCGCAGTCATCACCGGCGCGGGCGACCAGCCGAACGTCGAACGGCTCGTGTACCTCACGGCGTTCGCGTGCGACGAAGGCGAGAGCCCGGCTCACACCGCACCCGATGCAGGCACCGCGAGCACCGACATCGACGGCGTGCTCGTCATCGCCGACGACGGCACCGTGACCCTCGATCCGGAGCGTTCGGCGGCCGTCTTCTACCACGACTGCTCGCCCGATGACGTTGCTTCCGCGCTCGCAAAGGTCCGCCCGATGCAGCTCGCCTGCCTCATGACGGAGGTCGTTGCACCGGCTTGGAAGACGAAGCCGTCCACATATGTCGTGTGCACGGAAGATCGAGTGGTGCATCCGGAGTTGCAAAGGGTCATGGCTGCTCGCTGCACGGAATCCGTCGACTTCCCGACCGCCCATTCGCCCTTCCTCAGCCGTCCCGACCTGGTGGCCGGACTGCTCACCGCGCTGGCCGAGCGATGAAGGTCCGCATCGGTTACGGGCTCGGTACCCGGTCGCTCACCAACGACGCCGAGCGGTTCAGGTCGTTCGTCGACTCCCTCGAGGGTCACGGCTTCGACTCGCTCTGGCTCTCGGAACGATTGACGGGCGACTGCCCGGACCCGCTCATCGGCCTCGCCGTTGCCGCCGGACGGACGAAGAAGCTGAAGCTCGGAACGAGTGTGCAGGTGCTTCCCGGGCGCAATCCGGTTCTCGTCGCCAAGGAGTGGGCGAGCCTCGATCGCCTGAGCGGCGGACGGGCCCTGCCGGCGTTCGGTCTCGGTGTGGCCGATCCGAGAGAGCAGCAGGCGTTCGGCGTCGAGCGGGGCGAACGGGCCAAGTGGTTCGACGAGGCGCTGCCGCTCATCCGCCGCCTCTGGACCGAGGACTCGGTCGATCACGACGGCGCTCGGTTCCACTACTCGGCGGTCTCGGTCCGTCCCCATCCGCTCCAGCAACCGCTGGATGTCTGGTTGGGCGGCATCGCGCCGTCCGAGCTCAAGCGGGTCGGACGGCTGGCCGACGGTTGGCTGCCTTCGTTCTGCACGCCAGACGACGTCGCCCGGTCGCGACCCGTCATCGAGGAGACCGCCGCGGCGAACGGCCGTGAGATCGACTCCGAGCACTGGGGCGCCCTGATCGCGTACACGGACGGCGAGCTGCCAGACGTCGTCCTCGCCGCCCTGTCGGCTCGTCGCCCGGACCTCGACGACCCCGGCGCCGTGATCGCCTCCGGCCACGAAGGCCTGCGCAAGCGGATCGAGGAGTTCCTCGACGTGGGCACGTCCAAGTTCGTCGCCATCCCGCTCGCCGAACCCGCCGACTGGGACCACGAGCTCGAAGACCTCGCCGCCGCCGTCCTCGACCTCCAGCGTTGACGACGGCGGCCGATCCACCCGTTCTGGCGTCACCAGCGGCGGATATCCGCCGGATCTGACGCCAGAACGCCGGGAGGGTCCACTGAGGAAACTCTTTGCAGTGTCGATGCAAAGAGTTAGGATGGACGCATGCCGGTGCGGATCGACGACCAGACCGAGTTCACGGCGGAGGAGCTGCTCGCCTCCCACGACTACGTCGAGCCACTGTTCGCCGGCGGACGGCGCTGCCACGGCGGCTACACGGCCGACGGCACGTACGTCTCGCCCAGAACGAAGAACCGGGTGCGCGCCATCGAGGCCTGGCAGCGCAAGCACCACGACCAGTTCGGCACCGCGCTGCTCGACGTCCCGCTCGAGACATGGCCCGAGCCTTATCCCAACGTCGCACAGTCGCGTCATCTCATCGGGCACGGCGTCATCGCGCCCGTCGTCGCCACCCTTTCGCGGATCGGCACCGTCGAGGGCTTCGGTTGGACGATCCGCAACTGGGTCGTGCCCGATCTGCCGAGGCTGTTCGACGAGGAGATCGACAACACCGCGATGAGCCACCTGAAGCGAGGTCTCCACGAGGCGCATGCCCGCGACGAGTCGGGCTACGAGGACGAGGCGGGCCACGACCAGATGTGGTTCGCGGCGCGTGACATCGCGTTCGAGAATCCGGTGACCGAGGACGAGACGCGCCGCATGCTCGAACGGCTCGGCGTCATCAGCCCGGGCGCGTCGCAACCGGATCTCGCGGCAATGCGCGCCGCGGCAATGGCGAATCGTGTGCTCCCCGACGACATCGACTTCGACCTCGAGTCGCTCATCGAGCGCATGACGCGCCTGCTGCTCATCGAGATCTCCGCGTTCCATCTGTTCGCGTGGGCCGAAGCGCTGCTCTCCGACGACGATCTGGTCGCCGGTGACGGCGAGGCCGCGAAGATCGTCGCGTACATCCGAGCTGACGAGACGCCGCACGTCGGCTACTTGCAGACGACGTTGTCGGAGATGCGCGACCGCACGTTCGTCGGTGAGTCCGGCCGCAAGTACCCGGGCACGGACATGGTCGGCCGCGTGTGGGACCGCGCCCTGGCCGACTCGCTCGGCGAGCGCCGCCTCGGCCAGATGACATTGACGTTGCGCGAGGTCGAGCGTGCGATCGGCGATCGTCCCGGGCACCAGGACATCCTCGAGCGGTACCACGAGCTCGGCTCGGTCCGTCCCGACAGCGAAGGTCGATGGATCGACAACCCGCCGGCCGGTGCCGAGGAGCCCACAGCCACCTCGTAGGCTGCATCGTGTGGAGGTGCTGTCCGGACCGGTTCTCGTCCTGACCGCACTGCTGGCTCTCGCCGGAGCGTTCAAGATCCGGCGTCCCGTACCGACCGCCGGCGCGCTGCGGGCGATGCGACTTCCGAATCGCGTCGCGCTGGTCAGGTTGCTCGGGGCGGGGGAGATCGTTCTCGGCGTCGCCGCCTTCGTCACGGGCGCGCGCCCGCTGCTCGCACTCGTGGCCGCGGCCTACCTCGCGTTCGCGGCGTTCGTCGCGGCAGCGCTGATGTCCGGCTCACCTGTGCAGTCGTGCGGCTGCTTCGGCCAACCGGACACGCCGCCGAGCGCCGTGCATCTCCTCGCCAACCTGGTCGCCGCGGTCACGCTGCTCGTCGCCGCGGCGGGCGACCTGCCCCACCCGGGCGACGTCATCGCGGACCAACCGTGGCACGCCGTCCCGTTCGTGTTGCTCGTCGTGATCTCGATCGAGCTCGCCTATCTCGTCCTCACCGCGTTGCCCGCCGTTCTCGTGCCGGTGCGGACGCGATGACCGGCACGCCGTCGGACTGATCCATGGTTGCGCTGGTCTCGATCCTCGCCGTTGCCGTCGGTCTGCTCACGTTGCTCGTCGCCGGCCTCTTGCGCAGTCACGCGGAGATCCTGCGCGCGCTGCAGTCCCTCGGCGTCTCGCTCGACCCTGATGTCACGAGATCCGAAGCGAGTCCGACCGGTCTCACGTCACCTGAACGAGAGGGCGGCGCGCCGGCCATCGAGATCGCCGGCGTCGATCCAGCGGGCGCGCCGGTGACGTTCGCGGTAGCCGGGGTCGGACACCGCACGCTGCTGGCGTTCCTTTCGAGCACCTGCCTCACCTGTCGCGGGTTCTGGGACGCGTTCGGCGATCGGCGTCTCTCGGTACCGGGCAACGCGCGACTGCTCGTCGTCGCCAAGGGATCGGAAGCCGAGAGCCCGGCGACCATTCGCAAGCTCGCGCCACGCGGCGTGCACACCGTGCTGTCGAGCGACGCGTGGCGCGACTACCGCATCCCCGTCGCGCCGTACTTCGTGCTCGTCGACGGCAACGGCGAGGTCGCCGGCGAGGGTGCGGCCGCAACGTGGGAGCAGGTCCGCGATCTCATGACCCAGTCGATCGACGACCAGGGTGCGATGAGTCGTCCGCAGGACCGTCCCAGCCGCGTCGACGGCGATCTCCGCGCCGCTGGCATCGAACCCGGCCATCCCAGTCTGTATCCGGACCGTGGCGAGTGACCGCGCTGATCGTGTGGGCGGGCGTCGCGTCCGCCGTCGTGGGTGCCATCCGTTCGACCTGGTCACCGTGAGGAGCGTCGATGCTCTCGAGCATCACTCCGCTCGGTGAGCGGGGACGGCACAACCGATTCGCAGTCACGGCGACAGCCTTCGTGATCGGCGCGATCGCAGGCGGCGTCGCGCTCGGCGCGCTCGCTGGCTTCGTCGGATCGGCGCTGCCCTCCCGTGCCGCGCCCGTCGACGCATTGCTGGTCGCGCTCCTCGCGCTCGCCGGCGCATGGTTCGACATCCGGCGGGTCCCGACGATCAAGCGGCAAGTCAACGAGGACTGGCTCGGCCGGTATCGCGGTTGGGTGTACGGCTTCGGCTTCGGCGCGCAACTGGGCTTCGGGCTCGTGACCGTGGTGACGAGCGCAGCCACCTACGTCGCGTTCGTGCTGGCGCTGCTGTCCGGGTCATCGGCTGCGGGCGCGCTCATCGGGTTCACGTTCGGAGCAATACGAGGACTGTCTCTGCTCATGGCGCGACACATCGACACGCCTGAAGCGCTGCGCGCGTTCCATCGCACGCTCGACGCTCGAGCTCCGCGCGGCGCGCAGTTGGCGGTCGCTGCGCAGGGACTGCTCGGCGTCATTGCGCTCGTCGCGCTCGGTGGGCGCAGCATGAGCGCACTGTCCGGATCCGGCATCACCATCGACGTTCCCGGTGGTTGGGACGGTCGCATCTACACACGAGCACCCGAACCGTCCGGGCTCCGTCCCGCGACCGCGGGAGTCCCCACGCAAGAGACCACCGGCGCGGTCGTCCACGTCGCGAGCTTTCCGCTGCCGGCGGAGACGGGCGACTACGGCGGCGGCGCCGTCGAGATCATGGCGAGCACGGATCTGCTGCTCGTGTTGTTCGAACACGGCCACGCCAGCGCGAACACCCCCCTGTTCGCGGCGACCTCGATCCCGCGACTTCAGGCCACCGACGTGAGCACGATGCAGCTGCAGCGTCTGATCGACGGACAGGGCGGCGTGCAACGGTTCTTCACCGTCGCCGGACGCGCCTTCTGCCTCTACGTCGTGTTCGGCTCGTACATCCGCCGCGTACGGACGATCCCGGTCGTGAACGAGATTCTCGACACGATCGCGATCAACTGATCACACGCCTGGCTTGAAGACCATCAGCACGATGATCACGAGCAGCAACACGTGGTTGATCGTGCTCGCGAGCGCGATGCGCTGGCCGACCTGCTCCATCTCGGCCGCCTGCGGCGGAGGTCCTCCGGCAGTCGGCGCCACCGCGACCATTTCCTGCTGCAACACGATGAGTCGCTTCGCGGACGGGAGGACCATGGCGTGGGTCACGCCGAGCGCGACCACGTAGAGCAGGATCGACAACCCGACCCACGTCTGCGAGAAGGCCCAGGCGCCATCGCTCGAGCCGATGAGCGCGAAGCCCACCAACGGCACGAGGTAGATGCAGATCTCGGCGACCTTCGTCGACACGAAGAAGTTCGCCTCGGTGATCGCGAGTCCCTCGACCCCGCCGCGCTTCTTCGCCTGCGCGCCGTACACGCCGTTCAACAGGACACCGCCGAAGCCGACGATGACGAGCACGATGTGCAGGACGAGGAGGATCTTGTAGGGGGTGTCGGTGATCGCCGCCGTGACCATGGCGGGTGAACCTACTCCGGATCGTGTGGAACCGATCGGCGCGTCGGCGCCGGAATCGGTCAGATGTTGACGAGGCGCAGGTCGTCCGTGTGGCCGTCGAGCACGTCGGCGCTCGGCCCTCCCAACCAGTCGAGTCCGGCGGCGTACAGCGAGCGCGTGTCCGTCTGCACGACCAGGTCACCCTCGGTCAGCTTCGACAGGTCGACCGTCCCGTGCAGACCACCCTGCACCGCGGGACCCGCGAGGAAGTGAACGCCACCGAGGCCGTGGTCGGTGCCGTCGCTGCCGTTCTCCGCGGCTCGCCGACCGAACTCGCTCGTCGTCATCAGCAACACGCGATCGGCGCTGCCCTTCTGCGTGAGCGACTTGAAGAACGTGGACACGCCGTTGGCGAGGTCGGTGAGCAGCCGCTGGTGCGTGTCGGTCTGGTTCGCATGGGTGTCGAAACCTGCAGCACTCACGAGGAGCACACGAGCACCGAGATCGAGGTCGATCAAGTTGGCGGCCGCTTCGAGACCGGACGTGATCGGACCGGTCGCCGCAGGATCAGGATCGTCGCCCTCGACGGATGTGTCCTGCGATGCCTTCGACAGCACATCGACGGCGCGGAGGGCGGCCGGGACGGCCGCTTGCGCCTGTGCGAGGAGCGTGTCGGTCGGCGCCGGTGTGGCCATCGCCGCGAACGCCTGCGCCAAGCGAGCGGGGTTGGTGCCTCGAGGCGTGAACAACTTGAAGCCCTGCAAGCTGTTCACCGCGGTCGCTTGCGAGTGATCGGACGTCAAGGCCGGCACCGCGCCGCCGCCGAGTGAGATCGCGACGAGCGGGTTGTCGGTCGCGGCACTCGTCGCGTCGAGCCACCGACCGATCCAACCGGTCGACAGCTTGTGATCGGGACTCGCGGTCCACCACGAAGCCAGCGACTCGAAGTGCGACCGGCTGTCGGTCGCGAAGCCCACCCCCGGAACCACCGCAAGTTGATGCGCGTCCCACAGCGGAACCAGCGGTTGCAACGCGGGATGGAGCCCGACGCTCGACTCGCCGCTCAGCGCAACCAGCTTGTCGTCCGCGATCCCGAGCTTCGGCCGAACGTCGTGGTAGCGGCCGTCGTGCGGGATGACCGTGTTCAGCGCGTCGTTGCCGCCGCTCATCTGCACGACGACGAGCACGCGTCCACCGGCGTCGGCCTGTTCCACGACCCCGTGTGATGCAGAGGTGTGTTCGCGCAGCAAACCGGCCCACGCGGCCGCGCCGGTGAGGGCCGCCCCGCCGGTCAGGCCGATGAACCGGCGACGACTCACAATCCTGCGGCGTTCCTTCCCGTCCTTCATGCGAGCGCCAGGTCCGGTGAGCAGAGCGCGAGTGTGAGGACGCCCTGGGGATCGCCTTTCAGCTCCGCGAGCGCGGTCTTCGTGGCGCCGCCGAAACCTTCGGGGTGCCCGAGCGCGTCAGCGAGCGTGTCGAGCTCGAAGGATCGCGCCGCCGCCATCGCCGGGTTGCCGTCGGGTACGTGTTTCACGATGGCGCCGGCCAGGTCGTAACGGGCGACGACGGTCGACGCGCCGAACCACGTCGCGCCGCTCGGCCAACCCGCGACGTTCGGTGGATAGAGAGGGATCTGGCCGGCCGCTCGCAAACCGCTCAGCCGTTGGGCTGCAGGGATCGCCGCACCTGTGGCGCGTTGCGCGGCGATGAGCCAGGGAACCGGCTGGTTCACGGACTCGACGCCGTGTCCGGTGACGCCCGCCTCGAGGATCGATCGGACCAGCGCGCGCGTGTCGAGCTGGTTCGCGGCGAAGTCCTGAGCGAACTGCGCGACCAGCGCAGGATCGACGGACGGACCGAGGATCGCCTTCGAGAGCTCGCCGGCAATGAACGGCGCGCACTTCGGATGGCTCACGATCGCGTCCACCACGCTGTCGACGTCGTGCACGTTGGTGACACCTAGGTACGGCTGCGGCGCCTCGTCGTGCCTGGTGCTGACGAACTTCGACGGCCCACCCGTCTGCGGGACCGTCCATCCGGTCAGCGCACGTGCACCTGCCTGCACGTCGTCCTCGGTGTAGTTCCCGAGCCCGAGGGTGAACAGCTCGAGCAGCTCGCGGCCGTAGTTCTCGTTCGGCTCTTGCCCGGTACTCGTGTCGCCGTCGAGGTACTGGAGCATCGCGGAGTCGATCGTGGCGGCGCGCACGAGCTGCGGGAACGGCGCGAGTGCGAGCGAGCGGAACGTGCGCAGCTGCTGCACCATGAGCGACGGCAGCCTCACCTTGTCGAGGCCCGACACGAAGTGCCCATGCCAGAACCACGTCATCCAGTCCTCCAACGGACGCGGTGTGCTCGCGAAGTGATCGAGCCACGCGTCGATCACGGTCAGACCTTGTTTCCGGAGCTGCTGGCGAATCTCCTCCTTTTGTGCCGGGGACTGGTTTCGGCGGAACTTCGGCGCCGAGAGATCGACCTGCGCCCACGGGTCGGGCGCCTTCGGCACACCGGCGCCGTCGGGATCGATCAGCCGATCGATCGTGGTCGCCACGCCGTCGGCGAGCCGGGCGTCGAGCTCGCCCGGCGCAAGCCCCCAGCCGGCGCGGCGGTGGAGCCAGGCGATCGCCTGCCGTTTCGCGTCAGCCACCGGACCAGCCTGACGAGCGCATGTGAGAGCGGGATGAAGAACGAGTCAGGCGTAGGGTCCGGCCATGAAGTTCGGCGTGATGTTCGCGAATGTCCTCGACTTCTCGCGACCCGACGGTGCGGTGGCGATCGCGCGAGCAGCGGAGGCGGCCGGCTTCGAGTCGCTCTGGCTGAAAGAGGACCTTGGCGTCGAACGGATCGTGATACCGCCGCTCGCGTTCGACGCCGCGGGGATTCACGACGCGCTTGCCCGGTACGGCGACGAGGTCATCGCCAAGCTGCGATGAGGAAGCACGTCGCGGTGATCGGTGCGACGGACACCGACGCGGACACCGACGCCGCCGCCGAACGCGTCGGAGCACTGCTGGCCGAAGCGGGTGTCGTCGTGGTCACCGGCGGCCGTGAAGGGATCGCCGCCGCGGCGAGCCGTGGCGCGGCCGAAGCGGGAGGTCTGACGGTCGGGATCCTTCCCGGACGTGAGCGGTCCGAAGCGAATCCGTGGGTCGACATCGCGGTGGCGACGGGGATGGGTGAGTTGCGCAACGCGCTGGTCGTGATGGACGCCGACGCGGTGATCGCGTTTCCGGGCGCCTACGGCACGCTGATCGAGTTGGGGTTCGCGTTGCACAACGGCCGCCCGATCGTGATCGTCGGCGATTGGCCACTGGCCACCGGCACATCGGTCCGTCACGCACAATCCCCCGAAGAAGCAGTTGCGTACGCACTCGACGGACACGGCGAACCTGACTAGTTGCAGACCGTGAGCGTCCCCGGTTGTCCGGGCGTCGCGTTCACCACGGCGCCAGCGTCCGGCGCCCACTCGGACAACGCCTGAGCCAGTTGCGAGGTGTCGTTCGGCGTGTCGCCGACGAAGGTGTCGCGGAGACACGTCTTGCCACTCGGGTCGTGCCAGGTGACGTACGCATCGCCGCCCCAACCCGAGATCACGGTGTCGACGTCACTCGTCTGCTTCGCGCCGAGCAACACCTCCTCGAACATGAACGCGCCGAGCACGCCCTTGTTCGACACGGTGCCGTCGGCGGTCGGGAAGGGCACCGGAACGGCACCCTGACCGTCGAGGAACTTCTCCGGATCGATCACCTGCTCGCTCGTGGTCGGCGGTTGCTGGAACGCGGCGTCGAGGCGCGGCTGCTGTCCCGCGTCGAGGATGGCCTTCACGAGTTGCGGACCGTCGGAGTAAGGCTCCTGGGTGATGTCGATCAACACCTGTGGCAACGAGAAGATCTCGGGATGTGCGAGCAGCAGGTCCTGCTGCTCCTTCGTCACCTCGGCGCGATCGCTCGACGACATGGTGCCGAGATACGCCTCTTCGACGCGCACCGCGTCGCCCTCGGTCAACGCTGTGAACCCGAAGCCGGTCTCGTCATCGGCGGTGTCGAGCTGCGGTCGGTTGAGGTTGAACCACTGGTCGTCGAGCGCATGGGTGAGCTCGTGGGCCAGCGTGTCGCGGACGAACGGCGTCACGTCGGTGCCGCGCACGACCAGCTTCTTGGTCTCGGGGTCGTAGAAGCCGAGCACGCTGCTGTCGAGCAGCGTGCGCTCCGCGCTCGTGAGATCGAACTGCGGCGAGACCAGCGCCAGCGACCGCAGGACCTCCTGCGTTTCCAAGATCGACGGCTCTTCCTTGATGAAGTCCTGCTCGAGGAGCTGCGCGAGCTGGTCGTCGTCGACGAGCTGCACGTCGACGTTCTGCTTGAACTTGAGGCCCCGTTCCTTCTCGACGAACGCCTGGATGTCGAGGACGGTGCTCTGGAGATCGTCCGACGAGCTCGAGCTGCTGTCAGAGCTGTCAGAGCTGTCGGATGCGGCGCCCGAGTCCGAGCTGTTCGTGCTGTCGGTGCTGTCCGACGAGTCGGACGCGATGGGCTGCGTCGTGGACGGCGCGCCGGCGATGAATTGACTGTTGCTGTTGTCGTTGGACTGCCGCCAAGCCAGCAGGCCGACGATGAGGATGGCGACGGCCCCGAGTGTGGCGATCGCGATCGCTCGTTTGCGTGGATCACCGAAGTCGCGTCGGCCGCCGCCTGCCGGGCCAGGACCGGCACCGGGCGGAATGGGCGGGAGCAGCGGTGGCGTCGCCGGCCAGGTCTCGGGCGGACTGGACGGGAACGTCGGCGGTGGCGGAGTCGGGGGCGCGGCGTAGGGCGGGCCGAGGGGCGGCATGGCGGCGGGCGACGCGACGGGTGTCGCGGGCGCTGCCACAGGGGCCGTCGGGGCCTGGGCGCCCTCGCTCGGCTCACTGCCCTGGCTCGAAGCGCCAGGGGGAACGGCGAACGGCTGGGTGGGCTCGTCCATTGGGCCCCATGGAACCACGTCCGAGAGAGCATCCGTTTTCGGCAGTAGGGCACACTCTGGACGTGCGTCACCTTCCGGTCGTCGACATCGCAGGCCTGCGGGACGGATCCGCGCCCGGCCGGGTCGCCGCGGAGATCGACGCGGCGTGCCGCGACACCGGCTTCTTCTACGTCGTCGGCCACGGGATCGAGCCGGACGTGACCAGCCGGCTCGACCTGCTCGCCCGTGCGTTCTTCGCGTTCGACGACGAGGAGAAGGCCGCGATCGGGATGCACCGCGGCGGCCGCGCCTGGCGCGGGTGGTTTCCCGTGGGCGGCGAGCTGACCTCGGGCCGGCCCGATGTGAAGGAGGGGATCTACTTCGGGGAGGAGCTCGACGATCGCGATCCACGGGTGCAGGCGGGCCTGCCTCTGCACGGATTGAACCTCTTCCCCCTCCGGCCGGCGGGACTGCGTGACGCCGTGCTCGAGTACATGGACGCTGCCACCACGTTGGGACACACCTTGCTTCGCGGCATGGCCATCGGCCTCGGTCTCGACGAGTCGTGGTTCGACGACCATCTGACGGCCGAGCCGCTCGTGCTCTTCCGCATCTTCCACTATCCGCCACTCGCCCCGGCCGACGAGCGCTCGAGCGTCGGCGAGCACACCGATTACGGGCTGTTGACGATGCTGGCGCAGGACGGGTCCGGCGGACTCGAGGTTCGCGCACCTGACGGCTGGATCGAGGCGCCGCCGGTCGAAGACTCGTTCGTCGTCAACCTCGGTGACATGCTCGAACTGATGACGGGTGGCCGCTACCGGTCGACGCCCCACCGCGTCCGCAACGCGAGCGGCCTCGATCGTCTGTCATTCCCGCTGTTCCTCGATCCGAGCTGGAACGCCGAGGTCCGACCGGTTCCCCGTGCCGGCGACGAGAGGCGCGTTGGCGGCGACGGAGGCCGGTGGGACGGCGAAGACGTACATGCGTGGTCCGGCACGTACGGCGAGTACGTCGTCACGAAGGTCGGTCGCGTGTTCCCCGGGTTGCGCGACGAAGTCCTGCACGAGCCGGCCGAAGGCGCGTAGGAGTCCATAGGGTCGTCGCATGCGATTCAGCGTGTGGCCCAGTCCCGAGCGCCCGTGGGCCGATGTCGTCGACATCGTGCGTCACTGCGAAGACACCGGTTGGTACGGCGCGTACTTCGCCGACCACTTCATGCCGAACGATCCAACGGGCGGCGAGCCGCTCGACGGCCCGGTGCTCGAGTGCTGGAGCGTGATGGCCGCACTCGCGGCCTCGACGGCGCGCGTGCGCATCGGAAGTCTCGTGTGCGGCAACCTCTACCGTCACCCTGCCGTCGTCGCGAACGCGGCCGCGACGCTCGACCAGATCAGCGGCGGTCGTTTCGTGCTCGGTGTCGGCGCGGGATGGCAGGTCAACGAGCATCGTGCGTACGGCATCGACCTGCTCGACACGAAGACCCGCCTCGACCGGTTCGAAGACGCGTGCGCAGTGATCACGTCGTTGTTGCGCGAGCACCGCACGACGTTCACGAGCAACTCGTTCGCGATCACCGACGCGCCGTCTGACCCGAAGCCCATTCAGTCGCCGCTTCCGCTGCTGGTCGGCGGCAAAGGCGAGCGGCGCACGATGCGGATCGCAGCCGCGCACGCGAACGAGTGGAACGCGTGGACGACAGCGGACGAGTTCCGACACAAGATCGGCGTGCTCGAGCACCACTGCGATGACCTCGACCGCGATCCGGCGTTGATCCGACGTTCGACGCAAGCACTCGTGTTCCTCAGCACGGACGAGACCTGGTTGCAGCGCTTCCGTGGTGGCGACCCGGTTCGGCCGGTGCTCGTCGGGACGCCGGCCGAGGTCGTCGACCAGGTCGCGGCCTATCAGGACGCCGGCGTCGACGAACTGATCATCCCCGACTGGACGATGGGCAAGCCTGCGCGCGCCAAGGACACGCTCGACCTGTTCTGGAACGAGGTGGCGGCGAACGTCAGCTGACCAACTGCAAGGTCAGCACCAGCTCGTCGCGTAGGGGGATCCCGTAGCAGCCGCGGGTCGGGATCGAAGGCTTCAGCGTCCGAGCGCGGTCGACCGCACCGGCGTGCAGCTCGGTCAACGCGAAGCCATGGAGCTGGTAGAGCCGCAACGCATCGACGTTGTCGTTCGTCGTCACCAGCCAGACTTCACGCGCCGCCGCATCACGTGCCGCTTCGACGACGCGATCCACGAGTGCAGTGCCGATGCCGCAGCGACGTTGGCTCTCGATCACCGCCAGCGCGGCAAGCTCGACGCGATCGCCCTCGGTCGCGTACGTCGCGATGCCCGCGAACGTGTCGCCTTCCCAAGCAGCGAATCCCGGCAGGTCGAGGACGTCGTGCGCAGAGCCGAGCCGAGCTTGCAGACGTCCACCGAGCTCGGCGTCGAGCAGCGACGCGGCGGATCGCTCGTCCTCGGTTGTCAGTGTCCGCACGTCCATCCGCCCGAGCATGCACGAGTCGCTCACGCCCCCGCGAGGAATCTTCGGTGCAGAAGGTGCATCAGCGTGCAAGACGGCAGAGGTCACTACTACGAGTGAGTGGAATTCCTTGTTCCAAGCCACCGATCGTGATAGCTGTTCGTTCGCTGACACGTCGCCTCTCGTTGGGGACGGCGTCGATCATGACGACGATCGACGTGGCGGAGAGTGGGGGGAATTCCTTGATGCGTGCTGTGCGAAAGACGTTGTCGCTTCTCGTCGCCTTGGCGCTCGCCGGAATCAGTGTGGCCGTCGCGACGGCCACACCGGCTTCGGCCTCGGGACCGAACACCGTGATCGTCGGTAACGGCGACGTGGCACCGGGGTCACCGAGCGGCCAATGGCAGCTGGAGCAGAGCAGCAACACCGGCACCTACGGCTTCGTTGCCGGTCCGTCGCCGACACCGGGTGGAACCGGCAGCTTGGCGATGACGATCGCGTCCGGCCAGCACGAGTGGTTGAACAACTACGGGTACGGCGCGTGCGCGACGACCCCGTCGTGCAACAACCCCGCGACGATGACACCGATCGCGAACTTCGACGTGTTGAGCTACTCGACGTATCGCACGAGCGGCACCACGATGCCGACGTTCAACATCGAGGTGTACACGACGGGCACCAGCACCTACACGACGTTTGCCTTCGCGCCCAACCCCGGCTCGGTCACGAACAACACGTGGCAGAACTGGGACACGATGAACCCATCGAATGGCGTGTGGTTCTCGTCGCACAATGTTGGCGGCGTGTTCAACTGCGGCCCGTTCGCCTGCAGCGCGTCGTGGAGCCAGATCGTCGCGTCGTTCCCGAACGCAGCGGTCGTGTACGGCCTCGGACCCAACGCCGGTACCGGCGGCACGTTCGCGGGCAACATCGACAACTTCACCGTCGGCGTGTCCGGCACCACCAACGTGTACGACTTCGAGCCCGACTGCTCGACGACCTGCTTCGTCGATGCCGTGAATGGCAGCGACAACAACACGGGCCTGTCGGGTGATCCGCTCAAGACGATCCAGGCCGGCATCGACAAGGCATCGTCCGGCGGTTCGGTCCAGGTCGCGGCCGGCACATACGTCGAGAACGTGGTGGTCGACAAGTCCGTGTCGATCGTGGGCAGCGGCGCGACGACGATCGTCGAGCCGGCCTTGTCCTCTCCCAACCCGGTCGACTGCAACGGCGCGTCGCTGTGCGGCAACCCCCATGACGAGAGCGACGTCTTCTTGGTCCAGGCCAACAACGTGAGCATCAGCCAACTGACCGTCAACGGTGACAACACGTCGGTCAACACCGGCATTTCAGTCGGCGGCGCGAACGTCGATGCTCGCAACGGCATCATCACCAACCATTCGCTCGGCACGTTCAGCGGCCTCAGCGTCGACCACGTCAGCCTCGAGAACATCTACCTCCGAGGCATCTACGCCTCGAGCGGAGGCACGTTCAGCTTCACCAACAACACCGTCGACAACGTGCAGGGCGACGCCGGTTCGATCGGCATGTTCGACTTCAGCGGCTCGGGCACCATGTCGAACAACGTGGTGTCGCACACGAACGACGCGCTTTCGGCGAACTGGTCGACGGGCACGACCTTCAGCGGCAACACGATCACGTCGTCGTTGAGTGGTGTCCACACCGACAACAACGGCGGCTCCGGCGGCTCGGCGGACGTGATCACCGGCAACCACGTGTCAGCGTGCGAGTCCGGTGGCTACGGCGTGTGGGCCTTCGTGCCCTACCGCCAGGTGACGATCAGCAACAACACCGTGTCGGGCTGCGACGTCGGGATGGCAGACCTGGCGAGCTGCAACCTGGCCGGTCAGAACAACTGCCCGGGAGGGCTCGTTCCCGCCGTGACTTTCACCGGCAACCAGATCACCGGCAACGGCGTGAACGGCGGTGCGGGCCTCTACGTGACGACAAACACGTCGGGTTTCGGTGACGGCGACGTGTCTGCACAGGCAGATCACAACACGTTCTCGGGGGCGGTCGACGGCGTGTTCGTCGAAGAGACCGGCGGCATGACCGCGGCAGCCACGATCAACCGCAACTCGCTCGCCGGCACGGCGCATGCGTTGAACAACGCCGGCGCCACCAGCCTCGACGCCTCGTGCGACTGGTGGGGTCAGCCCAACCCGAAGCCTGTGGCAGCCGGAATCGCGGTCGGACCGATGACGGTCGCACCGTGGCTGCAGGACAGCAACCTTGACGGCAACTGCATCCCCATCGTCTCGCTCGGCGTCTTCCCGACGGTGGTGCCCGAGGGCAACAGCGGGACGACCACCGTGCAGATCCCGGTCACGCTCGACCGGCCCAGCTCGCAGGCGATCACTGCGACCTGGACCACCGTCGACGGCACCGCTACCACCGCTGACAACGACTATGTCGGTGCCTCCGGCACCCTGACGTTCAGCCCGGGCCAGACGGTGCAGTACATCCCCGTGACGATCAACGGCGACACCCAGACCGAGCAGAAGGAGCGGTTCACGGTGCAGCTCGTGCACGTGACGCACGCCATTCCCGGCAACAAGATCGGCAACATCACCATCGTCAACGACGACCCGCCGGTGATGTCGGTGCAGAACGTCAGCGTCGCCGAAGGCGGCACGGCCACGTTCACCGTGCAGCTCGCGGAGAAGGTCAACCACCCGGTGACGGTTCATGTGAGTAGCAGCAACGGCACGGCAACGGCGCCGGGCGACTACGCCGCGGTTCCGAACACCACGACGATCACCTTCGCGGCGAACGCCACCACGCACACGGTCTCGGTTGCGACCCACACCGATGGGATCACCGAGGGACCCGAGACGTTCACGCTGACGTTCACCAGCACGTCGACGCTGAACAGCCCGGTGACGGCCACAGGAACGATCCAGGCCAACAACACCTGAGAACCACCGTCGAAGAGATGTGCCGTCAGTGTGGGTTCGTGCCCCCGGTGGGACTCGAACCCACACTGAGCGGCTTTTAAGGCCGCATCCTCTGCCCATTGGGATACGGGGGCCGGGCCAGGCTAGGCGGCGGCTGTCTGGCCATCGCCGACCGACTCCCACAGTCGCGTGCGCGCTCGATCCGCCGCCGCGCCCCGCAAGTGGTTCGCGACCACGATGCCCTCCACCATGTCGGCGAGCACTGCCGGCCACGGACGTCCGCGCACCACGACCGCGATCGTCGCGTTGCCGTCGGGCCGCCGCCGCATCGACCGCGCCACCCCTTCCAACCGCGGCGGACTGCGGAACGCCGGCATCCGCAGCCCGCATCGGCGCGCCTCGACCCCGAGGGCCCGGACGGCCTCCGCGAACCGCAACGACGGTGACTCCACGACTCCATCATCCCCAGGGGGTGTGACAGTGAGATCGCTTGACCCGAGGGCGGACGGCCCGAGGTGGTCCGCGGGACTGTCACAGGGGATGCGTACGGTTGGCACGTGGCGGTCGAGACCCAGTCGTTGAACCCAGCGCAGGAGGCGTTGCTCAACGCGCTGCGGGCGACGCTGGACGAGCGCCCGACGTTCGACCCGGGCCTGCGCGACGAACTGCGGTCCGACCTCGAGGGCCGGCTCGCTGGTCTCGTCCCGATGCTCGACACGCTCGGCATCGAACAGCTGTGGGTGGCCAAGCATCAGCTGTCGGCCGTCGCCGGGTGCGAGGTCCGCTTCCTCGCCGAGGAAGACGCCGGCTTCGGCGACTGGACGGTGCCCAAGGCCCGGGGCAGCGTCAGCCACCGGGCCATCGAGCTGTCGATGCACGTCCGCGGCGCGCCCGTGCCCGAAGAGCTCGTCGACGAGGCCATCGCCCGCTTGACCGAGTCCGACGGCAGCCTGGGCGACTGGCTGCAGACCATCACCGAGGCCGACCGCGCCGACCTGCGCGGTGAGGCGGTCGACCGGGTGTCGTCGTTCCTCGAGCTGTGGCCTCCGCTCCAGGCGCGGTGGCGCCCGCGCAGCGAGAGCAAGGTCGGCGCGGACCTGCTCGACACGCGGGTCCATCTCGCGGGCAAGGTCGACCTGGCCGTCGGCTACGCGGACGGCATGCGAGCCGGCAAGGTCCTGGTCGACCTCAAGACCGGTGGGTTCAGCCCGACGCATCTCGACGACCTGCGGTTCTACGCGCTGGTCGAGACGTTGCGGGTCGGGGTGCCGCCTCGGCGCGTGGCGACGCACTACCTCGACACGGGCAGGCTCGTGCCCGAAGACGTCACCGAGGCAACGCTCGCGGCCGCATCCCGTCGCGTCGGCGAGGGCGTGCGTCGGTGGCTCGAACTGCGGGGGCCCGATGCTTCCCCGGTGACCAAGCCGGGTCCGGCGTGCCGGTGGTGCCCCCTCGTCGACGGTTGCGACACCGGCAAGGCGTTCCTGGCGAACGACTGAGCGATCCGAGCACGCTGAGGGATTGCGCGACAACGCACACGGGTAGGCTCGCCGTTCGTGCCGCCCGCCGAACGGAGTGCCTCGGTGAAGACCGCGATGCGGGCACTCGTGCCGGTACCGCAGACCGCCGACGAGGCGCTGCCTGATCCGCGCATCAGTGACGTCGACGAGTGGGGCCGCTCCGAGCACATGCGTGAGCTGGCGCGTCGTCTCTACGACCCGGTGTACCGCCGGTGGTTCCGCGTCGAATGGGAAGGGCTCGAGAAGATCCCGCTGGACGGCGGCGCGCTCCTCGTCGCAAATCACGCCGGGGCGATTCCCTCGGATGCTCCCGCGATCATGCACGGCATCGAGACCGAGCTGGACCGACCGGTCTACGGCCTCGCGGAGTACATCTTCCGTGAGGTTCCGGTCCTCGGCACGCTGTGGTCGCGCGTCGGCGGCGTCACCGCGCAACCCGACAACGCGTATCGCCTGCTGCGCGAGCAACGACAGCTCGTGCTCGTGTTTCCCGAAGGCACCAAGGGAACCTCGAAGCAGTACACCGAGCGTTACCAGCTGCGGCGTTTCGGCCGCGGCGGCTTCGTCGAGATCGCCATGCGGGCGGGCGTCCCGATCGTTCCCATCGCGGTGGTCGGCGCGGAAGAGTCGATGCCGATCGTGTTCAAGGTCCCCCAGCTCGCCAAGGCGCTCGGGGTGCCGTACGTGCCGGTGACGGCGAACATGCTCGCCTTCGGTCCACTCGGTCTCGTGGCGTACTTCCCGGCGAAGTTCAAGCTGCGCGTGCTCGATCCGATCCACTTCGAGGTCCCACCCGAGCAACCCCGGTACTCACGCAGCAAGGTGATGGACGAGTCCGAGAGCATCCGCGAGAAGATCCAGGACGCGCTCTACGACATGCTGCGCTCGCGACGATCGGTCTGGTTCGGCTGATGGGTCGCCGCGTCCTCGTCACCGGTCTCGGCACCTTCTGGGGTGGACGAGTGGCGCAGGCCCTCGAACGGCGCGACGACATCGACGTGATCGTCGGCCTCGACCGTGAGGAGCCCACGATCGAGCTGCAACGCACCGAGTACGTGCGCAGCGACGAGAACTACTCGATCCTGTCCCGCATCGTGAAGGCCACCCGCGTCGACACCATCGTCCACACGTTCCTCGTCGTCGACTCCACTGCCATGCGGTCGCGCGCGATGCACGAGATCAACGTCATCGGCACGATGAACCTGTTCGCGGCGGCGTCGGCCGCGGGCAGCACCGTGCGCAACGTCGTGGTGAAGTCGTCGACCCTCGTGTACGGCAGCAGCGCGCAGGATCCCACGTGGTTCACCGAGTCGACGCGCCGCGTGTCACCGCCGGCGACTCCGGTCGAGCGCAGCCTGCTGTCGGTCGAGGGATACGTGCGCGACTTCGCGGAGGACAACCCACACGTCAACGTCACGTTGCTGCGATTCTGCAACGTGTTGGGGCCGGACATCGTCACCCCGGTGTCGAAGGCGCTCGACCTACCCGCCGTGCCTGCGCTGTTCGGGTTCGATCCGCGCTTCCAGTTCGTCCACGAAGAAGACGTCGTTCGCTCGATCCTCTTCGTGCTCGACAACGAACTGCCCGGCATCTACAACGTGGCCGGGGACGGCCTGGTCCCTTGGTCGGAAGTGGCGGATCTGTGCGGCAAGCGCCTGCTGCCGCTGCCGCCGTTCGGGATGGGCTTGGTCGCCGGGTCGCTCCGGCGAGTCGGTCTCGAGCTGCCACCTGAGCTGTTGGCGCTCCTGAAGTACGGGCGGGGCGTCGACAATCGCCGGTTCAAGCGAGCCGGCTTCCACTACCACCACACGTCGGCGGGGACCGTCCAAGCGTTCGTCGAGGCGCTGCGGCTCCGGAACACCGTCGGCAACCACACACCCGCCTACCGATACGAGCGCGACGTCGAGCAGTTCTTCCGCCACTCGCCCGCGGTCGTTCGCGAACACGAGGAGCACGCGTGAGTCTTGTCGACGTCGCAGTCAACGACGGTGTAGCCGTCGTCACCCTCAACGACCCCGAACGTCGTAATGCCCTGAACCTACCGATGGTCGACGAGATCGTCGACGCGTTCGACCAGATCGAAGCGGACACCGACATCGGTGCCGTCATCGTCACCGGCGCGCCGCCGGCGTTCTGCGCCGGCGCCGACCTCTCGCACCTCGGCGGCTCGCAACGGGAGGGACTGCGCAGCGTCTACGAGGGCTTCATGCGCGTGGCGCGCTCACCGCTGCCGACGATCGCCGCGGTGAACGGCGCGGCTGTCGGGGCTGGAATGAACCTCGCGCTCGCGACGGACATCCGTCTCGCCGCTCGACGGGCGCGCTTCGACACGCGTTTCCTGCAACTCGGGCTCCACCCGGGCGGTGGCCACACGTGGATGTTCCGGCGCATCGCCGGACCGCAGGCCGTGGCGGCAACGGTTCTGTTCGGCGAGGTTCTCGACGGCCCGGAAGCCGAACGCGCCGGATTGGTCTGGCGTTGCGTCGATGACGACGCGCTCCTCGCGACCGCGCGCGAGCTCGCCGGCCGCGCCGCAGCCGCGCCGCGCGAGCTGGCCATCCGCACGAAGCAAACGATCGAGTCGATGGCCACGATCGTCGACCACGAAGCCGCTCTCGAGCGCGAGCTCGAACCGCAGCTCTGGTCGGTCGCGCAACCGGAGTTCCGCGAGCGGCTCGCGGCCATGCAGGCGAAGATCACCGGCCGCGTTGACGCCGATGCCCGATCCTGCACGGACGAGCTCGTGTCCGCGGCGCTCCCACTCCTCGGAGGTGAGCCCGTACCGGATGTGGTCCTCCCACACGCCGTTGATCTCGAGGTAGCGCTGGGCGACGCCCTCGTCGCGGATGTCGAGCTTCTCGACGACACGCCGGCTCGCACCGTTGCGGGGGATGATCGAGATCTGGATCCGATGCAGATGCAGCTCATCGAACGCGAACTGGGCGAGGACGACCAGGGATTCCGGCATGAACCCGTTGCCGGCGTGCTTCTCGTCGATCCAGTAGCCCACGTACGCGCTCTGGAACGGACCGCGCTGCACTGCCGTCAGGTTGATCTCGCCGGCCAGCTCTCCATCGACGAAGATGCCGAACCCGTAGCCGGTCCCGAGCTGGCGCTCGCGCTGACGAGCGCTGCAACGCACCGCGAACGCGTCGCGGTCCTCGACGACGTCGGGTTGGCCGTGGATCCGCTGCGCCTCCCACTTCGTGAGCCAGTCGACATTGCGACGGCGCACCTCGCGCCACGCGGAGAAATCGGTGGCAACGATCGGTCGCAGCAGGATCCGTTTGCCGACGAGCGTCGTCACGGACCGATGACCTCCGCCAGCGCGCCGAGCAGCAGCGTGACGTTGCGCGGACGCGCGGTGTGCCCCATGCACCCGATGCGCCAGACCTTGCCCGCGTACGCGCCCAGCCCACCGCCGATCTCGATGCCGTAGCGCTCGAGCAGAGCTCGGCGTACCGCAGCCTCGTCGGTGACGCTGTCGGGAATCCACGCGGTCGTCAGCTCGGGCAATCGGTGCCCGTCTTCGGCGAACAGTCGAAACCCGAGCTTCTCGAGGCCGTCCTGGAGCAGCCGGCCGCACTCGGCATGCCGGGCCCAGCTCGCCTCGAGGCCTTCGTCGAGCAGCGCGCCCAGACCCGCGTCGAGCGCCGCGACCATCGCGGTGGGCGCGGTGTGGTGATACGTGCGTCCCGATCCGCCGTCGAGCGCGTACTTGGCGATCAAGCGCAGGTCGAGGTACCAGCTCTGACTGCGCTCGACGAACCGATCGATGGCCCGCTGGTTCACTGTGAGCGGCGCGAGCCCCGGTGGCACGCCGAGGCACTTCTGCGTACCGCTGTACGCGATGTCGACGCCCCATCCGTCGATCTCGACAGGAATGCCGCCGAGCGATGTGACGCAGTCCAGCAGCAACAACGCGTCGCCCTTACGATCGCCGATCGGCTCGACGTCGTTGCGCACGCCGGTGGAGGTCTCCGCATGAACGAGCGCAATGACCTTTGGCAAAGGGTGTGCATCGAGGAGCCGTTGAGGATCGATGGCCCGACCCCACTCCGCTTCGACCCGCACGACCTCGGCGCCGCAGCGAGCAGCGACGTCGCACATGCGCTCGCCGAAGACGCCGTTCACCCCGACCACGACGACATCGCCGGGTGCGACGACGTTGACGAAGGCCGCTTCCATACCGGCCGAGCCGGTGCCACTGATGGGCAGCGTCAACGGATTGGCAGTGCGGAACACCTGGCGCAGCCGGTCGCACGTCTCGTCCAAGATCGCGAGGAAGGCCGGATCAAGGTGGCCGAGCAACGGCATGGCGAACGCTTCGGCCACCTCGGGATACGGGTTGCTCGGCCCGGGACCCATGAGGACACGGTCTGGATGGGGCACCGGGCGAGCCTATGTTGGACCGATGCCGACCCGCGCCGCCTCCGTTGTCGCGCTCGTGTTCGCGGCGTGCACGCTGGTCGGTTGCTCGAACAACGACAAGCCCGCTGCTTCGAGCTCTTCGGCGAGCCCGGTGACGGCGTCGTCGAGCGCTTCCGAGTCATCGTCGACGACATCGACGACCGCGTCGAGCACGCCGCCGAGTCCCATCGTGCCCGCCGGCAGCGCCGCGGACGCCGCGGCGGCGCTCGTGAAGGCCTGGCGCAACAACGACCAGGCCGCGGCGCTCGCCATCGCCACGCCGGACGCCGTCCAAGCGGTCTTCAACGCCGGCAAGCCCGGGTCGGTCGAGAACCGCGGCTGCAACTCGCCTCCCGTCGGTCCGGTCCTCTGCGTCTACCGCACCGCCGCGGGCGAGCTCCAGATCCGTGTGCAGCCGCCCCCCGGCGGCTGGTACGTCGACCAGGCCATCGTCAGCCCCGCCTGACCTCCCGAACCCGGGGTCAACAGTGCGGCGTCAGAGCAGCGAGTACAGCAGGCCGTCGAGGATGTCGGCTTCGGAGACGAGGCACTCGTCGAAGCCGAAGGATCGGAAGATGGCCACGAGGACGCAGCAGCCGCCGACGATCACGTCGGCGCGTGCCTCCTCGAGACCAGGGTTGGCGATGCGGGCCTCACGGGTTTCGGTGGCCAGGGTTCGGAACACGTCCTCCGCCGCGGCGCGCGTCAACCGAAAGTGATGGATGCGATCGCGGTCGTACTCGGCGAGCCCGATCTCGACGGCGGCCACGGTTGTGATCGTCCCCGCGACCCCGACGAAGGTCCGAGCGTCGGCTGCGGCAGGCAGCTCACGGCGAACGTCGTCAAGGTACGAGTCGACGAGCGAGAGCGCGATGCTCAGCTCTTCGGGCTGCGGAGGATCGTGGTGCAGCTGCTTCTCGGTGAGCCGAACACAACCGATGTCGACCGAGATGACATCCTCGGCGTCGTCCGTGCCGACGATGAACTCTGTCGATCCGCCACCGATGTCGACCACGAGGAACGGCCCCTGCGACTTGTCGAGGTCCGCGGTCGCGCCGAGGAACGAAAGATGACCCTCCTCGGTACCTGAGAGCAGCTCAGGTCGAGCGCCGACGATGTCGTGCGCGGCGCTGAAGAAATCCTCGCGGTTGCTCGCGTCGCGCGCCGCGGACGTCGCCGCGATGCGAACGCGTTCGACGCCGAGGTCGTCCATCACACCGCGGAACTCCCGCAGAACGGTCAGCGTGCGCTCGATCGCATCCGCAGCGAGCTCACCCGTCGCATCGACCCCTTGACCGAGTCTCGTGATGCGCATGCGCCGATCGATCGTGGCGAACTGGCCATCGCGGTTCGGCTCGCCGACGAGCAGACGGATCGAGTTCGTCCCACAGTCGATGGACGCGAGGCGACCGGTCACCGGCTCGCTCCCGCGCGCACTCGCAGCTTCTCGTCGATCCACTGGCCGACAGGATCGTCTCCTCCCGCGAGGAACCACGCGTAGTGCGCGTGCAGGCACTTGACCCCTTGGCGAGTGCCGCCCACTCCGCCGAACGGCCGCGGCCCCTCGTACCCCGTGGGCACGGCCGCATCGCGCTCCGCCGCGTAGCGCTCGTGCGCTGTCGCCAGGGCGGACGGATCGATCGCTCGTTCCGCTTCGCGCACGCCCCCGCCTGACTCGAGCTCGGCCACGAGCGTCCGTTCCGGCTCGCCCACGAGCCAGTACCGAGTCGGCATGGGCGTGCCGTCGTCGAGGATCGGTGGGTTGCGGATCACGACCGGCGATCCGTGCGGATGGCGGACGACCACCTCGACCGCACTCCGAGGCACGCGACCGAGCAATGCGCTGACGGCCGCGTGATCGTCAGCCACCGGCGCGTGCGATCAATTCGATGCGGTTGCCGGCCGGATCGCGGGTGAAGCCACGCGCACCGGTGCCGAAGACATCCTCCGCGGCCTGGAACTCTGCACCGGCGTCGGCGAGCCGGTCGCGCACGGCTTGGAAGTCGTCGAGCACGAGCGCGAAGTGCGGTTGCGAGTTCGGCACGTCGTCGCGCTCGGACAGGTGGAGCTGCGTACCGTCGCCCATGTCGAGCCAGATGCCTTCCCGACCGTTGTCGGGACGAGGGATGCGCGAGAACCCGAGGACGTCGCAGTAGAACGCGCCGATCAACTCACTGCGGCCCCGCGGGACGTTGATGTTGACGTGGTGGATCGCGGGCACGACGAACTCACTTCCGGCGGCGGCGGATCAGGACACGCAACAACCAAGCGATGGCGACGACCGCGAGGATCGGCGCCACCCGCTTGACGATCGGTGCTCCCGCGGTGTCGATCAGATCGACGGGCTTCGCCTCCGGCGAGTCGATCGTGCGCACGCCCGGCGAATCGGCCGCGGGCGACGTTGCTGCGGGCGCGCTCACGTCCGCGCTGCCTTCGGGCACGCCGATGGCCTGGCGCTCCTCTTCGGACGAGTCGTCGGCGAGCACTGTCGACTCGAGGCACTCGACGAACTGTCCGAGCAGCTTGTTGCTGACGTCGGCCATCACCCCACGACCGAACTGCGCGACCTTCCCCGTGACAGTCAGTTCGGTCTGCACGGTCACATGCGTTCCCTCGCCGTCCGGCACCAGCGTCGCGGTGATCGTCGCGCTCGCGTTGCCCTGACCGCGCGTGTCGCGTCCCTGTGCCTTGAGGACCGCGCGGTGGTTGTCCTCGTCGAGCTCGACGAACGACGCCGCGCCCTTGTACTGCGCGGTGATCGGCCCGACCTTGACCTTGACGACACCTCGGTACTCGTCGCCTTCGATCTCCTGCAGCTGCGCGCCCGGCATGCACGGCGCGATGCGCTCGACGTCGGTGAGCACCGACCACGCGGTGGATGGAGGAACAGCCACACGGAAATCGTTGGTCAGCTCCATTGCTCGAGGTCCTCCAGGCTGTCGATGTCGATCGGTTCGCCGACGCACGGTACTTCGGTGACAAGAAAAGGACGCTCGCGCATGAGCGCTCTCGCCCCTTCGTCTCCGGTCGTGGGCAGCAACGGCCAGACTTCGTCCGCCAGACGGACGGGTGGGCGGCGTTGCCCGTCGAACACCGCGGTCGCGATCGGAGACTCGGCGGCGGTGCTGACGGCGCGCCAGGCGGCGGAAGGAACCAGCGGCTGGTCACCCAACCCGATCACGACTGCGTCGTGCCCTGCCTCACCGGCAGCCTGGATGGCAGCCTGCAACGAGGTGGCCTGGCCTTCGGCCCAGTGCGGGTTGAAGACCGCCGTTGCGCCCGAGGGCAGTTCGAACGGGACCGCGCCCTGCACCACGTAGGTCGCCGACAGCGACGCGTCGAGCGCGGCCGAGATGGCCCACTGCACCAGCGGCTTTCCCCGGAACGGCGCGAGCAGCTTGTGGGTCGGATGCCGGAAACGAGACCCGGAGCCGGCGGCGAGCACGACCGCGGCGACGGTCAATGGATGGGTCCGGCGGCGTCGCGCAACGAGGCGACGACCCCGGCGCGGCCGGTGCGCATCGCGATGATCTCCGCGCAGATCGAGATCGCCGCCTCCTCGGGCGTACGCGCACCGATGTCGAGCCCGATCGGCGCCATGACGCGAGCCAGTGCCGCTTCGTCGACGCCTTCGGACCGCAGCCGTTCGACGCGATCCGCGTGCGTGCGCCGCGATCCCATCGCGCCGAGATAACCCACGTTCGTCCGCAGCGCGGCCATGACCGCTGGGACGTCGAACTTCGCGTCGTGCGTCAGGACACACACGGCATCACGCGGACCGAGCGTCGGGCCTACGACGGCGAGATGGCGGTCGGGCCAGTCGACCACGACCTCGTCGGCCATCGGGAACCGCTTCCGCGTGGCGAAGACTTCGCGCGCGTCGCACACGGTGATGTGGTAGCCGAGCACCTTCGCCACCCGCGCAAGTGCAGCGGTGAAGTCGACCGCTCCGAAGATGACCATGCGCGGCGGCGGTGCGAACGACTCGACGAACACCGCTACGGCGCGCTCGCGCGCCTGGCCGTGCTCGCCATAGTGACGGACGCCGGTGATGCCGGCGGCGAGCTCGCCCAAGGCATCGCGGACGACCACGCGGTCGAGATCGGCGTCACCCAACGTCCCGAGCGACGAGCCATCCGGCTCGGCGAGGAGCTTCGATCCTCTGTGAGGACCTTCGATGACCGTTGCGAGCGCGACGGGCTCACCGTTGCGCAGCGCCTCTGCGAGTCGCTCGTAGATCATGCCTTGCCGACCACCGCAGCGAGCTCTTCGAGCGCGGCGACAGAGTGGCCTTCGACGAAGTCGTCCACGAACGGGAGTGCGGCCGCCATACCGCGCGCGAGCGGTGCGTAGCCTTCGGACGCCTTCAGCGGATTGACCCACACGATGCGACGCGCCACCCGCCGTAAGCGGGCCATCTGCTCGGCGAGCGCCGAGGGATCGCCGCGGTCCCAACCGTCGCTGAGGATGACGACAACGGCACCGCGGGCCAGCCCTCGGATCCCCCACCGATCGTTGAACACACGCAGACCGTCACCGAGACGGGTGCCACCGGACCAGTCGATGGTCTCGGCCGCGGCGGCGGCGATCGCCTCGTCCGGATCGCGCGAGCTCAGCGCTCGAGTTAGGCGCGTGAGGCGCGTCCCCAGCGCGAACACCTCCACGCGGCTGCGTCGCGGCCCGGCGACCGCGGCGTGGGCGAAGCGGATCAACGCGCGCGCATACGGGTCCATCGAGCCGCTCACGTCGAGCAGCAGCACGAGGTTGCGCGGGCGTTCGCTCGGTCCGCGGCGGGTGGGCACGACGACCTCGCCGCCGGCACGCACCGACCGGCGCACGGTGGAGCGCACGTCCGGGCGCGAGCCGGGACGATGCCGGTGCCGGATCGGGCGCAGCCGGCGTGAACGCCGCAACGCGCCCGCCAACTGGAGGTCGCTCATCATCCGCCGCGTCTCGTCGAGCTCGGCGTCCGAGCACAGCGCGAAGTCCTTGTGTCGTAGCACCTCGACCGGGCTGGCGCGCACGACGAGCGTGTCGCGTGCGGGTCGATCGTCGTCGGGTGTGCTCTCTTCGGCTTCCGCGCCGTCGTCCGCGTCATCGACGAGGAGGTCCAGGGTCAGCGTCTCGACGATGGCGGGGCCGTCCAGGGTGATGCCATCCCAGAACCGAGCGAACGCGCGGTCGTACTGGGCGACCTCCTCGTGGCGGCGGACGAGCGTCGTGCGTCCGGCCCAGTAGACCTGTGTGCGCGACGACGATGTCGAGGTGCGCGAGCGCGTTCACGTAGATCAGCGTCGAGCCGAGCGGTACGTCGATGCCTTCGGAACGGACCACCCGGACGAACGCGACCGCGAGCGTCTCGGGCTCGGGCTCAAGCGCCACGCCGCGCCTCCGCCGCGAGCGCGCCGATGCCTTCGCGACGCACCCGCTCTTGGTCCTCGCGGTACTTCAGGACCGTTCCCAACGTGGCGGCGAACGCCGTCTCGTCGAGCTCGTCATGCCCGAGCGTCGCGAGCGCTTCGGCCCAGTCGATTGTCTCGGCGACGCCGGGAGGCTTGTAGAGGCCGAGCTCTCGTACCGCGGCAACCGCGGCCGCCACTTGACGGGCCAACAACTCACTCGCGTCAGGCGCGCGAAGCCGCACGATCGCCACTTCACGGTCGAAGTCGGGATGCTCGACCCAGTGGTAGAGACAGCGGCGCTTGAGCGCGTCGTGCACATCTCGCGTTCGGTTCGACGTGATGATGACGATCGGCGGATGTTCCGCTCGGAATGTGCCCAGCTCGGGGACGGTGACGGCGTAGTCGGCGAGGATCTCGAGCAGGAAGGCCTCGAACTCGTCGTCGGCGCGGTCGACCTCGTCGATCAGCAGGACCGGGGCAGGACGGTCGCCACCGGCGTCGGAGATGGCGCGCAACAGCGGCCGGCGGACGAGGAACCGCTCGGAGTACAGCTCGTCCTCGATCGCAGTTGCGTCATCGCTCTCGCTCGCCAGCCGGTGCGTCGCTTCGAGCGTGCGTACGTGCAGCAATTGGCGGGCGTAGTCCCATTCGTAGACAGCCTGGGCGACATCGATGCCCTCGTAACACTGCAGCCGAACGAGCTCGCCGCCGGTCCATGCCGCGAGCACGTTCGCGACCTCGGTCTTGCCGACACCGGCCTCACCCTCGAGGAGCAGCGGGCGATGGAGCCGCAGCGCGAGAAAGACCGCTGTCGCGAGTCCTTCATCAGCGAGGTAGTCGTGCGCGGCGAGCCCGGCGCGTACATCGTCGACAGAGTCGATTGGCATCGTCGCCAGCGTAGAGTCGCTCGCGGTGGATCTCGGCATTGCAGGACGCACCGCGGCCGTGGCCGCGTCATCAGCAGGTCTCGGCCTCTGGTCCGCGAACGCGCTGGCCGAAGAGGGTGTTCGAGTTGCCGTCTGCGGGCGAGACCGCGGCCGCATCGACGACGCCGTCAGCCGCATCGGCCATGACGCCGTCGGACTCGTGGCGGATGTCGGCGGCGCGACGGGCGCGACGGGCTTCATCCACGCGGCGACCGATGCGCTCGGCCATCTCGACATCGTCGTCACGAACGCGGGCGGGCCGCCGCCGGGCACCTTCGCGTCGACAGACCTGGACGCGTACGGGCCGGCGCTCGCGCTCAACCTGTTGTCGGTCGTCGCGATGTGCAAGGCCGCGATCCCGTCGATGCAGGAGCGCAAGTGGGGCCGCGTCGTGGCGATCACGTCGATCTCCGTGCGCCAGCCGATCGACGGCCTCATCCTTTCCAACACCGCGCGTACCGGCGCCACCGGCTTCCTCAAGACGGTCGCCCGTGAGGTCGCGAGCGATGGCGTCACGGTCAACTCGGTGCAACCCGCGCTGCACGCCACCGATCGGCTGAAGTCGCTCTACGGCGGCGACACCGAGTCCGCCGCACGCGGGATCCCGGCAGGGTTCGTCGGCCGTCCGCAGGACTTCGGCGCGATCGTCGCGTTCATCTGTTCCGAACAGGCGAAGTACCTGACGGGCGCGGCGATCAACGTCGACGGCGGTACGTATCTCGCGTTGCAGTGATCGAGCGCATCCGCACGCGAGCGCACGCTCAGCGGACGATGTGGGCGCGGAACTGGCGGGCACCTGTGTCGAGCACCCAGTCGTGCCCGAACTGTGCGAGGGGGTGCGCCCAGCGGGCGACCTTCTTCAGCACGCCATCGACCGGAGCGAGGTGTGACACCAGTCGAGCATGACAAGCGTCGCCGTCCGGCTCGGGCTCGATCTCGAGCCGAGCGCTGCCTTCGATCTCGCCCGTGATGCTCGCGACCGCCAGCCGTCCGGGCACGACACGGTCGATGGACACGGTGAAGCGCAACGTGTACGGCAACGGTGGCTGCACGGTGCACTTCCACGTGTCACCCTCGATCAGTCCGTTCGCTTCGAGTCGCCGCAACCACGGCCACCAGTTCCGGTAGTCCTCGGTCGCCTCGATCGCGGTCCACAACGTGTCGCTGTCGATCTCGAAGCGGTACCGCCGATCGGACCGCACGTGCACCCCACAAGGTTGCTTCATTCGGGGCCGCCGCCGCTACGGTCGCCGACGTGACGAGCGAGCCGACGAATTCCATGCCACAGGCGATGCCGTTTGCAGCCTCCGTCGATATCGGCCCGATCCCGACGGGCGCGCCCGAGCTCGACATCGCTCGCGTCGAGGATGCGCAGTCCCGTTTCCTTCACGCCGTCGCCGGCCTCGAAGACGACGCGATGCGGCGTCCGTCGCTCCTTCCGGACTGGACGGTCGCGCACGTCCTCACCCACGTCGCGCGCAACGCGGACAGTCACGTCCGCCGCGTCGACGCCGCGGTCCGCGGCGAGATCATCGACCAGTATCCGGGCGGCTACGCGGGCAGAGCGGCAGAGATCGAGCGCGGCGCGAACCGTCCTGCGAGTGCGTTGGTGGACGACGTCCGCGAGAGCGCACTGCGCCTTCGCGAGGCATGGGCATCAGTGCCGGAGGCGGCGTGGGCGGCCGTCACCCGTGACGTCGGCGGACGCGAGCGCCCGCTCGCGGCGTTGCCGGCGAGGCGCTGGCAAGAGCTCGAGGTGCACGTCGTGGATCTCGGCGTGGGCGTGACCTATCGCCAATGGCCCGACGAGTTCGTGAGCGTCTGGTTGGTGCGGCTGCGTGCCGGGTTGGACGGGCGCCTTGCGGACGGCGGCGCGGCACCCGCGCCCGGTGTGCTCGATGAACGTGACGAGCTCGCATGGCTGTACGGACGATTGCAACGCGACGATCTACCGACGGTCACGCCTTGGGCATGAAGAGCGTCTCGAAGCAGAGGCGAATCATCACTGACTTGTCGCAGCCGCGCGCTCGCGCGCTCGGCACGTAGGCGTCCGCCGTCGCGCTGTCGCGCACGCGAGGCTGGGAGGATGCCGCCTCCGTACGACCTGCACAACCTGTTGAACCTGCTCGGCATAACGATCGACGAGGACGATCTCACGACGCTCACCGGGCGGTTCACCGTCACCAATCCGCTGATCGCGGGCACCGGTTATCTGTGGGCACCAGTGGTGATCACGCTGGCGGACGCGCTGTGCGCGATCGGCGTGAGCCGGAACTGGCCGGCGACCGCGATGAGCTTCACGACCGTCGAATCGAAGGCCAACTTCATGTCGAGCGCGCTGGAGGGCGAGGCGGTGACAGGCACGGCGACGCCACTGCACCTCGGCGGCACGACGCAGGTCTGGGATGCGGCGATCACAAACACGACGACCGGCCGGCCGATGGCTGCCTACCGCTGCACGCAACTCATCCTCTACCCGCGACCGACCTGATCGGTCCGCCCGTCAGGTGCTGTACCGGCGGGGCGGCTCGAGTCCAGCCGCCGCGCCCGAGATGAGCAGCGACACGAGGATGCCGAGCGGCAAGGTTCCCCAGTACGACAGCTCGAGGCCGCAGTTGCCGAGGAACAGCATCAGCAGCCACGTCGCCGGGAATGTGGCCAGCAGGAAGAAGACGATCAGCAACAGAAATCCAGCGATCATGGATCGCTCCTCTCGGATGTGCCGCAACGGTTCGGGGGAGATTGCTTGCACAAGTCTGATCCGTGGCGGTCCCGTCAACGCGGACCATCGCGTGTCCGTCCGTCTGTCGACCCGACGCTTGGGCGCGTCGTCATGCCCTCTCATCGGGGCATCATGAGCGCATGAGCGTAGGTGACGCGTTGGTGGTCGTGGTCGAAGTCCCGGGTGGCAGCCGCAACAAGTACGAGACCGATCCCGAGACCGGCCATCTGTTCCTCGATCGCACGCTGTTCACGGCAACGCGCTATCCGGCCGACTACGGCTACTTCCCGGAGACGCTGGCCGACGACGGCGACGAGCTCGACGCGCTGGTCCTCGTGACGGAGCCGACGTTCCCTGGCTGCCGGATCCGCGTGCGACCGGTCGGCGTGTTGTGGATGCGCGACGAGAAGGGCGAGGACGCCAAGGTGCTGTGCGTCGCGATGAACGATCCGCAGTACGGCAAGGTGATGGCGCTCGATGACATCACGCTGTTGCAGCGAGCGGAGATCGAACACTTCTTCGCGATCTACAAGGACCTCGAGCCGGACAAGGAGACGCAGATACTGGGCTGGGAGGACGCGCCGAAGGCGGTCGAGGCCGTGAAGTCAGCCGCGGAACATCACCAGGCGCGCTCCCGGGAACGCCGCCGTGGGCCAGATCAAACCTGAAGGGCGCGACACCAAGAAGGACGGAATCCTTTCGGGTCCGCTGGTGAGTCGCTCGGTCGACCGGACCTTCACCCCAATCGCACGGGCCTCCCGGTCGCCTACGTGGACCGCCGGGGTGTAGACATCCGACGACGGGTGACTCCAACAACGGGGCGCCCGACGAGGAGGGTGCTTTTATGCCCCGAAGGTTGAGAAGGGCAGCGGTAATCGGTGGCGTCGCTGCGGCCGCTGGAAGTGCCGGAGCAAGGAAGGGTGCAGCCGCTGCACAACAGCAGGCTGCCGCCCCGCAGCCGCCTCAGGTAGCGGATGTGCCGGCTGAGCCCGAGGCGCCGTCCATGGAATCGAAGACGACCGACCTCAAGCAGCTGAAAGAGCTCCTCGACGAGGGGATTCTGACGCAGGAAGAGTTCGACGCGCAGAAGGCTCAGATTCTCGCGACTTGACGTCGTACGGAGTCGCGAGCTGGCACTGACGAGACGCGGCTTGCGCGCTCGGAGGATCGAGCGCGTGTCAGCACTGCTCCTGTCAGGTGTCCGGGAAGGGGGCTGGCATCAGTCGATCAGACATGCCCTTTGAGCGGCCGAGGCGTCATGGCTAGGTGACGCTTCTACGTCGGCGGTGGCAACGCTGAGAAGCTCACCGTCGGTCTCGGACATCGTGTTGAGCTCGTCGACGGGACGCCGCCGGCATCCTCGGCGGCCATCGAGCTATGGGCGCTGGACCAACCCGCCGGGGAGGGGCTGGCCGCTCAACGGGAAGACCGCGACCACCACGTGCGCGCACATGCCGCCGATCGCGGCGACACCGACTCTTCGTCACTCCGTCGTGTCGCGATCAGGAAGTCGGGCCGCGACCGAGCGTCCCAGGCCCCCGCCAACCACGAGACTTATCAGGTAGCACGCCAGCACTGCCGGAACGCTCAGCGACGACCCGACCGCCAACGCCACCGTAAGAACCACGAACGCGGCAGTGGAACCGACGACGAATCCGACGGCGCGCTTCAGATCCGATGCACGGCTCACGTGACGCCCACTCCAGAAAGACTACGAACGGGACAACTACGCCGGCTCGACAAACAGCGACTGCCCCATTCGGCAATCGTCAGTCGCCACCGCCGACGACGACCACCGGGCACCGCGCGTTGCGCACGACGTAATCGGAGACCGAGCCGAGCAACGCCCGCTTGATGCCGCCGCGACCGCGAGTCCCGATCACGATTGTGTCCGCCTGCTCTGATCGAGCGAAGTCGCACAACGCCGGCCCCGGCTCGCCCTCGAGGACCCGGCCGGACTCAGCGGGAAGACCGAGCGCGGACGCGGTTCGCTTCACGATCTCGTCGGACAGCTCGTGCTGGAACCGGATCTTTTCCTGTAGCTGCACGTGGCTCATTGTCGGGCCAGCGTGACCAGAGCCGTCGGAGGCGAGCGAGCGATCGATCGAAGCCACCGTCACAACGAGCACTCGGTCACCCGGTCGCAGTATCGCCAAGCCTGACGCCGCCGCACTAGTCGCGATCTCCGAACCATCCGTGCACACGATGATCGTGGAGGCCACAGCGGCAGTATCACACCCGAGAGGCGCCGCAGCGGCGACCAGCTGCGAGCTCGTTGCTGTCCTGACGCTC
The DNA here is from genome assembly GCA_963721305.1 of uncultured Acidimicrobiia bacterium. GTDB lineage: Bacteria > Actinomycetota > Acidimicrobiia > Acidimicrobiales > JACDCH01 > DATAES01. The sequence continues at coordinate 585,350 of CAVRIR010000006.1, forward strand.
GGACCTCGAGCTCGCTCAACACCGTCTCGTTGTCGTCGATCGCCAAAGCCATATGCGATGCCTTGTGCGGATCAATACCGATAATCCGTTACTGCTGGTAGTGCTCCACAGTGCCGGGATCGCGGAGCTGTTCCGCGTCGGCGTCACCGCCGGCGCGACGGCGAGCCCGGCGGCGGCGCAGGAGATCCCACAGTTGGTCGATGCGGACCTCGACCGAACCGAGGCGCTCCTGCTCGTCCTCGGTCAGGCCGCGGCCGACACCGTGCTCGTGGAGTTGACGTTCCTCTTCGACGAGCTCGTCGATCTCCCTGATGATCTCCTGATCGTTCACGCTGCACTCCTACCTGGATCCGGACGATTCACTGGTTCGCGGCGCCCTTCGCCGCCTCGATGGCCCGCCAGACCCGCTCGGGCGTGCACGGGATGTCGATGTGGCGCACGCCGAGGTGCGACAGCGCATCGCAGACCGCACTCTGCACCGCAGGCGTCGCCCCGATCGCGCCGGACTCGCCGATCCCCTTCGCGCCCAACGGGTTGGCCGGCGTCGGCGTCTCCATCGTCTCGAGCTCGAACGACGGGAGCTCGGCCATGCTGATGATCCCGTAGTCGGCGAAATTCGACGTGATCGGGTTGCCGTCCTCGTCGTAGCGGATCTCTTCGAGCAGCGCTTGGGCGGCGCCCTGCGCAATGCCTCCGTGGCGCTGGCCTTCGACCAGCAGCGGGTTGACGATGCGACCGGCATCGTCGCACGTGATCATCCTGCGGAGATCGACGCGTCCGGTCTCGGTGTCGACGTCGACCACCGCGACGTGCGCGCCGAACGGGAACGTCGTCGACTTCTCCTGGTAGTCGATCTGCCCGCACAATCCCGCGCCGGACTCGTCACGGTCCATCGCCGCGGTCGCCACCTCCGCCCACGAACGTGACACCGCAGGAGTACCGGCGACATGGAACGACCCGCCACCAACTTCGAGCACGACATCGTCGACGTTCGCCTCGAGGAGCTCGGCCGCGATCTTCTTCGCCTCGTCGACCACGATCTCGGACGCCTGCAGAACAGCCGATCCGCCGACCTGCAGCGAGCGCGACCCCATCGTTCCTTCACCGCGAGCGACGCGGTCCGTGTCGCCCCACACGATGTCGACGCGCTCCATCGGGATGCCCGTCGTGTCCTGCACGATCATGGCGAAGCTCGTCGCATGGCCCTGCCCGTGCGGTGACGCACCGGTGTAGATGGTGGCGCTGCCGTCTGGATGGACCTCGAGGTTCGCGAACTCACTGCCCGGCGTCGGGCCTGCCGTCACCTCGACGTACACCGACACGCCGATGCCCATGAGAACGGTGTCGCCCGCGTCGCGACGGCGCTGTTGCTCGGCGCGCAGCGCGTGGTAGTCGGCCGCCGCCAGCGCACGATCGAGCGCCTCCCCGTAGTTGCCCGTGTCGTATGCGGTGTCGACCGGCGTGGTGACCGGCTCATCGAACGGCGGACGAAGGTTCCGCCGCCGCACCTCGACCACGTCCATCCCGATCTCGGCGGCATAGAGGTCCATGGCGCGCTCGATCGCCGCGGCCGCTTCGGGGCGGCCGGCGCCGCGGTACGCGACCACCGGTGTCGTGTTGGTGACGACGGCCCGGCTGTTGAACTCGACCTTCGGCATCACGTAGACACCCGGCGCCATGAGTCGCGTCATGAACGGCAACACCGCGCCGACCGCGGGGTACGCGCCCGCGTCTTGCAGCACCGTCAAGCGATACGCCTGCACGGTGCCGTCGCGGGTGCCACCGATCTCGATCGTCTGCACCTGGCCGCGGCCGTGGCCCATGCCGACCATGTTCTCGGTGCGGGTCTCGTGCCAGCGCACGGGACGGCCGGTCCGGCGGGCCAGCCACGGCACCAACGCCTCCTCCGCGCTCGCGCCGATCTTGGCGCCGAACCCGCCGCCGACATCGGGTGCGGTCACGTGGACGTCAGCGGCGTCGAGTCCGTACAGGCCCGCGAGCGCGCTCTGCGCCGTGCGCGTGCTGCGTGGACAGCCAGAAGTGCAACCGTCCGTCCTCGCCCCAGGCCGCGGCCGCGCCACGCACCTCGAGCGGAGCAGCAGCCACGCGCTGGTTCATCACTCGTTGCGTGACGACGACCTCACAACCGTCGAACAAGTCGTCCGAACGTCCGAACGCGAGCTCGAGCGCGACGTTGTTGCCGGCCTCGGGGAACAACAGGACGTCGCCGTCGGCATCCTCAGGGTCGACGATGATCGGAAGCGGCTCGTAGTCGACCCACACCTGTTCTGCTGCGTCGACTCCTTGGTCGGGACGCTCGCTGACGATCACCGCGATCGGTTCGCCCACGAACCGTACGCGATCCGACGCGAGCACCGGCCGGCTCATGGCATCGGTGATCATCGGCATCGCCGGTGGGAGCGGGCCGATGTCGAGATCAGCGGCGGTGAACACGCCGACGACACCGGGCGCCTGGCGCGCTTCGTCCACCTCGACCGTGAACGTCGCGTGCGCCATCGTCGACCGCACGTACGTCGCGTACAGCGCTCCGTCCAACAACGGATCCGTGAGATCAGCGACGTACGTTCCCCCCGCGGTGAGGAACCGATGGTCCTCGACCCGCGCCACCCGAGTCCCGAGAATGCTCATTGGCAGCGGAGGTTACCGGCGCGAGGTCACGCCGGTGGAGTTCGTCAGCGCTTTCTCAGTGTCCGGAACCGGACGGATCGAGCTTCTTCGACAATCCGGTGAAGGGCCACACCGCCGGGATTTCGATCGGCGCGGGCGGCGCCGGAAGGATGGCGAACGACTGCTCGCCCGGCGCGACGAGGTTGTACTGCTCGCGAGCGAGACGCTCGATCTCGCTGTCGGTGTTCAGTTTCTGCACTTGGTCGGCGAGCTTGCCGTTCTGCGTCGCGAGCACGTCGATCTGGCGTTGCGCCGCGTGCAAGGAAGACCGTTGCGACAAGTACGTGCGCATGGGATAGACGCCGATGAACAACAACCCGACGATGGTCACCGACGTGAGCAGGGCCCACACCATCCATCGCGATCGGCGCCGCTGCGCCACCGCGCCTGGTCTCATGAAGCCGTCTCGCGCGGCGCGAGCGCGGCGAGGCCGGGATATGCGGCGCTGTCACCGAGCACGGCCTCGATGCGGAGCAGCTGGTTGTACTTCGCGACACGATCGGATCGCGCCGGCGCGCCGGCTTTGATCTGCCCGCAGTTCGTTGCGACGGCGAGATCCGCGATCGTGGTGTCTTCCGTCTCGCCGGACCGGTGCGACATGACCGACGTGAACGCCGACGTCGTCGCCAGTTGCATCGTGTCGAGCGTCTCCGACAACGAGCCGATCTGGTTGACCTTGATCAGGATCGAGTTCGCGACCTTTGCGTCGAGCCCGCGCGAAAGGCGATCGACGTTCGTGACGAACAGATCGTCGCCCACGAGTTGTATGCGAGCACCGAGAGCGTCGGTGAGCGTGCGCCAACCGTCCCAGTCCTCCTCGCCGATGCCGTCCTCGATCGACACGATCGGGTAGCGGTCGACGAGACCCACGAGGTACGCGCTCATCTCTGCGCTGCTGAGCGTGCGCCCGCCTTCCCCCGCGAGCACGTACGCATCTTTCGACTCGTCGTAGAACTCGGAGGCCGCGGCGTCGAGCGCTATCGCGAGCTCGTCACCAGGTGTGAATCCCGCGGCCTCGATGGCCTGCACGAGAACCTGGAACCCTTCCTCGTTCGAGCCGAGGTCCGGCGCGAACCCGCCCTCGTCGCCGACCGCGGTCGACAAGCCGCGATCGTGCAGCAGCTTGCCCAGCTCGTGGTAGCACTGCGCGCTCCAACGCAGCCCCTCTGCGAACGAAGCCGCGCCGACCGGCATGATCATGAATTCCTGAAGATCGATGTTGTTGTCCGCGTGCGCGCCGCCGTTGAGGACGTTCATCATCGGCACGGGCAGGATGTGCGCGTTGGCTCCGCCGACGTAACGGAACAGGGGCAGCTCGAGCTCGTCGGCCGCCGCCTTCGCCACTGCGAGCGAGACACCGAGGATCGCGTTGGCGCCGAGGCGACCCTTGTTGTCCGTCCCGTCGAGATCGATCATCGTCATGTCGACGGCGCGCTGGTCGAGCGCCTCCATGCCGGCGAGCGCGTCGGCGATCTCGCCGCTGGCGTGCTCGACCGCCCGCAAGACACCCTTGCCGCCGAAGCGTTCCTCGCCGTCGCGCAGCTCGACCGCTTCGAACTGACCGGTCGACGCGCCCGACGGGACCATGGCCCGTCCGTGTGCCCCGCTCTCCAGGAACACCTCGACCTCGACGGTTGGATTGCCGCGCGAGTCGAGAACCTCCCTCGCCAGGATGTGCTCGATACCGGACATGTGCGATCGCGCTCCGCCTTTGCACTTCTCGCGTGCTGTTGCTGGTGTGGACGGTGTTGCCAACGTTACTCATGTTGGGGTGCCACGGTCGCGCGGAGCGCTGCCGTACGCCTCGCGTGATCGGGGTGGGTGGCCCGCAATCGGCATCCGACCCAGACCTCGATCTCCGGGGTGAAACGGGCGCCATGGCGCCCGTTTCCATCCAACATTCCCGCTGGTGAACTAGGACCCGGCGAGCTCGTCGGCCGCGGGCGCGGTCGCGCACCTCCACCGCGGCGGCGCGCAACGCGGCTTCGGGATCGACGTCGAGCGCCGCGGCGGCGATGACGAGCGCGAGCAGCGCGTCGCCGATCGCATCCGCGTCATCGACATCGGCGGCGTCGGGCACGTCCGACCCGATGGACTTCGCTTTGCGCACGACCTTGTGGGCGTAGAGCAGTGAAGGCAGCGAAGACGGGATGCCCTCGAACACGCTGTCGCGACCCTTCTCGTCCTTCTTGCGCTGCTCCCAGTCGCTCATCACCGCTTCCGCCGAGTCGGCGGTGGCGTCGCCGAACACGTGCGGATGGCGGAGCACGAGCTTGTCGTGCACGGTGCGGGCCACGTCGGCGAGCGTGAAGGCGCCCTTCTCACCCGCGAGCGTGGCGTGGAAGCAGATCTGGAAGAGGAGATCGCCGAGCTCCTCCTCGAGATGTTGGTAGCCCTCGCCCGTCTCGGGGTCGAGATGCTCGAGCGCTTCGAGCACCTCGTACGTCTCTTCGAGCAGGTGACGGGTGAGCGATTGATGGGTCTGCTCACGGTCCCACGGGCACCGCTCGCGCAGGACGTGAACCAGCTCGTCGAACCGCGCCACCTCGGAAGCGACCGGCGCGACGAGCGTGTCGATGTACAGCGACGTGAGGTGATCGGGCTCGAAGGATCGATCGAGCTCGGCGCGCTCGACCTCGAAGATGGACTCGTCCGGCGCGCCGAGTCGTTGGACCACGACGACCGGCGGACCGTCGAGATCGAGCGCGAGCTTGACGTCGGCGAGCACGGCGCGGCTGTCGCACTGCGCGACGAGCAACGGCCCGCGTTCGCCGGCGGCGTCGACGGCGAACCGGTGTCCGTCGACGATCCGCACGCCATCGGTCAAGGGATCGACGCCGAGCCGCGTCCACGCGAGGTCGACGAACGAGAGCGCGGGAACGACTTCGAGCTCGATCTCTCCGGCCGCGGCCGCGGCGCGCAGCAGTTCGACCGTCCGCTCGCCGACCGCCGGCGAGCCCGGCACTGCATAGAGCACCTCGCCGTGCTCGCTCGCGGCGGCGCGCAAGCGCTCGACGATCGCCGGGTACACGGCGTCGATCGTCTCGGCGCGCTCGTACACATCGTCGAACGACGTCGCTCCGCCAACGAGAGCACTCGCCGGATGGCGAACCGTCCGCACGAACCGCGTCGCGATGCGGGCGATGGCGTCGTGGGTCGCGCTGGTGACGAGATCCGGTCCTGCGGGGCCGAGGCCGACGACGACGACTCGGCCCAGGGTCACGGCCCGGCCGAAGGCGGCACGTCCGAGGGGACGGTGTCGGTCACCGGCGGCCCGGACTCGTTCGGTGACGACGTGGTGGTCGTGGCGCCTGGCGCCGTGATGCTGAACGTCGCCGGATCGAACGTGCCGTACTTCGGATCGACGGTCACCTGTGACGAGGCCTGCGCCTTCTGCAACCAGGAACCGAACTCGACGGACTGGTCACGCGTCGCAAGGCTCTGTGCCTCGGACTGCACATCGGTGAACGTGGCCGGCTTCTTGTCCGTGACCTTGATGATCACGAAGCCGCCTTGGTTGTTCGAGATCGGATCGGTGACGCCGCCGACCGGCGTCGACTGCACCGTCGGCGAAATGGTGTCGGGGAACTCGCTCAACTCGTGACAACCCGCGTCTCCGCCGGCAGAAGCCGTCTGCGTGTCGGTCGAGTTCTGCTGCGCCAAGGTGGCGAAGTCGGCGCCGGCACGAGCCTGAGCCACGATGCTGTTGGCCAGGTTCTCGTCGTCGACCGAGATCAGCGACACGCAGTACTGCGTGAAGCCGTCGGGGTGGGCGTTGAAGTAGGCCTGCGCGACCGCGACGCTGCCGCACGGCTGGTTCAGCAGGTCGGCTTGGAGGACGTACTGATCGTTGTACCAACCCTCGAGCTGGTTGCGGTAGGTCTCGGGGAAGCTGTCGAGGGTGGTCTCGCCCTGCTGCGGGTCACCCTGGCCGAGGCCGTTGACGAGATCGTTCTTGGCCAGCGCCTTGCAGTCGTCGCTCGCCTGCAGGCCTCGCTTCTCGACCTCGCTGTGGATGAGCGCGAACTGCATCTGCCGTTGCAGGACCTCGCCGACGAAGCTGGCGTCATACGTGCCCGGCGCCGAACCGACGACCGCCTGGCCCGCCTGCTTGAACTGCTGGTCGATGGCGTTCAGGTAGGCCTTGTTGGCGTTGATCGCGTTCAGCTCGTCGACGACGTCCTGCGTCGTCACCGTGACACCGTTGACGGTGGCTGCCGGCTCGCCCGCATGCGAAGAAGCGCAGGCGGGCACGAGCACGCAGGCGCAGAACAGGAGAACGAGGGCACGTTTCACGAACGGTCGAGGTTAGCGGCGACCTGCTCATCGGCAGGGTCGGGCGGGAACAGCTGCCGCAGGACGAGGACCAGTCCGTCGACGAGCTCGGACGGCTTGCGGACGGGCAGCTGGAGCTGCTGGGCCTCTGCCTTGTACGCCGAGTCCTTCACGAGCCGGCTCAACCGGACCTCCTGGCTGACCTTGAGCTCGACCGGACTGAGTCGCACCACATAGGCAGGCTTGCCGAAGCCAGGCCCCTTGCCCACGTTGACCTCGCGGATGCCGGTGCGAGCGCACTCGGCCCGCAGCCGCGCCACCTCGAGCAGCGCGTTCGCGGGCGGCGGGACCGGTCCATACCGGTCCTGCCACTCGCGGCGGATGTCGTCGACCTCGGCCACGCTCGCCACCGCCGCCAGCCGGCGATACGCCTCGAGCCGCAGATCCTCTCTCGGCACGTAGTCCTTCGGCAGGTGGGCGTCGAGCGGCAGGTCGAGCTTGATCTCGGCTGGCTCCTGCACGGGCTGGCCCTTCAGCTCGGCCACCGCCTCGTTGACCATCTGGCAGTAGAGGTCGTAGCCGACCGCCGCGATGTGGCCCGACTGGCCGGTGCCGAGCAGGTTGCCGGCGCCACGGATCTCGAGGTCGCGCATCGCGATCTTGAACCCGCTGCCGAGCTCGGTCGTCTCGCCGATCGTCTTCAGCCGCTCGTAAGCCTGCTCGGAGAGCGACGACTCGGGCGGATAGAGGAGGTACGCGTACGCGCGCGCATACCGGCGCGGCCCACCCGACCGCGGAGCTGGTGCAGCTGCCCGAGACCGAGGCGGTCGGCCCGGTCGACCACGAGCGTGTTCACCGTCGGCATGTCGATGCCGGACTCGATGATCGTCGTGCAGACGAGCACGTCGTACTCGTTCTCCCAGAAGTCGAGCACGATCCTCTCGAGCGAGCCTTCGTCCAGTTGTCCGTGCGCGACCGCGATGCGCGCCTCGGGCACGAGCTCGCGGATGTGCGCGGCGGTGTGCTCGATGTCGTGCACGCGGTTGTGCACGAAGAAGACCTGGCCTTCACGCAACAATTCGCGACGGATCGCCTCCGCGACGGCGCGGTCGTCGTACTCGCCGACGTACGTGAGGATCGGCTGGCGCTCGGCCGGTGGTGTGTTGAGCAGCGTGAGATCGCGGATCCCGGTGAGGCTCATCTCGAGCGTGCGCGGGATCGGCGTCGCGGTGAGCGTCAACACGTCGACGTCGTTCTTGAGCTCCTTGATCTTCTCCTTGTGCGAGACCCCGAACCGCTGCTCTTCGTCGACGACCAGCAGGCCCAGGTTCTTGAACCGGATGTCGTCGGACAGGACGCGATGCGTGCCGATCACGACGTCGACCGTGCCGTCGGCCAGTCCGTCGACGACCTTCTTCGCCTGGCTCGGCGTGAGGAAGCGCGACAGCACCTCGACCCGCACCGGGTAGCCCGCGAACCGCTCCGCGAACGTCTGACCGTGCTGCTGCGCGAGCAACGTCGTCGGCACGAGCACCGCGGCCTGCATGCCGTCCTGCACCGCTTTGAACACCGCGCGGATCGCGACTTCGGTCTTGCCGAATCCGACGTCACCGCACACGAGGCGATCCATCGGCATCGCCTCTTCCATGTCGGACTTCACGTCGACGATGGCCTTGAGCTGGTCCGGCGTCTCCTGGAACGGGAACGCGTCCTCGAGCTCGCGCTGCCATGGCGTGTCCTGCGGGAACGCATGGCCAGCCGTGTGCAGCCGCTTCTGGTACAGCACGACGAGCTCTTGCGCGATCTGCGTGACCTCGGCTCGCACTCGCGCCTTCGTCTTCGACCATTCGCCGCCGTTCAGCCTGCTGAGCGACGGCTGGTCGCCGCCCGTGTAGTGGCGGACGGCGTCGATCTGGTCGGACGGGACGTAGAGCTTGTCGTCGCCCCGGTACTCGAGCAGGAGATAGTCGCGCTCGACACCCGAGATGGCGCGCTTCACCATCCCTGCGAAGCGGGCGACGCCGTGTTGGTGGTGCACGACGAAGTCGCCGGGGCTCAGGTCGTCGAAGAAGCGTCCGGCGTCGGTGCGGCGGCGGGTCCGGACCGGCCGATGCGCGCGGCGCCGTCCGGTCAGATCGGCCTCCGTGAGGAGCGCCAGCTTGACGGTCGGCAGGATGAACCCACGCTCGAGTGACGCGATCTCGACGTCGAGCTTCAAGCCGTGCTCGGTGAGGAGTCGCTCGATCCGAGTCTTCGAGCCTTCGCCGTCCGCGCTGACGACGATCCGGTAGCCCTGACGACGCAGTTCGGTCAGTTGCGACATCAGCCGCTCGCCGCCGCCGACGACCGGGTCCCACCCCATCGCCTGGATGGTCGTGACGTCCGGACCCTCGGGCGCGACGGTGACGGTCCACGCGGGCGCGTTGGTGTGGACGAGCAACCGGTCGAACGGGAGGTGAAGGCTCGGGAGCTCGCTCGTGGTGTCCGCGCCCCACGTCTTCGCCAGTGTGCGGGCGAGGTCGGCTTCCTCGGCGGCGATGTCGGCGGCTCGGTCGCGCAGCCGCTTGGGCTCGACGAGCACGATCTGCGCGTCGGCGGGGACGAGGTCGAACAGGACGACCTCGCGATCGACCAGCCACGGCAGCCAGGACTCCATGCCGTCGAACGTGAGTCCGTCGGACAGCCGCTCCCACTGCTCACGGCCCCACGGCTGCAGGGACACGAGCCGGCCGGCGCGCGCTTGCACCTCGTCCGTCGGGACCAGCTCTCGGCACGGGAAGACACGCGCCTCGGTGAGATCGTTCGTCGACCGCTGGTCGTTCACCGAGAACTCGGTGAGCCGGTCGACCTCGTCGCCCCACAAGTCGATGCGCACGGGATGGTCGGCGGTTGACGGGAAGACGTCGACGATCGAGCCGCGGATGCTGACCTCACCGCGGTGCTCGACCTGGTGCTCACGGTGGTAGCCCGCGTGCACGAGGGCGGACACGAGCTCGTCGCGGTCGCGCCGCTCGCCGGGATGGATCTCGATCGGCTCGACCTTGTCGATGTCCGGACCGAGCCGCTGCACGAGCGCTCGGATCGGAGCGACGATCACGTCGGGCGTGCGCTCGGGTTCGAGCAGCCGCCAGATCGTCCGCAAGCGCCGCCCCATCGTCTCGACCCCAGGGCTCACCCGCTCGAAGGGCAGCGTCTCCCAGGCCGGGAACAGGTCGACCTGATCGGGTCCGAGGTAGGCGTCGAGGTCGTGGACCAGCCGTTCCGCGTCCGCGGTCGTCGGGACCGCGACGACGTACGGGCGGCGCTGCGTCGTGGCGACGAGCCCGGCGATCGTGAACGCCCGTGCGGGTTCCGGGACGGCGACGAGCGCGGACGACCGCCCCCGAACTGCGAGCAGGGCGGGGTCGTCGCGAAGCAGCGTGGGCAGTTCACGGACGCTCATGAGCGAACGCTCAACGGTACCGGCGACGCGCCCCACTCCGGGCGCCACCGCGGAGTGGGGAACGCCCATGGGAAGGGACGAGCCGCTAGAAAACCATCATCGGACTTTCGAGACGAAGCTTCCTCATCGGATCGGCGGCGTCGCTGGCACTCGCCGCGTGCTCGTCCGACTCGAGCAAGCCGGGTGCGGCCGCGAGTTCGGCCGCCTCGTCCGCGCCACCCCCGACGGTGCCGCCGCGAACGGCGGGCCAGCGGCCGGACATGTCGAAGCCCGAGGGCGTCGACACGCTCCCCCAGATCGAGCACGTGATCGTGCTGATGATGGAGAACCACAGCTACGACAACTACCTCGGGATGTTGTCGCGGGGAGACGGGTTCGCGCGCGGTGCCGACGGCAAGCCGACGAACGCGAACAACGACGCCAACGGGCAGCCGGTGCGGGCCTTCCACATGGCGAACACCTGCCAGCTGCAGCACCAGCCGAGTCAGGCATGGAACGCGTCGCACGTTCAGTACGCGAACGGAGCCAACGACGGGTTCGTCCGCAGCGACAGCGGTCCGGTCGCGATGGGCTACTGGACCGGCGACGACATCCCCTTCTACTACGGACTCGCGAACACGTTCCCCTTGTGCGATCGGTGGTTCAGCTCGGTGCTCGCGCAGACCTATCCGAACCGGCGCTACCTGCTCGCGGCGACGTCACAGGGAACCGTCAACAACGACCTCACGTTCGTGACGAGCGGTCCGCAGCCGCCGAACGGCACGATCATGGACCTGCTGAACCGCAACAGCATCTCGTGGCGCGACTACTACACGTCGCTGCCGTCGGCCGCCCTGTACCTGCCCGTGCTGAACGCGAACGGCGACAAGGTCGTGCACGTCGACCAGTACTTCACCGACGCGGCGGCCGGCACGCTGCCCGCGTTCAGCCTCGTCGAACCGGACTTCGACCGGAACAGCGAGGAGAACGCTGACGACATCACGCTCGGCGAGAGCTTCTCGTCCAAGGTCATCAACGCGGCGATGAACGGGCCGGCGTGGAACAAGACGCTGCTCATCTGGAACTACGACGAGCACGGGGGTTACTACGACCACGTGGCACCGCCCGCGGCGGTTGCGCCGGACAACATCCCGCCGATGATCGGACCCAACGACCAGCCCGGCGGCTTCGACCGATACGGATTCCGGGTGCCCGCAGCCGTGGTGTCGCCGTACGCCAAGAAGGACTACGTGTCACACGTCGTGCACGACCACACGTCGATCCTCAGCTTCCTCGAGACGAAGTTCAACCTGCCGGCGCTCACCGAACGCGATGCGCATGCCGACAACCTCCTCGACTGCCTGGACCTGACCGGCGATCCCGCGTTCGCGACACCACCGGTGCTGCCCGCGCCGAAGAACCCCGACGGCTCGACGCCGCTGTGCACCGCGCCGGGCCCGGTTCCCAATCCCGCGGGCTGACCAGAGCCCACCCGACGCGACAACCGCGCGTCAGCTCGGGCTGTCGTTGCGGTTGAACCGCGTCATCGCCGCTTCCGCGCCTTCGGTCACGATGAGCTCGACCGCATCGGCTGCTTCTTCGATGGTGACGTCGAGCTCGGCACGCTCGGACTTGCTCGGTCGCCTCAACACGTGGTTTGCCCCCTCGGTGCGACCGGGCGGCTTGCCGACACCGATGCGGATGCGAGCGAACGCGTCGGTGTGCAGATGCGCCTTGATCGATTGCAGGCCCTTGTTGCCGGCCAGCCCGCCGCCGACCTTGACCTTCAACCGCCCGATCGGCAGGTCGAGCTCGTCGTGCACGACGACGATGCGCTCAGGCGTGTCGAGGACGTCGAGGCGCTTCGCGAGCGTGAGCACCGCGATGCCCGAGTCGTTGTAGTACGTCTGCGGGAACGCGAGCGCGAGCCGGTGGCCGGCGACCGAGACGTTGGCCGCGAGCGAACGGGCGCGGCGGTCGAGCTTCAGGGACTCGCCGTGGCGACGCGCCAGGAGCGCGACGGTGTCGGCGCCGCTGTTGTGCCGCGACCGTTCGAATTCGCCGCCGGGGTTGCCGAGGCCGACAACCAGGAGATCGGTCTGAATCGGTTCAGCCTTCGCCGGAGTCGCCGGCGGACTCGCCGCCCTGGTCGGCACCGCCTTCCGCCGGCGCCGCGCCTTCTGCGGCCTCGCCTTCCTCGCCTTCGGCAGCAGCGGGCGCCTCGGCCCGCGGCGGCTGACCGATGACGATCGGCTCTTCGGGGTCGGCGTCGGTCTCGACTCCCTCCGGCAGCACGAGGTCGCCGACGCGAATGGCCTCGTTGATCACGAGACCGGAGATGTCGACGCTGATCTCGTTCGGGATCGAACCCGGCTTGGCCCGGATCGCCAGCTGGAACAGCAAGTGGTCGACCACGCCGTCGTTGCGGGTGATGTCTTCGGCCTCGCCTTGCAACACGATCGGGACGTCGACCTCGATGGCGACGTCACGACTGACGCGCAAGAAGTCGACGTGCAGGACGCTGCGCTTGATCGCATGACGCTGGAGGTCCTTCACGATCGTGAGCTCGCTGGCGTGCCCGTCGATCTCCAGGTTGATCAGTGCGTTGACGCCGGCCTCTGTCGTGAGCGCGCCGCGCAGCTCGCGCCAGTCGACGCTGACGGACACGGCCTCGCTGCCGAGACCGTAGACGGTGCCAGGGACCCGGCCCGCGCCTCGCAGCCGCTTGCTGGGCCGCGTGCCGGTGGTGCGGCCAGTCGCCGCGGGAAGGGTGATCTCAGCCATCGGAGGTCCTACTTCTGGGATCGCGCCGGAGCGCTCGATTTCGGAAGGGTGCATGCTACGGGGCATGGACGCCTTCACTCCAGCCGTGGACATCGCCGCCGCCATCCGCAGCAAGCAGATCAGCCCTGTGGAGGTGGCCGATCTGTACCTGGAGCGGATCGAGCAGTTCGACGGGACCCTCAACGCCTTCTGCCACCGGGCGGACGACGAGGTGCGCGACGCCGCCAAGCGGGCGGCAGACGTCGTGGCCACGACCGACGTCACGGAGCTGCCGCCGTTCTTCGGCGTCCCCTTGCCGATCAAGGACCTGAATCGGGTCGCCGGCTGGCCGTCGACGCAAGGGTCGCGCGGTACGAGCTGGGAGCCGCAGACGAAATCCGACTTCGTCGTCGAGCGGTTCGTCGAGGCCGGCTTCATCCTCCTCGGCATGACGAACGCGCCCGAGTTCGGCACCGTCTCGTACACGGAGAGCGACGCGCACGGCATCACCCGCAACCCCTGGAACCCGGATCACACCCCGGGCGGCTCGAGTGGCGGAGCGGGTGCCGCGGTCGCGTCGGGGATGGCACCGATCGCGCACGCGTCAGACGGCGGCGGATCGATTCGCATCCCGGCCGCGTGCAACGGCCTCGTCGGTCTCAAGCCGAGCCGTAACCGCGTCCCGAACGCCGTCAACGAGCTCGAGGGATTCGCCACGAGCGGCGTGCTGTCCCACACCCTGCTTGACACCGCGGCCGCGCTCGACATCATCGGACAGCCAGATCCGCTCAGCTGGTACAACGCGCCGGCGCCGGCGCAACCGTTCGCGGTGAGCGCGCAGCTACCCCCGCCTCGCCTGCGCGTCGGGTACACGACGACGCCGCCCTTGGACATGCCGATCGCGCCGGCCTGCATCACCGCCGTCACGAAAACCGTCAACGCGCTCGCCGCATCGGGACACGACGTGTTCGAGGTCGAGCTGTCGCTGCCGGACGCGGATGCGTTCATCGAATCGTTCGGGGTCGTCTGGAACACCGGATCCGCCGGCGTCCCGATCATCGACTGGGACAAGGTCGAGCCGCTGAACCGCGCGCTGCGCGATGCCGGACACGGCGCTGACTCGATCAGGTACGTCGAGGCGGTGTATCGCACGCAGGTGCTGGCCCGCCCGTTGATGGCGCAGTTCGTCGACACGTTCGACGTGCTGGTGACGCCCACGATGGCCACGCTGGCGCCGCGGTGCGGGACGGTGTGGGAAGGGGCGGACGTCGATCCCATGCTGGCGCTCATCAACTGCTACCCGATGGCCATCTTCACCTCGATCTTCAACGTGACCGGACTGCCGGCGATCTCGGTGCCGGTGCACCACGACGACGAGTCCGGACTCCCCTCCTGTGTGCAGATCGCCGCCGGCCCGTGGCGGGACGACCTCGCGCTCCAGGTCGGCGCCCAACTCGAGGCCGCCCTCCCCTGGAAGGACCGCCGCCCTCCGATCTCCTGACGAACGTCGGTGCATTTGTTGGCGCTCTAGCTGCGGCCAATGACCCGCAGTTCGCCGCGGCCCGTCAGGCCAGGTTCTCGCCGCCGAACAGCTCGGAGACGGACTTGTCCTCGAACACGGCGTCGATGGCGTCGGCGATCGTGCCGGCCACCGAGAGCACCTCGAGCTTGTCGATTTGCTTGTCGTCCGGGATCGGAACGGTGTCGGTCACCACGACGCGCGAGATCTCGGAGTTCTTCAACCGGTCGATGGCGGGATCGGCGAGGACGGCGTGCGTCGCCATGGCCCAGACCTCGGTGGCGCCGTGCTCCTTCAAGATGTCGGACGCGGCCACGATCGTCCCAGCGGTGTCGATGCGATCGTCGATGATCACGCAGCGCCGGCCGGCCACATCGCCGATCACGCCTCGCGCCTCGACCTCGTCCGACTTCCCCTTGATGTGGCGCTTGTGGACGAACGCCAGGTCGGCGCCGAGGTGCTGGCTGTAGCGCTCGGCCACCTTCACCCGGCCGGCATCGGGTGCGACCACGACGATGTCGCCGCCACATTCGTCCTCGATGTAGTCGAGCAACACCGGCATCGCGGTCAGGTGGTCGACGGGCATGTCGAAGAAGCCCTGGATCTGTCCCGAGTGGAGGTCCACGCTCAACATCCGGCTCGCGCCCGCGGTCGTCAGCAGATCGGCCACGAGCTTCGCCGCGATCGGCTCCCGTCCTTCCGCCTTCCGGTCCTGGCGGGCGTAGCCGTAGAGCGGGCACACGGCCGTGATGCGCTTGGCCGACGCCGCGCTTGGCCGCGTCGATCATCACGAGGTGCTCCATGATCGAGTCGTTCACCGAGCCGCAGTGCGTCTGGATGATGAACACGTCGGCGCCGCGGATGTTCTCGCCGAACCGGCAGTGCGTCTCGCCGTTCGGGAAGTCACGGACGTTCGCTTCACCGAGCGGCACGCCGAGATGGCGGGCGATGTCTTGGGCGAGAGCCGGATGCGAACGGCCCGAGTACAGCCGCAGCGTCTTCTTGCTCATCAACTCCATACGCGACGCGCCTCTTTCTAGGAACTCACGTCCTCAGCGCTCGCAGTGTAGAACGAGCCCGTTCTCGTGCCCGGCGGGATGTGGGATCCGGGCTCGAGCACCGCGTACGGACCCACGATCGCCGCCGAGCCGATGTCGGCATAGCGCCCAACGGTCTCCTCGACGATGCTGTGGGCCCCGACCGTGCACTCGACCAGTCGGGTGTTGGGTCCGATCTCGGCTCCCTCGCCGATGACGGTTGCGCCCTGCAGGAGCGTGCCGGGGAACAACGTCACGTCTGACTCGAGTGTGACGGCCGCGTCGATGTACGTGCGTTCGGGATCGAGCATGGTGACGCCCAACCCGAGCCATCGATCGTTCGTGCGTTGACGGAGCACGCCTTCGGCTCGCGCGAGTTGGCGGCGATCGTTCACGCCTTGCGGCTCGTCGTCCGCGGGAGCGATCACGGCGACGACCGGATAGCCGGCGTCGTGGAGTACGGCGACGACGTCGGTCAGGTAGTACTCGCCCTGGTCGTTCTCCGGTGTGACCCTGCGCAACGCCGGCGCGAGCACACTGCGACGGAAGCAGTAGATCGACGTGTTCCACTCGGTGATGGCCCGCTGTTCGGGCGTGGCATCGCGCTCTTCGACGATGCGCACGACGTTGCCGTCCTTGCCACGCACGATGCGGCCGTAACCGGTGGCGTCGCTCGACTGCGCGGTGAGGATCGTGCACGCCGCGCCGGACAACCGGTGCTCGCGCACGAGCGTCGCGACGGTCGACGCCCGCAGCAGCGGCGTGTCACCTGGCAGCACCAGGATGTCGCCGTCGTCATCCTCGTCGAAGCCGGTGAGCCCGACGCTGACCGCGTCACCCGTGCCCCGTTGGACGTGCTGCTCGACGAAGTCGATGACGAGGTCGCCCGCCTCTTCCTGCAACTTCTTGGTGACCATCTCGGCGCCGTGCCCGACGACGACGACGGCCCTGCTGACATCGCACTCCGCGAGCGCGTCGAGGACGTACAGAACCATCGCCCTGCCGCACAACAGATGCAGCGGCTTCGGACGCGTCGAGCGCATCCTCGTGCCCTCACCGGCGGCGAGGACGACGGCGTTCAGCCGGCGCTCGGTCATGGCCTTGGTTCTACCCCGGCCAGCCTCATGGTTCCATCACACGCATCTGCCTGGACCTTCACAGCCAGTCACCGTGTCCTCATGGGCGTAGGGCCAAGTAGGCGTTGGGCTCGGGGGGCAGGGATCGAACCTGCAACCGTCGGCTCCAAAGGCCGCCGTTCTGCCAATTGAACTACCCCCGAATGTTGGATGGGAACGGGTGCCAGAGCGCCCGTTTCCACCCTCGGTTCGCGTCGAGCGTAGGCGCTACGTTGCCGAGCCATGGCGGTGATCACACCGGAACTGCCCCGCTGGGATCTCACTCCGTTCTTCCCCGCGTTGGACTCACGCGAGTTCGCCGCGGCGCACGAGCAGGTCGGCGCCGGCGTCGCACGGCTCACCGCGTTGTACGACCAGCACGAGGTACGCGGCGGCGAGCCGGTTCCCGTCGACGACGCGACGGTTCGGGCTTTCGAAGAGGTGCTCGCAGAGACGAACGCGCTACAGGACGAGCTTCGTCTCGTGGGCGCGTACCTCAACGGCTTCATCACCACCGATGCGCGCGACGAGGACGCGAACGCGCTGCACTCGAAGCTCCAAGCGGAAGTGGCGCCGTTGCGGACGCTCAACACCCGGTTCGCGGCATGGGTCGCCCGGCTCGGTGCGGAGAACCTGATCACCTCGAGTCCCGCGGCGGCCGATCACGCATGGCCCCTACGGAAGGCCGAACGCGCCGCCGCCCACCAGATGACCGAGGCCGAGGAAGGACTTGCCGCCCAGCTCAATCTCACGGGCGGATCGGCGTGGAACCGCTTGCACGGTGACGTGACGTCGCGCCTCACCGCGAGCGTGGACGGCGAGGACCTCCCGATCACCGTCGTGCGCAACCTGGCGATGGCGAGTGATGCCGCGACCCGCAAGTCGGCGTACGACGCCGAG
Source organism: uncultured Acidimicrobiia bacterium (assembly GCA_963721305.1). Classification (GTDB taxonomy): domain Bacteria; phylum Actinomycetota; class Acidimicrobiia; order Acidimicrobiales; family JACDCH01; genus DATAES01. The sequence continues at coordinate 603,068 of CAVRIR010000006.1, forward strand.
CTCGCCGCGTGGGAGTCGGTGTCGATCCCGTTGGCGGCGGCGATGAACGGCATCAAGGGAGAGGGCGGGGTCCTCAATCGCCGCCGCGGTTGGACCGACTCACTCGAGCCGGTGTTGTTCACCAACGCGGTGGACCGCGCCGCGCTCGACGCGATGCACGCGGCGGTCATCGCGTCGTTCCCCGACTTTCGGCGGTACCTGCAGGCAAAGGCGCGCGTGCTCGGTCGTCCGTCCGGCGCCGGGCTCCCATGGTGCGACCTGTTCGCGCCGGTGGGCGATCCGTCGACGGCAGCCGTGACGTGGGACGAAGCATCGAGCGCGGTGCTCGACGCGTTCGGCACGTACTCACCGGCGCTGGCGTCGCTGGCGCAACGGGCGTTGGACGAGCGGTGGGTCGATGCCGAAGCGCGCGACGGCAAGCGCGGCGGCGCGTTCTGCATGTCGGTCCGCGGCGAGGAGAGTCGCGTGCTCATGAATTTCGGCGGCACGTTCGACAGCGTGTCGACGCTCGCGCACGAGCTCGGGCACGCCTACCACAACACCAACCTCGCGCATCGAACGCCGATGCAACGACAGACACCGATGGCGTTGGCGGAAACCGCGAGCATCTTCTGCGAAACGATCCTCGTGCAGTCCGGCCTGCATGCCTCGACCGATGACCCGGCCCGCGAGCTCGCGCTGCTCGACACCGACCTGACCGGCGCGGCACAAGTCGTCGTCGACATCCACTCGCGGTTCCTCTTCGAGCGCGATGTGTTCGACCGTCGCGCCGAGCGCACGCTGTCCGTCCACGAGCTCAACACGGCGATGACGTCAGCGCAGCTCGCGACGTACGGCGACGGCCTCGACCCCGCCGCGCTGCATCCGTACATGTGGGCGGTGAAGCCGCACTACTACTCGACCGCGTTCTACAACTGGCCGTACACCTTCGGCCTGCTGTTCGGCATCGGCTTGTACGCGCGGTACACCGCCGACCCGGAGCGCTTCCGACTCGGCTACGACGACCTGTTGGCCGCGACGGGTCTCGCCGACGCGGCGGAGCTCGCCGGGCGATTCGACATCGACATCCGGGACGAGGGCTTCTGGACCGACAGCCTCGACGTCGTCCGCGGCCGGATCGAGCGGTTCATCGCCCTCGCCGCGGGCTGATTGCTTCGCCCGACTGCGACGGCTACTTGCCCGCCCGCCGCTGCCAACGGGTGCGCTTCAGCATCTTCTTGTGCTTCTTCTTGCGCATCCGCTTGCGCCGCTTCTTGATGAGGCTTCCCATGGCGGAGGACGACCCTACCCGCGGACCTCCCGCCCACACCACCTGAGCGAATTCGCCGGGCTCAGGACCGTTGCGCGTGCGCCTTGGCGATGACTTCGTGCTGCTCGAGCGTCTTCCAGTCCGGCTCGGCGCCCGCGATGTCGTCGGGCCAGGTCTCGACGACACCGGTGGCCCAGTCCGTCCAGTGCTCGACCATCAGATGGAACTCGACGAGGAACTGGCCCACGAGGATGAGCCACGGGAGCCGCTCGGGAAACGGACCCGTGCCGTTGAGATACGCCTCCGGGACGCGAACGTTGGCGGCGAGCCGTTCGTCGCTCCATTCCCGCACGCCGGCGAGCGTGGCGAGCAGATCCGCCTTGCTGGCGTGTTCGGCGAAGAACACTTTGATCAGCTGCTCGAACTCGAGGGCAGGACCGTCGCCGGCCGTGGGCACCCACTCCGCGAGGGCCCGCCGCCCCTGGCCGTGATCGTGTACACGGTCCGCCGGCGTTTGCCGACCATCTCGGACGACACATTGACACGAACGGAGAACACGATGACCACCAACCAGCAGCAGCTGACCGCCGATCCGTCCAACGCCGGCATGGTCGGCGCCTGGGACGGCAACGAAGGCGCGTTCTGGACCGCGCAAGCGGACCTGTTCGACGGGACCCTCGCCAACTGTCATGGCCCGTTCCTCGCCGCCGCCGCGATCCGCGACTCCGATCGGGTGCTCGATGTCGGCTGCGGCACCGGCCAAGCCACTCGCGACGCGGCGCGCCTCGCGGCGAGCGGTTCTGCAGTCGGTGTCGACCTGTCGTCGCAGATGCTCGCGCTCGCCCGCCAGACCGCGGCCGCCGAGGGCGTCGAGAACATCGAATTCCGTTACGCCGATGCGCAGATCCATCCCTTCGTGAGCGGCGAGTTCGACATCGTCATGTCCCGCATGGGCTCGATGTTCTTCGGCGATCCGGTCGCCGCGTTCACCAACCTCCACCGCGCCCTGCGGCCGGGAGGTCGACTCGTCCTCCTCACGTGGCAGAGCGTTGCCGACAACGAGTGGCTCACCGAGTTCCGCGCCGCGCTGGCGGTCGGGCGCGACCTGCCGACGCCACCGCCGGACGCACCCAGCCCGTTCGCGCTTGCCGACCCCGATCGCGTACTCGGCATCCTCGGCGCCGCAGGCTTCGCCGACGTCACCTTCCAGGGCCTCCGCGAGCCGATGAGCTTCGGTCCCGATCCCGACGACGCGTTCCAGTTCGTCAGCGAGCTCACCAGCTGGATGCGCAACGGCCTCGACGAGGCGGGTCGGGAGTCCGCCCTCGCGGCGCTGCGCACGACGATCGCCGACCACGCCGACGATCGAGGCGTCGCCTACGAGTCCGGGACCTGGATCATCCAGGCGCGCAAACCGCTGACCTACGGCGCATAGCCGTCCAAGCACAGCCGGCGATCACACCGCATCGGTGGTGCGCACCACGAGCCGGCCATCGCCCGGGAACGTGCCCTCGACGAACCACGTCGAGCCGCTCCCGGCGAGCCGGGGTTGCACACCCGTCGCATCCCCGAGTCGATCGCGCCACTCCGTCAGGCGCGGTTCGACCGCGAGCGCGGCCGGTTCGAGGTCGTTGCCATGGTCGCCGGCCGGACCACCGAGGTCGTCCCATACCGCGTAGACGGCGGCCGTCGAGCAGCCGAAGGGGGGAAGGACCAACGTGAACGTCCGCGGCTCGAACGGCAGCGCGCGCAGCTCCTCCCCGACACCCGTCACGCGGGCCCGGCCACCGCGCACACAGAACGGCACGTCCGCGCCGAGCCGCACGGCCACCACCGGGTCGTCGATGCCGGCCCATCGCAGCACGGCCGCGGCATCGGTCGAGCCTCCGCCCAGCCCGCCGCACGGCGGGATGCGCTTGTCGACCACCACCGCCGCCGTTCGACCGATGAGCGCGAGGGCCTTGCGGACCAGATTCGTGTCGTCCCCCGGAACGTCAGCGGCCGCAGGTCCTTTGATCGTCAGTCCGTCGCCCTCCTCGAAGGTCAGGGTGTCCGCGAGATCCAACGACACCATCTCGGCATCCAGGAGATGGAAGCCGTCGTCGCGGCGGCCGGTCACCCGGAGCGAGACGGTCAGCTTGGCCGGCGCTCGAACGGTGTCCATGGGCGGCCGACGCTATTCGGGCGCGCCGGCCAGTCGCCCCCACTGCTCGACGCTGAGCTGCTCGGCGCGGGACTCGGGCGCGACGCCGCACCGCTCGAAGTCGGTGGTTTCGACCAGCCCGGCGAGCGAGCGGCGGAGCATCTTGCGGCGCTGACCGAAGCCGGCGCGGACCAAAGCGAACAACCGGTCGCGATCAGCCGCGGTCGCAGGCGCCGTGCGCCTGGTGATGCGCACGAGAACCGAGTCGACCTGGGGCCGGGGCAGGAAGACGCTCGGCCCGACCCGACCGGCCAGCTCCGCGTGCGCCCAGTACGCCACCTTGACCGACGGGATGCCGTAGGCCGCGGTCCCCGGCGAGGCCGCCAGCCGCTCCCCGACCTCCCGCTGCACCATGACGAGCAGCCGGTCGATCTGCGGAACACCGTCGAGGACATCCAGCACTAGCGGCGTGGCCACGTTGTACGGCAGGTTCGCCACGAGGTGCCAGTGGTCGCCATCGGCGAGGAGGGCGGCCCAGTCGAGGGTCATGGCGTCGGCGTGCACGACCGTTGGCGGGGGCTCGACGCCGGCGAGGACCTCCTCCAGGACCGGCAGCAGGTGCCGGTCGAGCTCGACCGCGGTGACGGCAGCCCCGGCTTCGGCCAGCGCCAGCGTGAGTGCGCCGAGCCCGGCGCCGACCTCGATCACCGGATCACCGGCCTCGACGCCGGCCAGGCGGACGATGCGCCGGACCGTGTTCGGGTCGACGACGAAGTTCTGTCCCAGCGCGCGGCTCGGACGGATCCCGTGGCGATCCAGCAGGTCAGCCGCTTGCCGCCGCGTGATCGTCACCCGGGCGATTCTGCTACCCGGTGATCACCAGGCAGTCACCAGGTGACGCGCACGTCGATCACGCCGGCACCGGGGTCGGCCAGGCGACTGAAGGTGCTCCGGTCGAGGTCGATGATGCGGCCGTCGCCGAAGGGGCCACGGTCCGTGACCACGCAGGTGACAGACGCACCGGTCGACATCCGGGTGACGGTGACGACCGTGCCCTTCGGGATGCTGCGGTGCGCGCACTCACCGGCGTTGTAGGCGTACCAGCTCGCGCCGCCCTCCTCGGAGTTGGTGCTCGCGGGCGCCGTGGCCGGGGGCGCGGTCGTCGGCGGCGCGGCGGTCCGCGGTGGCGCCTTGACCTGGACCGTCACCGGCTTCGGCGCCGTGGTGGTCGGCGCACTGGTCGCGGTCGGCCGCGCCGCAACCGGCTCGTCCGTTGCGGACCCGTCGGTCGCAGGGGTGACCAGCGCGGTCGCCGCCTGCGTCGTGGCGGTCGTCGCCGCGGATGTCACGGGGGGCTCGCTCGCATCGGGAGCGACCACCGTGACGGCGGCACGGGCTTCAGTTCGGGGGATGTTGTCGATCACGAGGACCGGCAGCGCCACCGCCGTCAACCAGACGGCGAACAACAGGCGACGTCGGGGGACGACGTACGGCTGCCGCACCTCATCTGCTTGGGCCTCCAGAGCTCCGTCCTTCTTCTGGGGGTCATTGGGATGGGGAAGCGGTCAATCAAGTTGCGGGCACGCTACGGGGGCCGTAACGCGAACGCAAACTTCCCGGCAGCGATTTGCCCCGATTCGTCACAGGCGAAACACGGAATTCGCGTTGGCCCAGGTCGCCTCGGCGACGATTTGGGCGGAAACGCCCTTGATCTCGGCCACCGCCGCCCCCACCACCGTGACCAGCGCAGGACGGTTCGGCTTGCCCCGATGCGGCACGGGGGCGAGGTAGGGCGAGTCGGTCTCGACGAGGATGCGGTCGAGGGGGCACCTCCGGACGGCCTCCCGGATGTCGGCGGCACTCGGGAACGTGATCACACCGGCGAACGACAGCCAGGCGCCGGTGTCGAGCGCACGCTCGGCCTCGGGGATCCCGCCGCTGAAGCAGTGGAACACCGTCCGGGCGGGGACGCGCTCCGCCTCGAGGATGGCGAACGTGTCGTCCCACGCCTCCCGGGTGTGGATCACCAGGGGGAGCTCGTGCGCATGGCTGAGCCGGATCTGGGCGGCGAAGACGTCGCGCTGTACGTCCCGGGGCGAGTGGTCGTAGTGGTAGTCGAGGCCGCACTCGCCGACGGCGACGACCTCCGGCTCGTCGAGCAGCTCGGCCAAGCCCTCGATGCCGTCCTTCGCCTCGTGCGGATGCACGCCGGCCGTCGCCCACACGCCGTCGTGCGAGCGGGCGACCGCGACGGCAGCGCGGGAATCGGTCAGCTCGGTGCCGATGGTGATGAGACGCTCGACGCCTGCGTCACGAGCGTCGTCGATCACCTGCACCGCTTCGGCGTGGTCGGCCGGCAAGTGGCAGTGGTCGTCGATCCAGCGCACGGCGCTCAGCTGGTGATGCGCGGGAACAGCGGCGCGCCCTTCTCCACCGGGAGACCGCCCGGGTACCGGCCCCACGCGGCCGCGTCGGGCAGCTGCTGTTCGTCCGGCGAACCGGCGAGGCCGATGCGCCGCCAGATCGCCGCGGTCGATGCTGGGATGGCCGGCGAGGCGAGGATGGCGACGATGCGCAGGGCTTCGAGTGCGTCACCGAGCACGGCATCGACCGCCGGACCCGGTTCGGCCTTCCACGGCTCGTTGGCTTCGAGATGCGCGTTCGTCTCCCGCACCAGCCGCCACGTCGCTTCGAGCGCAATCGACGGCTGCACGTTCTCCCAGGCCGCGGCGGCGTCCTCGTAGGCGGTCGCGGCGATCTCGGCCAGCGGACTGTCCGGGCGCGGCGCGGGACCGACGCCTCCGCACTTGCTGCCGACAACCGTCGCGACGCGCGCGAGGAGGTTGCCCAGGTTGTTGGCCAGATCGCCGTTGTACCGGTCGACCATCCGCTCGTAGCTGAAGTCGCCGTCCGGACCGAACGGTGTGTCGCGCAGGAAGTGGTAGCGAAAGCCGTCGACCCCGAAGTCGGCCACGAGATCGGCCGGCGCGATCTGGTTGAGGCGCGTCTTGCTCATCTTCTCGCCGCCGACGAGCAGGAAGCCGTGCACGCTGATCTGGTGGGGCGGTTCGATGCCCGCGGCCAGCAGCATCGCCGGCCAGTAGACGCAGTGGAAGCGGAGGATGTCCTTGCCGATCACGTGGTGCACGGACGGCCACCACTGCTCGAAGCGGGCGGGATCGCTGCCGTAACCGACGGCCGTCGCGTAGTTGATCAGCGCGTCGTACCAGACGTAGGTGACGTGTGCGGGATCCCACGGGATCGGCACTCCCCACGAGATCGACGTGCGGCTGATCGAGAAGTCCTCGAGTCCTTGGCGGATGAAGCCGAGGGCTTCGTTGCGCTTCGACTCGGGACGGACGAAGTCGGGATGCTGCTCGTACCAGTCGAGCAGCGGCTGCGTGAACCGGCTGAGCTCGAAGAAGTAGTTGTCCTCCTTGAAGAGCTCGACCGGGCGATCGTGGATCGGGCAGTTGCCGGGCGCGTCGCTACCGGGTGACGCCGGCAGCAGCTCGTCCTCGGCGTAGTAGGCCTCGCAGGCAACGCAGTAGAGGCCTTCGTAGGTGCCGAGCCGGATGTAGCCGTTGTCGTGCACCCGCTGGAGCAGCTCCTGCACCGCCGCGTAGTGCCGGGGCTCGGTGGTGCGGATGAAGTCGTCGTTGCTGATGCCGAGCAACGCCCACGCTTCCTTGAACCGCTCGACCACCTGGTCAGCCCATTCCCGCGGCGTGACCCCGTTGGCCTCGGCGGCGCGCTGCACCTTCAAGCCGTGCTCGTCGGTACCGGTGAGGAACCAGGTCTCGTCGCCGACCAGGCGATGCCATCTGGCGAGGGCGTCGGTGGTCACCGTCGTGTAGGCGTGCCCGATGTGGGGCGCGTCGTTCACGTAGTAGATCGGTGTCGTCAGGTAGATGCGCCCCACGGGCGCCACCTTAGAGGTGGACGATTCCGGGGCGACTTCTGTCGCGGTCGTTGCATCGACCGATGCGTTGGTCAGGATCTCGGTCACCGTGCCTCCTCGAACCGAGGGCCCGTGCCGGATGCCCGGGCCCGAACAATCGGGACCCGGACAGCGCGTCGTCGCGCGTCAGCTGCGGCCCCTGGAGGGCATCCGCATGAACTGCGCTGCGTCGATGTACCGCTGCGTCACGCACGCAAGGCTACAGAGCACTCACCTCCCGCAGCACGGGTGTTTCCGGCTCAGCAGCGTCGTCGAGCTCGGGCAGCCCTCGCCGCGTGCGGATCGCTTGGATCTCGTCGAGGCGCTTCTCGAGCTGCCGCCGCCGGGTACCGGCGATCTCGTCGTACGTGCCCTGCACCGTGCCGAGTTGCTTGCCCAGCTTGTCGACGTGCTCGGAGAATCGCCCCCACTGCTGCGAGAACCTGGCGAGCGCGTCGAGGATCTCGTCGGAGGCCCGCTCGAGCAACACGCAGTCGACCGCCTGGCGGATCACCCCGAGCACCGCGAACAACGTGAACGGTGAGCACAGGACGACTCCCTGCGCAAGCGCGACGTCACACAGCTGCGAGTCGTGCTCGTGGATGAAGGCGTAGACGCTCTCGTTGGGGATGAACAGCAACAAGAACCCGGGCGTCGTCGTTGGATCGGCGTACCCGCGCGATGCGAGCTCCTTGATGCGGTTGCGCACATCGCGCAGGAACGCCGAACGGGTGGCGTCGCGCTCGGCGTCGGTCGCCGCTTCGAGGTGACGCATGTAGTTGTCGATCGGGAACTTCACGTCCATGTGGAGCTCGACGTCGCGCGGCAGCAGGAACGTGAAGTCGGGGATGGTGCCGCCCGCGATCGCGCGCTGCTTGCGGTAGCTGACGCCCTCGAGCATGCCGGAAGTGCGCAACACGTCGTCCGCCATGCGCTCACCCCATTGCCCGCGCGCCTTGGGGCTCGCGAGCGCGGTGCGGAGCGCCTGCGTCGTACCGGCGAGCTCGTTCGTGGTGCGCAACGTCTCGCGCAGCCCTTGCACGAGCTCGCCGTGTTGCGTGGCACGGTCGCGTTGCAACGCACCAACGAGGTCGCTCACCCGCGCGAGCTCATCGCCCATCGACGACAGCCGTTCGCTGATGGCGTCCTTGTGCACCGCCATCTCGCGCGCGCCTGCCTCGACGCGCACGCCGAGCTGATCGCCGGCGATCGCGACCACGCCGTCGACGGCCGCACGCACCGTGGCGTCACGATCCGCTTGGCGTTGACGGACGAGATCGGCTCGCAGTCGCTGCAACAGCCCGATGATCAGGACCGCCAGGAAGGCGACCACCAGCATTCCCACAACCAGGTTCCCTGCCATGCCGGACATCATGCAGAGGGGGTGTGACAGTGAAGCCCCCAAAGTGCGAACTCCGGGGTGAAACGGGCGCCATGGCGCCCGTTTCCATCCAACATTCCTGCTGGGGGAGCTACAGGAGCCAGGGGCGGACGATCGCCACGCTGGCCTTCGGGGCGCCCGGCACGTGGTGGTAGACGACCGGGGCGTCGAGGTCGACGAAGCGGTCGAGGTCGATCTCCTCGATGACCGGATCGCGCTGCTCGGGCTCGATCGCGTCGCGCACGCCCAGCATCGCCGTCGTCATGATGGCGCCGGCACCGAGGCCGCCCCGCCAACCTCGGACGATCTCCGACGGCCCTCGCCGCCGCGACGCACCATCGAGACGACCGAGGGTGTGCTCGTCGTACAGGTCGTCGAAGTCGAACGGGTCGAACGGATCCGGTTCGGACACGACTACGACTCTACGAGCCGGTACCGCACCTCCACGTACGACCCGACCGGAGTCTCGGTCGTCTGCTCCTCGCCGGACAGCACCCAACCGGCACGTTCGTAGAACCGCCCGGCACGCTCGTTGCCCTTCAGCATCCACAGGCTGAGCTCGTCGAACCCCTGGTCCCGCAGGAACGCGACCGCGGCACTGAACACCGTCCAGCCGGCCTTGGTCCCCCACGCGGTCGGATCGCTGTACATCGCCCCGACCTCGCCGGTCGTCGTGCTGGTCCCGTCCAACGGACGGACCCACGCATACGCGTGGACCTCGCCCGGTGCTCCCGCGACGAACAATCGGGTCGATGGCGTCGCCGCGTGGTGGATCGCCGCTCGCCATGTCGACCACATCGTGCCGATGTCGAGCGCGTCGATCACCTGCTGGGGCATGAGACCGGCGTACGCGGCGCGCCACGATCGCATGCGGATGATGCACACCGCCGGGACGTCGTCGACGGTCGCCGCCCGCACCTCCACGGCTTCGCCGTTCGGAACCGGTCGGGCGTACGGCGGTGGCAGCGCGAGCCCGGAGACCCCAGCGACGACGGCGACGTCCGCGCGGTCGTCGTCGTCGGGTTCGTAGCCGCCGTGCGTGAGCACCTGCATCTCCGGCGACAGACATCGCACCGACCGACCGCCGATGACGCCGGTGCAGTCGTCGAGGAAGTAGGTGAACTGCATACCGCCCGGCAGTCGTTGGGTCGTGCCCGCGCTCGTCCGCTCGACGAGATGCAGATCGATCGGACGGCCCTCGGCGTTCGCCAGCAGAACGCGCGCCGGCCGTTCGTCCGTCACCTCGACGAAGCCGAGCGCGCCGAGCGCCGCGATCGCAGATCCGGCTGCGCCGGCGTCGACGACGAGGTCGAGATCGTCGTGCGGACGGGTCTGGCGTCCGGCCAGCGCGTCGACCCCCCAACCGCCGTCGACCACGGCGTCGGGGACGACGTCGAGCACCGCGTGCACCAGGTCCGCGTCGAACATCGAACGCGACGATCTCAGAACGTGCGGACGACAGTCCACAGGTTCTGGCCGGGCGAGCGACGGCCAGGGAGCCGGACGACGATGGGGCGACCGAAGCGAGGGGGCCGCAGCCCCCGAGACTCAGCGGTCGGCCACGTTCGCCCATGAATAGGCGCGCCGCTTCGGGACCCCGAGCGACCGCGCGACCTCGGCGGCTGCGTCGCGTGCGGACAGCCCTCGCGCCAGTGCTGCACGCACCGCGTCGAGCACCTCGTCGTCGGTCGCCTCTTCGGCCGTCGGCGCGCCGTCGACCACGAGCACGAACTCGCCGCGCGGCTCGTTCTCGGATGCCCAGGTCAACGCGTCGGCCAGCGTGCCCCGCACGACTTCCTCGTGCAGCTTCGTCAGCTCGCGCGCGATCGCGACGCGTCGATCCTCACCGAACGCCTCAGCGAGATCGACCAGGGTGCGCGCCAGCCGATGCGGCGCCTCATACATGACGATCGTGCGCGGTTCGGTGGCGAGCGCTTCGAGCCGCTGCGAGCGACCGCTCCCCTTGCGCGGCAGGAACCCCTCGAACACGAATCGACCGGCGGGCAACCCGCTCACCACGAGCGCGGCGACAGCGGCGGAAGGACCGGGGACCACTTCGACCGTGAAGCCCTGCGCGCTGGCGGCGCGCACCAGCCGCTCGCCCGGATCCGAGATGCCGGGCATGCCCGCATCGGTGACGACCGCGATCCGTTCGCCGCGAGCGAGCCGTGCGAGCACCTCGCCGATGCGGTTCACCTCGGTGTGGTCGTTCACGACGAGCAGTGGCGCGCGACGTGCGATCCCCGCACGCTCGAGCAGCTTGCCGGTGCGCCGGCTGTCCTCGCAGCAGATGGCGTCCGCATCACGCAACGCGTCGACGGCGCGCGGCGAGATGTCCGCCATGTTGCCGATCGGCGTCGCGACGAGAACCAGGGCACCGACGGCCACCCGTCAACCCTTCACTTCGACGTGGTCGCCAGGCTTGAGGTCCCAACGAGCGAACGTCCCTGCCTCGGCCTCGATCACTGCGTGAGCCTTCATGACCATCCGCCCGACGCGCCACGGCCGCATCGAGACCGTGCGCACCACGACGTACTCACGGTCCACGAACGCAACGTCGATGGGAAAGCGCATTCCGAGCGTGTGCACCGACTTCGCCGGCTGCAGCAACAGCGCGCCGTCGATGCTGTCGCGGCCGAGCAGGCCCCGCATGCGCGCACCGATCGACTCGGCCACCTCCAATGTGGCGAGGACCTCCCCGTCGCGCACCAACCAGGCCATCGCTTACATCACCTAGACGTTGAACCGGATCTCGACGACGTCGCCGTCGGCCACCTCGTAGTCCTTACCCTCGACGCGGAGCTTGCCCACCTCTTTCGCCTTGTTCCACGAACCCAGGTCGAGGAGCTCGTCCCAGTGGATGACCTCGGCGCGGATGAACCCGCGCTGCAGGTCCGAGTGGATGACGCCGGCGCACTCGGGCGCCTTGGCGCCGGCGCGGAACGTCCACGCCCGAGTCTCCTTGTCACCGGTCGTGAGGAACGTCCGCAGTCCGAGCAGGTGGTACGCCGCGCGCGCGACCCGCGGGAGCGCGCCTTCGCCGAGACCCAGGCCTTCGAGTAGCTCGGCGCGCTCGTCCGCGGGAAGCTGCGCCGCCTCGGCCTCGAGCTGCACCGAGACGCCGAGCACCTCGGTCGCTTCTCCCACCTCGGCGGCCACCGCGGCGACGAGGTCGTCGTCGCCCACTTGGTCCTCGCCGAGGTTTACGACCGCGAGTATCGGTTTGGTCGTGAGCAGGAAGAAGGGCCGCAGCTCCGCGCGCCGCTCGGTGGTGAGGCCGGCGCGGTACAGCGGCGTTCCCTCGGCCAGGGTGGTCACCGCCCATTCGAGCGCCGCGACCTCGCCCGCCAGCGACTTGTCGCCCTTCGCCGCCTTCCGCCGGCGATCGAGCTGCTGCTCCGCGCTGGCGAGATCCGCCAGCGTCAGCTCGAACTCGAGCGTGTGCAGATCCTCGAGCGGATCAGTGCCGCCGACGACGTTCTCGTCGATGAACGCGCGTAGGACGAACAGGATCGCGTCGACCTCGCGGATGCCTCCGAGGAAGCGGTTGCCGAGCCCTTCGCCCTCGGACGCGCCCCGCTGCAGTCCCGCGATGTCGACGAACTCCGCGGTGGCGTGCACCAATCTTGCGCGACACGCTCATGACGGCCAGCGCATCGACTCGAGGGTCGGGAACGGTGGCGACGCCGATGTTGGTCTCGGTGGTCGAGAAGGGGTGCGGCGCGACCGTCGCCGCGCCACCGGTCAGCGCGTTGAACAGGGCCGACTTGCCCGCGTTCGGCAGACCCACGATCCCGAACCGCTCCATTCCGGTCGAGGGTAGTGGCGGCTCGTCTCGGTACCTTTGCGCCGTGGATCCCGTGGAGGCGCTCGAGCGCATCACCTACCTGCTGGACCGCGATCTGGCTCCGTCGGTCAAGGCGAAGGCGTTCCTCAAGGCGGCCGACACGGTCCGAACGACGGATCCGGACGAATTGCGCTCACTGCACGCCGAAGGCCGGCTGCAGGAGCTTCCCGGCATCGGCGAGAGCACCGGCCGGGCGATCGCCGAGGCACTCGACGGCAAGATGCCCGAGTACCTCACCCGGCTCGAGGAGACGACGAAGATCCCCGTCGGCCAGGGCGGCGCGATCCGCGCCGCGCTCAAGGGCGATTGCCACACCCACTCCGTGTGGTCCGACGGCGGCGCGCCGATCACCGGCATGGCGCGCGCCGCGCAGGCGCTCGGGCACGACTACATCGTGATGACCGACCACTCGGCGCGTCTCACGATCGCGCACGGGTTGTCGGCGGAGCGGTTGCGCGAGCAGCTCGACGAGGTCGAGCGTCTGAACGACGAGCTCGCGCCGTTCCGCATCCTGACGGGGATGGAGGTCGACATCCTCGAGGACGGCGCCCTCGACATGGACGACGAGATGCTCGCCCGGCTCGATGTCGTCGTGGCGAGCGTCCATTCGAAGCTGCGCATGGAGCGCTCCGAGATGACGCGCCGCATGGTGCTGGCGATGGCGAGCCCGCACACCGACATCCTCGGACACTGCACCGGGCGCAAAGTCGTGGGGCGCGGACGTCCGGAGAGCCAGTTCGATCCGGAGATCGTGTTCGCGGCGTGCGCCCGCTTCGGCAAGGCGGTCGAGATCAACTGCCGTCCCGAACGCCAGGACCCGCCCGAGGAGCTGCTGCTGCTCGCGCTCGAGTGGGGTTGCAAGGTTGCCATCGACACCGACGCGCACGCGCCCGGGCAGCTCGAGTGGCAGCCGTACGGGTGCGACAAGGCCGCTCGCCTGGGCATAGACACCGGCGAGATCGTCAACACCATGGCCGCCGACGACCTGGTTGCTTGGGCCGGGAGCCACCCCGCGGACTAACGTTGTCTCTTCATGTCGAAACGGACTGTGAAGCGAAAGAACCGGGCGCGTCGCAAGAAGGCCAATCACGGCCGCAAGCCCAACGCCGGCCGCGGCTGACGTCGACCCGCTCGTCGCCCCGGTCAGCGATCACGTCGATGTGATCCACGGGGTCGAGGTCGCCGACCCGTACCGCTGGCTCGAAGACGGCGACAGCGAGCAGACCAAGGCGTGGGCGTCATACCAGAACGCCCGGACGCGCGCCACGCTCGACGTCGTGCCGTGCCGCGCCCGCCTGCACGCGCGCCTGACCGAGCTCTTTCGCGCAGGCACGTCCTCGGCGCCGGTGATCGAAGGCGGCCGCCTGTTCTCGGTCGATCGCTGGGGCCATCACGACCGCGCCGTGCTGTGCGTCAGGCCGCTCGACGGCACTGGTGCGCAGGAACCCAACGTCATCCTCGACCCGATGCACGTGGTGTTCGACGAAACGGCGGCGATCGACTGGTTCCACCCGTCGCGGGACGGTTCGCTGGTCGCGTACGGCGTGTCGTCGTCGGGCGACGAGCGCTCGACGTTGCGGATCCTCGACATCACGACGGGCGAGCATCTCGATGACGAGATCCCCCACACCCGCGCCGCGTCCGTCGGTTGGTTGCCGGACGCCTCGGGCTTCGCGTACACGCGTTACGCGGGCGGCGGCGACTACGACCGCCATGTCTTCTGGCACCGGCTCGGCACGCCGTGGACGGACGACACCGTCCTCTTCGACGACCTGCCCGACGAGACCGCGTGGCCGGATGTTTCGGTGTCGCGTGACGGGCGGTACGCGCTCGTGCACGTCGAGCTCGGCTGGAGCCGCAACGACGTCCACCTGATCGAGCTCGCGACGAACGAACGGCGCACGTTGATCGAAGGCGTCGAAGTCACCACGTGGCTGACGGTCGACGACCGGCGTGACCGGCTCGTCGGACACACCACGCTCGATGCGGCTCGTGGTCGAGTCATCGCGGTGCCGCTCGGAGCGGCATCGCTCGCGCCTGATCACTGGCAGACACTCGTTCCGGAGAGCGACGCCGTGATCGAAGGGACGGTGGTCGCGCGTGACGTGCTGCTCGTCGCGTCGACCCGGCGAGCGGTGTCCTCGCTGACGCAGCACCGCATGGACGGCTCGTTCGTCGGCGCCGTCGAGCTTCCGGAGCTCGGATCGTTCGCCGGCGTCGCCGCGAGCCGCGATGACGACATCGCTGTCTTCTCGTTCACCGGATTCGCACGACCGCCGGCGCTGTTCCGCTGGACACCGGACGACGGCGTGAGGCAATGGAGCGATCTGCCGGGCAGACCGGACCCGAACGGCTTCTCGGTCGAGCAGCGGACGTACACGTCGACCGACGGCACGGAAGTCGCCATCTTCCTCGTCAACGGTCCGGACGGCGGTTCCGCAGCCGGCAGGGCCCGACCGACGATCCTCACCGCGTACGGCGGTTTCGCGGATCGCGATGACACCGGCGTACAGCCCGATCATCGCCTCGTTCGTCGAGAACGGCGGCTGCTACGCGGTCGCCTGCATCCGCGGTGGCAACGAAGAAGGCGAGCCATGGCATCGGGCAGGGATGCGCGCGCACAAGCAGCAGGTGTTCGATGACTTCCACGCGGCCGCGGACTGGTTGGTCAGTGAAGGCGTGACGACACGATCACAGCTCGCCATTCGCGGCGGGTCGAACGGTGGGCTCCTGATGGGTGCGGCGATCACGCAACGCGCCGACCTGTGCCGGGTCGTCGTGTGCGCGGTGCCGTTGCTCGACATGGTCCGCTATCACCGCTTCCTCATCGCGCGTCTGTGGATCCCCGAGTACGGCGATCCCGACATTGCCGACGAGTTCGCGTGGCTGTACGCCTATTCGCCGTACCACCACGTCGTCGACGACACCTGTTACCCGGCGGTGTTGATCGAGACCGGCGAGGAGGACAGCCGCGTCGACCCACTCCACGCCCGCAAGTTCGCGGCCCGGTTGCAGGCCGCGAGTTCGTGCGGGCGCGAGCAGCCGATCCTGGTGCGCATCGAGGCGAAGGCAGGGCACGGACAAGGCAAGCCCGCGACGCGTCAAGCGGACGAGGCGGCTGACGTCCTCGCCTTCGTCCACTGGCAGCTCGGCCTGGACTGAGTGCTCGGCCGGAGCCTCTACAGCGGGAACGGCTCCGGGTGCAGTCCGATCGCGCCGATCAGGAACACCCCCGTGATGACCCACAGGCCCTGGCCGATCGGGGTGAGCGCCCCGTCCTCCAGCGCGAGACCGACCACGCGGTCGAGGATCACCGCGGCGCGGAACTCGAGCCGGTCGCGGAACACGGGCACGATGAGGGCCGCCATCGCGCCCGCACCACCGACGCGCAGAACCCAGTCCTCGAGGGTCGTCGTCGACGTCGCGCCGTCGATCGCGAGCGAGACCGCGACCGTTGCGCCGACGAGCAAGAGCGCGGGCACGCCCTTGATGCACACGTGACCGACGTTGCGCAGGAACCGAACGGGCACATAGCCGGGTATCGCGGCGCGGTGTCGCCAGAGCAGTCGGTCGCCGGACCGCCGGAGGCGTACGTACACGATCGCGTCCCCTGCTGTCGCGAGTCCGGGCAGCACCATGAGGGCCATGGCCAGCAGGCTCACGATCGGCATGAGCGCGCCGAAGGCGAGCGCGATGACGAACAGCGGCACGACCACCTTGCGCCGGCCCGGTTCGACAGAAGGTGGAACAGGGACGGGAGCCGGCGGCGACGAGAGGGGCCGGGTCCCTTCGGCGCGCGTCACGTGTTGGTCGAGGGCCAGTGGCGCGGCCTCGGTACGGGCCGCGGTCGGCATGTCGCAACCGACTCGCGAAAGGAACGCCTCCACCGTCTGCGGCCGGTGTGCAGGGTTCAGCTCGAGACCGTCGAGCACACCGTCCGAGACGAGCTTCGACACCGTCTCGACGATGCGGTGCGGTGCGACGAGCGCGGTCCCCGTTTGCCGGTCGATTGCCGGCACCGGCGAGCGACTCGTCAGTGTCCAATACGTCGTCGCCGCGAGTCCGTACACGTCGGCCGGCGGTCCGCAACGCGCGTTGAGCGCGTATTGCTCGGGTGGCGCGTACCCCGGTGTCACCATCCGCGTCATCGGTGTCGTCTCGTCGAGCGCGTACTCGCGGGCGAGGCCGAAGTCGATCAGCACGACCCGGCCGTTGTCCGCGAGCATCACGTTCGCCGGATTGAGATCTCGATGCAGGATCCCCGCGGCGTGCACCACTCGCAGCGCGTCGCCACAGCGTTGCGCGACCTCGAGCGCGTCCGGCTCGGACAAGGGTCCACCGCGGGCGAGCAGGTGCTCGTGCAACGTGCGTCCTTCGAGGAGCTCCATCACGAGGTAGGCGGTTCCGGCTTCTTCGAACACCTCGTAGACGCGCACGATGCCGGGATGCTCGAACCGCGCGAGCACCGCGGCCTCGCGCAGGAACCGCGCTTTCGACGCGGCGAACGCCTCTGCGCCTTTCGGGGGCGGGGTGATCACGCCGCCGTGGCGAACGGCGCCCTCGCAGAAGAGCTCCTTCAACGCCACCGGGATCTGCAGCCGGTTGTCCCGCGCTGCGTACGTGATGCCGAAACCGCCACGGCCCAGCGTCCGTTGCACGACGAAGCGTCCGTGTTGCAACGTTGCACCGCTGGGCAGCTCCAGCGGCACTGCGTGCGTCGTCGAAGGAGAGAGGTCGCTCATCGCCGGCTGCTTCACGGTAGCGGTACGGTCGAGTTCCGTGTTTGCGACGATGGGCACCGGCCCGCAGGAGGTGACATCCGGGTGACGCGCTCGCCCACCATCGACAGCATCGTGATCGCGGATCCACCGGAGACGTGGACGGCAGCGGGGTTCACGGTGTCGAACGAGGGGACATGCCGGGTCGGCTCGGTCTGCTTGCGCCTGGCCGGGCCTGACGCGGGCAAGCGCATCGTGTCGTGGACGTTGCGCGACGTCCCGTCCTCGACGACCGCGATCGACGGGCTGCCGACCGCCGCGAGCTCCGACGAGATGCCGGCAAACCCACCGGTCAGCCATGCCAACGGCGTCGAGCTCATCGACCATCTCGTGATTCTGTCCCCCGACGTCGACCGAACCGTTGCCGCGCTGAGCGCGGTCGGGGTCGAGCCCCGCCGCACCCGGCAGATCGACGCGTCGCAGTACGGATTCGCGGCTCGCCAGACGTTCTTCCGCATGGGCGAGGTGATCCTCGAGCTCATCGGCGCGGACGAGCCGATGGAGGGCGCGGACCATCGTCCTGCCGGCTTCTTCGGGCTGGCGTACACGGTGCGCGATCTGGATGCCACCGCAACGTTGCTGGCGGACCACATCGGCAACGTGAAGGACGCGGTGCAGCCGGGACGCAGGATCACGACGCTGCGGCACAAGGATCTCGGGATGTCCGTCGCCACCGCGTTCATGTCCGCGGGAGCAGGCGCGATCTGACCAGCGATCACGGGGGATGTCCGGCTTCGACATCCCTGATCGCCCGGAACGTGAGTGGCTCGAGGCGCCCCGGATGGTCGACGACCTCGGGTTCGAGCACGAAACACACGTGATCCCCGCCGTCGTCCACGACATCGACGACGCGGCCGACGAACCGGTGCGGCGATCGATCCAGCAGCGGCACTCCGTGCGGGCCCGCCGTCCAGTCGCAGCGGGCGAACTTGTCGATCGCGTCGCCGGTCTCCGATCCGAACAGCGCCGCCAGCTCGTGCTCGGTCGCGCCTGGGAAGTGCACGCCGAGCGCCTCGCTCTCCAGCGCGACCGCGTACGTGTGGTTCGCGGTCGACATGAAAACGGCCCACCGCAGCGGGTCGATGCTGGCCTGGGTGTGGAAGCCCACGAGGCAACCCGACCGCTCGCCTGATCGCGAGGTGGCGGTCACGATGGCCATGGGGAAATCGAGGTCGCCGGCCAGCTCCGCGAGTGCCATCGAGCAGGGCTTACCCCGCCATGTAGCCTCCCGCGCGAATGCTCGACCATGTGTTCACCGATGCGATCGGGGCGTTGCGCGACACGTTCGAGAACGCGCTGCTCGAGCGCCAGGCCTTCGAAGAGCGGTTCCAGGCCGATGTGCTGCTCGGCGATCTGACCTGGGAGACCAGTTACGGGCTCCCCGGCGAGGGCAGCCCTCCCCGGGTCCGGGCCGACATCACGCTCGACTGGCCGACCTGGGCACAGACCGCCTACCGGTCGTGGTACATCGGCGAGCCGCTCGAGGAAGGTCCCCGGATCGAGATCGAGATCGTCCTGCGGGTGCAGCGACTGTCGCAACCGCCGGACGCGTCCGCGGTGCTCGCGGTGCTGCCCGAGCGCAGCCCGAGCATCGGGGCCGACCCCCTGGAGCGCACCGGCCCGACCATCGAGACGATCTACGGCCACGACCTCGCCGAGTTCGAGTACGCCGTCGAGGTCAGTTACGAAGGCAGCTACGAGCTCGACGAGGCCACGCTGAAGGACGGCTCCGTGCTCGACGACCACTTCGGCGCGATGGGCGGCTGGATCGCGTCGACGCTCGTCCGGCTCGGTGACATGAAGTTCGAGTTCCTTCCCCCTGACCCGGACGAGACGGACTCATGAGCGTGAACATCGATGTGCTGGTCGACGGGTACCAGCTCGTCGAGGGACCGCGGGTCGATGGCGATGGCAACGTGTGGTTCACGGAGGTGCTGGGCGGCGGCGTGCATCGTTGGTCGCCCGGGAGCGGCGCGGTTGAGACGGTCGTGCCCAAGCGGCGGGGTGTCGGCGGGCTGGCGCTGCACGCCGACGGAGGCGTCGTGGTCTCGGGCCGCGACATCACGCACGTGCGACCCGATGGCACGAACCGGCTGCTGTTCGCGCCACCCGAGGGTGTCACGGGGTTCAACGACATCGCGGCGACCGCTGACGGCACCGTGCTCGCCGGAGGCTTGCGCTTCATGCCGTTCACCGGCGAGGACGTCGTACCCGGCGCGTTCTGGCACATCACCGCGCCGGAGTCCGCCGAGTCGGTCCTGGAGGACGTCGGTTGGCCGAACGGCGTCGGCGACGACGGCACGGCGTGGAGGTTCTGCGACTACCACCGCGGGACGGTGACCGTCGTGGCCCGAGATGGTTCCCGGCGCGTGCTCGCCACACCGAGCGGCGAGGCCGACGGACTCGCGTTCGACCACGACGGCGGAACGTGGGTCGCGCAACCGCGGAGCCATTCGCTCGTCCGGTTCGATCCGGACGGGGCCGTCGATCGCACCATCGACCTTCCCGGCCGCCAACCGGCGAGCCTCGCGTTCGGCGACGACGCGATGTACGTGACGACGATCGCCGGCGACGGCGCGTCCGGCGCGCTGTTGCGGGTCGACGCCGGCGTGTCCGGACCGCGCCACCTCGTCGCCACCATCTAACTGGTGCTAGCCAACTCCCAACTGGTACTCGCCAACTCCGGGGAGAAACGGGCGCCATGGCGCCCGTTTCCATCCAACATTCACTCGAGGGGGACGCCGTGTCGGAAGAAGTGGTGGTGATGGGGGTCGAGGACGGGATCGCGACGGTCACGCTCAACCGGCCTGACGCGCGCAACGCGCTGTCACGCGAAGTGCTGCGACTGCTTCCTCGCATCGCGCGTGAGTGCGACGAGCGCGACGACGTGCACGTCGTCATCCTCACCGGAGCCGATCCGGCGTTCTGCGCGGGACTCGATTTGAAGGAGCTCGGCAGCAGCGAGGGTCGCGGCCAGGGCATGGCCGACCCGCCCGCCGATCGCCGCGGTCCGATTCCCCAGATCAGCAAGCCCATCATCGGAGCGATCAACGGCGTCGCCATCACCGGCGGCTTCGAGCTTGCGCTCAACTGCGACTTCCTCATCGCGTCCGACCGAGCGCGGTTCGCCGACACGCACACCCGAGTCGGGATCCAACCGGGATGGGGGCTCACGGTGCTCCTGCGCGAAGCCGTGGGGATCCGGCGAGCTCGCGAGCTGAGCGCGACCGGGAATTTCCTCGACGCGCCGACGGCGCTCACGTGGGGACTCGTCAACCACGTCGTCCCGCACGAGCAACTGCTCCCGTTCTGCCGCCAGTTGGCCGCAGACATCGCGTCGAACGATCCCGCGGGCGTGTCCCAGATCCTGTCGACCTACGCAAAGGGATCACTCGGTACGGACGAGGACGCATGGGCGATCGAAGCTCGGGTGGCGCGCGACTGGATGGCGGGCGGACACGGCTCGGCCGACGAAGTGGCGCGCCGGCGCGAAGAGGTCATGGCGAGAGGCCGCGGCCAGGTGCAGTAGAAAATCCCGATGCACAAACGCCTGGGGGCTTGCTTCGCCGGTCTGGCACTGTTCGCGGTCGTCTGCACCGGCTGCAGCGGCGGCGGGAGCGGGAAGCTGAAGGCCGACGACTTCGCGAACAAGACGTGTTCGGATCTCGAGGACTGGGGCAACGCGCTGAAGGACACGTTCAGCGACCTCCAGCACATCTCCAGCTCCTCCGACCCCGAGACCGTCCTGAAGAAGCTGAGCAGCGACCTGGGTGATGTCGACAAGGCCACCGCGACGCTGGCCACGAACATCGACCAGCGGGGTGCACCCGACGTAGCCAGCGGCGATGCGGTGAAGCTGAGCCTCGTCAAGGCGTTCAACGACTTCCGGACCGCGGCGCGCAACACCCGCACGAAGGTCGACAACTTCGACCTCGCGAACGCGAACTCCGACGACGTCGACTCGTTCTCGAGCGACCTCGACAACTTCGGCAGTCAGACCGACAATGCGTTCAAGGGTCTCAACGACCTGAGCGACAACAGCGACCTCAACAGCGCCTTCAGCGACTCCAAGGTGTGCGGCGACGCCCAGAGCGTGTTCAGCGACTTCTCGAACCTCTCGTCCTAGACCTCAAAACGCGGTTCTGGCGTCAGATCCGGCGGATATCCGCCGCTTCCGACGCCAGAACGGGTGACAGCGAGTCGGCTGATCAGGCGGTTTCGGCTTCGGCGGCCGCGCGGTCTTTGGCCACCTCGTCGAGAAGCTCGTACTCCTCGCCCGTGTCGGTCCAGTCCTCGAACTGGATGACGTTGATCTCAGAGAATTTGCGGCGCAGCCAATGGTCGTTGCGGTCGAGCAGGCCGAGCTTCTTGCAGTTCGGCACGATCTTCGAGAACAGGAGCTGCTGGAACGGATCGTCGTTCTTGTTGACCTCGTTCTCGAGCTGCAGCTTGACCATCGTGCGAACGTTGACGCCCATGCGCTCCCACACTTCCTGCTGCAGGAACCGATCGCGCATGCGCACGGCGGCTTCGAACGCGAACTGCTGGCGCTCGAGCATCTCGGCGTCGGACAGGCCCTCGTAGTACTCCTTCAACGAGAGCACACCGAAGGCGACGTGCCGAGCCTCGTCGCTCATGACGTAGCGGAGGAGCTGCTTGAGCAGGGGCTCTTCGGTGAGCATGTGCATGAACCCGAACGCGGCGAGCGCAAGGCCTTCCACCATGATCTGCATGCCGAGGTAGGTCATGTCCCACCGGCTGTCGTTGATGATGTCGTCGAGCAGCATTCGCAGGTGGGCGTTGATCGGGTAGTGCCCGGTCAGCTTGGTGTCGAGGTACTTGGCGAACACCTCGACGTGACGGGCCTCGTCCATCACCTGCGTCGACGCGTAGTACTTGGCGTCGATCCACGGCACGGTCTCGACGATCTTCGCGGTGCACAGCAGCGCGCCCTGTTCGCCGTGCATGAACTGGCTCATGGTCCAGTTCTGGCCCTCGATCCGGCTCTGGTTCCACTCCTTCTCGCCCCAGTTGTGGAGCGGACCACCGGGAGCCCTCGCGGCGACCAGCACGGGATCGGTGTCGGGATCCATCGGCGCGTTGGCGGCGACCTTCTCGACGTCGACCTCGGTGTCCCACGGGAGATCGGTCTCGCCGTTCCACTGCGACACCTTGGCCTTCTCGTACAGCTTGTTGAGCGCCGGCCGCGCCCCCTTCTCGTAGTCCCAAGTGAAGATGGCGTCGGCGTTGTCCGCCACGACGTGGAGGAGTGCGTCGACATCATCGTTGGTGATGGCGAGGATCGCCTCGAGGTCGTTGGCCTCTTCGCGGCCGAGGATTTCTTGGTTGGTGGCCATGACGGGTCAGTCCCCTTTGTGGGTGGGTTCCGGCGGCGCGATCGCACCGACCAGACGGTTGATGAGTCGCTCCCAAGGCTCGGCGCCGGGGAGCGAGATGGAGATGGCGTCGTAGAGCAGGAATCCCAAGCCGACGGCGTGGCAGAAGCGCACGAGCGACTTGGTGTCGAGATCGCGGTCGATGCTGCCGTCGAGCTTCGCTTCCTCGACGAGCTCCGCGAGCACGGAAGCGCGCTCCTCGATGAGGCGCCCGAGCTGGACGTGGACCTCGGGGTCGCGGCGAGCGGCGACGAAGGCTTCGAGCAACAGCGCGCCCTCGTCATGGACGTCGTCAGGGCAATCCTGGGCGACGAGGTGCGAGCCGACGGCGCGGAGGATGTCGGAGGCGTGACCCTCGTAGCGGTGCTGGGCGAAGAGCTCGTCCAGCTCGTCGGTCGTGCGGGACTCGATCGCCGCCTGGAGCAGGTCGGCCTTGCCCGTGAACCGACCGTAGATGGCGCCGGTGGTCAGGCCTGCCCGGCGGGCGATCTCCTGGACGCCGGCGCGGTCGTAGCCCTTCTCGGCGAACACGGTGGCGGCCGCATCGAGCAGTCGATCCCGCGTCGCATCACCGGTCTCGGCAAGGGCCATCGATCGCGACGATAACGATTATTACCGCAGGTGAAAAGCCCAAAACCGGAGTGAAACGTGTCACAGGACTGATGCATGCTCCGGGCGTCGCTGCGCTCCTGCCTCCGCATGACGGCCGGCCCGCCGCTGGCGCTTCCCGGGCCGGCGGCGCCTCCGGACTAGCCGGCAAGCAGCTCCTTCATCAGGAGCTTGAGGTCGGCCTGGGGTCGCGGGCCGATGTGGGCGATGACCTCGCCGGCGGCGACCGACCCGAGCCGGGCGCAGGTGGCGATGTCGTGTCCGTGAGTCAGGCCGAACAGCGCCCCGGCGGCGAACTGGTCGCCGGCGCCGGTGGTGTCCACGACCGGTCCCTGGGGATGCGCACCGACCACGTGGACCTTGTCGCCCTCGGCGGCGACCGCGCCCGCGGGCCCACGGGTGAGGAACGACAATCCGCAGTCCGCCCGAGCCCGCGCCAAGGCGTCGTCGAAGTGGTCGACCTCGTACAACGAACGGATCTCGGCGTCGTTGGCGAAGAGGATGTCAACGGAGCTCCGGATGAGATCGAGGAACTCCTGCCGGTGGCGCTCGACACAGAAACCGTCGGACAGGGTGAGCGCCACCTTGTTGCCTGCCTCCCTGGCCACGCGCATGACGAGGCGGATGGCCTCCTTCGTGGGCTCACGGTCCCAGAGGTAGCCCTCGCAGTAGACGATGCTCGCCTTGGCGACGAACTGTGGATCGATGTCGCTGGCGTCCACCTCGGCCGCGATGCCGAGCGAGGTGCTCATCGTCCGCTTCGCGTCCGGGGTGACGACGATCAGCGAGCGGCCCGTCGGCAGTCCCTCCGGCGCGGGCCTCACCTCGAAGGCGACGCCCGAGGCGCGGATGTCGTGGGCGTACACCTCGCCGAGCTGATCGGCCCGCACCCTGCCGATGAAGGCGGCGCGGCCTCCGAGACCGGCGAGGCCGACGACCGTGTTGGCCGCCGATCCTCCTGATGTCTCGATTCCGGGGGGCATCGCCGCGTACAGCCGCTCGGCCTGATCGGCATCGATGAGCTGCATGGAATCCTTGGCCAGACCGTGCGCGACGATGAACGCGTCGTCGACCTCGGCGATGACGTCGACAAGCGCGTTGCCGACGGCGAGCACGTCATACGTGGGGTCCGTCACGGCCGGTAGCGTACGCATCCGTGCCCGAGCCGGATCGCTACCGTCTGCCCCGGACCGTGATCCCCTCGAGGTACGAGATCACGATCGAGCCGGATCTCGACGCGGCGACGTTCCGCGGGGACGAACGCGTCGCCGTCGAGGTGACCGAAGCGGTCGACGAAGTCGTGCTGAACGCCAACGAGCTCGAGATCGACGAAGCGTGGCTCGAACCGGCTGACGGCGGCGCTCGTCGGGACGCGACGATCTCGCTCGACATCGAGACCGAGCGCGCCAGCCTGCGGCCCGCGTCGCCGCTCGAACCGGGGGCATGGGTGCTGTCGTGCCGCTTCCGGGGCGTGTTGAACGACAAGCTCACCGGCTTCTACCGGTCGACCTTCACCGACGACGACGGCGACGACCGAACGATCGCGGTGACCCAGTTCGAGGCGACCCATGCTCGCAGGGCGTTCCCGTGCTGGGACGAGCCGGAGCTCAAGGCGGTGTTCTCGATCACGCTCGTCGTCGCGGACGATCTCACCGCGGTCTCCAACGCGGGCGAGCTCTCGAACGAGCCCGCGGGCGACGGCTGCCGGCGCATCACGTTCGCCGACACCATGAAGATGTCGACGTACATCGTCGCGTTCGTGGTCGGTCCGCTCGAGGCGACTGCTCCGGTCATGGTCGGTGGCGCGCCGGTGCGCGTCGTCCACCCGCCGAACAAGGGTCATTTGACGGCGTTCGCGCTCGAAAGCGCTTCGTTCTCGCTCGAGTGGTTGGCCGGTTACTACGCGATCCCCTACGCGGGCGACAAGTGCGACCTGGTCGCGGTCCCCGACTTCGCGTTCGGCGCGATGGAGAACCTCGGCTGCATCACGTTCCGCGAGGTGTTGCTGCTCGTCGACCCCGAACGGTCGACGCAGCCCGAGCTCATGAACGTCGCCGACGTCATCCACCACGAGCTCGCGCACATGTGGTTCGGCGACCTCGTGACCATGAAGTGGTGGAACGGCATCTGGCTGAACGAGGCGTTCGCCACCTTCATGGAGATCAAGGCCACCGATGCCTTCCGCCCCGAGTGGGAGCGATGGGTCGCGTTCGGGCTGTCGCGGACCGCCGCGTTCGAAGTCGACTCGTTGCACAGCACGCGGCCGATCGAGTTCGAGGTCGTGTCGCCCGAGGATGCCGAGGGCATGTTCGACGTCCTCACCTATGAGAAGGGCGCCGCGGTCCTGCGCATGCTCGAGCAGTACCTCGGCGAGGACGTGTTCCGCGACGGCATCCGCCACTACCTGTCGGTGCACCAGTACTCGAACACCGAGACCACCGACCTGTGGGATGCCATCGAGGAGTCGAGCGGCGAGCCCGTCCGGCAGATCATGGACAGCTGGATCTTCCAGGGCGGCTACCCCGTCGTCGAAGCCGAGCTCGTCGGCGATCGGACGCTCCGCCTGCGCCAGGAGCGATTCCAGTACCCGATCGACGACAGTCACGCACCGGATGGCAACGAGCCGCTGTGGTCGGTGCCGACCTTGTTCACCTGGTCTGCCGGCGGCACGGAGCACCACGACCGCGTGCTGCTCACCGAACGTCAGCTCGACGTCGACTTGCCGGAGGTCGTCGACTGGGTGCACGTCAACGCCGGCGGCTCGGGGTTCTATCGGACCCGGTACCGCGGCGCGCTGCGCGGCCACTTGATCGCGCACGTCGGCGAGCTGAGCCCGCTCGAGCGCTACGACCTGATCGACGACGCGTTCGCGTCGGTGCTGCAGGCCGCGTCGACTGCGACCGCGTTCATCGAGCTGGCGCGCAGCTTCGCCGACGACACCGACCTCGCGGTGTGGCAGCGGCTCGCCGGCGCGTTCAGCTCGCTCGACCGCATCGTCGACGACGACACTCGAGTGCGGCTGCAGTCGACCGTGCGCGCGCTGGCCGCACCCGCGTTGCACCGGATGGGTTGGACTCCGGTCAACGACGAGTCCGACCGCGATCGCCAGACGAGAGCGACGCTGTTCGAGCTCGTCGGCGTGGTCGGCGCGGACGACGACGTGATCGCACGGGCCCGGGCGACGCACGAGGCCTACGTCGACGATCCGAACGGCGTCGACCCGGCGATGGCCGCGGCCGCGATCAACGTGATCAGCGATCAGGGAGACGCGCAGGACTTCGAGGTCTTCCTCGAGCGGTTCCGCAAGTCGGACAACCCGCAAGAAGAGATGCGCTACCTCTACTCACTCGCTCGCTTCCGCGACAAGGAGTGCTTCGGGCGCTTGCTCGACCTGTGCCTGTCGGAGGTGCGGACGCAGAACGCCCCGTTCGTCCTCGCGCGCGCCTTGACGAATCGCTACAACGGTTCCGACGCGTGGGATTTCATTCGCCGAAACTGGGCGGCGCTGCTCGAACGGTTCCCGTCGAGCACGATCGTGCGCATGGCAGAAGGCGTTCGCACGTTGAGCGATCCAGCCGTCGCGCAGGACGTGGCCGGGTTCTTCGCCGAGCATCCACTGCCCCAGGGCACGAAGGCCATCGCGCAGCACCTCGAGCGGATGCGCGTCAACGTCGCGTTCCGTGAGCGCGAGCGCGACGCGTTGTCCGCCGCGCTCAACTGAACGAGTGAGACGACGGCCCGCCGACCCGTGGGTGTTCGCGGTAGAACCTGACAACGTCCAACTCACCTGGCGGCAGGACGGCGACGGCAATCCAGGCACGGTGCTCATCGAGGGACTGCGGTCGGACACGCAACAGACGGTGCACGTGGACGCACTCGACATCGAAGTGCCGGTGCGGACGATCGCATCGCCCCCGGGCGAGGAGACGTGCCGCATCGCGACGATCAACGACCTCCACATCGGGTGCGACTTCTTCGGGATGCTCGGTCGCATGAATGAACCTGCGGCGCCGGTGCCACACGCAATCCGTTGCACGAGCAGCGCGATCGCCGATGCACTCGCCTGGGGAGCGCAACTGCTCATCGTGAAGGGCGACCTCACGCATCACGGCACGCCCGAGGAATGGGCGACGATCGGCGAGCTGCTCGGCGGGCTCCATGTCGACGTCGCGGTTGTGCCGGGCAACCACGACGTCAAGCGGTCGCGGTTGGTGGAACCGCAGCCCGCGCTCGCGACGCACGGTCTGCATCTCGTGCACGGCGTCGAGGTGATCGACCTGCCCGGGATCCGCGTCGTGCTCGCGGACACCACCATCTCCGACGAGCACGCCGGCCGAGTCGCGCACATAGCCGGCGACGTCGCTCGCGTGGCGTCGCGTGCGGACGGCGGTGTACTCGTGGCGCTGCACCATCATCCGCAGCGCTATCGATTCCCGACGTTCCTACCGGGTGGCATCCCCGGACCGGAGGCGAACGACTTCCTGCGCGCGCTCGCCGGCGCCCACCCGTCGACGCTCGTGGTCACCGGCCATTCGCATCGCCATCGCCGCTACCGCCGCTTCGGTCTGACCGTCACGGAGGTCGGCTCGACCAAGGACTTCCCGGGCACGTGGTCCGGCTATGCGGTCCACGAGGGCGGCATCCGCCAGGTGGTCCGCCGCATCAGCGATCCGTCCTGCCTCCCGCGACTCGACGAAACCGCCCGGGCCGCGGGCGGGCTCTGGGGCATGTGGTCGCCCGGAACGCTCGAGGACCGCTGCTTCTCCCTCACCTGGTAGCACCGCCCCTGCGAACTCCGGGGAGAAACGGGCGCCATGGCGCCCGTTTCCATCCAACATTCACGCCGTGCAGAACCTCAGAGGCCGCCGACGGACGGGGCGAAGCGAGCCAGGTACGACGTGAGGTGTGCGTAAGCGCCGGTGGCGAGCAGGACACCGAGGGCGACGAGCAACGCGCCGCCGACGCGCTCCAGGGTCGGGCCGATCCGCCGGACCCGCTCCGCGATGCCGGGTGACGCGGCGAGTCCGAGCGATGCGAGCAGGAACGGCACACCGATGCCGGCGGCGTAGGCGAGGAGGAGCAGACCACCGCGCACCGGTTGGCCGCCGTGCGCGGCGATCACGAGTGCGGCGCCGAGCAGCGGTCCGACGCACGGGCTCCACGCGGCGCCGAACGCGACGCCGAGCACGAGTGGTCGCGCTGTACCTGTCACGTTCGGCAACCGGTTGATCAGGCGGCGCTCCTGCACCAAGCGCCCGCGAACGACACCGAGCAGGATCAGGCCGAGAATGATGACGATGACGCCGCCGACGCGTTGCAACACGTCCTGCACCGAGCTCAGCGACGACCCGATCGTGCCAGCGGCGATGCCGAGCGCGGCGAACACCGCCGCGAAACCGGCGATGAAGATGATCGTGGCCGGCACTGCTGCGGCCGGGTCGCCCCGATCGGCTGACTCGCCGACGATCATCCCGAGGTACGCGGGGACGAGTGGAACCAGACACGGTGCGAGGAACGACGCCACGCCGGCCCCGAACAAGGCGACGTAGTCGGTCAGCATCGGAGGGACTACTTCGTGCCGGAGCCGAATGTGAACGAGAACGCTTGGAACCCCGCCGTCATGGGCCGTAAGACGAGCTCGTGCCTCCCCGGCGGCCCGTTCTCGACGATGCGGTACAGGTCGTCACCGTTGATGGTCACCGGTGGTTGGGCGACGCCATCGAGCGAGACAGCGAGCGACACCGGCGAAGCGTTCGATCCCTGACCGGCGACGAGGTTCACCTCGGTCGCGGTGTATTCGAGCTCCATCGCGGCGTCCGGTGTCGCGGACTGGACCGCCTGTCCCGACACCGTCCACGAGCCGCTCAGCGCGAACTTGTCGGCCGGCACGGGTGACGGCGCGGTGTAGGTGGAGGTGCCGTCGTTCAACGGCTCGGAGGATCCGAAGAACTGGTCCGCACCGAACGACGTCCCGAAATGGATCTCAGGAGTCTCCGTCTGCGACTCGACCTGATCGGAACCGGCGGTCGCCGCCTTCGGCGCACTCGACGGGATCCCGAGCAACGTGCGGACGTCGTCCTCCTTCTGGTCGTACTCCCCTTCGCCGATGTACACCTGTCGCAGCTTGCCGTCGCGATCGGTCAGATACTCCTCCGGCCAGTAGTTGTTGCCGAACGAGTTCCAGATCGCCATGTCGTCGTCGAGCGCGACCGGCCACGTCACGCCGAGCTCCTTCACCGCCCGTTGCACGTTGTCGTGGTTCTTCTCGAAGTCGAACTCCGGCGAATGGATGCCGACGACGACGAGACCGTCGGGGCCATAGCGGTCGTACAGGGCCTTCAGATGCGGCAACGTCCGCACGCAGTTCACGCAGGAGTATGTCCAGAAGTCGTAGATGACGACCTTGCCGCTCAGGTCCTGCCCGGTCAGCGGCGCCGAGTTGATCCATCCCTTGGCGGCCGCGAGTGACGGTACGGAATCGGCTTTCACCGACAAGTCACCGCTGCCACCGCTCAGATCCTTCGGCTCGACCCTCGTCGCGACATAGATCGACGCACCTGCGATCACCGCGATCGCCACGAATGCGATGAGGTAAAGCCTCCGCGACACCGTCTCATTGTCACCTTCAGATGGCGCCTTGTTACGTCGCGGTACGCTCGACCGCGCGGCGGACGGCTTCCTGGAGGATCGATGACGAGGGCTCCTCAGGTCATGTGCGTCGTGTTCGCACTGCTGCTCGTGCTCTCGGCCTGCAGTAAGAGCGACACGACGGCCAAGGCGGGCAACGGGTCCGGTGGCTCCAGCCCATCTGATACGAACGCCTCCGACGCCAGCTCCAGCAGCCAGTCGTTCGGGCCGGACGACGACGACGTGATCATCAAGAAGGCGATCGACGACGTCCAGTCGTTCTACGAGACCGAATTCCCGAACCTGTACGGCAAGCCGTTCGATCCGATCTCGGGCGGCGAGTTCCCCTACGGACCGCAGGATCCTCCGCCGAACTGTGGCAAGCCCGGTACCGCCAACTACCAGGACGTCGCGCAGAACGCCTTCTACTGCCCACAGGGCGACTTCGTCGCGTGGGACACCGACAACCTGACCAATCAGTTGCTCGATCAGTTCGGGCCGTTCACCCTCGCCATCGTCGTGGCGCACGAGCTCGGACACGCGATCCAACAGCGCCACGGCATCCTCGACGGCAGGCTTCCGACGTTCGTGACCGAACAGCAGGCGGACTGCTTCGCCGGCGCGTACACGAAACACGTCCAGGAGGGCGGCTCGAAGGCGTTCAGGGTGTCCCCGGAGGATCTCGACAACGCGCTCGGCGGCTTCCTCACGATCCGAGACCCGGTCGGGACCGACGCAGTCAACGACGAGAGCGCGCACGGCTCCGCCTTCCAGCGCATCAACGCCTTCGAGGACGGCTTCACCCAAGGCACAGAGAAGTGCAAGACCTACGAGGACGAGTCGTTCAACTTCGTGCCCGACGCGTTCGAGCCAGGGTCGGCCGACCAGCAGGAGCAAGGCAATCTGCCGTTCGATCAGGTCGAGCCCGTGGTCACCGAGAACCTCGGAGGTTTCTGGACGGTCGCGTTCCCCATGATCGCCAAGGGCCAGAAGTGGACCGAGCCGAAGATCAACCCATTCGATCCCGCCACGGGTTTCAAGTGCGGCGACAAGTCCGTGTCGGGCGACGACGCGATCGGCAAGTACCTCTATTGCGCAAACGACGACACGATCGACTTCGACCAGAAGAACCTGATGCCGCAGGTCTATTCGAACATCGGCGATCTCGCGGAGGGCGCCATCATCGGAAAGCTGTTCTCCCAGCGCGCGGAGAAGCAGGCCGGGCTGCCGACCGACACGATCGAGTCGGCCTTGAAGGCCGACTGCTTCACCGGTGTGTGGGTCGCGACAACGAAGACGAATGAAGTGAACAAGTCGCTGCCGACTGATGCGGTGATCCAGTTGTCGCCCGGGGATCTCGACGAGATCGTCGCCGCGTTCCTGCAGTTCGGCGCGAAGCCGGCTGACGTGAAGGCGGGCACCGCCCAGACGGGCACCGCGTTCCAACGAGTCAGCGCGTTCCGAACCGGCTTCTTCGAAGCGTTGAACAACGGCCTGTCGAGTGGACTCGAGACGTGCATCAACACGAGCCTCGAGAACCAGGGCTCGTCGTCGTCGTCGGGCTCTTCATCCGGCGCACCGCATTCGTCGGCGTCGTCGTAGACGTCCGGCTCGGTGAGCGAGACGCCGTGGACGCCGGCCGAACGAGTCCAGTACCGGGCGACGTTCGATGAGGACCCCGACGCCTACGAGCGGACCCGGCCCGTGGCGCCGCCGATCGTGTTCGACGAGCTCACGCAGCTCGCGAATCTGCACGCCGGGTCTCGAGTGCTCGAGATCGGACCGGGGACGGGACAGGCGACTCGCGCCTTGGCGGCGCGCGGCTTGCACGTCCTTGCGTTGGAGCTCGGTCCTCGACTCGCAGAGCGAGCACGCCAGAATCTCGCCGGCGAATCCGACGTCGAGGTGATGACGACATCGTTCGAAGCGTGGTCTCCACCTGATGAGGCGACGTTCGACGCAGTGGTCGCGTGCAATTCGTTTCACTGGATCGATCCGGACGTTCGCTTCATGAAAGCGGCGGCGGCCCTCGGACCGGACGGTCACCTCGCCGTGCTGTCCACGCCATGGGTCGTGCCGGAGGACGCAGACAGGTTCTGGTGGGACGTGCAGGACGACTACGACGCGGTCGGTGGCGGGCGAGTCGATCCGGCGACCAAGCATCCCGATCGCATCGGTGGTATCGAGGCGGCGGTGCGGGACTCAGGCTTGTTCGAAGAGCCGACCGTCACGAGGCGCCTGTTCGACGTGACGTACAGCGCGGACGAGTACGTCTCCGAGCTGTCGACTCAGTCGGGCGTCAAGATGTTCGCGCCGGCCGCGCAACGCGAGTTGCTCGAGCGCGTGCGACGGCGCATCGACGCTCGAGGTGGTCGGTTGACGTGCCATCTTCTCGCGGTGCTCACGGTCGCGAAGCGGTTCGGCTGATGCATCGCGCTCAGACCGCTCGCGCGACGTATGCCGCAGTCATCTGGTCGTCGGCGTACGTCGATTCCTCGATGACGAAGCCCGCGCGTACGAGCATGGGCTCGAGCAGCCAGGTGTACGTCGAGTGCTCGTCACGGACGTGTTCCTCGAGCTCTTCCGGTGCCCACCCGTCCTCGACGTCGTCGCCACCGGACGCGCACCATCGCTCGACGCGTTGCTCAGCTTCCGCAGCGTCGAAGTCGTACACGACGTCCCAGAGCCTGAACACGCCCCCGGGTTCGAGCATGTGGCGGATGCGCGAGAGCGCTATCCCTTTCCAGAAGTCGGGCAGGTGGTGGAGCGCGAAGCGCGAGTACACGACGTCCGGCCGCTGACCCACATGCTCGTACGTGAGGAAACCGGCGTTCACGAGCTCGACGTTCGTTCGGTCGCTCGCGGCGATCTTCTTCTCGAGATGGTCCAGCATCACCGGCGACACGTCGACCGCGATCACCCGCTCGCAGATGGCCGCCGCCGCGAGCGTGAACTGGCCCGTCCCCGCGCCGAGATCCACGACTACAGAGCTCGATCCGAGACCGAGCTGTCGGAGCAGCGCGACTTCGCTGGCGGCGCTCGCGTCCTCCTTCCGGTCGTAACGACGAACGTGCGCGGGATCGAGGTTCTCGCGTCCCGCGTTGGCGACCTCGTCGAGCAGCCATCCCCGTGCCGAGCGTCGCGACATCGAACGGCCGGTCATCGGGCTTCATCGTGCCAGGCCGGACGTTCGAACTCGAGTTATCAGCGTGATGCACTTCCTCGACGGCCAGCAGGTCGAGCGTTGGTTCCATCCCGAGGACTTGGCCGCCTTGGCACACGATCTACGGCGGCTGATTCCTGGCGTACCGATTCGTTCCGGCCGTTGCGCGGCCCGCCGGCGTTGCTGCCGTGATTGTGCCTCCAAAGAAGATCTGCAGATTTCGGTTGCGGTTGGTCGGTGGCCAGCTACAATCGAACATGTGTTCGTAGCGGTGGTGGGGGTGCGGGACCAGATGGCCGCAGTGGCGGCCGGGTTCGATCCCGACGCGCTCGACGCCGCGTCGGTGGTCGACGTGTTCGCGTTGCTCGACGAGATCGAACGCCTTACCGCCGGCGCCAAGATCCGCCTCGCCCGACGCGTCGACGAAGTCCAACAATGGCAACGACTCGGGTACCCGTCACCAGCCGAGTACCTGGCCGCCAAAACCGGAACCTCGATCGGGACGGCACGCGACCTGCTATCGACGTCGTCGAAGCTGACCGAGCTGCCCGTGGTCGAAGACGCACTACGGACCGCACGCCTCTCGGGCGCGCAGGCCGTGGTGGTCGCCGATGCCGCCGCCGCGGCGCCCGGTGAGCAGTCACGGTTGGTCAACACTGCGCACACCACGTCGCGGCGCGAGCTCAAGTCCGAATGCCTACGCACCAAAGCCGCAACAGACCCGGATATCGAGGCGACGCACCGGCGGATCCATCAGGCCCGGTTCATGCGCACCTGGGTCGACGCCGAAGGCGCCTGGAACCTCCACGCCCGCGGCACCATCGCCGACGGCTCACGCCTCCAGACCGCGCTGGAACCGTTGATCGACACCGAATACAACACCGCCCGCACCCACCACCGCCGCGAAGAACGCGACGCCTACGCCTTCGACGCGCTCGTCAAAGCCGTCGAACAACCCGCCGCCGAACCCAAACACCGACGACCCCGACACCTCGGGTTGATCCGAGTCGACCTCGCCGCCCTCCAACGCGGCACTGTCGAACACGACGAACTGTGCGAAATCACCGGACTCGGCCCCATCCCCGCCACCACCGCCCGAGAACTGTTGGGCGACGCCATCTTGAAACTGGTCATCACCAAAGGCACCGACGTCGCCCACGTCACCCACCTCGGACGCGCCCCCAACACCGCCCAAACCATCGCCCTGTTGTTCCAACAACCCCTGTGCACCGTCGAAGGCTGCTATCGCACCCGCACCGAAACCGACCACCGCATCGACTGGGCCCACACCCACCACACCCGCCTCGACGAATGCGACCCCCTCTGCCACCACCACCACAACCACAAAACCCGACACGGCTGGGCCCTCACCGAAGGCACCGGCAAACGACCCATGGTCCCACCCACCGACCCCCGCCACCCCAACAACAAGAACCGACCACCGCCGGATGAGTGATGAGGTGCGCGAGCTACGAGAAGGCGGCGAGAGCGTCCTCGAACGACGCGCCGTCGGCGATGAGCTGGCGGTACTGCATGACGGGACGCGGTCGGTTCATCCCGAGCACGCCGACGAGCTTGCCGGCGCGGCCGTAGAGCGCCACGAAGCGGCGTTCGTCCACCGAGCCGTCGACGATGCGGACGTCGTCCGTCGGGCCGCTGCGGCCGGCCAGTTGGATCTTGCGGTCGTACTGGTCCGACCAGAACCACGGCACCGGCTCGTACGGTCGCTCGTCGCCGAGCAGCCGGCGGGCCGCGTGGGCGCCCTGCTCCTGCGCGTTCTCCCAGTGCTCGACGCGCATCGCTTCGCCGAAGCGTGCGTTGTGCCAACGTGCGACATCGCCCGCGGCGACCACGCCCGGCGCGGCGAGGCACGTCTCGTCGCACACGACGCCGTTGTCGATCGTGAGTCCGGAACCGTCGAGCCACTCGGTGTTGGGAGTGACGCCCACACCGACGACGACGACATCGGTGTCGACCGTCGTCCCGTCGGAGAGCACGACACCGGCGACCCGACCGCGGCCGTCGTTCACGAACGACTCGACACCGCTCGAGAGTCGGAGATCGACGCCATGGTCCCGGTGGATGTCGCCGCACACCGCGCCCAACTCGTCGCCGAGCACCCGCTGCAGCGGAACCTCCAACGCTTCGAGCAACGTGACCTCGAGACCGCGTTCGCGCGCCGTCGCCGCCACCTCTGCGCCGATGAAACCTGCGCCCACCACGACAACGCGCGACGGATTGGCATCGAGGTCGTCGCGCAGGGCGAGACAATCGTCGAGCGTGCGCAGCGTGTGGATGCCGGCGAGCGACGGCTGGCCGGGCAGGGTCCGGACCCGCGCACCCGTGGCGATCACGAGGCCGTCGAACGCGACCGACGTGCCGTCACCGAGTGCCACCTTCCGGGCAGCCAGGTCGAGCGATGTCGCCGGCGAGCCGAGACGCCACTCGACGTCGAGCGCGTCGAACTCGACACCGACGGACGTGAGCGGCAGCCGATCGACGCCCCACGTACCGGCGAGGATGTGCTTCGAGAGGGGTGGGCGGTCGTACGGGAGATGGGGCTCGTCGCCGATCACCGTGATCGCGCCGGTGAAGCCGTCCTCTCGCAATGCCTCGACGGCGCGGAAGCCGGCCAGCGAGGCGCCGACGACCGCGACTGCATCCAGGTCCTACCCCTCGAGGGTGATGGCTTGCTTCGGGCAGCGGCGGACGGCTTCTTCGACCTTGCTGCGCAGCTCTTCGGGCGGATTCTCCTGCAGCACGTACAAGAAGTCGTCGTCACGCACCTCGAACACCTCGGGCGCGGCCTGCATGCAGAGCGCATTGCTCTCGCAGAGATCGAAGTCGACCACGACCTTCATGGATTGCCTCCAGTTCGTTGCGTTCCGGCCGCGCAACCTATCGCTCGCTAGGGTGCGACGTGCACACGTCGGCGGAGCGGATCTCGGGCGCAACGGCTCGGCGCATCGCCCTCGCAGCACAGGGGTTCACCGACCCTCCGCCCACGGGTCGGGTCGACCTGCGGCACATCAGGCGAGCACTCGGACGGGTCGGCGTGCTCCAGATCGACTCGGTCAACGTGCTCGTGCGGTCGCACGAGTTGCCACTGTTCGCCCGGCTCGGGCCATACCCACGCGCCGCCCTGTGCGATCTCACCGAGCGGCGACGAGAGCTGTTCGAGTACTGGGGACACATGGCGTCGTTCGTGCCCGTGCGCTTCCACCCGCTGCTGCGCTGGCGAATGGAGCGCGCCCGCAGTCGGCCGTTCCGGCACGTCGCGCAGACACAGAAAGAGCGTCCCGGTTACGTCGACGCGGTGCTGGCAGAGGTGGCCGAACGCGGTCCGATCGCGGCCTCGGCCTTGACCGATCCGGGCCGGAAGGCCGGTCCGTGGTGGGGATGGTCCTACGGCAAGTCCGTGCTCGAATGGCTCTTCTACACAGGCGACGTGACGACAGCAGGCCGGGGCCGCAACTTCGAACGTCTCTACGACATCACCGAACGGGTGCTGCCGGCCGAGGTCCTCGAGATGCCGACACCAACGGTCGAGGACGCACATCGCGCCCTGCTCTTCGAGTCCGCTCGCTGGCATGGCGTCGGCACCGCGCGCGACATCGCCGACTACTTCCGCATCGCTGTGTCCGAGGCGCGCCCGCGGCTGATCGAGCTCGTCGAGTCCGGTGACCTGCTCGAAGTCGCGGTCGACGGCTGGAAGCAGCCGGCGTACCTGCATCCGTCGGCAACCACGCCGCGTCGAGTTCGAGCGCGGGCACTTCTCTCGCCGTTCGATTCACTCGTCTGGGAGCGCGATCGCACCGAACGGCTCTTCAACATGCGCTATCGCATCGAGCTGTACACCCCCGCGCCGAAACGGATCCACGGCTACTACGTCCTTCCGTTCCTGCTCGGCGACGAGTTGGTCGCACGCGTCGATCTGAAGGCAGACCGACAGCAGTCCACGTTGCGCATGCTCGGCGCACATCTGGAACCCGAACGCGTGGACGGATCACGAGCGGGCGAGGTCGCGGCCGAGCTCGGAGCGGAGCTGCGATCGATGGCGGACTGGCTTGGCCTCGAGCAGGTGAGTCCGTCGCGCGTGAAGTTCTGATGCCTCGGGTCACTCCCAGAAGTCGATCGCAGACCGCATGGTCTGCTCGTACTGCTCGAAGTCGCCTGCCGTCCGCACCGACCAGATGAGCTCGGCGTCAGCCCCGACGAGATGGCGCAGGGCCGCGTTCTCGTCTTCCGCGACCGCGACGATCGCGTCGGCGACGACTTCCGGCGGCGCAGGCTTCCCGTCGGGTGCGATGGTGCGCAACGCGACATCGAAGCGCTCCGACACCGCCTTGTAGGGGGACGATTCGTCGAACCGCGCCGCGGTCAACGCGTTGTTGGCGATCTCGGTCTCGAATTGTCCGGGCTCGATGACGGCTAGACGGATGTTCCACAAGTGGCACTCGAAGTGCAACGCCTCGGTGATGGCCTCGACCGCGTGCTTCGACGCCGCGTACAGACCGGCGAACGGACGAGACACGAGCCCGGCGATCGAACCGACGTT
The DNA here is from genome assembly GCA_963721305.1 of uncultured Acidimicrobiia bacterium. Classification (GTDB taxonomy): domain Bacteria; phylum Actinomycetota; class Acidimicrobiia; order Acidimicrobiales; family JACDCH01; genus DATAES01. Next base: position 640,759 of record CAVRIR010000006.1, read on the forward strand.
GACGATGACGCCGCCGCCCTGGTCGCGCATGATCGGGATCACGGCGCGGACGACGCGCAGCAAGCCGAACACGTTGGTGTCGAACTGCACGAGCACCTCGTCGTCGCTGCACTCCTCGATCGGGCCGCGCAACTCGACGCCGGCGTTGTTCACGCAGACATCGATCCGTCCGGCTCGTTCGATGATCTCGGCGATCGCGGCTTCGACCGACTCGACGTCTCGCACGTCGAGCCGGATCACGTGAAGATCGAGATCCTCCTCGGTGGCTGCGTCGATCAGCGGCTTGGCGCGCTCGAGCGTCCGCACCGTGGCGAACACCTCGTGTCCCTGGCGCGCGAAGTTGAGCGCGGCGTGGTAGCCGAAGCCGCTGGAACAACCCGTGAGCAAGACCGTCGACATGGCGTCGTCCCCCTCGGAAGCCTGTCGCACGATACCGATCTGCGCCGTCGGGTCGGGGTCGTGCGACCAAGGTCCCATGGCGGGCCGGCGGCTCGTGTCGGACACTGCCACGAACTGGACGAATACCGATGGCCATCACACTGCACGACTCGCGCGACTTCTCCAACCGCGCTCCGAGGGGACCGATCAGCATCGTCGTGATCGACGCCCACCGGCGCGTGCGGGCGGGCGTGGCCGACGTGCTCACCGCCGCGGGTGGCTTCGAGCTGGCCGGACAAGCGGCGGGCTGGCGTGAAGGGCTCGAGCTCGTCCACGACGTCGAGCCGGACGTCGTGCTGCTCGACACGTCGCCCGCACCGGCCATCACTGCAGTCTCCCTGCTGTGCGCTCTGCCCTGCCGGCCGGCGGTGGTGTTGTTCACGGCGTTCGCGGACCAGGGCGGACTCCGCGCCACCAGGGCCGCCGGTGCCTCGGGTCAGGTGTCCAAGGATGCGCCACCCGCGGATCTCGTGGCCGCTCTGCGACGGGCGGTGGCTCGACGATCGGCCGATCGGAACGTGTCGGTGCTGGCGCGCAACCATGCGGCCTCGCTCGATGAAACGGAGCTCGTCAGTCTCGCCATCGACGGCATCCCCGACGCGTGGGAACAGCTCTACCGGCGGAGCTATCCGAGTCTCCTCGCGTTCGCCCGCCGCCGCCTGCCCACGGACCAGGCGTCCGACGCCGTCGCCGAGACCTTCCTGCGGGCGCTCACCGACCTGCGTCGGTTCGACGGCCAGCCGGGCGGATTCCAGCCGTGGCTCTTCGGCATCGTCCGCCATGTCATCGCCGACGCGTACCGCAACCGGGCGCGACACCGACGCCTGGCTCGACGCGACGAACCGCTCGTCGACCTTGCCTCCGAGCCGCTCGAAGCGGTGCTCGACGGGGAGGAGGCGACCGCCGCCGCGACGAGCGTTCGCCAAGCTCAGCGACGGCGATCGCGAGCTGCTCGAGCTGCGGGTGCTCGACGGACTGACTGCAGAAGAGACCGCCAAGGTTCTCGGCAAGGAAGCCGGGACGGTTCGTATGGCGCAGTCGCGGGCGATGGCCCGGTTGCGGGCTGCGTTGGACGAAGAGGACCGGGTTCATGTCCGCTGAAGGACGCGACTGGCTCGACATGAACGACGAGCAGCTGATCGAGCGCGGTACGCGACGTCCTTGCGCCTCGGGACGTTGGTGCCGCGGAACCATCTGCGTTCGAGCTCGCGACGCAGCGGGCGGCGGCCATGGAACGAGGTTCGTCCGTCGGCGCGTCGAACACCTCCGAGCGGCGGCGCTCGACGCGCAGACGGATGGTTGTCGGCGCAGCCGCAGTTCTCGTGCTCGCCGGCGCCACGACCGCAGCTGCCGCGGACGTGCTCCCTCCGCCGCTGCATGCTGCCGTCGCTGCGTTCGGGCTGCACCACGAAGAGACCGGCCTCGACCGAGCGAACCGCGCGCTCGTGCAGCTGCGCGACGCGATCGCACGTGGTGACGCCGACGCCGCGGCACGCGCCGCAGCCGAGCTGCGCGTACGCCTCGACGCGCTGTCGCCGTCCGAGCGGGCAGGAATCACTGCTGACGCGAGCGCGGCGCTGGCGACTCCGCTGCTCCACCCCGAGGACGCGCCAGGAAGTCCACCGGCTCCCGCCGGCCCCGCCGCCTCGACGCCACCCAACCGTGTGACGGACGACGACACCCAAATCGACGATGGCCGACGCGAAAGTGGCGATGACGGCGGCGGCGACAACGGGGGCAGCGCGGCAACTGGGGCCGGCGAAGGCGGTGGTGCTGGAGCCGTGTCATCGAGCTCCGGTCCGGGTACGTCGGGGGACGGCGGCGGGCGCGACGGCGGCGGCGAGGCGAGCACCGGCGGCGGCGGGGCGGCGGGCGGCGGCGGCGGCGAGGCGAGCACCTCCAGCCAGAGCACGCAGAGCTCGGACGGTGGCGGCGCGACCGACGGTGGGACGGACGGTGGCCACGACGGCAGTGACAGCGGGCGCGACGGCGGGGGACGGTCCGGTCCGGGGTCCTAGGACCATCGACCGAGTTGCACTCGACAGCCTCGGAGCGATGCATCGGTACGTCCCACAGGAGGAATCCAATGCACCGCCCCCGTTTGTTCACCGTGGCCGCCGCGACCTGCGGCGTCGGCATCATGACCGCCGCCGGCGCGTGGGCCGCCACCGGCCCCGCGGCAACAGCGCCATCGCCGGCCACCCCGATCGCCGTTCCCACCGCGGTCGTCACGGACGACAACCCGAGCAGCGCGGATCTGAGCGAGTCGACCTCGACAGACATGTCCACGACCGATGCGTCGTCGAATACGGACGTCGAATCGCACGATCAAGGTGACGTCGACAACGAGAACGAGAACGAGCACGGCGTCGAGGTCGAGAACGAGCAAGAGAACGAAGCCAACGACGTCAACGACGCCAACGACGCCAACGACGCCAACGACGCCAACGACGCCAACGACGCGAGGAGATGAACGAGGACCATGGCGTCAACCGCGGTCCGGGCAATGCCGGCGACGTCGAGAGCCGCAGCGACGATGCCACTGGCGGGCCGGGCAGCGTGAACAGCGGACCGCCACCGAGCTCGTCGTCGAGCGACGATCACTCGAGCGACTCGGGGCATGACGGACGCTCCGGTGGCTCCGGCGGCGATGGCAGCAATGATGGTGGCGACGACGGCGGCGGCCACAGCGGCCACGACGGCTGAGTCGAGATCGCGCCCCCGAGTGGCGGGCGGACTTCCGCCGGTCCGTCCGCCACTCCCGCGCCCGGCGACAGAACCACCGCGTGCCACCCTTGAGGAAATGCCTGACGATCCTTCGCCCGGGCGGCGGTCTCGCAAGTCGTATCTCTCGGTTCGAGGCGCCGTCCTGGTCTTCGTCCTGAGCGGCCTCGCCGCCGTCGTGTTGATCGGCATCGCAGTGGTGCTCGTCGCGCGGCACGAGGCGAGTGACGACGCTGTCCGCGGAGCCCGCGATCTCGCGGTGGCCGAGGCCCGCAGCGCGGTGGAGCCCGTGCTGACCGACGGCGTCGTGAGCAATGATCCCGCAGCCCAGCGGGCCCTCGACGACACCGTCCGGGAGCGGGTCCTTTCCGATCGCGTGGTGCGGGTGAAGGTGTGGAGCAGCGACGGGACCGTCGTGTACTCAGACGAGCCGCGCCTGATCGGCCGGCAGTTCGGCCTCGATGCCAGCGAACAAGCGGCGCTCGCCACCAGCGGCACACATGCCGAGGTCAGCGATCTCACCAAGCCGGAGAACCAGTACGAGACCTCGTTCGGCAAGCTCCTCGAGGTGTACGTCGGCTCCCACACGAAATCCGGCACGCCTGTGTTGTACGAGTCGTACCTGTCGTTCTCGTCGGTCGACGCCGCCGGGCAGCGAACGCTGGCCGGGCTGCTTCCGGCACTGATCGGCGGGCTCGCCATCCTGTTCATGGTCCAGGTTCCGCTGGCGTGGTCGCTCGCCCGTCGTGTCGAGCGGTCGCGCGCGGAAGAGCAACGCCTGCTGCGCAGCTCGCTCGACGCGGGCGAGACCGAGCGCCGTCACATCGCCGCCGATCTCCACGACGGTGTCGTGCAGTCGTTGGTGGGGACATCGCTTTCCCTCACGGCAGGCGCCGAGGAGGCGAAACGGGCCGGACTACCGGCGCTCGGCGGCCGGCTGGACGGAGCCGCCGGAGATCTCCGTCAAGGCGTGCGCGACCTGCGCAGCCTGATCGTGGCGATCGCGCCCCCTCGGCTCCACGACGAAGGGCTGGCCGCCGCGCTCGACGACCTGGTGTCGCCGCTCAGCACGCGTGGCATGGAGGCGACACTCCGTGTCGACGGCGATCTCACGCTACCGACCGCGACCGAGACACTTCTCTACCGTGGCGCGCAGGAAGCACTGCGCAACGTCGTACGGCACGCCCACGCGCGATCTGTCGACGTGTCGATCGAGCGCACCGACGGCATCGTCCGCCTCGCGGTCGCCGACGACGGCGTCGGGTTCTCGCCGGACCACGTCACGCAACGCAACACCGAAGGCCACGTCGGCCTGCGACTGCTGAACGAACTCGCGCACGGCGCGGGCGGCCAGCTCGAAGTCGTGACGGCGCCCGGGGAAGGAACGCGCGTGTGCCTCGAGGTGCCGTCGACGTGATCCGCGTTGTCGTCGTGGACGATCACGCGGTCGTGCGTCGCGGTCTGATCGAGGTGCTCAACGCATCCGGTGACATCGAGGTCGTCGCGGACGTCGACGACGGCGCCGCCGCGGTGGCCGCGGTCCAAGCCCATCGCCCGGACGTCGTCCTGATGGATCTCTCGATGCCCGGAGTGGACGGAGCCGAAGCCACCCGACGACTGAGCGTCGAAACACCCGACGTCCCGGTCGTGATACTGACGTCGTTCTCGGAGCAGAGCCGGATCGTCGATGCGATCGATGCAGGCGCAACCGGCTACTTGCTGAAGGACGCGGAACCGGACGAGTTGCGGCGCGGCGTGCGCGCTGCGGCAGCAGGCGAAGCGCCGTTCTCCCCGAAGGCGGCGAAGGCGTTGCTCACGCGGGCGGCACGACCGGATCCGTCAACCGAGCTGACGGTTCGCGAGCGGGAGGTGCTTGCGTGCGTGGCGGCGGGGCTTCCGAACAAGCTCATCGCCCGGAGGCTGTCGATCAGCGAGAAGACCGTGAAGTCACACCTCACGTCGGTGTTCCAGCGCATCGGCGTGACAGATCGCACGCAAGCCGCGCTCTGGGCGCACCGCAACGGCCTCGATGGCACCGCCGCTGATCAGTCACCCAACGGTTCGCCGCCGTAGCGGTCGACCGACGTGAACGCAGACACCGGCTCGCGCCGCAACCGCCGCGGACGGTGCACCGGGTCAACGGGATGACCGAGGGCCAGGATCGCGGCGATGGCGAACTCGTCGGGCACGTCGAGCAGCGCCTTCACCTCGGGTTCGCTGCGGATGACCATCGTCGTGACGACGCCGCCGAGTCCCTCTTCATGGGCGGCGAGGAGGACGCTCCACACGAACGGGTAGATCGAGGCGCCCCCCACGAGGGTGTAGCGACCGAGATCGCGGTCGACGGTCGCGAGAGAGCGAAGGTCCGCGAGCACGAGCAGTAGCACCGGCGCCTCGTCGAAGTGCTCGGCGAACCCGCCTGGTCCTGCTTCCGCCGCGGCACGGATCTCGGGCGCGTGCTTGATCGCCTCTTGTTCCGCGGCGCGGTCGGTGATCGAGGCAAACGGCGTCAGCCCGGCTGCGCTCTGGGCGAGGTACTGGTACCAGTTGTCGAGGTACAGCTCACGCAGGCGACGCCTGGTCTCGGGATCGCGGAGCACGATCACCCGCCACGCTTGACGGTTGCCACCACTCGGCGCGAACCGGGCGTTGTCGAGGATCCGAACCAGGACGTCGTCTTCCACCGGATCCGGGCCGAACTCGCGCACAGCTCCCGTCGTCCGCAATGCTTCGATGAGGTCCACGGTTTGCGACAATAGGTAGGACAAAGGGGGAACGCGACGTGAAAGCCAATCCCGACGCGGCCGGTCTCGACGGCGATCGCCTCGAGCGCATCACGCGGCACTTCGAACAGCGGTACATCGAACCGGGGAAGATCGCCGGCTGCCAGGTCGTGGTCGCCCGCCACGGCCAGGTCGGTTACTTCCGCTCGTTCGGGTCGATGGACCTCGAGCGCGGCAAGCCGATGGCGGAGGACACGATCTTCCGCATCTACTCGATGACCAAGCCGATCACCGGTGCCGCGTTGCTGAAGCTGTACGAGCAGGGCGCGTTCCAGTTGAACGACCCCGTCGATCGCTTCATCCCGCAATGGCGCGACCTCAAGGTCCGGGAGAAGCACGCGGACGGTTCGTCAGAGCTCGTCGATCCACAACGACCGATGTCCGTGCGTGACCTGATGATGCACATGTCCGGACTCGGGTTCGCCGGTCGCGGTCTCCCGCTGGTGAAGACCGACGAGGAAGGTCGCACTGCCGTACTGCCGTCGTGGGAGAAGGGCGCAACCCTCGAGACGCTCGTCGACCGGTTGTCAGAGCGCGCACTGCGGTTCCATCCGGGAACGCGCTGGTTCTACTCGACGTCGACGGACATCTGCGGCCGGCTCGTCGAGATCATCTCGGGCTCGCGCTTCGACGAGTTCCTGCAACGCGAGATCTTCGATCCGCTCGGCATGGCCGACACCGGGTTCATGGTCCCCGACGACAAGATCGACCGGCTCGCGGCCAACTACTCGCGCACACCTGACAAGCGGCTCGTGCCCATCGACGACCCAGAGCGCAGCGGCTTCCGCAGGCAGCCCACGTTCTTCTCCGGCGGCGGCGGACTCGTGTCGACGACAGCTGACTACCTGCGCTTCGCGCAGATGCTCGTCAACGGCGGCGAGCTCGACGGCACGCGCGTGCTCGGGCGCAAGACCGTCGAGCTCATGTCGACCAACCATCTTCCGGACAACGGCGAGCTCCGGACGTTCGCCGTTCCGGGCGCGTACGGCGAGGTCGGCTTCGACGGAACCGGCTTCGGGCTCACTGTCGCCGTGGGGCTCGGTCCCGCGCGCACGCAGGTCATCGGCTCGGCCGGCGACTTCATGTGGGGTGGCTGGGCATCGACGATCTTCTGGGTCGACCCGAGCGAGGATCTCGTCGTCGTGTTCATGACGCAGTTCGCCCCCTCGGGCACCTTCAATTTCCGCAGCCAGCTGAAGGCGCTCGTCTACCCCGCGATCGTCGACTGAGCGCCGGCAGTCGCCAGACGGTCCTGTGGCACGACGGCAACGAGTGTGGCGACCGGGAATCAGCGTCGCCGGTGAGGATCCGAGTGTTCCCAATCGGCGACGAGCGTCCGCAGAGCCGTCAACAGCACCAGGGGCTGATCGAGCATCGCGTGGTGACCCGCCTGCGGCAGCTCGATCACCGGCGCGACGCGACCCAATGCCTCGTACATCGACGCACCGATGTCGGGGGTGACAAGTCCTTCCTCGGAACGCAGCAGCGCGAACCGGCAGCGCACATTGGTGAGATACGGCAACGCGACGCCGCGCATGCCGCCCGCGAACTGCTCGAAGATGCGGCGATCGAACTTCCACTGCCAACCGCCCTCGACCGGCTTCAGCGAGCGCCATGACACGTGCCGGATCACGAAGTCGAGGTAGTGCGGTTGCGGTGGCACGGTCCGGAAACGGCTCATGGCCTCTTCACGAGATGAATAGGTGCGCGGGCTACCGAACGCCTCGCGCAATCGGTACGACTCCACCTCCGGATCGGGCGCGGTGACAGGTGAATCGCACACGATCACGCCCTCGAGCCGCTCACCGTGCAGAGCCGCGGTTGCGATCGTCACGAAGCCGCCCATGCTGTGCCCGATGACGATCGGTTGCCCGGCGATCGCGCCGGCATCCGCGGCGGCGAGCACCTCTTCGGTCCACTGTTCGAGCACGTAGTCGTCGCGATGGTCGCTGTCGCCGTGACCGGACAGATCGAGCGCGATGACGCGAAAGTCGTCGGCGAACGTCGCGGCAACGTGTGTCCACCAGTGCGCGTGCGCGCCACCGCCATGCACGAACACGAGCCCCTCACGATCGGGTTCGCCCCAGGCCAGGTAGTGGATGGATGCACCGTCCACCACGACTTCGCCGTCGCTGAACGGAACCGCCAGCGCCGCTCGGAACCAGTCGGGCGCGCTCGCGTCGATGGGAACGTCGAGGGGAACGGCGTCCGGCACGCCAGTCACGCTAGACACTCGCCGTGGAGCTCGACATCCCACACATCTACGAAGCGATCGCGGCCGCGGTGCCCGACCGCGAGTGCATCGTCTGGCGTGATCGCCGCTTGACGTGGGCGACGGTAGATGAGCGCACACGGCGTTTGGCCAACCTCCTGCTCGAGCACGGCCTGGGCCACCACGACGACGGCGCGGCCGCCGAACCGTGGGAGTCGACGCAGGACCATGTGGCGCTCTACATGACCAACTGCAACGAGTACCTGGAAGGGATGCTCGGGGCCTACAGGGCACGCACCGCGCCGTTCAACGTCAACTACCGGTACGTGGCCGACGAGCTCGAGTACCTGCTGCGCGACGCTCGCACGCGAGCAGTCCTGTTCCATGCGCGCTACGCGCCGATGATCGCGGCCGTCTTGCCCCGTTTGGAGCAACAACCAAGCCTTCTCCTGCAGGTCGACGACGAGTCCGGCAACGATCTCCTGCCGGGCGCGCTGGCCTACGAGGACGCCCTCGACGCGAGCGATCCATCGCCGCCACCGGTCGAGCCGAGTCCGGACGACCTCTACGTCGTGTACACGGGCGGCACGACCGGCATGCCGAAGGGCGTGCTGTGGCGGCAGGCCGACTTCCTCGTGTCCGCACTCGGCGTCAGGCGACGCGACGGCAGCGACTTCGCCTCACTCGTCGAGATCGTCGAGATCGCGCGTCCGCGGGCGCTGCGCAGCTGTCCTGCTCCGCCGCTCATGCACGGCGCCGCGCACTGGAACGCGATCTCGACGTGGACCAGCGGTGGCACGGTCGTGCTGCAGGACCATCCGGAGCATCTCGATGCCGCGGACATCCTCCGCACCGTCGAACGTGAACGCGTCGGCGCGCTGAACATCGTCGGTGACGCGTTCGCGCGGCCGCTGCTCGAGGAGCTGCGAACCGGGAAGTACGACGTCTCGTCGCTCCGGCACGTCGTCAGCGGCGGCGCGGTGCTGTCGAGCTCGATCAAGCGCGAGCTGACGGCGTTGGTGCCGGGACTGACGATCGTCGACATCGTCGGATCGTCCGAATCAGGACGCCAAGGGGTCGGAACGGGCACGACCACAGGAACCTTCGAAGCGTCCTCGACCGCCGCGGTGCTGAGCGACGACCGCAGCCGGCGGCTCGATCCCGGCGAGCCCGAGATCGGATGGTTGGCGCAGACAGGTCGGATGCCGCGCGGCTACCTCGGTGATCGCGACAAGACCGAGCGCACGTTTCCCACGATCCGCGGCACGCGCTATGTCGTCGCCGGCGACCGCGCCCGCATCCTCGACGACGGCCGCATCGAGCTGCTCGGGCGAGAGTCGGTCACGATCAACACCGGCGGCGAGAAGGTCTTCGCCGAAGAAGTCGAGCTGGCGCTCAAACAGCATCCTGCGGTGTACGACGCGCTCGTCGTCGGTCGCCCGAGTGAGCGGTGGGGACAGGAAGTCGTCGCCGTCGTGCGCTTACGGGCGCTGGATCCGAGGGTCGACGACGATGAGATCGTCACGACGGCGGCTGAGCACGTCGCGCGCTACAAATTGCCCAAGGCCATCATCCGCGTCGACCACATCGAGCGGAGCGCGAGCGGCAAGCCCGACTACTCCTGGGCGCGAGATGTGGCGGTCAGTGCGATCAGCGCACCAGCGCCCTGAGCACGTCGGCCTGCTCCGCATCGACTGCCGCGCCGTACGCAGACATCAACACGCCCTTCACGCCGAAGTCGGGCAGCGTGATGCCGAGGACGATGGCCTCGTCGCCCGGGTCGCTCGGTCCCTCGAAACGGAATGTGAAGTCGACGACAGCGCGCGACGCGTCGTGGACGCCCTCGGCGCTGTCGCACTCGAGGCCGTTCGCGGCGAGATGGATCTCGTCCGTGTAGCCCTGCGCGGCGAGGAACCTCATCGCCTCGGTAACGGTGTCCGGTACGTCGGTCATCAGTCGGTCGCTCCCCTCCCCCGCTCTCCGTAGTCGCCGAACGGCCGGTCTCGTTCGCGAACCGCATCGCGCCAACCGATGTCCTGGGCACGTGCGACGAAGTCCAGTCCTTCCTGCGTGTGCCGCGCCACGCCGTCGAAGATGAAGCCGAGCAACCTGCTCGTGTCCGGCTCGTACTGGTGACGGGCGACATCGTTCAGCAACCACTTCATCATCTGCAACTGGTTCAACGGAAGCTGGGCCACGCGGTGCGCCAGCGCGCCGGCGCGCGCCGCGAGCTCGGCGTCGGGCACGCACTCCAGGATCATCCCCGCCTCCGCCGCCTCGGACGCGGTGAGCTCGTCGCCGGTGAAGAGGTAGCGCTTGGCCCGCTCGAGCCCGAGCCGGGCGACCCACACCCACGGCGCCTCGGGCACCCCCCACACTCGTGCCGGCGGGTAGCCGAACCGGGCCGACTCGCCAGCGATGATGATGTCGGCGTTGAGGATCATGTCGGTCCCGCCCGCGATGCACCATCCCTGCACCGCGGCGATCGTCGGCTTCGAGATCGTGTGGAGCTTGGCGAACGTATTGCCGAAGCGACCGATCATGCGGACGTCCGCCACGGTGTCCCACACCCGACCCTCAGTGCGCTCCGCCGTCGCCTGCCCGACCGTCGACCAGTCCAGCCCGAAGCCGGCACAGAACGCCTTGCCCTCCGCGGTCACGAGCACGACCTTCACGGTGTTGGCGCGATCCGCCTCGTCGAGCGCCGCATCGAGCTCGTCGCGCAAGGCCAACGTGATCGTGTTGAACTCGGCCGGCCGGCACAGGACGAGCCGGCGGACGCCACCGTCGTCCTCGATCCGAACGGCTTCACCCACCCGAACACCCTCCCACGCTTCACTGAGCCGCGCCCCATGCGCGCACACGCGCAGGGGTACTATTGGCTGGCTTCGGCTCCACAACCGCGAGTGAGTTTCCGCAGTGCCGTCGCGGGTGGGCGTTCTGGGAGGCGCAGTGGATCCATTCGGCATCGAAGCAGCTGGGCCAGGAATTCGCACGGCCACGGTGTTGATCGTCGACACCGTGGAATCAGTCGCGACCAAGGAACGACTCGGCCAGGACCGCGCCGACGCGGTGAACCGCAAGGTCGAGCGGCTGTTGCGCAAGGCAGTCAGCACGAGCGGTGGAACGACAGTCAAAGGACTCGGCGACGGTGTCCTCGCCGTCTTCCCGAGTGCGTCAGCCGCGTTGCGAGCCGCGTGCTCCGCGTTCCAGGGCGCGGCTGCGCTCAACGACACCTCGAAGGACGGGGTCGCGTTGCGCGGAGGGGTCGCCGTCGGCGATGTCGTCTTCGAGGACGACGACATCAAAGGTCTGGCGGTCGACGAGGCCTCCCGCCTGCAGACCGAAGCACCATCGAACGGCGTGCTGCTCAGCGGCGAGGTCTACCTGCTCGCACGCGGGCGAACGAGCTGCGTCCTTCGGGCTGGACCCGAGCTGCACCTGAAGGGCATCGAACGGCCCGTCCAGACCTACGAGATCGACTGGGCGGCATCGCCGGAGACGTCGACGGCCGAGGTCGAGCTGCCGAGCACGCTCGCGACCGAGCTGCGCTCGAGATTCCCGTTCGCCGGTCGCCGAACGGCGATCGAGGCACTCGGCATGCCGGTGCTGGGCGAGCCTTCGACATTGACGATCGTTCGCGGACCGACGGGTGTCGGCAAGACGCGCCTGCTGGCCGAATGGGCCGAGCGAGCGCGCCACACAGGTGCCTTCGTCTTCTATTACCAGGCCGACTCCGACCCGACGGTGTCGTTGCAACAGCTCGCCACCGCGATGCGCGAGTTCCTTCCGTCGCCGGCGCACGCTCGACTGCTGTCGAGCTCGAGTGCCTACCGGCAGGCGTGGGGCCAGCTGACCGCGAGCGCCGCGGTGGTGACCGAGGAGTCGATCGAGGAGGGCGACCGCCGCAAGACCGCCGCGGATCTCGTGACGTTCCTCAGCCATGTGAGCGCCGACTCGCCCACCATCTTCATCGTCGACAACGTGCAGCACGGATCTGACATCACGCTCGACTTCATCGACACACTTCTCAAAGCCGCGCACCCGAGTGTGCGGATCGTCTGCGCGATCACGTCCGACCTCGCGAGCGACGACATCAGCATCACCGATGCGCGCCTCGTCGGTCGGTTCCCGCTCTCCGAGCACGTGCAGAGCCTCGATCTCGAGCCACTCGAGTACGACGGTGTCGTCGAGTGGCTCGAGCGGCAACCGATGGTCACGTTGGACAAGCCGGCACCCGTGCCGCTCGACGACATCGGACAGAAGATCGCGTCGGCGTTCTACGAAGCGTCCGGCGGGAACCCGAACGTGCTGGGTCTCGTGATCCGTGACAGCTACGACCTCGAACGGCGCGTCAGCATGGACGACGAGGGCCACTGGCGAACCCAATGCGACCTCGACACGCTCCGTCGGTCGCAGTCGGCCGAGCGACTCATCCGCGCTCGGCTCGATCGACTCGACGCGGACGAACGAGCCGTGCTCGAGATCTCGTCGGTCATCGGTCTCGAGATCGACGGCGACCTGCTCCGTCGCGTCTCGAACCGGGGTGTCGACGAGATCGACAAGCTCCTCGGGGTGGCGCGGGCGCGCCACTTCATCAGCGAGAACGACGAGATCCAACGGTTCGAGACCGAGGCGACGCGGCGGGCGATCTACCGGATCATCCCGCCGGCGAGACGGGCCGATTGTCACGAGGCGGTCGCAGCGTCACTGACACAACGCGCCAGTGACGGCCAGACGCTCGTCCCGGATGTTCAGATCGCGCGGCATCTGAGCGAGGTCGCACAGGTCCATGGCCGTCGAGCGGGGGCCGCGGCCGAGCACTTCCTACGGGCGGCCCGACGCGCCATTCGCTCCGAGCCGGCCGACGCGGTGAGCCTCGCGCACGAGGCACTCGCCGTTCTCGACAAGTACGAGCTCATGGACGACGGCCAGTTGCGCAACCAGGCGAGCACCGTGGTCGCAGAGGCGCAGGTGAAGCTCGGCGTCACCGGGTCGCCCGTCGGAAGTCCCGCCCGCGTCGTCTGAAGTGGCCGCGAGTGGTCGGCCCGGCGGTTCTGGCGTCGGATCCGGCGGATAACCGCCGCATCTGACGCCAGAACGAAGGGGGCTGTCAGACTGCGGCGGATGGCGACGGATCTCGACGCGCAGTTTCCGGACCTGCGATTCGACCGGCCGGCAGCCGGCGTGCTGCGGATCACGCTCGACGGACCGGGGCTCAACGCGGTCGATCATGCGATGCACCGGCAGCTGGCCGATGTCTGGCTCGCCGTCGATCGCGACGCCGAGACCCGGGTCGCGCTCCTGTGCGGCGCGGGCCGGGCGTTCTCGTCCGGCGGCAGCTTCGAGCTGCTGGATTCGATCATGTCCGACTACGCGATCCGCACGCGGGTGCTGCGCGAGGCCCGCGACCTCGTCTTCAACGTCATCAACTGTTCGAAGCCGATCGTGTCGGCCATGCACGGGCCTGCGGTCGGCGCAGGGCTGGCGGCGGGACTGCTGGCGGACGTGTCCGTCGTCGGACGGTCCGCCCGCATCATCGACGGTCACACGCGGCTCGGCGTTGCAGCCGGCGATCACGCCGCCATCTGCTGGCCGCTGCTGTGCGGCATGGCGAAGGCCAAGTACTACCTGTTGACGTGCGAGACGCTGACCGGCGAGGAAGCCGAGCGCATCGGGCTCGTGTCGCTGTGCGTCGAAGACGACGCCGTGCAGGACCGCGCCCTCGAGGTCGCGGCGCAGCTGGCCGAAGGTGCGCAGTCGGCGATCCGGTGGACGAAGCAGACGCTCAACAACTGGTATCGCGGGCAGTCCGCGGTTCTCGACGCGTCGCTCGCCTACGAGTTCTACGGATTCGGCGGGCCGGACGCGCGCGAGGGCCTCGACAGCCACACCGAGAAGCGCTCACCGCGGTTCGACGGTCCCGTGGACTGACGGCCGCGGCGCACCCTCACGCGCGGTACGCGACGCCTTCGCCCCAGTCGATGGGGACGGTTCGAGCGGGTGGCGTCGCGTCCGGTCCGCACAGGAACGACAGCTCTCGGTCGGTCAGCAGCGGCCATTCGTCGCACGCGTCGTCCGGCGTCGGATCCGCTCGTCCATCGTCGGTGCTGCCGTTCACGGCGGTTTCCATCGCCGCGACATAGCGATCCCACGGCTGCCATCCCGGCACCGTCGCCTCACCGTCCGGACCACGGAACACCAGCGTTGGAAACACGTACCGCCAGCCGTCGCCGTCGGGCTTCGCGTTGCCCTTCCCGTCGTGCGTCTCCTGCAACTGACGCACGTATTCGTTCGGGCGGCGGGTCTCGTCGCGATCTGCACGGTACGCATCGTCGACCACGCTGCTTCCGACATCGTCGCGAAGCCGCGCGACATCGAGACCGGACACGGTCGCGCCCAGCAACAGGATCTTGTCCTCGGTATCGGCCGGCGAGCCGTAGACGAAGCACGACTCGCGCAGCGCACGCAGCAGGGCGCGCCCGCAAGCGTCGCTCTGACGCTGCGCGGCCTTGACGGCATGCGCGGCGTCCGCACTCAGACTCGGCGCCCACCGAAGGTGCACCGGCCACGGCATGCCGGTGTGCTCGTGCACGTGACGCCAATGATCAGCCGTCTTCGGCGCGGCCGCAACCGGATCGAACGAGCCGTCCGGCGTCCGCCGATCAGCCACGAGATCGCCCATCACCGTGCGCCATTGCATCCGCTCGCGCCACCGCCAACGCAGCTTGCGCAACTTCGGTTCGGTTCCCCACGCCCACGAGCACCAGGGGTCCGTGTACTCGGTGACCTCGACGTATCTCACCGCGCGACGCTCACGTCTCTCTGCCCATGTCGCTGTGCCCGTGTCTCATGCGATGACATCGTCGGACAAGGACCGGACGGCACGGCTCACATAGCGCGCTGCGTCTGCGAGTCGGTTGGCAGTCTCGGCTTCGTGGCTCGGCACCTCGTCGGCCCAGAGGCGGCCGAGCGCTGCTTCTGCGTCACGGAGCTGGTGATGGATGCGAGTGAGCACGGTCTGCCAGTCGCGTTGACGCTCGAGATCGAGATCGATGATGCCTGCCGCGGCGGCCGCATCGTCGGCCAGCGACTCGATCTCGACGCGATCACGGCCGCGTTGCTTGGCCCGGTACATCGCGAGATCGGCGTGCTCGAACAGAGTGGTGAGATCGGCGTGCGGATCGTCGGTCGTGACCACGCCGACACTGGCGTGCACCTCGATCGTGTGGTCGTCGATGTCATGGGGTTGCGAGAGATCGACGATGATCCGCTCCGCAACCGCGCGTGCCTCGTCCGGCGAGCCGAGATCCTCGCACAGCACCACGAACTCATCGCCGCCGTAGCGGGCGACGATGTCGGTCGGGCGCACCGCGCGGCTGAATCGCGCCGCCTGCGCGGCCAGCACTCGATCGCCGAAGACATGGCCGTGCCGGTCGTTGACCTCCTTGAAGTCGTCGAAGTCGATGAAGACGAGCGCGAGCGTGCCGGGGCGCCGGGTGAGGCGCGCGAGTGCGTGCCGCGTCTGCTGGACGAACTGCGCCCGGTTGAGCACCCCCGTGAGCGCGTCGTGGGTGGCCTGGTACTCCAGTCGGAGCTCGCGGTTGTGGTCCTCGTCGGTGTCCTCGACGAAGGCGAAGCAGCCGACGGCCGCCTCGCCGTCAGCGTCGCCGTCAGCGGGTGCGAGCTCGATGCGCGCCCGGATCCACCGCTGTGAATGCAGACGGGTCGGCTGCAAGCGCCAGTCGGTCACGTGCGAGTCCTGTCCGCCCAGGGCCGATCGCACGTGCGCCGCGGCGGTCTGGCGATCGCTCGTCGCCAGGGCCCGCAGCCAGCCGTCCTCGGTGGCGCTCCGGTCGGACTGTCCGGTCAGATCCGTCCACGCCTTGTTGACCCGGATCGCCTTGCCGGCCCGGTCGAAGACGATCACCCCGTAGGGAAGCGCGTCCGCGTCGAGGAGCAACCGTGGGTCGGTCGGCGTCGCCGTCATGGCCCGGTCACGTGTCGGATGGAACGCAGAAGCTTTGACGCTCGAGGCGATCGAAGGTCTGGGGAGCGTCGAGGTGCTGAAAGGTAACCAGTCCGCGGCAATGTGGCAACGGCGTCGCGCGTCATTCGGGATCACCCTGAAGGGTGAATTCGCTACGCGGGGCGGTGGCCCCTTCGTCCTGACTCCCTGGCCGCCGGCGTCGCGTCACCCGCTGCGGGTGACGACTCGGCCGATCGGGTGTTCGACACTGTGCGCCATGACCTTGGTTTACGACTACCCGCTGGCCGGCGTGTTCTGGACGATGCTGGGGTTCTTCATCCTCATCGCGTGGGTGATGGTGGTCGTGGGGATGCTCGCCGACGTCTTCCGTAGCGACGACCTCTCGGGCTGGGGAAAGGCAGGATGGGTCCTGCTGATCGTGATCCTTCCCATCTTCGGGGTCGTCATCTACCTGATCGCCCGTGGTCGCCAGGTCAGCGACCACGCCGACCAGACGATCAACCGTCAGGACGCCGCGTACATGGGCTACGTGCAGCGGGGGCGGTAGCCGCCGGCTCGATGCCGGTGTCGTGCACACCAGCCACATGACGACGCCGACCGCACCGTCGATCAGAGATACGACGGGGCTGTCCTTCGTGGGTCAGAGGTAGTCCTGCTTGGTGAGCCACCTCAGTGCGACGTAGCCCCACAGCGGGGGGAAGTAGAAGGTGCAGCAGCGATAGAGGATCGCGGCGGCCAGCGAATCGGCTTGCGGCATCCCGACCGCCACCAAACCGGCGGTGATCGCGGCCTCCGTCAGTCCCACGCTGGGGAGCGGCATCAGACCCGCGAACAGACCCACGAGCACGTTGACCGCGAGCAGGTTCGCGAGCGAGATGTGGTAGCCCACCGCGAGCGCGCAGAAACCGAGCGTGGACGCGAAGACGATCTCGCCGGCGATGTTGCCGCCGAACAGCAGCAGCACCCGCCGCGCCGACTTCAGGCTGCGAACCGCGCCGATCGCTTGCCGGACGAAGTCGAACACCCACTGCCGAAGTCTGGCGATCGCGAGCAGCGTGATGCCGCCGACGACGACGAGAACGAGCGCGAGCACGAGTACGTGTCCGGCGTCGAGATCGAAGCTGAGCGACGCGAAGTCGAAGTTCAGTGACGCCGCGCCGAATCCGAGCGTGATGATGAGGATCAGGATCTGTCCGAGAAACCCCGAGAAGCTGTCGATCACACCGGCAGTGAGCGCCTCGGTGCGGGGCGCGCCTTGCTTCTGGTAGTAGCGCATCTCGACCGCGACCTTTGCTGCCGTCGCCGGCACCGCGACGTTGATGAACGTCAGCGCGAAGTGCAGCGCGATGGTCGGACCGAGCGGCAGATCGTGCTCTGACGCGCCGATGGTCGACACGGCCTGTGCGACTCGGGCGAGCTGGCCGGTGAGCAATGCGATGAACACCCAGCCCCATGTCGCGTTCTTGAGCGAGTTCCACAGCGAGTTGAAGTCGACGCCCGCGAGCCGGCTGATGATGAACCAGAAGCCGAGGATGGTGACGGTCGTCATCAGGACGTTGCCGACGGTGACGCGCCGTAGCTGGACGAGGTCCGGCTTGTCGGTGCCCAAGCTCTCCGCGACCTCGTCGCGCAAGTCGTCGAACTCGAGATCCGAACGGCCAACCGCGTGCCGAAGCCACGGCGTCAACGCCGCTGGTTGGATGTAGGGCACAGCGGCGGCGAGCTCGTCGGGACCGACGGCACGCACCCCAATCGGCACTGCGGCATCGACCCCGACGGACAGGGCCGTCAACGTCAGCAAGGCGGCAACATCCCGGTGCAGGTTCTCGGGGGCCGCGCTCACCGTGGCGGTCGCGAGTTGATCCACCACGACGTCGCCGCGCGTGTCGACCTCGAGCGTGGTCGCGTCCAGCGCACCGTGGGCGACGCCTGCGGCGCGGAGGCTCGCGAGCTGGCGCCAGGCCTCTTCGAGGTGAGGCTCGTCCCAGCACACGACCGACGCCAGGCCGGCAGGCGGTTTGAGGACGAGCACGGCGTCGCCGCGGTCGGTCGTCGTCATGGCGACCACGTCAGGAGCGCGTGCGCCGGTCCGCTTCACGAGGAACGTCGTGACTGCTTCGTGCTCCACTTGTTGCAGGCGACTCACGATCAGCGGCCCGCTGTCGCGGTACCACAAGAACCGCCAGGTCTTCGCGACCAGTTGCGAGTCAGCTGCGTCTCGCCCGTGCACCTTGACGATCAGGAGGTTGCCGTCGGGATCCTCCGTATGCAGCACGAGCGGGCCTTGTGGACCGTGACGAACCGGGCGCAGCTTCCCGACGGCCACGCCGACCGACTCGAGCGCCTCGTGGACGTGGTAGAGCGACGGCGCTGCCGGCTGGTGAGCCGAACCACAAGTGGACGATCGCCGCCACGCCGAGCCCGACACCGAACGCGCCAAGGGTCTGAGCGACGTCACCGAACCCGAGTGCGACCGCACCCACCATCGTGGCGAAGACCGCCAACTGGCCGAGTCGCCGGATCGGACGGATCACGTGCGGCGTGGCGATCAACACGAGACCTGTCACGAAGGCGACGCGCGCGATCGGGAACGTCGCGCCGTTGCCGTCGAGTGCCGACTGCAACGAAAGCGACGAACCCTCGACGATCCCGTGTACAACCCAGACGGCGAAGACGGTCAACGCCGCGCCAACGGTGAGATCCCGCACCAGCCCGCGCCGATCGTGGGCGACGACGGCGAGGAGGAACACCAGCACGACGTACATCGAGCCGGCCGCGATGAGGCCACCGAGAACCGTGTCGAGCCAGTCGGGCAGCGATTGCAGGAACACCGTCATCCCGTTCAGGGCCTGCGACGGGTGATGACGATCGACCGCGCTCGCGCACACGACGAGAATGCCGGTCCACAACGCGAACACGTCAGCCGGACGGCGACGACGTTCGTCGTCCCCGCTGGACGCGAAGATCGCAAGCGGCCTTCGCTCCTTGAGTTGTGTCACACCGTCCGCCTGGGCCGGCGCAATGAGCGCCTCGCTCACCGATGCATTATCCGTCCGGGTCGCTCCGACTCTGGGGACCTACTCGCAGGGCCTGCACGCTCGCCTCGAGCTGATCGATCTTCGCCGACAGGTTCGACAACGCGGTGACGAGCTCGTTGTAACGGCCACCCTCCGCTCGTTCGCGCTGACGGCGCGCCTGCTCGACGAAGGTCGACGTGATCACCGCCGTCACGATCGTCAGGAACGCAATGGACTCGACGAGGACGAAGGAACCGATGACCCGCCCGACGGCGGTCTTCGGGGTGACGTCGCCGTAACCCACTGTGGTCACCGTCTGCAGCGCCCACCACAGCGCGACGCCCATGTTCGGGAAGTCCTGCCGGTCGAAGAGCCAGATCATGAAGCCCGCGATGAACATCGTCGCCACCGTGGCCGTCAGGATCAGGGCCATCGCGTTGCGGACGGAGACGGGATCGCGCCGGAATCGCTCGACCTCGCGACTGATGAACGGCCCTGGCATTCGCGATCTCCTCGCTCGCGGATCCTCACGATCGCATGCCGCTTCGACAGGTCGCTTCACCCCATCCGGGTGATGCTCCGGCAGGGATCGAAGCGCACGATTGCCACGACCGCCAGGAGGTCCGCAGTGTCGCAATACAAGACCCTTCGAACGTGGTCGCTCATTCCGGTGGTCGCCGACATCGGCTACTCCGTTTCCGTACCGGCTACCGTCAACCGATCTCGAGTGTGACCCAGGAAGCGTCGCCGCCGGGCGGGCGCGAGCCCGCGGCCCCGCAGCGGGCGGAGTACGAGTTGGTCGTGCGCGGCCGCCTCGGCGTTCGCGTCGTGCGCGCGCTCGAGGGGCTGGAGGTGACCGCATCGGGACCCGACGAAACTCACCTGCGCGGCTGGATCCATGACCAGGCTGCGCTCCACGGTGTCATCGAGCGCATTCGCGACCTTGGGCTCGAGCTCACGGAGGTACACCGAGTGGCGTGATCCACGAGGTTCTACCGCTGGGGCGGGCACGTGGACCGCGCGGCGTGGTAGCGGCACAATGACGATCGACACTCGAGCCAAAGTGATGGCACCGCACGTCTCACCCTTCGCGGTGTTCCGGCCCGGTCTGGTCCGGCGGCTGGACGATGCGACCCACGACAAGGTGACGCTGCTGGTCGCGCCACCGGGCTACGGCAAGTCAATGCTGCTGGCACAGTGGGCCGCCACCAGCGCCCGCCGCCACGTCGCGTGGCTGACATTGGACGCGGCAGACGGCAACGCAGTGACCTTCGCCCGCTCGCTCGTGTCGAGCCTGCAGCACGTGTACTCCGGCGTCGGATCGGTTGCCGCCGAACGCATCGGGACGTCGGGTTCGTCGATGGGCGACGAGTTCCTCGTCGCGTTGCTCGAAGACCTGTCCCACGTTCCCGAGACGGTCATCGTGCTCGATGACGTCGAAGCAGTCCGCAACGGCGCGGTGCTCGACGAGATCGCGCTACTGGTCGAGCAGGCACCGCCGAGTCTCCACATGGTGTTGTCGGGTCGGTCGGACCCGCCGCTGCCACTGCACCGACTGCGAGTCAACGGCGATCTCACCGAGTTGCGACAGGACCAGCTGAAGATGAACGAGGCCGACGCCGCCGAGGTCATCCGCCGGGTCGCACGCACGACGTTGACGACGGAACAGGTTCGTATCCTCGTACGCCGGACGGAAGGGTGGCCCGCCGGCATCCTCATGGCTGCACTCTCGTTGCGCGGGCGTGCCGACGTCGCGGAGTTCGTGCAGACCTTCTCGGGCGACGACCGCAACGTCGCCGATTACTTGGCGGATGAAGTGCTCGCCCGGCAGCCGGCGACCGTCCGTGAGTTCCTGCTCGACACCTCGGTGCTGCATCGCATGAGCGGGCCGCTGTGCGATGCGGTGACCCAGCGCAATGACAGCCAGCGCATCCTCGAGCACCTCGAGCGGTCGGGTCTGTTCGTGATCCGCCTCGACGATCGACGGCGTTGGTTCCGATACCACTCGCTGCTGCGCGACCTCTTGCGCTACGAGCTGCGCGCGGCGGACCGCGTCCGACAACGCGACCGGTTGCGACGGGCAGCGGCGTGGCACACGGAGCACAACGACCTGGAGGTCGCGGCCGAGTACCTCGTCGCCGCTGAGCTGTGGGACGAGCTCATCGAGTTCCTGCAGGTGCACGGCCGCAGCTTCCTCGAGCGAGGGACCGTTGGCGCAGTGAACAGGTGGCTCGAGATGGTTCCGGAGGAGCTGCACGCCAGCCGGAGCGACATCGCGCTCACGAGCGCGGCTGCGCAAGCGTTGGCGGGGCGCACGCTCGCCGCTGACGAGATCCTCGCCAACATCGGCCAGGCGCACGAGCTGACGGCATGGGAAGAGGCGTTCACCCACGCGCTGCGCGCGGCGATGGTGCAGTTCCACCTGCCGGCGGACGTCGCGCTGCGCGAGGCGGAGCTGGGGTTGAGCCAGCTCGGCTCGATCGACAAGGACACGCCGCGGCGCGAGATCCTCGGAATCTCGTCGTTCCGCTACGTCCAAGGCAGCCTGAACATCGCCAAGGGCCGTGCACTCCACTACTTGGGCGATCTGGCAGCAGCGCGGGCGACGTTGACAGACATGGTGGAAGACCGCGATGGCCGGCAGCTGGCCGTCAACGTCGCCGCGGCCGGCTCACTCGCGTCGGTCGAGTCGCAGCTCGGCAACCTGCACCGGGCGCAATACCTCGCGGTCCGGGCGCTGCACATCGCGCAGCAGTCTGGTCAGGAGAGCCATGTCGCGTCCGCCGACGCGTACCTCGCCCTGGCGGTGATACGGCGGGAGCGCGGCGAGCTCGATCGTGCCGCGATCAGCCTGGACGAGGCGCACCACCGCATCCGGCCCAACGGCAGGCACATGTTGTTGTGGGTGCACGGCGTCGAGGCCGCGCTCCTCGCGCAAGCGCAGGGTCGGACCGACGACGGTCTCAACCTTCTGACACAGCTGCGGCTCGCCGGTCAGCCCTCACCCGGCCCCTACACCGCCGCGCGGATCGTCGCCGTGGAGGCGCGCTTGCTCGTCGCGGGCGGTGACATCGACAGCGCACGACAGGTGCTCGACTCCTTCGAGGGGCTGCGCATCGCGGCGGTGTCATCGGCCGAGATCGCGGCTGCGGTCGGGGCGCGCGACGTCGAGGCGGCACGCAAAGCGCTCGACGCGTTCCCGATCGACGGCTCCCCTCGCAGCACGGTCGAGCGGCTGCTGTGGGAGGCGATCGTCGCCGATCTCGACGGCGAGCATCGCCAGGCCCGGGACCTGATGCACGAGTCGGTCACCGACGCCGACGCCGAGGGGATGGCGCAGGTGTACCTCGACGCCGGAACGCACGCGCGACGCCTCCTGCGCAGCGTCTACCACGTCGCCCCCACACCATTCCTCCGCCAGCTCGTGGACCAACCCGTCGCCCCGCCGCCGCCCCAGTCGACGGTGCCCGGCATGGTCGAGCAGCTGAGCGACCGCGAGATCCTCGTCCTGCGCTACCTGCCGAGCCGGCTGTCGAACCCGGAGATCGCCCGGAACCTGTACGTGTCGGTCAATACGCTCAAGACCCACTTGAAGCACATCTACCGGAAGCTCGGAGTCAGCAACCGCTCCGAGGCCATCGAAGTCGCCGAGTCACTCGGGCTCTTGTGAGCTCTCGAGGTCTTCGACCATCGCACGTGCGATCGCGAGAGGGGCCACGATCCTCCTAAGAAGGTGACGACAACGAGAACGGATCTCCGGATCCTGTAGCGATGGCGCGCAGGACCGACACAACGACATCCACGGCGCTGACACACCAACTCGTCGTGCTCCCCGCGAAGGGCGAAGCCGACACGGCGGTGACGTGCGCTCTGGACCAGACCCGCGAGGGTTCCGGGATCGACATTCGAGACGCAGCCGTCCTCACGGTTCGCCCACCTGACGTGTGTGTGACGGAGCCGGTAGAGGACTGGCCCGGCCGCCGCCGGCTCGGGCATCGATGGTGGGAAGCGCTCGCGGCGGCCCTACGGGACGTCGGCCGAACGCACGAGGCGCACACGGAGTCCTGCTTCCGCGACCTCGTCGAGGCGGGCATGAGCAAGAGCTTCCTCGAAGAGGCTGCAATGGCGGTCGCCGGTGCCTCCACGACCGTGGTATTGCTCGCTGAACGTGTCGACGTACGTACGCTTCTGCCCAAACTGGAGAAGGGAAAGTTCATGCGCGTGATCTACGGGTGGCTCCCTGACGCGGCAGTCGACGAGTTGGCGACCGCGGGCCAGACCTAGGGCTCGAGTGACCGACCAAGGGCAATCGAGCGAAACACAAGCAGAGACAGAAGCAGAGGCAACACAGCGCGCGCGCTCGAACAAGCGACGGTCGCGCTGGTCCAAGGTGCTCGCGATCGTCGGCGCCGTGCTCCTGCCGATCTCCGGTCTCGCGTTGTGGTCCCGCAACCAATTGCTCAACACAGACCATTACGTCCAAACGGTGAAGCCGCTCGCCAGCGATCCCGCCATCCAGGCGGCGATGGCAGACCGGATCACCGACGCACTGCACAACACCCTCGATCTGAAGGACCGCGCCGCCGACGCGTTGCCTGAACGGGCGAAATTTCTAGCCGGACCGATCGCGGCTGCCGGCGACAACCTCATCCACCAGACCACGCTCAACGTCCTCGAGTCCGATCAGTTCAAACAGTTGTGGGAGAACATCAACCGCGCCGCGCACAGCCAGATCGTCTTCATCATCACCGGGAAGAAGACGGACACGCTCAACGTCAGCGACGGCCAGGTCGTGATCTCGCTGCGGCCCGTCGCCGAACAGGTCTTGCAACAGGTCGACAAGCTCGTGCCCGTCGACTTGTCGGGCATCGACACGTCGAGGTTGAACCAGCAGTTCATCCTCGTCGATTCGAAGAACCTCGGACAGGTCCAGAGCGGCGTGCGGTGGTTCAACTTCTTGACCTACCCGCTCGTCCTGGCCGCCCTCGCCGCCCTGATCGCCGCAGCCTTCATCGAACGGGACAGGCGCAAGGGCGTCCAACGAGTGGGGCTCGCGGTCGCCATCTCGATGGCGGTCACGCTGCTGCTCTACCGCGCAGGCCGCGAGATCTACATCAGCAGCCTGCCCGCCGAGGTCACGCACCCTGACGCCGCGACTGCCGTGTTCGACATCGTCACGCGCTACGTCGAGCGCGGCATCGAGGCGTTGCTGGCCCTTGGTGTCGTGTTGTTCGTCGTGATGTGGACGCTGGGACCGTCACGCAGCGCGACCCGCCTGCGCGGTTGGTGGCAGCGCCTTCGCAACCGCGGCTCGGCGGAGCTGTCGAACGTCGAGCCGGCGCCCGTGGCGACGTGGGTGGCGCAGCACCTGAACGAGCTTCGCTTCGCCGTCGTCGCGCTGGCCGTCGTCACGTTGCTGCTGTGGGACCGCCCGACTGGTCGCGTCATCCTTCTGCTGACGATCATCACCGTGCTGTTGCTCGCCGTCCTCTCCGTCGTCGGCGGCGCCGTACCGAAACCGTCCGAAGAGGGGCAGGAGGACGCCGAGACAGCCGAAGTCGGCAAAGGGCGCGACACCTAGGCTCGAGCGCGGCGCTGGCCGAAGGCCCCGATCATCGTGAACAGATCGGCGAGCAGGCCTATCGCGATCGCCAAAGCTCCGATGACGCTCCGCGGGGGATGACCGGAGCGACCGAAGTTCGCGCTCACCCTATGGGGGTGACGACGCTGAAGCCTTCATTGCGGACACTTCCGCCATGACCACTCTTGCGTACGACTATCCGCTGCTCGGCCTGTTCTGGACGATGTTGTGGTTCTTCCTCTTCATCGTCTGGATCATGGCCGTCTTCAGCGTGTTGATCGACATCTTCCGCAGCCACGACATGGGGGGCTTCGCGAAGGCCCTCTGGGTGCTCTTCGTGATCATCCTGCCACTGTTGGGTGTCTTGATCTATCTCATCGCCCGAGGCGACAAGATGACGCAGCACGCGGTGCGCGACGCCGAGAAGCAGGACCAGGCGATGAGGGCCTACATCAAGGACGCCGCCGACACGAGTGGTGGTGGGGGCAGCTCAACGGCCGACCAGGTCGCACAACTCGCGCAGCTTCGTGAGCAGGGCGTGATCACCGAGGAGCAGTTCGAGCAGGGGAAGGCCAAGATCTTCAGCTGAGGTCGTTCGACCTTGTTTCACCTGCTGGCGAAGCCGACAGGTGCGGTCTGCAACCTCGACTGCACGTACTGCTTCTTCCTCTCCAAGGACGCGCTGTATCCGGGTGACCGCCTGCGCATGTCAGGCAAGACGTTGGAGCGCTATCTGGAGCAACTGCTCGCCGCACACCCGGACGGCGACGTGGTGGTGGCGTGGCAGGGCGGTGAACCGACGCTGATGGGGCTCGACTTCTTCCGTCGCTCCGTCGAGTTGGCACATCGTCTTGCCCGCCCGGGCCAGGTGCTGCAGCACACGATCCAGACAAACGGCACGTTGCTCGACGACGAGTGGGCGCAGTTCTTTGCCGACAACGGCTTCCTGGTCGGCCTCAGCCTGGACGGCCCTCGTCACATGCACGACGCCTACCGCGTGTGGAAGAACGGGCGAGGCAGCTTCGACGACGTGATGCGCGCGTGGGAGCTGCTCCGACGTCGTGGTGTCGAGGTCAACGTCCTGTGTGCGCTCCACGCGGCGAATGTCGAGCATCCACTCGAGGTGTACCGGTTCTTCCGTGACGACCTCGACGCTCGCTACCTCCAGTTCATCCCGATCATCGAGCGCGCGACAGAGCAGACACTCGAGCTCGCCAACGCCGGATGGAGCGACAAGCCGGGGCACAAGCGTCTGCTCTACACCCAGGCGGGGACGCTGGTCACCGAGCGCTCCATCGGCGAGGACCAGTACGGCGACTTCCTCGTCGCCGTGTTCGACGAATGGATCGCGCGCGATGTCGGCACCGTGTTCGTGCAGATGTTCGACGTGACGCTCGGCGCGCACCTCGGCATGTACAGCCTGTGCATCCACTCGCCGACCTGTGGCAATGCGCTCGCGCTCGAGCACAACGGCGACTTGTACTCGTGCGATCACTTCGTGGAACCGGACCATCTCCTCGGCAACATCCACGAACAGACGATGGTCGAGCTCGTACGCTCACCGAAGCAGCGTGCGTTCGGTGACGACAAGCGAGACGCGCTACCTCGCTATTGCCGCGAGTGCGACGTTCGCTTCGCCTGCCACGGTGGTTGCCCGAAGGACAGGTTCCGCACGACGCCCCACGGCGAAGCCGGCCTGAACTACCTGTGTCCGAGCTACAAGCGCTTCTTCGGCCACACTGCTCCGGTCTTCCGGCGCATGGCGGAGCTGTTGCGCACCGGCCACGACGCGGACGAGATCATGCGGGAGGTGGCGGGGTGACCGATTCTGCGGAGGGCGGCGGCGCCGGGGGGACCTGAGGCGACTTCGCCGCGGCGCGCGCCTGCCGGCGACGCCACATCTCCGCGTTGAGCGACGCCCCGAAGACAATCACCCGAGCGATGAGGAAGAGCGAGAGCAGGATCGCCGTCGCCGCGCCGAGCGGACCGTAAGTGGACGACGAATGCGAGACCTTGTGTGCCACGAAGTACACCGTCACGAGATGCACGACCTGGATTCCGACCGCGACCGCGAGCGCACCGGGCACCAGCTGCCAGAGAGTCACATCGTCGGCATGCGGCAGGTACCACGAGACGAACAGCCACAGCCCGGCTGCCAGCACGATGAAGAACATCGTGACGAGGATCCCGGGACCCTGCGAGGCCTCCCGAACGCGTTGCTCGACCGCGAGGATGAGCATTGCGGTGATCAGTACCGCGGTCATCACCGCGGCGGCCATCGGCTTCTTCACGAGCTTGCGACGCGGTACGCCCCAGACGAGGGAGTGCGCCACCATCAAGGCCTTCACGAACCCGATGCTCGCGAGATACATCGCCGGCAACCCGATGAGAAGGGCGTAGAACCGCGTCTTCTCGGCCGAGGCGGACGCATCGGAGATCGACTTCGCCGTGAGGCCGAGGAAGCCCGCTTGCTTGGCCAGATCCGTGGGTGCCGTGCTGCTGGCCGAGGACAGGAATCCGAGGCCGCCGACAAGCACGAGGACGAACGGCAACACCCAGAAGAAGAACCGGTACGCCAGGGCCCCGGCGATCAGCCCGCCCCCGCGCTCGGCGTCGCGCTCGTAGGTGTTGAACGCGATGTCCACGCTCGCGTGGTTCGGGCGACTTGCCTCCACCCGCTTGAACGTGCCGTCGGCCTTTTCGCGAGCCGTCGCGACCGTTGTCTTTATTCGCTGCGACAATCCAGGCGGCTGAGGTTCGCCCGCCGGGACCTTCTCGGGTTCCGACGCCACTGCTCGACCGTATGGCCGGCACGGCCGCACGTAATCACCCACAGAGGATGAGTGGCGGGTCAGGGGCCGCCTCGGGCAGTGCGGGGCGGGCGATACCTGTTCGGTCCCGACTGCGTCGATACGGTTGGCGGCCATGGCGCTCGCCGGCTGGGACAACGTCGAGCGCCGGCACATCGTCACGACCGGCATCCGTGCGGTAGCGACGAGCCTGCTCGTGATCGGCGCCTACTTCGTCGTTCCGATCATCGAGCATCCGCACGAAAGGGTCCTGCTGCGCCTGGTCATCGGCCTGGCCTTCTTCCTCGTGGCGCTCACCTACGAGGTACGCGCCATCGTTCGATCGGATCAACCGATCCTGCGGGCCGCGGTCGCGATGGCGCTCGTGATCCCGGTGTTCATCATCGTGTTCGCGTGGAGCTACCTCACGCTGGGCCGATCGGATCCGAGCGCGTTCTCGCAGCCGCTCGACCGCGTCACATCGCTGTACTTCACGGTGACGGTGTTCTCGACGGTCGGCTTCGGCGACATCACGCCCACGAGTGATCCGGCGCGGGCCGCAGTCATGATTCAGATGGTGTGCGATCTCGTCTTCATCGCCGTCGTCATCCGATTGATCCTCGAGGCCGCACGGGGCTCGCTCGGACGGCGCAACGACAACTGATCACATCTCGCGCTGCAACTCACCACCGTGCATCGCGAGCGCGTAGATGATCAGCACGTCGAGCGCGATGATGATGATGGACCACGCCGGATACGCGGCGATGAACATCAAGTTCGCGACTGCACTGACGAGCGCGAGAACACACCCGAGCACTCGAGCCCACGTCTTGCCGTTGATCGCGGCGACGCCCGCTATCGCGATCACGATTCCGAGCAACAAGTGGATCCAGCCCCACACGCTGTAGTCGACGGACAGGACGAGGCCGCGGTTGGAGACCAGGTACCAATCGTCGTTGAAGATCGCCACCAATCCTTGGATCTGTTGAAAGATCCCGACGAGGATCATCATGAAACCCGCGAACATGGCCCATGACGACCAGCCGGTTCGATCCTGATAGGTATCCATGATCAGCTCCTGACGGCGCAGGCAAGATCGTCGCGCGGATTCATCCCCCGTGGGTGACGTACGGAGGTGCGCAGATGACAGACGATTGGACGATGGGTCGCCTGCATCGCACGTGGTGGTTCCGAGGCGCGCTGCTTGCCGTCCTGCTCGTACTGGTGAGCTGCGGTGGCGGAGGCGGTGGCCAGGGCGAAGCCTCGAACCGCCCGACGCTGCCGACGACGACGTCCACCGCCGGCGGTGGCGGCGGCTCGCCCACGACCGACGAGGGCACGACGACCACCGACCGCACGACCAGCACGCTGCGAACCACGACGACCGAAGAGCCGACGACGGAGCAGTCGACCACGTCGACCACCGAACGGACGACCACGACGCAACGCACCACGACGACGTCGCGAGCGACGACCACGACCGAAGGGGCGCTGTCGCCGACGACGACGCCGGAGTCCACCATCGCCCCCGCGACCACTCCCGCATCGACCACGGAGGAGGGCGACACGGGACTGTGGTGGCTGCTGCTTCTCGTGCTCGCGGTCGCCGGCCTGCTCCTCTGGCTCTTGACCCGTCCCAAGAAGCCACTCATCGACGAACGCTGGCGCGGCCAGGTCGAACAGGTCGCCACCGACGTCGATTCGGTGAACCATCTGTTGCTGGCTGGCATCGACCCGTCTGGCGCGATCGCCAACGATCGCTGGACTGGCGTGCTCAACCGCAGTCAGGAGCTCCGCCGGATCGCGACCAACCTCGCCGCTTCCGCGCCGACGCCACAGCTGCGCGACGCGATCGTCGCAGCGTCAGACGGTCTGCGGTCGCTCGAGCTGAGCGCGGACGCCGCCCGGCTGCACATCGTCGACGCGGCCAACACGGCGCGAGCGGACAGCGACCGCGTGGACCGTGCGGTGCTGAACGTGCGCGAGCAGGTGAACCCCGCCACCACGACAGCGGCGAAGCCGTAGACGTGCTCGGCGCCGTTCGTCACATCTCCCGTCGCGCACAGAGAGCGGGCGACCGTCGGTTCAGGTAGGGGGGATCGAGCGGAGCGCTCGGCGCCACACGCCGCGATACGCCTCGAGGCCGTCGGCGGCGAGCGAGCCTTCCGGACCGGCGGCGATCGAGACCCGCTCAGGGATGCTCCCCCACACCGGCACCGCGGCCTGCGTCCACGTCGCCACCGCTTCTTGGTAGTCGACCGTGTAGGTGCGGGCCGAGCAGATCACGAGCCCGAGCGGCACGTTGATCGGGACCATGCCCACGACAGCCTCGACCCGCGCCGTCTCGACGCCCCCGACGCGGGTGGGCACGACGACGACGTCGGCCATGTCGATGGCCTTGGCCAGCAGCCGCTCGTTGCCGGGTGGCGTGTCGACCACCGCGATCCCCTCGCCGTCGACGCCGGCCAGTGCCCTGGCCAGCAGTCGATCCGTCGGGGCCTCGACCGGGGTGACCTCGCCGAGCTGCCCATCCACGGCGGCCTCGATCCAGTCAGCGCTGCTGGCCTGCGGGTCAGCGTCGATCAGCCTCGTCGGGCGCCGGCTCGCCGCCGCCAGAGCCGAGAGATACACCGCGGTGGTCGTCTTGCCGACCCCGCCTTTGAGCGCTGCCACGACGACGATCATCGTGTGAACGTAGCCCGGTCAGGTCGGAGCCCCCGCGGGGACCTCCTCGACCAGGAAGGCGGGATGGTCCGGCGCGATGGCCAGCAGCTGCTCGTCCGACGACTTGGCATCGACGCCGCCGAAGAACACGCCGACCTCCATCTTCCAACGCTTCAGGTACGCCCGCAGGACCTCGATCTTCTCGTCGTCACGCAGCTCGGTCGCGCTGAACGGCTCGATCCGGCGTCCGACCTGCAACTCGCCCGTGCCCGAGGCGCGGAGGTTCTTCACCCACTGCGTGTGGCCCCGAGGCGCGACGAGATACCGCTTGTCGTCGTACGACAACAGGTTCACCGGCGTCGTCCGCCACTCACCCGACTTGCGACCGCGGACTCGCAGCTCGCGCGAGCCCCACACGCTGATGCCGCGCCGCGTGCAGAACGCGATGAAGCGGTTGAACACGTTGCGGGTGAACCAGCCAGGCTCTTTGTAGTGGGGTGCTCCGTTGGCAGTCATCGCGGTCATCATGCCTCGCCTTGGCCTGTCGAGGGCCAGGAGGATGGAAGGCTGTGATCGTCACCCCGAGCCGCATCGACATCATCGAGTGAACCGCGTTCGCTCGGCTGCGACGCTCCTGCTCGTCGCGGTCGCCATCGGAGTCGTCGACGCGATCGTGTTCGTCGTGTTCGAAGCCGCGGTCGACGACGGCTCCGACTGGCTGTGGAACGACTTCGCCGGCACGGATGACACGCGCTGGCGCGTCGTGCCGCTGGCGATCGTTCTGAGCATCGCGTTCTCCGCACTCGTACGACTCTTCCGCCAGCCTCGCTTCATCGCACCGCGCACCGATCTCGCCCCCTCCGGCAGCGAGGAGGTGGGCCCGACGTCACTGCCCACGATCGGAGTGATCTTCGTCGTCGGTGTCGCGAGCCTTCTCGCCGGCGCGTCGCTCGGACCGGAGGCATCGCTGATGGCGCTCTCCGCGGCGGTCGGCGCGTGGGCTGCTGGACGCATGAAAACCGGTGGTGACGCGCAGGTCTTCGTGCTCGGGAGTGTCGGCGCATTGCTCGTCGCGTTCGTCGGTTCTCTTGTCCCACTCGTGGTGCCCGTCCTGCTTCTCGCGAGGCAGCGGCAGCTCTCCGTGCGTGCCGCAATCATCACCACCACCGCGGGTCTGGCCGCCTACGGCGGACTGTTCGTGCTTCGCGGCGGCACCGCTGACGGCTACGGCACGATCCCCGAAGCCAGCACTCACTACGGCATCCATGATTTCGTCGCCGCCGTCGTGCTCGGCGTCATCGCGGTCTTCGTCGCGCACGGCTTCAAGCGGTGCGTCGCACTGTTCGCGGGGATCACCAAGCGGGTCGACGAACAGGTGTCGTGGCCGATCTCCGCCATGGTGTACGGCGCGGTGCTCGGCTCGATCTACCTCGTCGGCGGCGAGACGATCGAGTTCTCGGGCAGCAACGGAACGGTGACGCTCCTCGAACGATCGGCGACCTACAGCGCGGCAGCACTCGGTGGCATCGCGCTGGCGAAGGTCCTCGCGACCGCTTGGTCGCTGTCGTCCGGCTACCGCGGCGGCGTCGTGTTCCCGTCCATCTTCACGGCTGTCGCGACCGGGCTCTTCGTCAGTCGCGTCGCGAGCCACCTGGGCGGCCCCGGCGTCGAGGTCGGTGTCGTCGCCGGGATGCTCACCGCGCTCACGGGTGCGCCGTTCGCACTCGTTTTCCTGCTGGCGCTGCTTCCGGCTGCGCTCGTCCTACTCGCCGCCGCCGGTGTGGTTGCGGCGGCAATCACCGAACGCCTCCTGACGCGGCCGGCCGAGTCCTGAGCCGCTTCGCCGGGTGGGGCAGGCTGGAGGTCGTGGAAGAAGGTCAGGCATCGACCACCGCGCAGCGCGTCGCGGCGCAGCGGTTGACCTTCGATCGGGTACCTGTGGAC
This sequence comes from uncultured Acidimicrobiia bacterium, assembly GCA_963721305.1. Taxonomy (GTDB): domain Bacteria; phylum Actinomycetota; class Acidimicrobiia; order Acidimicrobiales; family JACDCH01; genus DATAES01. Next base: position 672,901 of record CAVRIR010000006.1, read on the forward strand.
TACGGCGATGCCGACTCGGATGAACGACTCGCCCGCGACGTGGCCGGATCCGTGGACAGCAGCCCCGGACGGATGACTCGTTACCTGGCCACGCGCACGGCGTTCTTCGACCGAGTCGTCGTGCGGTCGATCGACGGTGGCCTGACGCAGGTCGTCGTGGCGGCTGCCGGCTATGACGGGCGCGCGCTTCGCTACGCGAAACCCGGTGTCACGTGGTTCGAGGTCGATCATCCCGACACGCAACGCGACAAGCGCGAGCGGCTCGCACGCCTCGGCATCGATACGAGCCACATCGCTTTCGTGCCCGCTGACTTCAACCATGACGACGTGACCGCGCGACTGCGCGCCGCGGGACACGACCGCGACCGTCCCTCTGTGCTGCTGTGTGAAGGGGTCGCGGTCTACCTCGAACGCGATGTGCTCGAGTCCTTGCTGCGCTCGTTGCGCGCCGCGGCGGCACCCGGCAGCCGATTGGCGATCAGCCTGTCCGTCGACACCGGCTCGTCCGAGCTCGCCGAGCGTCGGGCGGCGTTTGCCACCGCCGTCGCCGCGATGGGCGAGCCCGCTCGTACGGTCCTCACCGCCGACGAGGCGGCCGAGCTGTTCGAAGCGACCGGTTGGTTGGAGATCCCGACGGCGAACCCGCGCGCTCGCTTTGCCGGGCTCGTGCTGGTCCAACCGGTATGACCGGCCGAACTGCCGCGAACCGTCACGCCGTCCGCCTCACGATCCGGGGACACAACCTGCCCGGGCGCGAGTGGGGTTGCGAGAACGAGTGGCACCACAACATCCACGTCGGCGTGCAGGAGCGCCGCGACCCCGTCGGACTCGTCTCCGGTGACGCGCCGTCTGCCGCGTGGGACGTCGACATCGATCTCGTGACGAGGGACGACGGCCAACTCGATTTCCGCGGCCCCGCGGTGCAGGGCAAGCGCGGCGCACGCTTCGTGTACCTGACGTGGGGAGACGTCGGCGACGACGGATCGTTCTCGATGTTCCGTCGAGCCAAGTTGCTGCTCGACGACGAGATGACCCGGCTCCTCAGCACCGCACAACGCGCCGACAAGGCAGTCGTCGCGGCCGTCGACCTGACCGGCGACCGGGGCGGCCCGCGGTGCGCCCGGCTGAAACCGCCGGCGCTGACGCTCGCCGTCGAGTGATCGTCGGAATCGGGGTTGACTCGACGCGAGTATAACCCCAATATAACCCTATGCCGAAGATCAACGTCTACCTGCCCGACGAGCTCGCGGCTGCGGTCAAGGAAGCGCAGGTTCCCGTGTCCGCGGTCTGCCAGGCGGCACTGCAGCGCGCCGTCCGCGATGTGGCCGCGGCCCGATCGTCGGACGAGGCGCCGCACGACGACGAAGAGCCGAGGTTCGGCCTGTTCAGCCGCTTCACGCCGCGAGCAAGGCACGCGGTGAAGCTCGGCGAAGAGGCGGCTCGGGCGTTCCCCCACGACTACGTCGGGTCAGAGCACCTGCTGCTCGGCCTCATCGACGAGGGCGGCAACCTCGCGCTCGCCGTTCTCGAGTCACTCGAGATCGAGCCGACCGACGTTCGCGCCGAGCTGCTCGCGTCGATGGGCCCGGCGACCGACGCACTGAGCGGACACATCCCCTTCACGCGGATGGCGAAGCACGTCCTCGAGCTGGCGCTCAAGGAGGCGCTGACGCTCGGACACAACTACATCGGGTGCGAGCACCTCCTCCTCGGGCTCGTCGGCGCCGAGAAAGGTTTGGCGAGCCAGGTGCTCAGACGCATGGGTGTCGAGCTGCGCACCACCCGCGGCGCCGTGACCACGACGCTGGCGAGCCTTGCTCAGGGTCGCCCGGCGGCCGCCGCACAGCCGAAGCCGGTGAACGACCCCGAGCTGATCGCGGAGATCCTGCGCCGTGTCATCGCCATCGAGGAGCGCCTGCCGGAGTGACGACGACCGCGTCATGACGGGCTGACACCACCTGACAGACTGCGCGCGTGGGCTCGACGTCGCTCTTGGGACTCCACGATGTGACGAAGCGATACGGGGCGGTCACCGCGCTGAACGCCATGACCGCAGACGTGCCGCGCGGCCTTGTCGGCGTCGTCGGCGCCAACGGTGCAGGGAAAACGACGCTGTTCCGGGTCCTCCTCGGACTCGCCCGCCCCACCTCCGGGTCCGTCGATGTCGTCGGCGTGTCCGTCGCCGCCGATCCCATCGGCGTGCGGTCTCGACTCGGTTACATGCCCGAACACGACTGCCTGCCGTTGGACCAGACCGCGGCAGACGTCGTCGCGACGTTCGGCGAGATCGGCGGACTTCCGGCGCGCGCCGCCCGCCAGCGAGCATCGGACGTGCTCGATCTCGTCGGACTCGACGAGGCCAGGTTCCGGCCGATCGGCGGCTTCTCCACCGGCATGCGGCAGCGAGCGAAGCTCGCGCAAGCGTTGGTCGGTGATCCCGAGCTCGTGCTGCTCGACGAGCCGACCGCAGGGCTCGATCCCGGCGGCCGCGAGGACATGCTGAGGATGGTCGAGCGACTGGGGACGTTCGGCATCTCCGTGCTCATGGCGACGCACCTGCTCGACGACGTCCAGCAGGTCTGCGATCACGTGCTCATGATCGATGCCGGCCAACTCGTGGTGTCCGGTCCGACCGACTCGCTGCTCGAGCGGACCGGCAGGGTGACGATCGACGTCGGCGGACACGACGCGGCGCAGGTGCTCGCGAAGGAGCTGACGTCGCTCGGGCTACGCGCCGAGGTCGTCGATGCTGCAGTCGAGATGGAAGTCGACGGAGACGACGACCTCGACGCGCGCGCGACACGGTCGCTCGACTCGGCCTGCCGTTGTACCGACTGGCGACCCGCCTGACCTCGCTCGACGAGGTGTTCCTCGAACGGGCGACGCACCGGTGACCACCACCACCCCTCCCCCGCCTTCGAACGCGTCGACCGCGGCCGGCGCCGTCTACGACCGCGGCTACCGGCCCTACGAGGGTCCCCGAGGCGGTGAACGCACCGCGATCGCGGCGCTCTATCGCGCCTCGATCCGCCGCGCGCTCGGCCTACGCCGGCCGTGGCGTCAGAAGGTCGCGCCCTTCGTGCTCCTCGCCATCGTGACGGTCCCGGCGGTCGTCAACGTCGGCATCGCGTACGTGACCAGGAATCGCATCGGCGAGCGGGTGCAGTTCATCACGTACCGCGAGTACGTCGGCGTGTCGAGCGCCCTGCTCGTGTTCGTCGCACTCACCGCGCCCGACATCATCTGTCCCGATCGCCGTCAACGGGTGTTGCCACTGCTGTTCGCGCGTCCGTTGACGGGTGCCGACTACGTCATCGCGAAGGTCGGCGCGCTGTTCACGATCCTGTTCGCGTTCTCGTTCCTGCCGCAGGTCGTGCTGTTCGTCGGCCAGGCGCTCGTCAGCGACGGCGCGCTCGACTACTACACGCGCGACAACCTCGACGTGCTGTGGAAGGTCCCGATCTCGGTCGCGTTGCTCGCGCTGTTCTACGCCGTGCTCGGGCTGGCGATCGCGTCGCTCACCACCCGGCGCATCGTCGCGGGAGCCAGCTTCATCGGGCTCTTCCTCGTCTCGTCGATCACCTCGAACGTGTTGGTGGGCAACCTGGAGGACGGCGGACCCGGGTCGCCCGCGGCGCTCATCGACATCCTGTCGCTTCCGCTCTACCTGCGCGATCTCGTCTTCCTCGGCCATCCCAACTTCGACTCCGCGCTACGCGGCGTCGACAACGCGGGCCTGTACGCGGTCGCGGCGTACATCGCAGTGGTCGTCGCCGGCGCCGCAGTCCTCTTGTACCGATACCGGTGGACCGAACGATGACCGCGCCGGCAACGGTTTCCCCGCTGGACCCAGCGTTCGCGCCGAACGCGACGGTCGACGTCAGCAACGTCTCGGTGTGGTTCGGCCAGAAGGTCGCGTTGTCCGAGCTCAGTTGCTCGTTCGGTCCGGGGGTCACCGGCCTGCTCGGTCCGAACGGCGCCGGGAAGACGACGTTGATGCGGGCGATCACCGGGCTGATGCCGGTGAACCAGGGCCAGGTCCGTGTCATGAACCTCGATCCCCGTCGCGACCGCAGCGTCCACGCGCGGCTCGCGCTCGTTCCCGAAGACGAAGCCGTCCCGGGTGGCCTCACCGCTCGCCAACTCGTCCAGTACGTCGCGGACCTGCACGCGCTCGACCGATCGGTCGGCCGCCGAGCGTGCCCTCACCGAGGTCGAGCTGCTCGACGTCGCGGATCGTCGCGTCGAAGGCTTCAGCAAGGGCATGCGGCAGCGCACGAAAGTGGCGGCTGCCCTCGTGGTCGATCCTCAGGTGCTCGTGCTCGACGAGCCGCTGAACGGCGCCGATCCGGTGCAGCGGGCCCATCTCATCGCGCTGTTCCGGCGCTTGGGATCCGAGGGGCGAACGGTCATCGTCAGCTCGCACGTGTTGAACGAGGTCGAGCGACTCGCCGACCGCGTGATCGTGTTGATCCACGGGCGTCTCGCCGCTGCCGGCGGGCAACGTGCCATTCGGGACGCGATGGACGACCGACCCCGTCACGTGCTCGTGCGCGCATCCGACGCTCGGCGGCTCGCGGCCGGTCTCGTCGGTCTCGCCGCGGTCGCCGGGGTCACGTTGAACGGCGACGACGTGGTCGTGTCCACCAAGCGGGCCGGCGAGCTCGCGCTCGCGTTGCCATCCGTGGCCCGTGACCTCTCGGTAGGGCTTCGTGAGGTTCGCCCGCTCGACGACTCACTCGAGAGTCTGTTCCGGGAGCTGGTCCGATGAACGCAGCGCCGTCTCCTCCCGTGGATTCCGTGCGCCAGCCGTCTCGGTTCCTCACGATCCTCAGGTACACGCTCCGGTCGTGCATCGGACCGAAGAGATGGCTCGGATGCTTGTTGCCGTGCGCGGGTGCCCTGTTGTTCGGTCTGCTCGCATACGGCATCGACGAGCGCTTCGGATCTCACTTCGCGAGGGTGGCCGCCAACGGGATCTTCCCGCTCGTCGTTCCGATCGCCGCGCTCGTCATCGGCGATGCCGTGCTCGGAGCCGAAGTTCGATCGGGTGTGTTCCACTTCACGTGGCTCACGCCCGTGCCGCTGACGCAGATCATCCTCGGACGGTGGCTCGGTGGTGTGATCGTTGCACTCGTCACGGTCGTCCCTGCCTGCGCGCTGGCCGCGGTGATCGCAGGCGAACCCGAGGCAGCGGGCTACGTGGCCCTCGCCGCGTTCGCCGGCGCGGTCGCGTACATCGCGATCTTCGTCGCCATCGGCTGCATCGCGCGCCGCGCCGCGGTGTGGTCGCTCGTGTTCGTGTTCCTGGTCGAGCGCCTGCTCGGTACCGCGCTCACCGGGATCGCCCAGTGGTCTCCGGCGTGGGAGTCGAGCAACGCCTTCCTCGGCTTCATCGACAACGCGCCGCCGAACCTCATCCGCGACGGGATCCCGTCCGGGGGCGCAGCGCTCGTCCGCCTCGCCGTCATCACGGTCATCGGACTGGTCCTCGCCCGCTCCGCCCTCGGCCGCATGCGCATCGCCGGCGCCTCCGACTGACGCCTGGTGTGTGGCAACGCCCGGGCGTTGCCACACCGGACCGGTTCACGACGTGATCGGCATCTGGAGCTCGGTGACGTTGCGGGACATGTCGTCGGTGTGGAACTCGAGATACAGCTCGCGGCTGTAGCCGGCGATCTGGTAACCGCTGTCCTCGATCCAACGGACGAGCGCTTCGTAATCCGACTCGACGTCGTCCATCGCACCGTGATGGACCAGCGACGCGACTTCGACGTCCGGCAGCTCCCGCACCATGACCTCGTCATCTGACGGCACCGCCTGATCACCCACGTCGAAACCGAAATGGAGGATCACGCCGTCGAGGCCATCCGGCGCCTCGTACCAGGCGACCCGCAAACCTGGCTCGACGCCGGCCCCTTCGAGATGCGCGGTCACCTTCGGATCGAGCTCCATGAACACCGGCATCAACGCCGGTCCGAAACCGGCCGCCCGTCCGGACGCCTCGGCGAGGCGCAACGGCTGGGTCTTCTTCACCACGACATCGGGGACGGACATGGTCCCCCTCCTTTCCAAGAACCGAAGCCTCGCTTCGACTCGGCGCAGGCGCGCCTGCTCGTCGTCGACCACCGACTGGATCTGTGCCTGCCGCAGCCGCAGCATCCCCCGCAGCTCGTCGTTGCTCAGGTCGCCGTCGAGGACTGCCCCGATCTGCTCGAGTGTGAAACCGAGGTCACGCAACGCGAGGATGCGATGCAGCCGCGCCAGCTGGCCCAAGTCGTACGACCGGTAGCCGGTGACGGGATCGACGGACTGCGGTTCGAGCAGCCCGAAGTCGTCGTAGTGACGCAACGTCCGAGGCGACACCTGGCCGAGTTGGGCGAAGGCTCCGATGTTCAACATGACCTCTTCACCCAACAACTTGACGCGATGTGAGAGTCAAGACCCCAGGGCGTGCGCGAGATCGGCGAGGAGATCGGCCGTGGTCTCGATCCCGACCGACAGTCGCACCAGGGCGGGATCGACCTCGAGCGGCGAGCCCGCAGCGGACGCATGCGTCATGCGCGCCGGATGCTCGATCAGCGATTCGACCGCGCCCAGCGACTCGGCCAGGGTGAACACCTTCGTGCGTCCCACGACATCGAGCGCTGCAGCCTCGCCTTCGCGCATCGTGAACGACACCATCCCGCCGAAGTCGCGCATCTGCCGCTTCGCGACATCGTGTCCAGCGTGATCGGCGAGCCCCGGCCAGAGCACACGACCGACCGAGGGGTGTTCCGCGAGCATCTCGGCCACCGCACGAGCGTTGTCGCAATGACGATCCATCCGCACCGCGAGCGTCTTGACGCCGCGTAGGACGAGGTAGCAGTCGAACGGCGACGGCACGGCCCCGGCCGCGTTCTGGACGAACCCGATGCCTTCGGCGAGCGCGTCGTCGGACGTCGCCACGAACCCGCCGACCACGTCCGAGTGACCACCGAGGTACTTCGTCGACGAATGCACCACCGCGTCTGCACCCATTGCGAGCGGCTGCTGTAGATAGGGCGTCGCGAACGTGTTGTCGACGACGACACGCGCACCGCGCGCGTGCGCGAGCGCGCACAACGACTCGATGTCGACGATGTTGAGCGCTGGATTCGTGGGCGTCTCGACCCACGCCAGGGCTGCACCGTCCGGCCACTCGCGATCGAGGCGGTCGAGATCGGTCAGGTCTGCCGCGGACCACGACCACCCGGCGGGACGGAACACCTTGTCGATGAGACGGAACGTGCCGCCATACGCGTCGTTGCCCAGAACGATGTGCGAACCGTTCGGCAGTTGGCGCAACAACGCGTCCTCGGCCGCCAACCCGCTCGCGAACGCGAACCCGTGTGTCGCGCCCTCGAGCGACGCGAGGCAGGACTCGAGTGCGGCCCGGGTCGGATTGCCGGAGCGCGAGTACTCGAACCCGTGGTGGTCGCCCACATCGGACTGCGCGAACGTCGTCGCCAGCGTGATGGGCGGAACGACTGCGCCGGACGCGGCGTCCGGATCTTGTCCAGCGTGGATCGCTCGGGTCTCGAACCCGAAGCCGTCCGCGCTCATCGATGACCACGCGACAAGAAGCGCAGGGCATCGGTACGAGAGAGCACCACGTGCGGGCGCCCGCCCGCGAGCACGACGAGTGCCGGCGCGGTGTCGAGCATCTCCACCGCGAGCTCGAGCGGTTGCCCGACGCCGATGGTGGGCAGGCGCGGTCCCATCACCTTCTCGACTGGCGTGTCGAGCAGGCTGCTGTCGCGAATCGCGAGATCCATCAGCGCGAGCTCGTCCACCGCGCCGAGCACCTCCGCCGCCGCAAGCGGCAGCTCGCCCTTCGCGACGGGAAGCTGCGACACGCCGTGCCCCCGCATGAGGTTGACGGCACGGCGCACGCTGTCGTGCGGGTGCACGTACACGAGCGGCGGCACGTCACCGGCGCGAGCGCGGATGACATCCGCAACCGTCCGTCCCTCACTGTGCAGGAAGCCATACCCCGCCATCCAGTCGTCGTCGAAGACGCGTGAGAGGTAGCCGCGGCCGGAGTCCGGAACGAGCACGACGACGAGGTCGTCGGGCCCGAGGTCCTTTCCCACCTCGAGCGCGGCAGCGACCGCAGTGCCGCCGGATCCGCCGATGAGGATGCCCTCCAGCGCGGTCACGCGACGCGCCATCAGGAAGCTGTCTTCGTCGGTGATCGGCACGACCTGGTCGACGATGCTCGGGTCGTAGGTCGTCGGCCAGAAGTCCTCACCGATGCCCTCGACGAGGTACGGCCGGCCCGAGCCTCCCGAGTAGACCGAGCCGGCGGGATCCGCGCCGATGATCTGCACCGCCGGGTTCACCGACTTGAGAAAGCGGCCGACGCCCGTGATGGTGCCACCAGTCCCGATGCCCGCCACGAAGTGCGTGATCCGCCCGGCCGTCTGCCGCCACAACTCGGGACCGGTCCAGTGCTCGTGCGCCCATGGGTTCCACTCGTTGCCGTACTGGTTCGGGCGGAACGCACCGGGCGTCTCCTGCACCAGCCGCTCGGCGACGGAGTAGTACGACTGCGGATCATCCGGCTCGACCGCGACCGGGCAGACCAGGACTTCCGCGCCGTACGCGCGCAGCAGCGCGATCTTCTCGGGCGCGACCTTGTCCGTCATGACGAAGATGCAGCGGTAGCCACGCTGCGCGGCCACGATGGCGAGACCGACACCAGTGTTGCCCGACGTCGGTTCGACGATCGTTCCGCCCGGCCGCAGCAGCCCCTCACGCTCGGCGGCGTCGATCATCGCGACGGCGGGACGATCCTTCACGCTGCCGCCGGGGTTCGTCGTCTCGAGCTTCGCGACGATCTGGCAGGTCAGACCCTCGGCGAGACGGCGCAACCGGACGAGCGGCGTGTTGCCGACGAGGTCGAGGAGTGAGTCGGCGATCTGGGGTTCGGCGGGCAACTCATCCATCACTGGACCCTTCATCCGCGTCAACGGTGACGGTAGCGGGCAGCGATTGCGTAGCGTTGCTACCCGTCATGCTCCGTCGGCAAGCTGCGTCTCGATTGCAAGGCTCCGGCCCGACGATCTTCGCCGAGATGTCGGCGCTCGCAGAGGCGACCGGCTCGGTCAACCTGGGGCAAGGCTTCCCCGACATGGACGGACCGGCTGTGATCGCCGAGGCCGCGATCGCCGCGATCCGCGAAGGTCGCAACCAGTACCCGCCCGGCATCGGTGCCGCGGTGCTGCGGGAAGCCATCGCCGCGCACCAACTTCGGTTCTACGGCATCGCGCTCGATCCCGCGTCCCAAGTACTCGTGACCGCCGGCGCAACCGAAGCACTCGCGTCCGCGTTCCTTGCGTTGTGCGAGCCCGGCGACGAGGTCGTGACGTTCGAGCCCTGGTACGACGCGTACGCGGCCGACGCGTCGCTGGCGGGTGCGTTGCGGCGCACGGTCACGTTGCGTCCTCCCGGCTACGGCTTCGATGTCGACGAGTTGCGCGCCGCAGTCACACCGAAGACGCGGTTCGTCCTCGTGAACTCGCCGCACAACCCGACGGGCAAGGTGTTCACTCGCGCCGAGCTCGAGTCCATCGCCGCGGTGTGCGTCGAGCACGACATCCTCGCGGTGACCGACGAGGTCTACGAGCATCTCGTGTTCGACGGCGAGCACGTGCCGTTGTGCACCCTCCCGGGGATGGCCGACCGCACGATCACGATCTCGTCCGCGGGCAAGACGTTCTCGTTCACCGGCTGGAAGATCGGCTGGGTGACCGGACCGGCAGACCTCGTGAGCACGGTGCGCGCCGCGAAGCAGTGGTTGACGTACGTCAACGGTGCGCCGTTCCAATACGCGGTCGCGGTGGGACTCGGCTTGGACGATGAGGTGTACGCCGCGCTCGCCGACGATCTGCGCGAGAAGCGAGACCACCTGTGCGCCGGGCTCACGGCGGCAGGTTTCGAGATCTTCGTGCCTGCGGGCACCTACTTCGTCACCGCAGACGTGCGGTCGGTCGGCGAGGAGGACGGGCTTGCGTTCTGCCGCGCGCTCCCCGAGCGTTGCGGCGTCGTCGCCGTGCCCAACGTGGTGTTCTACGACGACGCCGAGGCCGGACGCTCCCTCGTCCGCTTCGCGTTCTGCAAACGTCATGAGATCCTCGAAGAAGCGATCACCCGACTGAAGACCCTGACATGAGCACACGATGAGCAAGAACATCGCAGTCGGATGGTTCCCAGCCGGCGAGCTCGAGAAGGCGCTCGTGATCTGGCCCACTCTCCTCGAGGGCTGGGACGTGAGCGGCTACGCCGGCTACTGCCACGCCGTCGACCACCGGCTGCGACAGCTCGAACTGCCCGACGATGCCGAGGTGTTGCTGGCGGCGATCAACGTCAAGCACTACACGCGCTGGTGCGCGCGTGAAGGACTCGACGCCGGCCAGCCCGACAGCCGGTCGATGTACGCGACCGACGTGGCGGCACGTGGTCGCGGCAGACCATGGCCACCGAAACCCGGCAAACGTTGTTGGTGCGGCCGCGATGCCGCCTACGAGGAGTGCTGTGGTCGTCCGTTGTAGGGCGGAGTGACGGCGCGGCCGGCGACATCGTTCACACTCACGAAACGAGCGTGACATCGAGCCCTCGTAGCGTCGGAGAACGTGCCGACCGAGCTGTTCGACGGATACGAACATGTGGGCTTCTTCGACGAGACGTTCGACCGCGACGGCACGGTCCGCCCGCACTACAGGTCACTGGTCAAGCGCCTCGCCGAGCTGACGCCGGCCGAGCTCGCGGCCCGAGCGCGATTGCGCGACGAGGCCTTCCGCACCGCCGGCATCACGTTCACCGTCTACGGCGAGGACGAAGGCATCGAGCGAACGTTTCCGATGGACCTGCTGCCACGCCTCATTCCGGCCGAGGAATGGGAACACATCGAAGCCGGGCTCGTGCAGCGCGTGACCGCGCTCAACCTCTTCCTCGACGACCTGTACGTCGGCGAACGAGCCGTTCTCCACGACGGCATCGTCCCGAAATGGCTGATCACGTCCTCGACCGGGTTCAGGCGCGAAGCATTCGGGCTCCCCGTGCCCAAGGGCGCGCGCTGCCTTGTCGCCGGCATCGACCTGGTGCGCGACGCGAGCGGCACGTACCGCGTGCTCGAGGACAACCTCCGTAGCCCGAGCGGCATCAGCTACGTACTCGAGAACCGCGCGTCGATGACACGCGTGCTCCCCGCTGCGTTCACCGACCATGGCGTCCGCAGCGTCGATCACTACGGCAATCTCCTCCTCGACGCGCTGCGGCACGTCGCGCCGCCGACGGCCGGCGACGACCCGAGGGTCGTGGTGTTGACGCCCGGCGTCTACAACAGCGCGTACTTCGAGCACGCCTTTCTCGCGCGCCAGCTCGGCGTGGAGCTGGTCGAGGGACGCGATCTGATCGTCGAAGACCACGTCGTGTCGATGCGCACGACGCGAGGTCTCGAGCGCGTCGACGTCATCTACCGACGCGTCGACGACGACTTCCTCGATCCTGTCGTGTTCCGCACCGACTCGACGCTCGGCGTTCCGGGACTCCTGGCTGCGTCGCGGGCTGGAAACGTGACGCTCGCCAATGCCGTCGGCAACGGAGTTGCCGACGACAAAGGCATCTACGCCTATGTCCCCGAATTGATCCGCTACTACCTCGGTGAAGATCCCATCCTCCCGAACGTCGAGACCTACCTCTTGTGGGATCCGGATCACCAGGCGACGGTGCTCGACCGGATCGACGAGCTCGTCGTGAAACCGGTTGCGGAGTCAGGCGGCTATGGCATGTTGATGCCGGGCGCATCCGATGCCGAGGTCGCCGCGATGTGCGAACGGATCTCGATCGATCCTCGCGGGTACATCGCACAGGAGGTGGTGCCGCTGTCGCGGCACCCCACGCTGATCGACGACCACCTCGAGGGGTGCCACATCGACTTGCGGCCGTTCGTCATCTCGGCGGAGTCGGTGGAAGTCATCCCAGGCGGTCTGACTCGCGTCGCGCTCCGACGGGGATCGCTGGTCGTGAACTCGAGTCAAGGGGGCGGCTCGAAGGACACGTGGGTCCTTGCGCCGACGCCTACCCCGATAGCTCTGCTCGACCTGGCGGACGAGGACGAGGACGCGCCGCCCGTGACGGTGTGATGCTCGCACGACACGCCGAGAACCTCTTCTGGGCTGGCCGCTACATCGAGCGCGCCGAGGACACCGCGCGCATCCTCGACGTCACGTATCACGGGCTGCTCGAGGCGTCGCCGACCGAAGCCGCGCGCGCCTGGTCGGACGTTCTTGCCGTCCTCCGATTGAGCGCCGACTTCGCGACCCGCGGCTGCGACGCCGTGTCGGTCACCGAGTTCCTCGTGTCGGACGAGAGCAATCCCGGCTCGATCGTGGCCGCGGTCGGGCGGGCACGAGAGAACCTGCGATCAGTGCGCGAACTGGTCACGACGGAGCTGTGGGAGAGCGTCAACCGATTTCACCTCGACATGCGGGCTCGCAACCTGCGCGTCGACATCGAAGACCAGCCATACGAGCTGTACGCGCTCGTCAAGCGTCGCTGTCAGATGGTCGTCGGCGTCGCCACGGAAACCATGCCCCGCGACGACGGCTGGCGCTTCCTTCAGATCGGTTGGATGCTCGAGCGTGCCGAGATGACCTGCCGCCTGCTCGACGTCCGGTACGGCGGCGAGGATCCGCAGGTCGGGTTCCATCACTGGCTGGGCACGTTGAAGTCGGCATCCGCGTCGGAGGCCTATCGGCGGTCGTACCGCGGCTCGATGGACCCGGCCGACGTGCTCGAGTTCCTGTTGTTGTCGCGCCGATTCCCTCGCAGCGTGCTCTTCTGCCTCCGCCGCGCCGAGAACGACCTCGCCATGCTGGGCTCGAACGACGGACAGCAGCTCTCTCGGCCAGAACGCCTGCTCGGCCGCATCCGTGCCGAGCTCGAGTATCGCGACGTCAACGACGTGCTGGCCGACGGGGTTCCAGTGTTCCTCGGCGAGTTGCAGCGTGGCGTGCGACAGGTGGCGGAAGCAGTCGCGCTGGAGTACTTCCGCAACAGTCTCGAGCTCGATCTGCACTCGCTCGACGCGATCCCTGCCGGTTGAGCATGCGCTTCGACATCCGGTACCGCACGACGTTCGCCTATGACGATCTCGTGCGCGAGTCACACAACGAGCTGCGCGCTTGTCCCGCGACCGACGACTACCAGCAGCTCATCTCGTACCGCGTCAACTCGGCGCCATCGGCGCGCGTGCTGGCCTTCCATGACTACTGGGGCACGCGCGTCGACGCGTTCGGGATCCGTACGACACATCTCTCGCTCGAGGTGACCGTCGAAGCGTCGGTCGAGACCCGGACGCGTGCCCTGGTGACCGCGGCACCCCGCGACGACGCTCTCCGCACTCCCGACTTCATCGAAGAGCATCTCGAATACCTCGCGCGGTCTCCGCATTGCGACTGGGCGGACGGTGTGGATGCTGCGGCACGGCAAGCAGCGGAATGGGGTGGCACGAATGTCGTGAGCCAGGTCCTTTCGATCCACCGCTCTGTCGGATCGGCACTCGTCTATGAACCGGGCGCCACCTCGGTCGGGGAGCCTGTCGAGAAGGTGCTCGCAGGCGGGAGGGGTGTGTGTCAGGACTTCGCCCATCTGGCCGTCGCTTCGTGCAGGGCCGTCGACATTCCTGCGCGCTACGTGTCGGGCTACCTGTTCACCACCGACGACAGGACGGGATCGGACACGGAGGGCGACGTCGTCCACGTCCAGACGCACGCCTGGTTCGAAGCCGCGATCCCCGGCTGGGGTTGGCTCGCGCTCGATCCGACGAACCAGCAGGAGGTCGGGCTGCGGCACGTCAAGATCGGACACGGCCGCGACTACGACGACGTCCCGCCGCTGCGGGGTGTGTACTCCGGCCCGGGTTCGCCCGAGCTCGAGGCCACGGTCGAGATCCGCCGCGCGTCAGGCGCACCTCCGGGTCGCCCCGAGCCGGCGGCGGTCGTCCGCCGGCGACGCTTCGTTCCCGACCCGATTCCCGGGGACGATGCGCGCCAGCAACAACAGGCCCAGCAGCAATAGACCCTGGACCGTCAATCCTTCGGGAATTGCGCGCGCACGAGCTGCACCATCGTCGACGCGGCACGCTTGCGGTCGAAGCCGCGCACACTGTGCAGTCGGTCCCACGCCTCCCACGACGTCGCTGTGTCGATGGCATCGATGACGAGCTCGCGCGTCCGGCGATCGGCGCGCGCAAGATCGTTCGCGAACAGCTCGTCGATCTGCGCCTGGATGCGCGTTGTCATCAGCTCGAGCGCTTCGGCGATGACCTCGTGTTGCGTCGCGACGCGGAGCCCCGCTCGCCGTATCGGCGCGATGGCTTCGTACAGGGCGATGCGATTGTCCGCCAACCGTTGCACCCGGTCGTCGATCGTCCCGGTCCGATCCATCGGCAGCAGGAACGGCGTGACGAAGTCGGTCTGGCGCTGGACGAGCGCGACGATGATGTCGTCGATGGTCCCGAAGTGTCGAAAGAGCGTTCGTTGCGTGATGCCCGCGCGCTCGGCGATCTCGCTCGAGGTCGGTTCGTAGATGCCGTCGCGGGCGAAGCCGAGCATGGCGTCGGCGACGGCCGCCTTCGAACGCTCGCTTCGAGCTCGGCGCCCGTCGACGACGCTCGGTGTCCTCACGTCGGTCATGTCGAGCCGAACGTTACGCCGGGCCCGCCACCTTCACGAACCGGACGTCGCGCGACAGCGATGCCCGGAGGTCGTCGACGAGGTCTTCGCGGACCGCCTTGTACGCAGGAACGTCCCACAGGTTGTGCCACTGGTACGGATCGTCCTCGACGTTGTAGAGCTCGCCTTCGGTGCCGTCGTACTGGATGTCGATGGGATGGGTGAGCACGTCGCCGAAGAGCTGTTGCATCAGCGGGATCTCCTCGAGCCCCGTGCCCACGCCTGCCGTGCTCGGGTCGTAGGCCGTGCACAGCCAGCCGTCGCGGTAGATCGTGCGCAGATGCATGCCGTACGCGGGCACCTGGCTGTCCCATTCACACAGCACCCGCTCTCGACCGGACCCGTCGAGCACCGGCAGGGGCGCGCCCTGCATCCAATCGGGAACCGGGACATCGGCGATCTCGCAGAACGTCGGAGCGAGATCGATCTGGCCGACGGGATCGGAGACCACTGCCGGCGCGACGGCCGCTGACGGCGCCGGCCGCCAGATGAAGGGCAGTCGCATCAGCGCGTCGGTGTGAAACGGGCCCTTGTAGACGAACCCGAAGTCTCCCTGCAGCTCGCCATGGTCGGTCGTGAAGAAGATGTCGGTGTCATCGAGCCAACCGCGGCGCGCCACCCTCGCCACGACCGCGCCGACTGCCTCGTCGACGAGCTCGTTCATGACATGGGTCTTGGCGTTGATCTCTCGGATCATGTCGTGCGTCAGGAGCGCCGGTCGGTAGTTGCCCGGCCCTCCCTCGAGGTTGCGGAACTTGCCGTCGTACACACCTCGCCAGTGCGCGGGCTTGCTCGCCAGCACCGTGCGGATCGCTTCCTCCGAACCGGGATGGCCGGGCGGGAGATCGAGATCGCGCCAGTTCACGCGGTGCAGCTCGTCGGCCGGAGGATCCCAAGGGTGGTGCGGGTCGGGGAAGCTCATCCACACGAAGAAGTGCTCGTCGTCGCGCAACGAGTCCAGGTACGCCAGCGTGTGATCGCGCACCCAGTCGGTGTGGTACCACTCCCGCGGGATCGGGTTGTTCTTCGTCTCGGGCGCACCGGTGTCACCGCCGCCGCGTGCCTGCAGAAGGGGCGCGAACGACTCGAGGTGTTCGGGATGGTGCTCCTGCAACCAGTGGCCGTAGTGCGCGCCGGGACGCCCGCCCGGCAGCAACGGGGTGTGCATCGCCTGTATCGAGGTGTCGAAGCCGCGCCACGGGCCGATGTCCCCGCGGCGTGCCCGCCTGTTCTCCTCGAACAACGAGTTGTCGGGATCGAAGCCGGGCTCGAAGTGCGCCTTGCCGAGCAGCGCCGTTCGGTAACCGGCGCGCTCGCGCAGGTAGCCCGCGACGCTCGGTGCGTCCTCCGGAAGCGGCACTCCGTTCGCGATCACGCCGTGCGTCCGTGGATATTGACCGGTCAACATCGTGGAGCGGGCCGGCATGCACACCGTGTTCTGGTTGTAGGCGCGCCGATAGTTGATGCCCGCCGCGGCCAACCTGTCGACGTTCGGCGTGCACGCGATCTCGCCGCCGTTGCACCCGAGGGAGTCGTACCGCTGTTGATCAGTCGTGATGAAGAGGATGTTGCGCGGCATCACGAACCGACTTGGTCGCGTGGCGTCATCGCCAACAACACTCCCTCGCCGTCCGTGGCACGCGCCTTGTACTCGAGGAGGTTGAGCATGACGACCTCCCCTGTGTTGGTCTCGCTGTCGGCCACCAGCTCCGCGAACTGGTCGGCATTCGGGGTGATGGGCATGCGATCTCCGATCGTCCATCCGCCGTCCTGCAACTTATGTCAGCTAGACTGACACAAGCTTCCCCGATTGGCAACGACTTGTTCTCGTGCGCGGACGCGCGACGAGGCGTCAGCGGTTGAACTCGTACCTCATCGCGAAGTAGTCGATGAGCGCGCCGAAGGATGTGGTGCCGGTCGTCTTCCGGACCGACAGCGCCGGCCCGTGACGATTCGACGTCGAAGGAATGTTCGACGTGATCGTCGCGACGAGTACATCGTCGATGTAGAAGCGGACGACACCTGCGCCGTCACTGGTTATCCGAAATCGATGGAACGCCACATCGGCCGCGACCGGCGTGTTGACGTTCGTGCTCGCGCCGCCGTTGTTGCACACCGCTCGCCAGTTCGGACCGTCGGCGGCTGTGTACCGGAAGTACAGACCGGTCGTCGGTTCGGCGCCATGACTGTCGTTGTGCAACCCGAACCAGCAGGACGCTGCGTCGCCCGCGACGTTCGTGTTGGTGAGACGAACCCGCCACTCGCACATCAACACCGGTGCGCCCTTGAGGCTGGCGCCGAGGTTGATCCCCTGGAAGCCCGTCGACGTCGTGCCGGTGCTGGCCTGCACGATCCCAGGTCCGCCCGCGACGCTCGGAATGGTGATGGTGCCGGTCGCGCCGGTGAGCGACGCCCACCCGATCGCCCCGATCGTGCCGCTCGTCGTGGTCGTGCCCATGAAGTCGTCGACGAGCGTCATCGCCACCTGCAGATCGTCGATCAGATGCACCTTCCCGAGCCGGCCGTCGAGTGAGGCCAAGGCCGACTGCACGTCGGTGTCGGTGATCTCGCCGACCGGAACGACCGAGACGTCAGATGCCGCGACCGACCCCGACCCGGCCGCGCCGAGAGCGCTCGCACCGCTGACCAAGGGCGTCGATCCGACCGCGGGCGACGCCACCGCGGGCGACGTCCCCACGGCGACCGCGCCGGCCGTAGCTGCGGCACCGACGAGCAGGGTTCGGCGGCGCACCTCAGACCCGGTCGCAGACTCGGTCGCAGACTCGGTCGCGGCCTCGGTCGCGGCCTCGAGCTCACGCGGCGCGCGCGACCACGACCACCTTCCACGGCGATTGCCCATGGCTCCCCCTTTTTGTCTGCCGAAACAAGAATCTAGGTCGGCTCGTAGGCGGTCGGCCGTGGTCCTTCGACCATGTAGCGCCAGAAGCGACGAGGTTCGCCTACTTCGAAGTCGCTGGTGGCGCGGTGCTGCACGCGCGCGTTGTCCCACAGGAGGACGTCGTGCGGCTCCCACGCGTGCGCGTAGCGCGGTGCGTTCGCCTCGGCATGATCCTGCAACGACTGCAGCAGCGCGCGCCCTTCATCCTCCGGAAGGCCGTCGATGTGCGTCGCGCGATCGAGGTCGAAGTACAGCGCCGGCTCACCGCTGTGCGGATGGGCTCGCACCACGGGATGCGAGACCGTGACGAGCCGCTCGAGGTCGCCCATGGCGGACGCGCGAGGCGGAAACGCATCGTGGTTGTTGTAGGCGTGCTCGGCGTGGAGACCGACGAGTCGCTGTTGCGTTTGCGGCTCGAGCAGCGCATGGGCCGCGTGCATGTCCATGAACCACGTGTCGCCACCACCGCCGGACGGCAGGGCGCGGGCGTGCAGCACGGTCACCAACGCGGGCCGCTCGACGTAGGAGTCATCGGTGTGGAAGTACTGGAACAGTCCGGGGCGGACGTCGTCACCGCCGACATTCACCTCGCCAAGCGCTTCGCGCAATTCGTCCGTCATGACGAATCCGGAGTCGATGATCTGGCGCGCCTCGCTGTACTGCACGGCGTTGCCGTCCGCGTCGCGTCCCGACCGGGTCCTTGATCGGACCGAACAGCTCGACGACCGCACGCAACTCGTCGTCTTCGAGCTTCCGCGGCAGACGAATGCAGAGCACCCCGGACTTCCACAGCGAGTCGCGGAGCCACTTGCCCACCGCATCGTCACCGCTGTCCGACGCAGGATCGATCCCCCGCACCTCGACGATCGGGAACGCTCCCTCGATGGACGCGCTCGACACCCGTTCCATCGGAACGACGGTAGCCAGACCGCCCTGCGCGCGCCGACGAGGGTCAGCCGGTGGAGTGGGTCTCCGACCGGAGCTCGGCCGCGAGGTCGATGCCGAGCTCCTTGCCGACCTCCTCGTAGCGGGCGGCCTTCGCTTCGAGCTCGTCCTGGAACGCCTGCAGGATCGCCATCTTGGCGACGACCTGCTCTTGCGTGCGCGCGTTGAGGCGCGCCGCTTCGAGAAGTATCGCCTTCTGCCGCTTCGGCGTGACCCCCCGGCGGTACTCGGTGCCGAGCTCTGCGAGTCGATCGTCCGCCTGGAGGATCTCGCGGATCTCGTCGAGGTTGAAGCCCATGATCGCCTGGAGCTCGCGGATGCGAAGGATGCGTTGGCGGTCCGCCTCGACATACCGGCGGGACCCGCCTTTGCTGTACCCCGACGGCGTCAGCAGCCCGAGCTCCTCGTAGTAGCGCAGCGTGCGGGTGGAGACTCCGAGATCCTCGGCGATCTCGCCGATGCGGTAGCGAGGTTCGACGTTCATGCCGGCACCCATTCTTCCGGACGCGGCGTCTCGTCGGCCGCACTCGAGCCGACCTCGTCGGAGGCGCCGAACGGACCGACTTCGTCCTCTTCGGCGACATAGCGACCGCCGCGCAGCCACGACGCCCATGCCGCGATGAGACACATGATCATCGACGCGGTGAAGGCGATGCGCAGGCCGTCGATGAAGGGCTCGGAGATCAGCTGCGGGAAGAAGTGCGATCCGGTGATGTCAGCGGCCTTGTCGGGCGGAAGCTGCGACAGCGTCTGCTGACCAACGAGCTTCTCCATCGGGTTGTAGCCGAGGAACGCGGCGAACAGGCTGCCCACCGGCGGCTCGTCCGCGATCTTCTGTGCGGTCTCCGTCGGCACGCCGTCGCGCACGAGCGCGGCACGCATCGTCGTCGGCAGGGTGCTCGACAGGCCGACGATCATCAGGCTGAAGAACAGGCCGATCGACAGCACCATGCCGGTGTTCTGGAACGTTGCCCGCATGCCGGACGCCGCGCCCCGCTGGCTGGGTGGCACAGAGTTCATGATTCCGGTGACGTTCGGCGCGGCGAACAATCCCATGCCGACGCCGTTCATCAGGAGCAGGAACGCGAACACGGAGAACGAGAAGTTCGCCGGCAACAGCATCAGCAAGCCGAAGGAGAGCGCGGCGAGCAGCATCCCGCCAACCGAGAACGGTCTCGCGCCGTATCTGTCCGACAGCCATCCCGCGGCGGGACCCGCGATCAAGAAGCCCACCGTCAACGGGACCATGTAGATACCGGCCCACAGCGGCGTGTCCACGAAGCTGTAGCCGTGCAGCGGCAGCCAGATGCCCTGCAACCAGATGATCAACATGAACTGGAGTCCGCCGCGGCCGATGGACGACATCAGCGACGCGACATTGCCTGCGGTGAACGCTCGGATGCGGAAGAGATCGAGGTGGAACATCGGATCCTTCACGCGCAGTTCGATGACGGCGAACACCACGAGCAACGCGACGCCGACGATCAGCTCGATCAGCACCGCTGGGCTCGTCCAACCCATGTTGTGGCCGCCGGCCGGCTGCAGGCCATAGGTGATGGCGATCAGGATCATGATCAGCCCGAACGCGAACGTGATGTTGCCCCACCAGTCGATGCGGGTGCGCTTCTGCACACCCAGCTCGCGGAGCTTGGCGTAGGCCCAGATCGTGCCGAACACACCGAACGGGACGTTGACCCAGAACACCAGCCGCCAGTTGATGTCGGCGAGGATGCCGCCGACGATGAGGCCGATGAACGAGCCCGCGATGCCGGCGATCATCGAGATGCCCATGGCGCGACCGCGTTCGCGGGACGGGAACGCGTCGGTGAGGATCGCGGTCGAGTTCGCCATCAGCAACGCGCCGCCGATGCCCTGCACGATGCGCCACACGATCAACCACATCGCCGCGGCTTCGCCGTGCCCGGGTGTGAGTGACAGTGCGATCGACGCCGCGGTGAACACCGCGAAGCCCGAGTTGTACATGCGCACCCGGCCGAACATGTCGCCGAAGCGGCCGAAGGTGACGACGAGGACCGCCGTGACCAGCAGGTAGCCCATCAGCATCCACAGCAGGTAGCCGATGTTCGACGGGGTCAGGGGATCGAGGCCGATGCCTCGGAAGATCGCCGGGAGCGAGATCAGGACGATCGAGGCGTCCAACGACGCCATGAACATGCCGAGCGTCGTGTTGGACAGCGCCGTCCACTTGTAACTGGGGGGAACGGGACCCGACCGGTCCTGGTGCATGACCCCAGGATGCCGGGATCAATAGTTGACGTCAACGTAAACATTGAAACACTTGACGTGTACGTCACCTGAACCCCAACTGCTGGTCGATCCGACTCGGTCGGTCGACCAGCGAAGGGGCTTCGGCTACTCGATGATCTCGCTGGTCTGGAGGACGGGCGTGATCGTCGTGTAGTTGGCGACGTCGGCCATGACGTCGGCCGTGCCGGGAGAACCCATCGCGGACTGGAGGGCTTCCAGCGTGTCGAACTTGAAGTGGACGGCGGCGACGTAGGGCCCGTCGACGCCCTTGTCGATCTCGGCTCCGGGCAGCCCCCACGACTTCACCACCAGCGGGACGTGCTTGTTGCGGTAGTAGTCGTGGTCGAAGGTCGCGCCTTCGGTGGTCGGATAGAAGACGCTGACGCGAATCATCGGTGGATCATCCTCTCGGGTTGGCGTTGGAATTCAGCGGAGTCTGCCTCACCCCGAGACCTCCAACCCAGCCGGCACGCTCGTCCACCGTGCCGCGAGAGGATGTAGCTGTGGACGCACCCACCGAGCACGCGGCGCTGGTGCGCGAGATCCGCAAGCTCGGTGGAGGGCCACGTCGCGCCGGACCGACCGACTCGTTCACGACCGAAGGGCGGCCCTACTACGGCGTCAGAGTCCCTGACGCGCGGCAACTGGCGAAGCACTGGTGGCGCGACCACCGCGACGCGAGCACCGATGACGTGCTCGCCGTCGTCGACGAGCTGATCGCCGGTCCGTCGTACGACGAGAAGACGTTCGGCGGGTTGCTGCTCGCGACCGCCCAACCGGCGAGGCGCGCCGCAACGCCGGCGCGCGTCGCTCGCTGGCTGTCCTTGCTCGCGGGATGGGCCGAAGTCGACTCGCTGTGTCAGAACACGTTCACCGCCGACCAGCTCCTCGGCGATTGGCCGGCATGGCGCTCACTGATCACCGCGCTGTCGACCGACGACAACATCAACAGGCGCCGAGCTTCGCTCGTACTACTGACCGGTCCCGTCCACTACTCGACCGACGCGCGGCCGGCCGACCTGGCGTTCACGACGATCAGCAGGCTCGAAGCCGAGCGCGAGATCCTCATCACGAAAGCGGTGTCGTGGCTGCTGCGTTGCCTCGTCACGCACCGCCGCCATGCCGTCGAGCGCTACCTGCACGATCACGCGGCGACGCTGCCGAAGCTCGCCATCCGCGAGACCCGCACGAAGCTCGACACCGGCACGAAGTCCGGCCGCGCCAAGGGGTGAGACAACCGACACAGGAACAATACGTTGACGTATCGCTCTGGAACGCTTACGTTTCATAACGAGACGAGAACGTTTCAGACGACTGTCGGTTCCCCCCAACCGAAGGAGTTTCGCAGATGCACACCTCGCTTGACTCTGACCGCGCGCGCCCGTTGCACGAGGACCCGCGCATCCACGCCCGTCGCTGGTTCCTGCTGGCGATGATGTGCCTGTCGCTGGTCCTCGTGGTGATGTCCGTGTCCGGACTCGTCACCGCGATCCCGACGATGCAAGAGCAACTCGATGCGTCGGCATCCCAGGTCCAATGGATCCTCGATGCGTACGCGATCGTGTTCGCCGGATCGTTGCTGACGGCGGGCGCACTCGGTGATCGCTTCGGCCGCAAGCGAGCGTTGCTGAGCGGCCTCGTCGTGTTCGGACTCGGCGCGCTGTTCGGTGGTCTTGCGTCGAGCGCAGAACAGGTCATCGCGGGACGCGCCGTGATGGGCATCGGCGCCGCGCTGGTGATGCCCGCGACCCTGTCGATCATCACGACGATCTTCCCGCCCGAAGAGCGCCCGCGAGCGATCGCCATGTGGGCCGGTTTCGCCGGTGCCGGCGGCGCGATCGGACCGATCGTGTCCGGCGCGCTGCTCGGGCGCTACTGGTGGGGTTCCGCGCTCCTCGTCAACCTGCCGCTCGTGGCGTTGACGTTCGTCGCGATCTGGACGTTCGCACCGGAATCACGGGACGAGACGCAGACCCCGCTCGATCCTGTCGGTGCGGTGCTCTCGCTCGCGGGACTCAGCGCACTCGTGTACGCCATCATCCAGGGTGGCGAGGATGGGTTCGCCAACGCATCTGTGGTGGCTGCGTCCGTCCTTGCGATCGCGACGCTCGGCGCGTTCGTCGAGTGGGAACGCCGTAGCTCGCATCCGATGCTGCCGCTCACGCTCTTCAAGGATCGACGGTTCAGCCTCGGGAGCGGTGTGATCACCGTGTCGTTCTTCGCCCTGTTCGGCTTCTTCTTCCTCGCCACGCAGTACCTGCAGTTCGCCCGCGGCTACTCGCCGTTCCTCGCGGGTGCCGCGCTGTTGCCACTGCCGGTCATGTTCGTCGTGCTGTCCGCGCCGAGCGCCGGACTCGCCGCTCGCTACGGCGCAGCGCGCGTCATGGCCACAGGACTTGTCATCGTGGGCGCCGGCTTCGTGATGGTGAGCACCTTCGAACCCGGCACGTCCTACCTCCTCGTCGCCACGGCGCTCGCGGTGCTCGGTGCAGGGATGGGCATCACGGCCGCACCGGCGACCGGCGAGCTGATGAGCGCAGTCCCGATGTCGAAGGCCGGCGTCGGATCCGCGGTGAACGACACGACGCGAGAGCTGGGCGGCGCGCTCGGCATCGCCATCCTCGGCAGCATCGCCAACTCCGCCTACCGCGCGTCGATCGACCTCGGCGGTCTCGGCCTCAGCTCGACGGCACGGTCCCTCGGCGCTGACTCGATCGGCGGCGCCGCTCGCATCACCGGCGCCGTCCCCGGTGCCGCCGCCGTCCATGCCCGCGCCGCCTCGGCGTTCACCGATGCCTTCAACGTCGCCACCATCGTCTCGATCGCCGTCGTCACCACCGCCGCCCTTGCGGTGCTGGTGTTCGGCCGGACCCGCGGAGCGCAGGAGGACTTCGGCGAGGAGGTCGTGGACGACTCGACCGACGACGCATTCGAGCTCGAGCTCGCGATGATTCCCGCTGCCGTCGCGCAGCCGACAGAATGAGGGAATGGTGGACACGGCGCAGGACCCGCGAATCGAACGGTCCCGTCGCGTGATCCTCGAGGCGGCGCTCGACGAGCTCGGCGATGTCGGCTACGGAGCACTCACCATCGAGTCGGTCGCAGCCCGGGCCGGTGTCGGCAAGAGCACCATCTACCGACACTGGCCCGGCAAGCTCGCGCTGGTCGAGGACGCGTTCCGCACGCTGAAGGCCCAAGCGCTCACGCCACCGACGGGCACCTTCCCGGAGCGCGTCGTGAGCTTCCTCGAACAGATCGCGCAGTACGTCGAGGAATCGACGTACTCCGCCTGCATGCCTGCGCTCATCGAGGCCGCCGAACGCGACCCGCAGGTACGCGCCTTTCACTGCCAGTTCAGCGCCGAACGCCGGGCCATCCTGGTCGACATGCTTCGCGAGGCGATCGACGCTGGAGAGCTCGCTCCCGGCAACGATCCAGACCTGGTCGCCGATGCGCTGCTCGGACCGATCGTGATGCGTCGGCTGATGTTCTTCGAAACATTCGACCCGAAACGGGTTCCCGCTCTCGTCGATCAAGTCATTCGGAGCTGATGCACCTGGCCCCACGCCTGTCAAGGAGCTGAGATGCCGCGCATCAATCTCACCAGCATCTTCGTCGACGACCAAGACAAGGCTTTGCGCTTCTACACAGAGGTGCTCGGGTTCATGAAGAAGACCGAGGTGCCACTCGGCGAGCATCGCTGGCTGACTGTGGTCTCACCCGACGCACCAGATGCACCGGAGTTGGTGCTCGAGCCGGACGAGCACCCTGCTGTCCGACCCTTCAAGACCGCGCTGCGAGCCGACGGCATCCCGTTCACGTCGTTCGCCGTGGACGATGTTCTCGCCGAGCACGAGCGCCTCCGAGGTCTCGGAGTCGCCTTCACTCAGGAGCCACTCGAGATGGGGCCCGTCACCACGGCCATCCTCGACGACACGTGCGGCAACCTGATCCAACTCGCGACCATGACCAGCGCGGGCTAGCGCCGCGCCTCACATTCAGTGCGACGCCCAGGTGTCGTGACTGTGGCTCGACACGCTCAGGGCGCGAGGCGTTCCTTGCGGCAGACGTTGCGGCACTCGCCGATGTCGGTGATGCGCGTGACGACGTGCTCGCCGTCGGCGAGGAACCGCGGCGGCGTGCGCGCCGCGCCGACACCGCCGGGCGTCCCGGTCGAGATGATGTCACCGGGCTCGAGCGTGATGATCAACGAGATGTAGGACACCAAGGCCTCGGGACCGAACACGAGGTCCGCAACATCTGCTTTCTGCATGACCTCGCCGTCGACTTCGCACGCGATCTCGTGTGACGGTCCGCCCACTTCGTCGACGGTCACGAGATGCGGCCCGACGGGCGTCGTCGCCTCGAACATCTTCCCTTGCAGCCATTGCAGCGTGCGGTACTGGTAGTCGCGCACGGACACATCGTTGGCGACGGAGTAGCCGGCGATGTACGCGCCCGCACGTTCGACGGGCACATTCCGCGCGGGCGCGCCGATGATCACGGCGAGCTCCGCTTCCCAGTCCACCTGGTCCGAGACCGCCGGCAACACGATCTCGTCGTTTGCGCCGATGAGCGTGGCTCGGTACTTCGCGAACAGCGTCGGGTGATCAGGCAGCTCTCGCCCCATCTCGAGGATGTGGTTGCGGTAGTTGAGCCCCACACACAGGACCTTGTCGGGACGCGGCACGAGCGTCGCGTAGTCCAGGTCCGCCACCGACCGTCGAGGACCGTCAGCCTGGTCGGCCCACGCTCCGCCAGTCATCGCGTCGCAGGACCTCGCCGACGTCCGCCGCCGCCAGCTCGATCGCCTCGTCACCGTCGATCCGGACTGCCAGCGTCCGCCCGCCGTCGCGGATCGTTGCCAATCGCACGAGATCAGTCCTTCGGCAACCGTTGGAACTTCGGTGCACGCTTCTCGGTGAAGGACCGCACCCCTTCACCGAAGTCGGGACGACCGAAGCTCTCGACCATCAGCGCCTGCGCCTCGCGCTCCGCCGGCCCGAGCCCCGCGTTGAGCTGCTGGTGCACCTGTCGCTTCATCACTGCGAGCGAGGTCGGCGAGCAGTGCGCGGCGAGATCCTCGATGTACTCGCGCGCTGTCTTCACGACATCGCCGTCGACGGCGCGGTTCACGAGACCGACGCGTTCGCACTCCACGCCGTTGACCTTGCGCGACGAGAACAAGAGGTCGAGCGCGACGCCCGATCCGACGAGGCGCGGCAGCAACCAGCTCACGCCCCACTCCGCGATCAAGCCGCGCTGTGAGAACGCGATCGTGAGGATGGCGTCGTTGGACATGAAACGCAGATCACACGCCAGCGCGATCGGTACAGCCATCCCTGCGATCGGACCGTTGATGGCGGCGATGATCGGCTTCGGCACCGACATCAGATACATGTACGTCCCGCGAAGGTCGTCGCCCCAACTCGCGTCACCGGTATCGATCGCGGTCGAGCCCGACCCGCGCGCGCTGCCGGCCGCCTCGGAGTCGCTGCCGCCTGCTGAGATGCCCGAGAGCATGTTCATGTCGGCGCCGGCGCAGAACCCGCGACCTGCGCCGGTGATGATGATGCCGACCACACGGGGATCACGTTCGGCTTCGCCCACCGCCAGACGCAGTTCCTCACCCATGCGCGTCGTGAACGCGTTGAGGACCTCGGGACGGTTGAGCGTGATCGTCGCAACCGGGTCTTCGACCTCGTAGATGACCTCGTCATACGTCATGCGTCCAGCCTCTCAGGTTCGCCCGGGTCACGCAGCGCCGTCGGGGTACGAGTCGCCGATGCGCGAGGATCGTGACCGTTCGATCGATCGCCGTGGGGCTCCCTTTCCGATGCCTTCTCAGCCACGCACGACACCACAGACCGATGAGCCGACGGCCGATGACGACGGCCTCCAACTGCACTCGAGGGTCGGACGGTTCGCGCTCGTGGCGACAGTTGCGGCCAGCGGCATGGCGTCACTGGATGCGACGGTCGTCAACGTCGCGCTGCCCCACATCGGCAGCGAGTTCGGCGCGAGTGTCAGCTCGTTGCAGTGGATCCTGACGGGGTATCTGCTCGCGCTGGCCTCGCTGATCCTGCTCGGCGGCGCGCTCGGCGATCACTACGGGCGTCGCAGGATCTTCCTGATCGGCACCGTTTGGTTCGCGGTCGCGTCGCTGTTGTGCGGGGTCGCGCCGAGCGTCGACTTCCTCGTGGTCGCGCGCGTGCTCGAAGGGATCGGCGCGGCACTTCTCATGCCTGGCAGCCTCGCCATCCTCCAAGCCAGCTTTCGCAAGGACGATCGTGCGAGAGCAGTCGGGGCGTGGAGCGGGCTCGGCGGCGCGTTCGGTGCCATCGGACCGTTCGTCGGCGGCTGGATCGTCGACGGTCCCGGCTGGCGATGGGCGTTCCTCATCAACCTCCCGGTCGCCGCGCTCGTCATCGTGTGCACGATGCTGGCGGTGCCCGAGTCACGCGATCCGCACGCCGCACGCGGTCTCGATCTCATCGGGGCCGCGCTCGGCGTCGTCACGCTGGGTGCGGCGACCTGGGCGTTGACCGAAGCGGGACCGCGCGGTTGGACCGACCCCGGCGTCGTCATCGCCGGGTTGGTCGCGCTGGTCGGCGCCGCGCTGTTCGTCTACCGGATGATGCACGCGCACGATCCACTCGTCCCGCCATCGTTGTTCGCCAGCCGCGCGTTCACCGTGACGAACCTCATGACGGTGCTGCTCTACGCGACGATCGGCGTCTCGTTCTTCCTGGTGTCCTACGAGCTCCAGGTCGCGGCCGGTTGGTCAGCCCTCGAGGCCGGAACCGCGTTGCTGCCCGCGACGGTGCTGATGCTGCTGTTCTCCGCCAAGTCCGGGGCGCTCGCACAGCGGATCGGCCCCCGTCTGCAGTTGACGGCCGGCCCGCTGCTGGTGGCCGCGGGGCTCCTGCTGTTGACCCGAATCGGTCCCGACACGTCGTGGGCTTCCGACGTGCTCCCGGGCGCGCTCGTCTTCGGCCTCGGACTCACGACGTTCGTCGCGCCGCTCACCGCGACCGTCATGGGGTCGGTGAGCCCGGACAGGGTGAGCATCGCGTCAGGCGTGAACAATGCCGTGGCGCGCACGGCCAACCTCGGATCGGTGGCAGTCATCCCGGTCGTGTCCGGGCTGTCGACGGCGATGGGCGCGGTCGCGGTGACGGACGCGTTTCGCGTTTCGCTCGTGATCTCTGCTGTGATCGCCGCGGCCGCGTCACCGCTGGCCTTCATCGGTCTCGGCGCACACATCCGTTCGCGCCGGTCGGCACGGCGCGCGTTCTGCGCGGTCGACGGTCCCCCGTTGCAGCCGGATCCGGCGAGGTGCCCCGAGCTCGCGACCGCGACTTCGACAGCCGCCTCGACCCGCGCCTAGACGCCAGGCGCGGCCGTCGAGATGGCGTCGACCGCTCGGTGATCGTGTCCGAACGGTCGCCATCGCTGGCAGTCGGTGCACCAAGTCGGGAGCCACCCGCGCTTGTGCAGCACTTCGCGCCTGCAGATCGGACAGAGCCACATCGGTGGGGCGAGCCGTCGTCCGCCATCGCGCAGGAACACCGACATGGACGCGCCGAGGACTTCGTCGTCGGTCGGGCGTCCGCAGTTCGCGCAGTCGGCGACTGTCGCCTGCCCCGTCGACGAGTCGGAAGATCCATGAACGACCGACCAGGTGGCTCTTCGTCGGCTGCGCGGTCGGCTCATCGTTGGCCCGAAGCGACGGTGGGCGGGTCGCCGAGTAGGACCGCTCGACAAGGTGGGCACAGCCACCAGTCGGGAATGGTGCCGGGGAAGAGATCGGGGTCACCGGGGAACATGAGCCGGCAGCGTCCGCATTGACGGCGCGGGGGATCTCCATCGCCCTCCGCGGCGATCGAATGAAGCGGCGAGTGTGCCGGCAAGAGGTCCTCGGGTTGGCTCACGGGGCGGTCTTGTTTCGGCGCCAGAAGAATCCGAACACGAGAACAGCGACGACTGCGATTGCGACGACGACCATCGGAAGCTCCGTTTCTGTGCTTGCGCGGAGTTCCCGACGGAAACGTGCGCCAGCTGATGCCAGGACCATACGCTGGCAGGAGAATACTAGCAATCTATTTCCATAAATGTTCTACTACTGTCATGTCACGCGAATGGGGATTCCTGACGAATCATGGGCGAGTGCTGGTGTGCATCGCCCACGACCCGGGTGCGCGGCTTCGTGACATCGCGACCGAGCTCGGGATCACCGAACGCACGGCGTACGGCATCGTCACCGACCTGACCGAAGCCGGGTACGTCGTCAAGGAAAAGGACGGCCGACGGAACAAGTACGAGGTTCAGGGACATCTGCCGTTGCGTGACTCGATCACGCGGAGCGGACCGTTGGAGAAGTCCTGAGCTTGCTGGTCAAGCCGGCGCCCCGCCGGACAGGAGAGCGTGCCGCGGCCCGGCGTTGAGATCGCGTCAGTCCCGGGCGGCGACGATCCGTTCATAGAGGGACACATACGCGTCGACCATGCGGTCCTGACCGAACCGGCGGACTGCTGTCTCGCGGATGGTCGCCCGGTCGAGTTGGCCGACGAGGGAAACGGCGGCGGCCGCCGCGTCGAGGTCGGCGACGATGATGCCCGTGACGCCGTCGTCGATGAGCTCTGGCATCGATCCGCGACCGAACGCGATCACCGGTGTCCCGCATGCCATCGCCTCGACGACGCTGAGGCCGAAGGGTTCGTCGAAGTCGACCAGATGGAGCAGTGCGTGTGCGCGCCCGAGAAGCTGTGGCCGTTGTTCAGCGGTGACCGGGCCCAGATAGCGGACGCGGTCGTCGTCGACTCGGGGAGCGACTGCTTCGTCGAAGTACTGCTGGTCCTGCACGATGCCGGCGATCACCAGGGGCATCCCGACGCGTCGAGCAACGTCGATGGCGTGAGCCGTCCCTTTGTCCGGATGAATGCGTCCGAAGAACAGCAGATAGCCGTCGGATCGACTGTCGAACCCGAAGGCATCGGTGTCGATGCCGTGGTGGATGGTCGCGGCATAGTCGAGTCGGGCGCTCCGATCGGCGTTGCTGATGGCGACATAGGCGCAGCCGGCGTTGTACTTCTCGTACACGGGGATGATCTTCGGCGAGGAGAATCCATGGATCGTTGTCACCACGGGAGTGTCGACCAGGTCGCTGTAGGTCAGCGGGAGGAAGTCGAAGCTGTTGTGAATGACGTCGAACTCGTCAGCGCGCTCGAAGACCGCAGAGATGTGCAGGCACTCTGCGACCTTCGGATCGATACTCGAATCCTCTGACCATCCTCGGGGGACGGCGCTGCAGAGCCTTGCGGCCGTTTGCGAATCACCAGTGGCGAAAAGGGTGACGTCGTGCCCGCGATCCACGAGCCCTTCGGTGAGCAGAGACGCGAACAACTCCCATGGGCCGTAGTGCCGTGGCGGAGTACGCCACGAGATGGGCGCGAGAACAGCAATTCGTAGGCCCATCACAAAGCTCCTCGATTGTCGGGTCGAGACGGTAGCGAGCCGTTCGGGTGAGGTTGTCCGGTAGCCTGGCCCTACATCCCCTTGGGTGAGTCGCTTCACTTGGGCTGGACGGCCGTCAGGCCCTTGCTGTCGCCCCGTGCAGGTTCGCCGCCTCAACTGAGCCGAACCGAGGAGCCCAACGCGTGCGCCCTGCCACGACAACTCGTCCGTCTGCTGAAACGCGCGACCTCCCGTTGTCGTATCGGATTCTGAGCACGTTTCCACCCACGGCTTGTGGTCTGGCGACGTTCACCGCCGCGTTGAGCGAGGCGCTCGTCTCGACTGGGGGTGCCGTCGGCGTCGTGCGCGTCGCGGACGGTACGAGGGTGTCGAGCCCGATGGTCGTGGCCGAGATCGAGAACAACGTCGTTGCCTCGGTGGCTCGCGCGATCGACGAGCTCAGTGCTGGTGATGTGGCGATCATCCAGCATGAGTACGGGCTCTACGGCGGCGTCGACGGTGACGAAGTGCTCGAGATCATGCGGGGGCTGTCGGTACCGTCGATCGTCGTCCTTCACACAGTGCTGCTCGAGCCGACACCCCATCAACGAGAGGTGCTCGAGGCGGTCGTCGACACCGCCGCCGCTGTGATCGTGATGACGGAGTCCGCGCGTCAGCGGCTCGGCGACATCTTCGACGTCGACGACTCCAAGGTTTGGACGATCGCGCACGGCGCGGCCGTCCCCGCGTCCGACGACGCGCAGATCGGCTGGGACAGGCCGGTGATGTTGACGTGGGGTCTACTGGGCGAAGGCAAGGGCATCGAATGGGCCATCGACGCAATGGCGCAACTCAAGGACCTGCGGCCCCGCCCTCGGTACCTCGTTGCCGGGCGAACGCATCCCAAGGTTGCTGCGCTCGAGGGCGAGCGATACCGCGACATGCTCATTCAACGGTCATGGGCGACCGGTGTCGCCGCGTCCGTGTCCTTCGATGACAGTTACCGAGATGTGCCCTCGCTGACACGGCTGATCCAACAGGCCACCGTTGTGGTGCTGCCATACGATTCACGTGACCAGGTGACCTCCGGCGTTCTCGTCGACGCGATCGCTGCCGGTCGTCCGGTGGTCGCCACGGCCTTCCCGCACGCCGTCGAGTTGCTCTCGAGCGGTGCCGGCCTGATCGTTCCTCATGAGAACCCCGCCGCGCTCGCGCACGCGCTGCGGCTGGTATTGACTGAGCCCGACCTCCTCGCGGACATGACGTACGAGGCCGGTCGCCTCGCACCTCAGCTCGGGTGGCAGGCCGTGGCCCGCCGCTATGC
Source organism: uncultured Acidimicrobiia bacterium (assembly GCA_963721305.1). Taxonomy (GTDB): domain Bacteria; phylum Actinomycetota; class Acidimicrobiia; order Acidimicrobiales; family JACDCH01; genus DATAES01. The sequence goes on from CAVRIR010000006.1 coordinate 704,552, forward strand.
GAACCTCGCCGACCGAATCGTGGCGCCGGTCGCTGCGGCTTCATGACCATCGCGCCGCTGCCCAGCTTCGCCCACCTCTCGGCCATGACGGACGAGCACGGCACGTTCGAGCATGCCGATCACACTGAGCCGCGGCGCTCGCACGGCTACTGCACCGACGACATGGCTCGGCTTCTCGTGGTTTCGTCGCGCGAGCCCGACGCGGACGGCACGGTTCGCTCGCTCGCGCGAACCGCCTTTCGGTTCCTGGTCGACGCACAACGCGCCGACGGCAAGGTCCGGAATCGCATGACGGAGGCTGGCCGCTGGGTCGGACGCCACGGTACCGAGGACTGCTGGGGTCGGACGCTGTGGGCATTCGGCACGGCCGCGGCTCGCAGTGACGAGGAATGGCTGTGGAGCGCTTCGGTGACCAACTTCGAACGCAGCGCCGACCAACGCTCGCCCTGGCCGCGGGCGATGGCATTCGCCGCCCTCGGCGCGGCCGAACTGCTCAAGGTCGAGCCCTCCCACCGACGCGCTCGCAGTCTGCTCGCCGACGCCGCAACGGTCATCGGCGACGCCGGACCGGACCCTGCGTGGCCATGGCCCGAACCTCGGCTCACCTACGCGAACGCCGTGCTACCGGACGCCTTGATGGCGGCGGGCGTGGCACTTGATCGCACCGACCTGGTCGACGCCGGGCTGCGCCTACTCGAGTGGCTTGTCTCTCGCCAGACGAACGGTGGCCATCTCTCACTCGTTCCAGTCGGCGGTGCCGATCCGAGCGATGTCGGACCGCGCTTTGATCAACAGCCAATCGAATCCGCCGCGCTCGCGGACGCATGCGCTCGAGCTGCCGAGATCACACGCTCTCCTCTCTGGCGCGAGCACCTCCAGTGCGCGGTCGACTGGTTCCTGGGCGACAACGACGCACGCAGTGCGATGTTCGATCCCGCGACGGGCGGCGGTTACGACGGTCTCGGTCCTGAAGGACCCAATCTCAACCAAGGCACAGAGTCGACCCTCGCGTTGATCTCCACGCTGCAGCACGCCCGGCAGCTGGCGGCCGTGTCGCAGTGACCGAGCCGGCGGTCCCGGTCTGTCGCAACCCGGCCTTCCGCCCCGACCCGTCGCGGGTCGTGACGCAACTGTTCGTACCTGGACGTGAACAGGCGGGGGGACACGAGAGCCGCGCCTCGAGCGTGGTGCGCCGCATCCTCGCCCTCGACGACGAGACGGTGTCCCGAACGCTGCGCGAGGTGATGGAGCGATTCGGGCACCGCCATCGCGACCTCGAAGCGACCTTCGATCAGCACGCGGCTCGCATCGCCAACCGTCTCGACGCGGCAGCACAGCTCGCTGACGACCGTCGGCTGTTGTTGGGCGCGACGTTCACCCACGAGTACTCCATCGAGTCCGCGGCCGCGTGCAACCCATCCATGGTGCTGCACCCCGATCAGTCGTCATTGGCGGCGGGAACAGCGCGATACATCATGAGTGTGCGCAGCATCGGCGAAGGCCACCGGTCATCGATCGGCTTCCGCACTGGGACCATCGACACGAACGGTCGCGTCTCGATCGATGCGGCAGCACCGTGTCCCGTCATCGGTGCTGTGCAGCCGGCCGTCTTCCAGCGGGACCTGTTTCATGCGCACCTGCGCGCCGCGGACCAGGACAGCGAGAGCGCAGCGTTCGTGCTCGACCACCTGCCCGAAACGTTCAACGCTCGGGACCTCGATCAACGGCTCGCCGCTCTCGGCGCCCAGAGCGATACGCGCCGCGACGTCACCGCCACTGTCAATCGGCTGCGCTCCATCGCGGAGCGGAGCTACCGGGTCGTCTTCGCACATGACATCGAACTGTCCCGTCGCGTTCTGTGGCCGGCCATCGCAACGGAGTCGCACGGTATGGAAGACGCGCGGTTCGTGCGATTCGTCGAGCCTGGCGGCGACATCACCTACTACGCGACCTACACCGCCTACGACGGCAGCGCCATTCGACAACAGCTGGCGGCAACCGAGGACTTCGCGACGTTCGACGTCTCCTCACTCGCCGGTCGAGTCGCGACCAACAAGGGTCTCGCCCTCTTCCCTCGCCGGATCAACGGGCGGTTCGCCGCACTGTCGCGCTTTGATCGAGAGACCAACGCCATCGCGTTCTCCGACGACCTTCACGTCTGGGAGCACGCGACAACACTCCAGCTGCCACAGCAGTCATGGGAAGTCATTCAACTCGGCAACTGCGGACCACCGATCGAGACGCCGGACGGCTGGTTGGTGCTGACCCACGGCGTCGGTCCCATGCGCACGTACAGCATCGGCGCACTTCTGCTCGACCTGCAGGACCCCACCAAGATCGTCGGTCGACTGCGCGAGCCACTGCTCGCACCCGACCTCGCCGAACAAGACGGCTACGTCCCCAACGTCGTGTACTCCTGCGGCGGACTCCTGCACCGCGACACACTGGTCATTCCCTACGGAATCGCCGACACATCGACGGGCATCGCGACCGCGAGCTGGACCGACCTACGCAACGCGTTGCTCGCGGCCTAGAGACGACGACGATCGATCGACCGGCCGCAGAGCCCTCCGTGTTGGATTCAGAGTCGTCCCTGATCGTCCCCCGGGTCTTTCTGGCATCGACCGTTCGGTCGACGATTTCGCCACCCACGTCGTAGCGTGTGAACTGGAATTCACCCCCGGACCCCGGGTGCGAACGGGAAGGCGCATCCGATGGGACCGAGCGGGAGGTGACGAGTGAACGTCGGCTTCGCATCTTGGCGCGTCTCGCGATGGACGACGATTCCACGGCCCTGCCGCCTCTGTGCGCTGTGTGCCAGTCGATTACGGGCGCGAGCGGGGCCGGGATCATGCTCATGTTCGATGAGACGGCCGCCGGGTCTGTTTGCAGCTCGAACTCCATCAGCGCGCAGATCGAGGAGTTGCAGTTCACGCTGGGCGAGGGTCCATCCATTGACGCCTACCGACGCGACGAGCCGGTCATCGAGCCGGACCTTTCCGGCTCGCCCCGTTGGGTCGGGTTCGGCCCCGCGGCCGTCGAGGCCGGTGCGGCCGCCGTGTTCGGTTTTCCGGTGCGCACCGGCAGCGCGCGGCTCGGCGCGCTCAATCTCTACAACGACCGACCGGGGCCGCTCAGCGAGAACGAGTACCGAGACGCACTCGTGTTGGCGGACGTCGTGGCGCAGGTCATCCTGGCGATGCAAGCGGGGATGCCGACGGGCGAGCTGGCCGTCGAGCTCGAGCGGGGCTCTGACCTCCACTACGTCGTGCACCAGGCGGCCGGGATGATGTCCATCCAGCTGAATGTGAGCGTGACGCACGCGCTCATCCGTCTTCGCGCGCACGCTTTTGGAAACGAACGATCAGTACTCGACGTCGCGGCCGATGTGGTGGCCCGCGAGCTGCGATTCGAGGCCGACGAGGACTACAGCCGATGAGAGGGTTCCGTGGCGCCGACCGTCCTCGCCACTCAGGCCGGCGAAGTCGACCAGAATCGAGCCACAACCACGTGAGGTCGCGATGACGAGAGAATCACTCCTTGCACGAACGCTCGTGGAGCTCGCCGACAGCCTCGTCGAGGACTTCGATGTCGTCGATCTCCTCAGTCTTCTCGCTGATCGCTGCGTGGACGTGCTGGACGTCGGCGCGGCCGGGGTGATGCTGGTCAGCCCCGCCGGCGATCTCAAAGTCGTCGCCTCCTCGAGCGACGCGATGCGGGTTCTGGAGGTCTTCGAGCTCCAGTCAGACGAGGGACCATGCATCGACTGCGTACGGTCGGGCGAGCCCATCGTCAACCATGACCTCGACCATCCAGGCGACGGGTGGCCGCGGTTCGCGCCCAAGGCCGTCGCCGCCGGATTCGTCGCGGTCCACGCCATTCCGATGAAGCTGCGAGGCCGCGTCATCGGCGCGTTGAACATCTTTCTCACCGACCACGGGGCGATGCGCGACGCGGACGTCCAAGCCGCACAGGCGCTCGCCGACGTCGCCACCATCGCCGTGCTGACACATCGAGCTGCTCGTGATTCCCAGCGTCTGAACGATCAACTGACACTGGCACTCAACACACGAATCGTCATCGAGCAAGCCAAAGGCGTCGTCGCCGAGGGAGCAAGCACCGACATGGAGCACGCATTCGAACGACTGCGCCGTCACGCCCGGAACCACAACCTCCGCCTGACCGACCTCGCCACAGACATCACCATGAAGGCGTTCCCGGTCGAAGAGCTCGACCCCTGACACGACGCGGTCTGACGTCGGCGCATTGCCGACGTCAGGCCGAATCGCGCTACGCCGTGCGTCAGTGCACCGTCACGACACCCGGCGCGATGACAGGCTTGGGCGCAAACGTCAGTGACGGCTGTGACGGCGCGCCCGACGGCGCCGTGATCGTCAACCCGAACTTGTCGCCGGTGGCGCCGCCGTCGACCACGGTGAAGATGAGGCCGTAGTTGCCGACGCCGTCCACCACTGCCTTACCGGTGGTCGACGCGGTGATCGGCAGCGTCGAGCCGCTGACGGCCATGGCCTGCAGGTTCGGGCCGAAGACGCGGTGGACGTCGTTGCCTTGCGCGTCCTTCTCGACGTACACGAACGACACAGCTCGTCCACGTGGACTCGCTCCGACGCTTTGCCCGTGCGTCGATCGACGGACTGCTCGCCGGTGCCACCGCCGGTGGCGACACCTCACCCTGGTATTCGGCGATCGGGCGCCGTCGGCGTGACCTTCTCGCGGCCGGTCTGCAGTTGCTGGCCGACGACGCAGAGGGTGCCGCCGAGTTGACCCTGGCGCTGTCGATGCACGCCGCCGAACGCGGTGACCTCAGCGACGACGACGGCCTGCTCGACAAGGCGCTCGCCGCAGTGATCGCTGATCGCGAGGCCACACCGGCGCTCGAGGTCATGCTGCGTGGCTTCCAGCTGCGACGCCGGGTGGAGGCCGTCGATCCGATGACCGACACATCGCGACTGGCCGCCGATCTCCAAGCAGCCGTGTGGGACGCGTCGAAGCTGAATGACCCGCGCGTCACCCTGTCGCTGCTCGGCCAGTCCGTGCGATCGGCACGCACGATCGGACACCTCGGCCAAGCGGCCGACCATGCGACGGAGGCAGTCGAGCTCGCCCGGTCGGCCGGCTTGGCCGTTGCCGAGGCGACGTTCGAGTTGCTCGGCGCGATGGTCGCCCACGCCCAAGGTCGCTTCGACGACGCCGCGGCGTTGGGCGCCCGAGCGCTCATGCGAGCCCGGCGGCTCGACCTTCCGGTGGTCACGGCGCAGGCCGCCCTCCTGTTGCGCCAGCTTCCCGCGGGTACGCCGAACGTCCCTCCGGTGCTGCCATCAATCCGCGATGTGCTCGACCTCCTCGACGGTCAATTCGACGACCGATCGTCGATAGGAGTCGCGTATGGCGTCGCCGCCGAGTGCGCGCTGGCGGGCGATCTACCCACCGCAGCCCGTGCGGCCGGGCTGGGGATGCGCACCGCGTCTGCGATCGGACTGCCCACCGGCGTCTACCCGGGCATGATGCTCGTCGTCTTGCTGGCGGCGCGTACCGGCGAGGTCGCGCTCGCGGCGCGCCTCCATGGCGCGCTCGCCGATCATCTCGAGCTGGCTCGTCACAGCATCCCGCCCGGCCAGCACAACGTGTACGACCGCATGGTGGGTCTCGTGCGCCAACGGCTCGGTGACGAGGCGTTCGCTCGCGAGATGGGTCGCGGTGCGGGGTTCACACGGCGCTCGATGCTCGACGAAGCGTTGCGATTCGTCGACGTGGCGATCGAACCGGCTGCCACCGCCGGCCAGCCGACACCGTCGCAACTGGCCTCGCCGTCACTGACGCGCCGCGAGCTCGAGGTGCTGCACCTGTTGGCCGATGGAATCTCGAACAAGGAGATCGCCGCCCGACTCGGGATGGCACCCAAGACCACCATGCACCACACGTCGAAGATCTATCGCAAGCTCGGAGTGCGGGGACGCGGCGAAGCCGCCGCGTGGGCGCGTCGGACCGGAATCGTCTGACGAACGCTCGCAATGGAGCTCGACCGAACGGGCGACCGCGGACTGAACTGACGACCCCGTCGCCGATGCCACCATGTCTGGCGGTGTGAACGGCACATCGAGTGCACGCCTCGACGTACACGTTGCGTCAGCGCGATTTGAATGCGTCGTTGCTATTTCGATCGGCGCACAAGACTTGCCAGCTGGATGGTGGGCATGGGCTACCTCGCGCCTAGCGTGAGACACAGCGATCGGGGGACCGGTTGGTTGCTGTTGGGAGTGCGTCGGCGGAGCAGCGGCTCGCGCTGGCTGTGGAGGCCGCGCAACTCGGTTCATGGACTTGGGACATGGCTTCAGGCCTCACGAGGTGGGACAACCGGCTCGAGGAGATGCACGGGCTGCGTCCGGGCGGGTTCGGGGGCACGTTCTCCGATTGGGTCGCGGTCCTGCATCCAGATGATCGTGAGGCTTGCCTCGCGACAGTGAACCTGGCGCTCGCGTCGCCCGGGCCATACGTCTTGCGGCATCGCACGACCTGGTCGGAGGGATCGGTGCACATGATCGAGTGCCGCGGCACGGTTCTCGTCGATGGCGACGGACAACCCACTGGTACGACAGGCGTTGCCATCGACGTCACTTCGCGTGAGCGCATTGTCAACACGCTGCAAGAGGCCCTGTTGCCTCACAAGCTGCCGTTCGTGCCCGGCACAACGGTGGCGGCACGATATCGACCGGCGGAGACCGCCGCCGAGGTGGGTGGCGATTGGTACGCGGTGGTGGCGCGTCCGGACGGATCGCTCGGCGTAGGTATCGGTGACGTCGCCGGGCATGGTCTCGACGCCGTCGCCGACATGGCCGCTGCGAGGTTCAGCTTGCGGGCCTTGGCGCTCACGGAACGGCGGCCGGACGTCGTGTTGGATCGCCTGAACCAAGTGGTCAAGGTGTTCGCGACTGACACGATGATCACTGCGCTCTACGGCGTCCTCGATCCGAGCGATCGCACATGGACCTACGCCTCGGCGGGGCACGTCCCGGCCGTACTGCGCCGATCGGACGGCACGACTCGGTTGCTCGATGCACACGGCGATCCGCCTCTCGGCTTCGCGGATGGGTTCAGTGCGCATCAGGAAGTTCTCGAACCGGGCGACACGGCGCTTCTCTACACAGATGGACTGGTCGAGCGGCGCGTAGAAGGAATCGATCTCGACCGTTTACGACGGGCATGCGAAATGGCGCCGGCGGAGCCCGAGTCGCTGTGCGATTACGTACTCGACGCGTTACTAGGCGAGAACGCCAACATGGACGATGTGGCGGTCGTAGCTGTCAACCTCTGCCTGAGGATGAAGTAGCCGATGAAGCTGTGTCCTTTGCGCCGAGCGACCCGCGCTGGCCAGAACGCGATCGCGATCCAAATGATCAACCCGACGATTCCGAGGCCTAGCGTCGCCCGCTCCTTCCATGTGGCCGAAGGTCCGATTCTGTCTCGCGGTTCTCGCTCATGTGCGATCCGTCCCACCCCCGACGAACTTCGCGTCCGTCGGTGTGATGCGGGCGGTAGTCGTCAGACGGTCAGTGCGTGCGCGAGGCACACCTGGGCCTTTGTTGCTTTGTCGACGAGCTCGATGATGAAGACGGTTGACTGCTCAGCGCGGAGTGACAGCTGACGGTGGCCGGCGATGCAGACGACTGATGAGCTTCGGCGGAAGTCGTTGCCGGGCTCGGTGCCGGTGCGGTTGGCGACGATGACGGGCAAGCCGGTGTCGATGGAGCGTTGTTCCCATTCGCCGGCTGGCCCCCATTCACCGCTGTGCCACGCCGCGCTCGACAGAAGGATTTCGGCGCCATCGTCTCGCATGGCGGCGGCGATGCCGGGTGGGTGGGCGTCGGCGCAGACGAGCATGCCAACGCGGGTTCCGTCGACGTTGCAGGCCCGGGCGGTGGTGCCGGCGGTGGCCCACGACTCGGCTTCGGGGATGATGGCGATCTTGTCGTGGGTGCCGGCGATGCGGCCGCGGTCGATCGCGTACATGGTGCTGGCGACGGTCCCGTCGCCGCGTGGCAGCGGGGCGTGGAGGAACGCGGCGATGTCGAGCTCCGCAGTGAGCTCGGCGTGGCCGGCGATGAAGTCGGCGGTGGTAGCCGCGGACGCGGCGACGGCCGGCGCGGCGAAACCGCTACGCACGAGTTCGCCGGACACGACCCAGTCGGCGCCGTTGGCGGCAGCCTGTCGGGTCGCGTCGACGAGGAGGGCTTCGTTTCCGGCAACGTCGCCGAGTTTGGGCGCGAGGTGCAGCAGCCCGATGCGCAGCGGTGAACGCACGGACTACTACGTGGCCGCGGGATCGAGCGCTGCTGCGTCAGCGACGTCGCTGAACATGATCGGGGCGCTGAACTTGGCGCGGCGAGCGGCTCGGCGGAGGGTGAGGAGTGTCGCGGGGCCGATCACAGTGATGGCGATGACGTTGGTGATGGCACGGCCGGTGTCCCATCCCCAAGTGGAGGTGGCGAGGGTGAAGAACACGAAGCGGCGCAGGTTCTCGATGATCGGGGCGCCGGCGACGTAGGACAGGTCGGTGCCGGTGCCGATCGTGAACGGCCAGAACCACAGGCTCAACAGGAAGCCGTACACGTACGCGGACACCGCGCCGTAGGCAGCGAGCAGCACGATTTCGGCGCGGCCGCGGGCGGGGGGCAGGAGCCCGGCGCCCAGTCCGACCCATGACGCGGCGAGCATCTGGAAAGGGAGCCAGGGGCCGACGCCTCCGGTGAGCAGCGCCGACGCGAACAGCGTGGTGGACCCGAGCGTGAATCCGAACCCGGGCCCGTAGACGCGCCCGGCGAGCACGAGAAGGAAGAAGACGGTTTCGATGCCGGCGGTTCCGGCGCCCATGGGTCGCAGCGCGGCGCCGATGGCGGAGAGAACGCCCAGCATCGCGATCGCTTTGGTGTCGACGCGCCCGGCGGTGATCTCGGAGACGAGGACGGCGAGCAGGCACGGCAGCAGCGCGATGAAGATGAATGGCGCGTCACGGTTGTGGGCGAAGCCGCTGGGCGGGTCGATGATCAGCGGCCAGGCGAACATCATGAGCCCGGCGATGGAGACGAGCGCGAGGGCGATGGTGGCCCGGGGGCCGATGCCGAGGACCGAGGCGCGTTTCACGACCGGTGCTCTTTCAAGTCGGCGAGGGTGTCGGCGATCTCGGTGACGGTGAGCCACGGTTCGGGTGCGAGGATCTTCGCGACCTGGGGCGCGAAGGCGGGCGACGCGCACACGATGTCGGCGCTCGGGCCGTCGGCGACGATTTCGCCTTCCGCCAGCACGATGACACGGTCCGCGACGGTGGCGACGAGTTCGACGTCATGGGTGGCGATGACCACGACGCGGCTGTCAGCCGCGAGTTGGGTGACGGTGGAGGCGAAGCGGGTCTTGGCGCCGGGGTCGAGGCCGCGGGTGGGTTCGTCGAGGAACACGATCGGTGGTGCGGCGGTGAGCTGCACCGCGAGCACGAGCCCGAGGCGTTGGCCTTCGGAGAGGTCGCGGGGGTGGTGATCGAGGTCGGCGCCGACGACGAGCCAGTCGAGCAGGGCGCGGCAGGTGCCGGCCGGTGCGTCGGCGTCATGGTCGGCCTGGGCGCATTCGTCGCCGACAGTGTTGAGGTAGAGGAGGTCGGACGGGGTCTGGGGTACGAGGCCGACGAGGCGGCGGGCGTCGCTGGGTGACAGCTTCGCCGGGTCGGTGCCGTCGATGGCCACGTTTCCGCTGCTGCGCGGTCCGGTGCCCTGAAGTGCCCATAGGAGCGACGATTTGCCGGAGCCGTTGCGACCCATGATGGCGACGACTTCGCGCCGGTAGAGGTCGAGGTCGATCTCGCGGACGGCGACGACGTCGTCGTAGCGGACGACGACTTTGCGCGAACGCAGCGCGGGTGCGTCCGGTCGAGGGGGCGTGGCTCGACCGCGACTGGGCTGGGGGCAGGCGGCGAGCCGTTCGCGCAGAGGGCCGACGACGCGCCGAGCGTCGCGCACCGACAGCGGCGGCGGTGTCCAGCCGGCAAGACGGCCGAGTTGCACGACGGGCGGTGCGATGTCGGCGGTGCTGAGCACGTCGCCCGGGGTGCCGGCGGTGACGGTGCCGTCGCCGTCGAGGTGGATGACCCGGTCGGCGTAGTGAACGATGCGTTCCAGGCGGTGCTCGGCGAGCAACACGGTGACGCCGAGGTCGTGCACCAACCGGTGGATGGCAGCGAGAACGTCTTCGGCGGCGGTGGGATCGAGCGCAGAGGTCGGCTCGTCGAGCACGAGGATGCGGGGGTGCGCGGTGAGCACGGAACCGATGGCGACACGCTGCTGCTGGCCGCCCGACAGGAGGCGTAGCGGGCGGGCGCGCAGCTCGGCGATGCCGAGCAGGTCGAGCGTCTCCTCGACCCGCTTGCGCATCACGTCGCCGGGCAGGCCGAGCTGTTCCATGCCGTACGCGAGCTCTTCTTCGACGGTGTCGGTGACGAACCCGGCGAGGGGATCCTGGCCGACGAAGCCGACGATGTCAGCCAGATCGCGGGGCTTGTGGTCGCGGGTGTCGCGGCCGTCGACGACCACCCGTCCTTGGAGGTGGCCGCCGGTGAAGTGCGGTACGAGCCCGTTGACGAGCCCGAGGAGGGTCGACTTGCCGGCGCCGGTGCGGCCGATGACGAGGCCCAGCTCGCCTTCGTCGACCTCGAGGTTCACGCCGCGCAACACCGGCTGAGGCGCGTCGTCGTGGGTGAACGTGGCTGCTTCGAAGCGGATCATGCGTGGACCTCGCGCCGCTGCGCCGGAAGCGCGGTCGTCGGTTCGGGGCGATGGCCGCCGGGGTCGCGCGCCACGCTGGGCGACGCGGGGCGGCGCGAGCCATGCCGGGAGCACGCCGATGAGGATGGCGACGAGCGGCACGATCGGCAGGCCCGGCCATTGCGGTGGCTGCACCGACGGGTTGAGGTCGTCGGGGTTGATGCTGCCGGCGAAGAACATCCCGACCGCGACCGCGATGCCTGACGCGGCAACGAGCCACTCCGCCGCTAGCCAGGGGTCGGGCCGGTAGCGGGTGGTACGCAACCGGGTGCCGCCGATGGCGAAACCGGCGCCGGCGAGCGCGAGACCGAGGACCAGGCCAGGGCCGCCGAGCCAGCGGGGGCTGGTGCCGTCGAGCAGGCCGTACACGCCGACGCACACGCCGAGCAGGCCCGTCAGCACGAGCGCGCCGCTGGCGCGGCTCGCGCCCTTGACGTTCCGCTCGGTGCGGCCGTAGCCGCGGGAGTCCATCGCTGCCGCGAGCGCAAGGGACCGCTCGAGCGCATCGGTCATCAACGGGATGATCACCTGGCGCAACACGTGCGCGCCCTTCGCCTTGCTCCCCCGCAGCTTGCGGGCACGCCGCACCCGCTGGGCGCTCTCGACCAGCTGCGGCGCGACGGTGAGGGCGACGGTCACGGCAACGCCGACCTCGTGCAACGCGGACGGGGTCGACTTGAGCAGCCGCTTCGGGTTGGCGAGCACCATGGCCGCGCCGACGCAGAGCAGCAGCGTGGCCAAGCGGAGGCCCTCGTACACCGCGGCGAGGATCCCTTCCAGCGACACCGCTCCGCCGATGCGAATACCGGCGGCCGCGGCAGGGAGTGGGATCTGGGGGAGGCGGAACAAGACGTGCTCGCCGTACTGTCCGTCGAACAGCACGCGGAACACCACATGGATGGCGATGATCGCGAGCCCGGCCATGAGGTAGCCACGGAACCCGCGACTCCACGGCGCGTCGCTGCGACGAGCGACGACGACGTAGCCGACGACCGCGACGATCACGCCGAGCAGGAGCGGGTTGGTGGTGCGGCTGGCCGCGGTGGCCATGCCGAGCGCCCACAGCCACCACGAGCCGGGGTGCAGCTCGCGGGGCAGTCGGTCCGACGGCGCGGTCACCTAGCCGTCTCCGGACAAGGCGCTCGCCGCCCGGCGGCGACGCCTCATGGTGGACACGGCGCCCGCCCCGAGGACAGCGACGACGACGAACGCGAGCAGCAGACCGACCGGGCTGCCTTTCTTGCTGCCCGCGGTCAGGTCGACCGTGCCCAGCGGTCCGGCCGCGTTCCCGCTCACGTTGCTACCGCTGCCGCTGGTGGCCGGATCGGCACCCCGCGGTGTCGAGTCGGGCGTGTCGCTCGTCCCCGTGGAGTTGGTGGCCCCGGGCCCGGTCGAGGATGCCCCCGAACCGGGCGTCGCCGCCGGGGCGTCTCCAACCGCGGTGGGGGCACCGCCAAGCGGAGCGGGGCCGCCATCGGTGTTGGTCGCGGCGGGCGCGGCACCGGGGCTGGCCGCGGGCGGCGGCGTGGAGTTGGACGGCGGGGTGGTTGCGGAGGGGATGTCGTCGGGGGTGGTGCAGTCGTTGGCGTTGAGCGGGTGCGGGGTTGTGCCCGGTATCGGCGGCAGTGGCGTCATGCGTGGCGGCGGGGTCGTGCTGCCGGTCTTGTTCAGCGAGAACGACCAACCTTCGATTGTGCCCGGTGGCGGTGTGCGGCTCCCGGGGCCGAAGTTGCTGTAGCACCAGTTCCCACCGCGTGGCGCCATCCAGTACGACCAGTACGCACTGGCCGGCGAGGTGCGCACACATGGATCGTTCGACGGCTTGCCCGCGATGCGGCACAGCAGCCCGGGCAACTGCAGGGTCGTCTGGTAGTTGATCCCGGCCTGTTGCAGCGCGTCGAACCCCGATGTCACCGGTCCGGGTGCACAGGCGACATTGACGCCCCCGCCGAGCTCTTGGAAGTCCACGACGATGGTGACCCCCACGTTGTCCGTGCACGCCGCCGTCGCCGCCGCCGCGGGCGAGATGGCCGTCGCCGGGGCCAGCGTGACCAGCACGACAGCCACCGCGGCGGCCAGACCTAGCCGGGCCCCGCTCACCGGTACCAGCCGCAGATCATGTGCCCCGCGCGTCTCGTTGCCGCCGCTTCGAGCTGGCCATGGCGAGACCACCGAGGACCAAGCATGCGGCCGCGACCAGGATCTGGCCAGGGATGGACGTACCGGTCCGCGCCAACTCGGTTGATGACACCGTGCCCTCAGCTTCGGCTGCCGTCGAAGCCGTGGCCGGCGTGGTCGACGTCGGCGTGGTCGAAGCGGACGTTGCCGCTTGTACCTCCACCGTCGTCGACGCAGTGAGCCCGGAAACGTCGCCGGTGAGCTCCACCGTGTGGCTGCCCGGCGCGAGGTCGGCCGGGAGAGGCACGGCGAAGCTGACTGCGCCCGCGGTAGCGGGCGTCGTGCCGATGGTGATGAGGTCGGAGTGCAGCACTGCGCGCACGGGCTCGTCGGTGAGGAAGCCGCTGCCGTTGACGGTGATCGTGTCGCCCACGGTGGCCGACGACGTCGACGATGTGGCCGCGGGGGTGAGCGCCGAGGCGGTGTGGCCGCCGACCGAGTCGTAACCATCGATTCCGAGCGCGAGGACGGCCTGCGTGGTCGCCCGGCGGAACTGGTCGCGCAGGTTCGGATCGATGCCACTTGCGACGGCGGCGTCGCGGGCCGCGGGGTCATTGGCGATGACGCCCGCGTCCGCGCTGGCCGCGCTCAACTGTGGGTCGGTCTCGGTGAGCTGCACCGACTCGACCCAGCCTTCGGCGGCGTCCGCCGCAGCAGTGTCGCCAACGGCACGGAACGCGGCGCCGGCGAGGCCGGTGGTGTTGGCGTTCTCGCTGGCGGTCGGGCCGGTGCCCGTGACGCCGCCGTCGGGTCCTTGCTTGCCGGTGAGCCAGGTCGTAGCCGCGTCGAGTGCGGCGGACGTGGCCGGGGTGACCGGCGCGGCGACCAGAGCCATCATCGCCATCCCGGTCGCGTCGGAGTCGGCCTCGGCGTCGTCGGTGCACCCGGCCGGGTCGGTCGGTGTCGACGCGTAGAACAGCCGGAACCCGCCCGCTGGGCACTGCTGGGCGAGCAGGAACGAGATCGCGGCAGACGGCACACCATCGGTGGTGCGGGCCAAGTCGAGGACGGCGAACGCCTCACCGAGGCCGTTGCTGAAGTCGCCGAAGTCACTCACGTCGGAGAACCTGCCGGCTTGCGCGCCCGAGGTGACCATGATCGATCGCAGCGAGGCGATCAGGTCGATGCCGGCGACGTTGGACGTGTCGACACCCTGCACCAGCGCGCCCAACGTGAGCTTGGCCAGCGGGCCGGCGTAGCGCGAGTCGTGGGAGTCGCCGAAGGCCTCCCCGTTGAAGTACCCCAATGCGTTGTCCATCACCGTCGTGGTCGCCGCGGCGGTCGAGCTCGAGTCGCCGCGCTGGCCGCCGGCCAGGGCGAGAATGGCGTCGAGGGTCAGGCCGATGTCGTTGCCGCCGAAGGAGGACGGCATGGCGCTGCCGTTGTCATCGAGCTCGCGCTCGAGCCAGTCCATCGCCGAGCCGGCGGGCGCCGACACCACCGCCGGGGCCGACACGACGCGTGGCGCCGCGTCGGCGCGGGCCGGAGCGATCCACGCGGCCGCGGCCAGCACGGGAGCCGCCAGCAGCGCACCAAGCGCCCGGCGGGAAACAGATCGGTGGTTCATGTCGGGTCCTCGCCCTTCGGTGATGCCGAGGAAGATCCCGAGTGCCGCCCTGGGACTCGACCTGCGCCCCTGGAGACGACGCCCGACCCGCAGCCCTCGACGGTTCTGGTCGCCACATGCGCGCCTGGGCAGGCATTCCGACTCCCCGGCGAGCGTGAACTCGCTGGGCTACGGCTGCGGGACAGCGCCGGACTTCGACCGGCTTCCCCCACCCAAGAGTGATCTGGTGGTCCCCGACGAAGCCGGGAACGCCCACGACCCTACCGGTCGAGCGATGGCGGCGACCAGACGAGCACGAGCAACTCGGGTTGCCTGCCCCTTCCTGACGCGTGACGGACCGGCGGGTTCGTACAGTCGAACCATGCGGATCGTGTCGTTGCTGCCGTCGACGACCGAGATCCTCTTCGCGATCGGTGCCGGCGACGACGTCGTCGGGGTCACCTTCGAATGCGACGAGCCGCCCCACGCTCGCAGCACCCGCACAGTGGTGTCCAACACCACGCTCCCCCACGGCCTCACGCCTGGAGAGATCGACGCCGCGGTCCGGGCCCGGCTCGCCGCAGGCGAAGACCTCTACACCCTCGACGCCGATGCGCTGCGCAGCCTGGTCCCCGACGTGGTCGTCACCCAGGACCTGTGCGCGGTGTGCGCGGTCGACGTCGGCGAAGTCGACGACGCCCTCGCCTACCTCGGCTGCCGGGCCGAGGTCGTCACCATCGACCCGGCGACGCTCGACGACGTGCTCGGCTCGATCGCCCGGCTCGGCGCCATCACCGGCCGGGTCCGTGAAGCGAACGCGCTCCTCGACGAGCTCCGAGCGCGGCTCGACGCCGTCGTCGGCCGCAACGACGACCGGGCCCGACCCCGGGTCACCGTGCTCGAATGGACCGACCCGCCCTTCAGCGCCGGGCACTGGATCCCCGACATGATCGAACTCGCCGGCGGCACCGCCGGGTTGGCCGCACCCGGCCAACGATCCAAAGCGGTCACCTGGAACGAGGTCGCCGCCAGCGAACCCGACGTCATCGTGGTGGCGCCGTGCGGCTACCGCCTCGACGGCGCCGCCCGGTTGGCCACCGACCTCGTCAGCGGCGGGCACCTTCCTCGCGACGTGCCGGTGTGGGCCGTCGACGCCGACGCCGCCTTCGTCCGCCCCGGTCCCCGCCTCGTCGACGGCGTCGAAGCGTTGGCCGGCATCCTGCACCCCACAACCGCGGACACGCGGCGCGACGCGGTTCGAGTCACTTGATCGCGAAAGCAGGGAGGCGGCCCGGGTGACCGCACCACGTCAAGAGCGCTGCGGCGGTTGCACTCGCTCGTACTCGTCGTGGCGGCGAATCCAGAGCTGAAAGCCGTCGGACTCGCCTCGGCCGCTCGCGACGCGATCGAGGATCGGGTAGTAGCCCATGAGAAACTCCACGCCGCGCGCGGTGGTGGAGTACGTCTGGTAGATCACCCCGTCGTCCATGGCGAACGTGGTGAAGCCGAACCCCTCGGTCAGGTAGCTGACGAGGTCGGTGCCAACCGCCGCCGCGTTGCGTGCCGCGATCGGCGGTAACTCGTCGCGCGCCGGCTCGACCCATTCGCGGGTCTGCTCGTGCGTGGTCGAGAACCCGATCTCGACGTTGAAGTCACTCTCGTAACTCGACGCCCAGTTGAAGCGCCAGCCCATGCGCCGTCGGTACGCGATGAGCTTCTCGATCGGCGCGCCGGAAACACAGATCAATGTCACGTCCCGCGCCGCGAGGTGTGGAAGCAACCCGTCCAGGCTGTCGGCGATCGACGAGTTGACAGGGCAGCCCGCCTCGTAGCCCGGGCCGAACATGAAGTGGTAGACCGCGAGCTGCGACCGGCCGTCGAACAGTTCGGCCAGGGTCCTGGGCCCGTCAGCGGTCTGCAGCGTGTATTCCGTTTCGACGCGCAACCATGGAAGGTCCTGTCGGCCGCGGGCCAATTCGTCGCCCAAGCGGGTGTGCTCCTTCTCGCGGGCAACGAGGTCGCCCACAACGGCCGCCCATTTCTCCCGCTCTCGCATGACTTCGTGATCCGTGCGCGGTTGATGGTTCATTTGATTTGACGTCAGTTCACGCGGCGGCGTCGACGAACGCGGCGTACTGCCGTTCGAGAGCCTTGATCTCGCCGGTGCGCCACGCGTGGGCGATCGCCTGGGACATCGGGTCGGGGAAGATGTCCTCCTCACCGTTGTCCAGTCCGTCGAAGATGGCGCGGGCAACAGCCTCAGGGGACGCCTTCGGTATCTCGAATCCCCGAGTCATGTCTGTGTCGGTTGGTCCGGTCAGTGCGGCGTGCACGGTCACGCCGCGGCCCGCGAGCAAGAGGCGCAGGGATTGCGTCAGGTTGAACGTCGCCGCCTTGGACATCGCGTACGCGGGCGTCACTGGGAAGGGCGCGAGCGCCATCATCGACACGTTGTTCACGATCGCGCCGTGTGACGAGGTCAGCAGCGGCAGGAACGCCTCGGTCACGTCGTACGTGCCGAAGAAGTTGACCGCGAGGTGCTGTTCGAGCACGGCGCGATCGCTCAGGTCATCGAAGCTCGCTACGCCCGCGTTGTTGACGAGGATGTCCAACGACTCGACCGACTCGACGGCTCGGGCGATTTGCTGTGCGTCGGTCACGTCGAGGGTCAAAGGCGTGACTCTTCGGTCGGGGTGGTCGATCGGCTGGCGCGTTCCCGCGTAGACGCGGCTGGCATCGCGCCGCAGCGCCTCGTCCACCAGCGCGCGCCCGATGCCTCGGTTCGCCCCTGTCACGAGTACTGCCTTGCCTGTGATTGTCATAACTGCTCCTCTGGTCGGTCGGATCGTCGGTGCTTGCATCACGCAAGTGATGGCCTAGCACGAGTGCTTGCATGATGCAAGTGAAGATCACTATGGTGGTCGGCGTGCTCGGCAGGACCTACGACTCGCAGGTGTGTTCGATCGCTCGCGCGCTCGAGGCCGTGGGTGAGCGTTGGAGCCTCCTCATCATCCGCGACGCCTTGTTCGCCGGATCGACTCGCTACGGCGACTTCCAACGCAGCCTCGGGATCGCCACCAACGTCCTGCAAGATCGGCTGGACGGGTTCGTCGATGCCGGGATCATGCGGCGCGAGCAGCAACCCGAGCAGCCCGCCGTCTACGAGTACGTGCTCACCGAGAAAGGACGCGCCCTCGGCCCGGCCCTGATCGCACTCACCGAATGGGGCGATCGATGGGCGGCCCCGGACGGCCCACCGATCCTCTACCACCACAAGACGTGCGGGTCGGCAGTGCATCACATGATCGTGTGCGACTCCTGCGGACGCGTCGACGACCCTGCTGAGGTGGGCGTCCGCCCCGGCCCAGGCATGCCCCCCGGACGATTCGAGTCAAGCTGACCGTCGTATTCGAGCAGTCAACGGCGACGGGAAGCGCCGCGCACGGTTGCGCGAGGTGGGCTTCGAGCTCGGCGCCCGCGCCTGTCTTGGCAGCCTGAAACGTTGTCCCGCGACCGTCCGTTCCACCTGGCGGCTCGTCGTCCGCCGCCTGGCATCGTGACAGGCTGACCAGATGAGCACGCCGCTGACGCTGATGGCCGTGCACGCGCACCCCGACGACGAGTCGTCGAGCACAGGCGGCGTCCTGGCCCGGTACGCGGACGAGGGCGTACGCACCGTTGTCGTCACGTGCACCAACGGCGAACTCGGCGACGCACCGGGAGGGATCAAGCCGGGAGATGACGGCCACGACGAGGACGAGGTCGCCCGGATCCGCCTCGGCGAACTCGAGCGTGCATGCGAGACCCTTGGCGTCGCGCATCTCGAGCTGCTCGGGTACCACGACTCGGGGATGATCGACTGGGACCACAAGGACCGGCCCGACGTGTTCTGCAACGTCTCGGTCGACGTTGCTGCCAAACGCCTCTCGGACCTGTTCGAGCAGTACCGACCCGGCGTCGTGATCACCTACGACGAATTCGGCGGCTACGACCACCCCGATCACGTCCACGCCAGCCGCGTGGTAATGGCCGCGGTCACACGCACGGGCATTCCGCGTAAGGCGTACTACACGGCGTTCCGGCGCAGCATGTTCCAGCGGTTCCGGGCCGTTCTCGAAGAGCAAGGGGCTGATCTCTCGCAGATCCCACAGCCCGATCCGGAGCAGCTGCGCATGATGGACGCGGTAGAGGCGCGCATCACGACCACGATCGATGTCGGGCCTTTCGTCCAACGAAAGCACCGCGCGCTTGCTACACACGCGAGCCAGATGGCGGAGTCGTTCTGGGACAGCCTGCCTGCCGAGGCGTTCAGCGCGCTCTTCGGTGAGGAGTCGTTCATCAGAGCGCACGACACCACCGGCGCGCCGCTCCCGGAAACGGACCTGTTCATCGGGTTATGAGCACGACGGCCTCCGTGATGCGGGTGTTCGATCTCGACGCTGCCGCCGACGACCGCGATTTGTCGACTGGGATCACACCTGGTTGTCCGTGGCCCTGAACTTCCGGGGAAGACTGCTGAAGTGTCACCCGTCCAGGTTGCCGTCGTCGGCGCACATCTCGCCGGCCAGCCGCTGAACCGTGAGCTGGTCGAGCGTGGCGCCGAGCTCGCCTTTCGGACCGTAACCGCTCGTTGTTACCGGCTCTACGCCTTGGCGACCGAGCCGCCGAAGCCCGGGCTCGTCCGCGTCGACCCGAACGATCCCAGCGGCTCTGCGATCGAGGTCGAGGTATGGACGATGCCCGTCGAGTCCTTCGGTTCGTTCGTCGACGGCGTATCGGCGCCGCTCGCGATCGGACGGGTGCAGTTGGGGGATGGCTCGTGGGTCGCTGGGTTCGTGTGCGAACCGATCGCGCTCGACGGAGCGGAAGAGATCACCCGGTTCGGCGGCTGGCGGGCGTTTCTCAACAGCATCGACTGATCTGCACCAAGCGGTCGTCGGTCCACGCCGGCCCGACGATCGTGACGCTCGGGGGCGGTGCTGTCGCCGTCGCGAGCCCGACGGGCAAGGTCACGGAGCACAAGTCGAGCACGTTGACGAAGGTGGTGAAGGTGCCCAGCGCGCTGTTGGCATCGATGGGGTTTGCCATGACCTCGTCGACCGTCGGCAGCCGCTCGACGGTGGGTACGACGAGGGCGTCGATCGACGACCAGGTGGCACTCGTCGCCCGGCGCAACCGCGCCAATGTCTCGATGTCCTCTGCAAATCGCCAGGCGGGGATCTGCCCGCCCTGCATGATGATGTCCGCCACGATCGGGTCGACGTCTTCGCGATGGCCTTCGATGAAGTTGCCGACCGCGGCATAGCGCTCGGCGACGAATGCGCCGTCATAGAGCAGCCGACCGGCTGCCAGGAATGGCGTCATGTCGACGGCAACGATCTCCGCGTCGAGTTGTCTCGCGAGGTCGCCAACCGCCGGTGGTGCCCCGTCGGCGGGGAGACCGAGACGCAACGGCGAGTGCGAAGGTCTGGACGGCGCCGCCGATGCGGGCCAAGCGCGGCTGCACCGCGTCATCGGGGTCGAACCCGCCGGCCACAGCGATTGCACGCGCGCCCGCGTCGATCACGTTGGCGAAGACCGACACACAATCGAACGACCGGCACACGGGCACGACACCGGTGGTGCTGAGCCACCCGCGCGTTGGTTTCATGCCGACGATCCCGTTCGCCGCGGCCGGCACTCGGCCCGAACCGGCCGTATCGGTTCCGATACCCAAGTCGGCCCACCCGCGTGCGACCGCGACCGCCGACCCGGAGCTGGATCCGCCAGCGATCAGATGCGGCCAATGGGCATTCGGGCAGATGCCGTATGGCGAGCGGGTGCCGACCAGGCCGGTGGCGAACTGGTCCATGTTGGTGATGGCGACCGCGACCGCTCCCGCCGACTCGAGGTTGCGCACGACCGCCGCGCTGGTGGCAGCCACCGATCCGAACGTCGGGCACGCGGCTGTGGTCCGATGGCCCGCCACGTCGATGTTGGCCTTGACCACCATCGTCTGTCCGGCAAGCGGACGCATCGCACCGCGCGCTATGTCTCGGTCCACACGATGAGCGGCCGCGAGAGCTCGCGACTCGTCGATCACATCGATGAGCACACCGCTCGTCGAACCGGCGCGCATGCGCTCGTACGCCCGCTCGACCGCGGCGACCGCGGTGCGTTCAGGCATCGCCACCCGAGAACTCGCCCGCAGCGGCCCACGCGGCTCGCTCGACGGCGAAAGCTGTCTGTTGCCGATCTCGGAACGCATCGATCTCGACTTGGTTGTCGTGGAGGGTTCGCCGATGATCCTTCACGTCGAAGGTCACGTCTCGGATGTCGAGCGGCAGCACGCCGGAAGCGTGCGCCTCGCGCAGGTCGACCAACTCGTCGGAGTCAACCGGAAACCAGCGAAGTTGGTCGAAGGTTCGCAGGAGCCAGGGTTTTTCGAAATGGGGACCGCGTTGGTAGGAGTTCCAGACCTGCACCGTGCGGCCGACGAACTGGTACCCGCCTGGGCCCTCCATGCCGTAGATGCACAGGTAGGCACCCCCGATCCCTACTGCGTTCTCGGGTGTCCAGGTTCGAGCCGGGTTGTACTTGGTGGTGACGAGGCGATGCCGAGGGTCGAGCGGCGTCGCAACCGGCGCGCCGAGGTACACGTCTCCGAGTCCGAGCACCAAGTACGACGCGTCGAAGACGATGGCGTGGACGTCGTCAACCGAGTCGAGTCCGTTGACTCGCCGGATGAACTCGATGTTCCACGGGCACCACGGCGCGTCGTCGCGCACGCCGTGCATGTAGCACGCTGTCGCGTCGCGCGTCGCTGGGTCGTCCCATGACAACGGAAGGTGCACGATCCGGGAGGGACACGGTTGCTCGATCATGTGGGCGAGCTCGTCGTCCGCATGACGGACACGTTCGAGCGCGGCGCGCACGGTGAGGTCATGGCCGTCGACCTGGATCAACAGCGAACGCACGCCGGGAGTGGCATCGACGAGTCCCGGGCCGAGGTTGTCGTGTACCCAGCGATCGAGCGCGTAAACCCAGAGACGGAGCTCGAGGTCGAGCACCATGTCGCCGAACTCGACCAGTAGGAACCGGTCACCAGCCTGGCGGAAACAGATGCCGGGTCGGGTGGCCCCACCCTCCTCGCGATCGAGAACGGCGTCGGCTGCGGATGCGCCCGACGCCGGCGGCACTGCGACCGTACGTCGCCGCGAGTTCCATTGTGGACGAGCGACCGGATGGATCTCGTCGCTCGCACGATCGAGCCATGCGGCACGCGACTCGTCGGCTGCCGCTGAATCGTCGACCGTCCACGCCGTGAACCGGACGCGGTCGCCGGGCGCGAGCTGACCGAGCTTCCACCGCTCGCTCGCCGCGACCACGAGCGGACAGACGAAGCCGCCGAGGCTCGGGCCGTCCGGCCCGAGGACGATGGGCATGTCGCCGGTGAGATCGACGGAGCCAACGGCGTAGCCGGTGTCGTGGATGTTCGATGGGTGCAGCCCCGCCTCGCCGCCGTCAGCTCGCGCCCAGCGGGGCCGAGGTCCGAGGAGACGAATCCCTGTGCGGGCCGAGTTGAAATGCACTTCCCACGTGGCGCGGAGCATCTCGTCGAGGCCGCCAGCAGCGAGGAACTCAGGCTCCGCATGCGGACCGATGAGCGCACCGATCGTCCACTCGGCGGTGATCTCAGGCGCGAGCCCCGGAGCGAGGTGTGCTGGGCCGCGCTCGACCTCGTGACTCGCGGCGAGCAAGTCTCCAGCGCGCAGCACGCGGCCGCAATAGCCCCCGAAACCGCCGAGAACGAACGTGGAGCGACTCCCGAGAAACATCGGAACCTCGAAACCACCGCGAACGCCGAGCGTGGCCCGCAGCCCGGCGCCGGTCGCGCCGATTGCGACCATTGCACCGGCTGGAACCTCGATCGGCGTCCACGCCGGCGCCGACCGGCCATTGACGGTGACGGGCATCGGCGCTCCACCTACCGCGATGGTCGCCGGTGCAACGAAACGGAGCGTGGGCCCGCAGCGTGTGAGCTCGAGCGCGGCGGCAGTGGATCGGTTTCCGAGGACCCGGTTGACGAGCTGATGAGACAGATCGTCCATCGGTCCGCTCGGTGGGACACCAACATGCCAGTAGCCGACTCGGCCGGGCACGTCCTGCACGCTCGTGAACGCGCCGCCGTCGACCACTTCGGCCACGACGCCGGGATCGCGCACGCGTGCAAGGTCGTCCTCGGCGCCTGTGACGGTCACGGCGGTGACTCGTCCCAGATCTCCACCCGCACGGGGGTGGGATCGAAGCCATTGCAGGGGTTGTTGATCTGTGGACAGTTCGAGATGAGGACAAGGACATCCATCAACGCGAGAAGATCGACCCGCAGTCCGGGAGCCGAGATGCCGTCGACGATGCCGAGCGTGCCGTCGGGAGCGACAGGCACGTTCATGAACCAGTTGATGTTGGAGACCAGGTCGCGCTTCGTGAGCCCGTATCTCGAGCCGGCATCGAGGAAGTTGTCGACGCAGGCGTGCTGGTGCGCGGTGTGATGGCCGTAGCGCAACGTGTTCGACTCGCGGCTGCACGCGCCGCCGATCGTGTCGTGGTACGCACACGTTGTCGCGGTGATCTTCATCATCGTCGTGCCCTCGTTCGACAGCAACTCGGTGCCCGTGACGAGGAAGATGTTTCCTTGTGCCACGACTGTGTCGGCGGCGGAGTAGCGATGAACGTGGTCGTGCGCGTCGTACAGCAGGCAGTCGACGGCTTGGTTCCCACCGATGTCGACGAGCCGAAGCGTTTGGCCCTTGGACACGACATGTGCCCACGCGGCCCGAGCCGGGATCGTCGACTCGTACGCAGCGGTCGTCATGGCATCATCGACAACATCTCGTCGGTGTTCTCGAACGCTCGGCTCCGCTCAGGGCTCGTCGATCGCCACGGATCCTTCGCTGCGTCCGCGATGTCCGCTGTCCACGCGGTGAATCGAACAGGTGTGGCGATGTAGTCGGACCGAGGATCGAGTGGGTGGGGTGAATTGGCTGCGATGACGAGAACCGGCATCTCCGCCCGCAGGTCGACCGACGTGCCGGTCGCGACGTCGCCCTCGAAGTGGAGCGCGCCGTCGTCGGCGACACGTACCCCTTTGAACAGGGTGACGCTCGGGCCGACATCACGACGCGCGAAGACCGTGCTTCGCCGCGCCGACACAGAGCAGATCGCGAGTGTTCGGCGTCGTCCCGGAAACCGCTCCGTCGCCGTGTCTGCGGGTGTTGCCGAGCCGGTTCGTCCCGCCGCAAAGGCAGTCGTGCCTGCCGCTCGTGTCGCCGACAATCGTCATCAGCACCCGGCCCATGTCGGACAGAAGCAGCGCGCCGAGCCGCAGGTACGCCTGCCATTGCACTTTCACGGTGTCCGCAGGATTCAACCGTTCAGCGGTGTCCCGAGCGTTGAAGACCAGCAGCTGGACGCATCCGTCTCCGTTGAGGTCGGCGATCCGAACGACCGAGCCACGGGGCAGGATCCTCGTGACGTAACCGCCGCCCGCCACGGTCTCGTCCCACAGGACCGACGCTGGCTCGACACCCGCAGGCAGCTCTTTCGCCGTCCAACTCGGGACGGTGCGCATCGTCCCTGTGACTTCGGCCACCGGCGCGCGAGCGTGATCGCGCGCGCCGGCGAGCGTGGAGGTATCCAGTTGACGATCGTCGGTCACCGCCGCCCTCCGTCACGGTTCGTTTCGAAGCTGTATCGAAAGATCGCTGGCAGTTTGGCCACTTGCTCTTGTGTTGGCAAGGACGCCTGTGTTTGTTCATGCCCCTGAAACCAGTAGCCGGCGGTACCATCGCCGCGTGGCGCGCAGCAGCAACACGCATCGTGCGGTTGTGCGCCGCATCGGCCGTCCTCGCCGTAACGGAAGACCGGTCGAGGACCCGACCGACGAGATACTTCGAGCCGCAGCTTCTCTGTTCGGCGAGCACGGTGTGGCAAATACGACCATGGCTCGCTTGGCGGCAGAAGCAGGCCTGGGCCAGTCGTCGCTGTACTACTACTACCGCAGCAAGGACGACGTGCTCGCAGCACTGGTAGCGCGGGCCAATGTCGTGCCGCTCGACCTCATCGAGCGGCTGTCGAGTCGAGATGCGTCGCCAGCGGCGAAGTTGCTCGCTTTCGTGTGTGGCGACGTCGAAGCGCTCTGTGGCTTGCCGTTCGACATCAACGAGGTCCATCGCATCGCGGCGCGCGATCGTGACCGGTTCGCCGACTACTGGACAGAACGAGCTCGGCTCGAGCGCCGGCTTGCTGCAATCGTGCGCCAAGGCATGGCCGTCGGCGAACTCCGGCCTCTCGACGCGCGGCTCGTCGCACTGACGATCATGTCAAGCGACGAAGGCGTTCAGAACTGGTACCGGCTCGGCACCTCTCGTCGCCCGCGCGACATCGGCAGAGCAATCGCAGACCTGACCGTTGCGGGCCTGCTGGCGGAAACAGTGTCGCTCGACGACGTGCGTAGCATCAGCCTCGCCGCGTCCTCATAGCGCGAGCCAAGCCAACTGATGAGTCCGGATCAGTTTCGAATGGCCATCGAAAGACACGACTGATTCGCGGTCCAGAAATGGACCGGAAACAATCGGTCCCTACGTTGCGGCCGTGCCTCATTCCAAGCGTTGGTCTGTTGTCGTGGCGCTCGCCGCCCTCTTCTCACTTGTCGCAGCCTGCAGCAGCTCGGGCTCCTCGGCCAGCAGCTCGTCGTCGCCGAGCGCGAGCGGGACCGGACAGCTCGACAAACTGACGATCGGGTACAGCGCATGGCCGGGTTGGTTCCCCCTCGCGGTCGCCGATCAGAAGGGCATCTTCAAGCAAGCCGGTCTCGACGTCGATCTGAAGTATTTCGTCGACTACACCTCGTCACTCGATGCGCTCGTCGCGAACCAACTCGATGTCAACGCACAGACGTTGAACGACACCATCTTCGCTGTCGCCTCGGGCTCGAAGCAGACGGTGGTCGTGACCGGAGACAACTCGACGGGCAACGACCAAGTGATCTGCGACGCCTCGATCAACTCCGTCAGCGACCTCAAGGGCAAGACCGTCGCGGCTGAGGCGGGCGTGGTCGACCACTTCCTTCTCCTGCAAGGACTCGAGAAGGCAGGAATGACACAGTCCGACATCAACTTCCAGGGGGTCAAGACCGACGCGGCCGCAGCCGCCTTCGAGGGCGGCCAGTTCGACTGCGTGGCGGTCTTCGCGCCGTTCACGCTCCAAGCCCTCAAGCGTCCAGGGTCGAAGGTGCTGTTCTCGTCGGCCGACTTCCCCGGCGTCATTCCCGACCACCTGGTGGCGAGTGAATCGGCGGCCAAGAACACGGCTGTGATGCAGAAACTCGTCAACGCCTGGTACGCCACGCTCGACTACATCAAGGCCAACCCCGACGAGTCGACGCAGATCATGGCTGACAAGGCCGGCCTGTCGGTCGACGACTACAAGTCGCTCGACAAGGGCACCACGCTCTTCACCGCAGAGCAAGCCCTCAACGCGTTCAGCGACCGGCCGGGCGACGCGACCTCGCTCCCCGAGATGGCCCGCCGTATCAATCCCTTCCTCGTGTCGTCCGGGCTGGCCGAGCAGCAGGCCGACCTCACCGGTCTGCTGGACCCGCGGTTCACCCAGGCGTATGTCGACCAACACAAGTGAGCGCCTTGGCTGACGACCCGGTGCAGCTGAAACATCCGGGCGACATCGACACGCCTGACGCGGGCGGCGTACGTCCAGCCTCAGTGGGGCGCATCTCGGCCGGCGAAGCGGCGGACGACGAAGCGCTCGACACTCCCGGGAAGAAGCCAGGCACGCGCGGCCGACGTCAACCTTCCCTCCTTCGTATCGGCGGACAGCTCGACCTGCGCTGGCGAGTAGCGCTCGGCGTGCTCGGTGTCGCGGCCGTGATGGGCGTCTGGATGCTCGGTGCCGCCCGCGCCGGCAACAACGGCGCGGTGATCCCGACCCCGTCGGACACGACCCGTGCCCTCGGTGAGCTGTGGCGCGACGGCGTGCTCCGCACCGATCTGTGGGCATCGACCCATCGCATCCTGATCGGTTATGGAATCTCGGTCGCGATCGGGATCGTGGTCGGCATCGCCATCGGCACGTTCGCGTCGGTCGAAGCGTTCTTCGAGGCGCCGATCGGCTTCCTCCGATACATCCCCGCGAGTGCACTCATCCCGGTGTTCCTGATCCTGCTCGGCATCGGCGAGAGCCCCAAGGTATGGCTCATCGTCGTGGGCACCGTCTTCTTCAACATCCTGATGATCGCCGATGTCGCCCGCGCCGTACCACGTGAACTGATCGACGCGGCGTACACACTCGGTGCGGGACGATGGACTGTCCTCCGGCGCGTCGTCTGGCGACATTCGCTGCCCGGCATCATCGACACCGCCCGCGTGAACCTTGCCGCCGCGTGGCTCATGCTCGTGGTGTCGGAGCTACTCGCCGCCGACGCCGGCCTCGCGTTCCAGATCGTGCGTGCACAGCGTTTCCGTGCCGTCGACAAGATGTTCGCGCTGCTGTTCGTCTTCGGTGTCATCGGACTCGCCAGCGACTTGTTCCTCCGCTGGCTCCGCAATCACACGTCCCCGTGGGCGCGCTCATGAAGCTGGTCGTGGATGCTGTGTCGAAGGTGTTCACGACGCGTCGGAGCGAGGTCGTCGCGCTCGACCACGTCGACCTCGGGATCGACGCCGGTGAGCTCGTGTGTCTGCTCGGCTCGTCCGGATGCGGCAAGTCGACGCTGTTGTCGATCATCGGTGGCCTGGAATCCGCCACCTCGGGCGAGGTCCGAGTCGACGGCGACGTCGTGATCGGTCCCGGGTCTGACCGCGGCATGGTGTTCCAGGCGTACTCGCTCTATCCGTGGATGAGCGTCGCACAGAACATCGAGTTCGGGCTCGACATCGCCCGATGGCCGAAGGCCAAACGCAAAGATCGGGTGGCCGAGCTCCTTGGGATCATGGGGCTCACCGAGTTCGCCGACGGCATGCCCGCGAGCTGTCGGGTGGGATGCGACAGCGTGTGGCCATCGCCCGCGCGTTGGCACCCGAGCCCGACGTGCTGCTGCTCGATGAGCCGTTCGGCGCGCTCGATGCGCAGACGAAGCGGCATCTGCAGGACTTCCTGCTCGTGTTGTGGCGACGGACTCGGGCCACGATCCTGATGGTGACGCACGACGTCGAGGAAGCGGTCTACCTGTCCAATCGCATCTACGTACTCGCGCCGCGGCCGGGTCGCGTCGCCGAGGTCGTGCAGGTCCCGTTCGGCGACAACCGTGGTCCGGCTCTGAAGCGCGATCCGCGCTTTCTCGATCTCCGCGAAGAACTGGCCGACCTGCTCGGCTGACACCTCGAGCGTCCGGCCGCCGGGACGGCGTTCGTGCCCGCTGCGTGCCCACAGGATCAGCGTTCTCGCGATGCAACTGCGCTCATGCGCTGGCGAAGTTCTGCCGGTTCGCGGGTCGGCTGAGTGGCGACGGTGGCAAGCTCGACCTCTTCGAGTAGAAGGGCCGGGTCGGGAATCGGCGACGACTGATCCTCGTCTGGGACCGCTTGGGAAGGTTTCTTTATCCACCACCCTGAGTTCCTGAAGGCCAACAGGGCCGAGGATCCCGAGGGCGAGCGCGGGTCGAAGCGCAGGTGCCGATGGGCAGGCTGGGGACGCTCGAGGAGTTCGCATCGTTCTGCATGCCGTTCATCGACGGAACGAGCCGGTTCACGACAGCCCAGTTCGTCGCGTATGCCGGAGGGTGGGCCTGATCCTGACGCGCGCGCGTCAGATCGAGTCGGCCAACCCCTCCCAGCCCGCGGGTGGAGTGTCCAATCGCCAGTACTGCTAGGCCACGTTGGAGGCGAGACGATCCGTCAACGAGTGTCGGAGATCGAGCGGCGCGGGCGTGGACGCTCGGAGCCGTGGTCGGTACCTGAAGATGGTGCATCCAGAGTTGAACGCGGGCTAATCGTTTCCTGCGACCGTCGAACTCTTCGAGCGGCCGCGTTCGTTCCGGCCGTAGGGTCGTGCGCTTCGAGGCAGACGTCCAGAGTCCGGGGGGATCGGTGCGGGTCGACGATTTGCAGGCGGCGGCGACCGAGGAAACGGGATTGACCGACTTCGGCGACGACTCGTTCCGCGAAGGTCTCGAGCGTCTCGTCTTCTCGGTGAACAACGAGGCGACGCTCAACGAACTCGGTGAAATGGTCCTGCCGATGCTCATCACCCGGCTGCTGCGGTCGCGGCTGGAGATCGAGGATTGGTACCGGCGTCATCCTGAGATCGACGACGAGCCGATCGACGCGCCGCTGATCGGGCTGAGCCTTCCTCGTACCGGCTCGACCGCGCTGTCGTTCCTCCTCGCTGCCGACCCCAACGCCCGGTCGCTTCGCCTGTGGGAGTCGGGCCAGCCGTGCCCGCCGCCGTCGACGGTCGAGCCCCCCGATCCGCGCATCGCTGCGACCGAGGCGAACATGGCGGTCCAGAACGAGATGAACCCACGGTTGGCGGCGCTGGTGCCGTCGTCACCGACGGGTCCGATGGAGTGCCAGGAGCTCATGGCGCTCGACTTCCGCGCCCACTACTTCCCTGCGTTCGCTCACCTCCCGTCGTACACGGGATGGCTGTTGGACGCCGACCTCACGTCGACGTACCGCTATGAGCGGCGGACCCTCAAGCTGTTGCAGTGGGGCGAGCCCGAGCGGCGACCGTGGCGGCTGAAGTGCCCGTCGCACCTGCTGTGGATCGATGACCTCGATGCCGTGTTCCCCGACGCGCGGTTTGTGATGACCCACCGCGACCCGACCGACGTGATGGTGTCGATGGCCGACGTGTACCACCAGGTCGGCAAGGAGTTCAGCGACGATCTCGACCTGCACTATCTCGGTCGCCTCAACGTCGATCAGTGGGCGACGGGGATAGCGCGGCTGCTCGAGTTCCGGGAGGCGAGGCGCGACGATCGCTTCTTCGACATCGACTTTCGCGCCATGCAGACCGACCCGGTCGGTGAGGTCGGCCGGCTCTATGAGTGGCTGGGCGAACCGGTGTCGCCCGAGTTCGAAGCGGGGATGAAGCGATGGTGGGCCGACAACGCCGAGCACCGGGAGGACAACGTCCACCCTGAGCCCGACGTGTTCGGGCTCGACCTCGACGAGGTGCGCACCCGGTTCGCCGCGTACGCGGCGCGCATGCAGGACTGGACTCGGGGGTAGCTGGTGGCGATCGATCTCAGCGGCGGCTTCGACGTGTCGCTTGGTCTCGTGTGGGCGGCGAAGCCCGACGACCCGGAGATGCGCGAGTCGGTGAACGCGTGGATCTGGGATGACGGACTTCAACTCGCCATGCCTCGCATCGGGGTCGAAGCGGTGGCGGACCAGTGGGACACCCACGACATCCAGATCAATGTCGCGTTCGCTGACGGTCGCGTGTTCAACATGCTCGGACCTGGCGTCGTGCACGACCCCGCCGGCGCTGACAGCCGCCCGCGGATCCTTGGTGCCGGGCCGCTGTCGTTCGAGATGGTCGAGCCGTTCGGACTGTGGAGGATGCGCATCGACGGCGAGGTTCACGCGACCGATGTCGACGCGCAGATCGGCGGTCAGTTTCCCGGCGAAGGCGACGTCCTGCCGATCCGGGCCGAGGTCGACATCCGCGGTGCCGTGCCGCCGTGGATGAACGGCGCCCTGCTCCCCGACGCGAAATGGATCCTCGAGAACCAGGAGGAAGGTGACTTGATGGGTCACCCGTGGCGGTTCGAGCAACTGTGCCGCGCGTCGGGGTTCGTGCAGATCGGTGACGAGTCGTTCACGATCCACGGCAGCGCCAACCGGATCCGTCGCCAGGGCATCCGGCGGACAGCGAGCCTGTGGGGCCACGCGTGGCAGGCGGCGATCTTTCCGAGCGGCAAGGGCTTCGCCTACATCACGTATCCGCCGCGCAAGGATGGCAAGGCGACGCTCAACGAAGGCCACGTGTTCCTCGGTGACGGCGAGCTGGTGCCGGCGCGGGTTGTCGACCCGCCATGGTTGTCGTCGCTGGCGGCCCGCGGCCAGGACGCGTCCTTCAGGATCGAGACCGCCGACGGCATCACCCACGAGATCGGGGGCACGACAGAGATCTCGACTTTCATGGTGATGCCCAAAGAGCTGGCCGGCGGTCTGCAACTCCAGCAGGCCATCTGTCGCTACACGTGGGACGGTGAGTCGGCGCCGGGAATGCTTGAGCGCTCGATCGCGCCCGAAGCCCTCAAGCCCTGAGTTTGGCGCGCACCGGGAGTGCTCGATGACGCGTCGGCACCCTCCAAAGACGTGCTCGCTAACGGTGCGTCGCGAGCGGCGACCTGCCGCATAACGCGCGTCCCCCAAGACACAGCTCCGTATCACCGACGGTTCTGGGGTCGGGCTGACGCGACGTCAGATGCTTGGCACGCGATCGCTTTGCTGATCGGCGAGCCGTTGCCACATACGTTGCAGAGTGCGTCGTTCGCTGGTCGAGGTGGCGCTGAAGAGGGTGCGGCGGAGGACGTCGTTGTGGGTACGTCGGGCCTCGCTCAGCGTTCGGTCGCCTTCAGGGGTGAGGACGGTGAACCACTTTCGCCGGTCTGCCGGATCAACTTCGCGCCGAACCATGCCGTCGCGCTCGAGACGGGTCACCAGATGGGTGGTGCCGGCTGGGCTGAGCAGCACGCGGTCAGCAAGCGCCGACATGCCAAGGCGATGGCCGGGCGCGTTGAACAGCGTGATGAGCACATCGAACTCGGTGACGGCCAGTCCGTGTTGGCGGCGCAGCTCGGCGTCGAGCGCCTGCACAACCGTCCGGTTCAGCATCATCAGCGCCCCCCAGGACTCCCACTCGTCCCGGTCGAGGAACTCGTGATCGTTGCCGCTTGACTTCGCCACGAGCCCGAGTATATTTCCTTTCGAAAGAAAATATCAACGACAAGAAGGGTGGAGGCCATGGCGTTCGGAGTGGTGCATCACTTCCCAGGCGGGACCAAGGAAAACTACGAGGCGTCGATCGCGGCCGTTCATCCCGGCCCCGGTGTGCTGCCCGACGGGCAGATCTTCCATGCCGCCGGCCCGTCCGAGGGCGGCTGGACGATCGTGGCCGTGCACGATTCGAAGGAGAGCTGGGAGAAGTTCCGTGACGGCATCCTGCTGCCTCGTTTGCAGGCGGGCGTCGAAGGCGGGTTCCCAACCCCACCGCAAGATACCGAGATCGACATCGACACATTGATGCCCTGAACCGGAGGACGGACATGCCCATGGACAACAAGGTGTCAGCCGTCCTCGTGTCGACCGACCTCGAGCGGGCGCAACGCTTCTACCAGGACAAAATCGGCCTCGCACTGTCGCCCGAGACGATCAAGAACCACCTCGTGTTCGAATGCGGCGACGGCACGTCGTTGCTGATCTACGGACGCCCGAGCGGCAACAAGGCCGACCACACGCAGGCCCGCTTCTGGTCGAGCGACATCGACAAGGACGTCGCCGAGCTCGCCGCCAACGGCGTCGAGTTCGACGAGTACGACACCGAGACGTTCAAGACGGTCAACCACATCGTCACGTCGAAGGGCATCGGGCGCTCCGCGTGGTTCAAGGATCCCGACGGCAACACGATCGCCTTGTTCCAACCGGAGTGACCCGGTCGCCTGGATCGGACCGAACACCTGGTTGTCACGTGAACTACCAGACTCCCTGAGCGGCGGTACGGCGTTCCCGGCGCGTCTCCGCGCTCCAGTACCCGCGTTCGACAGTTCCCATCAGCACCCATCGCGCATGTGCGCGCGGATGGTCCGGCTCGGTGGCGTCGTCCGGGAGCGAGAGGTAGCACTCGTCCTCTTGGGCAGGTGAGGTGGAGGAGAGCGTGGAGTCCGTACGCGTCCGGCATCCCGACCAAGTAGAAGACACGTGGTTCAGAGCCGGGCGACGAGCGATCGGGCCTGTGCAGCCACCGCTGCGTACCCAGCCGGCTCGGCAATGGCGAGCGCTTCGGCGGCCATTGCCCCCGCACGCTCGAGGTCTTCGCCATCGGCACGATCGACGAGCAACTCGGCCCACGCGGCCTTTGTCCACGCCGTGAAGAACGGCGCCTCCAGTCGCTCGTGCGTCTCGAGTGCGTCGCGAAAGGACGACTCCGCGTCGTCAAATCGTCCCAGCAGGTGCTCGAGCATCCCGACGTAGTGCGCCACCGAGCCGTGCACCGAGATGTGGCTGAACACGAACTGGGCGTGCCACGGCCGCAGTCGCTCGAGGAGGACTGCCGCCGCCGCACTGTGGCCGACACGCCCGGCGGCTTCCGCCCACAGCGCATGACCGGTGAGCCACGACGAGTCCTCGGCAATCGGGAAGTTGGTCTCCACTTCCCGATCGAGCATGGCCACGACGGGCTGCGGGTCGTCGCCGAAGCTGGCCGCGTGAGCGAGAACGCTTCGGAATACCGCAAGACCCGCAAGGTCGCGTGCTGCCTCGGTCGCGACGGGAATCATCTCTGCGCCTCGCCCTTGCATCCACCGCAAGCTGAGGAGCTGGGCCCCGTAGACGATGAAGGCGTCCTGCGACGCGCCGCCAATCTCGAGGGCCTCCGCCGCCGCCTGCTCCGCCGCCGCAGGGTCGCCGTGAAGCAGCAACTTCTCCACTCGGTGGAAGCTCGAGTTCCAGCGCAGGACAGGTTCGCCGACTCGCGCCGAGATCTGATCGCGAATGCGCGACGACTCCCTGAAGGTCGGTAGCTCCGCGCCCTCCAGCGCGGCCAGCGCTCGATAGTTGTTCGCGTGGTACGCGGCGAAGGTGTCGCCCACTTGATCGGTGAGCGCGCACGCCTCAGCCGCCCGTTCGCGTCGGAGTTCGAGGGTCTTCGGGCTTCCGATCGACTCGGCGGGATAGAACAACGCATGCGCAAGGGCCGCGTTGTCGCCCGTGCGCCGAGCGACGTCGACCGCCATCTCCGCAAGCTCCAGGCGGCGTTCGAGATCGCCCCCGCTGAACTGGAGTTCCGCGCAGAGCATCCCGAGCAGGCGCGCGCGCTCGGGACTATCCACGTCGCCGAGCCGATCGAGCGCGCGTTGCAGCGCGGCGATGCGCTCCTCATCCGACGCGCCGATCACGCTGGCCCACCCGCGGCTGTTGTTAAGGACGGCCTGGACCATCAGGTCGACGGCGTCGTGCGAGTCGGCCAAGTGTGCAGCGTCGAGCAGTGTCTCCCGATGACCGGGATCGCCCGACCGGCGCTGCGCCTGCCCGATGCCGATCATCAGCTGGATGCGTCGTCGGGGATCGTCTTCGACGGCGCGGTCGAGCAGTTCGAGGGCCTGGTCGTACCACCGTCGCGCCTCTTCCGGAGCGAGCTGCACAAGTGCCCGATCGCCGGCTCGTTGCGCGTAATCGATGGCCTTGCCGGCGTCGCCGGGTCGAGTCGCGCGCGCCCAGTGATAAGCGAGCTCGCCGACGCGCGCTCCAGGTTCACCACGGCAGAGGTCCTCGAGGGTCTCGGCCACCAACCGATGCGAGCGGGCCTTGCGACTCGCGGAAAGCCCGTCGTAGAGGGCGTGCTCGATGAGGGCATGCGCGAACGCGTACTGCCCCGCAGCCTCGCCTTCGGTCAGGACTGCGGCGCTGACCGCGTCGTCACACAGGTCGAGCATCGTGTCTTCGTCGACGTCGACGACGCGGATCAGAAGGTCGACGTCAAAGTCGCGTCCGATGATCGACGCCAGCGCGAGCACCCGCCTGGTCTCGTCCCCCAACCGAGCGATGCGCCGCTCGACCACCTCGCGGATGCTCACTGGCAGCCCGGACGCGCGGAAGTCTGGAACGGCGCCCCACCGTCCCGCGCTGTCCTGGTAGATGGCGCCGGTCTCGGCGAGATGGCGGAGCATCTCGCCGACAAAGAATGGATTTCCCTCTGTCTCCGCGAGGAGCGCATTTCGCAAGTCGACGCCCTCGTCGACCATCTCGTGCCCAGCGACCTTTTCCATAAGTGACATCAGTTCGTCGTCGCCAAGGCCGCGCAGCGGTACCCGCACGACGCCGGACTCGCGGTGCAGTGAGGCGAGCGTCTCGGCGAGCGGATGGTCTGCGCCGACCTCCGAGTCCCGGAACGTGCCGACTACGAGAAGTCGAAGAGGAACATCGGCGGTGAGCACATGGCGTAGCAGTTGGACGGTCGGACGGTCGGCCCATTGCAGGTCGTCGAGAATCAAGACCACTGGCGCGAGCGTTGAGAGACGTGCGAGCACGTCTGTGACCGCTCCGAACAGGAGGTACCGCTCGGATTCGGCATCGGTTTGGGAGATTGCAACCTGCAGGCGCCGGCTGAGGTCGGGAACGAGTCGGGCCAACTCACCGCCCCGCGCGTCAACGTGTTCGGTAAGAAGGGCCTCGGGTGCGTGCCGGACAAGGTGACCCAGCGCCTCACACCACGCCTGATACGGAATACCAAGACCTTCGTCGGAGCGCCCATACAGCACGGCAGCGTCCGAACCGAACGCGTCCTTTGCGAACGACGACGACAGCGACGTCTTGCCGATTCCGGGTTCACCTGAAAGCAAGACCGCTCGGCGACCGCCCTCGGCTACCGCTTTGAGGACGTCGTCGAGCAAGGCGCGTTCGGCTGAGCGTCCGACGAAATTGGACGTCACCTGGCCGACGCGAGACGGCAGAGGGATAGGGACACGATCGTCGGCGACCGACGGGGTCCACGTCACACGATGGGTGACGACCGGCTGTTCGAGTCCCTTCAGGTCGAGCGCACCGATGGGATCGAACTGGAAGCCGCCGCGCGCGCCGGTCAACGATCGCACGACGTCGGTGACGAAGATCTCTCCGCCGCCTGCCTTGGAACACAGCCGCGCCGCTTCGATGATCGGAAGACCGAAGTAGTCGCCGTCGTCGACATCGGCATCACCGAGGGCCACACCAACGCGCACGAGCAACGGCTCGACCGCCGTCCGATTGCGATGCTGGAACCGCTGCTGGATGGTGACCGCAGCTGCGACCGCGTCAGCCGCGCTCGGCATGACGATCATGAAGCCGTCGCCGAGATTCTTGACCTCCTGGCCGGCATGGACGCTGATGGCGTCGCGGAGCAGTGCGAAATGCTCGCGGCGGAGTGTCTCGGCCTCTTCCTCGCCGACACACGACAGGAGCGCGGTCGATCCCACCAGATCGGTGAACAGCACCGTGACCGTCTGCGCCAACGTGACCTCGCCAGTCCGCTTCGCCCGAAGGCTCGCACACGTCCATCCGCGACACCAGCACGCCGGAGCGGCGTCCGTTCGCGCCCTCGTTGCCCGTCGGACGAGACACGTGGCCCAGCACCGTACGTTTCGCGGCACAAGGGCCGATCCCGCTCGTCGAACACCTCAAGTCGGTGAAGCTGTACGCACCCCTTGTCCGGCACGACCCGATAGCGCGTCGAGTTCGTGATCAAGCGGAGGTACCACATCGACTGGTCAGAGTTCACCAAGGCAGCGCAGGCCTACATCCGCCGACGCAACCGCGACCGCCACGACCCTCGAATCATCGAGCTGAGCACCGCCGAAAAGTTGCCTGAGCGTTATCGGCGGATCGAACCGCGCCGGCCCACTAGCGTGTCTGCTGGCGGAGGTCGGCAGGGGGAGCGCGGCACATGGCGACGATCGTTGTGTTGTGTGGCTGTGAACACGTCTGGTCGGGGTCTTCGTTGACGGCTGGCAGCTGAGTCAGAATGCCGGTGGTCGGCGACGCGCTGCCGGCAGGGACGGTCACGTTCGTATTCACGGACATCGAGGGTTCTACCCGTCTGCTCGGCCGTCTTGGTGCGATGTACGCGCAGTTGCTCGATCAACACAACCGGATCCTCGCCGACGCTTTCACGCGTGAGGGCGGCGTTGTGTTTGGTACGGAAGGCGATGCGATGTTCGTCGCGTTCGAGCGCGCGACGCCGGCGATGGCAGCGGTGGTGAATGCGCAGGTTCGGCTGCGGGAGGCAGTGTGGCCGGCGGATGTGGCAGTCCGGGTTCGAATGGGAGTGCACACAGGCGAAGTCGATGTCGTCGGCGACAACTACATCGGTATGACGGTTCACGTGGCTGCTCGGGTGTCGGCGGCTGGTCACGGCGGTCAGGTGCTCGTCAGCGACGTGACACGTCGGCTCGCGCCTGAGGTCACGGCCGTGGATCTCGGCAGTCATCACCTCAAAGACGTTGGCGAGATCGGTATCTGGCAGCTCGTGCATCCGTCGCTTCCCGGTGACTTCCCTCCGTTGCGCACGCGTACGACAACGGACAACCTCCCGGCGCCCGTCGACTCGTTTGTCGGGCGTCGAGGCGAGCTCACTGATGTGCTCCACGCGCTCCGAGAAAGCCGGCTCGTCACCCTGACGGGCCCTGGAGGCAGCGGCAAGACACGTCTCGCGTTGGAGGCTGCCGCCGCAGCGTTGTCCTCATATCGAAACGGTGTGTGGTTCGTCAGCCTCGCCGACGCCAGGAACGGCGAACCGGTCGTGTCGCTGGTGGCGGCCGCGTTGGGCGTGCCGACACCTGCAGATGAGGTCGTGGCCGACACGCTCGAGGATTGGTTGCGAGACCGTCAAGTGTTGTTGGTGCTCGACAACTGTGAGCCGATCGTTCCCGAGGTCGCATCGTTCGCCGAGCGCTACCTTGCGCGCTGCGGAGGTGTGCGCATCCTGGCCACCAGCCGCGAGGTGCTCGGAACACGAGGCGAGCGGGCGCTGAGCACACCACCGCTCAATGTCGCCGACGATCCGGAGGGTGCCGCGACGTCCGATGCCGTCACGCTCTTCATGGTGCGGGCGTCCGCGGCTGCTCCGAGCTTCGACGCCGACGCGGCTGACATGGCCACCGTTGCACAGATCTGCCGCCGACTCGATGGTCTTCCGCTTGCCATCGAGCTGGCGGCTGCTCGCCTCCGGGCCCTCTCACTCGAACAGGTCGCGACACGCCTCGACGACCGGTTCCGGCTCTTGAAGGCGGGGGCGCGCACGCTCGAGGCTGTCGTGACGTGGAGTTACGACCTCCTCACCGACGCGGAACGCGAGGTCTTCCCACGTCTGTCGGTGTTCCCCGCCGACTTCAGTGTGGAGGCGGCCGCGATGATCGTGTCCGATGCCGTCATCACCGAGAGCGACGTAGTCGATCTGCTCACGCGACTCGTCGAGAAGTCGCTCGTCACGACCGTGACCACTGACGAGACCTACCGGTACCGGCTGCTCGAGACGCTCCGCGAGTACGCACTCGCACGACTTGACGAGCGCGGCGAGACCGATCGATGGAACGACCGGCTGCTCCAATGGGCCATGACGCGCGTCGAGTACGTCGAAGCGTCACTCCGGCGACCGGAACAAGACGCCGCGCTGCAATCAGTCAGCGCCGACGCCGCCACGTTGCGGGCCGGGCTCAACTGGGCCAACAGCCGAGACGACCAGCTCGCCGCACTGCGGATCGCCTCGGCCGTACCGATCAGCCTCGTCGGCGAGCGACGCCAGATCATCACCGCGCTGCTCGCAGGCCTCGGATCCGGGCTCGAGCCATGGTTCGCGGGCCATGCCTACTCCGCGCTCGGCAACATCGCGTTCGAGCAGGGCGATTGGGCGGCATCATCCGACTTCCACGCGACGTCTGCCGAGCATTTCCTGCTCGCGGGGTCGGCACGGAACGCCGCCTGGGCCACACTTTTCGGCGTCGACGCGGCTTGGGGTGCCGGCGACCTGGCCACCGCGGATGCTCTCGTCCGGCAGGCAATCGACGGTTTCCGCAGTGATGGTGACGTGATGGGGCTCGGCAATGCGCTGTGCGCTGCCTCGGTGCTCACGACGGATCTCGACGAGGCCAAGCGAATGGCCGCAGAAGCCGACGAACTCCTGCGAGCGACCGGCGGGGCGATCGGCATCGCCCACAACATGGAGGGGCGCGGGATCATCGCCTACGACCGGGATGAACTCAGTGACGCGGCCGCGTTCGTCGCCGAAGCAATCGAGACCTACAGCACCAGCGGCAACCTCGGATGCTGCGCTCACGCCCTCGAGTCGGCGGCGGTAATCCTCGGTCGAGCAGGCCAGCCCGAGACCGCGACCGAACTCTTGGGGGCCGCCGAGGAGCTCCGCCACCGCAGCGGCGCCGGCCACAAGCCATTCGAGATCCGGGCGCGCCACCCCGACATCGAGGACCGCATCGCGCCCCTTGCTCCCGACGTGCACGACGCCTCACTCGCCGCGGGACGACAGCACACCCTCGAATCCGCCGCCCGCACCGCGCTCGACGCGCTCTCGACCACGGCGCGCGTGACGCCTTAGACGCTGCGTTCGGCGCGCGCGATCGACATCAAAGCCGTGCGCGGCGGCGCGTCGGGCCGTCGAATCCGTCATCGACGGCGGAAACATCCAAGCGACGATAGAAGCCGCGACCGCTGGCGGCGACTCAGTCTCCCGGTTCGGTCGCGGTAGGCGCATACGTGCGCGCGCGTTCGGCCGGCGATACGCGAGCCGCCAGCTCGTCGATCCTCTTCAATGCGGGAAACACGGCTGTGATGAAGCGGCCTTGAAGCTCCGCGACCGCCGCTTGGTCCGGATCACGCGTGAGATAACCGAGGAGGTTGAGGCGCGACGCGTCGAGCCACGCCTGCACGTCGGGCGCGTCTTGCCACTCGAGCTCGGTCTGTATGCCGGCGAGGATGGTGCGCAACCAGTCGAACGGCGTGTGCGGCCACGGATTCGGCCGGCAGATGCGGTTCTTCTCCGCAATTGTGCGCCCGCTCGCCTCGACGAAGCCGATCAGAGCCGCTGAAATGGACAGACTCACACGCGAGACCACCTGTAGCGTGATGGCGTCGTCCGTAAAAATCGGCTTCGGCGGGTTGTCGCTCAACCCGGCCGACGCGCAGTGGACATGGAGGAACTCGGGACTGGTCGGGATCGACCCGTGCTCCAACAAGATCTCGTTGGCCTGGATCCGAACGACGTGCCCAAGGCGAATGACGTTCTCGATCCCTTGCAGTTGCTGCAGCTCGCCGAGACTGACCGTGCCGCCCTTCATCATCGTCGGCTGAACCATGCGGTCAGTGCGGAACATCACCTCCCGCTCCTCCAGCCGGTCGTAAATCTCCTCGATCGTGTCGCATGCCGCGATCGCCTCTAGCTCGACGACAACACCCTCGAACGTGAGGACGACGCCATCTCCCGGTTGGAAGTATGCGCGGTTCAGGATCCACGAATCGCGGGGACGGATCCACCTGATGACCTCAGGTGGCGTTCCCTGGTCGAGCAGCCAGCAGACGGCATCCAGCGCGGTCTTCCCGCCGCCGATGATCACGTAGCCCGTCGGCGGCTCCTGCACCATCGCCAGCTCGCCGACGGGTATGCAGCGGACGCCGTCGCCCACGTCGAACGGCGGCGGCTCACGGGCCGGAACCTGCGAGGCCATGTACGTCGCATCCACGACGCGACGCCGCACTGACACCTCGGTGATCTCGTCGGTCAATCGCGAACGAAACCGTCCTTCGCCCTCGTAATCGCACATCGGGAAGAAGCGCACACGACCGGAGGCGCGCAGACGGTGGCGCATGATCTCGTCGTAGTAGCCGCAGATCTCGGTTCCGCTCGCCCGCTCGTAGAATCCGGCGTCGCGGTCGCCGTCGGGTTCACGGCGATCCTGTCCGAGCGGCGTCGAGTTCACGCCATAATTCATCGACGGCTGGTGCAATTGCACGAACGGATATGCATCGAGCCAGTGTCCGCCAGCGCGGTGGCGACGCTCGACCATCACGATGTCGGCGTCGGAGTGGTCGATCAGGCTGTCGACGAACCCCATGCCCATTGCCCCGGCGCCGACGACCAGATAGTCCGTCTCGAGTCCCCGTCGCTCGCCCACCACGGAGGCACGCTACAGAAGATCCGCTCCGAGCCGCCCGGCAACCTGGCCGCGCCGCCCACGGATCAACCCCGAAGCACTACCTGCTTTACCACGCGAGGCGAGTCATGGCCGTCATGGGCGCACCACATCAAATCGGTCAGGCTGGCACCGACGGGGCCACTGACCGATAGGAGCGGAGGCACGCAGCGCGGTCACCGGCAACGTTCCGGGTTCGGCATCTTCACGTCGGCGTAGCCAGCAAGTCGTGGCCTCCGAGGTCGACCGGCAGAGCTTGTACATCCGGGTGCATGACGCGCTCGGTGTTGTCGGCCGAGGTGTGCGGCGACAGCGCCCCGACGGTCATGCACCAGGCCGTCGGGATGAGGATGGGTTACCCGGACTGCGCCCGCCTGGCAGCGCTGGAGGCACTGCGAGCACGTCGGAGCAGGCAGGCCAGAACATCTTGAGCGTGGCCGTCGATGTGGTCCGACGCCGGTTCCAGCCCGCCTGACGCGACGAAGGCCCCGGTTTCAGGGGAGTCCAACCCCCTCCGGAGCCCTCAGGGCCAGTACGCCCCGTTCTCAGCTGAGCGCTCGCCAGAGCGCCGCCGGAATAGGGATGCACCTGTTCGCAGTATGCGCCGTGCGTCAAGGTAACAACCGCGAAGAAGGCCCAGCGCCGCAACGCGTTGGCGTAAACCCGCACATCAGGTCCGCGCCAGGGCCGTGCCCCTTGGAGTGGTGGGAAATGAGAGCGTCGATGTGATCGTCGACGTTGGTGTGGCTGCTGCTGGTTATCCGGCGAGCAGCTCGTTGGTTCTCGGTCCCACCTCCTTCGTGTCTCGTCATCGTTGTCGATCTCGTAGAGCTTCGCCATCGAGCCTTCGGACAGGTAGCGGCGGTCGGTGACTTGCCACTCGTCGTGGACCTCGAGCAGCACCGATCCGGCGAGGCGGAGCACGCCGGCTTCGTTGGGGAAGATGCCCGACGACGTTGGTGCGCCGCTTGATCTCCTTGTTGACGCGCTCGAGCGGGTTGGTCGACCAGATCTTGCGCCAGTGCGCTTGCGGGAAGGATGCGAACGCGCAGATGTCGACGGCGGCGTCGCGCAACATGGTCTCGACGGCGGGGAACTGGCGGCCCAGCTTCTCGGCGATCGAGTCGAGCTGATCAGCGACGGCAGCGGCGTCGGGTTGAGCGAAGATCGTGCGGATCGCGGCGGCGACCATCTCCGCGGATCCCTTCGGCACTTTGGCCAACACGTTGCGCGAGAAGTGCACCCGGCATCGTTGCCAGGCGGCGCCGAGCATGACCTTGTCGATCGATGCACGAAGACCTTCGTGGGCGTCGGAGATCACCAGGCGCACACCAGCGAGACCGCGTGCGACGCAGCGACCGCAGGAAGCTACGTCCAGAACGCTTTGTCTTCGCTGTCGCCGACGGCGAGGCCGAGGACTTCGCGGTTGCCGTCAGCGGCGACACCGGTGGCCACGATGATCGCCTTCGACACCACCCGGGCGCCTTCATGGGCTTTGACATAGGTCGCGTCCAAGAACACGTAGGGGAACTCGATGTGATCCAGGCGGCGTTCGCGGAACTCGGCGACCGCGCCATCGAGCTCGGCGCAGATACGCGACACCTGACTCTTCGACACTCCCGCGTCGATCCCGAGCGCGTTCACGAGATCATCGACCTTGCGGGTGCTGACACCGTGCACGAACGCTTCCATGATCACCGCCCACAACGCCCGGTCGATCCGCCGGCGCGGCTCCAACAAGCTCGGGTAGAAGCTGCCCTCCCGCAGCTTCGGGATCGACAACTCCACATCACCGGCTTTCGTCGACAACAACCGGGCCCGGTTGCCGTTGCGGTGCGTCGTGCGCGTCTCGGTTCGCTCATAACGAGACGCGCCGATCACCTGAGTGGCTTCGAGATCGATCAACGCTTGCAGCACGAGCTGCATCGCGTCGCGGAACACATCCATGTCACCGCCGGCGCGCAACGCGTCGAGCAGGTCGGTAAGGGCAGACTGTTCAAGGGCCATCGTGGCGTTCTCCTTCGTGAACCCGGCTAGGAACACGTCGAAGATCACGCGATGGCCCCCACTGATGGTGGACCCTCGCCAAACCGGCCCCTCAGATCGCCGGAGAGCCCCTCGAAGAACTCCGCCGGCACATCAGTGCCGGACCTCAGCCCTCAAATCCCACCACTCCAGGGGTCACCAACGGTGCTGTGCGCAGACCGTGGTGCTGCCGCACATTCTGGGACGCGGCGCAGGCCCGCGCACATCGCATGCAGACGCCGAATCGGGTCACTGTGTTGGCCCGCTCATACCGTTCGCAGTGCCACGGTGGGCGGCATCCGGGACGCTCGAACGGCCGGCATCAGGCCGGCGAACGCGCCGATCAGGATGGCCGAGGCGATGCCGCCCGACCACGCCTCGACGGGGATCACGACGGCCCAGCTCTTCGAGCTGGCGTACACGGCCGTTGCCGCGGCCCCGGCCAGCACGCCGACGACGCCGCCGATGACGGCGAGCAGGATCGACTCGGCGAGGAACTGCGTCCGGATCTGGCCCTTCGTCGCACCGAGGGCGCGACGGAGGCCGATCTCCGAGCGGCGTTCCAGCACCGAGATGATCATGATGTTGGCGACGCCGACGGCACCCACGATCAGTGCCACCACGCCGAGCCCGAGGAAGAGGCTGTCGAACGCCCCCGCCGCGGCGGCCCGGGCGGTGAGCACGTCGGACGGCTGGCTGACGTTCACCTCGTTCGGTGCCTCGGGGTTGGCGGTCTGCGCGAGCAGCGACTGCACCGCCGCCTCGTGACCGGTGGCGGCGCGCACGTAGATCGAGCTCGGCGGGCCGGCCTTCTCCTCGCCGCGGACCATGCTGACGTAGCCGAGGTACGTCTGGGCGGCCGGATAGCCGATCAGGGCGCTGTTGTCGATGTCGGGCGCCAGCGGCGAGGGCTTCAGGATGCCCGCGACGTTGAACCACTGGCCGTCCCAGCCAGATCCGCTGATCCGGGTAGACCCGGTCGATGCCCAGCTGTTGCGCGGCGACCGAGCCGAGCACCGCGACCGGCTCGCGGGCGGTGCCCTCGTTGAGCCAGTCGCCGCGTGCGACGCCGGTGCCGAGCACGGACAGCAGGTTCAGGCTGGTGGCCCGCACCTGCGAGGCCACCGCTGTTGCCGCCGGGATCATCGAGTTCCGGTAGACCTTCTCGTCCTTCATCAGGCCGGTGTGCGCCACCTGTTGGACGTCGTCCAGGAGGGTGATCCGCGCCGGCGCTTCGAGGGGCAGCTGCGCCGGCCCGCCGGTGAGGCTCTGTCCGGCCTCGACGGTCAGCAGGTTCGTGCCGAGCCGGTCGATCTCGGCGAGCAGCCCGGCCTGCGAGGAGGACGGACAACCCGAGGACCGCCACGATCGCCGCCGTTCCGATCGCGATCCCGAGCGCGGACAGCGCGGCGCGCAGCGGCCGGGCGCGCAGCCCGACACTCGCCACCCGCAGCCCGTCCTTCAGCCGCAATCGTCCGCCGGCACTCACGACCGTCCGTCGCCGCACGTCCACGGCGCCACGGACGCCGATCGCGTCCGGTATCGGAGACCAC
Organism: uncultured Acidimicrobiia bacterium; assembly: GCA_963721305.1. Lineage (GTDB taxonomy): Bacteria > Actinomycetota > Acidimicrobiia > Acidimicrobiales > JACDCH01 > DATAES01. The sequence continues at coordinate 748,577 of CAVRIR010000006.1, forward strand.
CTGGCCGTCGAGCATCCGGATCTGGCGAGGCAGCTGATCGGCGAGGCCCGCGTCGTGCGTGATCATGATGATGGTGGCGCCGGCGGCGTTGAGCTCGCGGATGAGCTCCATGATCGATGCGCCGGTGGTGCTGTCGAGGTTCCCGGTCGGTTCGTCGGCGAGCACGATCGCCGGACGCCCGACGAGGGCCCGGGCGATCGCCACCCGCTGCCGCTCCCCTCCGGAGAGCTTGGTGGGCTTGAAGGTCGCGCGTTCGGAGAGGCCGACCCGTTCGAGCGCCTCGTCGGCGCGCCGGTACCGCTCGGCGGCGGGGACGCCGGCGTAGAGCAACCCGTCGGCGACGTTCTCGCGCACCGTGGCGTGTTCGGCCAGGAAGAACTGCTGGAAGACGAACCCGATCTCCCGGGCCCGCAGCCGCGACAGCTCGCGGTCGCTCAGCCGCGCCGCGTCGACCCCACCGATCCGGACCACGCCACTGCTGGGCCGCTCCAGCGTCCCGATGACGTGCAGGAGCGTGGACTTGCCCGACCCGGAGGGCCCGACGATCGCCACCAGCTCGCCCCGCCGGACGGAGAAGGACACCCCGCGGAGGGCGGCCACCGGCGGCTGCTCGCCGTAGACCTTGGTCACCCCGTCCAGCTCCAGAACCGGTTCGCCGCTCATGACGACGGCACCACCACGCGATCGCCTTCGCGCAGATCGCCCTCGACCTGGACTCGTCCGCCGGCGGTGTCGAACAGGCCCAGCGTGCACCGCGACCAGCTCGCGTCGCCCGCCGTCGCGCACGACCTCGACCGCGAACCCGCCGCCGGACTTCCCGACGAGCGCGGTGACCGGGACGCTCAGCGCGCTCGTCCACTCCCGCGGTCGTGATCTCCACCTGGACCGGGGCCTGGTCGAGCCCGCGTGCCTTCGCCGGGTCGTCGAGGCTGATGTAGGCCGGGATGGTCGCGTCCCCGGCGCTGCCGTTCTGGCCCGGCAGGGACCTGGGCGACTCGTCCCGAGCCGGTCCACCTTTCCCGTCACCGACGTGTTGCCCGGCAGCGTGATCTGCGCACGGTCGCCCTGCTTCACCTCGCCCTGCTGCGACGGGTCGAGGTCCACCTGCACCTCGGGCGTGTCGGAGGTGGCCTGCGCGACCGGTGCACCCGGCTGGGCGGATCCACCGAGCTCGCCGGTCACCTTGGCGATCCGCACCGACTCGGGCAGGAAGACCGCATCACCGAGAGCCAGCGCTCCGGTCACGTCCACGCCCTTGTCGCGCTGGAGCACCTCGAGCGCCTTCTCCGTCTGCGCGGTGAAGGCGTTGTCGTCGGGATCGATGCTGCGCCGGCGGCGTAGCCGAGGTCGTGCAGGTTCGCGGTTGAGCTGACGGACGTCGTCGCCCGCATCGCCGCTGCGCAGGTCGCGGTAGGCCGGGACCGTGCCGCACAGCAGCAGCACCGGGTTGTCGTCCACCCGATAGAGCACGTCGCCGCAGGCGACCTTGTCGCCGTCGTCGGGCAGCTCGGTGTAGGTCCCGCGGGCCTGGTTGATCACGGAGTACGGCGAGCCGTCCGATCGCGCCCGATAGGTCAGGGTCCCGTCCAGGGAGACCATGGCCGAGAGGCTTCCCCTTCTCCACCTTCGCGGTGTTCGGCGGCGGCTCCTGCGCGGCCGAGGTCGCGTGCGTCGCACCGGACGTGACGACCACGCCGCCGGTGGCGGTTACGGCAACCAGGACGGCCGCTCCGGCCAGCACCCACGTCTTCCGCTTCACCGCTGGCCCCCCAGCTGCGGCGACCAGGACATCGCGGCACTTGTCGCATCGCGGCGTTGGAACCCCGGAATGTTCCGAGCACCCCTCCCTGCGGCGGATGGGATTTGATTCGTGTCGATGAGGGGCCCATCTTCGGTGGGGTCCGGGAAGTCCTTCACGCCGTTGTCGCGCATGCACTGGGCGAACTTGAGGGCCGCCTTCTGCTGCTCGGGACTCCTCTTGCTGCCCGTGAACCCCGCTGGCTCGAGGTCCTTGCACGCGCTGATGGCCTGCTTGAACGCCGCGGTGTTCGTGTCCAGCGACGAGCCGTTCGCGATCTCGATCGATGGTGAGCGCGCCCGACGCGTCCGGGTCCGGGAACTCCTTGACGCCGTTGTCGCGCATGCACTGCGGCGAACTTCACCGCCTGCTCGCGATTGGTGGCGGTGTTGGTGCCGGCTGCTGCCGCCGTGGAGCCACTCGAACAGCCCGCGCTGATCAGGGCGACCATGGCGAGAGCGGCCAGCGGCCGTCGGCCGAGCGTGCTGGTCATTGCTGCATCCTTGGATCGTGCGTCGGGTCGGCGTACATGGGCGGGCAACCGCGATCGATGGCTTCCGGGCGCAGCTCGTAGTGCCAGGGTTCGTTGCGGTAGATCTGGCACAGCCCGTACTTGGCGCCGTGTTTGGACAGCCACGCCGTGGCTCGGAAGGCCCGAGGTCGACCGCGTCCCCCGACACGTGAGCAGACGTCTTCGGGGTGGCCACCCATCGGGCAGCTTCCTCTTCCGAGCCGTACTTCGAGATCGCCTCATGGAGCAGTTGTTCCTGGTACGCCGGGGAACGCCAGCCGCTGTCGACGAAGAACGTGACCCCGTCGTCCGCGGCAGCAGTTGCCGCTCGGCGCAGGGCACCGAGCAGAGCCGGATCGAGGTTGGCCACGCCCGGAACCCCGTCATCGAAGACCGTCGTGCCGTCGGGGACGGCGCCGTCAGCCTCGCCCAGCGCACCATGGTGCTGCACGTGGCGGGCCGCGAGCGTCGATGGCGCGAGCGGTGGGCCGTCGAGAACGAGAACGCCGACGCCCTCGAGGAGGCCGGCAACTGGTAGCCGACAGCTGCGGCGATCGCGGCGAGGACGACAAGGAGGCCGGCGGCACCAATCCTGCGATCCCGAATCTGACGGGTCGCTGGTCGTGCTGGTCGGCGGTGGGCCACACCTCCATTCAGGGCAGCGTGGTGTTGCCAGCACGTATGCGGTTTTCGATACGCCGGCGATATGCGCGGGCTCGTAGCATCGGAGCATCGCGGGTGTTGATCGTCGAGGACGAGCCCTACATGGCAGACGCCATCCGCGACGGGCTGCGCCTGGAAGCGATCGCGGCCGACATCGCCGGTGACGGCGACACCGCGCTGGAGCTGCTGAGCGTCAACGCCTACGACATCGCCGTCCTCGACCGCGACATCCCCGGACCTACCGGTGACGAGATCGCCAGGCGCATCGTCGCCTCCGGCAGCGGCATGCCGATCCTCATGCTCACCGCGGCCGACCGGCTCGACGACAAGACCTCCGGGTTCGAGCTCGGCGCCGACGACTACCTCACGAAGCCGTTCGAGCTCCAAGAGCTCGTGCTCCGTCTCCGAGCCCTCGACCGCAGGCGCGCCCACAACCGACCGCCCGTGCGAGAGATCGCAGGTCTGCGGCTGGACCCGTTCCGCCGCGAGGTCTACCGCGACGGCCGCTACGTCGCGCTCACCCGCAAGCAGTTCGCCGTGCTCGAAGTTCTCGTCGGAGCCGAAGGCGGTGTCGTCAGCGCCGAAGAGCTACTGGAGCGGGCGTGGGACGAGAACGCGGACCCGTTCACCAACGCCGTGCGCATCACGGTCTCGGCCCTGCGCAAACGCCTCGGCGAGCCCTGGATCATCGCCACGGTGCCCGGCGTCGGCTACCGCATCGAGCACAGCACCCGGCACCGCACGTGAGGGAGGCGACCGTGGATAGAGCCCCTGGTTTGAGCGTTCGCCTCAAGCTCACCCTCAGCTACGCCGGCTTCCTCATGCTCGCCGGCGCGTTGCTGCTCGCCGCCGTGTGGCTCTTCCTCCTGCGTTACGTCCCCGACCGCGCGTTCCTGCTGAACGCCGACACCGAAGCCGACCTTCATGGTGTCTTTCCCGTCCGGTCCAACCTCCTGCACGTCTTCGCTCCGAGGGCCGCCGGCGTGATGGCGTTCCTGCTGGTGTTCGGTCTCCTGGGAGGATGGATTCTCGCCGGCCGCATGCTCGCCCCTCTGACTCGCATCACGGACGCCACCCGCATGGCCGCGACCGGGTCGCTCTCCCACCGGATCGAATTGGAAGGCCGCGAAGACGAGTTCCGCGAACTCGCCGACACCTTCGACGCCATGCTCGCGCGGCTCGAAGCACACGTCGCCGAACAGCAGCGATTCGCAGCCAACGCCTCCCACGAACTGCGCACGCCGCTGGCGATCACGCAGACACTTCTCGACGTCGCCCGCAACGATCCGAACCGCGACACCGGCGAACTCGTCGACCGCCTCCACGCGGTCAACACCCGAGCGATCGACCTCACCGAAGCATTGCTCCTGCTCAGCCGCGCCGACCAGCGGTCCTTCACCCGAGAACACGTCGACCTGTCCCTCATCGCGGAAGAAGCGACCGAGACGCTCCTCCCCCTCGCAGAAGAACGCGGCGTCACCATCGAGACCTCCGGCGACATGGCTCCCACCATCGGCTCACACGCGCTCCTGCTGCAGTTGACCACGAACCTCGTGCACAACGCGATCGTCCACAACCTGCCTGAACAGGGCACCGTGTGGGTCACGACCAGCGTTGCATCCCAAGAGCGTGGTGCTCACGGTCGAGAACACCGGCGAGAAGCTCACCCCACAGGTGGTTTCCACGCTGGTCGAGCCGTTTCGTCGCGGCACCGAACGCATACGCACCGACCACGCAGGTGTCGGCCTCGGCCTGGCGATCGTCAAGAGCATCACCCAAGCACACGACGGAACCCTCACCCTCACCCCCCGGGCGGCTGGCGGGCTCCGCGTCACGGTGCGACTACCCGCCGCGCCACTGCACGATGGCAGATGACGGTCACGGGGAAGTGCCGCACCCCCTGCGGCGCTCGCCGACGGTCTGCGAGGGACGACCGCCCGCTCGTGGACGGATGCGACCGTGCACGGCTCCGATGCGGCTCGAGGTCTGTTCCGAACGTTCGTCTGGCACGGCCTGGTGCGATTTGATCTCGCAGATCGCGAGGGTTAGGTCCGTGTGAGTGCGGCGATCCCGTCGAGTCGGGCGAGCTTGTGCGGGATTGCGGATGGCGTAGATCGCGCGTGATCCGACCGTTCTCGACGGCAAGGCTCACCGCGGTGTTGAGCTCGACCGCCGATGTCGATCCGAGCGGCAGGTGATCCATTGAGCCACACGGCCTTGACCTCGAAGTCCGGCGGAGCGCGGCCGCGGCATCGAGGAAGCGCGGCCACCCGCTCCGCGCCCTCGATCGGACGACGAGCCGCGGCCGCGAACCCGCCGCCGTCGGCGACGACGACGACGTCGGGCGCGAGCACGTCGAGCAGGCCTTGCAGATCGCCCGCTCGTCACGGCGGCGAGGAACCGGTCCACGACCTGCCTGCTGCTCGGTCGTGCTCGACCGCCATCCGCGGCCGCCGAGCGGCGACGTGGTCACGCGCTCGATGCGCGATCTGGCGGACGGCCGGCAGGCGACTTGCCGACCGCTTCCGCGATCTCGTCGTACGGGATGTCGAACACCTCGCGCAACACGAACACGGCGCGCTCGGTCGGCGCGAGCGTCTCGAGCACGGTGAGCATCGCGATCGAGACGCTCTCGGCCAGCTCGACGTCCTCGGCCACGTCGGGGCTCGTCAGCAGCGGCTCCGGCAGCCATTCGCCGACGTAGTCCTCGCGCCGGCGCGCCAGCGACCGCAGCCGGTTCAGCGCCTGACGGGTGACGATGCGGACCAGGTACGCGCGAGGGTCGTGCACCTCCGCCTGGTCGACGCCGGCCCACCGCAGCCAGGTCTCCTGGACGACGTCCTCGGCGTCGGACGGCGGAGCCGAGCATCTCGTAGGCGACCGTGAACAGCAGGCTGCGGTGGGCGGCGAACGCGTCGTCGCTCATGCCGACGCCGTGTACCCGACCGAGCGGTGCGCCAGTGGCAGCGTCGCACGCCTTGGAGAACCCTTGGGACTCGATCCCCATCGCGGTGTTGCCTCTCGTGGTCATGTTCGCGAACCCGACCACCGAGCCGTCAGCTCGACCACGGCCGGCGCGCCGAGCTGGTCGAGCAGCCGGGCGAACAGCTCGTCGGTGACCGGCGGTGGCGTCTCGCTCATCGCCTCGGCGTACTCCATGACGTCACGCTCGAGCGCGGTGAACACCGTCGACTCCCGCCACCGGGGTACCTCGCTGGCCTTGGCCTCGTCGAGTCCCTCGTTGTGGGTCTGGAAGTAGTTGAGGTCGAGGCACCACGAGCAGCCGACCTGCGCGGCCACCGCCATGTGCGCGAACGACTTCAGGTTCGGGTCGAGCTGGTCCCACTTCTGGACCTTGCGGCCGAACCCGTACGATGCCGGTGAGCACCGCTCGGTTGTGCCACATCACCTCGGCCGGCTCGGGGACCTCACCGAGCAGCTTGCGGCTGAATCGCTTCAGCACGTACCCGTACAAGCCGGTGATCTCCGCCTTGGGAATCCGTGTCGTACTGGACATGCTTGCTCCTCCTGTCGATGTGATCGACATCAAGACACCGCCCGCGCTCCGTGTGTGACAGTCGCCGGGATGACGCGTGTGCGACCCGAGGTGTCCTCCAAGCGCCGATCAGGGACGCGCCAGAACGTGCGCACGAGAACGCGACAGAGCGATCGCGAACTGGCGCGCACCGAACGTCACCTCGGGGTCACCTCGATCCGGTTTTCGGGGGGTGTCGGTGCCCGCAATAGAGGCTCATGAGGTGGTGACGTTTCGGGATACGTGGCATTCCGATGGCGCGGCGCCTGTTCGTGAGGGTGTTTGATCGCCTCTCAGCGCGCGTCGAGGAACGGCGTGATCAACGCGAGCACTTCGCTGGGCCGCCGTGTCACGCCGCCGTGCGTGGTTCCCGGGAGCACTGCGAGTTGTGCGTTCGGAAGCAGGTCGAACATCTCCACCACGTCAACCAATGGTGAGAAATCGCGGTCGCCGAAGATCAGCATCGTCGGCAGCTGTAGCGATCGCAGGTCGTCAGTCCATCCCGGGAACTCGTGCACCATCGCCGGAACCCTGGCCGCGAACACGTCGAAGTGCGCGGGATCGGGGGCGACCGCGTCGTAAGCGTCGCGCATGGCCTGAAAGTCGGCGGGCGTCGGCATGCGGTCGTCGGCGAGTGGCGCGCTCTCCCGACCCGGCGGCCGATGGGGATCCGCCGAGGCGACGATCAGCTTCCCGACGCGGGTGGGCTCGCCCAGCGCGACCGCGAACGCAACCAGACCGCCGAGGCTGAAGCCGAACAGGTCTACCTCGGCGATCCCCAGATGGTCGAGCAGCGCGACGACATCACCGGCCAGCGCCTCGATCGTCATCGGCCGGTCCGTGTCGGCAGTGTGCCCGTGGCCTTGGAGCTCGACCGCGATCACCTGCCTGCACGCAGCAAGGGGCTCGAGCAGTGGCCCGAAATTGAGTTCGATGGTCATCAGGCCGCCGTGGAGCAGCACGAGTGGCCGGCCAGTCCCGTGTCTCTCGTAGTAGAGCTGCGGGCCGTTCACCGGTGCATAGGTCATGCCGGGTCTGACGGTGCGTGATCCGCATACCCATCGCGACACGCGGCTCGAATCGCTACCGCGCACCGAGGACAAGCGCGTCCGCGTACGTACCGGCGAATGGGAGGCAGCGAATCGCCCACACACAAACAACAATGCGATCCGCGACCCGGCGTACTGCGGCAGTGCTGGCCCAAGCTCGAAGGGAAGCCGACGGAGGCGGAGAGGTCATCTGCGCACCGTGCCCTACGAACTTCCGCGATTTCGATCGCGTCGACTAGATGGGTGAGCCTTCGAGGTGCGCGTTCGGGATCGTCCGTCCGCACAGGGCCAGCACCAGCTCGTGGGCGGGGCCTCGGAGGGTGGGGCCGGTGCCGTAGGACCATGCGAGGTCGGTCGCTTCAAGGTGGCGTCCGTCGATGACGGTTCCGAAGTGTTGATGTATCCCGCCGACGGTCAGGTCGTCGAGAACGACCCGCAGCGTGTCGTCGACTACCGGCGACGCGCTGAGGGCGACGGTGACGTCGAGGCCATGCACGACCACATGGTTGAGCGCGCCGCGCTGGCCGCCCTCGGGTGGAGTCCAGTTGTGCAGGATCTCGGACCGGAGGTTCGCGACGAGTTCGGCGGTCGGCAGTTCGGCGTCGCGAGCGGCGATCGTGTTGGACAGCCGGCCGAAGTCGAAGTCGCAGGCGGCGAGCTCCGCCATGAACGCCTCGTGCGAATAGCGGGCGGGCATGGTGATGTGCGCGACGACTTCTCGGATCCGCCAGCCGGCGCACAGCGACGGTGTGTTCCACTGCGCCGGGGACGCGGGAGCGAGAAGGTCGGCGAGGGCAAAGAACGCGGCCTCGGTGAGGCACCGCAGTTCGGCGTCAGTGACCGTGGTTGTCATGTGGTCTCCTTATGGGGTTCAGCCGGGTCAGGTAGGTTTCGAAGCGGTCCAGCGAGGTCAGGAACCCGGCCTGTGCTTGCGGGGTCATGCCCGCCGCAGGGACTCCGACCTCGTGGATATCGACCTGCGTGCGCCGCTCGCCCAGCGCGACGAAACGGATCGTCACCTTCATGCCGCTGCCGGTTTCGGTCCAGGCGAGCGTCTCGGGCTCGTCGACGATGTCGTAGATGGCCTCAGTCGGATAGCGGCTGCCATCGGCCTCGTTCACCATCACGGTCTCGAACACCCCACCCGGTCGAGCATCAACCGTGATGGTCTCCACGGGGGTGGTCATCCCTTTCGGGCCCCAGAAGTGAGCGAGGTGAGCCGGGTCGATCATGCACCGGAACACCAGCGGCCGCGGCGCCTCGAACACCCGAGTGAAGCGAAGTTCCGCCGCGCCTGCTCCTGACGAGTCAGTCATGGTCGGACACTTCGTCGCCGGCTCGCGCGGCGTGTTGGATGGCCTGCAAGTGCTGGTCGAGCTTCTCGAAGCGGTCACTCCACAGCTCGCGCTGTTGCGCGATCCATTCCATGGTCGACTCCAGGGTCGCCACTTCGAGGTGGCAGGGCCGGAACTGTGCGCTTCGACTGCGAGTGATGAGGCCACTGCGTTCCAGGACTTTGAGGTGCTTGGAGATCCCGGGCAGCGACATGGCAATGGGCGCCGCCAACTCGTTCACCGTCGCGTCGCCCTCCGCCAGGCGGCGAACAATCGCCCGCCGCGTCGGGTCGGCCAGCGCGGCGAACACCGAATTGAGGTGTTCGTCGGGCAGGGTCGCGACGCTCACCGGGACGCTCCGAGCGACGCAATCTCGATGATGGACCCTCCCCGCGTGGCTCGACGATGACCTGAGCACCGCCGGACGACCATCATGAACAGTACTTTACTGCTAAGCTAATTAACTGTCAAGCAAACTACTCATCCCGGACGAGGACGCACGTCACGGCCTCGGCGGTGCGGTGCCGACACGTCCCGAAGTGCCGCTCGACGACAGCCGCGCGGCCGACCATCAGCCGGATTGTGCGCTCCGCGCCGGCCCCGGGTCGTCTCGGCGCGCGGTTATGCGACGGGCTTGGGTGCGCAAGCGCCGACGCGGAACGCCGATCCGCTGCTTTTGGAACCTCGAGACAGACATCGGCGTGTCTCGAACGGCGGCGGCGTGGGCGTATCTGAGCGCCAGTGAGGCTCTGGACAGTGTGGTGCTTCGTCTAGTAGTATACTCCGTATGTTGCTTGGTAGGTCGAAGGCATGAGTGTGCCGTTCGCGCTGTTGGCGTTGCTCAGCGAGGGACCGAAGTACGGGCTCCAGCTTCGGCAGGAGTTCGAGGCCAGGACCGGCGAGGTCTGGCCGCTGAACGTCGGCCAGGTGTACACGACGCTGCAGCGCCTCGAGCGTGACGGGCTCGTCGATTCCGACGATGACGGCGAGGACAGCGTCAAGCGACACTTCCACATCACCTCGGACGGTCAGGCGGCACTCGACGGCTGGCTACGCACGCCGCCGGATCTGTCGTCACCGCCCCGTGACGAACTGGTCATCAAAGTGCTCGTCGCGGCGCGCCTGCCCGGCGTCGACGTCCACGACGTGATCCAGATCCATCGCCGGCACCTCATCGAGCTGATGCAGCAGTGGACGCGCATCAAGGAAGACGCGACGGCCGACGAGGTCGGCCTCGTCCTCGCGGTGGATGCCGAGCTGTTCCGGCTCGAATCGGTCATCCGCTGGCTCGACACGGCCGACAGCCGCCTGCGTCGCGCCGCCACCGCGCCGCCGCCGTCGGCCGCCGCGCCCCTCCCCAAGCGGCGCCGGCGTGTGGGGACGCCGCGATGACGGCGATCGAGCTACGGGCGGTGTCCAAGGTTTACGGCGACGGCCCGACCGAGGTCCACGCGCTGCGCGACGTCGACCTGACGTTGAACGATGGCGAGCTGGTCGCGGTCATGGGACCGAGCGGGTCGGGCAAGAGCACGCTGCTCACGATCGCCGGGTCGCTGGAGGAGCCGACGAGCGGCGAGGTGATCGTCGCCGGAGCCGCACTGGCGAATATGGCGCGTAACGACCGTGCCCGCTTGCGCCGCCGCGCCATCGGGTTCGTGTTTCAGGACTTCAATCTTCTTGCCGGGCTCACCGCGGCGGAGAACGTGAGCCTGCCGTTGGAGCTCGACGGCGTCGCTGTCAAGTCGCGCGCGCGACGGCGTTGGCAACGCTCGACGAGCTCGGTCTCGCGGATCGCGCAGGCCGGTTCCCGGACGAGTTGTCCGGCGGCGAGCGGCAACGAGTTGCTATCGCCCGCGCCATCGTCGGTGATCGCCGCCTGCTGCTGGCCGACGAGCCCTCCGGTGCGCTCGACTCGCTCAACGCGGAAGCGGTGATGCGCCTTATCCGCGCCGCCTGCCAGAAGTCCGTGGCTGGCATCGTGGTGACCCACGACGCGCAGCTGGCGTCCTGGGCCGACCGGGTGGTGTTCCTCCGCGACGGTCAGGTGGTGGACCAGACCGCGCCGCCGCCGGGCCCGGAGTCGCTGCTCGAGACCATCCCCCGCCCGTGACGACGGTCGTCCACGAGCGGTCGGCCGCCGCGCAGCCCTCGAGCGGCGAGCACGGAAGGAACGGCGGTGCTCCGGCGCGCCGCGCAGTGGTGCGCTGGGGCATCCGCCTCTTCCGCCGTGAGTGGCGTCAGCAGCTGCTGATCACCGCGCTCCTCGCGGTTGCCGTGGCGGGCACGACCGTCGGGTTGGCAGTGGCGACGAACGCCACCCCCGTACCGACGACAACCTTCGTTCTTCCCGGCAACGACACGCAGGTGGCGGCCGACATCGCCGCTGTCCAGTCAGCGTTCGGCCCGGCGAACGCGTACGCGCACCTCAAGGTGGCGGTTCCCGGTTCCGTCGCTCCCGTCGACCTGCGTGCCGTCCCGGAAGGGGCCGAGTCGAGCACCGGCGTCCAGGTCCGCCAGGGTCGTCTGCCTAGCGCCGGTGGCGAGGTGGCGGTGACACCTGACGTCGCAACCGCATTCGATCTTCATGTGGGCGACGCCTGGACCGACCTCGGTCGCAACCTCACCGTCGTTGGCGTCATCGAGGACCCGAGCCACCTTGGCGACAACTACGCGCTCGTCGCGCCCGGCCAGCTCGACATGGTCGACAACATCACCGTCACCGTAGATAGGGACCTCGGACGGAACCAGATCGAGTTCTTCCGGCTGCCGAGCGGTGCGCCGAAGCAGGTCCTTGCCGAGTCGGGCGACACCAGGACCGCCGCCGCGATCGCCGTGCTCGCCTTCGGTACGCTCGCTCTTCTCTTCGTCGGTCTCGTCGGCGTCGCCGGGTTCAGCGTGATGGCGCACCGCCGTCAACGAGCCCTCGGCATGCTCGGCTCGATCGGCGCGACCGACGCGCACGTCCGGCTTGTCGTGCTGGCCAACGGCGCCACTGTCGGGGTCGTCGCCGCCCTCACCGGCGCGGCCGCGGGCCTCGCCGGGTGGTTGGTCTTCGCCCCGCATCTCGAATCCATGGCCGGGCATCGCATCGACCGCTTCGACTTGCCGTGGTGGGCGCTCGCCGGCGCCGTCGTCCTCGCCGTGTCGACGGCCGTCGCGAGCGCGTGGTGGCCGGCCCGGTCGGCCGCCCGCACCTCGATCGTCGCCGCGCTCTCGGCGCGACCGCCCCGGCCCCGCTCGGCGGGACGGTCGGCCGCGGTCGGCGTCACCATGGTCGGCGCGGGCATCGCGTTCCTCGCCTTTGCCCACCCCGACCGCGGCCTGCTCGTGATCACCGGCATCCTCGCCACCGTGGTCGGCGTCCTGCTGCTGGGCCCGCTCGTCATCCGCGGCGTCGCCTCATTCGCGGCGCCCGCCTGTCGATCGCGCCGCGGCTGGCGTTGCGCGACCTCGCCCGCTACCAGTCCCGCTCCGGTGCGGCGCTCGGCGCCGCCACCCTGGCCATCGGCATCGCCGCCATCATCACGGTCAGCGGGGCCGCGCAGATCGCCAAGGACTCCAGCGCCCAGGCCAACCTCCCGGCCAACGAGCTGATGGTGTACTTGTCCTCCGCCGGTGGCGGTCCGCTGCAGCAGGTGTCCGACCAGCAGCTAGCGGCGGCCAGCACCCAGGTCGACATGATCGCCAAGACCGTCGGTGCCAGTGGCGCCCTCGAGCTCGACGCGGCGTTCAACCCATCCGCAGGGATCCTGCAGGCCTCGAACGGACCCGCCGGGAGGCCGCCGGTCGCGCTGGTGGACGTCACCCCGGAACCGGGGGGCGGCGAGTCGATCCTCCTCAAGGGGCCGCTCTACGTGGCCACCCCAGACGTGCTCGCGCACTACGGCATCCGCGCCGACGACGTCGACCCCGCGACAGACATCCTGACGTCACGATCGGATCTTTCCGGTATGCGTCTCGAGTACGGCGGACTTGGCAACCGGCAGGAGATCACGGACCCGCCCATGCAGCACGTCGATCTGCCTCAGGGGACCTCCGAGCCCAACACACTGCTCACGACGAGCGCGGTGCAGCGCTTCGGTCTGCAACCGGTGCCCGCCGCCTGGCTCGTCCGCGCCCCGGCAGCGTTGACGGCGACGCAGATCGACAGCGCCCGCAAGGCCGCGGCCGCCGGCGGCCTCAGCATCGAGACGCAGGACACGCACGGCTCGCTCGTCGAGCTCGGCCACGAAGCGACCGCCGCCGGCATCCTCTTCGCGCTCGCGGTGCTCGCGATGACAGTGGGCCTCATCCGCAGCGAAACGGCGAACGACCTCCGCATCCTCGCGGCAACCGGTGCGCCGACCACGACCCGCCGGGCCATCACCGCGTCCACCACCGGCACGCTGGCGTTACTGGCCGCACTGCTCGGCACCGCTGAGGCGTACGCCGTGCTCGGCGCGTTCTACCGCAGCGAGCTCCACACACTCGGCCAACCACCCGTCACGGATCTGGCGGTGATCGTCGTCGTCCTTCCCGTTATCGCGACCATCGCCGGATGGTTGTTCGCCGGGCGCGAACCGGCCACCATTGCACGCCGATCGCTCGAATAGACCCAGACCCGATTCGCACTCGCCACCGCTCGCCGAAAGAGATGCGCCTCAGCAGGACGCACATATGTGATGCGAGTTCAAGTGCGCCGCCGAAGTGGCGGTGCAGACGCGACGGTGCCCCATAACGTGCGTCCTTCATCGCGATCAGTAGCCCCGAGGTGCCGTACAGGGCAGGTCATGTTGGTAGTTGTGGTCACATTGTCGTCCTCTCCCGCTCCAAGACTGTCGAGCAGCACGCTCGAGGTCGGCAAACCACCTGTCATCGTCGTACCCACGGTTCGCGCAGTCTTCGCGCATCGGCACGCCACGAGCATTGCCGCCGCGCACTTGACCGGAATCGCGGGACGGCGGGATCGATTCCTGTTTGTGTCAAGGGGTGTGTCGGACGCGTCGAACGGGGTCCTGGTAGCGAGCACGTAGGGCCGTGTTGGGTCGGGGGTGACTGATCCGAAGCGCCGGTGATCACGGCGTAACGCTGGCCGCGCTCGATGCGAGAGTCGCCCCTGGATGCCCTCCTGGGTCGCGGTTATCTGGCGGCGTCGATGACGAAGTCGCGGAGACCGCGTCGCTGCCCGGGGGACCTTCGTAGTGTTAACTGCGCGAGCGAGTGAGAGACATCCCTCGGACGGGATGTCCACCAGACGGACTGGACCGTTCTCTGCCGGCTTGCGGGTGAGGCCGGGGCAGGAGCTTGTGCTGGGTGTGGCATTGAGCACAGCGTCCCCGCCACGCCCGTGAGCCGAACCTGCGTCGCAGCGGCACCACGGCGCCGCACTCGCACCGCTGGAGGATCGTCATTGCGGATATCGCGCTCGGGTGTCTAGGCACGGCGTAGCGCGACCAGGACTGCGAGCACGAGGAGGATGAGCAGGACCGTGCCGAGACCGATGTGCCCTGCGGAGCGTGGTTCCCCGGTCCGGCCCACGGTAGGAGAAGCCGTGACCTGCGCGTTTCAGACCCCCTCGGATGAGGCCGATCGAGTAGGAGCAAGCGCGCAGCGGCACGCGGCGTCTGTGGAGGATCCCCTCGGGGTAGTCGGCAGTGCGGACAAGCCGTCTGGGGGGTTCGCGGTTGTCAGTTCAAACCCAGCCGGAGGACAAGAGCACCACCCTGACCCGCGCCATCGGCGACATGACCGGCTGGCTGGGGTCGTTCCCCGCCATCATGGTGTCGTTCGTACTGGTGCTTGCATGGTTCCTGGGTGGGTTCTTCGTCGCCGGTCACTTCGGCAACAACACCTATCAGCTCGTAATCAACACGGGCACCACCATCATCACGTTCTGGATGGTGTTCATCATTCAGAACACCCAGAACCGTGACGGCCGGGCGATCCAGGCCAAACTCGACGCGCAGAGCGAGATCCTTCGCCGAGTCGCTGACACCCTCGACATCAACGACGACCAAGCGTTGCTCAAGCGCACCGTTGGTCTCGAAGACGCACCCGAAAAGGTCATCAAGCACGACCAGGACCTCGTCCGCCAGGACCGCGGTCGACACCGGCCAGCACGGGCTCGTCGAAAACACCGATAACGGCCGCGAGTCCTAAGCCAAGTGCCCGCCACGGCATCCGTAGCGGTCACGCCCCGGTCTCAACCGGCGCCTGTGTGTGAGGGCTGGATGCGGGGGCCCGGGTACTTAGCGCTACCGTCAGGATGTTGGCGATCGGGGAGTGGCTTGGTTGCAGCTGCGAGTGGGTTGGCCGAGCAGCGTCTCGCGCTGGCTGTGGAGGCCGCGCAACTCGGTACGCGGACTTGGGACATGGCTTCGGCCATCACGACGTGGGGACAAGGACACCTCATCCGTCCTCCCAGTGCCGTCACCATCATGTCCTCTTGCTGGCGTCTCTCCCGTGATGGGCTTCCAGTCGTACCGGCCCGCGGCTGATTCTCGCCACGGTGATGTACGTACCGGCGACGCAATGGGCATACAGGGGTAATGAGGCCGAAAGCTCAGGTGCGCCGGTTTGCGCCGATTCCGACC